>NZ_JAIKLE010000043.1 GCF_022267315.1 Maribellus maritimus
AGCAGTTAAAGTGGCTGCGACTGTTACGGCATCACAGTTTTGTGTCGTGTCAGCAGGCAGCGATTCCACAAATACCGGTGAAATCGTATCCTGTATAGTTACTACCTGCGTGTGTGAAGTTTTGTTTCCGCAGTTGTCGGTAGCTGTCCACTTTCTGGTGATGGTGTAACTGTTATCACAAAGGCTATCAGAGTAGACTTCACTAAAATCAATATCCACTTCAGTATCAAAATTGTCAGTGGCAGTTAAGGTTACTGCATCTGTTACAGCATCACAGCTTTGTAATGTGTTGCTCGGTGGTGTTTCGGTAAAAACGGGGGGGATAGTATCAATTCCGGAACCGCTTACTGAAAATATAAACGGATTGTTTTCAGGAACATTATTTTCAATTTTTAAAGAAGCAGAGAATGAACGAATAGTATCTGGTGTGAATGTAATTTCAAAAGTAGACGTGTCGTTTGCGACAATACTTTTTGCCGGGTACTTAGATACTGAAAAACAGAGGCTGTCGCTACCAATAATTTTGATTAAAGAAGTCCCCGTTAATTGAAGCGGACCGGTGCCGGAATTTTTTATCAAAAAAGAGAAAGTTTTTGGAGTATTGACTAAAATACTTTCGAAATTTGTTCCATTTAAAGTATTGGTTGTGTTATCTCCGTTAGTTATTTCTGTTGAATTTCCAAAAAAGCTGATTTCCGGCCGGGCCGTTTTAAAACTTACATCTTCACCATATATTTTTCCGATGGTATTTTCTGCAACAATTCTATAGTGGTAGGTTTCATCGGCATCAAGCCCCGAAATTATCTCTGCAATTTCAATTTCCCCAAAACCGGAAACCGGACTTTGCAAAGCAATTATAGTATTCCCGTAACTTTCGGTTTTTCCATATTCAAAAGTGATAGATGTTGCATAACCATTGGGATTTACGGTTCCGTTTAATGTAATATTCTCGGCGGTAATATCGGTGGCCGGTTTTGTGACGGCACCCGGAATAGAACCCTCGATACCGAAAGCTCCAATTGTTGGGGGCTCGGTACGTAATACGCCACGTTGGTCATACGCCACATTGTCATCAGTGATACCAGCACCCGCAGCAAAACTGCTGTCGGAAAGGGTCAGCGTGAATGTTGCCCCTCCGTTGTCGGTTAAAACAGAATCCAAGCCTAACTTTTGGTTGTTTAATTTTTCTGTTCCCTTTTTCCATATCGTTCCCTGGTGATAAATATTTTCGTTGGAAGACAGTGTAAATTTTGGAGAGGAAGAAGATGGATAATAATCCTGACTTCCTATAATATTGTAACCATTGTCAGTTAACTCACCATATTTCCCATAATAGTCATCCTTTCTCCCTGTTTCAGAATAGTTATTGGCCAATATCGTGTTTTGAATAGTTAGTTCGCTGCTGGAATTATCCTGGTAAATACCGCTTCCTGAAGTTGCCTTATTCCTGCTGATGGTATTGAATGACAGTTTTCGTATTCTGTACCTGTTGTAGATTCCTCCACCCAAATTGGCTGTATTTTCAACAATGGTATTGTTGCTCGAATTTGTAATCGTACTGTTATTGTAAATTCCTCCACCATAGCCCGATGCTTCATTCTTATTTATAGTGGTGTTGTAAATATACAAATTGGAAGAATTATAAATCCCTGCTCCATAACTGGATGAATTATTACTTACTGAGCTATTGATTATATAAAGATAATCTCGGTTAAATATCCCGCCGCCTACGGAACTGGCTGTGTTTCCAACAACTTTGCAATTTTCAAGAATTAAATCACTGTTTGCATATATTCCACCACCATTTTGTGTTGATTTGGAATTGGAAACAGTTACATTCTTAAGGGTGGTTTTACCACTATAAATATACATTGCCCCTCCGTTGTTGACTGAACCTCCCGTAATTGTCATGTTTTTTATGGTGCAGGTGGTACGAACATAGAATGCTCTCCAGGTTGACACCCCGGGTTCGGGAACAGTTATGGTTATATTTGTTCCGCTTCCTGAGCGGTTTCTTCCTTCAAAAGTAACGGCTTTTCTAAGTTCAATTTGTTCACTTAATACGATTGTGTCTTTTCCTTCCGGCAAGTTGAAACAAATGGTTTTTGCCCCGGATCTTGCTTCCTCAATTGCCTGGTTCAACGATCCTGCTCCTGAGTTATTATTATTTGTGACGCATCGGGTTGATATTGCCGGATTACCACTTGCTGAGTCGCAATTGTAAACCAGTTTCCCGGTGTAATGCGCTATAACATGTGCCTTGTAATTAACAGCTGTATCAAGACCTGTTACGATAAAAGTAGTATCAGCGCCATCGTACACGGCATACCATCCGGAGTTTTCAATTTGATCTCCCTGTAGGAATTGTGTGTTGGAAAGATAGCTTTTATTGTTTTCAGGGGAAGCAAATCTGGTTGTGTCGGCACTTAGGAAAACAAGAAATTGGTCGCCTTCACCCGGAGACCACGAAATACGCATGGTACTATCGGTACTTTCTGAAAAAGTTACGTTGTTTGCTGGGGGGTAAGGCGCGTAATTTCGATCGTTCTGACACTCATAGGCGCCCATATCTACACGTAATGAATTTCCCTGATAAATACGGGGATTCCCTTTCAGGTCTGTTTCAGGCAGGTTCAAACCGGTGGTGTCGGGCGTGCCGGTATCAACACACCACGAATATTTTGTCGGGTTTAAATCGTCGTTATCTGCATCTGTCCAGAAAGGATCTTTGTCTATGTTGTTGCCGTCATCGGTACCATAATCAGAGTCCCAGTTATCGCTACCTCCGCTTCCTTCTATGTTGCTATACGATACACTGAATTCATTCGAATTGTTTTTGTAAATATCACGCCCTGAGGTTGATGAAAAAGAGTTTGCATAGAAAATGGAATTTATAATTGTGGTATTGTAGCTATCAAGCGTACTATTACCTGAAAAGTTATTGTAAAATGTACTGTTAATAATTTTTAAATTGGAATTTGAACCAATGCTATAAACAGCACTCGCTTTATAAGCTTTGTTTTCTGTAAAAAGGCAATTTCGCATTACCATTTTAGCAGAGTCAGAATATTCCGAAATATTGGCAACAGCCCCGCCATAGTATTTGTAGCTAGTTGTGGTTGTGCTATTTTGAATGAAAATGCAGTTTTCCAACACCATTTTGGTAGCAGTAATATCCCTTCGTCTTGTATTGTATTGACAAACAGCCCCTCCTTGTTCTGCTGTATTTTCTTTGAACGTGCAGTTTCTTATTATAAAAGTACCGCTTCCATTGTATTTGTATATTCCACCGCCACCATAATCATTAGAATAGTTGTTTACACCGGAACGAATAGTAAACCCATCTATAGTACAGGCAGAGATATTGTTCATATATACGACAGATCGCGTTCCTCCTGTAAGAATAACCTGATGCTCGTCCCAATCTCTCTGTTTTGGGACAGTTTCTGTTCCTTCAAAACCCCCAAGCAGTGTTATTCCGTCGCTAAGAGAAAAATTCCTGTAAGTAGCAGTGCCGTCCGGTGAATAAGTCCCCTCTGCCACCCAAATGGTATCGCCGGGCACTACATAAGTTAAAGCGATGGTAAGACTTGTAAAAGCATTAATCCACGATTTGCCATTAGCAGCTCCCCCCGCATCATGTTTTACGTAAAAACGGCTGTCTCTGGGAATATTTACATATCCCTGCCATGCCAAAAACGGATATTCGTCATTTTCAGTTTTGTTAATTCCCCAATAATCATTGTTGCCATTAGCTGTTTCATTTAAAAAGTCCCATCCGGCGCGGAGGTAGATTGCCGACTCTTGCATTTCGTCTGTTGTTTTGCCTGTAGCACTTCCTCCATCATAGCTTTTACCTGAAGTTGTTTTGTCGAAAAAACAATTATATTGTTCTCCGTAGAAGCCACTACTTCCGATAAACCCCTGGGTTGTTGAATTATAACTATTGCTACCTAATACATAACCTACGGAATAACAGTTGTACAATGTGTCTGTAGAACCAGATCCGCAAAAGCCGCCAATATAAGCATTGTTGTAGGAGGTTCCTGAATTTAGATTTCCGGTGGCATAACAGTTTTTTGCTAGGTTCCCGCTATTCATCCGGCCGACAAATCCGCCTGCATAGCTTAATTTCGTTTCATCTGTAATAATATCTCCAGATGCAAAGCAGAAAGAAATATTACAATCTTTGCTATAACCGATAAATCCTCCCGACGTAGATGACGATGGTCGAATGTTTCCGGTTGCGGAACTATTGGTAATTTTTCCTTCTAAAACATGTCCAATAAGTCCTCCTATATAACTATAACCTGAAACAATTGCAGATGAATGGCAATCGTGTATTGTATCAGCTGTGCTATAGCCAATCAACCCTCCGGCACCTTCACTATAATAACTGCGCGATACGTTCTCAATATATCCGTTAGTGGAGCATCGATTATAAGCAGAGTTAACGGAATACCCTGCCACCCCGCCGGATGTACAATTGTTGTTGATACTGTCGTTTGATATAACAATATCGGTAAAAGTACTTGCATTGGCATATCCGGTTAAGCCCCCTGAATAAACCTCAACATTAATTATGGTCAGGCTATCCAGGCGGATGTTGTAAACTTTAGCGGAATCAGTATAAGAAAAAAGCCCTGCATATTGTGTTGGATTACTCTCAATAGTAAGATTACTTATTGTAAAACCGTTGCCATCGTATGTTCCTTTAAACGGGTTATTATTACCACCAATGGGCAGCCAGTTAGGGTAAACACTCAGATCGATATCAGCAACCTGGCGATAGTGAGCCTTCAAGTCGTTGCGCACATTGTAAAGTTGAAGGGGGGTAGCAATCAGGTAGGGGTTACCTTTGGAGCCATCGCCACCAGCAAAGAGAAGCGTGTCCGCAGAATTGGTGGATCCCTCAAACTGAAGAAAGGGATAGCCGTTGTTTTCGTCTCCGTTTATTCCCCATATAGAATCAAAGTTCCATTTGTAACTTAGGAACGTAGATTTTGTAGTCATAAATTTGGTACTGAGGCCAATGCCCTGAACGACTTCGGTGTTGTTACCTAATTCGGTGTCCCAAAAACAAGCTGTTAAACTATCAGAAGAATTATATCCATAAAAATTTCCTGTCGCAACAGACATGGCTGCGTAACAATTAGTCAGAGAGGATTTACTTCCAGCATTAAATCCATAGGAGTTTCTGTCGCTGTCTTCGGTAAAACTGCCGGTCACATAACAATTACTGACGGCTGAGTTATTTAAACTACCACAAAAACCTACCCCATCTTTGGAAGAACTGGTTATTTCAGCCTTAACACAACTTTCGTTTATATTTGAGTAATATAACGAATAAGCGAAACCCGCTGCATACCTTGAGATAACCGTTCCTTTAAACGATGTTTGTTTTACATTGAGGTATCTCGCAGAAGAAATTACTCCACCGGTATAGGAGTACGGATAAAAAGTATTATTTACTGTTCCGGCTATATTACAATTGGATATTTCGGCATACTGTCCATTTGTTCCCAGCACGTATCCTGCCAATCCTCCTGTGTAAAGGCTATTACTTGATTGGTAATGACTGGACATATCAATCTCAATATTGGTGAGTTTAATGTTTTTTAAAGTGGCAGCCCCTGCATACCCAAACAGCCCAAAATATTCGGTTTGTCTGTCATCGCTAACGCTAATCATTAAACTATCGATTGTATATCCGTTTCCGTTGTAAGTCCCGTTAAAAATATAGTCTTCGTTACCAATGGGCAGCCAACCGCCTTCCTGGTTAAAAGGAAAAACATTAAGATTGATGTCGGCGGTTTGGATAAAATGGGCATCGGGATAATGATATACATTATGCAATTGCTGTGCCGTTGCCACTTGATAAGGATTTGCCACAGAACCATCACCCCCGGCAAAATATTCAGTCGGTGTTTTTACATCTTGTTGCCATGAGAGGTAAGGATAGCCGTTGTTGTTTTTGTTGATGGTCCAGGTGGCATTTCCGGTGTCGTCAATATCCCAGTTGGAATAAGTGTCAACCATTTTCATTTCAGGTGAGCTTTTCCCTGCCAAAACCGAAAATGTGAGGGCTTCATCGTAATAATAGTTAATTCTTGTATTCTGATTAAATGAATATGTGCCCGTTAAATATGTTTTTGTTCCCCCAAAAAGATTTGAATAGCAATTCTCAAAAGTATTATCATGTGCGGCAGAGGATGCCGGGCTTACCAATCCGCCGGTCAAACATACCCCCGTGGCATAACAATCAACCACAGTGTTATCATCCATATAACCAGCCAATCCTCCGTAAGATGCTGAACTGTTAGAAGATACTCTGGCATAACATGCTCTAATGGCAGAACTTCTGATCTGGCCAAATAACCCGCCGGTATATTCACTATCGGAATTTAAAATTACATTGGCCGAACTTTGAAAAACTCCCTCGTATTTGGAATAGTAATAGCCTGCCAATCCACCGGTATATTTTTCCCCGGTTAACTCACCTGATACCTGACAATTTGTAATATCCACTCCATCGGCACGTCCGCATAATATTCCCACATATTGATACCCTGTAACTTTACACCCGGTTACTTTTAAGTTTTTAAGTATTCCTGTATCATCTCCGATAAAATAGTAATTTCCGAAGAGACCGATATTATTCTCGTTGGGGCGGTTAATAAATAAGCTGTCAATTGAGTATCCCTGTCCGTTGTATGAACCACAAAATTTGTCGTTTGAATCTCCGATTGGTTCCCATCCTTTTCCACTATTCCATGAATTTGTTGATGAAGCATCTATGTTGGCAGTTTGGATATAATTGGCATTCAAAAATTTCCGCACATTGTTTAAATGCCACAGATTTTGTACTTGGTACGGATTTTCTTCGGAACCATTGCCCCCGGCAAAAAAAGCTCTCCCGGTGTTAAAAGTAAAGGGGTTTTCTGAGGTGGTTGTTTTCAGATATACTTCGTTTCCCGGTTCCCCCATGTATTCGAATGCCTGTATTGTGTAACCGGTATTTTTTTTTAAGCCTGCAATTGTTACATCCACATCTATGCCGTTGTAAATGCAAAACCATCCATCGCCCAATTGGGTGCCGTTGCGAAAATCTGTATCTCCCGTATAAGTTGTATTATCATCGGGGATGATGTTTCCTGATGATGTTTCTTTCATAAAAACAACTACCTTTTCCCCATCACCCCTGAGCAGGTTAATCGTAAAAATTAAACTATCATCGGTTTCAACCGAAATTCCGGTCTGAATTTCCGGTGCCGTTTGCAGGTCTTCCGTATAACTTAAAAATGGGTAGCCGTTATTTGTTTCACTGTCCATTTCCCAGTAATCGTTGCTTCCATTGGCTGTTTCGCCGGCAAAGTCCCATCCTGCATCTGTAAAATTCGACTTTGTTTTCATCTCTGTTGTTGTCAGGGCTATAACCCCAGTAGTAACTCCTCCGCCAATCCCCGTGCTCCATCCTACCATATTTCTGTCGTAAAAGTTATTGCTTACCAGGGTAGAATAATTTTCGTAAATAAAACCATATTTGTCAGATGTGTAAGTATAAGTTAACCTCCCCGAACAGTAACAATTTGCAACACTGCTACCTGCCCCATTATAGCCAATAAAACTACTAACAGCCCTCACATTGCTTCCAGAGATTTTTCCTGTCGAATAACAGTTGGTTATAACATTATTCTTGGCATAAGCAATAAAACCCCCTCCATAGGACCTATGTGATGTACCTACTTCAGATGTGCTGTAACAGTTGTCAATAGTACTGGATGAAACGGATCCTGCAAATCCCCCCAAATACATCGTACCCCTGGAGGAAGGGGAAACTTTCCCTTTACTATGGCATCTTATTAATGTTGAAGATGTTATTGATGAGGCCAATCCTCCTAAATAGACACTACTACTGGATGATTCATTTGAACTGTTGAAGTTACATTCGCTGTAACAATTCACCAATGATGAATTATAGATTGTCCCTAGTAATCCTCCCCCACTGCTGCCTAATATTGAACCTGTAGAATAGCATTTATAAACATGGCATCCGGTTATCTGTGAAGCTAAAGAGCCACATGCTCTTCCTTCAATATCCACATTTGTCAGTCCAATCCGGCTGAATGATGCATTTTCTGCCTGGCCAAATAAACCACTGTAGTAGGTTTGATTACTTATGCTTAAGTTATTGATGGTATAATCCTGTCCGTCGTATGTCCCCGTAAAATACCGGTCGGAATTGCCGATTGGGGTAAAGCCATTTGTCCAATTTTGGGTAGAAGAGGCATCGATATTTGAATTTTGTATATAGTTTTTGTCCCACTGGTCATAATTTTGTGAAATCCAGTACAGGTTTTCCAGCGACGCAATCTGGTAAGGATTGTTCGTTGAACCGTCTCCTAACGGCGCTATTGCTGTTTGGGCAAAAGTATTACATTGAATAATCAAAAAGAAAACGATGAATTGGAGATAGTATAATTTCATTATTCCGATTTTGGTTTTGTAGACTATAAAAAAGGTTTGCTTTTAACAGAATTAAAGATGAAACAAGCTAGAATTGTATGCAAATTTTGTGTGTCTCACTAAATATTTAAACATGTCTCAATAATCGTAGCTGGTATTTAAAATTGTTGATTATCATGGTTTTATGTGGTGGCGGTGGGTGTTGTCTTTAAAATTGTTGATTACTTAAGTAAAACCTTTTTATTTTTATGTAGAGTTCTATGAACAAATTTTACATTTTTGTTAGCACACTAAAAAGCAAGATAAATTAGAATGAATTCCGTAGTTGCTGTTTTTTTTATGATTTTGCTGGTACTGTATTTCTCTTTTACGGTACTTCTTTTTACGGTTGGCAGAATACAAAAAAAGAAAGGGCTGTTTTATTTATACTTATCTTTTTTTTTCCGGGGATTACTTTCTGTCGGTCCGGCTCTACTTATGTTTCATGCCGATATATCGTGGACCGCATATTTGACAGGGCCTTTGCGTGTATCTTTAATACCGCTTACATATTTATATCTTGAAAAATTGTCGGAACAAGATAAAAGGATTGGAAAAAAAGACTTATGGCATTTTATCCCTTTATTTGTAAATATTGTTCTCGCATTGATTTTGGTTCCCGGGCATGCTTCTGATATTGTAGGACAGAGTGATGAGACCTTAAAATCTTCTGTTCGGATGATATGGGAAGATAGTCCCCGCCATAATATTTTGGCCGTTACATGTCGTGTCTTTTTGTTTTTACAAGCTTTTATCTATCCTTTTTTAATTTACAGATTATATAAAAGTTACATAAAAACGATTAAAAAGAATTCTTCGTTACTGAAGAACACAAATGCTGTATGGATTAGATGGGTGGTATTCATGATGCCTTTCGAAGTTTTTTTTGAAGGATTTGGCTTGTTGGGAATTTATAGCTCGTCTATCGTACTCGTACTGTTTTATATTTTTCTCATTTTTTATGCATTTTTCTTTTTTATCCATGCACTGCAGCAAGGCGAGTTATCTACTTCTTTTTCTCAGCAAGGGAGTAGTGTTATGGATAAAGGTGATATCCAATTTGTTAAGACTTCAGCAAAAGAGGACGAATTCAATGAAATTTTAGAAAAATTTTTGGAAAACGAGTTTTATTTAAACCCGGAACTTTCGTTCAAGGATTTGGCCGATAGCCTGAATATTTCAAAAAATAAACTCTCTCAAATTATAAGAGAACAAGGTTCTGAAAATTTTTACATGTTTGTAAACTATTTTCGAATAGAAAGAAGTAAGCAGCTGTTGACAGAACTTCCTGACAATTATGTTATAGAATCAGTCATTTCTAAATCAGGATTTAAAGCCCGTTCCACATTTTACCGTGTTTTTAAAGAGATTGCCGGGGAGACACCTACAAATTATCTGGAAAAGGTTAATAAGAAAACACAGCGTAGATAATATTTTAAACTCTTATTTTTATTGAGGAATTGTTTTTTTAACAATGTAGATTTCAAAAATTTTTACCGGAGAATATTTAAAGGCTTGTCAATAAACCGTAAAATAATTCACATCGACATGGATGCGTTTTATGCATCTGTTGAACAGCGGGATAACCCGGAGCTGAAAGGAAAACCCGTGGCAGTTGGTGGATCGAGCGACAGGGGAGTAGTGGCGGCAGCCAGTTATGAAGCCCGAAAATATGGAGTTCGATCAGCGTTATCTTCCCGGGTGGCCAAAAGGAAATGTCCTGATCTTATTTTTGTAAAACCACGTTTCCATCGGTATAAAGAAGTTTCCAATCAGATTCGGGAGATTTTTTTTGAATATACTGATTTGGTAGAACCACTTTCGCTCGACGAGGCTTATCTGGATGTTACTTATGCCAAAAAGGGAAAACCATCGGCAACACTTATCGCCAAGGAAATAAAGCAACGAATTCTGGAAGAAACACAGTTAATCGCTTCCGCCGGAGTTTCATATAATAAATTCCTTGCAAAAGTAGCCTCCGATGTAAATAAACCCAACGGGCTTTTTGTGGTTACGCCAAAAGATGCACAGGCTTTTATTGATGATTTGGAGGTGCGCAAATTCTTCGGGATAGGAAAAGTTACAGCGGCAAAACTTAATAATATGGGTATTTGGTTTGGCCGTGATCTCAAAAGAATTGACCGACTGGAACTGACGCGTTTATTTGGTAAAGCCGGAAATTACTATTATGAAATTTGCAGGGGAGAGGACCATCGACAAGTGCAGCCTTCAAGAGAAAGAAAATCGGTTGGTGCCGAGCAAACTTTTTTCACCGATTTGTTTGAAGATGAAGAGTTGGAAACCGAAATGCTAAAAATTGCCGATATTTTGTGGGGACGTTATGAACGAACAAAAGCCAAAGCAAAAACATTAACACTTAAATACAAATATTCCGATTTTGAACAACACACCAGGAGTCACACGGTTCAGGACTATTTTGTATCCAAAGAGCAGTTAGTAACGGAAAGTGACCAGCTTTTATTTTCGGGCGAGAATTTTGAAAAAGGAATACGTTTAATGGGTTTAACGCTCTCAAATTTTATCGATGAGCAGATTTCAAAACCAGTTCAGTTAACTATTAAATTTTAGAAAGGAATTTTGCCCCGTTTATTTGGGGAAGGAATTTTTAGTCGTAATTTAATGCCAAAAATAGATGTTCATGAAACGATTTAAACGCTTTTTAGGAATTTTGTTCCTATTGCTCATTGTAGTTTATCTTTTAGGCCCCAAACCTCCAAAGCCGGACCTAAACAAAAATTTACCCTCGATTTCTGCAAGCTTGTCAACCGTTGATGATTATGTAAGAAAAAATGATGAAGGACTTACATTAAAACCGGATAATGAATCCCGCATATTCTGGGCAAACGACTCTGCCCGTGAGAGAACTGAATATGCAGTACTGTATCTTCATGGTTTTTCAGCATCGTGGTATGAAGGTTACCCAACTCATGTAAATTTTGCAAAACATTTTGGTTTTAATTTATACATTCCACGTCTTGCTTCGCATGGTATTGAAACAGAAGATCCTTTGATTGATATGACTCCTGTTCGGATTTGGGAGTCAGCGAAAAATGCATTGATGGTGGCGCGGAGTATTGGGAAAAAGGTGATAATAATGAGCACTTCAACAGGTGGAACATTGGCTTTGAAGTTAGCGGCTGATTTTCCTGAATATGTTGAAGGCTTAATTCTCTATTCTCCCAACATCAGGATAAATAATAATGCTGCATTTATTTTGTCAAAACCCTGGGGGCTGCAAATAGGAAGAAAAGTTAATGAAGGAAAATACAGGGTTACAAATCAGGATTTTGGTTCAAAAGAATGTCAGTACTGGGATTGCAGATACAGAGTGGAAGCATTGGTCTATTTGCAACAATTGGTAGAAGCAACCATGAAAAAGGAAACCTATAAAAATGTTACGGCTCCTGTCTTTCTGGGATACTATTATAAGGATGAAAATAATCAGGATAAAACAGTTAAGGTAAGCGCAATGTTAAAGATGTTCGAACAGCTGGGAACTACTGCGGATAGAAAAGTCAGGAAGGCTTTTCCTGAGGCAGGTGATCATGTTATTGCTTGCGAGCTGAGTTCAGGATGTGTTAACGAAGTTTTGAACGAAACCATCGCGTTTGGAGACGAAATTATGAATTTGAAATAAAAAGAGAAGCCTTGCTCAACAGCAAGGCTTACAAACTAAACCATTAATTGCATCTACTTCAACAAGTAGAATGTCTTATTCACTTAATAATCATATTTTATACAGATATACTTCTGTTTTCTCTAATTCTTCGAATAAAATTATGAATGCTGCTGGAAGAAGATTTTTGTTTTTACAGATATTGTACCGATTTAACATATTGGTAATATTAAGTTTCTGATATTGTATAAGTTACGTTTTGGTGGAGGGGGTTTGTTGAATCATTTTATTGTAAAATAAGCCTCTGGTAATGAGATTGATATATGTTTGAGTAAAATATTATAACGCTGTTCTTAACGTGAAATGAGCTAATAAGCCTTCCAAAATTGAATTTGATTATAAAAAGAGTTTTAAGATATAGGATTGTAGAAATTTGTTTATAAAATAGATTTTAAATTTTTGTAGGCAATTTTCGAAAAAATGGTAATTTCTTTGATTGCTACTGGTGTCGAAAAAAATACATAAAATTGTTATCAGGGGGGGTAGGAGAAAGGGGGACTTGAAAATTTTTATCTATTTTAGAGAAACGACCTGAATAGAATGGGGTGCCAGAGAAAAAAATGTCTTTTTGTAAAAAAGATGTTGAAATGCCATTAAAAATTTTATTTTGTATTGTTTGTGTTATTAATGATGGAAAAGTGTCAATAAATATTTTGAAATATTAACAAAGTGATTATTTTTGGCGAGAAATTAAATTTGATAAAATAAATTTTAAATAGCATGTGTGGAATAATAGGTGCGTTTGATTTAAAAACTGACGCTCAGACTTTGAGACCAAGTGTTTTGGAGATGTCAAAAAAAGTTCGTCATCGCGGACCCGATTGGTCAGGTATTTATTGCGGAGATAAAGCGATAATTGCGCATGAGAGACTTTCCATTGTTGATCCCGAATCGGGAGGACAACCATTGTATAGTAAGGATGGAAAGTTAATTTTAGGAGTAAATGGCGAAATCTATAATCACCGCGAGATTCGTAGAAAATATGAGGGGAAATATGATTTTCTTACTGGTTCTGATTGTGAGGTGATTCTGGCTTTGTATCGGGATAAAAAGGAAAAATTTTTGGATGAAATGAATGGGATTTTTGCTTTTGCTTTATACGATGAAGAAGAGGATGCTTATTTGATTGCCCGCGACCATATTGGAATTATTCCGCTGTATATGGGGTGGGATAAATTTGGTAATTTTTATGTTGGCTCCGAATTAAAATCGTTAGAAGGGTATTGCACCAAAATTCAGGAATTTCCACCAGCACATTATTTATACAGTAAAGATGGAGAAGTGAAGCGTTGGTACAACAGGGAGTGGACAGAATATGAAAATGTAAAAGATAATCCGGCAGATATAGGTGAGCTTGCCAAGTCGCTTGAGGATGCAGTTCATCGTCAGTTGATGTCTGATGTTCCATACGGAGTTCTGCTTTCGGGTGGTCTGGATTCTTCAATAACATCGGCTTTAGCAAAAAAATATTCAGGTAAGAGAGTTGAAGATGGTGATGAAAAAGATGCATGGTGGCCTCAGTTACATTCGTTTGTAATTGGCTTGGAAGGTTCACCGGATCTTGAGGCAGCAAAAAAAGTTGCTGATTATATTGGTACTGTTCATCACGAAATTCATTATACGATTCAGGAAGGTTTGGATGCTATTCGGGATGTGATTTATCATATTGAAACCTATGATGTTACAACGGTGCGTGCATCAACTCCAATGTACATGCTTGCGCGTGTAATCAAATCGATGGGGATAAAAATGGTACTTACCGGCGAAGGAGCAGATGAGATTTTTGGTGGCTATCTGTATTTTCACAAAGCACCAAATGCAGAAGAATTTCACAATGAAAGTGTGAGGAAAGTAAGCAGGTTGCATCAATATGATTGTTTGCGCGCAAATAAATCCCTGGCCGCTTGGGGAGTTGAAGGTCGTGTGCCTTTTTTGGATAAGGAGTTTATTGATGTGGCAATGCGTTTTAATCCGGAGCAAAAAATGGCAAAGGATGGTAAAATGGAAAAATGGTGTCTGAGGAAAGGTTTTGAAAATATTTTGCCGGAAAGTGTTGCGTGGAGACAAAAGGAACAATTCTCAGATGGCGTTGGATATGGATGGATTGATACACTGAAAAAGATTGCAGGCGAGCAGGTTACAAATGAAATGATGGCCAATGCGAAGTATCGCTTTCCTGTGAATACACCAATGAATAAAGAAGAGTATATGTATCGATCAATTTTTAGCGAACATTTTCCGTCGGATCAGGCGGCATCGTGTGTTCCTTCCGTTCCATCAATTGCGTGCAGTACTGAAACTGCCTTGCTTTGGGATGCAGCTTTTCAGGGAAATGCGGATCCTTCAGGCCGGGCTGTAAGTAATGTTCATTCAAAAGGAGCATTATTTGACGATATTAAAAAATAGGATGAAATAGTTTAAATGTATAACTGCCGTCTGTTTTTCAGACGGCAGTTTTTTTACATATCTCCAGGAAATTTTCTATCAGGTCGTGGTTGTAATACTCCGGGTGAAATTGACAAGTGTACCATTGATACTTTTTGTGTCTCATTAGTTGGTTTTTACATGTTTTTGAAGTAGCCAATAAGTCAAAGTTATCCGGTAGTGTTACGGAATCGTTGTGCATTTGTTTTACTTTTAGTTCACCCGGGAGGTTGATGAGCAGCTCGTCCTCTTTGATAATTTTGACTAAAAAGTCACCTGATTCCGGTTCTTTGCTTCTTAATATTTTTGCGCCATTCATAAAAGCTGTAATGTGATGTCCGGCGCAAATACCCAGTATGGGCTGTTTGTAACTTTTTAGCCATTCAAAATAGGGAAGATGGTGTTCAACAATGTCATTTCCTTGTGGTGATCCTGAAATAATAACTCCTTTTGTTTTTTTGAGATTAAAGTTTATACAATCCTTGTATTCTATCGTTACAGTATTCAGACCTGCTTTCTGAACAATTTTTTCCAGTGGGACTGTGAATTCTCTGATTCCCGGTTCAGCACTGTTTACAATTAAAATATTTTTTAAATTATTCATTTCAACTACAAATTAAGAACGAGAAGAGAAATTATTCAAATCTTATTCAAAAAAAACTCATTTATCAATTTTAATTGGTTTTAAGTTATATTTTAGTTGTTTGAAAGACAAATAGAAAGGGTTCGTATAGAAAGTATAAAATAACAAAATAATAATTATTATGAAAAAAATTTGGATTTTGGTTTTAGGAAGTGTGATTTTTGCCTGCACTCAACAAAAAGGTTTTGAGATAACAGTGGATATTAACGGTGCGGAAGGCCAAATGCTGTTGGAACAACGTGGAACAGATGCCTGGATTTCTGTTGATACAGCAAATGTTGTTAACGGAGTGGCTGTGTTGAAGGGGGAAGTGGAGCGACCAGGAGATTATTACCTGTCATTTTTGGGACAAAGAAATAAGATGTTGATTTTTGTTGAGAATTCTAAAATGACAGTAACTGGGGCGGTTGATTCATTGGATAATGTTCAGGTGACCGGTTCAAAAACGCATGATGAGTATAAAGAAATAGATAAGCAGATAAAGGAGCTTTCTAATGAATACATGGCTCTTTATCAGCAGTCACGGGAATCGTTGATGCAGCGAGATACTGCAAAAGCTGAAGAATTGATGGATAAGGTAAATGAGATTTATGAAAGAGCAAATCAAATGCAGGATGATTTTATTAAAAATAATCCGGGTTCATATGTAACACCGTATTTTATCTCAAATGTTCAGTATTCGAAAGACTTGGATGAGTTGGTTGAGATGGTTGAGGTGTTGGATCCAAAGCTGGACTCAGTGCCAAGTATTATTGGTCTTAAGGAGCGGATAGAAAAACTAAAAACGGTTGCTGTTGGTCAGATCGCACCTGATTTTACTCAAAATGATCCGGAAGGAAATCCAGTGCGCTTTTCTGATGTATATTCGCAAAATGAATTGACACTTCTTGATTTTTGGGCTGCGTGGTGTGGTCCGTGCAGGGCCGAAAATCCCAATGTGGTTTCAGTGTACAACTCATATAAAGATAAAGGTTTTAATGTCTTCGGAGTTTCGCTGGACAGAACAAAGGAGGACTGGCAGAAAGCTATCAAAGACGACGATTTGACCTGGCAGCATGTTTCTGATTTGTCATACTGGCAAAATTCAGCTGCGCAATTATATGCTGTGAATTCAATTCCATCTAGTTTATTGGTCGACAAGAATGGAAAGATAATTGCAAAAAATAAGAGGGGAGACGAACTGAGGAAAGTTGTTGCTGATTTTTTAGAGCAGTAAGACAGAAAATTAAAGAATTATATACAAGCAGAAGCATAGATTGTTTCTGCTTTTTTGTCAATAACATCCTTTTGGTCTATGGTAAATCTGATTTTTTCAAAATAACCAGTAGTCCCAGGCTTGCCTTTTTGTTTTTATCCGGAACGATTCTGGATTAAAAAGATAAGATTACTCTTCTGTTTTTTCCACATACAATTGAGTTGCTTCAACTTTTGTGATAATTATTTTTTCATCTCTGTCAATAAAACCGTTTTCTGCAATTGCATCGTAGACTTCATTGTCAACAAGAACTTTACCTCCCGGGCGTAAAACTGTTTTTGAAGTACCTGTTTTTCCTTTTAAGGCGAGAAACGAGTTTTCAACACTGAGGTATCCTTCGCTTTTGTTTTGAACCGTTTTTAATGCCATATTTTTAAACGGGCCTGAATTTGCTGAAAATATTCTGTTTCCAAGATAAAGTGCCAGAACAAAACCACCAAAAATTCCAAGCACAACCGTTGTTACTGCTATTCCGACTCCGCGCAATTCAACATGTTCAAATTCAAAATTTACATTGTCGATAAGGCTCAGTACTAATCCAACAAAAATAAATAGAACTCCAAGTATGCCGGCGACTCCAAAGCCTGGAATTATAAATATTTCCACGGCAACCAAAATTATTCCCAAAATAAAAACCACAATTTCCCAATTGGCAGCTAATCCTTCGAGATACAGAGGAGCAAAATAGGCCACAGCAGCCAGGATGGCAACTCCGAGCGGAAATCCGATTCCCGGTGATTGCATTTCAAAATAAATTCCTCCGATGATTGCCATTATTAAAATACCTGAAATAACAGGGTGGACGAGCCAACCAATGATTCTCTCAATCCAGCTAGGCTCATATTTGACAATATTGTATTCTTTTATACCAATCTGGTTTAACACATCTTCTATGGTTTCTGCAGTTCCTTCACAATAGCCATTTTCAATTGCTTCGGTTGGTGTAAAAGTTAATACTTTGCCGGTATCAATTAGTCCTTCTATAAATACTCTGTCGTCAACCATGGCTTCTGCAATTTTAGGATCACGTCGCCACTGGTAAATTGTGTCGCCACTCGAAATAATTGTATCTTTTCCGTGTGCTTCTGCGGTTGCGCGCATTGTTGAACGCATGTAACTCTGATATTTGTCGGGCATGGCTTGACCGGTTTGATTGACAACGGTTGCTGCACCAATGCTTCCTCCCGGTCGCATGTATATGCTGTCACAGGCAATTGAAATCAATGCGCCGGCAGATGCTGCATTGTTATCGATAAAAACAAAAACAGGAATTTTGCTTTGTAGAATTTTTGTCCGGATTGAATCTGCATCTAGAACTGTTCCTCCGTATGTATTCATGTGAATTAGAAAAAGATCGGCGTCCAGAGTGTCTGCAGCCCGAAATGCTTGCTGTGTTTGTCTCCAGGTGGCTTTTGTTATCTCCTGATTGATGCTGAAAACATAAACTAGTTTCTCGTTTTCTTCCTGTCCCAAAGCAGGAAAGCAAGAAAAGAAAGCAACAAGTAGAATAATATTTTTTAGGTGTTTCATTTGTTATTTCGAAAAATTATTGTTCTGCTTTTAATATTGGCTCGACAACATATTTATTAGTATGCAATTTCAGAAATATTTTTAATTGCTAAAAGTAATTGAACTATTAATTGTATCTGTTCATTTTATTTGGATTGATTCGTGTTTACCGATTTTATCTTCAGCGGATTGTTTATTAAAGTTGGTTAAATCTCAATTTATCAAAAAATCATATTCATCTAATTTGTTAAATTTGCATGGTTATTAAATAAAACTGATAAAACACAGAATTGAAAAGCTTCTCTTAAGTTGTTCATAGTTAGGAAGCTATGTTGTGTTTTTTTTTAAGGAAAAATAATTAGATAATCGAATGAAATTAAATGCTTTAACGGCCATTTCTCCGGTTGACGGAAGATACAACAGCAAGGTTGAAAATCTTTGGAAATATTTTAGTGAATATGCCCTGATAAAATACAGGCTTTTTACCGAGGTTGAATATTTTGTCTCACTTTGTGAAATTCCGCTTCCACAGCTTGCAGATATCCCGCAGGAAAAGTTGAATAAATTGCGAGAACTTCATGAAAATTTCTCGGTAGAAGATGCACAGCGCATCAAAGACATTGAAAGTGTTACCAACCATGATGTTAAAGCTGTTGAGTATTTTATTAAAGAAGAGTTTGATAAGCTTGGTTTAGGAAAATATAAGGAATTTATACATTTTGCACTTACTTCGCAGGATGCGAACAATACCGCTATCCCTAAATCGATTCAGGATGCTTTGGAAAATGAATACTATCCCCTGTTGCAGGAATTGATAGAGAAACTGTTAACTCTTGCTATTGAATGGAAAAGTGTTCCGATGTTGGCAAAAACGCACGGTCAACCTGCTTCTCCAACAAAATTGGGAAAAGAAATCAGAGTTTTTATCGAGCGGATAATGGTGCAGCTGGTGCATCTGAAATCCATTTCAATTGATGCCAAGTTTGGTGGCGCTACGGGTAATTTTAACGCTCATTTTGTGGCTTATCCCGTTGTAAACTGGGAAGAGTTTGCAAATAACTTCTGTAAGGAAAAACTGGGCTTAAATCGTTCCCAGTTTACTACTCAGATTTCGCATTACGATAATCATAGCGCTATTTTTGACGCGTTGAAAAGAATAAATAATATTATCCTTGATTTAGATCGTGATATATGGACTTATGTTTCGATGAACTATTTCAAACAAAAAATTAAAAAAGGAGAAGTAGGTTCGTCAACTATGCCGCACAAAGTAAATCCCATTGACTTTGAAAACTCGGAAGGCAATATAGGAATTGCCAATGCGGGATTTGAGCAGTTGGCATCAAAACTTCCCGTTTCACGTTTGCAGCGCGATTTGACGGATTCAACAGTTACCCGTTTTATAGGTGTTCCGTTTGGTCATACGATTATTGCAATAAAATCTACTTTAAAAGGCTTAAATAAATTATTGCTGAATGAAACAGCCATCCAAAAAGATCTGGAAGATAACTGGGCCGTGGTCGCAGAAGCTATTCAAACCATTTTACGGCGTGAGTTTTTCCCAAATCCCTATGAAGCATTAAAGGATCTTACGCGCAAAAATGACATAATCAACAAAGAAGCAATTCACAATTTTGTTGATTCTCTTCCTGTTGATGAAAAAATAAAAACTGAACTGAAAAAAATTACTCCGCAAAATTATACCGGTATTTTTTAAAGTTCAACTTAAAGCTATTTAATGAAAGACTTTTTCAGACTGCTTCGTCGTTTTGTTCCACCATATAAATGGAAGCTGGTTTTAAATATTGTATATAACTTTTTTAGTGCCATTTTTGGGGCTTTCTCTTTTTTGTTACTTATACCTACGTTGCAAATTCTATTTGGTATAAAGGAATTGGTTACAGCGAAACCCGATTTCAGTTTAAGTATTAGCTCGGTTGCTGAATATGTGAATTATTATATTAGCGAGATAATTAAACAACATGGGCAGGAGAGAGCACTGATTTTTATCGGAGTTTTTATCATTCTGAATGTGTTATTGAAGACCGGATTTTACTATCTGGCAAACTTTATGATTGTGGCCATCCGAAATGGTGTTGTGCGCGATATTCGTTCAATGATTTACCAAAAAATTATTTATCTCCCACTCGGATTTTTTTCGGAAGAAAAGAAAGGGGATATAATGGCGCGAATGACAAATGACGTAAACGAAGTGGAAAATTCAATTATGAATTCACTTGACATGATGATTAAAAATCCAATTCTGATTATCGTGTCGGTTGCAGTGATGATTTATATGAGCTGGAGTCTTACTTTGTTTGTATTTATTGTTTTTCCTGTAGTTGGTTATATTATTGGTGCTATTGGAAAAAGTTTGAAAAAGAAATCGCGAAAGGGACAAGATAAAATGGGGGAGATTTTATCGATTATTGAAGAAGATCTGTCGGGCTTGAGAGTCATAAAATCGTTTAATGCTGAGAAGAAAGCCACAGGCAGGTTTGAAAAAGAAAACCAGAATTACTTCCAAATTATGAACCAACTGATGTGGAGACGATTTTTAGCACATCCGGTAAGTGAGTTTTTGGGGACAACGTTGATTATTGTTGTATTGTGGTATGGAGGAAGACTCATTCTGAGTGGAAACAGTTCACTTGATGCCGCCAGATTTATAGGTTACCTTGTCTTTTTCTATAATATAATCAATCCAGGGAAAGCATTTTCGACAGCGCTATACAGTGTAGAAAAAGGTCTGGCGTCAATGGAGAGAATCGACCGTATTTTGCTGACAGAAACCAATATTGTTGAGAAAGTAGATGCAAAAGAAATAAATGAGTTCAACGAAAGCGTAAACTATAAGGATGTTTCGTTTTCGTATGGCGCTACACCTGTTTTAAAGAATGTTTCGCTTAAAATTGAAAAGGGAAAGACCATTGCCTTTGTAGGGAAATCGGGGGGGGGGAAAACTACTTTGGTTGACTTGCTTCCACGCTTTTGGGATGTTACAGAAGGTGCAATTGAAATTGACGGAATTGATTTACGTGATTTGAAAATCAGAAGCCTGCGAAATTTAATAGGAAACGTAAATCAGGAACCAATTCTTTTTAACGATACTTTTTTTAATAACATTGCTTTTGGAATGGAAAATCCCAAAACGGAAGATGTTATTCATGCAGCGAAAATTGCCAATGCTCATGATTTTATTATGGAGTATGAACAGGGTTATGACACTCCGATTGGTGACAGAGGAGATAAATTGTCTGGTGGCCAAAAGCAGCGGATTTCTATTGCGCGTGCGGTTCTGAATAACCCGCCCATACTGATCTTGGATGAAGCAACTTCCGCTCTTGATACGGAATCGGAACGACTGGTTCAGGATGCGCTTGGAAAATTGATGAAGAACAGAACTTCGCTGGTTATTGCTCACCGTCTTTCAACCATAAAAAATGCTGACCTTATTTGTGTTGTGCACAAAGGAAAAATTGTAGAAAAAGGGACACACGACGAACTTTTGAAACTAAACGGACACTACGAGAAGTTACATAAAATGCAGGTCTTTTAAAGTATTTGTTTTGTTAAAAATGGGCCAGAACATCAGCTAGGTGTATTGTTCTGATTGGCAGTTTTTGTTTTTTTATATAAGCTTCAATATTTAACAGACAGGAAGCTTCGGTTGAAACAATATATTCTGCACCTGTTCTTAACGCATTTTCAACTTTTTGTTCGGTCATTGCAGCTGATATGTCATGAAATTTAGCGGCAAAAGTTCCTCCAAAACCGCAGCATGTTGTTGTATCTTCCATTTCGATTAGTTCCAGCCCTTTTACATTTTTCAATAGCTTTCGCGGTTCCTCTTTGATTCCATACTCACGTAAACCGGCACAAGAGTCGTGAAACGTAACTTTGTGGTTAAATTCTGCCTGAAAATCAGTAATTCCCAAATGATTCGCAAGGAAATCAGAAAACTCAAAAATATGCGGAGCCAATTGTCTGTATTTGTTTAATTGATCTTCGTTTGTTAGCAGGCGTTCATAATAGTTTCTTATAAAACCGGTACACGACGCCGAAGGAGAAACAATTGTTTTGGCTTCGGAGAAATCGTTTAGAAATTTTACAGCCATTGTTTTGGCTTCTTTCCAATAGCCACTGTTAAATGCAGGTTGTCCGCAGCAAGTTTGTTCCGGATTATAATTTACTTCACATCCTGCCTTTTTTAATATGGCTATAAAATTTGCAGCTGTTTTGGGATAAAGCTGGTCAATAAAACAGGGAATAAAAGCATTAACCTCCATTAGGAATAAAATTTTAGTGAAAATATAAAAATGAAATGGTGTTAAAAAAGAAAAAGCCGTATTTCTACAGCTTTTTGCACGGGAGGAGAGACTCGAACTCCCGACACCTGGTTTTGGAGACCAGTGCTCTGCCAACTGAGCTACACCCGTGTTTCTTTTTGCGAGTGCAAATATAATAATTCAATTTATATTACCTAAACTTTTTTGCGCAGGAGAAGTGTGTATTTTCAGGTTTTACACACAAAAAGTTATTAACAATAAAAGAAATAAAAAATCCACCAGTTAAAACCGGTGGATTTTCTGCGGAGAGAGAGGGATTCGAACCCCCGGTACCTCTCGGTACAACGGTTTTCAAGACCGCCGCATTCGACCACTCTGCCATCTCTCCAGGCGCGACAAAAGTAGAATTTTTTTTGAATACACAAAAACCTTTTAGTTGAAAAATAACTTTTTTGATGAAAAAAAAAGATGCGTTTGGTTTGGTTTTTTAAAACTTATTTCGGAATTTAGTGAAGCTATAAAAAAGTTCTCTGAAACTATTGATTTTACTGGTAGTCTAGAATGCCGAAGAGTTTTATTTTTCAATTTTAGACAGAGAATATAAGTTTTATAAAATTATTTAACACACTTATTTTCAATAATTTAATAATTATTTAAATTTTTGCCGTATGAACAAAGCACAATTAATTGATGCAATGGCCGAAAAAGCAGGCCTAACTAAAGCAGACGCTAAAAAAGCTCTTGACGCATTTGTTTCTGCAACTACTGATGCCTTAAAAGATGGTGATAGAGTTGCGCTTATTGGATTTGGCTCATTTTCAGTTTCTGAACGTGGTGCCAGAACAGGAAGAAACCCGCAGACGGGTAAAGAAATTACAATTCCAGCTAAAAAAGTTGTAAAATTTAAAGCTGGTGCAGAATTAGCAGACGCTGTATCGTAACTGAAACGGATAGAAAGAAAGGGAAACAAGAAATTGTTTCCCTTTTTTTATTTTTGTTTAAAATGGTATTTATGCATAAAAATCTTCTTCGCTATCTGTCAAAATTTATAACCCCGGCCAGGTTGGCTCTTTTTGAAAAAGTTTTAAATGAACGTACAAATTATATTACCGTCGTTCTTGAAGATATTTTTCAGCCGCAAAATGCCAGTGCCGTTTTACGTTCCTGTGATTGCTTTGGTATTCAGAATGTACACGTTATTGAAAACAGAAATGAGTTTACTGTAAATAAAGAAGTGTCTCTGGGCTCTTCAAAATGGCTAAGTATTCAAAAATATAACGAGGAAGAGCATAATAGTCAGAACGCGATTAAAAAATTAAAAAAGGACGGTTATCGTATCATCGCGACTACCCCACATACCAGCGAGCAGACACTTCATGAATTTGATGTACGAAAAGGAAAAGCCGCATTGGTTTTTGGTTCTGAACTGCCAGGTGTTTCCGAAATAATTATGAATGAAGCTGATGAATTTTTAAAAATACCGATGTACGGATTTACCGAGAGTTTTAATATTTCCGTTTCAGCTGCTTTGGTTTTGTATGAAATTTCAAATCGTTTGCGTGAATTGGAACCGGAAAAATGGAAATTGCCAGAGAAAGAAAAAGATGAAATAAAATTGGAATGGATAAGATCAACTGTCAAACAAAGTCAGTTGCTTGAAGAACGTTTTTATAAAGAAATGACAAAAGAGCAGGATTAGCCTACCATTTTAAAAAAAACATCGAGGGGAATTAACTTTACTCCTTTTTTCTCCCAATTTTCAAACGGTAGTGGTATTTTGGGAAGTTCTTTGATAGCATCCTTAATCACAATAATGTTTTTGACTTTTCTGTTTAATCCTTTTACAGCATAATCTACACATACATTGGTTGTAACACCATAAACAACCACTGTGTCAGGATTAATCATTTTTAAAATCTTTTTTGTCCACTGATTCCCTGAAAATACATCAAATGCATCTTTTCTGATGATAAAATTTCGGTATTTGTTAAGGTCCAGAATCTCGGGTGTAATCAAATATTCCTTGTTCCAGTCAAATATTACAGGATCTTCCGGGGCAGTTTCATTTATATAATCGGCACCTTCTGTTCCGGCCATACAATGCTCAGGAAATGTTTTTATAAAATCGGGGGAAGAATCCAATTCGGGCGAATTATAAAAATGATGATCTGCTGAATTTACTACCCGTATCATTTTTTTTTCAGCAAACTCTGTTAATTCTTTCCATTTGTTTTTGAGGTTCTCTGCACCTTCAACATAAAGTTTTCCATCAGGTTCCACAAAATCTTTTTGTGTGTCAACATTCCAGAATAGCCAATTGGAAAAATCCATTGTTCTTCTTTTATAAAATTCCTTTAAATTTATTTATTTATAATGATTCTTAAGTGTTCTGAATGTTAAATTTTTATTGCAAAAAAAACCGGAAGAATTCCGGTTTTAATTTTGTCAATATATTTTTTAGATTCCTTTTTCTAGAAATGTTTTAAATTCTTCATCGTCAAAAGTAACACTCATTGTATATTCAGTGCCATCCGGTTCAACGATAGCATGATAAGGAATTGTGTTTGTCCCGTATTTTGAAATAAGAAGATCCAGATTTTTCTGTCCCATGGTCTTTTTTACTTTTCCGTCAACTTCTGAGCTTGTCCATTCATCTTCTGGCAGTTTTGTTCGGTCATCAGTATACAAGCCGATAATAACATACTTTTCTGATAGTATTTGTAAAGCTTCCGGATCTGCCCAAACCGAGTTTTCCATTTTTTTACAGTTTGCACATGCATGCCCTTTAAATACAACAAATGCTGGTTTTCCCTGTTCCTGCGCACATGCAAGTCCCTGTTCATAATCAAAATATCCCGGCAATCCATGCGGAAGGTGCAGTTTGTCGGCATATTTGGCCGGACCACAAAGTTCTTCAGTTGATGAACTGTGAACACCATTGGACGAAGTATTTTGCGTCAAATATGTATTCGTGCTTGCCGGTGGAATTAGTGATGAAATTGAAGATAACGGATTCCCCAATAAGCCGGTAAATAAATAAATTACAAAGGTAAATGTAGCAATCGAAAGAAATAATCTTCCAACACTAACATAAGGTAAATCACTGTCGTGCGAAAATTTAATTTTGCCCAGAAAATACATTCCTAAAATGGAGAATACTACAATCCAGATTGCCAGATAAATTTCGCGGCTTAATATCCCAAGACCGTAAACCTGATCAATATTGCTCACAAATTTTAACCCAAATGCCAAAAGGATAAAGGCAAAAACAACTTTTATTGCATTTAGCCAACCGCCTGATTTGGGAAGTTTACTTAATGCAGAAGGGAATATGGCAAGCAATGTAAATGGAGTTGCAAAAGCCAGTCCAAAAAAGAACATCCCAATCAGAGGACGCATTCCGCCATCCTGAACAGCTTGAATAATAAGTGCCCCAATAAACGGTCCTGTACATGAAAATGAAACGATAACGGTTGTTAGCGCCATAAAAAATGCTCCAATCAACCCACCTTTGTCAGCCTGAGAGTCGGTTTTGTTAACCAGGCTGCTGGGTAGAACAATCTCAAAAGCTCCGAAAAAGGAAATAGCAAAAACAAGGAATAAAATAAAAAACAAGATATTTGGAATCCAGTGGGTACTTAAGATACTTCCTACATTTGGTCCAAAAATTCCGAAGGAAAATAAGGCTCCAAGCAAGGTGAAAATAAGTACGATTGAGAATCCAAAAAAGAATCCGGTTCTTATGGCTTTACTGCGGTTTTCGCTTCCACGCATAAAAAAAGATACTGTCATGGGTATCATCGGAAATACACAAGGAGTCAAAATGGCAGCCAGACCAGCCAGTGCCGATATTAAAATAAATAACCAAATGGTTTGTCCGCTGGCTGAGCCTGAAGTTGATGAGGTTGTAATTTCTTCGTTGGATGTCGGAGACAGTCCTGTTTCACCTGATGTTTTCCCTTTGTTAAATGTAAACGAAAATTCGGTTTCATTGGGTGGAGTACAGGTTTCGTCATTACAACTCATAAAAAGAACATATCCTTTTATTTCTATCTCATTGTCGGTTAGTAACTTAATTTTTTGAGTTAAAGTTGCTTCATGACTAAAATATCCTACGTTCATTTGAAAAGTTTCATCAAAAACCTTAACCGGTTCGGGATTTTTTTGAATATCCCCGATAAATTCAAATTTTGTGGAATCATCAAAAACAAATGCCGTTGCGATTGGCCCTCCTTCCGGCAAATAGGTATCATACAGGTGCCAACCATCTTCAATTGAGGCTTTGAAGATTAATTCAACTTCGTTTCCGTTTTGTTTGGAGTCAAAGGTCCAGGAAGTTGGGTTTACAATTTGCCCTTTTACAAACAGGACTGATAGTAGCAAAACAATAATAACTGATAGTTTCTTCATTTTAATATGGCGTTTTCTTTTATGTTAAATATGCACAAATATAAATATGTTCATAAAACAAAAATGATTCCATTTGGTTTGCTGTGACAAAAGTTCCATTTATGGCAAAAAAATAATCAATTAATGTAACATTTTATGAATTTTAACAGAATTTTAAAAAAAAGCCGCTCATTTTTGAATGAACGGCTTTTTCTTAAAGAATTATTTCTTCAAGATTTTCATCAAAAAAATGATATTCCAGATAAGAATAGGTACTGTTGGATTCTACATTAACCCATCGCATATGCTTCAAAAACCATTGGTTTCGTATACTTTTAAAACCTTTGGTTAGGTATGCCGCAATATACGGATGTACTTTTAGATTCAGTTTTTTCTTATTCAAATCTTTCAGAATGTATTTTACTTTACCATCCAGTTCGTCGGCAAATAAAATAGTGGGCACAATTTTACCACTGCCTTTGCA
The DNA here is from genome assembly GCF_022267315.1 of Maribellus maritimus. Classification (GTDB taxonomy): domain Bacteria; phylum Bacteroidota; class Bacteroidia; order Bacteroidales; family Prolixibacteraceae; genus Draconibacterium; species Draconibacterium maritimum. The sequence goes on from NZ_JAIKLE010000043.1 coordinate 27,196, forward strand.
CGTAGGGCAGTTTTCTGCTGTCTCTATATTTTCTTCCGGGCGTACACGTTGCCGGGTAATCTGCATGAGACAGAACTTACTTAACGGTAAAATGTTGTGCTTGGTCCGATCTCCGGCCATAATCTCCTTCATGTGTTCGTACACTTTCTGGCGATTAGAAGCCTGGTGCATGTCAATAAAATCAATGACAATAATACCTCCCATGTCTCGCAAACGAAGTTGTCTTGCAATTTCATTACAGGCGGCCAGGTTTACATCCAGTGCGTTGGTTTCCTGGTCGAGCCCAACTTTAGCGCGGTTTCCACTGTTAACGTCAATTACATGAAATGCTTCGGTATGTTCAACGATTAAATAGGCACCATCTTTAAATGAAACTGTTTTTCCAAACGACGCTTTAATTTGTTTTTCAATTCCATAGTGTTCAAAAATGGGTTGACGTCCTTTGTAAAATTTTACAATTTTCTTTTTGTCAGGCTGAATGCTGCCTATGTAATCGCTAATTTCATTAGCAACCGATTGATCGTTAACAATAATACTGCTAAAGTTGGAATGATAAATGTCGCGCAGAAGCGCCGTTGTCCTGTCCATTTCCCCGATAATGAGTGACGGTGGCTGTGCGCGACGAAGCTTGTTAAAAGTGGTTTCCCATTTGTCAACCAATCTGCGTAATTCCTGGTCGAGTTCAGCAACTTTTTTACCTTCAGCAACGGTTCTGATAATTACCCCGTATTTTTTTGGTTTAATACTTTGAACCAGTTTTTTTAGCCGGTTTTTTTCTTCGGTAGTTTTAATCTTCTGAGAAACAGAAATTTTGTCGCTGAATGGCATTAGCACCAGGTAACGCCCTGCAATTGAGATTTCAGAGGTTAGTCTTGGGCCTTTGGTTGAAATGGGTTCTTTGGCTACCTGCACCAAAATTTTTTGTCCTACTTTAAGTAGGTTGTTTACTTTCCCTTCCTTATCGATATCAGGTTCTGAATGAATTCGGGAAAGGGATGAAACTTTGTTTTTTCTTGAAGACGCAATGCGAACAAATTTGTTTAATGTCGCAAATTGCGGTCCCATGTCGAGGTAGTGCAGGAAGGCATCTTTTTCGTAACCAACATCAATAAAAGAAGCATTCAGGCTAGGCATTATTTTCTTTACCTTCCCGAGATAAATATCACCCACTGCAAACTTTGCACCGCTTCTTTCCCGTGTTAATTCAACAAGCTTTTTGTTTTCCTGTAGAGCAATGACAATTTCGGATGGAGTTACATCAATAATTAAATCGCTACTCACAACCTAAATTTTAATCTGTAAATTTTTATTAATAACAATACTATATTAACAGATTAAACCTAAGACAAAAAACTGCCTTAGGTTTAATCAAAATATTCTTAATAAGTTAGGCTTATTAAAACCTTATTTCTTCTTTTTGTGTCTGTTTTTACGCAATCTTTTTTTTCTTTTATGCGTAGCCATTTTATGTCTTTTTCTTTTTTTTCCGCTTGGCATAATACACTATTTTACTTGATTTTTAACTTTTGCAACAAATGATTTTGCTGGTTTAAAAGAAGGAATATTATGCGCCGGTATGATTATCGTGGTGTTTTTTGAAATATTCCTTGCAGTTTTTTCTGCTCTTTTCTTAACAACATAACTACCAAATCCTCTTAGGTAAACATTTTTACCATCTACTAATGAATCTTTAACAGTTTCCATAAAGGCTTCCACTGTTTTTTGAACAGTTACCTTCTCAATTCCTGTGTTTTTTGAAATTTCATTTACAATATCTGCCTTTGTCATTTCTTAAAATATTTAATTTTCAATGTATTAATCGAAATAAACTGGTGTGCAAAAATATAAATAATTTAAGAACCGGAAAGCATTTCAAAAAAATTATTTTTGTTTTTCTTAAGATATTTAACGGGTTAGCGGAAAATGGAAGTATTTTTAGATGTAATATATAAGTGGTTTAAAAGAAATAGAAGGGAGCTTCCCTGGAGACAAACAACTGAGCCATACTATATTTGGCTTTCCGAGATAATTCTGCAACAAACGCGTGTTGCACAGGGAACAAAATATTATTTACGTTTTGTTGAACGTTTCCCTACTGTTAATGATTTGGCCAAAGCCACTGAAGATGAGGTGTTGAAAGCTTGGCAAGGCTTAGGGTATTATTCGCGCGCAAGAAATCTACATTTTACAGCAAAACATATCCAAAGCGAATTTAACGGGAAATTCCCATCGGATTACAAAGGTATCCTAAAATTAAAAGGGGTTGGGCCATATACAGCAGCCGCCATTGCTTCAATCGCTTTTGATTTGCCATATGCGACGGTTGATGGTAATATATATAGAGTTCTTGCAAGGTATTACGGAATTTCGACGCCTGTAGACTCTTCGAAAGGGAGAAAGGAGATTGAAACAATTGCCGGAGAACTTGTGCCCGACAGAAATGCTGGTTTTCATAACCAAGCCTTAATGGAATTTGGAGCTTTACAATGTATTCCCCAAACACCTGACTGTAAAAATTGTGTTTTGTTGAGAACTTGTTTTGCAGCAAAAAACAAACAAGTTCAGCAACTACCGGTAAAAACAAAGAAAATAAAACAACAAAAACGATATTTCTACTATTATTTTATCGAAAATGGCGAAAAGGTTTATATTGAAAAGAGAGAAGGAAAAGATATTTGGAGAAATTTATACCAGTTTCCGCTTTTTGAAACAAAAGAACCACTCACAGAGGGTGAAATATTAAACAACACGGAAAATGTTGGTTTTTTTAAACAATGTCATTTTAATATAAAGAGGTTATCGGCTGAGAAAAAACACATCTTAAGCCATCAGGTAATTTTTTCCAGGTTGGTTTCTGTCGAAATTTCTGATAGCAGATGCGTAGACCCAAAATATATTCAGGTAAATAAAAAAGATATTTCTAAATTTGCTGTTCCGAGGTTAATCGAAGAATTTATTAAAGAATTGAATTTAAATGAAAAAAAAGATTGAATTACTATTATATTTTTATGTAATTCGTAATTTTAAATGTTAACCTATAAAAGTTAAAATTATGTCAGTAAACAAAGTTATTTTAGTAGGAAACGTTGGAAAAGATCCGGAAGTAAGACATCTTGACTCGGGAGTTGCCGTTGCAAACTTCCCATTGGCTACTTCGGAAACTTATTTAGCAAAAAACGGAGACAGAGTTACAACAACAGAATGGCACAACATTGTGCTTTGGCGCGGGCTTGCTGATGTGGCAGAAAAATACGTTACAAAAGGGCGGCAATTATATATTGAGGGGAGAATCAGGACCCGCTCATATGATGATAAGGATGGAAATAAGAGATATATAACTGAAATATATGGCGACGTAATGCAAATGCTTGGTAGCCGGAATGACAATCAGTCGTCAGATAACCAGTCGTCACAATACAACGAAAATCAAAATTCGTCGTCTCCCAAGGGGAGTCAAAATGAACCTGATTTTGAAGAATCAGAAGGCGATGATGATTTGCCATTTTAAACCTAAGATAAATTAGTTTGGAAACAGATTCATTGCTGACAGCATCGACGATTAACAATTGGGATATTCAGTTTCACCCCGTTAGTTTAAGTTTTGTTGCAGCAATTGTAATAATTCTTCTGCTGTTATTAAGTTCTGCGCTTATTAGCGGTTCCGAAGTTGCCTATTTTTCTTTAAGTGCAGCTGATAAAAAGAAATTGTTACATAAAAAGAACAAAACCAATACAGGGGTGCTCAAAAATCTGGAAAACCCGGAAAAGTTGCTGGCCACTATTTTGGTGGCCAATAATTTTGTTAATGTTGGAATAATTATTTTAACAACTTACGTTTCAAGTAATCTTGTAACCATCGTTAATGCACCGGTGTTAGAATTTATTCTTCAGGTGGTTGTAATTACATTTTTTCTACTGTTGTTTGGCGAGATATTACCAAAAATATATGCCAATCATTATGCGCTGGGGTTTTCAAAATTTATGGCTATTCCCTTGTTAACGCTTGAAAAAGTGTTCCGGCCGGTAAATGCCATTTTATTATATTCTTCATCTATCGTAAATAAACGAATGCAGAGACACCGGAAGAATATTTCGATGGATGAAATTTCTCAGGCTCTTGAGCTTACTTCAGAACAAGAGCTTTCGGAAGAAAAGGAGATACTGGAAGGAATTGTGAAATTTGGGAATAAAAGTGTTGAGGAGATTATGAAGCCTCGTGTTGATGTGGTTTCACTTGACATTAAAGTCAGCTTTTCCGATGTTTTAAATGTGATAATTGAGTCGGGCTACTCGCGAATACCTGTTTATATCGATTCATTTGATAATATCAGCGGTATTTTATATACTAAAGATTTACTGCCTCATAGCCACAAAGGAAACACTTTCAGATGGCAAACCCTGATTCGCCCTCCGTTTTATGTTCCCGAAACAAAAAAAATAAATTCGCTTCTTGAGGAGTTCCAAAAAACCAGAGTACATTTTGCTATCGTAATTGACGAATACGGAGGAACAGCAGGCATTGTTACTCTCGAAGATATCCTGGAAGAAATTGTGGGAGATATTACTGACGAATTTGACGAAGAGGAAAGTTACTTCTCAAAAATTACGGATAATACCTATCTTTTTGACGGAAAAACACTTTTAATCGATTTTTACAAAACCATGGAATGCAGAGATAATGTATTTGATGATGTAAAAGGTGACGCAGATACTCTTGCCGGACTAATTCTTGAACTCAGAGGGGAAATTCCCGTAAAGAATGAAAAAATAGTTTGCAAGGATTTTAAATTTACCATTGATGCAGTTGATAATCGCAGGATCAAACAAATTAAGGTAGAATTGAATAAACAGCCTTAATTTCCGTTATTCTCAAAAACAAAATATACGCGATGAAAAAACATTACTTGTGGTTTTTTATTTTTATTCTTTTTCTGGGGAGTTGCCGTCAAAAATATACACCAAAACCACGGGGGTATTTTCGGATTGATTTTCCTGAAAAAAATTACCACTGGATAGAAAATAAATTTCCCTATCGTTTTGAAATACCTGATTATTCTCAGATTCAACCTGACTCGCGAAACCCGGAAGAACCCAATTGGATAAATATTGAAGTGCCCGAAAACAAGGCCGAAGTACATATTTCATATTACACAATAAAAGGACAAGGAACAGAGAAAAGAATGCAACTGGCTGAATTTATGGAGGAATCGAGAGAATTGGCTTACAAACATTCTATAAAGGCAAATGCTATCAATGAGCGGGTTTTTGTAAATCCGGCAAACGATGTTTATGGGATTGTATATAAAATTGAAGGAAATGCAGCTTCACCAATGCAGTTTTTTTTAACCGATAGTACACAACATTTTTTACGAGGTGCACTTTACATTCGCGAAGTCCCGAATATAGATTCAATAAAACCGGTTATCGATTTTCTGGAACCCGATGTTGTACGTTTAATTGAAACAACCTACTGGGAATAATGGCTTTTGCAAAAAAAATAGAACTGGCAGACGGAATTGTCGGAATTTGGGAAATTACCGAAGAGCTGGAGGTTTTATATTGTCAAATTTATTTTTCAGAAACGGAAAAAAAAGAATTTGAAATGTTCTCTTCAATACGAAGGAAAAAGGAATTTATAGTCGTTCGTTTGCTTTTGCAGAAGCTATTGGGAAAAAAAACTGAAATTTTGTATGACGATTCAGGCCGACCATTATTAAAAAATTCTACCACTAATCTCAGCATTTCTCATTCAAGGGATTTGGCCGTAGTTTTTCTTTCCAAAAAAAGAATTGGGATCGATGTTGAAGACTCGAAGAGAAAAATTGAAAATGTTGCCCAACGTTTTTTGGATGAAAAAGAAAAAAGGTTTGTTAAAGATTGTGGGAACCCGCAAAAAGCGACAATTCTTTTATGGTGCGCCAAAGAAGCCATTTTCAAGTGTTCCGAAAGACAGGGAATCGATTTCAGGTCAGAGATTTTTATTTCCCCTTTTTCTATTCATAAGAATAAAAAGTTTAGAGGAGAAAAGGTTCGCGAAAATGAAAATATCACATATCAACTTCAACATTTCGATTACAAAAACAATGTTATCGTTTTTTGTGTTGAAGATGTAATAAAATCATGAATAAACATGAAAAAAGCAGAAAATCAGATTTTAATTATTTTTGGCGCTTCAGGCGATCTGACAAAACGTAAATTATTACCGGCGTTATTTCAACTTTACAAAGATAAATTACTTCCCGATAAATTTGTTGTTCTCGGAGCTTCCAGAACAGAACTTTCGGATGATGATTTCAGGGCAAAAGCTGATGAGTTTTTATCAAAAGAGGAAGGTGTGGAGGATTTTAAAGAAATGCTTTTTTACCAACCAATTTCTCCATCAGAAGAGAAAGATTATGGCAAACTTAAAGAAAGACTCACTGAGCTGGAGAAACAACATAAAATGGAAGCAAATTATATCTTTTATTTGTCGACTCCGCCTTCGTTGTACGACGTTATACCCAAACATTTGGCGAGTGCAGGTTTAAGTAAGTCTGAAAAATTCTTTAGAAGGCTGATCATAGAAAAACCTTTTGGCAGTGATTTGAAATCGGCAAAAGAATTGAATATTAGCTTGTTGAATTATTTTCAGGAAGAACAAATATACAGGATAGACCACTACCTTGGAAAAGAAACCGTACAGAATATGTTGGTTACACGTTTCTCGAACGGAATTTTTGAGCCTTTATGGAATCAAAATTACATAGAACGTGTTGAAATTACTTCGGCCGAAAATCTTGGTGTTGAAGGTCGTGGAGGTTATTATGATCACTCGGGAGCTTTACGCGATATGTTACAAAATCATTTGCTTCAGTTGGTAGGTTTTGTTGCAATGGAACCTCCTGTTGTTGTAGAAGCTGACGCGATTAGAAATGAGATCCTGAAAGTATTTCAGTCTTTGCGGCCAATTTCTGAAAGCCAGGTGTCGAAATATGTGATCCGTGGTCAGTATACTGATTCGGTAATAAAAGGTGAAAAGGTTCTGGGGTATCGTGACGAGCCCGGAGTTGATCATCTTTCAAGAACTGAAACATTTGTAGCGATTAAGTTTTTTATTGATAACTGGCGGTGGGCCGGTGTTCCTTTTTTTATTCGCACCGGGAAAAAATTGCCAACCCGCGTTACAGAAATTGTTATTCATTTTAAAAGTGTTCCACATCATTTATTTAATCCTTCTCAGTCCCTGTCAGGAGGAAACAATCAGTTGATTATTCGTATTCAGCCTGATGAAGGGATTTTGCTGAAATTTGGAATGAAAACTCCGGGAGCAGGTTTTGATGTGCAGACTGTAAATATGGATTTTCACTACTCTGATTTGGCTGACAAACATTTGTCTTCAGCATATGAACGGCTGTTGCTTGATTGTATGCAGGGAGATGCAACATTGTATGCGAGAGGTGATGCAGTTGAGGAAGCCTGGAAATTTGTTCAGCCAATCATTAATGCATGGGGAACCAATCCTGAAATACCGATTTATGGATATCCTGCAGGTACATGGGGGCCGGAGGATTCTGATAAATTAATTTCTCCCCGGGGTGCATGGAGATATCCCTGTAAAAACCTGACGGACGATGGCTTATACTGTGAACTGTAGTTTTATTAAATTTGTTTAACTTTATCAAAATAAACAAACTGCAATGACTACGATACCTGAAGTAAAAATATTTTCCAAACCAAAGAAAGTATGTGAGGCTGTTGCCAGAGAAATATTAAAACTTACACAGGAATCTCCTCAAAAGAGATTTGATGTGGCCCTTTCCGGAGGAACTACACCTAAAAAGCTATTCAAGATCCTGGCTGCTGAGTTTTCGGCAGAGATTCCCTGGGAACGAATTCATTTTTGGTGGGGGGATGAACGTTGTGTGCCTCCTCAAGATGACGAGAGTAACTTCAAAATGACAGATGAATTTTTGTTTGCCAAAATTGCTGTTCCCAAAGAAAATATACACCGGATAAAAGGGGAAAATATTCCCGAAGTTGAAGCTTTGCGTTATGCTGATGAAATTGCGCAAAATTTGAATTACCGGGGAGAAAATCCAGTTTTTGATCTTATTATTCTTGGTTTGGGAGAAGATGGCCATACAGCTTCCATTTTTCCAGACCAGATTGAATTGTTTGAAAATGAAAATATTTGTGCTGCCAGCCAGCATCCAATAACCGGGCAAAACAGAATTACACTCACCGGAAAAGTTTTAAACAACGCCAGTCGTGTTTTTTTTCTTGTTACAGGTGCAAATAAGGCGCTACGTATTTCTGAAATAATGAACGACGACGAAGCAGCCAAGCTTCTTCCGGCTTATTATATTTCTCCGAAAAATGGAGAATTGATTTGGTACCTTGATGAGGAAGCAGCATCAAGAATTTCCTGAATAAAATATGATACAAATCCCCGGCTAAAATATATATGGCCGGGGACTTGTATGTTTTGAATACCTTCTTAGGATCTACATTTCTATATCCGGATTTTTTTGCTTTGAGAATAACTGTAAAACACCATTTGCATGACGGTAGTAATGTCCGCGAAGATCGCGGGAATATTCATCCAGAATTTGGTTTCCGACGTCATTCATATCTCCACATTTAAACAAGGCTCTCCCCAAAATAAGTTCCCTGAGTGAATTATTTCTTGTACTTACATCATTTTTGTCGGGTGGAGCTATTTTTTTTGCGGTTTCAATATCCAGCATGGAATGCCCCCGAACTCCCGGCATTTGGAGCAGTTTGAAAAGAGGCTCAGCTCCTTCCTGATCAGCAATTGTTTCCAGTGCAATTGCAACTGCACGGAAATGAGAGAAGTGGCTTTCGGGTGTCAGCTTCTCAGCTAATCTGGCAATGGAAGGAATAGCTTCAATTTTTTTTGTTCTACCCACTGCGATTATCAAACTGTCGAGATAACTTATACTTCTTCCGAACTGTCCCATTCCCCGGTAGTTCCATCCTTCATCCCAATCGTCGTAACTATCAATTGCTTTTATTAAATCCTGCCAGCCGGTCGGATTTCCGAGCATTCCCAAAATACGTGCATAAACCAGTTTGTCGTTTTCATTTTGAGAAAAATGGTACTGGTCGGTCATTGCTGCTATACCTTTTTCCTGATCCCATAAGATAATTTCAAGGCCTTTCAAATCGTTTACAACTGTTTTCGCTGCCTCTTGAATTTTGCTCATTGGCGGAGGATAATTGTCCACATCTGTAACAACATGTTCAGGTAAACTTCCAACCTTAACCAATTCTTTCTGTAATTTTTTTAAATTGATATAGCGGATGTTTTGCTGGTTTGAAGCTGCCATCGCTGCGGCCCAGCCAACGGCATATCCCTGGTTTTGTAAACAGGGTTGCATCCGAATAACCGGCATTGCATCGCGGTGGGCACTGGCCCCTAAACCTGTAACAGCGATTCCTTCCAATCCTTTTGGTAAAAGCGCTCTGAAAGGAACAAAGGCTGTAACATCAACACCACTATGTTCAGGCGGTTTTAAAGAGAAAAACGGATCTTCTGTAAATCCGTGTGTATCGAAGGAGCTAAAATGAACCGAAATGGTATCGGGATATGTTCGTCCGTTATACACATCCAGCACAGAAACAGTGAAGTCGCCGATCATCCTTCTTCGTTCACGGGTTTGCGGCATTTTACCGATATCGTATTGTTCGCTAAACTTATCTTTTGCGACAACAAAAGATCGCCAAACATCAAGCATGTCGGTGTCGTTAATAAATGTCCAATCGGTATTGTTATAAAAATCATTTGGATTTTTAAAAGGTAGTCCGGAGCCCTGAACGGCCACTGAGAGTCCGTCGGTATAACTGTAATCTGCGCCTGCTGCAACAGCGATATCAGCACTTCCCGAAGAATCAATCACTGTGCTCGCTAATACAACACCTTTTCCTTCAGGAGTGGCAACCACCACACCTTTAACCTTGCCATTATCTACATAGGCACCAATCCCCATCACGCCAAACCAGATATCACCGCCGGCGTTTCGGATTTCTTTTCTGAAATATTCGGTTTTCCAGTCAAATACCCATTCTGCCAAAGAGCCTTTTTTTCTTGGATTATCAGGGCCCATATTTTTTACTCCGTTATCGACAATATTTGTGTAGCCCTTGCGATAGCCATGATAATACCTGCCAATCATTCCCATTGTTCCAATTCCTCCAAGACCATGCATGTAGTCGATGACAAGGGTTTTGGCTCCATGTTTCGCAGCGCCAACACCGGCCGGAGCTCCTGCTGTTCCACCTCCCATTACCAGAACATCGTAAGTACCCATAACTGGTAGGATAGTATCCTGCGCTTCAACATCTCCTTTATTTAAAGAGGGACGCAATCCTTCCAGTAATTCACCAACGTCACCTCTTGAAATATTTGAACCGGCTTTACCCGGGATTTTTGGATTTTCTGCTGTTGCTAAAGTGCTCGCTATTATAGCAGCCTCATTACCAATCCGTTCTCCGATTCTGATAAGTTTACCGGGTTCCAAAAGTGTTTCTGATGCGTCTAAACTGAGATTTGCACTCCCGCTCAATACAAAAACATTATCGATTTTTCGGGGTTGAAAAACTTTAATATTGATTTTATCCGAATCTACATCTGCATTATTCCAACGTTTTTGGCCAAGCAGTTTATCTGGCGGATTTTGGAAAAGAAGATCGGCTGATTCAACCTGATTTGCATCCCAGGTTAAATCGCGAAAAACTTGTTCTGCTTTCGCAAAAGATGCCCAACTTCCGTCTTTCATTTCAACAGGGCAGGTATATTCGATTGCATTGTAACGAATGTCAGTTTCCGAGAAAGAACTGTCATTTGCACTTCCTTTTGAAGCCCAGCTGACACGAACGACATCTTTATATATTTTTGATTTCAAGCCGGGAATATCTTCTTTTAAATCGTTTCCGACGACTGTAAATTTAAAATTTTGTTTTCCTGCAGGATAAACTCCAAATTTTGCCCCGGTCATCCGCGCAACCAGCGCACGTGGCGTTGCGTCAATAATAACTTTTGCGAGAATCGCCTGTCTCCCCGAGCGGTTGGCAATAACTACACCAGCTGGTTCTCCGTTTTTTCCGGTAATTATATCCGTTGTATAGCAAGAATATAAAAAATCGATATTGTTTTCAATGAGAACATTATCAAGTGTATGTTTTACATGAAGCTGAGTGGGGATCCCGTTGCCAAATATTTTATTTCCCAGTTCGGTTTTTGTAACACTTTGGTCTTTGGGCCACAACCGGAAAGTACCACAGACATCTTCTCCCAAATAAGGTTCCTGAGCAGCCAGAAATACTCTCGCACCGGCTCTGGAAGCCTCAACCGCTGCGGCAACACCTGCGAGAGAGCCGCCTATCACTACGACGTCAACATCGTAAGCAACGGGGATTCGTCTTTTTGACTGGTGACAATAATCGTAGTTTTCAGAGTTTATATCAGTTGAATGGAATGCAAATGCGCTCCTGGTTAAAACAAACGCAGAACCTGCTGCGGTGGTTTTTATAAAGTTTCGTCGTTTCACAATAAATTGGTTTAAGTTGTTTACTAAATTTTTCCGTTTGGAGGTTTTAAGCCTGTGCTGGTATCCTGTTGAAGTAGTTTCTTTTGTATACAAAAAATGCGACCAAGGAAATAACTGATAAAAGTGCACCGATTGGGTAAGCAATTTCTTTTGAAAGTGAAAAACCTTCCGGAGCAAAAAGCAGATAAGTCGTTGTAACTGCAGTCATAAAAACTGCCGGAATCAGGGTAATCCAATAAAGTCTTTTTTGTTGAACAAGAAATACGGTGATGGTCCACAAAACAATCATTGCTAGTGTTTGGTTTGACCATGCAAAATACCGCCAGATAATACTAAAGTCGATTTGAGTTAAAAAGAATCCAATGGCAAAGAGGGGAACGCTCACAAAAAGCCTGTTTTTTACTGGCCCCTGATTGTATTTCATAAAATCGGCGACGATTAAACGTGCACTGCGGAAAGCTGTATCTCCCGATGTGATAGGCGCAGCAACTACGCCCAATAAAGCCAGAATACCACCAAATTTACCAAGGAGTGAGTTTGAAATATCATTTACTACTACCGCAGCATTGCCGCCGTTGGAAGCCATTGTTTCGTTCAATTCTCTTATTCCGCCAAAAAAGCTCATGCTAATTGCTGCCCATATTAAGGCGACAACACCTTCCGAAATCATCGCACCGTAAAATACCCGTCGTCCAAGTTTTTCATTTGTCAAACAACGCGCCATCAGTGGAGATTGTGTAGCATGAAATCCTGAAATAGCACCACATGCGATGGTTATAAATAACATGGGGAAAATGGGAAATTTATCGCTGTTATTGTGATAATTGTGAATGTTTGACAAGTTTAATTCCGGAATATGATATCCTTTTACAAAAAGCGCTATAATTAAACCAACAGCCATAAAAAGAAGCGACAAGCCAAATATGGGATAAACACGGCCAATAATTTTATCGATTGGAAGCATCGTTGCCAACAGATAATAAACAAAAACAATCCACACCCAGAAGGTCGCTGAGGCAAACCCCGGTGTTAAACCTGCCAGAATATTTGCAGGGCCCATAATAAAAACTGCACCAACAAGAATCATCAGTAGAACTGTGAAACCACGCATAAATTGTTTTGTGCCTGTTCCTAGGTAAATACCAACAATCTCGGTTATACTCAGACCATTATGTTTTATCGAGAGCATTCCTGAAAAGTAATCGTGAACAGCTCCGGCAAAAACAGAACCCAGAACGATCCACAGAAATGCTACCGGCCCCCACATGGCTCCGGCAACTGCACCAAAAATAGGACCCAGTCCGGCAATATTTAGAAATTGAATCAGAAATATTTTCCACCATTTCAACGGAACATAATCTACTCCGTCGTTCATGGTGAATGCAGGAGTTTTTCGGTTGCCGTCCACATCTGCGTATCTTTCCACAAATCGGGAATAGAAAAAATAGCCCAATATCAAAGTAACCAGTCCTGCAAAAAAAGTAATCATAGTACGAGGATTAAATATTCTTATTTTGTTAAAATTTGTTTTCGGGTTTCAAGTTCGGTTTTTAATTCTGAATAATCAACATCCTGTACCGGAATGTTTTTATCAATTGCCATACCTGCTGCAACAGCAGCTGATTGTCCGAGTATCATAAAAACGGGTTCCATTCTTATAGAACCAAAAGCAATATGGCTGCTCGATACACAAACAGGAACCAGAAGGTTGGTACATTCCTCTTTTTTGGGAATAAGTGAGCCGTAAGAAATAGAGTAGGGAGGGGCTCCTACACCGATATCTCCTTCGTTTTGTACATAGCCTTCGGGAGTTATATATCGTTGTACATTGTGCGAATCCATAGCGTAAGATCCCATGCCAACCGGACGCGGAACTTCACGTTTACTTAGTACATCGTTTTCTGTTGTTACATAATCGCCAATCATTCTGCGTGCTTCACGAACATAGATTTGATGAGGCCAGTTTCCATTGTCTGAAAATTCGTCTTTTGCCAGTCCCCAGGTAGCCATTTCTGTCCGGATATCTTCCGGTACCCGAGGGTCGTTGGCAACAAACCAAAGCAATCCCATTTGATAATCAGTATGCTCCTGAATGATTTCTTTACGGCGTTCGTAACTACCCTCGGGATAATCGTAATTCATTCCAATATTATCGCTGCTGAACGGGCCATGGTTATTGGTATCAGTTTTCCAGTTGGGGATGGCATCAAATTTCTGAAACCAGTCTTTTCTACCTGTTTCAAACATCCGAACTAAAAGCTCATATTGTTCCGAATCGTAGCTGGCAGGTTTGGGGAATGGCACGCGGTTTTCGTCGTGGTTGGTCATGCACATGCGAAAACAGTAGGCTTGAATTTTGTCATCGCCGGCTCCATATTCGCCCGGATCTTCGGTTGAAATTCTTGGAAGTACTCCACTGGAAGGGTCTCCGGGAACTTTGTATGGCGATATTTTTTCCCTAAACCAATGTTGGTGATGCAAAACTCCGGTTTGTACTCCGTTCCATTTTTCATTGTAGGTATCCATACTTTCTCTTCCAACATGATAACTTACTCCAGATGAAGCCATTAGATCACCTTCGTAGGATGCGTCGATAAATATTTTTCCTTTGAATATTTTTCCTGAAAGTGTTTTAAAGGAAATGATTTTTCCGTCTTCTATTTCGACGCCATTTTTCCTATCCAGCCATTCGTCGCGATAAATGGTGAGGTCGTTTTCCGCAACAAAATCTTCAAAGACCTGTTCGGCCACATGAGGTTCAAAAATCCACATGGTGCGGTTTTCTCCATCCATGGCAATTGTACCCTGGCCTTTATTTCCGTATTCCGAATGTTTTTGCCATGTCCATGCTGAGGAATCATTGTAATGCAGCCAAACCCGGTGATAAAATTCGCGCGATAATCCACCGATGGTTGATTTGTCTCCTGTATCAGTGTATCCTAAACCACCGGAAGTTAATCCACCTAAATGTTTATCGGGTGAAACTATAATTACCGATTTCCCCGACTGGGCAACTTCTACAGCGGCAATTACAGCTGATGAAGTGCCACCGTAAACGATAACATCGGCATTAAGAGAATTTTCAGTCTCTTGCGGAGATTTACATCCAAAAACAAAAAAAGATAGCAGGGCAATTGTAATTATTTGCTTCATGAGATTCTATTTTGATTGGTTATTTTAAAGTAAATTATAATGTGCTAATTTTGATTTAATAAATTATTCAAATCTAAAACTTGTTTTTTACTTTCCAGCTTTTTTCTTAATTCAGAGTACGGCACATCCTGCACTGCACAATCTGAATCAATTGCAATTACCGCTGCAACTGCGGCTGACTGTCCGAGAATCATAAATACCGGTTCCATTCGAATAGACCCAAATGCTATGTGACTGCTGGAAACACAAACAGGAACCAATAGATTCGAACATTCTTCTTTTTTGGGAATAATTGAGCCATAGGATATTGAATAGGGCGCTTTAATTTTTATACCAATATCACCCTCGTTCTGGACATTTCCATCAGGTTTTGTATATCTCTGAACATTATGAGAGTCCATTGAATAAGACCCCATTCCAATTGGTCTGGGTACTTCGCGTTTTAATAGTATATCATTTTCAGTGGTTACGTATTCGCCAATCATCCTTCGGGCTTCGCGTACGTATATCTGGTGAGGCCAATTTTCATTATCTGTAAATTCATCCTTGGCCAGCCCCCATTTTTGCATTTCTTTTTTCACTTCATCAGGAACCCTGGGGTCGTTTGCAACAAACCAGTAAAGTCCCATTTGATAGGTTTTGTGTTCTTCAATTATCTCCTTTCTTCGTTCGTAACTACCTTCGGGATAATCATAATTCAGGCCAATATTATCACTACTTACCGGGCCCCTGTTGTTGGTATCTGTTTTTCTGTTTGGAAGCATGTCGAATTTACCAATATAGCTATATATATCTGTCCAACCGGCTTCAAAAACCCTTAAAAGTAATTCGTAGTCTAAGGGATTATAATTTTCCGGTTTTTTAAAGCGGATACTATTTTTCGGAATGTCTGTCATACAAATTCGGAAACAATAAGCTTGAATTTTATCATCAGCTGCGCCATATTCGCCCGGATGCTCTTCTGAAATCCTTGGAAGCACGCCGGAGGCTGGATCTCCTGAAATTTTATATGGGGATATATCAGATTTAAAATAGTGCATGTGGTGCAAAATTCCTGTCTGGACTCCATTCCAGTTCTCGTTGTAGGTGGCATTACTTTCTCTTCCGACGTGATAACTTACTTTTGCAGAAGCCATTAAGTCGCCTTCGTAGGTAGCATCAATAAAAACTTTTCCCTTAAAAGTTTTTCCTGAAAGTGTTGTAATTGAAATTATGTCAGAACCCGACTTTAAAACACCATTTTCCCTATTTAGCCATTCGTCACGGTAAATTTCAATTTTGTTTTCAGAAATATATTCCTCAAAAATATCCTCTGCCACATGCGGTTCAAAAGCCCATAATGTGCGTTTGTTGCCGTCAATGGCCGGATTTCCTTGCGCCCGATTCCCGAATTCACTTTTTTGCTGCCATTTCCATGATCCTGCATTGTCATAGTATTTCCAAACATGGTGATAAAATTCGCGTGTGAGTCCTCCAATTGCTTCTTTCTTTCCTGCATCTGTCCATCCAAGGCCACCGGAAGTTAAACCTCCCAAATGCACATCCGGAGAAACCATAATTACTGATTTGCCAGACTGTGCTAGTTCAACGGCAGCAATCACTGCTGATGAGGTTCCTCCGTAAATAATAACATCGGCCGAATAGAAATTTTGATCTACGTTCTGACAACTTATTAGGCTAATCGTAATGAGTATAAGTGATATATTTAAAGTTGTAATGCTATTTTTATTCGTAGCGTTTTTCATTTAGTGGCGTTGTTTATAAATTAGAGACAAACATTCAGTTATTAAAATGAATATATTCGACAATCGTACAAATTATGGTATATGTTTTAATACCTGTTTATCTTTTAGGAGAAGGTTTTTAAGCGTTAAGTAATTAATATTTTGCACTTCGACATTGTTATCGATAGAGAGAGAGGCAGCACTTGCAGCCGATTGCCCAAGCACCATAAAAACCGGCTCCATACGAATAGAACCGAATGCGATATGACTTGCGCTAACGCACACAGGAATCAACAAGTTTGAACATTCGTTTTTATGTGGAACAATGGATTTGTAACTGATTGGATAGGGAGGAAAACCATGCGCTTCTACATTTCCCTCATTTTGAACAAAGCCATTGGCATCAACATAACGTTTTACCTGGTGTGAATCCATACCGTAAGCTGCCATGCCAATCGGGTCGTCAACTATTTCAATTCCTTCACAATTTTTTTGGGTCATTACATAATCACTTATCATCCTTCTTGCTTCTCTTACATACAACTGCTGTTGCCATCCATCTTCTCTTTCATATTCGTCTTTACAGGTTCCCCATTTCGAAACTTCATCTCTTACTTTTTTGGGAATTCTGGGATGATAGGCTAGTGTCCACATCAGTCCCTGCTGATAGCTTCTGTGGCGCTCGATAATTTTTTCTCTTTCTTCGTAAGATGCTTCCGGGTAATCCCAGTTTTGACCAATAAAATCGGTTGAAAATCCTTTTTGGTTATTTGTGTCGGTTTTTCGGTTGGGCATTTTAGAATTGATCCATGGAACCAAGGGGTCGCCGTAAGGGTACATCTTTTCTATCGGGCCATCTGCAGCTTCATAATTGCGGAAAAGAAGTTCGTAATCCAGTTCGTTGTAATTTCCCGGCTTTTGAAAAGGAATGCGGTTTTCCGGCGCATCGGTCAAAGTCATTCGAAAACAATAAGCCTGGATCCCTTTGTCTCCACTTCCATCAATGCCGGGGCCGCCTTTTACGATAAAAGGAAGCAGCCCGCTCGAAGGGTTTCCTTTAACAATATAGGGATCTACTCCATCAATAAAATTATGATGAACACTATTTTTTGAAACTGTACCACGAATTGTAATTCCAATATCATTGGCCTGGATACCGTTTAAAGTTTCGCCATATTGTTTATTTGGTTCCCGCCCAACAGTATAACTCACTCCGGCAACAGCCATTAAATCTCCTTCATAAGTGGCATCAATAAACATTTTTCCTTTATACAATTTTCCACTTTCCATCTCAATTTCGACAATTTTTGCACCTTCTTTTTTTACCCCGTTTTTTCGGTTGAGGCGTTCTTCATAAACCAGTTCAATGCTTTCCTTATCCATCATTTCTTTATAGACGTTTAATGCAGCGGAGGGCTCGAATGTCCACATCGCATCTTCACCACTTTGATTTCTTGACTGGCTGTAATCTTCCTTTTCTTGCCACTTCCAGTTTCCTGGATTATCGTAATATTTTTTAATATTCTGATAGAATTCACGCGAAATTCCGCCAATCACCTGTTTATTTCCTATGTCTGTTGCCCCAAGACCGCCGGTGGTCAATCCACCTATGCGTCGTGATGTTTCAATAAGCAAAACCGACTTGCCCATTCTTGATGCCTGTATAGCTGCAGAGATGCCTGCAGAAGTTCCACCATAAATAACGATATCGTATTCATTCTGGCTATTTATTTTTGGGACGTATAGGAAAAAGGAAAAGATGAAAAGCAGTAAAATATTTTTTTGTAAAATCATAATTAGTTTATAAAAAAAAGGTTCTCCAGATATTCTGGAGAACCTTTAAGTAACTATACTAGACTATTCTCCATATCCGGGATTTTGAACCATTTCCGGGTTCGTATCCATTTCGATATATGGAATTGGCCACAGGTAATCGCGATTTTTATCAAATGAACGTATTTCTACAATACGCATTTTGAAATCTGCAGATTCTCCCTGTTGGGCAATCGGGATATTATCGTAATACGATGTGCCGTATTCATCTACTATTGGTGCTATCGAAGGATAAGATTTTTTCATGCGTCCCAATACCGGAAGGTTCATTACATTTTCTGCAATGCCCCATCGTTTGATATCAAACAGGCGTAATCCTTCACATGATAATTCATATTTACGTTCTCTTCGTACTGCGTACTTTAATTCTTCAGCGTTGGTTGTTGTAAGAGGTGGCATTTCAACAGAAGGTCTTTGCCTGATTTTATTTATCGCATCCAGAACAGATTGGTCGATACTACCTGAAGATATTTTTGCTTCAGCATAATTTAATAAAACTTCAGCATAACGAATAACAATTGTATTCAATTCACTGTCGTTTACGGCATCTTTGTCTAAGTTATCGGCATATTTTCTCCACCCAATTCCGGTAAAAGTAGCATAAGCGTGTGTTGCTTCAAGATTGGCAATTCGTTTGGGCGGATTTTGATTATAATCCCAGCAGTATAAACTGTCTCCATGTGTTTCATACTGAAATCCAAGAAAAATTGAACCTGAAAGAGAGAAGGTATAACCTAACCTTGGGTCTCTGTTTTCGTAGGGATGTTGAGGATCAAACAGAGGAGATTCGTCAATTTGCAAACCATCAGTGCATTCCCATGAGTCTGCCGCCTGATAACTTGGTTTTTTGTTTGTATGACCTTTGGCATTTCTGGTGCCAAAAAATCTAAACATGGAATGCATGTGTTCTCCTTTTAAGAACTGAACCGATAAAATGATTTCTTTAGACTCCTGTCCGGCATACTGAAACAAATCCATGTAGTTGGAACTTAGCTCATATTCTGTTCCTTCAAGAGCCATTACTTTTTGTGCAGAAGAGATCGCAGTATCCCATTTTTCGTTGTATAATGCAACCCGCGACATGATTGCCCATGCAGCCCCTTTTGTCGCGCGTCCTGCGAGCGGATCGTTTTCCTGGGGAAGGTCGTTTGCACATTCATCCAGCTCAGTTAAAATAAAATCAACAACATCAGCTTTTGAACTCCGTGCGATATTCGCTTCTGATAAAGTTAGTGGTTGTGTTACCAATGGAACACCGCCAAATAATTCAGCTAAATAGTGGTAGTAAAAAGCCCTGAGAAAACGTACTTCAGCTTTGCTTTGTGCGTAAACGTCGGTAGGTATATTATCTACACCCCGCTCCATATTTGCGAGAACATAATTGCATTTAGCAATTCCTTTATAAAGATCTGTCCAAAGTGAGACTATGTCGCTATTTCTTGAATCTGCCGAGCCTCGTCCAATAGCCTGTAATGCTGAACCATTTCTATCCCAGCCAATATCAGATATCTGATCAAAAACCAGGTGAAAGGGCATACCCTGAACACTCGTCCACATCGCATTGTAACATCCGGTTACCGCCATCTCCAGTTCTGTTTGATTGGACAGGAAAGTTGCATCAGAAGGATTATTTAAAGGATATTTCTCCAAATAATCCTCACAAGAAACAAACAGAAAAGTCAGTAAAATGAATATGATTGAATATTTTATTTTTGATTTCATAGATTTGATTTTTTAGAATTTAACATCTACCCCAATACTATATGTTTTGACCTGCGGATAATAGCCTCCGTTGCCAACCGGTGCTTCCACGTCATATCCTTTCCAGAAATTGTCAAGAGTAAATAAGTTTTGTCCGCTGACATAAACCCGTAACTTTTGAGCTTTAATTTTTTTCAGTACGGTTGATGGGAAAGTATATCCTAACTGAATATTTTTTAGTCTCATATAAGCTGCATCTCTCATCCAAAAACTAGAAGTTTGTTCATTATTTGTTTCGTTGAAAGCAAACCGCGGAAATGTTGCATCTGTATTGTCCGGAGTCCAGCGATCTTTGTGTTGTTCCTGAACAGTACCTCCCATCAGGAATGGCATTATTCCCTGGTCACGTATCAAACCATCAGCTTTTCCTACTCCCTGAATAAAAATACCGAGATCAAAATTCTTATACTGTCCGTTAAAAGTAAAGCCGAATGTGTATCTTGGAATTGTTTCCCCGATAATTTTATAATCGCTTGAGTTTATTATCGAATCGTTATTTTGATCGACATATTTTATGTCTCCTGGTGCAATTGTACCGTACTGTGCAGCATGTTTATAGGTGCCGTCTTCGTTAAAATCATCTTCCGTTATAAATCCATCCGCTTCGAGACCATAAATAGACAGCATCGGGTAACCTTCATGGTTTACTGTTGTTCCGGTCTTATTTACTCCTTTTAAATCAAGAACTTTGTTTTTTACATCCGAAACGTTGATCCCTATTTCGTACTTGAATTCGTTATCCCAGTCTACATAATTGATCCCGAGATCCCAACCTCTGTTTTCTACTTTTCCTGCGTTTTGCTCGGGTGCATTCATTCCTATAATTCTGGGAATATCCAAAGCTAAAAGAATGTCGTCAGTAACTTTGTAATAATATTCGGCAACAACATTAATTTTTTCTAACAGCGTAATATCAAGTCCGACGTTCGATGCAGTAGTTGTTTCCCAGGAGATTTCAGTATTTGCAAGATCGGTTATACCCGCGCCACTGGCTACTTGTTTATCAAATACATATTTTAATCCAAGGTTTACGTCGGAAGAAAACGGGTATGTTCCGATATCCTGATTTCCTAGCTGCCCCCATGAAGCTCTGATTTTAAGATTATTTACAACAGGTCTTAAAGACTCAAAGAAACTTTCTTCGGAAATTCTCCATCCGGCAGAAAAGGATGGAAAGAATCCCCATTTTCGACCTGTTGCAAAACGAGATGACCCATCTTGTCTGAAGTTGGCTTCGAAAAGATATCTTTCTTTAAAATTATAATTCAAGCGACCAAAGAATGATTGCAATGCCCATTCGCTAGCCCAGCCATACGATTTTTGATTTTCTTCTCCTCCTGAGTTAAGTACTGGATAATCAGGAAAAGGAAAACTTTCGCGATATCCGGATAAACCATCATTGCGGTAATCTTCCTGTTGATATCCGATTAATAATTTTAAACCATGCGTTCCGAATGTTTTGTCGAATGTTGCCGTACTTCTTAAATTATTATGTAGATTTTTATTATGACTGGTAGTTAGTGTACTTTTCTGAGGCGCCTTATAACTTTCACTCCCGTCCCAGCGGTAAGTTTGAATCGCTTTTTCAAAATCTGAAACGTTCGATTGCCAGTAGTTTGGTGAATAGGATAAATCAGCGGTAAACCAATCAACCGGTTTGTATTTTAATACCAGATTCATGGTAAAAGAAGGTGATTCTGATTTGTTAAGTCCTCCGTCTTTTGTGAATGCCACCGGATTATCGCCATTCCAGCCTTCACCCCAGGAACCATCAGATAAAACGGCAGCCTGGTTAGCCGGAATACGGCCTGACCAGTGAATCGCCGCACTTGTTCCTCTTGAGGGTTCTGTTAAAAGTGCTTGTTTGATGTGTGCGTCAATTTGTGCCGAAAAGCTGTTTGTAAGCTGCATATCGGTATTTATTCGAAGCGTATATCTTTTAAAATCAGTGTTTGACATTATACCGCCCTGATCAAGATACCCAAGCGAGGCTAAAACTCTAACCTTTTCAGAGCCTCCATTCATTGTTAAAAAGTGGCTTTGCATTAAGGCATTTTCTGTAAGTACTTTATCATACCAATCTGTGTCAGGATATTTATCCGGGTTTGTTCCCATGTTGGCTCTGTACTCGTTGACATATTCTTCAGAATAAAGAGGTGATTTGCCTGTATTTACATATGCTTCGTTGGTTAATAACATGTGGTCAATTGCTCCAACCATGTTTGGTATGTCAGTTGGTCTCTGGGTACCAATGTATCCGTTATAAGAAACAGAAAGGACGTCTTTCTGGGCACGTTTTGTAGTTACCAAAATTACACCATTGGCTGCGCGTGAACCGTAAATGGATGCAGAAGCTGCATCTTTAAGAATTGATACGGATTCAATAAGTGTTGGATCGATATTGTTAATACCCATTTCTATCCCATCAACTAAAACAAGCGGAGCGCTGTTTCCTAAAGTAGTCTTTCCACGAATACTTATTGTTCCACCGTCCCGGCCGGGCTGTCCGTTTCTCTGAGTAACCACAACACCCGGGGCAACTCCCTGTAAAACCATCGACGTTTGAGCAACTTGCCGACGTGCAAGTTCTTCGCCGGCAACTGAAGCAATGGCGCCGGTTAAATTCACTTTTTTCTGACTTCCGTACCCAACAACCACAACTTCCTCAACTCCCAACACATCTTCCTGCATTGTTATGTCGATTGTACTCCGGGAATTTACTTCAACTTCCTGTGTTAGTAATCCCACAAATGAGAAGATAAGAATATCGGATTCAGATTGAAGTGTTAGTGAATAATTTCCGTTAATGTCTGTTACTGCTCCTGCTGTAGTGCCTTTGATAATAACAGTTACACCGGGTAGCGGAAGTCCGTTAGAATCTGTTACTTTACCGGAAACCGATTGTTGTTGCCTGAATCTTATGTTTTCTGAAGAACCGACATTTGTTATTACAACATAACGGTCGATAATCTCATAGGCCACATCTTCAGGTAAAGTCTCTTTTAGAATACTTTCCAACGTGGCATTTTTCATGTCCACCTGGATTTTCTTATTTGGATTGAGTTGGGAATTGGAGAAAGCAAACCTAAATTCACTTTGTTCTTCAATTTTTTGGAATAATTCTCCAAATGTAATTTGTGAATACTTTAAGGTTAGTTTAGTACTTTGCGAATATACACTCGCGGAAACAAACATGTTTGAAATCAACAAAATAATTGTTGTGAGTTTCATAATTTGTAAAATTTTTCGAAACGGCAGAATTTCTTCCACCGTTAGGAACGGTTTTCTTTTTTTCATAAATTTGGAATGATTTTAATTAAAAAAATATGTTATTTTTTCGGGCATTGTCGGTGGTAACGACTTTGCCCGTTTTTATTGCTCTTATTTTATTTCATAAATTTCTTTTTTTGATTTTAATTTGTTTATTTTCAATTGAATAGTTGAATTCATTTACTTTCGACATTACTTTCAAAACATTCTCCAATGTTTCGTATTTTTCAAATCTTACGGTTAATGTTTCTGTTTTAAATGATTCCTGATCATATAAAATCTTTATATCATACCATTTTTCAAGTTCGTTTATCACATCGTCAAATGGAGTTAACTGAAACACTAATTCTTTATTTTTCCAACTTAGTTCGTAGTTTTCGTTAAAATTACCGATTGACACCGATGCGTTTTGCTTGTCAAAAATTAGTTGTTGACCAGGCGCTAATATTTTTCTGTTTTTATCGTCTGATATTTCTATTTCAACAGAACCTTCTAGTAATGATGATTTAATGACTTTAACCTCGGGGTATGCTGAAACGAGGAATTGGGTTCCCAATGCTGTAGTTGTGATATCTCCTGAAGTAACTTCAAAGGGTAGTCTTTTATTTTTTGTTACTTCAAAATAAGCTTCGCCTGTTAATTTGAGTTTTCGGGATTTTGCGCCAAAATCAGCAGGATAACTTAATTTTGTATCTACATTCAACCAGACTTTTGTACTATCAGGAAGAATAATATTTGTTACTTCACCTTTTTGTGTGTAGAGTGTTAAAAAATTGGACGGCTCTTGTTGTGAAAAATAGTAAAACAACGTTGCAGCAAGGAGTGGAATAAACAAAACAGCCGCTGCTTTTGAAATGGTTGTGAGCAACCTGGTTAGCCCTGATTTGAATTGTGACCTGTTTATCTCCTTTTTTATTTGTTCGAATTGTAAATTAACTGTTTCATCCTGAGATTCCTGCCAGTTCCTTTCCAGGTGCTGAATAATCTCACCGCGGTAATTGAGGTCATTAAGAAGTTTGTCAATTTGGCTAAACTCATCGTTATTTAACCGTTTCCCGGAGATAAATTTGTTGATGAGTTTTTTTGTTGCGATATCCATTCTTAAAGTTTTGTTAACAATTTTATATACGTTTGAAAATACTTATTCCGTGAATTGAGTTTTAACTTTTTTTATTTTGTGTTTTTGCGGGGAGGTAAGTCGCACAAAAATAACTTGTTATGGGGGCGTGTTTTAGCGGTTGATAAGAAG
This sequence comes from Maribellus maritimus, assembly GCF_022267315.1. Taxonomy (GTDB): domain Bacteria; phylum Bacteroidota; class Bacteroidia; order Bacteroidales; family Prolixibacteraceae; genus Draconibacterium; species Draconibacterium maritimum. Next base: position 51,735 of record NZ_JAIKLE010000043.1, read on the forward strand.
AAGTATCAGGATGCTAAAATAGATATTCATTTCGCGACGTAAAAATGAAAGGGCTTGTCTCATTTGTGTGTCAACGGTGTTTTCCGATATGTTTAATTGTTCTGCAATTTCTTTGTAAGTAAAACCTTCAAGTCGGTTTAGCTTAAAAATCAGCTGTCGTTTTTTGGGGAGTTTTTCTATTAAGTCAAAGATTTTTTGCTCAAGTTCAGAATACTCAATTTTGGCTAAAGTATCCAGTGAGTTATTTTGTCCTCCTTTTATATGAATGTATAAATTTTCGAGGTATTTCTGTTTGTTGAGTCGCTTACGCATTATGTCGATCACCAAATTCTTTGCGATGGAAAAAAGAAATGTTTCAAAATGATTGTTTGGATTTATAGATTGCCTGTTCTCCCAAAGTTTCACATAAACTTCCTGTAATACATTTTCGGGATCTTCATCAATTGGGACAACCTTTTTTAGAAAACCTTTCATTTTTCCTTTTGTATGGTGAAAGATCGCCTCAAATGCTGATTTGTCTCCTGATATGAATTTACAAACTAATTGTTGCTCAATATATATATCCGAAGTTTTCAATACGTTTAGATTAGTCAAAATTAGGAAACAAATTTTAAAACTTTTTAGGACTAATACAAATGCGAACCTTTCTTACGTTCCAAACAAATGGAAAATGTAGTTGTATTATAAAAAAAAGGCTTCCCTGTTTAGGAAAACCTTTATTATACTAACCAACAGACTAAGAACTTTTTGTTACCAGTCTCTCTTTTATTTAAAAGTAAACACTTCCGATTCAGTTCGTGCAGATTTCATCTGTTCCAGAAGTTCTTTTACAATCTCAGGATGTTCATCTGCCACATTGTGTTCCT
>NZ_JAIKLE010000044.1 GCF_022267315.1 Maribellus maritimus
GTCCCAAAAGTCTGATTATGTATTTGAAGAGTTGAGTATTTGAAAAATTTCTCAGATACCTACCCGAATACAAAATCCTTTTTGGACAGCCTCTTCCGGTATATCATTTAAAGGTTTCAATCAAAACTACTTTCCTTTTCCCCAGGTTAAAACAATTACCAGTCCAATAATAGCCAAAAGAATAGTGTACACAATAACATCAACAAAAACAACCGTTAAATCATACTGAGTTGTCATCGAATACATCATTAAATCCATGGTAAGTCCCATTAAAAAACCAAAAATTGCCCCGGTTTTTATACCATCAGCAATACTCGTTGCCCCTGACCATTTCAAAACCAGTGTTACGAGCAGTCCTAAAACCAGGTTGGATAAAATCATTGCCCACCAAATCATCTGATCGTCAGGTCGGTTCAAACTGGCATCTGAATGAGCAGCCATAAAATCGGCTAATAACATTCCGTAGACAACCCATCCAAGAAAGAAAAAAGCAATCCCGCCAAAAATAGTTCCTCGTAAAATTTTCATATTAATTCCGTTTTAAATTTGTTAAGTAAAAATTACGTCGATTATTTATAAGGTTAACGCATTATCGTAATAAAACTCCTCTATTTAAATTTTTTAAGTTTATGTGAAGCTAATTTTTGAATATTCAATTCTACTTTTTAAAAAATAGTATTTTTAACGATTTGTATAAATTCTCTAAAATGAAGTTCAAAAATTTACTTGTAGCATTTTTTTTAATTCCCTTGGTTTTCACCGGTTTTGCACAAAGCAGCACCGAAACAGAACAAATTCTAAATACTTTTCATTCCATTTCGAGTAACGATATTTTACAATTTGCCGAAGAATTAAGTTCCGATAAATACAAGGGTCGTTTATCGGGTTCTCCTGAATATTTGGAAGCGGCGCAGTGGTGTGCCGGTAAATTTAAAGAATGGGGTGTTCTGCCGGCAAACAACGGAAGTTATTTTCAGTATTTTCCGAATGAATATTCAGAAGTATTCACAAAAGGAAAAGTGACTTATTCTCCTAAAAAAGGTGAAGAAATTCAACTTCAATTTTCGGATGATTATCTCCCTGGATCCAATTCTGCATCGGGAACCGTAAGTGGAAATCTGGTGTATGTAGGCTATGGGATTACCGCACCCGAATTAAATTATGACGATTATAAAAATGTGGATGTAAAAGACAAAATTATCCTGCTCGAATCAGGAATTCCATATGCCAAAAACGACACAACACTAGCCAGTTGGACACCATACGCTTATCACCGGTACAAATTCAGAAATGCAGTTAAACACGGGGCTGCAGGTATGTTGTACATCAGCAAACTGGCCAATCCGAATACCGTAAATCTTGAAAATTTTGTTTATGCACACATCGATCAAAACATTGCAGAACAAATTTTTTCAGATGCAGGGAAAAACTATTCAGAAATAAAAACGGAACTTTCCAAAATGAAAACTCCATCATTTGCTTTGCCTGCAAATCAAACCGTTTCCATTACGGCAAAAACCCAATATTTTCCCGATGCAAAAGCATGTAACGTAATTGGAAAAATAGAAGGTAGTGACCCGGTTCTTAAAAACGAAGCAATTATTATTGGCGGTCACCTCGACGGGCAGGGATATTTGGGTGAAATATTTCCAAGTGCACTTGACAATGCTTCAGGTGTTGCCGATATTTTGGGAGCTGCAAAAGCTTTTGCTGAATCGGAAATAAAACCCAAACGAACAGTACTATTTATTTTACTTGGCGGAGAAGAGTGTGGTTTATACGGAAGTAAATTTTATGCTGAAAATCCGCTTTTCCCAATAGATAAAACGCTTCTGATGATCAATCTTGATATGGTTGGTAATGGTACCGGCTTTCATATTGCCAACGGAAAAAGTTATCCCGAACTATTCGCACATTTTGAAAAAGTAAACACTAAATATTTACATCGGAAAATGGGGGCTTCGGAGTGGAAAAAAAACTACGGACGTCCGCGTTCCGATGCTTCAAACTTTGAAAATGCAGGAATAACCACTTTTTCGCTTTATACTTCGGAAAGTGTTTTCCCGGTACATTATCATCAACCTCTTGACAAAACCGATGTGCTCACTCCTGAGATAATGGAAGATGCCGCAAAATTGCTTTACCTTGGAATACGGGGAATTGCGAATGATGAAAATATTAAAATGAACTAAATCCGAAATAAACAGTTTCAATAAAAAAGTAAAATGCAACTCGAAGGCAACATACGCAAAATGCGAACCCAGCTCGCCTCTCCGGTAAATTATTTTTTCCCGGTTGGTGAAAAAGAAGTTGAAATGAACCAACTGATTGGCCAGAAAATCTTATTGAATTTTACAGGTCAAATTAACTGTATTTCTTGTGGAAAAATAACCAAAACCTCTTTTAACCAAGGATTTTGCTACAACTGTTTGCAAACTGCCCCGGAGGCCAGTGAATCAATTATCCGACCCGAACTTTCAAAATCGCACCTTGGAATTGCACGCGATATGGAATGGGCAAAAAAACATGATCTCATTGACCATTTTGTTTATCTGGCCGTTGCAAACGACATTAAAGTTGGGGTTACTCGAGAGCACCAGATACCAACGCGCTGGATTGATCAGGGAGCAAGTTTCGCTATAAAACTAGCCAAAACACCCAACCGCCATATTGCCGGCATTTTAGAAATTTTCCTAAAAAAACACATTTCCGATAAAACCAACTGGCGGGCAATGCTAAAAAACGAAGTAGCAGAGCATATCGATCTTCTTCTGGAAAAAGAAAAAATAATTCAACTTCTTCCTGCTGAACTTCAAAAATATGTTGAACCAGATAATAAAATCACATCGATTGAATATCCCGTTAACGAATATCCAAAAAAACTAAAAAGCGTTTCGTTTGATAAAGCTCCGAAAATAGAAGGAATGGTTAAAGGTATTAAAGGGCAATACTTAATTTTTGATAATGATACGGTTTTAAACATTCGGAAGCATAATGGTTATTTTTTACAGGTAAATTATTAATCTTTTAGAAAAAACGATTTTCCTATCAAAATGAAAACTAAACCCACTCATTTTCAAAATATTCTAAAATATACCAAATATTAAATAGCTGTAAAACATTTCAATTTTAGCGATTTACGTGACTTTTCTCGCATCACAAAAAAATAAAATTTCTTTAATTTGCTACAGAATTGGTTTAATAACCAAATTCAACTAAAACCGATTTAATAAATACTACAATGGAAAACTTAGACTGGAAAAATCTGGGATTTGGATATCGCGACACCGACTATAATGTACGTTGCTATTTTAAAAACGGAGCATGGGGAGAACTTGAAGTTAGTACTTCTAACCGGATTGATATTCATATGTCGGCAACGGCGTTGCATTACGGGCAGGAAGCTTTTGAAGGACTCAAAGCTTTTAAAGGCAAAGACGGAAAAATCCGGATTTTCAGGATGAATGAAAACGCGAAACGTATGCAAAATTCAAGCGATGGAATCCTGATGGCAAAACTTCCGGTTGAAAAGTTTATGGAAGCAGTTCGCATTGCTGTGAAAAAAAATGAACGTTTTGTTCCGCCATACGAAAGCGGGGCAGCACTTTATATTCGCCCGCTGTTAATTGGTACCGGTCCTCAGATTGGAGTAAAACCTGCAGAAGAATATTTGTTTATGGTATTTGTGATGCCAGTCGGACCTTATTTCCCTGAAGGATTTAAACCCACAGATTTGGTAATTTACCGTGAATACGACCGTGCAGCACCACAGGGAACAGGAAAATACAAAGTTGGTGGAAACTATGCGGCCAGTATGTATGAAGGAAAAAAAGCCAAGGAAAACGGATTTTCGGCAGTATTGTATCTCGACAGCCGCGAAAAAAAATACCTTGACGAATGCGGGCCGGCCAATTTCTTCGGAATTAAAAACAATACCTATGTTACGCCACTATCCGATTCTATTTTACCATCGATAACCAACAAAAGCCTTATGGTTTTAGCGGAAGAAATGGGATTAAACGTAGAACGCCGGAAAGTTCCTTATGAAGAACTGGCTGAGTTTGAAGAAGTGGGTGCATGTGGAACAGCAGCCGTAATTTCGCCTATAAAAGGCGTTTACGACTCGGATAAAGATAAATGGTTTAAATATGGTGAAGAACCAGGAGAATGGAGCACAAAACTGTACAATAAACTCCGGGCCATTCAATATGGTGACCAGCCAGATACTCACGGATGGGTGGAAATTGTGGAATAAAGACCTCTGCCACCCCGGTCAAAGAGAGGAATTATAAGTCGATTCAAAAAAAGAAATATTATATTCAAAGCTTCGGAAATTCCGAGGCTTTTTTATAGTTGCTTTACCAAATATCCTTTGTCTTTCATTTGCTGGAGAACTCCGTCTGGGCCATACAAATGTAGTGCTCCAACAACAACAAATTCCGTATCAGGTGTTTTCAAATAATCTTCAAGTTGTGGAATCCAGTTGTCATTTCTATCCAAAAGCAAAAACTGATAGATTTCGGGAAACGTTTGTTTAAACTCTTTATTCAATTCCTGCATCACTTTTTTATCCCCGGTTTTCCAAGAAGCAATAATCTCATCAAACATCGCATTGTTTTGCTCTATATCTTTCAAAGAATACAAAACAAAATCATCTTCATTAACCTGTGTTAATTGTTTCATAAAACTCAACTGTTCTTCAAATGTTTCGAGATACAAAAATGATTTCCCCTTTTTATTCGCCTCATCACTTAACTGAACATCTACCCCATCTTTTGTGACTCCGTTTTTTAACAATACCATTTGTGTTAAATTCAGAATCACAGTAAAGGGCTTTAATTTTTGAATACCTTCCAACCGAATACCATAATTGGCACAGGCAGAATCGAGCTTGTTGTAAACATTTTCACTAAGAACGGATTTTAATGTTTTATCATCCTGAAATGTCATGATTTCCATTAAATACGGAGCATTTGCCGGATTATTTACTTCGGAAATATCGGTTTCCAGAACAAGAATTTCGGAATTATCCAACGTTTTCAAAAATTCATCCGGAAGAGGAAAGTCCTGTTCGCGAAGCTTGTGAATACTGCCTCCAACAAAGATTTTTGCTCCATTTTTGTCTTCGATAACATAAACCGAAGATTGAGAAAACACCGGAAAAAAAATTACCAGGATAAGAATAGCAGAAATAATTGTACGTTTCATTGCGCTATTTGATTTTGGGTTAAAAAACTTAAAGATACATTTTTAAGCGTAAAATCTTTCTGAATACAGCATTAAGCGATTGCCATTCCATTGGAGTTGTTTAGAGCAAAAAACAATATTCTTACTGTAACAATATAAAAAGTTCTTCGTCTTATTTTTGTAAACAGTGTTGAAAACAAATGACAATAAGCGAATACAATTCCTCTGTTGATCTTTATTCCGATCGGTTATACCGGTTTGTTTTAAAGAGCATTAAGGATGTTCAGCGAGCTGAGGATATTGTACAGGACAGTTACGAAAAGTTGTGGAAAAATGTGGAAAATGTAAACGCCGAAAAAGTGCGTTCATATTTATTTACCACCGCTTACCACACCATGATTGACATTATTCGTAAAGATAAACGTTCATCATTTTCAGAAGACCTGAAACTTACTGAAGAAAGCCATGAAAACAATTATTCTGATTTGAGTGAGGTACTAAAAGAAGCTGTAGAAAAATTACCGGAAATTCAGCGTATGGTGTTACTTCTTCGCGACTATGAAGGGTACTCTTACCAGGAAATCGGTGAAATGGCAAACTTAAGCGAATCGCAGGTGAAAGTATATATTTACCGTGCGAGGGTATTTTTGAAAAAATATATTGGAAACATTGAAGTTGTTGTGTGATGAAGATCAATAAAAATAATTACGAATCGTATTTTGTAGACTATCTTGAAGGTAATCTCAACGAGAAGTTGGTAGATGATTTTATTGAATTTCTTCAGCAAAATCCTGAATTAAAAGAAGAACTCTCTCTCTTTGATTCTGTTTCTGTTGTTCCTGAAAAAATTGAATTTGCACAAAAGAAGAAATTATATAAAGAAAAATACGACGCTGAAAACGCTTTTAACCAGGCAGCCATTGAACGTTTAGAAGGTGAAATTTCGGAAAAAGAAAAGAAAAACTTTGAAAAATATCTCTCAAAACGCCCTGAAAAAAAGAAGGAAGAAGTACTGTTTCGTTACACAAAACTCCAGCCCGACGAGTCGCTTGTATTTAATAAAAAACAAAAATTGTATCATTATTCTGCCGGGAAAACTGTTTTGTTGTGGTCAGCCAGAATAGCAGCAGTATTAGCTTTGGCATTTATGGTTTATCTTCTGACCGATCAGAAAGCAAATAATCTCATTCCTGACAGCCAGGTTGCCTCATTAGAAAAAAATAACACGAAAAAAGATGCTGATCCGGTTACAAAAGAAACCAAAAACATAGAAACTCCTGTTGAACAGGACAAAACAAAAGAAAAAGAACAAAAGGTAAAAAAAGAAATAAAGACCACTGATCCCGTAGTAAAAAAACCTGCACCAAAAGCAAAAGAAACAAAAAGCCTGCGTGAAACGACCAAAGGTAGAATGGGAGGCGAAGACCTTGCTTTGCATAGAATTCCACTCGAGGTACCATCAGAAATGAGTCGCATTACAGCCTCAGTAAAAACAACAATTTCGGATGTTCCTCTTGCTACGATGAAATTAAATAGTATAGAAACACCCGCTTACGAAGAAAGACTTTTGGCAGATGTTGTAAAAGAAAAAACCGGAATTGATAAACTTTCTCTAAATAAAATTAAAAAAGCAGGCTTAAACCTTGTGTCAAACATTACAAAAGACAATTTGAGTTACGAAACCAACAAAAACGGCAAGATCACAGAAATAAATTACGACTCCCGTTTGCTGGCATTTTCTATTCCTACACACGACGAAGACGCCGGAGAATAGCCCTCCGGTTAAAATAGAAAAGATAAACTTTAAAATATTCTACGTTCAACCCTGCTCAGGAGATTTGTTTCACATCTATTTTTATTCTTATTATCGGAAAACAATTTGTAATATTTTTTCCAGACCTATATTTATTTACAAACAGTTTTCCTTCTTCTGTAACTTTTCAGAGCACCTGACCGTCACAGCTACAGAAACAAAAATTTAAAACAAATGAAACAATTAATTACCGTAATTTTGTGCAGCGTAATAGTCATGAACGCTTTTGCACAAAGAGATACAACAGAAGTTAAAATGTTGAAAAAAAATGTTGTTACTGTTGTTGAGAACGAAGATGGAACCAAGGTAAAGGTTGGTAACGACAGAGGAGTTGAAGTTATAACTGATGACTGGGGTGATACAACACACATCCGCATTGGTCGACGCACTTTTGATGTTGTCGACAACTGGAACGGAACTCACATAAATGTAAGTAAAGAACCACGTGAAAAACATTGGTCAGGAAGTTTTAACCCGCACTGGGCGGGTATTGAAGTTGGAATGAATATGTTTTATGATACTGATTATTCACTTTACGGAGGCGATGAATTTTTTGACCTCATTCCCGGAAAATCACTTACCTGGAACTTTAATTTTGCAGAATGGGCATTCAAAAACGAAAGAAATAATTTTGGACTTGTTACCGGGCTTGGCTTTAGTTTTTCGGATTATACATTTGATCGTGCCATTACCATCGAAAAAGAAAATGGAGATGGTATGATTGTTCCTGTTCCGATCGATCCCGACGGCTTAAAAAAATCAAAACTTACAATGTCCTACTTAACAGCTCCTTTAATATTTGAAATAAAAACACCACTTCGTATGGGAGGTTCCCGTTTATACGTTGCCGGAGGTGTAATAGGTGGAATTAACATCGGTTCTCACACAAAATATAAATACCGCAAAGACAAAGAAAAACTAAGAAGTAATTTTAACATCAACACCTTCAAATACGAACTCACGGGAAGAATTGGTTTTGGCGACCTCTGTATATTCGCCAATTATAGCATGACTCCGTTGTTTAGCGACGGAAAAGGTCCAGAACTTTATCCCCTCATGATTGGCATTTCTTTCCCTAATATTTAAAATTTATCAACTAAAAAAAAACACTTTGTTTAAACCTTAAAGCTTTTTTAGAAAAGGCTTTAAGGTTTAAATATATTCCATGAAAACAATCTAAAGTTTGGCTTATAACCAGCCTTCTATTGCTATTTTTTTGTTATGAAAACCAAAACAATCCTTTTAATCCTCTTATACACAAATTTTTACCATACTTATTTAGCTGCTCAAAAATGCACTATAAATGGAAAAATTATAGATAAAATGTCATATGAATCCATCGCATATGCCAATATTGGTCTTTTTTCAGAAAACGATTCAGCACCTTTAACAGGAACGATTTCCAACGAAGAGGGTATATTTTCAATTCAAGACATTAAAACCGGAAAATACCGAATTAAAATAAGTTTTATTGGTTACCAGTCGGTTATTATCGACAATGTTTTATTACAGCCCGGAACCCGTGAACTGGGCAAAATTGCACTTGAAGTTCTTTCAGAAAACCTTGATGAACTAACAATAGTAAGTACAAAACCACCTATGACTTATAAAGTGGACAGAAAAGTAATTGATGCCGGAAGTTTTCCGGGTGCTGATGCAGCAATTGATTTGCTGGAAAATGTTCCGTCCGTCCAGTTGGATCTGGAAGGAAACCTGACCTATCGTGGAGAGGGAACTTTTAAAGTCTATATTAACGGTCATCCTGCTGCCAACGGAACAGAAAAACTTCGCCAGTTACCAGCTTCCCGTATTGACAAAATTGAAGTGATTACCAATCCATCAGCAAAATACGATGCAGAAGGAACCGCCGGAATTATCCAGATTATTCTGAAAAAAAACCGTCTGGAAGGTTACGCCATCAATACCAGTTTGAAAGCTGACACGCGAAGTGCATATCAATGGATGTTTTCGATCGATAACAAAAACGAAAAAAACGGCTGGTATCTCAATACATACTGGTCCGGGGATGTATGGGAAAAATACAATGAAAATTCCCGGCAAACAATTATTGATGATGAAATCACCTATAACACAACTTCTGAAATTAAATCGAAACACGGGCAAACGAACTCAAACATCGAGATGGGCTTTAATTACGATTTAACGAATAAAGATTATATTGATTTTTCCGGCTATGTTAATCCAACAAAAACGAAGCAAAAAAACAGGAAAAAAGGCTGGGTTACCGAACAGATTACAAATAAAAATGGTGAAACCACTGATTCAACTTATTACCTGAACAGCCTTTACAATTGTAATTACCAGTATGTTGGAGGAACACTTACCTACGAACATACATTTAAAAAAGACAGGTCGCATTTATTTTCGGCATATATCGATTATTCAGGATACGTTACTGACTTGTTCGACCGCCAGTACGACCAGCAGATATACGATACCTTTACTAAAAGAGAAGGTTTTATTGGCTCCGAACACCAAGAAACAACGATTGAAGGAAAACTGAACTACAAAATACCGTTGAATAAAAAAATAACGATGGAAACCGGAGCAGAAATAAGCACAGACCATATTCCGGAAATTACTTCGAAAAGTGGTACTTTCGATGCAAATAAAAACATTACCAAATACGACGATGCGCCTATCAACCAAATCGTCGATTTTATTCAGGATGTTTATTCTCCGTATATTTTGTTAAAACGAGAAGGTGAAAAAATGGCCATCCAGGCCGGAATACGTGTAGAATTTACCAACCGGCGCTCTGATTATAGTTTTGAAAATGAAGCTGGCATTCGTGTAACCACACCCACAAGAAACCGGTTTACTGATTTTTTTCCATCAGTACATACTACCTACAATTTTTCAGAAACCCAGCAAATTTTCACAAGCTATTCACGTCGGATTCAACGCCCAAATTATTGGAAACTGGTACCCTTGGAACAATATGAAACTCCGTATTCTTATTACACCGGAAATGACGATGTACTCCCTTCATATACCAACGCCTGGGAAACAGGCTTCAAAAAATCATGGGACAAAAATTTTATTTCAACAGAAATATTTACACGAAAGACCATGAATGTTACTCAAAACTATTCTCATACCAGCGCCGGAAATATGTTGGTAATTTCTCCTGAAAATGTTGGGCAATCATGGAGTACCGGCATTGAGTTAATGGGAGGTGCGTATATTTTCCCATGGTGGAACGCTAATCTGAGTGCCAGTCTTTACTCTTACAAATTGAATATAAATTTTGAAAAAATTCAGAAAACACAAAAGCAGTTCAAAACAGACACGCGATGGAACAACACATTTCTTTTGCCAAAATTATTTACTTTAAAATGGGATTTAAAATACAACAGCCCCTACCAGAGTGCCCAGACCAAACGCGACGCTTTTTTTGTCTCAAACCTGGCACTAAAAAAGGAATTTTGCGAAGGAAAGTGGATTATAACTGTTGTTTACAATGACATATTTTCAAGTGAAAAATACACTACAACTAAAACAGGAGAAGGATTTTTCATAAAAACACAATACAAAGAAGAACCTTATTTCTCGTTCAAACTGGCCTATATCTTTGACAACCAAAAATAAAACATAAAAATACCGGGAATTATAATCCGGTATTTTTCACTTAAAATTATTCGATAATCCTGATTTCGGTTTCCATTTCCATGGCTTTTTTATAAACAGCAGTTACTCCACAATATTTTTCTTCCGATAATTTAACCGCCTTTTCCAGTTTTTCAACAGGTAAATCTTTCCCTTTAAACTGATAAACTACCTTCATTTTTGTATAGTGTTTTGGATGCTCATCGGTTACATCCGCTTCAACAATCACGTTGAAAGCTTCAGGTTCAACTTTCATTTTTTTCAAAATCATAATTACGTCGATACCCGTACAACCGGCCAGGGCAGATAACATCAGCCTTTTGGGTCTGTAGCCTAAATCGCTGCCTCCGCTTTCTTTATCCGCATCAACAACGATTTTGTGCCCATCCATATCTGCTTCAAAGGCCACTTTATCAGTCCACGACATATCTACAACATGTTTCATAATATCTTGTTTTTAAATAGTTTTCACTTAATTTGCATCGCAAATATACAACATCTAACTATCTACATAAATAGTTTTACTAAAATTGCCTGATATTGTATATTTAACGCGTTTTTAAAATTTTGTTTATTTGAATTTAACATTAAACGGAAATGAGAAGTGCAATTAAAAGGCCAACGGAAGAAGAAACAAATTTGAGCGGTTTTCAACTATTTAAAAAACTGACAGAAGAGGAATTTAACCGCTTGAATTATGAAAAAACCTGCTCTCTTTATAAGAAGGGTACGGTTATTTATCGGGAGGGTAGCAGGCTGACCGGATTTTTTTGTGTAACACGTGGAATTATTAAAATATTTAAAACCGGAATCGACGGAAAAGAACAGATAATCAGATTTGCCAAGAGAGGTGAAATAATCGCTTACCGTTCATTACTAAGCCAGGAGTTGGCGTGTACCACCGCAAAAGTTATTGATGAGGCCGTTCTTTGTCATGTTCCGTATCAAACCCTTTTATACCTTATTCAAAGCAACTGGCAATTTTCACATCACATGCTGCAAATTGTTTGTGGCGAATTGCGCGAAGCCAATGATTATATCACCGATATTGCACAAAAAACTGTTCGCGAAAGACTGGCAGAAGTTTTGCTCATTCTAAAAGAGAATTTTGATTTGGACAATCAGAATACACTTCAAATCTCCCTCACACGCGAGGAGTTGGCAAATATGGTCGGAACCGCCACTGAATCCGTAATACGTTTACTATCAGAATTTAAACAGGATAAATTAATTGAATTACAGGGTAGAAAAATAAAATTCTTAGATATACACAGTTTAAGAAGAGTTGCAAATATTTAATATAAACCGGCAAAATGCCGGTTTTTTTGTACCATACTTTTTAGTCCTGTCTAACGTTTACTACAACGTATTGAATTCAATAACAATTAACCATTTAAGATTATGAAATTATTCGGTATCCAAATGAACAGAAGAACATTTGTTCGTTGGAAAATATACATTGACCGCGCGAGAATGTACATCGGTTACATCAGTTTTGTTATGATTGCTTTTATGTTTTTAAATGATTTTGAAAACGAAAGTGTGAGGCATTTTCTCGATGAAAACAAGTTTGTTACCTATCCGGTTATAATGATTTTATTTATGTTTTTCTCGCTCGTTTTGGGCCGTTTGGATACAAAGCTTGGACTGAGGAAAGAAGAAATGAGAAATGCATCTACCGAAAACCCGGTTATGATGGAAATCCTGAATAAGTTAGAAAGTATAGAAACACGACAGAATGTTTCTTCTTCTCAATAATATCTTAAATTTCTATATTGCAAAAAATAAAATTAAAAAATGCAGGAAAGACACACGAATAAAAATAAATATTTTGAAGAACAGGGAATTACCACAGGCAAATATGTAATTCCCTATTTAACTGATTTTATAAAAATCGAAGCAAAAACAGAAGTTCTGGAAATTGGTTGTGCAGAGGCAGGCAATCTCAAACCTTTTTTGGATATTGGTTGTAAGACAACGGGAATAGACATTTCATGCAGGAGAATTGAAACGGCTGAAAAATTTTATGCAGATCACAAAAACCGAAATAACCTCGAGTTAATTTGTGAAGACATTTATAAATACGATTCTTCAGGCAAAAAATACGACTTGATTTTCATGCGCGATGTGATTGAACACATTCCAAATCAAGAAAAATTTATGGGCTTTGTAAAACGTTTTTTAAAACCTGGAGGTAAATTTTTTCTTGCTTTTCCTCCGTGGCAAAATCCTTTTGGCGGACACCAGCAAATTTGCGGAAATAAATTGCTATCCAAACTACCTTATTTTCATTTATTACCCTACGGCATTTATAAATTTATATTAAAAATTTTTGGTGAAAATGAAAAAAGAATAGATGAACTTATCGATATAAAAAATACCGGTATTTCAATTGAAAGATTCGAAAAAATAATCAAACAGGAAAAATATAGCATTGACAAACGAACTTACTATTTTATAAATCCAAATTATGAAACAAAATTTGGCCTGAAACCACGGACACAATCTAAATTAATTTCTTCAATTCCGTGGTTGCGAAATTTTTTTACTACAGCTATGTATTATGTTATTTCACAATCCACTCCTCAGGATTGAGTTTTTGATTTTCACGCCAAATCTGAAACTTAAGAATTGATTTATTTCCGTCTTCCAAATCGGTAAAAACCGTTCCGATGATCTGTTTGGTTGCCACTATATCTCCTTTTTTAACCACTACTTCTCTCAAGTTGGAGTAAACGGTGAGGTAATTACCATGACGAATAATAACAGCTGTATTTCCTCCGGTGATACCAAAAACACGAGTGACTTCTCCGTTAAATATCGCTCGCACTTTTGAACCTGTTTCTGTGGCGATATTGATCCCGTTGTTCCGAATTTGCACATTTTTTAAAACCGGATGAGAATGAATTCCAAAATGTTCAGTAATAACACCTCTTTCAACCGGCCAGGGAAGAAGTCGTTTATTCTGTTCAAAATTGTCACCAACCAGTTTTTGTTCGGGAGTTAAAGCAAATGCCGGCGCTCCGGCGTCAGTATTCTTGCGGGTTTCTTCTTCAATTATCCTCTGAATTTCGTCCTCTAGTTGTTGTTCCACCCGGCGCTGCTGGTTCAACTTTTGCCGCAAACTACGTTGCTGTTTTTGTAACTTCTGAAGCTCTTGATTTTGTTGTTGTTTTTCTGTTGTCAGTTTTTGAGTCTCTTCCCGTGTTTCACCAATCAATTGCTGCCTGGTTACTTTTTGTTCTTCCAGCTTTTTACTGCTCTCTGTTAACACTTCCTGAACGGAATTTATCGTCTCAGCCTGCGTTTTTCTTTGATTGGTGTACTGTTTCAAATACAAATACCTGCGGTAAGCCTGGTTAAAATCTTCGGCCGATAAAAGAAACATAACATTGTCGTTGGCATTTTTATTCCGGTATGCCGAACGAATCATTTCCGCATATTCTTCCTTTAACTTTTGTATATCTTCTTCCAGCATTTTTACTACCAGCGTATTATTATCAATAAATTCCTGATAAACGTTAATCTCCTCTCTTGTATTGTTGATTACAATGTTTCTCTGGTGAATTTGATTATTTAAAAGCCTAAGCTGGCTCAGCGATGTTTTTTCGCTTTTTTCCGCTTCATTTAGCAATTTTGTAGTGTATTCTATTTCGGCAGCGGCTTCCTCTTTTTTCTTCTTAAGATCAGACAATGACTGGGCATAACAAACCGTATGTACAAAAAATAAAACGATACTTGTTACAACCAGAGTTTTCATTACCTTAAAATTTGGTTCTTCTAATGTAAAAGAAACTTATTTAATTTACCCTGATCTCTTCATATTTCTCGGGAATTCTCAAACTAAAAGATTTTACTTTTTCGGCAGAAAAACCACTCATTCTTACTTTCAGGTTCACATCATTTTCGGGCGAATTGAAATTCATATCAATCAGGCCCGGATAATCCTTTTTCTCAAATTCTTCAAAATCGTCGAATGTAAGTAATAACTGCCGTTCGTTTGTTTTATCTTCGATAATTAGCTTTGTTAAAGCGAAATTTACCGGTTCAAAAAACATTTTTTGAAGAATCAAAGCATCCTCATCCAATCGTTTTAACCTGCGATCTGCTTTAGCCGTTTTTCCCTTCTCTTCTATCTTTACCAACTTTCTCTCTTTCTCTGACTGAAGCACGTAATGTCCGTTTTCGATAAACGAATCAAATGTTTTAAAGTCACGGTCTTTCGGATCATTTCTGTAAGAAAACGCATTGTTCGAAATAATAGACTGAATGGTGGCAAAATCAAGGTCAATATTCAATACTTTACTTAAATAGGAATAGTCATCGGTAAAAAAATTTTTATCGATATAATTTACATATTTTACACTGTCGGGAGTAAGCAAAACTCTTCCTACCGGAATATTTAGTTTACTTATTGAAACCAAAATTTTATTGTCGCGGTGTGCTTTAAGGTTTACTTTAAAACTGGCTTTTGAAAAATTATCGGAAAACTGACAGTTAATTCTTTTAATTGAAAAATAACTATAATCAAAAGCATTCTTTTCTACTTGTTTTAGCAGTTTTCCGGTGCTCATAGGTTTTGCCTCGACCATTTCAATATTTCGTGCAGTACGGCAAGAAGAAAATCCTAAAAGCCCGAGTAGAATCATAAAAAACGGAAACTTTATTCCGCCTATCAAACCTACCTTCATTTATTCCTCAATGTATTTTTGTTCCTTTATTTTACGTTCCAAAACCTCGGAAGTACTTCCGCTGTTTTTTGCTTTTTCCCAGAACTGTTTGGCTTCATCCAGTTTTTGAAGCATAAATAGAATATCGCCAAAATGTTCCAGCAATGTGGGGTTATCCTGACCTCCATTATTTATTGCAGATTGCATATAAAATTTTGCGAGAGAATATTCACCTTTTTTAAACAGCACCCAGGCGTGTGTATCCAAATACGTCGGATTATCCGGAAAGCGTTCAACCACTTTCCCACTCATCCTTTCTGCCTTATCCAGGTTCCTTCCTGCAACCGACAGATAGTAAGCATAATTATTAAGTGCAATATAGTTATCAGGGTCAAGTTCAACAGCTTTATCGAAAAATCCAAAAGCCTCCTCCTGGTTTCCCAATTTATAAATTGCTTCTCCTTTTAACATTAAAAACTGACCTTGCAATTGTGGGTTATCAACAACATAATCCAGTCCTTCTTCCACGATAGTTTTGGTTTCCTCAAATTTTTCGAGTTGAATACAGGAAATAGCGTGCAAAAAGTAGGTTTGTGGTTGGTTTGGAAATAATTCAAATGCTTTTTCACTGTGTTTGTACAGTCCTTCCCAATCCTGCAAATCGTTATCAATAAACAAAATACGTTCCCATACCATGTAGTCACTTTGTTCAATTTCCAAAGCTTTCAGCATTTGTTCACGGGCTTTTTCCAGCTCATTCTTTTTCAAAAAATAATCGGCATAAATGGTGCGAACCAAAAACTCATCGGGGTATTGTTCCAATAACAATTGAATAAGCTCCTGTTCTTTTTTATCGGTTATTTTTGATTCTTCACGATTGGAAGTAAGCATCATATACATTTGAAGTTTGGTCTGAATATCCACTTCCTCACTCTTAAATCCTTCTTTAGTCTCTTCAAATGATTTTTCTTCATTCCCGTTTTCCAGGTAAAAATTCGCCAGTGAAAAATGCACAAAACCATTTTCAGGCTCCATATCCTGAATTTTCTTGTAGTACTTTAATGCATTTTCAGAATCTCCCTGGCTTTGATACAAATCGGCGAGTAAACCGTAATACTTTGTTTCTGCCGGATTGTATTCAATAAGTTTTTCTATTTCTTCAAAGGCCTCGTCGACCTTTCCCATGGAAAGATAAATTTGTTGCTTTTCAACAGAAATTTGTTCATTAATTCCTGTCTTTTCTTCCATTGTATCGTAAGCTTTAACAGCCTCTTCAAACTCCTCTGCATTGGCAAGCAAAGCCGCTCTCATATACAAATATTCGAGGTTCTCGGGATCGGTTTTTACCAGTTCGGTGTATATTGCTGCTGCCTCAGAAAATTTTCGTTGTTTCTGATAAATTTGAGCCAACAGCAATTTATACCATTTATTACCTGAATCGATACTGATTGCTTTTTCAAGCAACAAAGAAGCACTTGTAAAATCGTTATTTGCCGCATGAATATTTGCCAGCTCATACATTGCTGATGAAGAGTTTGGATCAATATCAAGACAACTGGACAACAATTGGATTGCCTTTTGCGCATTTCCAAACATCTTTTGTTTTAAAGCCTCAACAAATAAATATTCAAACTCTTTCTGTTTCCGTTCGTCTAATTCCTGTTCTTCTGTAAGAGTAACTTCCGTTTCCTGAACCACTGGTTCTTTCTGTGCAACAGTTTTAACCCCTGAGCAGGAAAACAGCAATGAAGTTAACCCTACAACACTACCCCAAAATATTATTCTTTTCATTGTTTTAATTTTTACCGGTGTGGCCAAAACCACCTGCACCTCTGACTGTTTCTTCCAACACCTCTACCAAATTCCATTCCACAGTTTCATGAGCAGCCACAACCATCTGGCATATCCTTTCTCCATTTTCAATAACAAAATCTTCTTGCGAAAGGTTAATCAGAATAACACCAATTTCCCCTCTGTAATCTGCATCAATGGTTCCGGGTGTGTTTAAAACCGTAATTCCCTTTTTTAATGCCAGTCCGCTTCTTGGTCTTATTTGTGCTTCGTATCCTTTGGGAATTTCAACAAACAAACCTGTTGGAATTAATTTTCTTTCAAGCGGTTTTAGCACCACTGGCTCCTGAAGGTAAGCTCTTAAGTCCATTCCTGCCGACAGCTCAGTACTATAAGCCGGCAAATCATTATTCGATTTATTAACGATTTTAATCTGCATCTGAAACCTGAATTTTAAAAGACCGCTAAGATACTAATTTACCAGAGAATGCCGTGTGAATTAACATTATTTATCAAATACATCTAAATTTTAATTGATTGGATCACAATTAAATAATCATCATATTTGACAAAATGTCATCTGAAATAAAAAGTCCTTTTCGTGTAAAAGTAAAATTTCCATTTTCTTTTTTTATCAATTCTAATCGCAAATAATTTTCTATTTCATTTTGAAAAGAATTTAATACTTGTAAACCAAATATATTCTTAATCTCCTGCTCCGAGACGCCCCACTTTGTTCTCATCCGGGTTAAAATATATTCGTTAAACTTTTCATTTTCAGAAAGAACTTCTTCTTCAAAAAAGGGCAAGTTATTCTCCTGGGCTTTTAAATATCCTTCAAGATGCGCCATATTCCATCGTCGCGATTTTCCGTTGAAAGAGTGAGCCGACGGACCTAGCCCGAGGTATTTTTTGCCTGTCCAGTACGAAGTATTGTGTTTTGAATAGAGTTGATCTTTGGCAAAATTTGAAATTTCGTAATGTTCAAATCCATATCTTTCCGCAGTTTCTATTAAAATCTCAAATTGTTCCACACTTTCCTTTTCGTCCAGCTCTTTTAACGTTCCTTTTTTTAGCCAGGTATAAAAAGGAGTTCCCTGATGATAGGTTAAATGATATGCAGAAAGATGTTGAAAAGGAAGCGAAAAAACCTGTTCTAATGTACTTTTCCACTCTTTTATTGTAAGTTCCGGCAAACCATAAATTAAATCAACACTTAGATTTTGAAAACCTGCTTTTTGGGCATCAGTTACCGAAGCAATTGCCTGTTGAACATCGTGACGACGATTCATTCGTTCTAAGTGCTCATTCTGCAGTGCCTGTAAACCAATACTTAAACGGTTAACTCCTGCCTTATACAATGTTTCTAAATATTTGACAGTTAAATCATCAGGATTGGCTTCAAATGTAACTTCAGCTTCTTTTTCAATTTCAAACTCTTTTCTGAAAAATTGTAAAATTTCTGCCAGTTCGTTCGCGTTTAAAACCGAAGGTGTACCTCCTCCAAAATAAATGGTTTTTATCTTTTCACTGCCAACATAATCTTTTCTTTTCCTGGCTTCCTGCTGAATAGCCTTGATAAATCTTGGTGTTTGCCCGGTATTTACAGTTTTATAAAAATCGCAGTAATAACATTTTTGGCGACAAAATGGGATATGAATATAAATACCTGCCATACTTTTTGTTTATTTGCCTGTAAATATAAACTTCCAATAAGTGAAAATTACATTTTTTATAAAACCTTTTATCTGGCTTGCATTAATATGCTACGGTTTATTTTTGCCTGCAAAAGACCTTCCTGTAAAACCACTGTTACAAATTCCCCACTTTGACAAGATGGTTCATTTTGGTCTTTTTTTTATTTTTAGTCTGTTGTTATTCAGACCATTTAAAAAGCTTGGAACCAGATATTTACTTTGGGCTCCTCTTACTGCTATTTTATTAAGCGGTTTTCTGGAATCAATTCAACGAACGATTTCAGCAACCAGAAGCAGTAATATATATGATTTTATAGCAAATATGTCGGGGATTTTATTCTCGATCGTAGCTTTTCAATTTTTTATTTCCGGGAAAAAGTGGGAAAAATTTTTTTAAAGCCTCACCAAGTCTTCAAATTTGTCGATATCCTTGCTAATAGTTTCCAAAGTAGTTTTTTGATAAAAACTGGAAATTTCTCCTCTTAACTTTTCGTATTGTGCATGAACCGGACACAATGGTTTTGAAGGATCATGGGTTTTACAAGGTTCCAGACTAATTAAACAGTTGGTAAAAAATTCTTCTCCATCAACTTTTATAACAATATCCCAAAGCGTAATTTCATCTGTTTTCTTTGCAATAGCAAATCCTCCGTTTGGCCCTTTAGTTGAAACAAGTAGCTTTTGTTTTACCAGGTTCTGTAAAATCTTTCCTAAAAACGGAGAAGAAAGTCCAAGATCCTCTGAAATCTTTTTAATCCCTATTCGTTTATCATCTTCGGAAAATTTCCCCAAATATATCAATGCCCGGAGTGCATATTTACAAGTATTCGACAACATAACAATATCAGTTTTTAAATTTTGTTTAACTTCTTTAATTTACTAAACGACTGTTTTGCAAACGAGGGTTTTGCTTTTTCTTTTCCTAAAATTTTCGGGTTTAAATGTAATAAACTGTTTTTAACATTCCCATTAACAGTATCAAGGTTTTTACGTTTTTTGAAGGCAAATTCATACATTTTCATCCCAAAATCCCATTTTGAACCACTCTGGCTCATTTCTACACTTGTTTTCCGGTTGTTAAGCAGCAATTCGTGCAAAGGTATCTTTACCGGGCATACTTCGGAACATGCTCCACAAACGGTACATGCAAAACTCAGGTGATCGTAATTTTTGAAACCATTAAAGAAGGGGGAAATAATTGACCCGATTGGTCCGCTGTAAGTAGTATTATAGGTGTAGCCTCCTACATTTCGGTATATGGGGCAGGCATTTAAACATGCTCCGCAACGGATACATTTTAACGCCTGCGACTGTTCGCTGGTTTGAGCTATTTCGGTTCGGTTATTATCCAACAAAACCACAAACATCTTTTCAGGGCCGTTATTTTCGTTAGATTTTTTAGGACCTGTTAAGAGTGAATTATAAACAGTAACCTGCTGACCTGTTCCCAAAGCTGAAAGCAAGGGAAAAAACAACGGAAGATCTTTTACTGAGGGTAAAACTTTTTCAATTCCCGAAATTACAATATGTACTTTCGGAAAGGAAACTGACATCAAACCATTTCCCTCATTTTCAGTCAACGCAATACCACCAACATCAGCAACAAGAAAATTTGCACCGGTTACACCAATTTCGGCCGATGTAAACTGTTTTCTCAACTTATCCCTAACAAAAAGCGTAAGTTCTTCAGGAGTTGAATGCAGCGGTGTATCAAATTTCTCGTTAAAAAGCCGGGCAACATCTTCTTTTGATTTATGCATGGCCGGAGTTAAAATATGGTAGGGCTTTTCATCCGCCACCTGAACAATAAATTCCCCTAAATCTGTTTCAACAGGCTCAACTCCTATTTTCTCCACATTTTCGTTCAACTCTATTTCTTCCGAAATCATGGATTTACTTTTAACCAGTAAGTTTGCACCATTTTCCTTTAAAATCTGGTTTATCTCACCAATAGCTTCCTTACTGTCCCGAGCCCATAAAACTTCTATCCCATTATTTTCAGCATTCCTTTCAAATTCTTCAAGATATGTTGCCAAATTTTTTACTACATCCGACTTTATATAAGACGCCCTTTGTTTTGCCAGTTCCATATTTTTATAGCGTAGTTTTCCTTTGGCAACGGCAGCATTATATCTCGAAATATTAAAATTTATCGTCTTCCGATGTTTTTTGTCGAAAGAAATGGAGGATTCTTTCAGAAATATTTTTTTGTTTTCCGACATATTACTTTACAGGAATTTTTTTTATTCTTCTGGCATGACGCCCGCCTTCAAATTCGGCAGATAAATATGCTTCTACTATATTAATCGTTTCTTTTTCATTAACAAATCTACCGGGAATAGCACAAATATTCGCATCGTTGTGTTGTTTTGAAAGCACTGCAATTTCAACATTCCAGCACAAAGCCGAGCGAACATTCTGATATTTATTTGCTGTAATACTAATACCCTGCCCACTTCCACAAAAAGTTATACCTGTTTCATATTCGCCATTATCTATAGCTTTTCCTATTTTATGGGCAAAATCAGGATAATCACAGCTTCCGTCAGAAAAACATCCAAAATCTTTGTAGGATATTCCCTTTTCCTGCAAATATCTTATTGTTACCTGTTTTTTATCAAAACCGGCATGATCGCTTGCCAGGGCAATTGCTTTGCCTCCTAAATCTTTCATGCTGACAAATTTAATAGTTTTTGGTATTTATTTCTTTTTACTGAATTTAAATAAGGATCTAATTCTCCTTTTTTCCAGAATATAGAATGAATAAATAAAAAATATTACAAACAGTGTGTGAATCGGAAACTTTATTTTCCCGGGAAGATTGTGTGTAAAAAATGAAAGGAAAAAGATAACACCCGCAATTAAAAAGTAAAATCCTATCCGCTTTAAATTATATGGAATTGGATAATACTTCTGCCCTAAAAAATACGAAATCACCATCATTGTAAAAAAACATACAAGAACAGTAAATGCGGAGCCTTTGTAACCGTATGCGGGAATTAAAATTACATTTAAAACAATGGTTGTTACCGCACCAAAAATAGCCATATAAGCCCCAAAACGTGTTAAATCAGTAAGCTTATACCACATGGAAAGGGCAAAATAAATTCCAAAAAATAAGTTGGCCAACAGTATAAGCGGAACAACCGAAAAACCTTCTTCATAAGTAACAGGAATAATTAACTTTATGACATCTATATAAAGTGTCATTCCCAAAAAAATAAGCAAACCAAACACTACAAAATACTTCATAATGTCGGCATGAATATTTTTATCGTCTTTGCTTTCGGCCTGCGAAAAGAAAAAAGGCTCAAAAGCATACCTGAACGCCTGGATAAACATGTTCATTAAAACAGCAATTTTAACGGCTGCACCGTAAATTCCAAGCTGCTCCATCGGATTTTTACTTTCAGGCAACAAAAAGGGAATCAAAATTTTATCAATATTCTGATTTACCATACCTGCCAAACCAACAATTAAAATGGGAAAAGAATAACTCAGCATTTTCAACAAAAGTTTCCTGCTAAAATGAAAGTTAATCTTAATAATTTCGGGAAACAATAATAAAAGTGTAACCAAAGATGAAAGTAAATTCGATATAAAAACATAGCCCACTCCTATTTCGGGCGAATAAAAAATATTTAAAAATGAATCAGAATTATTTTCCAACACTTTTGGACATAACAAAAGAAAAAATAAATTAAAGGCAATGCTAAAACCAATGTTTACCAGTTTAATAGATGCAAATTTTAAAGGTCGGTTATTCAATCTGAGTCGGGCAAAAGGAATTGCGGTAAAAGCATCTATAGAAAGAATTACAGCAAACCATAAAATATATTCCGAATGATTCGGATATTGAATTAAAGCTGCAATTGTATCTTTAAATCCTACTACTAAAAGTAAAAACAATAATGAGGTAAAAAATAACGAAATAAGTGAGGTGGAATATACCTTTTCCGGTTCACTGTTTTTTGAGGCAAAACGAAAATACCCGGTTTCCATTCCGTAGGTAAGCAACACCATAAAAAATGCCACATAAGAATACAGATTGGTTACAACGCCATACTCTTCAGGTGTAAAAAGCGAAACATAAAGCGGCATCAGCCACCAGTTCAGAAACCGGCCAACAATGCTACTCATTCCGTAAATTACGGTGTCACCTGCAAGTTTTTTAAATGGATTCAAATCCTTCAAATTTTCAAACAAAGATAGTATTCATATCTATTGAAAGAAGGAAATTACTCGAACGTTTCCTTTTATATTTTATCTTTGAAAAGATTAAAATAAAAGATACAGCACATGAAAAAATCGGTTTTTCCCTTGGTACTTGTATTTAGTTTATTTGTAACCTTTTTTTCCTGCTCAAATAAACCAAAACGTTCGCGCAAGCCGGTTAGCACTATTGTTGTTCAGCCGTCAAAAAAAAATTATGTTTTTGGCGAAAAAGTATCCGTTGAAGTAAAAACAAAAGTAAAAAACGGAGAAATAGAAAATATTCAGTTATTTTATGATAATCAGTTAATTAAAGAAAGTTCAGAACTTGAATTTACTGTTCCGGGTGTTGAACTAAACGCTATGGGAAACAATAATTTCAGGGTAGTCGCCACAAAAACCGATGGTGTTAATAATTCCAGGGTAAAAAGCATTCCGGTTATTTCAGACGTTGTTCCGAAAAAATACAGTTACCAGATTATAAACAACTATCCCCATTTAAAATCTTCGTTTACTGAAGGATTGGAATTTTACAAGGGATTTTTGTATGAAGGTACAGGAAATAACGGAGAATCACATTTAATGAAAATTAATCTGGCAAACGGAAATGTGGTTCAAACTCATTCGCTTGATGAAATATATTTTGGTGAAGGAATTACAATTCTTAATGACAAAATTTATCAGCTTACCTACAAAGCGCAAAAAGGTTTTGTATATAATCTTTCCGATTTTGCACTTATCGACAGTTTTCAGTACAGTTCGCGCGAAGGATGGGGTTTAACCAACGACGGAACCAATCTTATTATGGGTAACGGCACTCATACTTTAACCTGGCTTAACCCTGAAAATTTTTCGGTGGTAAAAACTCTACAGGTTTCTGACGATAAAGGACTGGTAAATTTTATTAATGAACTGGAATACATCGACGGTAAAATTCTGGCCAATATTTATACAACCAACCGTATAATTGAAATTGACGCTGAAACAGGCAAAGTTATTCGGGAAATAAATTTAGATGGAATTATAAATATGTATACAAATCCCTCGGATACAATAGATTATATGAACGGTATTGCTTACGACAAAACAAATGACAGGTTATTTGTAACCGGAAAATACTGGCCCCGTCTTTTCGAAATAAAATTAATAGAATCAGAATAAAGTTGGTGAATCGCCGTATTTTATTCTTCCCAAATGTTTATATGCCAGTTCTGTTGCTTCCCGCCCACGGGGAGTTCTTTTTATAAATCCCTCTTTTATAAGAAAGGGTTCGTATACTTCCTCAATGGTTCCGGCATCTTCGCCCACAGCAGTTGCAATGGTAGTAATACCAACGGGTCCACCTTTAAATTTATCAATAATACTATACAAAATACGGTTATCCATTTCATCCAAACCATACTCATCGATATTTAAGGCCGATAATGCGTGTTTGGTTATCGACATATCAATTTCACCGGTTCCTTTTACCTGTGCAAAATCACGAACTCTTCGTAACAGTGAATTAACAATACGGGGAGTCCCGCGGCTTCGTGAGGCAATTTCTTTGGCAGCATCTTCTGAAATAGTAACATTTAAAATTCGGGCCGAACGTTTTACAATTTCTGTTAAAATCACAGAATCATAATATTCAAGATGTGAGTTTATCCCAAAACGGGCTCGCAACGGCGATGTCAACAAACCCGACCGTGTTGTGGCTCCAATAAGTGTAAAAGGATTCAATTCCAGCTGAATGGAACGTGCACTTGGTCCTTTATCAATCATTATATCAATCCTGAAATCTTCCATCGCAGAATATAAATACTCTTCCACAATAGGAGAAAGGCGATGAATCTCGTCTATAAAAAGCACATCTTTATCTTCGAGGTTGGTAAGTAATCCGGCCAAATCTCCGGGTTTATCCAACACTGGTCCCGATGTAATTTTAATACCTACGCCAAGTTCGTTGGCAATAATATTTGATAATGTTGTCTTTCCCAGTCCCGGCGGCCCATGTAAAAGCACATGATCCAAAGATTCATCACGCATTTTAGCCGCTTCCACAAATATTTTGAGGTTTTCAACAATTTTATTTTGTCCACTAAAATCATAAAACTGAAGCGGCCGCAATTTTTTATCCAGCTCTTTCTCACTTTCTGAAAAGTTCCCTCCCCTAATGTCAATATTTTCCTCCATTAATTTTACTGTCGCGGAAAAAATTTGTCAATAACTCCGATTAATTCATCTGACGTAAAAGGTTTCGACAAGTATTCATTCATTCCGGCATTATAACATTTGTCCCGGTCATTATCCAAAGCATTTGCCGTTAATGCTATAATTGGAATTTGTGGATTTATGCGCTCCTCTTTTTCATATTTTCTAATTGCTTTTGTTATTTCAAATCCGTCCATTTCAGGTAACATGATGTCCATTAAAATAAGATCGAATTTTTTTTCTTTTATCAGTTTTATTGCTTCACGTCCATACATTACCGCAGTTACATGATAATTATATTTTCGTAAATTAAATGTGACTACTTTTTGATTTAACAGGTTGTCTTCAACAAGAAGGATTTCCATTTCTCTGTATTTATATTAGAATAAAACAAATATAAAGATATATGTAATTAATAATATCCTGTTCACACTTGTTAATTTCTATTTTCTATTTTTTATTCTCGGAACTGTAAACTGGTTTTAATATGTTTTTAACAACCTGTTATAGGGTTAAATTGTTATACCACAAGAATATGGTTTTATTTTTTAACAAGTGTTAATTACTGTTGTTTCTGTTTTTTACCTGAAATGAACAGTTAATATTTTGTGAAAAGATTGATGCTAAAAAATAGTTAAATAAAAAGGTCGTTTTGATTAATAGATTGTATAGATAAATTTTGAAACAATACAAATATAATTTTAAAAGTTTATTTTTGTTTTTCAAATTTTTAACGTGTAGTTATTAACATTGCGGATTTTTGTAAATATTTGTGGCCAAATATTTTATATTTTATGACAGAAAATTTTAACATACTTGTTAATAAACTAAATGCTTTTAAACTGCGGTATTACTCTTACCAAATTTTAAAGGGGTTGTTTCTTGTATTGTTTATACTACTTATACTCTATGTTGTTTTTTCGATAATTGAATATAACGTTTATTTACCGGTCGAATACAGGAAAATCCTTTTTTATGGATATACGATTTTTGGTGGATTGTTGATAGTTCAGTTTGTTGGAATCCCGCTTCTGAAATTATTACACATATTAAAACCAATCGATACAAAATCTGCTTCAGTTCTTATTCAAAATAGTTTTGCTGATATTAAAGATAAGCTTCTGAATGTTATTGAGTTGGCTTCTATTTCTGACAAGCAATATTCAAATGAAATTGTTTTGGCAAGTATTGATCAGAAAATCAATGAATTAAAAATTTTTGATTTTAACGATGCTGTTCAATTTAAAAAACTACGGTTTATATTATTGTATTTTGGTGTGAGTATAATTGTTACGGCCGGAATATTTTTGGCAAACCGAAGTATATTTACAGAGTCTACGAAAAGAATAATACATTATAACACCCAGTATGTAAAACCGGCTCCCTATACTTTTCATTTATCGAATACAAGTTTACAGGCAAAAAAAGGCGATGCGTTTACGATTGCTGTCAATTGTAAAGGAGATGAATTACCTCAGCTGGTATATATCAATATAGATGGAAACAATTATCTGATGAAAAATACTGCTGCCGGTTATTTCGAATTTGAAATGGCATCGGTAATAAATCCGGTAACATTTTATTTTACGGATTTAAAATACAGTTCTGAAAAATACAATTTACAGCTTCTTCCAAAACCAGGTATTACCAGTTTTAATGTTCAAATTACTCCTCCTTCTTATACATTATTACAAAATCAGTCTTTTGATAATATTGGCGATATACAGATTCCTTCCGGTACAAATGTAGAGTGGAATTTTTCCGGTATTGATGTTGATTCGTTGTATATGGTTTTTAATGATTCGTTGAAAGTTGCAGGTAGTCGACAAAACAATTCGTTTGTTATTGAATCTAAATTTTATAAATCGACAAATTATAGTGTATTAATTAAAAATAGAATAACAGAAGCAGAGCTTGCCTTAACTTATTCAATTGATGTAATTCCGGATCTTTTTCCGGAAATAGATGTTGCACAAGTAAAAGATTCCTTTCAGGTAACCCGGTTTTTCTTTAAGGGAATAATTGGAGATGATTATGGTTTTTCTGATTTAAAGTTTCACTATAATATCGAAAATACAGATTCAGCTTTTTCTATCCCTTTTGTCCGGTCGTTAAGTGATCAGGAATTTTATTACAGTTTCGATTTTAGTACTTTAGGTGAAAAGTCGGGTATAGTGTCCTATTATTTTTCAGTAACAGATAATGATGTTTTAAACAATTATAAAACAACTACTTCCAGTAGTTTTATATTTCAATATCCAAATCAGGAAGAGATTGCTAAAACTGAAAAAGAACAATTTCTGAAATTGGAGGATATGCTGAAACAAAGTATAGAAATGGCCGGAGAAATTCAGGATGATTTGGAAAACCTGCGTTTAAAAAATATGGAAGCAAACACTTCGGATTGGGAAAAATCTCAAATGGTGAATGATATTATTTCAAAGCAAAACCGGTTGGAGCAGATGTACGATCAGATAAAGGAGAATAATGAAAATTTAAATAATTATTTGAATTCTTTTAATAAACAAAGCGACGAAATAATAGAAAAACAAAAACAAATAGAGGAATTGCTTGAAGAAGTTTTTACTGATGAACTCAAAGAATTAATGAAGGAGTTTAATAAATTGGCTGAAGAGTTTGATAGTAAGAAGCTAAATCAACTTTGGCAGCAGATGGATCTTAGTTTTGAAGATCTTCAAAAACAGATGGATAGAAACCTTGAAATGTTGCGGAAGATGAAGATAGAAGAAAAATTGCAGAAGGTAATTGATGATGTAAACCAAATGGCTGGAGAAGAGCGTCAAGTTGGTAAAGACATTTTAGAAGAAAAGAATTATGAAAGAGCGCTTGAAGAAGTAACAGAACACCAGCAGGAATTTAACCGAATAGAAAACGAGGTAAAAGATGCACTTGATTTAAATAATGAATTAACAGAGCCACTAAATTTTGATGATTTTAGCGAAGAGTTTGAAGATATTAAGCAGAGTTTTGATGAAAATAAGAATGAACTTAATAAAAGAAATAGGAAAAAATCAGGCGAAAGTTTAAAAAATACTTCTGAGAAGCTTCAGAATATGGCTTTTGGGATGCAGCAAATGCTTGCTCAGAATACCATGCAACAGAACATGGAGAATATTGAAAATTTAAAACAAATACTTAGTAACTTAATCGTTTTATCGTTTTCGCAGGAAGAGGTTTTTGATGGTTTGTCAGGAATTGATGCAAATGATCCTCGTTTGGTGGAACTAAACCATGAACAAAAAAGAATATTTGATCAAAGTAAAATCGTACGGGATTCATTGTATGCACTTGCGATGAGAACGCCGCAGATCAACAGTATGGTGAATAATGAATTACTTTCAATGGAATTAAATCTTGAAAAATCAACCAGCCAGATGGAAGAAGGTTTGTTTCCAAATGCAAAAGTAAATCAGTTGTTTGTTATTACCTCTGTAAATAACCTTGCGTTAATGCTTAATGAGGCTTTGGAAAACTTGGAGGAACAAATGGCCAATGCAATGCCTGGAGATCAACAGAATGAAAATCCTGCACAAGGTAAACCCGGAATGAATATGTTGAAGAATGCTTCCGAAAACTTAAAGCAACAGTTGGAACGTATGATAGAGCAAATGAAAAACGGAAATAAGGGAGAAATGAGTCAGCAGTTAGGCGAATCTTTGATGCAACATGAAATGATGCAACAGATGTTACGGGAACTCATGAATAATGGAAAAGTAGGAAGCGGCGCTAAGGATCAGCTTCAACAAATAGACCAACTTTTAGAGCAAAACAAAAAGGAGTTGATGAATAAAAATATAAATGCTCAAACTATTGCGAGGCAAAATCTTATAACAACACGTTTACTGGAGGCTGAAAGGGCTGAATTGGAAAGAGAATATGAGGATAAACGGGAGTCGGAAACAGCTGATGATTTTTATAGTAACCCAGCTAAGTTTTTTGAGTATAAAGAAAAAGAAAACTATTCAATAGAGTATTTGTATAAGAATTCGCATAAACTAAATAATTTCTATAATAATAAATACAAACAGTATTTAAATAATATAGACAAATAAGTGCTGACTGAAACAAACAAAATATTAGTAATAAAATCAGATAAAGACGAACTTTTTAAAGTAGAAAGGTTTATAGAACAAGTATTCGAAGAATATGAGCTCAATAAAGCGCTTTATAACCGCGTTTTATTGTGCGTGTCTGAGGCTGTAATAAATTCTATTGAGCATGGTAATAAAAACGATTCAAGAAAACCGGTAACAATTAGAATAGATTGCGACTTTAATCATATTTCAGTTAAAGTAAAGGATGAAGGGCAGGGGTTCAATTTGGATGAAGTTAAAAATCCTATTTTAACAAAGAATTTAAAAAAGGAGTCAGGTAGGGGGATTCATATTATTCGGTCACTTTCCGATTCTTTACGCTACAACAGTAAAGGAAATAGTGTTCATTTAAAAATGAAATGTAGGTGAGTAGCATACAATTTTTTTTCGAGGATGTTGATCCGGTAGAGCTAAAAAGAAGTCAATTAAAAGAATATGTTAATTCGCTTATATTGGGTGAATTAAAGAGTTTAGGAGATATTTCTGTTATTTTTTGTTCTGATAGCTATTTATTGGAGATTAATAAAAAATATTTAAATCACGACTATTATACAGATATTGTAACATTTGATTATGTAGAAGATTCTGTAATTTCGGGGGATTTATTTATCAGTTTGGATCGTGTGAAGGAAAATGCCGAAACTTTTCACAATAAATTTGTTGTAGAATTGTACAGAGTTGTTTTTCACGGTGTTTTGCATTTAGTTGGTTACAATGATAAAACAAAGGCTGAACAGTTTGAAATGAGGCAAAAGGAAAATTTTTATTTAAGTGAAGTTGATTTTAGTGGGATTGAGTTATGATACCAGAATATGATGTAATTGTTGTAGGAGGAGGACATGCTGGTTGTGAGGCAGCAGCAGCAGCAGCAAATTTGGGTTCAAAAACATTGTTAATAACAATGGACATGACAAAGTATGGTCAGATGTCCTGTAATCCTGCAATGGGAGGAATAGCAAAAGGGCAAATTGTTCGTGAAATAGATGCTTTGGGCGGTTATTCAGGAATTATTGCTGACAAATCAACCATACAGTTCAGGATGTTAAATCAATCAAAAGGTCCGGCAATGTGGAGTCCACGCTCTCAAAACGATAGGTTTAGGTTTGCTGAGTTGTGGCGTGAAACTCTTGAGTCAGTTGAAAATCTCGATTTATGGCAGGACGCAGTTGTTGGACTATTAATTAGTAATAATAAAGTTGTTGAAGGAGTTGTAACTAAAATAGGTATTAAGTTTAACGCAAAGACTGTTATACTTACCAATGGCACTTTTCTTAACGGTTTAATGCATATTGGCTCGGCTCAGATGAAAGGCGGAAGAATAGGTGAAGCAGCTTCTTATAATATTTCTGAACAACTTTTTGATGTAGGTTTTAAAACCGGGAGGTTAAAAACGGGTACACCTGTACGTATAGACGGAAGGACAATTGACTTTACAAATTTGATTGAACAGAAGGGAGATGTAAGTCATTATAAATTTTCTTATTTACCTGGTACAGAGTCGACTTTGAATCAAAGGTCTTGTTGGATTACTTACACAAACCCGGTGGTACATAGTGAGTTGGAGTTAGGCTTTGAGTTTTCACCAATGTTTGATGGTACAATACAAGGAGCAGGTCCAAGATATTGTCCAAGCATAGAATCAAAATTGGTAACCTTTTCTGAAAAAGAAAAACATCAGCTTTTTTTAGAACCTGAAGGAGAACGAACAATAGAATATTATTTAAATGGTTTTTCGTCGTCCTTACCTTGGGAAGTTCAATATAGAGCTTTACGTAAAATTTCGGGATTAGAAAAAGCAAAAATCTTTCGTCCGGGTTATGCTATCGAATATGATTATTTTGAACCTACACAATTGCATCACACGCTTGAAACCAAATTGGTGGATAATTTGTTTTTTGCTGGTCAGATAAATGGAACAACCGGTTATGAGGAAGCAGGTGCTCAGGGAATCATTGCCGGTATAAATGCTCATTTAAAATCGCATCAAAAGGGAGAAGAATTTGTTCTCAAGCGAAATGAAGCATATATTGGTGTTCTTATCGATGATTTAGTTACAAAAGGGGTGGATGAGCCCTACAGGATGTTTACCAGCCGGGCAGAGTTCAGAATTTTGCTTCGTCAGGATAATGCTGACATTCGGTTAACCGAAAAATCATATAAATTAGGATTAGCTTCTCTGGATCGGAAGAATTTGTTGGATCGAAAATTGAGCATAATTTCACAAATTATAGACTACACTAAACAATTTAGTGTTAAGCCGGTGTTTGTAAATCAGTTACTTAAGAAAAAAGGTACTACAGAATTAAAACAAGGAGTAAAATTAATTGACATAATTTTGCGTCCTCAGATTTCAATATTTGATTTGATTGAATACATTGGTCCGTTTAAAGAGTTTCTCAAAAGGGTTCCGGAGGATAGAAGACATGAAATTATAGAAGCAGCAGAAATTGCAATTAAGTATGAAGGTTACATCAACCGGGAAAAGTTGCTTGCTGAAAAATTAGATAAATTTGAAAATATAAATATTGAGGATAAATTTAATTATAGTAAATTGAAATCTATCTCAACTGAAGGTAGACAAAAATTAGAAAGAATTAATCCAAAAACTATTGGTCAGGCAAAACGTATTTCGGGAGTTTCTCCTGCTGATATAAACGTTTTACTTATTATGCTTGGTCGTTAATGTTCCACGTGAAACAAAAATCAAAATGAACCTTAAAAAAGAAATTCGAGAGATTCCAGATTTTCCAAAAGAGGGAATTAGTTTTAAAGATATTACTACACTTTTAAAAAATAAGGATGCGTTTAATACGGTTGTTGATTCGATAGTAGATGAATTTAAAGATAAGAGTATAACCAAGGTTGTAGGTTTGGAATCAAGAGGTTTTATTTTTGGTGGCGCTGTCGCTAGTAAATTGAATGCTGGTTTTGTTCCTATTCGAAAGAAAGGTAAACTTCCTGCAAAAGTTATATCTGAAACTTATGAGTTGGAATATGGTGAAGATAGTGTAGAAATACATGAAGATGCTTTGGGAATGCAAGATATTATTTTGATTCATGATGATTTGCTTGCAACAGGAGGTACAGCTTATGCTGCTTTAAACCTCGCGAAAAAAATGGGAGTTAGAAGAACTTACTTTAGTTTTGTTTGTGATTTGGAATTTATAGACACTCCAAAGAAAAAGGAAATTAAAAGTTTTGATCCGCAGATTTTGATTAAGTATTGAAATATAAAACATCAAATACGAATATTGACTATCTGAAATCCTTAATAGCGGTTTTACCTAATCGGCCCGGGATATATCAGTTTCTTGATAATGCAAATAAGATTATTTACATAGGAAAAGCAAAAAATCTTAAAAAAAGAGTATCTTCTTATTTTTCCAAAAGTCACGACCACAGAAAAACTATTTTGTTGGTTAGGAATATCGTCGATATAAAACACATGGTTGTAGAAACAGAACAGGATGCTTTACTTTTAGAAAATAATCTTATTAAAAAATATCAGCCCAGATATAATATTCGGCTTAAAGATGATAAAAGTTACCCTTGGATTTGCGTAAAAAACGAGCCATTTCCGCGGGTATTTAAAACCAGAAATTTGGTTAAGAATGGTTCTAAATATTTTGGTCCTTATACTTCAATATATACGGTTAGAACTCTTTTGGATCTTTTTAAGTCAGAATATAAATTAAGAACTTGCAATTACCAATTGAGTCAGGATAATATTAAAAATGGAAAGTTTAAAGTTTGTCTCGAATACCATATTGGTAACTGTTATGGGCCCTGCGAGGGATTTTACCCAGAAAAGAAGTATAGTGAAGGTATAAACGACATAATCAATATTTTGAAAGGAAATGTTTCCGGTGTTGTTTCCCATTTAGAAGGAATGATGGAAAAAATGTCGGAAAAATTGGATTTTGAAGAAGCTTTAAAAATTAAGGAAAAATATGAATCGTTAAAGCGTTATCAGAGCCGCTCTACTGTCGTGTCGCCTAATATTACTGATGTTGATGTGTTTTCGATTGAGGAGGATGAAAAATTTGCTTTTATCAATTATTTAAAGATTATCAAGGGGGCAATAATTCAAACTTTTACACTTGAGATAAAAAAAGGCCTGGATGAATCTTCTAAAGATCTGTTATTAGCTGGAATTGTAGATATTAGGCAAAAAATATTCAGTAATGCCAGAGAAATTTTAGTTCCATATAAGCTGAATGATATTCTGGATGACGTGAAATTTGTTATACCAAAAAGGGGGGAGAAAAAGAGTTTGTTGGAATTGTCTCAACGCAATGCAAAATATTATCGATTAGAGAAGGATAAACAAACATTTTTAAAAAATCCTAAGGTACGGGAAGAACGTATTTTGACTACGATACAGAAGGATTTGCAATTATCAGAGCTTCCGAAAAGGATAGAATGCTTTGATAATAGTAATTTACTGGGATCCTACCCAGTAGCCGCTTGCGTGGTTTTTGTAAATGCAAAACCGTATAAAAAGGATTATCGGCATTTCAATATAAAAACAGTGGAAGGGCCAAATGATTTTGCATCCATGGAGGAGGTCGTTTACAGAAGGTATAAAAGACAAATAGAAGAAGGGAATGAATTACCGCAGTTGGTTGTTATAGACGGAGGTAAAGGTCAGTTGAGCTCGGCTGTTTTGGCACTTGATAAGCTGCATTTAAGAGGAAAAATTACAATTATTGGTATTGCTAAACGACTGGAAGAAATTTATTTTCCCGGTGATTCAGTACCTATTTATATCAATAAAAATTCTGAAACATTAAAGGTTATTCAATATTTGCGTGATGAAGCTCACAGGTTTGGAATTACATTTCATAGAAATAAGAGATCAAGTGATTTTATTACATCCGAGTTAAATTCAATTGTTGGAATAGGCGAAAAAACAGCTCGAAAATTACTAAAAGATTTTAAATCTGTTAAGCATATAAAAAAATTGGAAAAGAGACAGTTGGAAGAGTCCGTCGGGAAAGCAAAAGCAGCAATTATTTATCATCATTTTAACAAATGAGTAAGGGACGCGTGTTATTAGGGATGAGCGGTGGTGTGGATAGCTCTGTTGCAGCTATGATGTTGCAGAAAGATGGTTATGAAGTAGTTGGTTTGACATTTATTTTTTCAGAATTGAAAGAACAAAATGAATTTGCCGTTAAGGAAGCGCAGAAACTTGCCCAAGAAATTGGAATAGAACATTTTGTTTGTGACCTTCGATCCGAATTTACAAAACTGATTGTCAATTATTTTACTCAGGAATATCAGAAGGGTAGAACTCCTTTTCCCTGTGCAATATGTAATCCTGAACTTAAGTTTAAGAATTTGTTGAAGAATGCTGAAATCTACCACTGTAATTATATCGCGACCGGACACTACGCAAGAATAAAAAAACATAAGGGAAAACAATATATTTTTGAGGGTACAGATACTGAAAAAGATCAGTCTTTCTTTTTGTGGGGACTTGATAAAGAAGTTTTAAATAAGCTTATTTTACCGCTTGGCGCTCTCAATAAAATGCAAACCAGAGAGTATGCAAATACGCTGGGATTTAGTTGTTTATCACAAAAGAAGGATAGTTTAGGCATCTGTTTTATAGAAGAAAACAATTATAGAAAATTTTTGAAGTCAAAATGCATCGAGTTCAAACGTGGTTATTTTGTCGACAAAGAAGGAAGAGTATTGGGGAGGCACTCCGGGATATTAAATTATACAATAGGGCAGCGAAGAGGACTTGGTATTAGTGCGAATAAGCCTATGTTTGTTTCTGGTATTTCGGCCACCACTAATGAAATTGTTCTTTCTGATTATGAAGATTTGTACAAAAACAAGATACTTGTAAGTAATATGAAATGCGTTGATATTCAGGAGTTTGACAAGGATAAAGTTTTCATTGTAAGAATTAGGTATAGGCTGCAGAATACTCCGTGTAAGATAAACATTCTTCATAAAGACCAGGCAATAGTTTATTTGTTGGAGCCGGTTGCAATGGTGGCAAACGGACAGACTGCGGTATTTTATGATGGAAATAGACTGGTTGGAGGCGGTTTTATTGAAAGTTCCGAGTAGTTAAAAAGCAGGACGATATTTGTCGTCTGATTCCAATAGTCCTAAATAGCTTATAAATCTTGAAGACGCAACTTCACCCTGTTCTACTGCTTGCTTAACAACACATCCAGGTTCGTGCGTGTGAGAGCAGTTGTTATATTGGCACTTTTCTGATAATTTAAATATCTCAGGGAAATAGTGTGATATTTCCCACGGCTCCATATCAAGCATACCAAATCCTTTAATTCCTGGAGTATCAATGATGTATCCTCCAAAAGCTAATTTGTAGAGGGTGGAGTATGTAGTAGTGTGTTTGCCGGTTTTGTGAACATCGGAAATTTGCTTTGTTTTTATATTTAAATCCGGCTGAATAAGGTTTATTAATGTTGATTTACCTACACCACTATGGCCATTAATTACATTGGTTTTATTTGCGATTGCTAGTTTTAATTCATCAATTCCTACCCTATTTTGAGCTGACGTTGCCAAACACTTATAGCCAATATTTTCGTAGATTCTTATATATTCCTTTAACTCTGTAGTCTGTTTTTCATCATATCTGTCTGTTTTGTTAAAAACAAGGAGTACAGGAATTCGGTAAGCTTCTGCCGACGCCAAATATCTGTCGATGAAGGTAGTGGTTGTTACCGGGTAATTTATAGTAACAATTAGAATGGCCTGATCTATATTGGCCGCAATAATATGCGATTGTTTGGAGAGGTTTGGAGATCGGCGAACAATGTAATTTTTTCGCTCGGAAATCGCAGTTATTAAACCAATATTTTTTGCATTATTTTCTGATGAGTTTGGAAGAATCTTAAAATCAACAAAATCTCCAACGGCAACAGGATTGGTACTTTTTATTCCTTTGATACGAAAATTTCCTTTGATTTTACAATCGAAAAGTTCACCACTTTTCGATTCTACTGTATACCAGCTTCCTGTTGATTTTATTACTAATCCTTTCTCCAAAATCTCAATATATTTATTAATACAAAATTAGCCATATTCGTTAAAAACGGAAATGAGGACAAATTTTGTTTTCACGTGGAACAATTTAGTTATTCCCAGTTTAAAATGATTTTTCCACAACTCCCCTCTTCCATTATGTTAAATGCTTTTTGAAAATCATCTGCTGAAAAGCGATGTGTAATAACGGGCGAAATGTCAAGTCCGGTAGTTAGCATCATTTCCATATGGTACCAGGTTTCGTACATCTCCCTACCATAAATTCCTTTTAGAGTTAATCCTTTGAAAATGAGTTTACTCCAGTTTATTTGAGTGCTTTGTGGAAGTAATCCGAGCAAACTTATTTTTCCTCCGTTATACATATGGTTAACCATATCGTTAAAAGCTGCCGGGGAGCCGGAACACTCTAGTCCTATATCAAAACCTGCTACCATATCGTGTTTTTCCATGGCTTCCCTGATACTTTCCTTTGTAGGGTCAATCACACGGGTAGCTCCCATTTTGCGAGCCAAATCGCGACGAAATTTGCTTAAATCAGTGCCTATAATATTTCTGGCTCCCGCAAATTTGCATATAGCTGTGGCCATCGCACCAATTGGGCCGCCAATACCGGTTATTAATACATCTTCACCAAGCAATGGGAATGAAAGTGCTGTATGTGTGGCATTTCCCATCGGATCCATAATTGCCATGATTTCGTCAGGAATCCGCTTATCTATATGTAAAACATTTTTTGCTGGAACAGAAATGTATTCTGCAAAGCCGCCGTCCTGATGTACACCAATCCCAATGGTGTTATCACAGATATGTTGTCTTCCACGCCGGCAATTGCGACAAAATCCGCAGGAAATGTGTCCTTCAACTGTTACACGTTCACCAACTTTTACCCGGTTAACTTCCGACCCAACTTCAATAACAGTTCCCATATATTCATGACCAATAACAACGGGTGTTTTTATGGTTTGTTGTGCCCACTCATCCCATTTGTAAATGTGTAAATCGGTTCCGCAAACAGCGGAATATTTTACTTTTAACAATACATCGTTCGGTCCAACTTTTGGAATTGGAACTTCTTCCATCCAGATACCTTTTTCAGGTTTACTTTTTACCAGAGCTTTCATTTATTATAGAAATTTTATGTTTGCAAGATAAAACAAAAAACACCGCAAAATGATAACTAAAATCAGATTTATAAAAATATAATTTAATATTAATTTTCTGTTTTTTAGTTAGTTATGAGTCGGATCGTAATAAATATTTATTGGAAATAAATTTGACGGGAAACAGTGGAGCCAAAAATCCGATAAGCAAAACTACGCCAAAAATAAGAACAACATCGGTTGAAATAACACGAACCGGGTAAGCAGAGATTACAAAAGAACCATTTTGCGGTAGTTTCATAAAGCCAAATTCTATTTGTAACCAACAGATAAAAAGCCCTAAAACAGTACCAATTACTGCACCTAAAACTGAAATCAACCATCCTTCAAACAGGAAAATCCGGCGTATTGTCTTTGAAGTAGCACCCATACTTTTGAGAATGGCAATATCATCTTTTTTGTCGATAATCAGCATAGAAAGACTGCTGAGCACATTAAAAGAAGCAATGATAAGAATAAATACAAGGATTAAATAAACAACAGCTTTTTCGGATCTCATTGTTTTGTTCAGGGAATCATGTTGCTGGTATTTGTTTTTCACGTGGAACTTTTCTCCAAGGGTATTCTGAATCTTCTTCTGTATATCTCCTACCCTTACATTTTTGTCTATTCCAAGTTCAATGGATGAAATATTTGAGCCACTTTCAAACAAATTTTTTGCAAAATCAAAAGGAACCAGAACATATTTGGAGTCTACTTCTTCCAGAACTGCGAAAATTCCGGATGGAAAAATAGAGTTGTAATTGATAGCACGGGCAGAATTTATTTTTATCTGACGTCCTTTTTTAGGAACCATTATCCGGATAGGATCGATAAATGTAAGTCCAATACCAAGGTTGTATGCAACTCCCTGCCCAACAACAGCATATTCTGTCCCCTTGTCATTCAGGATAAATTCACCATCAACAATTAAACTATCGATGTTTGTATAGCTTGCATAGTTTTGAGGTATACCTTTTATGGTAGCGAAATATTGCTGGCTGCCATATTTTAACATGGCTGATTCTTCAATAATCTCGGCATAATGCAAAACCCCGGGGATATTTTTAATTGCATCAGCATCAATTTCCGAGGAGTCGAACATTTTTCCTTCCACCGGAGTAATTTTTAAATCAGCATCAAAACTGCTAAAAAAGTAATTTATCAGGCTACTAAAACCATTCATTACAGAAAGAACGATTATTAAAGCCATGGTTCCTACAATAATACCGCTTATTGATATCCCTGATATTATGTTAATTATATTCTGTTTCTTTTTTGAAACCAGATAACGTTTTGCTATATAAAGCGGAAGATTCAATATGGATATTTTTTATTTAACGAGTAATAAATGAAAATATTTGAAAACCTACGATTTTAGTAATTTATCAATGTTATCAATATAATCGAGGCTGTCGTCAATATAAAATTCAAGTTCAGGAATCACCCGCAAACTTTTACCCACTTTCCGACCCAATTCTCCTCGTATTTGTTTACCCTGCAGTTTCAGGTCTGAAAGAATTTCGTCCCCAAATTCGGAAGGAAAGATACTAAGGTAAATGCGCGCAATACCCAGATCTTTTGTAACTCTTACAACAGTTACCGTAATTAGTTTTCCTGTGTATTTCGATTTGTTTATTTTTAGAAGTATTTCTGCCATTTCGCGCTGAACCAACCTTGAGATCTTATTCTGACGTGTGCTAAATTGTTCCATAAACGGATATAAAATTAATTTGTTTCAAAACATTGACCGGGTCAAAATTACAGAAAATTGTTAGAACAAGCAGAAAAGATTAAAGTTAGAAGAAGAAACCTGGAAAAAACGTTTAGTTGTTTGATGTTATGGTTTTTATAGCATTTATTAGATTTTCGTCGGGTTTAATAATGTTGTAGTTTTCCCAGAATTTTTCATCATATTCATTAATAAGCTCAACAAAAATATCGCTTTGATTTATAGATTCATCTCTTGTAAACCTTTTGACTTCAGTTTTATTTATATCGGTAACCAGCAGATCAGAAACACTGTGATATTCTGAATTTACATTATCGCGTTTACTTTTCACTTTGATTTTGACCGAGGCTTTTGCGTTAGCCAAATGCCATTTTCCCCTGTATTGCTGATAATTTACTTCGTATTTTACATCGGTTGGTTTAGCTTTCACCCGGCGCGGTTTTTTTTTAATCATTACACTTTCAGCGGTTTTGAGTCCTTCTTTATCTAATTGAAACCTGGCGTGTAAGATGGCAAATGTTTCACGATGAACATATATCTCGCCTACAAATAGCGGAAAGATTTGGTTGGATGTTGGCTTAAATTCCAGTACATAAACCGGATAATCGTTGTACCAAACTACCTTTTTTATATTGTATTTGTATAAATGCTCGAACTCTTCGTCAATAAAAGACTCCATGTTTTTGATTATATCAAGTTTTGTGATTGTAAAAGGTCCTCCCTGCAATTTAAAGTTTAGCCATTGAAACGGTTGCACGTCAGGGCTTCTTCTTCCTTTTAAAAGCCGGACCAAATCGTCGCGAAAAAGATTTGTATAAGAAGCTTTTAAAATTTCAACAATAGCTTCAGATATATTAACATAATTTTTATTTTGCTTTATTGTTTCGCGATAAAAAGCGGTCATCAGGCGGTTCTCGTCGCTGTAATTTTTTGAAATATTGTTTCTTACATTTTTAAGCAGCTTATCCGCTGTTATTGCTGTGACTTTAACTTCACGAATCCTAATCGAAACGGGAGTCATAACAAATAAATCTTCGTCGAGTAGTTCAAAAGCAGGAAGTTCTATTTGTTCATAACCCATGCATGAAATGATAACTGTGTCGTTGATATTACCCGGATGGACTTTTAAAAGAAATTCTCCATCAATATTGGTAATGGTGCCAATTGGTTTATTAGATAATGAAATAGACGCGTAAGGAATTGGTTCTTCCTTTTTGTCTTCAATTATTTTTCCCGACAGAAAAAAAAATTTTACCGGAATCGAATCTTGTTTTTCCTCTAGGCTTTTATAATCAGTATTTTCAGAAATAATGATTTGATTTTCGCGTTCAGAAAACCGAAATTTTTTTGTGCCAAAAAGTTCGCTTAAAACAGTAAACAGGGATTTGTTTGCTGCTTCGATGTTGTATTTCTTTTCAGCGTCGATAACTGATGCGTCATATGAAAAAAAAACACCGGCCTGCCAGCTTAATTGGTTTAATATATTTGAGAGCGTTTGGTTGTTTTGGACGATGGTAACGCGTTTTTCTAAAACAGAACCATCCTGTTGTCCGTAAATAGAGCCGGAAAACAGGATGGCCAGTAATATGCTAATTTTAACTTTGAGCATTAAAACATTCTTTTCAATTCAAAAGAAGTTTTAAATTCCTCTCCGTCTCTCAAAACTTTCACCTTGATTTTTTTATTTTCTCTGCTTTGCAACAATAAGTTGATATCGTTTAATTCCAGCGATTGATGGTTGCTGCTGTTTATTGATAAAATCTGGTCGTTTTCCTTTAATCCGGCATAAAATGCAGGTGAATTTTCCCGGATATTTGTAATGGTAAAAATGGGTAATCCGGGCATTGGATTAATGATTTCCATTCCACTCATATTGTAATTGAAATCATCTTTTACCTTATGAGTTGGGCGTAAAGTCAGGCGGCTGTTCCTGTAATCGATAGTAACCCTGAAACGACGCAAAATTTCAGCACCTATTGTTCCATTCCTGTCATTCGAAGAAATCAGTTGGTCGATTAATTCTGAGTTCGGAAAAGCTACTATCGGTTTGGGCAACACCAGCGGACCAACCCAAATTCCGTCAATTCTTCCTTTTACTCCGTACAAATCGCCGTTTAATCCTCTTCCTAAAAATGTTTCAATGTGGTTTTGCGGCAAGCCAATGCGTGAATCCGATTTTTCAGACAACCAGATAGCATCGCTCGCTCCGGTGTCAACCAGCAGTTTTACAGGAACTTCTTTTAGTTCGTCGGTAACAATACTGGTTCTAACAAAAGGTTTGTTTCCATCAAACATAAGCGGGAGAACAATGTCTTTTCTTCTGTCTCGGTATTTGTAATATTCCGGCCTGTTTAGCGTAATTTGTTCATTTAAGTAGTCAATTTCAACCACATAATCTTTGAATAAATTGAAACCGATAAGACCATGAACAGGAATTCCAAGCATATGTGAAATCTGGAAGTTTTCG
Organism: Maribellus maritimus; assembly: GCF_022267315.1. Classification (GTDB taxonomy): domain Bacteria; phylum Bacteroidota; class Bacteroidia; order Bacteroidales; family Prolixibacteraceae; genus Draconibacterium; species Draconibacterium maritimum. The sequence goes on from NZ_JAIKLE010000044.1 coordinate 41,682, forward strand.
TCTATAATCATCTGAACTTCCTGATTTCGTGCAGTGAGCCCGTCAATACTAAGGGAATTGTTTCCAGAGCGGTATGCCGTCAATTCCTCCCCTTCTCCCAATCCTTTGATTTGGATTGGCATCATATAATTCAGGTTCAATTTATTTACAAAGGGCAACTCTGTAATAATCGGGTGGCGAACACCTGTATCGAGAATAAAATTTAACGTGTCTGAATCATTGATATTTACCGGGATGATGATGAGATTACTGGCAGATTTAAATTTTACGGTGATCGATTTTTTTCGTGGATCATCAAATAAAAATCCCCTGTTGTTTCCAAAAAATTGTTGCGAACTTTCTTCAAAATCAATACTTTGTTCCAGTGGAACATAATCGCGAACAACCAGTATGTTATCTTCAATTTCGAAAAGAAGATAAAAGTCTTTCATCAATTTGTCGAGAACAAATTTTATGGGTTTGTTTGATACGTTTAAGCTTATTTTTTTGTCTTCAACAATACTTGAATTATAGGAATAATCGAGATTGAGATAATCACATATTTTCTCAATCACGTCAGCCAAAGGCTCGTCTTCTGCATAAATACTGATATTTTGATCCAGAGCCTGTGTTTTGGTTTCTTGTGCAAGCAGTGTTTTGGGAATAAAAGCCATTATTGCAATCGCAAATATGGTTGTTATACCTATTTTTTTTATTAGAGTTTTCATGTCTTTAAGGCTTTATCTGTTTTATTTACGGTCAGATAGGACAAACTGTTCATTTTCTTCCGATAAATTTAAATTAAAAGTGAGCCGTATCACATCTAAAACAAAATTAATCGGTTTTTGGTCGAAATGACCAGTATATACGAGATTATTCAATTCAGGTTCCATTAACTGAATATCAGCGTGATATACTTTTTCTAAATTCAGAATAACTTCATTTAACGGAACTTTGTCGAATATCAGATCTAGCGTTTTCCAGGCAACAAAATTGGGATTTGTGTTTACCGATTTTTCCAAAAGGTTACTTTGGTTAAAAAGCGTACCTTTTTCGCCAGGAACAAGGATCACTTCATTGATTGCGGTTTGCGTATCCGGTTTTTTCCGAATCACCCGGACTTTTCCGGTTTTTACCACAACTTCAACGGTTTCGGTTTCAGGATATGCACTAACGTTAAAAGAGGTACCTAAAACTTTTACCTGTGCATTGCCGGCATTAATTACAAAAGGTTTTTTGGCATTTGGTTTTACGTCGAAAAATGCTTCTCCCCTGATGGTTACTTCCCGAATGCTGTCGTTAAAATTTTTAGGAAACTCAAGTTGCGAGTTCCAGTTTAATGTAACCACCGATCCATCGGGTAAAACATATTCGTTTAAAACCTGGTTTTCGGCCATAACAATTTGATTTTCATGAACCGGATTTTGATAAACGAAACCAATATAATATCCAATTGATCCTAAAAGTAAAACAACAAAAACTATGGCAGCATATTTATAAAATTTGCGAATAGCCTCCTTTCTGATGTTTTTAAGCTGAACAGTTTTTGTTTTTTCAGGATAAATCTTCGATTGTACATTTTTCCATGCATTATGAGAATCAAAATTTTTTAAAGAGTAGAAATCGTCAATTTTTCCGAGCATTTTTTGGGTTGTTTCCAACTCTGTTCGGATTTCTTGCGATTTGTTCAACAAGGATTTTGCTTCTTCCCTATCTTTGCTTCCGGTTTCGTTTGTAGCCAACTTCACCAGAAGCTCCCACTCCACTTTTCCTATGTTTTTCTTTTTTCCCATGTTACCTAAATGACAATGCACATTCAGTTTACCCTTAATTTGTCCTTTTAAACAAAATGAAAAAGAGCATCAGAAAGTGTTTATAATCTTTTAATTTTTCGCGTAAATTTTTGATTGCCAGACTCATTTGTGCTTCAACCGTTTTAATAGAAATATTTAGTTTTTCAGCAATCTCCCGGTATTTTAAACCTTCTTCCCTGCTTAACCGAAATATTTCGCGTCGTTTTTCTGGAAGAGAATTGATACTTTCTTCAATTTTTTGTACCAGGTCAACCTCTATAAAGTGTTCTTCAAAATCAATATTTGACTGTATATCATTTTCGCTGTTCTTTATATAGTTTTCTTTCACATCATTATGTTTAATATGGTTTAAACATAAATTTCTTATTGAACGGAAAACATAATTTTTTATGGATGTATCGATATTGATTTGTTCTCTTTTTCCCCAAAATTTTACAAAAAAGTCCTGAACCACTTCCTCTGCAGCTTCATTATTGTTTAAAATTTTTGTTGCATATAAACAGAGGTTGCCGTAATATTTGTGAAATAGCATTTCAAAAGCTTTCTGATCGCCTGTTTGAATCTTTTTCATCCATGCTTTTTCTTCAGGTGGGTTCATAGTTTTGGTTATTTTACCGGAGAAGCTAAGGTAAAAAAAAGTTACTCCTTTCAAAAACCTTTTAAAAGACGATTTTCACAGCGATATGTCATTTTGCAATATCGATTATGCTGCTATTTTTGCGTGTTAATTATAATAATAAGGGATATAGTGGAAAAAAAAGAAACCTGGAACTTCCCAAAGGCATTTTGGGTAGCCAATACCGTAGAGTTATTTGAAAGGGCGGCATATTACGGAGTTTTTATTGTTATCACCTTGTATTTATCGCGAATTTTAGGATTTGGTGATATTCAAGCAGCTACTATTGCAGGTGTTTTTCAGGCATTGCTGTATTTGTTACCCACTTTTGCAGGTGCTTATGCTGATAAAATAGGATTCCGGAAATCACTGATACTGGCTTTTGGGCTTTTGACTCTTGGTTATGCCGGAATGGGTGTTTTGCCGACGATGTTTGAATCGGCCGGACTGGTTGATTATGGCTCTACAACCGTTTTTAAAGGTCTTGATACTTCGGCGCAAAGATATGCCATTCTCCCCGTAATGTTGTTGATTATTTTGGGTGGGTCATTTATTAAATCGGTAATTACAGGTACCGTAGCCAAAGAAACGACCAAAGAAAACAGAGCCCGGGGATACAGTATTTTTTATGCCATGGTAAACATCGGGGCCTTTTCAGGAAAAACTGTTGTTAAGCCGCTTCGCGAGATGATGGGGAATACCGGGTTAATATGGATAAGTTATTTTTCTGCAGTGATGACACTGTTGGGATTGATTGTAGTTTTTCTTTGGTACAAAAGCCGTCAGACAGCAGGCGAAGGAAAAACTCTTAGTGAAATTTTGGAAGGGCTTTTTAAAGTGCTCTCAAACTTTCGCCTTATTGTTTTAATACTAATCATTACCGGTTTTTGGATGGTACAACACCAAATGTATGCAACCATGCCTAAATATGTGTTGCGTCTGGCCGGCGAGGGAGCTTCACCTTCGTGGTATGCCAATGTAAATCCCTTGGTCGTATTTTTAACTGTTGGTTTGGTAACACACATAATGCGGAAACGAACTGCTCTTTTTAGTATGACTGTTGGAATGTTTATTATGCCGGTTTCCGCGCTTTTTATGGCCTCGGGTAATTTAATGGACGGAAATATTTTGGGAATGCACCCTGTTGCGTTTATGATGGTAGTGGGGATTGCCTTCCAGGGATTTGCCGAAACATTTATATCTCCGCGTTTTTTGGAATATTTTTCATTGCAGGCTCCTAAAGGCGAGGAAGGACTTTATCTTGGATTTAGCCATCTGCACTCTTTTTTATCGTCTATTTTCGGTTTTATCATGTCAGGTGTGTTACTGGACCGTTTTTGTCCTGATCCGCGCTTATTTCCTTCGAGAGAGGCTTGGGAAGAGACTGCGACACATGCACATTATATTTGGTACTTTTTTGTAGGAATAGCCTTAATCTCTGCAATTGCATTAATTATTTACGGACAAGTAGTAAAAAGAATTGACCGTAGAAATCAAAATGCAAATTAATATTTTGTCAATTCGAACGAAATACTTAGTTTTGCACACCATTTTTCCGCAAAGGGAGAAGCCCGGGTGGCGGAATTGGTAGACGCGCTGGATTCAAAATCCAGTTCTGGCAACAGAGTGCGGGTTCGATTCCCGCCCCGGGTACCGAGGAGTTGAAAAGTAAGAATTAAAGTTCTGAAATTCAGCTCCTTTATTTTTTTCTCACATCTCAAAAGTACAAATTAGAGCCCGTCATCTCGGAAGCAGGTGGATTTATAATTCTTTTAAACAAATTTTTCAACACTATAATCAAAAGTAATACCAATTTGAGTATATAGTGCCGCTTTATTATCTTTGAAGCATGGGAAGACAAAGCAAATTCAATATAAAAGAGGATTTAAAAGAACTTGAGA
>NZ_JAIKLE010000045.1 GCF_022267315.1 Maribellus maritimus
ATATGGTAATAGAAATGCAACCCGAAACCATAATGTCAATAACCGGAAACAAACACTACCTAAAAATTTTCAATGCGGCATTTTGTATTTAAAATAGTATTACCGCTTCCTGTAATGAAAGTTCAGTGGTATGTTCGTCTTTACCGCCCAGGCATTCGCCGTATAACAAGAATCGTTATCGGGTGATCACTTTGACCGTTTTTTCCACCAAGGCAAATCAACCTCGTTAATTCTGAACTTTTTCCAGTTGTACTTCATAGATTACCGGTCCGTCAGTATCAATAGGATTAATAAAACCGGCCTTCAAAACAGCCGTATAATTGCCCGGTTTTTCAATACGAATCTTTCCAAAACGGTTTATAAATTCAGGCCTGTAGGCTGAACGAATATGACTTATTTGCACTTTTCCCTTAATTGTTCCGGACACTGTCTGATTATCAATTGTAAAGAAGAGCTTATTAAAGTCATTATTATTTTGATATATTGACTCCCATCTCTTTTTGTAACTTTCATAGCTTCTCACTGTTGATACGCTTATAACATTTACATGAAATAATCCCGGTTCTGTAACAAAAAAATCCCATTTTAGATAATCTTTAGTGCTATTCCAGTTTTTCGTGGCAAAATAGGGCCAGTTGTTTGTATCTATTACTCCATCCATTCCTGAAATCTGTAAATTTCCATTATCTCCAATGACTTCTGCCATACCTGCCTGTAAAATTATATTTCCCGAACTCATCTGTCCTGGTCGATCATTTACTTGTAGCTGCCCTTTTATCTTTACCTTAAAAACAGGAAAAATTTTCTCCTTCCAATTATCTGGAACTTTGATTTTTAATTCCGGCAAGTCCAAATCCTTTACTTCCCTGTATTCATAAGGAATTGAAACTTCATTATGGATATCAGTAACTTTAATCACCTCGCTTTTAAGCCCATAAAGTGTTATGGCTTCCATACATTTATCCAAAAGCACAATATATAGAGCGTCTTTCCCTGTAGTAACACGAATACCATCCATTTCCTGAAACCAGGGACTTGGACCATTTTTGTATATTGCTTCTCCGTTTTCAATAACCCATTTACCAATTTCCTTTAACCGATCAACACTTTCCTCAGGGATTGATCCATCATCCTTAGGTCCAATGTTCAAGAGATAGTTAATATTTTTTGAAGATAAATCAATCAGTTGGAGAAGCATATCCTCTCGTGATTTCCAGGCACTGTCAGCACAATGAAAACCCCAGGTATGGTTCATGGTTGCAGGGCATTCCCAAACTCCGTCAAGTACTCCGGGGGGAATCTGGTTATCTCCCATAACTCCATAATCACCCAGGCCTGCCCCTATTCTTGTGTTAATGAGGCAAGCCGGCTGTATTTTTTTCACATAATCATAAATATCTTTAGCCTGTTCTTTTGAGATATCGCCCGGAGTATCGAACCATAAACAAAATATTTCGCCGTAATTTGTGAGTAATTCTTTGAGTTGAGTTTTAACCTTCTTGTCAAGATAAGTCTGAAGATTTCTGTTCGCGTCATTTTTATCCCAGTCCCAATTGTTTCCATACTTATCAACCGAGTGATATTCATCCCAATCCCTTACATGAGAATAATACAGACCTAATTTAATACCCTGGTTTTTACACTCTTCACTAAGTTCCTTCAGAATGTCCTTCCCGTAAGGTGTGCCGTCCTTTATATTGTAATCATCATAATCGGAGTCGAACATGGCAAAACCATCGTGATGTTTGGCGGTAAAAACGATGTATTTCATCCCGGCTTGCTTTGCCAAAACTACAATTTTATGGGCATCAAAATTATACGGATTAAATTTCTTTGCCAGCTGACGGTATTGTTCCTTTGGTATAGACTTCAACCTCATGATATGTTCTGCAACCGTTCCCGAAGGTAATGTATCACCTTCCCAGATACCTGCAGGCAGCGCATAAAGACCAAAGTGGATAAACATTCCAAACCGGAGATCTGTAAATTCCTGTTGGCTCACGGTTTTAGTATGTTCCCTCTCTGATGGAACACAGGAAGACAAAACAATAAAGCAGATGCAGATATAATATAATTGCTTAAGTATAATCTTCATATAAAATCAGTTAATAGAAATCAATTTACAAACAGCCTTCGCTGTCCTTATTCCCACTTCTTTTTTCTGAACGGGATGAATATTGTGCAATTCACCCAAATCCTGAATATCTACCGATACTGTATAACTAGTATTTTGAGCAACAGTAGCCTGAACATCCTGAAGAATTTTCCAAACGTTCAGACTTTCGGTTGTGCCCGGATCATAAACTGGAAGCTGAATTATGGCAAACGGTAAATCAGGCTTGTCAAAGTGTTTTCTGTAGGAAGAAATAAGATTCTTCAGCCAAAAACGGTATTCAGTTGCCTGGCTTACATTGTCAGTATTACTTTCTCCCTGATACCAAACCACACCAGTAAGAGGGAGTTGACCAAACGGACGTATAAGTCTATTAAAAAGCGTTGCCGGAACAGCACGCCCCAATCCCCATTTTGCCAACCTGTGTTGCCCATATGGTTTCATGTCGTCTTCATCCTCTTTGGCAGCTTTTAAAACGAGTGGATCATTAACCAGAGTACTGAACCTGTTTCCGGTTTCGTTATCAGGGAACGCCTCTTCGGGCACCCATGCTTCAATTCCTGTTCCTCCCCTTGCTGCCACAAAAATACCTATCGGTTTCTTTCTTCTTCGCTCCATTTCAGCAGCAAAGAAGAAAGCCACTGCTGAAATACTCTGTACATTTTCGCTTGTGACCTTTTGCCATTGTTTGCCATTGAAGTAACGTATATCAGACGAAAATAAATCCTCTCCGGCTTCGATGGACTCTTTGGAAGATTTAACGTGTATTGCCATATTTGACTGCCCTGCACACAACCATATATTTCCTGAAAGCACTTCTTTTATAACCTTTGTTTCACCATTACAAACAAACACCATATCGGCGAAAATACCAGGTTTTACAGAAGGAAAATTTATTTCCCATAAACCATCTTTATCTGACTTGGTTGAAATTTTTATATTATCAAAACTGACCGATACCTCCTGAAATGGACCGCAACTTCCCTTAAGTATCCAGTTAGTCTCAGAAGGAAATATCATATCATCCGAAATCCACAGTGGCAAACTGAACTCTCGTGATATTTGTCCTTCCGATTTCTGAAAAGAAAAAATCAACAAAATAAAAGCAATGGCTAATACTCCAGCGTACTTCTTATTCAAAGCATTGGCAAGCATATTCTTCAACAATTAATTCTTCATATTATCACATTAGCAGTACCCTACCCATACAATCATTATCTAATTAGTGACTTACAGGTATCAAACTGATACTCTGGAAAGTAAATCCCATATTTCCATCCGACAGCTCTTGTGGTTCTAATGAAAGTGTATATTCTCCAGCCTTTTTAAGATTTATATTACCGCCATCTGTATGTATTTTTTTCCAATACTGGGTACGCTGGTTATATTCACTAAAATCTTTTTTAACAACAAACTCAACTGACTGACCCGATGTCTGTATTTTAACTTTATGTCCTCCCTGCCACAAGGGATTTCCATGAGAACCGGTTTCGGTTGAAACTAAATCAATTTTGTATTGTCCGGGTTCTTCTACTTTAAAATTCCATGTAAGATTTACATTTTCGTCCTTCCAGTCAGCGCCTCCCCCCCTTGCCGTAAATTTTAAATCATAAGGTTTCCCGTCCTTTCTGGCATCTGCCATTGCTCCATGTAATAAAACGCTTCCATCTACATTTTGGCAAATTTCATGTTCAACTTTTGCTTTTCCTTTTATTTCAAGAACAACGACTGAGACTGCCTCATCAGGAGCAGCATCCGGAAGTTCAATCTTTAAAGTATGATGTTTTAAATTCTTATTGTAAATAGATTTAAAAGGGAGTGGTGTTTGATTTGCATCGGATAACAAATATACCTTATTGACCTTGTTTTCAAGCCCTTCCAGATAAAAATCACCGGAAGGCCAGTCAAATATCCCCAGATAGAGTTTTCCGGATTTCTGTGTTATGTTTCCCCATTTAAATTCCACATTAAACGGGTTTGGAAGGGCTCCATATACCGATTCACTGTTTATTTTCATCCAGTCGCCTACATTGGCAAGTATATCAACCGATTCCTGCGGAATCAATCCTTCGGCGGTAGGACCTACATTCAGGAGGTAGTTGCCACCTTTTGCTGTAATATCAAAAAGAAGACGGGTAAGATCTACAGGAGATTTCCAATGATGATCATTCTTTTTATAACCCCATGTATTATTAAGAGTTGCCGGAACTTCCCAATCTCCGGGAACCACGGTTGCCGGGATTACATTATCACCTGTTGACATATAATCAGTTTCAACTCCTCCTCCTAATCTGCCGCTGATTATACATTCGGGTTGAAGTCTCCGTACTAAATTTTTCAGGCTTTGTGCCTGTTCTTTTGTTATACTCATGGGTGTATCGAACCAGATTAACCCCACCGGGCCATAATTGGCTAGCAATTCAGTAAGCTGAGGTTTTACTTTTTCCTCCAGATACTTCTGAAAGTTTCTTTCTTTCGGGAAATCCCATTCATTGTCTAGTCCGTTTGGTTCATTCCAGTCGCGCGATTGAGAATAGTAAAAGCATATTCTTAATCCCTGTTTATGGCATTCTTCAGCTAATGCTTTAATCACATCTTTTCCGTAAGGAGTTGCATCCACTATATTGTAATCTGAAGCGTCAGACTTAAACATAGCAAAACCATCGTGATGCTTCGAAGTGATAGTTATATACTTCATTCCCGCGTTTTTTGCGGTAGTTACAAAATCATATGCATTAAATTTTACAGGATTAAATTCTTTGGCAAACTGGCGGTACTCGGTAGCAGGTATCTGGGCCCGTTTCATAATCCACTCCCCTATTCCTTCAATTTCTTTTCCCTCCCATTCGCCGGCGGGTATCGCGTAAAGTCCCCAATGGATAAACATTCCGAAATGAGCATCGCGCCACCATTGCATTCTTTCGTTTTGACTTACAGACTGTGCCCCGGCAAAGTCTTTTATCCCTATAAGTAAAGCTATCAGAATTAATATCTTTTTCATTATTTGTAATTTTAAAATTGTATATTAGCTATTATTGATTTTTCCCTTCATCAGCACTCCATCTTCTCTTTTCTGTATTTTTTATTTCTTTCCATGATTTTCTATAATCTTTCATTACATCGGAAAACCAACTATCCCACTTCCGTGTCAGTTCGTTTACAATTTCAGGATGATTGGCAGAGAGGTCATACAATTCAGCAGGATCCTCGACTAAATTAAAAAGTTGTGGATTTAATGGAACAATATCTTTCCAATGTGGTATTACTGTATCGCATGGCATTTCCCAGTGTGGTTCCGTGGCTCCTTTCCAAACCGAAGGATTATCTTTATCTTCCTTTTTCATTGTTACCTTTATTCCAGGCCAGTATAATTTCCACTTTCCTTTTACTATTGCAGCATCGGAATGTGGCACCGGGTAATACCTGTTTTTTTGGAAGTACAAATCCCGGTCATAATTTGATTCATTGCTTTTCCCAAGCAAAATTTCGGAAATATCATGCCCATCGGTATTCTTAATTATGCCGGAAGTGTTATTTGTAAGGGATAGTAATGTGGGTAACCAGTCACAACCGTGCACAGGACCGGTAAATATTTTATTTTGAGGAAACTTCCCTGGCCATGAAACAATTGCAGGAACTCTTATACCCTCCTCGAGAACAATACCTTTTGTCCCAGACAGGCCTGCCTGATAACGCAAATTTTCACCAGTATTTTGTGCTCCGTTGTCACTAGTAAATACAATAATAGTATTATCACTTAATCCCAAATCTTTGAGTTCATTTACGACCATTCCAATTCCCCTATCCATAGACTCAATCATGGCGTAAAGTGTAGCCACCTTCTCATTGAACACTCCCTTCCCTTTCTCCATGTATTTTTTTACAAGTCTTTCGGGCGCCTGATATGGAATGTGGGGAGCATGATGTGCAATAAAAAGAAAAAATGGTTTTTCTTTATTCCTCATCATAAATTCAAGTGAGCTTTCTGTAATAACATCTGTTAGATATCTTCCATCGGAAGGGACATTGGTTCCATTTAAATCAAGATTCCAGCTCCAATAATCCTGAATACCATTCAGAAATCCGAAAAAATAGTCGAATCCTCTTTTATTGGGATGATATTGAAGATCATACAAACCGTTGTGCCACTTTCCTATCAAACCGGTAGAATAGCCTTCGCTTTTAAAATAATCTCCCATTGTTTTATAGGAAAGAGCAATCCGATCAATCCCCCTGTTGGATGAAACATCTATTGCCCCAGTCCGGTGATTATACATACCTGTTAATATTGCAGCGCGCGCCGGGGCACAAAGCGGGGCCGGGCTGTAATAATGAGTGAAAAGAATGCCATGATTCGCCAGTTTGTTAATTTCCGGCGTTTCAATGTATGGATTTCCGTAACACTGTAAATCTCCGTAACCTAAATCGTCGGCAAGTATAAATACGACATTGGGTTTCACCGGGCTTTTCTTTTCAGAAGAACAACAGCCTCCCAGCAAACAAAACAGTAATATACAAGATATTAATCTCATTGACCTGAAAGATAGTTTGCAATAGATTCCGAAGTATAAAGAAACCGGTTATAAACCCTGAATAATAAAATATCTCCTTTAAATTCAGACGAAAACCGGACTTTTGGATCACCGTTTACATCCCACATAAACGGATTAAATCGAGCATATCCAAATGGTCTCTCACCTCCATCCCACAAATCACCATTAATAACAAAAGTGAGCATTTTAGACTTTGCATCAACGTTTATTACAATATGATTAACTGTTTTGGGTATTATTACTCCGGATTCAGTTGACCAAATTAACGGCGTCCTGCCATCATCCATTAAAAATTCCAACGCTCCCGATTTTAGAATACTAATTTTAAGCCCATTGCCAATGTATTTTGCTGCATTTTGATAACCTTCGGTCTTTTCGCGACGGGTATCAAGTAACAGCTGGTCTTTTTTAAGATTGTCGGTTTTTAATTTAAATTCCAGAGAAAATCCATCTCCCTTGTATAAATTCCCTATCCCGGGCATTGAAAACTCTCTGCCCTGTTTACAGGATTCTCCTTTAAGATCCAGCACAAGCCCCTCTTTTGTCTTTTGCTTATTAAGCGCCTGGGTCCAAAGCATCTCAAGGTACTCCGCTGGTATTTTATGAATTCGTGCAATCGTCTTTTGTGTTTCTGTAAAATAGTATTCTCCTTCATCTTCAATCCAGTCGGGATAGGAAATCCCATTGAAATAGTTCATGTCATAAAGAAAAACTTCGGGTTGACTCCAGTAAATATATCCATCTTTTTCAATACCTCCCGCAAGCCAGGTTGGATTGCGGTTTCCAAGAGGATGGCTGCTGTAGTTTCGGGATCCGTTGTTATGAAAAAACATCGCATATTTCCCGTTACTAAATTTATAAATCTTGTTAAAACACCGCGGTTGTTTCATGAGCTTCCCACCGGGTGAATAACTAGCCCATTTCGGTGTTGTCCATGTGTGTCCATTGTCTCTGCTATAAACCTGGACATTATGTCCCTGATTGGTTCGATATACACAATACAGGCTTCCATCGCTTAACGAAACAATATTATGTTCATCGGCGACCTGTCCCTGTGGTGGGAGTAATCCTTTGTTTCCATCAGGGAGTGTTTCCCATTCTATTTTCTCAGGATCTTTTTCGTAAAGGATGTTTGAACTTTTCAAAATCGCCCCTGAACCGCTTTCCATAAATCCTTCACCAAAATTACCCACTTTTGAGAGTGGAAAATACACTGCATTTTCATGAACAATTGGCAAGGCCACACTCCAAAAAAATTGAATTTCTCCTTTATAAATATTTTTATCATCGATTTCGAAATTTCGTACAGGGACTTCATAGTGTTTTTCCGACCAGGAATATCCACCATCATCGGAATACTTCATCATCATTTTCCCGAATGTATCTACACGTTTTATCGGAACGCCTTTTGAATTCAGCACCTCACGTCGATTTTCTGAATTGTAAGTATAAAACACATAAATTCGTCCTGATGGAATTATTAAAGGAGTTATCCATGATGCTTCTGGTCCGGTAGCAGGTTCGATATCTATCAACGGACTCCAGGTTTTTCCTTTGTCCTTGCTAATTGTTGAAACAACATGTTGCCCTGGTTGCCCTTCATGACCGGCACCTGTAGTTAAAACAACCACCCACTCACCTTTGCTGTTTATCACGGAATAAGGTTGATCACAGTATCCCTCATCGGGGATAACAGCTACTGCATTTTCAATATTCCTCCAGTCTTTTTCCTGCGAATAAATATCAGTTGAATGTAACAGAAAAACAAAAAACAGTGCCAAACCAATGAAATTGTATATATGCTGTCCTCTCCTGAATTGCTTATTTTCCATTTTTTTCATTTTTTAGTTAGACAAATCCGAATAAATCTTTTACGAAACTCTATTGAACATCATCCAAATATTTTCCCAACAGAAACCTTTTCCGATCGGGATACCAAAGTATTGTTCTTCCCTGAAACTCAGTAATACTGGGATAGGTGCCAATTTCTGCCGACATTTTTGGAGGAACAGCAATATCATGCGTATTAAGCAGTTCCACCGGTTCACTAAACCAAACAGGTTGGTCTCCATCCTGTTTAAATTCCCCAACTGCATAATAAGTTGGATTTCGTACAATATTTGCAACATTTATATACCACTTTTTATCTGCCTGATCGTACCCAAGCCTTTTTCCGTTGTTATTATGAAAAACCAGAATAAAATTTCCATTGTCAAGTTTGTATAAAGGGCATGGCGACATTGGGTGTGGAATTCCCTTTCCATCATCTGAATATTTTAGCATTTTCGGTATTTCCCATGTTTTTCCGTTATCAGATGAAACTGAATAATAAACAAATCCAGTCATGTTTCGCATAACGGTAAATAACCTGCCATCGGGTAATAAAACTACCGCCGGTTCCTGAGCTACCGACATGTGAGGATATACAGGATTTTGAACTTCCAATCCTTGATCATTTTCAGGATACCATTCAATTTTTATTTTTCCAGGAGATGGATCTTCATCGATGTTTACAAATCGCATAAAATAACATCTCGAATCCGCATTTACCCAGTTCTTTTCGCTTTTCATGACAGTTTCTGATGTGATAAGGGTATATCCGGCAATCCACTTCCCTTCGTTGTCTTTAATTGGTTTCTGCCAAACAATCCAGTTCTTTGGATATTTTGCATCAGGATTATCGTATTTTGACCGGGGCATTTCAATTTCTCTGGGTTCCGTCCATGTATGTCCATTGTCATCTGAAAAGATACATCCCATTGTTCCGCTTCCCTGCCTGCTGTTATCATATATTTCGATTTCTTTTGTATAAAAAACGTATATTCTGCCATTTTCTGAAACGACAGGAAAACCCCAGCTAGCCTGCAGACCTCCCTTACCATATTTTGCGCCAACCAAATATTCAGGTTCTGACCAATTGATGGCATCCGAACTTCGTGCCAGAACGAGATGATTGTCGCCCCTACCTTCGACTGAACTTTGTGTCCATAAAGCGATAAGTTCTTCGCTTTTAGGCGCCTTAAACACAAGAAAATGCTCGTTATCCCCATTATAAATCCCGGAGCCTGTTGGGACAAAAACACAAATATCTGGATTGCTTCTTTTCCACTCAACATCCGGGTCCCCGAGTGGTATATCTTTACCATATTTCCCGAAAGGATACCCCATTTCAATAATTTCGTCCCTGCTAAAAAGACTCTTAATTCCTGATTTTTCCTTAATTTTATCCTGTTCAGTGTTTTTTTCTCCTATGTCGCAGGAAGAAATTAAAACAACTAGTACAAAAAGCAGAAATAAGTTACAATTCTCCTTTATTCTAATTTGAAATCTGATTTTTTTATCCATTACTAATTCTGTTTGTATTTTCACAAAACGAAACTATTTTTTCCCTTTCGTCAATGAGTAGTAGTTACCTATTGCTTCTGAGGTTGTAAGATATCTGTTATAAATTCTCAGCATTTTAACCGAGCCGTCAAAAGTAGGGGCAATTTTTAACTGCTTATTTCCATTGATATCTTTAATATCCGGGCTAAACCATGACCAGCCCTGCAAACGGTATCGTCCGCCGTCGCATAATCTTCCGTTTACTACAGACGTAATAAGATTTGCCTGACCATCCATTATAAAGACTACATGATTCTTTCCTTCCGTCACCATTCCAGGGTCAGTATCCCAAAAAATTTTTTGCTCCGCATCCTGCAAACTCAGGCCGATGGTTCTTTGGGGAGTTACTTTAATTGTTATTCCATTCCCGCTTTTATCGGTATTATCCAAAATGACCTGATTGGGTTTTAATTCATCACTATCAATGAGTATTTCAATTGAAACTGAACCGTTTCCCAAATCAGGAAGTTCAGGGGAAGGTAAATCCGTTTTGGAAGGAATATTATCTTTCTCAAATACCAACCCATTTGTTGTTACGTTTTTCATCAATTCCTGATTCCAAATCCCCTCCAGTAAATCCTTATTAATAAGATGAACCCTGGCTACGGTTTTTTGTGTTTCAGTTATCCAGTAATTTCCATTCTCTTCGATTAAATCGGGATAACTCATTCCGCGTATGTCCTGCGGACCATAGAGTAATACTTCCGGTTGCGACCATTTTATTTTTCCCTTAACTTCAATACCACCTGATATCCACACCGGGTTCCGATGTCCGGTATACCCCTTTATATTATTGTTGTGATGCCATAAAAGATATTTACCGTTTGAAGTTTTAAAAACCCTTGGACAAGCTCTCGGATTTTTTATAACCCTACCATCTGCATAAGTAGCATATTCCGGTGTACTCCAGGTTCTCCCGTTATCTGCACTGTAGGAATTTGCAGGGTATCCCTCACTGGTTCTGTACATACAATACAACCCGCCGTTATTCAGCGGAACAACATTATGCTCTTCCTGTGTAACTCCAAGCGGCGTGTAACTAATCCCTGTATTACCCTCGGGAAGAAGTTCCCAGTGAAGTTTGGCCGGATCCTTTTCCGTGTTAATATTATCTGATTTATATAAAAAACCTTCTCCCATATCCTGTGGATGAATACCCATTTTTGTAAAAGAAAAATACATGGATTTCTCGTGAGTGAAAGGTTTTGAAATTCCCCAAAACAATTGAACTTTACCATTCCATGGATTAATATAATCAACTGTGGTTTTTCGCATTGGAATACGGTATCTATTAGACCAGGTACGTCCATTATCATCGGAATATTTATAACAATACCAACCCAATTCTGTATTATGGTTTCTAACAACAGGTTCGCCATTCGGGTAATTTTTAATGGAATCCCCGTTAAAGGTGAAAAAAACATATATACGACCATAAGGAGTTATGTAAGGGATTCCCCATGATGAAGGTGGAGCATCCGACTCTTCAATATCAATTAGCTGCGACCAGGTTTTTCCCTGATCAGAACTTATAGCTGCTACCATATGCTGCCCCACCTGGCTTTCAGTGCCGGGGCCAGTGGTTAAGACACATACCCAATCGTTATTTTTTGCAACTATAACATAAGGCTGATCGGCATAATTTTCATCGGGGATAATTCCCTCAGCATTATCTATAAATCTCCAATCCGTATTATCCTGTGCATAAATAACTTCTGCCAAGCACAAAAAAATTATAAAAATTGCTGTTTTCATATTCATTTTTAAAAATTTCTTTTCGAAGGAAAGGCTATTCAAATGATTTCTATCATAGAACACCCTTTCCTGTAACTAACTAAACTATTTAAATCGAATTTCATTTAATTGCATTATCCTATATACTTTCCCCATATTTTACTAGCCTCATTTTCATCTTGTACCACTGTTATCACTGCCAGTCCTTGCGGTTGGAGGTTACTAAATATCCACTCCAAATCATTTTCCGGAATATCACCCCAAATAATTAATGGCTTATTTTCCATAATTTGAGTATATACAGATTGAAGTGATTCGGCAGATGGTCCACCGCTGTCGATATGTAATTCCAGTGCGGTAAAATCCATATTTACATAATATTCATATGGGAAATAGCCATTGGCATGCTGATGCATAATACACCCATCAAAAACATTTACAATTTGTTCGTCCCATTTTCTGATAAAGGTGTCATACAAATCGGGAGACAAAATTGCTGCAGCATCTTCCTGGTGCCATATTGTGCCTTTGGGAGCCCAGGCATTGTAATAAAACGAACCGATTCCCCCATAAAAATCAGAAATATGTTCAATCTGCATCTTTCCAAACTGAATCCAAAAATCCGTTAGTTTTTCTGCAACAGCATCTACCTCATCCGGTTTTTCAAGCATTGCAAAAATGAGGTTCTCTGTCCCATATAGTAACGACAACAAATCAGATATTCCACGCATACGGGTAGTTGCCAGTGGATAACGTCCGCTACTTCGTTCCGTCATTTGTTCAAGAAACTCAATAGCCTTTTTCACCCACTTATTTTCCAATGAGAACTCAGGGATACCGGCGGCTCCTCTAAAACCCGGTAGAGGCTCAGCATGAATCGAACCGGAAGAATAACTACTAAGGAGTATTGGACATCCAAGCGCGGCTTCGACCCAAGGGATTCCCCAATAAATGCTGGCACTCCAGATAAAATCGCCTCCACATTTTTCATGCTCCTCAAACAAGTAGTCGTAATCGTTTAAATATGCTTCAATACTAAAATGGTCTGGGGAAAGTACAGTTCTTTCGGGAATAGATTTTGCGGCCGGATACCTGTGCACCGGATATTCACTTCCCCAGAAAAATCCCAATAAAGACCGGTCGTTTTTACGAGCATAAAATAATTTGAATTGTTCTACACGTTCTTCTATATTTTTTTTCCAGTCGCTATTCATAATTAAACCAATTCAATTCTCTTTTGAATTCAGATTCAAAAAAAGCTCTTTACCTAAAAAATTACGATGGTTCCCGATAATTTCGGTATTCATTAGCGGTCTGTTATACACTCTCAAAATCTTTAAGGTGCCCTTGGGGCGAATTTGACCACTATTCAAATCACCCACCTCAATTTCTTTAAACGAAATATTTTCCAAATTCGATTTAAATCTGGTCCAGCCAAATTGCCTGAAGTCTCTGCCGTTACAAACGGTTCCATCTACTACGAATTGAATAATTTTAGGCCCATTGTCAACCGATACGGCAACACAATGTTCTCCGTAGGCATTTATTAGTCCGGGATCAGAATTCCATTTTTCTACATTATTCCCGTTTTCTATGATAATTTCCACGGAACCATATTCACCTGTTTGTAAAATAACATCTTTATTATCCTGAGTCTTTGCAGCAAACAGTACCTGCCCCGATTGTATGTCTGTCAAACTAATTTTAAAATCGAATGTAAAACCTGACTGATATTGATTCTTTTCAGTCTGAGGAATTTTGAATGTTCGACTTGTTTTATGATTTTTTTCATTCCATTGGGCAACCAGACCATCTTCAGTTAACGCATTTCTCTCTAATTGAGACCAGATTATATCAAAAAAACCATCAGGGACCGGATGACACCGTGCGTTCTCTTTATTTGTTTCAGTAATCCAGTATCTGCCATTCTGTTCAATCAAGTCAGGGTAACTCATTCTTATGTCGGGCTGCTCTTCATAAATTAATATTTCTGGCTGGCTCCAGATAATTTTACCGTCCTTTTCAACTCCTCCACTGACCCACGCCGGATTTCTCGAATTAAAATCTTTCCCTCCGTTGTTATGATACCAAAATAAATATTTACCGTTTTTACATTTCCAGATTCTCGGACATGCCCTTGGATTTTTAAGTTCTAATCCATTCACATACATAGGTGGAACAGGCAATGTCCATGTTTTTCCTCCGTCATAAGAATAGGATTCAGCAGGAAATCCGGAAACAGTGCGATGCATGCAGTAAATGGAACCATCATTCATTTGGAAAATATTTTGTTCGGCGTTGATTGGTCCCAAATCTGTGTTTTTTAAGCCATCCTGTGATTCAGGTAAATTTTGCCATTTCAGTTTTGTAATATCCCTTTCAGTGTTGATGTTATCGCATCTGAAAAACCAGCCTTCACTGTTGTCAAGCATATATTTACCAATTTTTGTAAAGGCAAACATCATCCCTTCATCCACATCAACCGGTTTGCCAATGCCCCACAGAATCTGAACTTTACCTGCCCAATCATTATCCAAATCGACATTTGTTGTACGAACATCTAAACGATATCTTTCTGACCATGTTTTTCCCTCATCGTCGGAATACTTGTAACAATACCATCCGAGCATGTCTTCGCGTATGTTTTTCCGGGTACCCAGGTCATGGATTCTATCTCCGTTATAGTCGTAAAAAACATAAACCCTTCCGTAATCAGTTAGATACGGCATTGCCCAGGAAGCTGACTCTTTACCTGGTTCTTCAATCCTTACCGGCTCTGTCCATGTTTTTCCCTGGTCATCGCTTAAACAACTTACAATATGTTGTCCCCCGCTTCCTTCATGCCCTTCGTTTGTAGTAAAAACACAAAGCCATTTGCCGTTTTCAAGAACCACAACATAAGGTTGATCGCAATAACCATTTGTATAAATAGACGTGCCATTTTTTGCATTACGCCAGTCTTTTGGCTGCGCCAGAATTGTATTTACAAAACCTGTTTGTATTAGGAGCAAGATTAATATAACTCTACCTGTGCTCATCTTTAACGCACAAATTAGCGGACAGAAAAAACAGAATTTTGTCGGTTGATTTGTTTTAATGATTTGTTTCATATGGTTGTTCTCCTTTATTTTAGCTCAAGCAATAACAGAATCGGATTTTCTCCGGGTTTCATATTGTCAATTAATTCAAATATTTCATCGTTTGTACATTTTGTCCTTCCGTTATCCAAAACCTCCAGAACATCCGCAATCTTTGTTCGGGGAATTTGAACAATAAAGTTGTTCTGATATACACCTGCTATTTCGATTTTTATACCACACTTACACGATGGATCAAGAAGCATGTTATATAGAGTTGAGCAGTTTGTCTCTTTATTGAAGATCCCAATATAATCACCATCTGTACTCGAAAAAGTTGTATACAGTATACTGTCTGATTCAAAATAATCTATATCATAAACATATTGAGATACATCTACGTCACCGCTAAAAAATGCACCGTAAATCTTATTGACAGGTAGAACCGGTTTAGGAAAAGTAAAAGTTGATTTTATGTCACATTTCTTTAGTCCGATTTCGTAGAGGGTGTTTGTTCCTTCCTTTAGAAACATCACATTATCACCTCTTTTCATCAGGGTTATTCTCTTATTTTGTAACGGCTGATTTTCTTTTTGATATTCAAAATATGTGTCTAAAAGTTTATCATTTTCGTCATATACGATGATCTCATCGTTAATATCTGATTCAGCATCTGATTGTATTGTATGTAAAACCACAAATACTTTTCCTGCCTTAACTCCATAAGCTATTTCTCCTGCCAGATAATTGATTGGGGTACTTTTTACAAATCTTCCATCCTCTTTAAAGAATACAAGTTTTTTTTGCTTTTGGTCAAGAAGACAGATATCTCCGGTCACAGGATGAATATCAAAATCGATAATACCGGAAAAACTTTTTGTTGAATTATTTCCACTACTTATTTTATCAATATAATCCCCTGCCTGGGAAAATATGAGAATCTCCTGCCTATTCTCCCAGTGATTAAGAACATAAATATGTTCGTTGTTAATAAGAACTTTCGTGATGACATTAATCTTTGATTCCTCAGCAGTTTCCAGTTTAACGATGGAATAATTGGAGATTGTTTCACTAAAAGTAGATTCACTTAGCTTTTGCATACTGAAATCAATATTACTTTCCTTGTTGCCCTTATCAACACACGAGTATAGTAACATAATCACTACAAAGAATTTGATTAGATTCTTTCCCCGCCTATTATAAATGACATTTGCAATCATCCTAATACTGTTATCTATTAAAGAAGTTTATATTTATTTAAATTCTGAATCAAAAAGTCGGCATATCTTAAAAATCCCAAATCAGTCAGATGAGTGCCATCTACCGTTGCCTCGTGGTCTTTCCCCAGAGCGTTTTTTCCAGCCATATAATAGATATTTTTGAACCCGTCATTTTTTAATTTTTTAAATTCACCTTTCAATGCCAGATTTTTTTCGCTTATGCTTTGCATTATCTTGTTATCCAAATAACTTTTCTCATAAATTAAATTCTCCACAAAAACAACAGGTGTGTTTTTGCGCTTTTCCCTAAGTATTTCCATAAATGGAGAGATTCTTTCCAAAACCTCTTGTTTTGTCATATTGGGCAAACATTCAATTACATAAAATTCAGCATCAATTTCCCTGATTAATTCAGCCAATTCTGGTTCCATTTTTCCGTTACCGCGAAACCCGAGATTTATACATTCTATACCTGTTTTTCTTGAAATTATATTTGTATGAGCCATCCCCGGTCGGGAAGCACATCCCCCCTGAGTAATGCTTGTTCCGTAAAAAACAATTGGTTTACCGGAATCTTGGACTGCTTTCTCAATTTTGCAGCTTTCCTCGACTCCTATTTGGATATCAGTTAATTCAATGTATAGTGGTAAATACAACCTGAATTCCTTCCTCTTGCCATCCATATTTTCAACCAGCAATTCTTCGAAGTCTTTTCCGTTTGGCCTCGCCGTATTAACATATTGCCATTCTTTACCATTTTTAAAATAAAGATCGGCTCCCTTAACTCCTGTGGCGGCCATATGATTTCGATTTGCTATTGAGCTGTTTACAACACTCCACTTTACATAAATATAGGTTGAGTTTGTAAAAAACCGGACAGACATTCCCGATGAACATTTAGATAAGTCCCAAACCAGATCCCTAACTTTTCCATGATATTTATCGGGTAGCCTCTGATAACGATTTTCTTTTACATCATTAGTAAAAGCAGAACCTTCCAGCAAAAACAAATCTCCATTATAATATTTGATTTTGCTTTCATTAATTTGATTTTCCGATTGTCCAAAAAGTGAACAGGAAACAAAACAAACCGTAAATACTATGTGTAATAAGTTACAATTCATAGAATTAAATATCTAATCCTTAGATCTCACCCGTACTTTTTGTAATCGTATTTGTTCCTTACCCTGCGTTGCCTGAAAGTTAGTGATGTATTTTGACAGTAATTGGCTTGTCAGGTCGGCAGTAATTGCATCGTATCCTGGGACACCGGACAGATTGTTTCTTTCTTCAGGATCGTTTATCAAATTAAAGAGATAGCAAACTCCTCCCTGTTCAGGGTCGAAAACCATTTTCCAGCTCGCAGTCCTTATCATAGCGCAGGTACCGAGTTCGGAAAAAACAGCACTACGAAGGGCAGATGGATTACCGTTAGCGATTTCAATCAGATTTTTGCCGGGTCTGTCCATGTCCGAAATATCGACACCGGCAACTGAAAGTATCGTTGGATAAATGTCAAGTGTTGATACCAGCGCCTTTGACCTTACCGAACCAAATCTTATATTCCGTCCTGGAATACCTTTACCGTAAATAACCATAGGCACACCAACACTTTGTTCATAAAAATACCGCTTATCCCAAATTCCGTAATCACCAAGATTATCCCCGTGATCTGAAACAAATAGTATTACCGTATTATCCAAGTATTTCATTGACTCAAGTGTCTCAATAATATTCCCAATATAATGATCTATATTGGCGCACATATCGGTATATACAGCCCTACGCCGGCTTGTATTCAAACTTGGCGGAGCTAATTTGGGTGGTTTAGTATCTTCCGGTTTGGTTTTAACCTCGCCAGGCACCATGTAAGGAGGATGAGGTCCGATAAAACTTACGTTTAAATAGAAAGGCTCAACCTTATCGTATTTTTTTATAAAGTCGGCTGCTTGTAACCCGATAAATCCATCCTCAGAATCATCGGGGGCCAGCGGATGATGTCCTGATTTAATACCCTCATTTACCTCTTTAAAATACTTTTCAAGAAGCCTTTCTTTCTTTAGATAATTTATGTAGTCATCTACATTTTCCGTTTTGTCTTTATTGGGTACGTGTTCCCCCACGTCAAGACATTGGACCAAATAATCTATTCCATATCTACCGATTTCTGCTTTATCCTCTTTGGTGACATCTATTCCTACGGCATACCTGTCGATATAGTGATGCTTTCCAATTAAGGCAGTATAATAACCGGCTTTCTGCAGATGGTTCATAAAGGTTTCATCTCTTAAATCATTATGAATTGGCCCGGTTTGATTGCCGTATATTTTAGTCCGACTTGGATAAAGTCCGGTTATTATTGAGGTTCTTGAGGGCTGGCACAAAGGTGCTGCCGTATATGCATGTTCAAAAATAACACCGTCGTTGGCGAGTGTCATCAATTTTGGCATATGACTCAAATGATCCGGTCGCATCTGGTCAACCTGGATAAGAATGATATTTGGCTTTTTCTGACTGATTTGTGCCCCTGCCGGAATCGATAGGCTCAATATAATTGCTCCAACCAGAAAAAATGAAGTGATATTTATACGTTTAAACATAATCAAAATTTTAGGTAATTAATTTGCTTTAAGACCGGCATTATAATTGGAAATTGCTTCAGAAGTTTTTAATGCACGGTTATACACTTTCATAAGATGAATTGTTCCATCAAACTCTTTATTAAGAACACATTTATTTGTGTCGTTCAATTTCCCTAAATAAGGGTAAATCCTTCCCCACCCGTAATCTCTTGTTTCCACATCTCCGTCGCTAAGTATGCCATCCACTACAATAGTGGCAATTTTTGCAGCACCATCAATTATAAATACAACATGATGTAATTCTTTTTCTGCGATTGTATTTTGATCTGAAGTAAAAATTCTGTTTTGGCGAAGATCTGTTTCCCTGATTTCTCCATCACTTATCTCGATTTCAATTGTATTGTCTTTTTGCAATGAAACCTGCATTCCTTTATGTTCCGGACCGATTGTGCTGAATAATTGTTGTCCTGTTTTTAATATGTTTGCTGTCATCCAAAATTCCATTGTAAAACTACCCCCGGAAGCCAAATCTGGTATTTGTGGGAAGTTTATTTCTTTCTGCGACAGCATTTTCTCATCTGAATTCATAATCAACCCGTCAACTGTTAGATCAGTTACTTTCCCCTGATTCCACATTTCCTCAATTATGTTAGTATTTATTTCGTGAACTCTGGCAGCATTTTTTTGTGTTTCCGTAATCCACAATCGCCCGTCCACTTCAATAAAATCTGGATAACTCATCCCAAGAATAGCAGGATCATTATCATATAAAACTATCTCAGGCTGAGACCATATTATATCTCCCCGTTCTTCTATTCCTCCGGAAATCCATACGGGATTTCGTCCATTGTAAGAATTTTTTCTAAAATTATTATGAAACCAGAACAGGTATTTCCTGTTTGCAGTCTTGAATATTTTAGGACAAGCACGTGGGTTTCCTATACGTTGCCCATTTGCATATGTCATATACTTTGGTTTGGAAAATGTCTTTCCATCATCTGAACTTATCGAATATGCAGGAGAACCATCGATGGTTCTGTAAACTACGTACAAATCACCGTTATTTAGAATAACCATATTATGTTCCGACTGTACTTTCCCAAACTCAGGGTTCCATATCCCTGAATCTCCTTCTGGCAGGGTTACCCATTCAATTTTTTCAGGATTATTATCATAAAGAATATTTTTACTCCTCAGAATAAATCCTTCGCTCCTTTTGAAAAATTCAGGTTGCTTAGGGTCTTTACGAAGTATTTTAGTAAATGTGATATATGCTGCATTGTCTGTAACAACCGGCTTGTCGATGCTCCAAAAAAACTGATGTTTTCCGTGTGTGTAATTTTCTCTATCAATTTGAGTTGTTCTAATGGGAACTTCGAATCTTTTTTCTGACCAGGTTTTACCGTTATCGTCAGAGTATTTATACATAAAAGGGCTACTCATAACTCCTTCTATTCCTTCAAAACCATATTTATTGTAATTATAAAATACGTAAATACGCCCGCCCGGGACTTTTAACGGAACAGCCCATGATGACTGTGGCACACCAGGAGGTTCAACATTTACAGGTTCTGTCCACGTTCTGCCCTTATCATAACTTCTGGTTGCTATAATATTATTCATGTAAGCATGTTCAATTCCTGAAGAGGTTGTTAAGATGCAAAGCCAACTACCGTCATCACATACAATAACATAGGGTTGGTCAGCATAAGTTTTGCTCGGGATTTCGTTTCCATTTCCAATATAGCGCGGATCTGAATTAGACCAGTCAATATATTGTGCAGATACACAAAAATGGGAAATAAGTCCGAAAATAACAAGTAAGATTCTAGTCTTCATCAGGATACAGAAGTTAGTTTTATTATGTAAGGCTCCCTAATTATCCAAATAAACGGCGAGTATGTTAAACGTTTACTATTATTAGGCGAACCGGATATTTCTTTAACACCCGATTCGCTTAATAAAATTACTTATTTGTATCTTATCAAATATATTGGTATCCTACCAAGCAGGGTCTTGTTGTAATACACCTGCCTGAATATCAAGCTCACTTTCCGGTAAAGGCCAGTAATCATTTTTTTCAAGATTAAATACTGCACCTTGCATAAAAGACCTGAATTCTGAGTCTTTGGTTATATATGCAGGAATTACTTCATCCAGTTTTCCCCAACGACGAAGGTCAAAAAACCGGTTTCCTTCCATAGCGGTTTCCAAACGAATTTCCATATGAACGGCCTCCCTGGCGTATTCCTGGCTTGGAAAGCTTGCATACTCCCCTAGCAAATAATTTGCAGCCGGCTGGTCCCAATCAACGTCAGCTCCTTCTGATGATGGAGCATTTGGAAAAACATAGGAAGTACATTTTCCCATAACAAAGTCATTAGCCGACCTTCTTCTAACTTGATTTACCAAATTTTTGGCCAATTCAAGATCATTATCTTCAACTGCACATTCTGCTCTCCACAATAAAACGTGTGCATATCGTATTAACCTTGTATTTAAAGCTGTTGAACGGGCAAAAGCAGCGTGCGAAGCAATTCCAACCAACGATTTTGGGTACATTCTCTTTTTGAGTTCAAATGGCCCACCATTAGCAGGATCACGCGCCCAACCGGTACAAATCCCCCAATCCATAAACGGAATACCGCGCCTGGCAACAGTCCAATCCAAACGAGGATCTACTAAATCGTCTGCCGGAATAAACTCATCATTTGGCCCTAATCCCATATCATTTTTCAAATTTGTATCGTCAAATTTGGGCCCGTTTATACCTAACAGCGGCAATCCATTCTCGTCAACTTTAAAAGCATCTACTAAATCCATTGATGGCTGATACATCCCGCAACAAACAGGTAACCCTGATGTTGTCGGTGGATTGGTTGTCCATATATCCGGAGTCCCATTAAATCCCTGGGCAGTTCCGTCATTAACCGCTCTTTGAATTTCAAAAATTGATTCCTGATTATTTTGATGTTCATAATCAAAGTTATCAAAGTAATGATCGGCTAAACTATACTTTTCACTATTTATAATCTGATCCAGAAGCGTTTTTGCTTCACTGTATTTTCCCTGGTGTAATTGTACATAAGCTTTTAACGCCATGGCCGCATATTTAGTTGCTCTTCCTGGTTCTCCCGGAAAACTTTCAGGCAATAATGATATTGCGTCGGTTAAGTCCAGTTCTATTTCAGACCATATTGGGTGATCATTTGGAACTTTCTCAATTTCTATTTCTTCGTTTGATACAAAAGGAACCTGATAATGCATTCTTTGTAACCTGAAATGATAAAATCCCCTCAGAAATTTAGCCTGCCCCATGGCTGCATTTTTCTCAGCATCGGTCATATCATCGGCCGCCAATATTGCATTTATACAATCATTCGCACGGGAAACTCCATCATATAAAACTACCCATTTATTAACAATATGCGGGTTATTCGGCATCGCGACAAAACGTTCTATTTCTCCCCCTTCTGCAAGATCAGATAAGGTAGATCCTTTATAGGCATCATCTGATGCACAATCCCAAACCCAATTCGTAGGTGAGGCTGAATATGCTTCCCTTGGCCAACCCGATTTTATTGCTGCACCTTTCACCAATGTATAGCTTGCCGTTAAAAGCAAATCAACACCATCTTTAGTGTTAAAATCTTCAAGTGAAACAACACCTGTTGGTTTTTTATATAAAAAATCTTCCCCACATGAAGTGGATAATAATATTGCTATCAAAAGCAACAAAATACTAATTTGCTTTATGTTTGCTATTCTTTTTTTCATGATATATTGATTTATAAATTACAGATTAAAAAGTTACATTTATACCAAACATATAGGTTTTAACAGTCGGCCATCTGCCAGCATCTACACCAAAATTGATACCTGAACTATAGAAGGCCGGGTCAAGACCATCATATCCTGTGATCGTTAGAAGATTCTGCCCAACAACGTATAAACGTAGGTTTTCCAATCCAATATTTTTGATAACAGTATTTGAAAAAGTATAACCAACCTGCAGATTCGTCAATCTTAAATATGAGCCGTCTTCTACATAGTAGGAACTCGGTAATTGACTTACCTGATCGTTTATCTCAGCCAATGGCATTTGTGCATCTGCGTTATTCCCCAGATGTGGACTTCCCCATGATTCATATAACCTTCTTGTCCCTCTCCAAAATTCCATATAGTTGAAATCCAATATACGACGATCAAGATTTAAAACATCATTTCCAATACTGGAATATAACATTGCTGAGAAGTCAAAATTCCTGTACGCAAGATTTAAGTTAAGACCAAGTGTCAAGTCAGGATGCGGATTACCGATCGACGTCCTGTCATCTGAATTAATTACCTTATCATCATTAATATCGGCAAATATAAAATGACCAGCTTTGTTATATGTTGGATCTAATTCATTTGGAAAATATGCATCTGCTTCTCCATCAGTCTGGAATATTCCCAATACTTTATATCCGTAAAATTCAGGAAAAGAAGTACCTTTTTTGGCGTAAGTATAAGATTGATCTCTGTAAATGGAACCGTAATTTACTTCATCTTCCTTATCCGATAAGTTTTCCAGTTCATTTTTATACCTTGAAGCAACCAGGTTTACATGATAGGTGAAATCGTTGTTTGAAGATTTTCCTTTATAGTCAAAAGACAAATCAAATCCTTTGTTCAACATATCGCCAATGTTGACAGACGGTGCAGAAGCATATCCGTATACTGCGGGAATGGCTTTGGGATAAAGCATATCACTGGTTTTTTTATTCCATATATCAAGTCCCAATGAAAATTTTTCCAAAACAGTGATGTCTAGACCAAAATTAATGGTGGTTGTTGTTTCCCATTTTGCATTGCGATTACCAAATGCCCTTGTTTCAAAACCAGAGCTCGGACTATCATTTGACCCATCAATAGGATAATAGGAAAAATTAATATTGGTTTGAAATGTAGAGAAACCATTATATGTTCCAATTCTATTGTTTCCGGATTGTCCCCAACTTGCACGGAATTTTAACAAATCCAGCCAACCAACTGAATTCATAAATTCTTCATTAGAAATAATCCATCCTCCAGCAAACGACGGGAAAGTTCCCCATCTGTAATTTTCTGCAAAAACAGATGAACCATCATGCCTTACAACACCATCAAAAAAGTATTTATTCTTATATTCATAATGTAATCTTCCAAAATACGAAGTAGAAGAGCTTTCTGAATAACCACCACTATTCGTTTGTGTACCTTCACCTGCACTCAATACAAAATATTCTTCGGTTTGTAAAAAGTACTCTTCACGAGAAGCAGTCATATCGTCAGAGCGACTACTTGATGCCTCAAATCCTGCCATAATATCAACTCGATGCTCTCCAAATGTTTTTATATAATTTATCGTGTTGGTCCAATCCCAGTTCCTGGCCTTGCTGGAAGAAACAGTAAGCTTATCAATAGAAGTTCCTGAATAGTTCCATGGATTTGCTTCTGTGGGCTGATTTATCCATCCGTTACCGCCATATACACCAAGAATCGTTTTTGCTGTGAAATCCTTTAAAAACCGAATATTTGCATATACATTTCCCTCCAGTGACAAATATTTATTTGTATAATCACTTTGTCTCCATATCTCTGAAGGTTCGTTCCTATTTGATGAGAATCCAACTAACTTTGTAACAGGAGCCCAATTACCTTCAATATCGTAAACAGGACACAGGCGAGGCATAAGCATAGCCATGGACACAGAACTCCCTTCACCTCCATCGGATTGCCTACCCCAGTCGTCTTGTGACCTAACACCAAAGTTTTCTCCTATTTCCAGCCAATCGAATAGATCTATGGATAGGTTTGTTCGAAAATTAAATCTATCATATCCTGATTCCTTTACCGAACCCAAGTTATCAGTATAACCAAATACAACACCATACGTTAACTTGTCTGCTCCACCAGTAATTGTCATATCATAGTCCTGGGTAATTGCATTCTGATAGATATAATCAAACCAATTGGTTCCTTCGGGAGTCGATTCAACAATTTGATAATCATAAGCACTATATTTGCTTAAGTCAATATCATTGGTAACACTTGGATAAATATATTTAGGTATAACAGGAGTAGCACCATTTCCATAAAGAGGATGGTTAGGCTCCATTCCCGAATTTGCATATGACATCCACAACATTTCACCATATTCTGTTGGGTTTAACATATCATACTGAGGAGGTAAAGCACTAACGCTAGCTCTCGCGTTTACAGTAACCTTTGGCGCTTGTGACTTACTCCCCTGGATGGTTGTTACTACAATTACACCATTAGCCCCCCTTGCACCATAAATTGCAGTAGATGCAGCATCTTTAAGTACCGACATCGACTCAATCTCCGCCGGATTTAAACGTCCAATATCAGACGGAACTCCATCAACAATTACAAGTGGAGAAGTACTATTAATCGTCCCTATTCCCCGGATCTGAATATTCGCACCTGACCCAGGAGTGTTTCCACTATTGGCTACGACTCCAGGTACCATTCCCTGTAATGCGTTTGTAATATTATTAACAGGATTAATCTTCTTTAACTCAGAAGTATTAACATTTACAATACTCCCTGTTAGAGCCTGTTTACTTCTGGTTCCATAACCGATAGCTACTACTTCTTCAATACCTATTGCATCAACCTGTAAAGTAACTTCGAATCTTCGCTGGTCTCCGACAGGTATCTCCTGCTTAAGCATTCCAACAAATGAAACAACGATTGTTGCATCTAATGATGCATTAAGTGCAAACTCACCATCTACATTAGTAACAGTACCATTAGTTGTTCCCTTTTCAACAATTGTTGCCCCTGGAATGAGACTTCCATCTCCTCCTTTTACAATTCCAGTTACTTCAATTTTTTGTGCAAAACTGCTAATTACACTTACCATCAAAACAAGTGTAATCCATAATTTTAGATGAGAATAATCTCTCAAAAGTTTTTTTTTCATATTTACTTGATTAGCAATTAATTAAATCAATGATTATATCACTCAAACGTTTTAGCATTTTAAAATAAAAATAACGATCAGTTATTTCTATCAATAAGTTTTGCTGAATAAACTGTTTTATTTTTCATTCTCTTTGCTCTTTTATTTTTTATTTCGTCGATTAAAATTCTTACACTTTCAATTCCCATTTCTTCAATTGGCTGTAGTAAAGAAGAAACCGGAGGCATCAATAACTTAAAAAATTCATTATCATCAAAACATATTACCGATATATCTTTACCTACTCTAATGTACCGTTCATATAAAATTTGTATTCCTGGAATAGCTGTACTGTTAGTTTGAAAAAAGATAGAATCAATATTTAAGTCTTCTACTAAATGTGGTATATATTCTCCTAATAAAACTTCACTTTTTTCATTATCTAAAAAGGGCACCTCTTTAACCAACTGTCTATCAAAGCGGATGTTGTAGTCTTTTAATGCAGCTTTATAACCATCTAGCCTTTCTGCCATATGAAAAAAATTAGTTGCATAAGAAAATGTCGCGATTCGCTTTTTTCCTTTCTTTATTAAATATTCTGTTGCATCATAGGCTGACTGCCAGTTATTCATAACAACATAGTTTGCATCTATCTTGGGAAAATGTCTATCGACCAACACAAAAGGAATCTTAAGATTGGTTAACTGCGCAATCTTTTCCTCAAGCCCCTCAGCCGGAATTATAATTAATCCGGCAACCTGCTGATTTAAAAAAGTATTGACAACTTCTACACATCTATTCTCGTCCTCATCCGAGCTAGCAAAAAGGACTCGATAGCCATATTTCATTGCTTCTTTTTCTACATAACGTGCTAGCTTTATAAAAAATCGGTTAGAAACATCAGAGATAACAAATCCGATAGTATTCGTCACCCCTCTCCTCAAGCCTCTGGCTAGTGTATTTGGTCTATAGTTTAGCTCTTTCGCTGCAGCCAGTATCCTCTTTTCCAACTCTGCACTTATCCTATTCTCCGCCGCTTTCCCGTTCAAAACAAGTGAAACAGTTGAATAAGAAACTCCCACAAAAGCAGCTATATCTTTAATTGTAACGGACATTTAATACGCTATTATTTTGGATGCTAAGATATGAAGAAAATCAGCCAAAAAAAGAGATATTAAATATGCTTAAAAACATAATATAAATAAAACTCTAATAATCAAAAAGATAAAGTGCTAAAACTTTTTAGCATTTTATCTAGTATTAACCTTCAATAAATTACAAAATTACAATATAAAATCCTATATATAAAAACATTAAGATAAAATGTACATATCCATACCTCTGTAAAGATTTCTATACCGAAACATGATCTAACAATCTACCATTAACTTTTTATTCAAAAGAATAAACTCACTATAATAATATAAATAACTGATAAACAATCAATTTAAAATTAATTTTCAAATTTTGTATTATTATAAAGGAAAAAATATATACATTTGCTAAAACGTTTTTATGATTAAATATGAATTCAATTTCTAAATTTTCAATGTATATAAAAAAAATATCTGACAATATTCTTGCATCCTTATTGGCTCTAATCGTTGCGATTATGTTCACACAGGTTGTATTCAGATATACGTTTAACAACTCGCTTTCCTGGAGCGAAGAGATTGCAAAATTCCTCTTTATCTGGATCACTTTTATTGGAGCCGCGTTGTGCTTTAGAGACTACATGCATCTAGGTGTAGATTTTTTATTAGAAAAGGTATCTGGAAAACATCGATCCTTTTTACTCATTTTTAATACATTCCTCACAACAGCTTTTAACGGAGCTATGATAGTTATCGGATTTATTTGGGTACATGATGTTTCCGGCACTTTAAGCCCCGCAGTTGGTCTTCCATTGAATATAGTCTTTTATGCTGCTTTTCCCTGCTCTGCACTGCTATCATTTATATATGGTTTGGAAAGATTACAATCAGAATTTAAGAAAAACAATCAAAACAAGATAGTCAAATGATATTTCTAATAATATGTATGCTGTTGTTACTGGTACTCGGGGTAAGAATCGCCTATGCGCTCGGCATAAGCTCTTTGCTTTATATCATACTTTTCACAAATATATCTCCGATGGTGATAGCACAACAGATATCAGCAGGCTCAGACTCAATCGTTTTGCTTGCTCTTCCATTTTTTTTATTGGCCGGGGAAATTATGAATGCCGGGGGAATTACCCATCGTTTAATCAGGTTTGCAATGTCATTGATTGGCAATATCAGAGGAGGATTATCATTTGTTGTTGTTATTACAAATATGATCATGGCAGCAGTATCAGGCGCTGCAATTGCCAGTGGGGCAGCAGTTGGTTCCGTTATGATTAAATCAATGGAAGAAAAAGGATATAATAAAGGATTTGCTGGCGCAATAAACGCTGCAGCAGCTACAATTGGACCAGTGATACCCCCAAGCGTTGGTTTTATCATATATGCCTCTGTTTCAAATGCTTCAGTAGGAAAACTATTTATTGCAGGCATAATCCCAGGAATAATCCTTGGTTTGGGAATGATGCTATTTTGCTATATTCTATCGGTCCGCCACAATTTCCCCGCTGGAGAAAAAAGGAACTGGAATGAAGTAGTTTTAAGTTTTAAAAGTGCAATATGGTCATTATTAATGCCGGTTATAATAATTGGAGGGATAATGTCTGGAGCAGTCACAGCTACTGAAGCAGGTGTAATAGCGGTTGTTTACGGATTAGTTGTCGGCATATTTATACACAAGGATATTTCCATTAAATCTCTTCCAGCCATTTTTACCAATACCGCTAAACAAACCGCGCGTATAATGATTGTGATAGCATGCGCTTCGGCATTTGGCTGGATTATTTCCCGAGAAATTGAACCTAGCCTCTTTGTTGAAAATGTTTTGTCTGTTGCTGGTCAGAAATGGATTTTCATGTTTCTCATCATCACAATTATTATTGCATTGGGTACATTCATGGAAGGGGGAAGCATAATGATAATATTAACGCCATTGATACTTCCAATACTGTTGACATTGGGTATTGATATAGTTCATTTTGGCGTAATGTTTCAGCTGGCCATTATGCTTGGACTAATTACTCCGCCAGTTGGAATATTGCTATTTGTTATATCCGGTGCAGGTAATATAGAGATTAAAGATATAGTAATGAATATTTGGCCATTTTATTTGGTGATACTGTTGGTAATAATCACATGTGCGATATTCCCGGAAACAACACTATGGCTAATAAACACACTCGGTGATAAAATAAGCTGAGTTTAAATATATATACAAAGAGATTAATATTGAGATACTAACTCAAAAAAAGGGAATGGTGCGAAATTCAAAACATAGCAAATTTGACAAACCATTGTTGGCTGATTATTTGGCAACACAACAAGTAACAAAATCTCTTTTGGAATATTATTCCCTCAAAAATGAAAGCGAATTACTTAATAAACTTAAATGTGATTTTTATTACCTGTCATGCCGGGATATAAGCCAGAATGAATGTTGTTTTCCATTTTACAGAGGGGCTAAGCTTAAAATATCTGAAACCGAAAGAACTTGTCCTTTAGGGATTCAATGGAAAAGATTGGTATATGATGATAAATTTGGAGTGGATGAAGCAATTAATGGACCCTTGTCTTCAGAATTTATTAAAGAAGACGATATATTAAACTTCAGATTGCCAGATCCCTGTTGGTTCGATTTTTCACCCCTTACTGAAGAATGTGATTTAAATGAAAATAGAATTATTGTCGGGGAACTGTGGTCTGCCATTCATGGTGACAGCTACAGGATGATGGGATATAAAAATTTTCTCTTAAACATTGCATTAAACAAAAACCTGATCCAGCTATTGGTAAATCGAATGACTGACTTTTATATCGAAATGAACTCCCGCTATTTTGAGGTAGTTAAAGATAAAATGGACGTCTTTTTTATGGGCAATGATTTTGGTTCCCAGCCTGGATTAATGACAAGTGAGGACGATTGGTATGATATCTATTACACCAATTATGAAAAACTTATAGACCTTGCCCATTCCTTTAACCTCAAGGTAATGGTGCACTCGTGTGGCTCTATTGAACCGTTAATCCCACATTTTATTAAGCTTGGTGTTGATATAATCGACCCGGTTCAAACAACAGCAAAAGGAATGGATCCGAAAGTTTTAGGAGAAAATTACAGGAAACAAATTTCATTTCTTGGCGCAATCGATACCCAATCAGTAATACCTTATGGAACTTCAGAGGATGTTGAAGCACATGTTTCAAATTTGATACTACACTTAAACAAAAACTACATTGCTGCTCCCTCAAACAATTTTATGACCGCCCCCCCGCAAAATATTGATACCGTTTATGAAACTATTAATAAATTAAAAAATAATGAATTTTTACAATAAAATAATAATACTTCTACTGGTAACATTTATTGTAAGTTCCTGTTCAACAAAAAAGGATTATAAAGAATTCCGGCTCGCATACGTAATGGCTCCCGGAGGTACATCTCATGCTGCAGCCGAAAAATTTGGGGAACTAGTGTCCCAAAAATCTGAGGGAAAAATTAAGGTAAAACTCTATCCGAATGGAATTTTAGGAAACGACAGAATTCTGGTCGAAGGACTGAGTCTGAGAAGTGTTGATATGATTATTGCGGGACCATCTATTATTGGATGGAATGCCCCCAAGTATGGAGTAATCGAAGCCCCATTTGTTTTCAACAGCTACACGCATATGGAAAAAGTAATGTATGGAGAAATAGGAAAAGAGATTGAAACAGCCATTTATAAAAACCGGAAGATTCATTTTCTTGCTTTTCTCCACCGAGGGCCAAGATACTTAACTACGACTAACAAAATTATAAAAACTCCCGATGATCTAAATGGACTAAAGCTTCGAGTTCCTGAATTGCCGATTTACATAAAATCATGGAAGACATTTGGTGCGAATCCTACCCCATTAGCTTACTCCGACATGTTTATGGCACTAAAACAAGGGGTCGTAGAGGGACAGGAGAATCCACTGGAAGTAATTTATACAAGCCATTTATATGAGACACAAAAGTATATCATGAAGACAGAACATCTCATTAGTTTTTATACAGCTTGTATTGGCGATTATTTTTTAAAAAAATTTGATAAAAATGAACAAAAAATAATTATCGAATCAATCAAGGAAGCTGCCAAATATCAGAACGATATGGTAAAAAAATATGAAGAAAAGTTCACGGATGAACTAAAAGCTGCTGGTGTTGATTTTATCGATGTAGATAGAAATGCCTTTGAAAAACTTGCAGTTCAAAAACTACCTGAATTATTTAAAGATACCTGGGCACCGAATATTTACCAACGAATACGAGATGTAAAATAAAACAAATTAGAGCATAATTAAATAAAGTGTAAGACAAAGCTGAAATGATAGGAAATGGCGTTACAAATAGGCCTTAAAACTTAAACTTCCTATTGATTTAGTGAAAGAATAAAAACAAAACTCGTTTGGACATTCACTTTAATAGTGAACACTACACAAGATACAATTGAAGTCTAACCCAAAAAGAACTCAAGTCATACACAGTGAAAATAAAAAGAATTAATAATAACCATATGATAAAACCGAATATAGTTTTAGAGAAAATAAAAAATGGAGTTTTCTCTCTAGGGGGATGGGTTATGTCAAACTCAGTAACCTCTGCAGAAATTATGGCACAGGCAGGATTTGATTGGGTATGCATTGATGCTGAACATTCATCTGTCTCCAAAGAAACAGCAACTAATATGATTAGGGCAATTGAATTACACGGTGCTGAGCCATTTGTCAGAATTAGTCTGAATGATGAAGTAGAAATAAAAAAATATATGGATATCGGTGCCAGAGGCATTATCGTACCCATGATAAAATCTTATAACGAGATAGAAAAAGCAATTTCATTTATAAAATATCCACCGTCAGGAAGCCGATCTTATGCCATCCCCAGATGTACAGGGTATGGAGACTGGTCAAATGAATATTATGAAAATGCCAACGAACAAACTTTTATCGCTATCATGATTGAACATATTGATGCGGTTAAAAATATTGACAAAATATTCTCACATAAAGAGATAGATGCTGTTTTAATTGGGCCTTACGATTTATCAGGCTCAATGAATATCCCGGGGCAATTTGAAAATGAAAAATTTGTGGAAACACTGGATTATATCCACAAAAAAGCAATAGAGTATTCTATTACAATGGGTATACACGAAGTACATCCATCTTTGAAAAAAATTAACAATTTCATCAATCAAGGTTATAAATTTATTGCCTGTGGCATTGATACTCTCTTCATTTTGGAACGGTCAAAAGAATTCGCCCAACTTAATACTTAATAATTTTAAAATACAATCATTTTGATTTTAGGATCGTTAAAAAATACCGAAACAGCTGAAAAAGTCCACTACCTTTTTAAAAAAGCTTTTGACTATATCAAAACTATTGATCTAACTACAGTTCCATCTGACGGAACCAGAATTGAGCTTGAAGGAAACAAACTTTATTTCGTTATCAATGAATATTTAGGTAAGACACGTCAGGATGTAATAGGAGAAGCCCATCGAAAATACATTGATATTCAGGTTTTGTTAGAAGGAACTGAATCGATGGGCTGGATTGAACTATCTGAATGCAGAAAATTATTAAAACTGTATGATTCAGAGAAAGATGCAGTCTTATACAATGATACGCCTTCCTCCTATATTCAGGTCTCTCCCGGAGAATTTGCAATCTTCTTTCCTGAAGATGTGCATGCGCCGGGGATTGGCACAGAAAATATAAAAAAATTAGTTGTAAAAGTGTTGATTTAATGCGTCGCTTATTGTTTATAGCTTCCCGCAGTATTTATATAAAGTTAAAGATTCTGAGGAAGCGAGCTACCCCAATTACAATTTGTGTATTTTTTAAAATAAAGTTATGAATACGAAATACTGGAATACAGACAAGGGACTTTTTGATATAATCAGGAAAGAGTTATATACGGCAGTTATCGGTGACATAATGGACAAGATGAACCTGAAACAACAGTTTCTGCCTCCTCAAATCCGTCCTCTCAAAGAAAAAATGTTCATCACCGGACGGGCGATGACTGTACTTGAGGCTGATTGTTTTGAAGAACTAAGCCCTGGTTCAAATAATCCTTTGATGAATAAGCCTTTTGGGCTCATGCTCGAAGCTCTGGATAATATAAAACAGGGAGAAGTATACATATGTTCCGGCGCTTCGCCCTCATATGCCTTGGTTGGCGAATTGATGATGACAAGGATTAAAATGTGCGGAGGTGCAGGTGCAGTGGTTAATGGTTATTCTCGTGACACATTGGGAATTTACAAAACAGATATTCCTGTTTTTTCATATGGACCGTATGCCCAGGATCAGGCACCAAGAGGTAGGGTAATTGACTACCGTGTCCCGATTGAAATGAACGGAGTACGCATCATTCCGGGAGATATAATTATCGGAGATATTGATGGAGTATGTGTAGTACCGCAAAATCACGAACAGGAAATTATTGTCAGAGCTTTGGAAAAAGCCAGGGGAGAAAAAGCCGTACTAAACGCAATAAAAGGAGGAATGAGCGCCGTTGATGCGTGGAATAAGTACGGAATCATGTGATGAATAAGCTCTTAGAGAAATATTAAAAATTCATTCAGGATGAAAATAACCGATGTTAAGGTTTGGCTGGTTGAAGGGATAAAGTACAACTGGACCATGCTAAAAATATATACCGATGAAGGGTATACCGGTGTGGGAGAAGCAACCAACTGGCCGGGGAGCCAAATTGTTGAAGCTGCCGCAATTGAAGTTGGACAACGAATTATCGGGTATGACCCCATGCGCACCGATTTTATCTGGACCAAATTATACCGCGATTTAAACTGGGTTGGCCCATTTGGGGCCAGTATGTGCGCCATCTCCGGGATCGACATGGCTTTGCTAGACCTAAAGGCTAAAGTACTGGGAGTGCCAATGTATGAATTATTAGGGGGAGCATTTCGGAAAAAAATCAGGCTTTACGCAAATTACTGGTTTACCGAGGGCGGACATAATGCAAAAGATTATACCAGCCAGGCCCTCAGTGTTATAAAGGCCGGATTCAAGGGTGTAAAATTTGACCCGTTTGCCCATGTGAATTACTTCTATGGGGAAGATTTGAATGTAGACCTTGGACTAACTTTTGAGCAGCAAAACAGGGCTTATGAAGTTAGTAAAGCAGTAAGAAATGCCATCGGCCCTGAAGCTGACTTGATGATTGAGACTCATGCCATGCTGAATTTCAAAACAGCAACCGCGATGGCAGAACGTCTGGCAGAATTGGACATTACCTGGTTTGAAGAACCAGCAGGCCCTGAAAGTGCAACTACCTTACGCACAATGCGCGAGCGAATCTCCTCAAAGGTATCGATCTGTGTCGGTGAAAGACACTATACGCGCCACGGTATAAGGGATCTGCTTGAAAAACAGGTTGCCGACATAATAATGCCTGATATTACAAGGTGTGGTGGTCCATCGGAAATGAAAAGAATGGCGACAATGGCGGAAACTTATAACGTACAGGTAGCTCCGCATAATCCTAACGGTCCGTTGTCGACGTTGGCAAGTGCTCATGTCTGCGCGTCAATTCCAAATTTTTTCAGACAGGAATTTATGTTTAACGATGTCCCCTGGCGCGATACTATAATTAATTATTCAATAAACGATTTAATTGTTGATGGTCACCTTGTACTGACAGAAAGACCTGGATTAGGAGTTGATTTAAATGAAAAAGAAATGAAAAAACACCCGGGGGTAAGAAAACCAAGAGTTGGATTTTATATTTAAAATTTAAGCTATTGACAGTTTTACCATGTTAAATTTCATAGTATATGGAAAAAGCTTATAAAACTATAATCACGAGTACGATACCAAAAGAATGGGTCAAAAAACTCTCTTCAATTTCGGAAGTAATCATATGGCCCGGAGGTAATCATTTTTTGATGCCAAGAGATTATCTGATTAAAATTTTGCCCGAAACAGATGCAATTATAAATACAGCTGATGTAAAGGCTGACAAAGAGCTTTTAAACCATGCGTCAAGGCTCAAAATAATATCAAATGCATCGATTGGTTATGATAACCTAAACCTGAAAGAACTTACAACAAGAGGAATCTGGGCCTGCAATACACCTGGCTTTTTTAACTATCCTGTTGCGGAATATATTATAGCAGGTATGTTAACGCTTTCAAGAAAACTTGGTGAAGCAGAAAGATTTGTAAGACAAAATGAATGGAACGCCTTTGAACCAGGTAGGTGGGACGGCAAAAGCCTGAAGGAAATGAGTATCGGAATTGTGGGCATGGGTGCAATCGGCACTGAGCTGATGAATCTGGCAAAAGCATTTGGAATGAAAGTCAGGTACTATGATCATAATAAACAAAAAATACCGGGATACACAAATCTTGACAAACTACTGAATACTAGCGATTTTGTTTCAATCAATGTCCCCTTAAACAGTTCCACAAAACACATGGTAAACCAGAATTTTCTTAACAAATTAAAAGACGATGCAATATTGATAAACACATCAAGAGGTGCTGTTGTAGAGCAGAATGCTTTGATTAAAGCACTAAAATCAGGTCAAATTAAAGGTGCAATCCTCGATGTCTTTGAAAATGAACCTTATGTTCCCACTGACCTGAGAAAACTTGAAAATGTTTTTATTACCCCACACATAGCTGGTGGCACCAAGTCAGCACGTAAAGCAAGCATGGAAAGTGCCGCTTTCAATGTTTTTAGTGTTTTATCCGGTAACAAACCAATTAATTCATTAAACCAAATAGAATAATTATTTCATTCCAAAATACTCACATGAAAATTAAAAATATTGAAATATTTAAAATTCCACCGCGATGGCTTTTTCTAAAAATCACAACAGAATCAGGAATATCAGGTTGGGGAGAGCCTGCGCTGGAGGGTAAAACTGATTCTGTAATAGCTGCCATTCATGACATGAAACAATATCTGATTGGACAAAATGCAGAAGAGATTGAACATATATACAATTTGCTCACTAAAGGAAGCTTTTACAGAGGTGGAGTAATTATGATGAGTGCCGTTTCCGGAATAGAACAGGCGCTTTGGGATATAAAAGGGAAACATTTAAATACTCCTGTCTATAACCTGCTGGGGGGAGCAGTGAGAGAAAAAGTAAGAATTTATGGCTGGATAGGAGGAGACTCTCCAACTGATTTGATCTCTCAGGCTCAAAGAAGAATTGATTCAGGTTATACAGCCTTAAAAATAAATGCATGTGGTAAAACAGAATGGATTGTTTCTCCTTCCGAAACAAAAAGTATAATACAAAGGCTAAAAGAATTGAGAGCAGCAGTTGGAGATAAAATTGAGATCGGTATTGATTTTCATGGAAGAGTTCATAAATCAGCGGTGAAACGCCTTGTTAAAGAATTGGAAGAATTTTGCCCCATGTTTTATGAAGAGCCTCTACTTCCTGAATATATCGATCAACTAAAAGATGTTGCAAATTATACCACCGTTCCCATAGCTTTTGGCGAACGTTTGGTCGGTCGCAGAGAATTTAAAAGTTTAATAAACAATGGAATTGTGGATATTATTCAACCTGACATTAGCCATACCGGTGGTATATGGGAAATACGTAAAATTGCCGCCATGGCTGAAACATCAGACATCGCCCTCGCACCTCATTGTCCTCTTGGTCCCATTGCATTTGCAGCTTCATTACACATCAATGCGTGCTGTCCAAATGCAATTATCCAGGAAACCAGCCAGGGAATTCACTATAACGAAGGGGCAGATATGCTTGATTATATAATAAACAAAAAGGATTTATCAATAATAGATGGTTTCATTCCAAACCTTGAAAAACCAGGCCTTGGCATTGAAATAGACGAGAAGTTTGTTAAAGAAATGTCAAAAATTGGTCATAACTGGAGAAATCCAATATGGTATGGAAAGGATGGAAGTTTACTTGAATGGTAACCTAAAACGCTAACCATGGAAAAAAAAATAATATGTTTTGGTGAAATAATGTTACGCCTGGCGGCACCCGGATACCTAAGATTTAGCCAGGCAAACGAGTTTGTTGCTACCTATTGCGGAGGAGAAGCGAATGTCGCTGTTTCATTGGCGAATTTTGGTATGGATGCAGAATTTGTAACTCGTTTGCCAAAAAATGATATTTCTGATGCATGTCTTAGAAGTTTACATAAAAATGGTGTGAACACAAAAAATGTCATTTTTGGTGGGGAAAGATTAGGTCTGTACTATTTGGAAACAGGCGCAGTAACGAGACCCGGTAAAGTGATTTATGATAGGGCGCATTCCTCTTTTTCTGAAATTAATCCTGGCATGATCGACTGGAAAAATATATTGAGAAATGCCGACTGGTTTCATTGGACCGGGATCACGCCAGCAATTTCAGAAGGAGCTGCTGAAGCATGTTTGGAGGCGATAGAAGTTGCGCAAAAAATGGGATTAATTATATCGACCGATTTGAACTACCGGAAGACTCTGTGGAAATATGGAAAAACGGCAGCTGAAGTTATGCCAAAGCTAGTTGAGAAAAGTGATATTATTCTTGGAAACGAAGAAGATGCAGAAACAATATTTGGAATAAAGCCTGAAGGTTTCGATGCAACAAGAACCCTAGGTAATGTTGATGGAAATGAATTCTACTCGGTTTGTGAAAAGTTAATGGCGAAATTTCCAAATGCAAAAAAAGTAATTATTACTCTGCGCGGTTCAGTCAATGCGAATCACAACACCTGGGCAGGTGTTCTTTTCAACGGGAAGCAATTGCTTAAATCACCCACTTATGATATTACCCACATAGTTGACCGGGTAGGCGGCGGTGATTCTTTTATGGGGGGATTAATTTATGGATTGTTGACTTATCCAAATGAAGATCAAAAAGCTTTGAACTTTGCTACTGCGGCGTCCTGTTTAAAGCATACTATTTATGGCGACTTTAACCTTTCAACAGTTACAGAAGTAGAAAGGTTAATGTCAGGTGACGGGAGCGGACGGGTAAATAGATAAAAAAATTAAAATAGGATTAATCCCGATGAAATACTTTAACCATTATACAACTTCCTATTATTACATTAAAAATCAACAAAATAACAAATGAAGACTTCAACAAAAAGAACAGAATTTTCATGGAATCAATTTAGACAAATGCCTGTTGTCGGAATTGTTCGTGGAATTTCAACCGATGATTTTAAAAACATATTACCTATTTACATAAAGGCAGGCTTTACAACTATTGAGGTAACAATGAATACAAATGATGTTGAGTCACTTGTAAGGCACGCTATTAAAGAGTACCCTGATATAAATGTAGGAACAGGAACAGTTTGTAGTCTCAAGGATTTGGAACATGCATTGAATTTTGGTTCGCAATTTATTGTTTCTCCGATTATAAACTATGATGTTATCAAAACTTGTGTTAAATACAACATCCCAGTATTTCCAGGTGCGTTAACTCCAACCGAGATATATAATGCCTGGGATTTGGGAGCATCAATTGTTAAAGTATATCCGGCAGCTAATTTGGGGGCAGGTTATATAAAGGACGTAAAAGGCCCGTTAAACAGGTTAAAACTAATGCCAACAGGAGGAATAGGCCTTGGAAATATTCAAAGTTTTTTAGAAGTAGGTGTTGACGGTTTAGGCATTGGGAGTCCGTTATTTGACAAATCTCTGATAAAAGCTAAAAACTGGTCTGCTTTAGAAAATCATTTTTCTGGATTCACCCAAATAGTAAAAAACCACAGAAAAAAAATAATAAAATGAAAGTAGTTATACAAAAAGATCTATACGAACGCAGTCTCGAAGTTTTTTCAAAAGCAGCGAGAATCAATGGCATTCAGTTTATTCAAGCCGAAATACTAGATGAGAGTGCGATGCTAAAAGAGCATACCTCGGGTATAAACTGCTTTGTAATTGGCGCCGAAAAATATTCCCATAACTTTTACAACTCATTAAGAAAAGGAACAGCCGTAATACGTTATGGCGTAGGCTACAATGCAGTGCCAATTGATATCTGCATCCAAAATAAGATTAAAGTTGCATATACTCCGGGAACACTAACGGATTCTGTTGCAGAACATGCATTTGCCTTACTATTGGGAGTTGTAAGGAGGATACCTGAATTACATCAGTCAACAAAGTCTGGCAATTGGAAAGGATTAACCGGCCTTGAATTAAAAGATAAGACAATTGCATTAATAGGATACGGACAA
Organism: Maribellus maritimus; assembly: GCF_022267315.1. Classification (GTDB taxonomy): domain Bacteria; phylum Bacteroidota; class Bacteroidia; order Bacteroidales; family Prolixibacteraceae; genus Draconibacterium; species Draconibacterium maritimum. Next base: position 38,944 of record NZ_JAIKLE010000045.1, read on the forward strand.
ATCGGACAGGCCGTAGCTAAAATTGCCAAACTCGGTTTTGGGATGAAAGTAGTCGCATATGATATCAAAGAAATGAATAGTGATGATCTATTAGACAATTATTCTAATGATTTTAAATCAATCGTTAAGAATGCTGATATAATAAGTCTACATTTAGCAACTGTGCCGGACACACTAGGATTTATTAACAAAGAACGAATTGGAATGCTGAAAGATGGAAGCATATTCATTAACACAGCAAGGGGAGAATTAATAATTGAAAAGGATTTTTACGAAGCACTGGATACAGGCAAAATCAAAGCTGCCGGATTAGATGTATTTGAAAATGAACCCTATCATCCAAAATCTGAAGTAGATTTCAGAAAATTAGACAATGTTGTACTAACTCCTCATTGCGGCTCAAATACCATAGAAGCTAGTAACAGAATGGCAAAACTTGTTATTAGAAATATATTGGCATACTATTCTTCAAATGAAATGAACCTTATACCTGAAATTAAAAATAACCGTTAAAAAAAACATTAAGATTGTAAGCTTTCTTGCTTTCCTGTTATATTTTTTCATCAGTGTTTCGTTACTTAAACTCTTTATCACAGCATCATTCCATTCGAACAAAAAGTGAAACATTTTCAGGGGTGATGTTATGGCATTTTATATTTATGTTCTTAACATTTGAAAAGTATTAATGAATTAAAAGAGAGACTTTATCGAGAACAAAATTTATTGACTTTAATAAAAAACTGATTCTAAGCGCTTAAGAAAACACAAAATTGTCCTTTTCTGGGCACCATAAAAATTTCAAATTAAACCAAAAGCACAAAAAAAGTCAATATAAATGAGACTTTACCGAGAACAATTTCACTTGATTTTTTTTATATCCAAATACTGGATTCTGGATATCTGATTATTAAATCTAAACTTCTTCCAGCAGGTTCGTTTCTATTATTTCTCCTGACATGGAATTCATCCTCAGGGTTTTTATTTCAAATGCCCTGAAACTACCGTTCCATTTCTTTCCGGCAAAACGTAAATCGATTGTTGATGATGTTGTGTGTCCTGAGATTTCTACGCAACGGATTATAATATCGCTATTGTCTTCGGCCTGTTTTATCGACGATACAATAACACTGGGATTATCAACACTAAGAAAAGAGCCTGATTTTGGTAACTTTCCTCCATGTATCCCCTGATAGATTGCAACTGGTGGTGCCATTAACTCTTCGGCCTGTTGTGCAATCTTAGATTCAAGCCAGGTACCATTGTGCGGAATAACCACCATTCGGAAAGTATGAATTCCCTGGTCCATCCATTGATAGATCCCATCAGGTTCAATCTTCCTTGGACGATGATGTGCAAAAACCGCAGACCGTGCAATTGAAATTCGCATATCGTTTCCAATTACATTATAGCCATGTTTGGCATCGTTTATTACTGTCAGGCCATAAGCATTTCCGTTTTGAAAGCCACTGACATCAATCCATCTCTGTCCCGGATTTTCATCTCCGTCCGTATCCCTGACAATATGCCCGTAAGGTATTTCGTAGGTTGATTTAGGTGATTCTATATTTACAGGAAATGAAAATTTTAACATTTTCTGGCGTTCATGCCAGTCCAATGTGGTTCTTCGTCAATTTTGGGGAACAAAACCTTACGACCAAACTCACTGTTAATTAATTGATAATCAGTAAGTAATAGTTCTATTTTTATCGTTTTCGGGAGGTCGTTTTTGTATCTTTACATAGTTGATAATCAATCATATATGAACATCAAACACCTTATTGACATCCCAAAAATCATAGTCAGAGCTTTATCGTTAACAGACTCTAGTCAATTATTTTCAGAAACTCAGTACCAGCCCAAATCCATTTTCTGTCATTGCTAATTTTAATTCACTTTTATCCCAAAATGAACTTGTTGGTAAACCTTCATTATAATTGTCTACGGCGAGTTTTGCTTTTTTATTAAAGCCACTACTTATTGGTATAGAAACTGCTATCAATCCAGCGCCAATACCGGCCAATGCCCAGTTAGGCTCACCACCACCTATCGCCGTTCCAACAGGCCAACCAACCATAAATCCACCTGCATAACTAAAAATCATAGCCATTGTGTAGTTTGATTGTGCAGATTTAATTTGCTTGTAAGCCAATTCGTTGGGCTTCATAATTTTTACCAATTGATTCATATTCAATCTTTGTTCTCCCTGGTAAAATTGATATCCACCAAATACTTTCTTCATTGATATGAAATCATTACCTGTTTGACCAAAAGTAAATGTTATACTTAGAGTTAACAAGGCCAGAATAATTGCTGTCTTTTTCATGATGTAAAGTTTATTAATGTTTGAAATAATATTCAAGAGTTTGATGATTTATACTTAATCCCTGTTTGTTTGGGTTGAATCGTTAAAGTACAGGTTCTAGTAATTCCGAATATTACTGCCCTTTTCCAATAAATCAGTTGAAAACAGGGGGTTCATCCCGTTCAATAAAATCCACCTAATACTGCATATGAGAACAGTTTGGTTAACACAAAATGTTGAAGTTATCGATATCAGAGGTTTTAAACTCACATTAATCAGGTTTTTCCCGAAAAGTAATATATTTTTTCACTTCAACTATCGCTATATAATACAAAATTCTGCGAATCTGATTTAAAACATAATTTCGCCTTTGTAAGCGAATTAAAAAAGAGGCTGTCTCAAAAGAGATGGCCTTTATTCATTTTCAGCGAATAGCAGATAAAATAATGCTAGTTGTCACTAATCGCTTTTGTTGACTGTCAGCGATTTATTATCTTCAGGCATGGCAAGGAGATACAGAAAAGTACCATTTAAACCTTATCACGACAAACAGTCGATGCTATTCCCACCGAATATTGATGAACTAGTTCCATCGGGGCATCCGGTGCGTATAGTTGACGGCATAATCGATAAGGTCGATATCCAGTCCATTCTGGATACTTACCCGGGAGGTGGCAGTTCGGGGTACCATCCCCGCATGTTATTAAAAGTATTGGTTTACGCTTACTTGCGTAATATTTATTCGAGTCGCCAGATTGAAGAATCGCTAAAAGAGAATATCCATTTTATGTGGATAAGCGGCATGAGCAAGCCCGACCATAATACCATCAACCGGTTTCGGGGGAAACGCCTGGATGGCAACCTGAAAGAGATATTTGGTTCTGTTGTAGAAATGCTTGCAGCAGAAGGTTACCT
>NZ_JAIKLE010000046.1 GCF_022267315.1 Maribellus maritimus
TTTTTTCATTACTGCATAAAGTTTAAAATTAAACAAAAAATACCGGGGGTTGCAACCCCCGGTATTCCTATTTACACAGTTTATGAGATAGTGCTGTATTTTCATTGAAATGTACGTTCGGCAGAATCTGAAGAGCTATCTGGCTACGTAAAATGGGATAATGATTTTTAGCTGGATTTCAATGAGGGTTGTTAAATGTAGACGTGAAATTTAAAATGATTGTTAAATATCACAATATGAATGAAATAGCTGAAATTGTGATTGAGCATGAATAAAACAGTTTTGCATTTGGCTTTTATTTTTTTAAAACAAATTGAAATCAGAATAAAGTCTGACTCTGAACCCTTAAAATTCAATAAAATAAAGATTTCAGTATAAAAAGGCTGCCCTCTTGAGACAGCCTCTTTGAAATATCAAAACCAAGTAATTAGTCAATTAGTCAAACATGTGGTCGTCGGGATCAGGGCCGCAATTACAGTCCTGATGTAATCCTTTTTCATATTGCTGCAATGCGCGTAAACTCATCCCCATATTTGAGAATCCGCCGTCATTAAATAAATTCTGCATTGTAACTTTTTTGGTAAGATCTGAAAATAGAGTAATACAGTAATCAGCACATTCATCGGCGGTTGCATTTCCCAGTGGAGACATACGTTCGGCAAAGTCAAGCAAGCGGTCAAAACCTTTTACTCCGCTACCGGCCGTTGTAACAGTTGGAGATTGCGAAACAGTGTTGATTCTGACATTACGTTCACGGCCATAGATGTAGCCAAAACTACGCGCTATCGACTCCAGCAGCGCTTTTGCATCTGCCATATCGTTGTATCCGTAAAATGTTCGTTGTGCAGCAACATACGACAGTGCAACAACCGAACCCCATTCATTTATCGCATCAAGTTTACGGGCTGTTTGCAATACTTTGTGAAATGATACCGCTGAAACATCCAATGTTTTATCAAGGTAATTATAATCCAAATCACTGTAGTGTCTTTCTTTTCTTACATTGGGAGACATTCCGATGGAATGGAGAACAAAGTCGATTTTTCCTCCCAATACTTCCATCGATTGAGTAAAAAGGTTATTCAGGTCTTCAACATTGGTTGCATCAGCACCAATAACTTCTGTGTTCAGTTTTTCAGCAAGTTTTTTTGTTTCTCCCATTCTCAGGGCAACCGGTGTGTTTGTCAACGTCACTGTCGCACCTTCTTCAAAAGCACGCTCTGCAACTTTCCAGGCAATAGAATCGGGATTTAAAGCACCAAAAATTATCCCTCTTTTTCCTTTAAGTAAATTAAAACTCATAATATGTTTTTATGAAATATTTGATGTGCAAAGTTAATTGAGTTTAAATAAAACTAAAATCATCGTATAGATTTCAATTGAAAACTTCGCAATTTTAACCTTTGAAATCGAATATTGTTCATAAAAGGTTTAAAAGTTAAAAACATAAATTCATTACAGGAATCTAATTTTTAGAACAAAATCCCGAACTTAATATTCATAAAACAAGGTGAAAAGAAATGCTTTATCCCTGATAACGTTTTATTAAGAAACTTTTAATCGTTTTCAAAAAGAACCTGATAAGAGCTTACTTACAATAAATTAGTTTGTACATTCATCGTATAAAATAAAAATTATGAACCGGATATTTACGTTGCTTTTTGCTTTTGGTTTGTTATTTCAGGGAAATGCGCAGACAAGTGAAGATAAAGTTATTCAATCAATTTTTGATGAAGCACTTACGGATTACACTTCGTACCGAAATTTGGAGTATTTATGTAAAAACTATCCCGGGCGAATCACAGGGTCGGAAGAAGTGGCCGGAGCAGTAGAATATACCTTTAAACTGATGAAAGCCATGCAACTCGATACGGTTTTTAAACAAGAGGTACAAGTGCCGCACTGGATAAGAGGCGATGCGGAAAAAGCTTTTATTCTCTCAAAAAGAAACGGAAAAAAAGAGCTTCCTGTAATTTCTTTGGGAATGTCGGTTGGAACTGGAAAGAAGGGATTAACCGCTTCGATTGTTGAAGTTCATAGTTTTGAAGAATTGGAAAAACTGGGCGTTGAGAAAGTAAAGGGGAAGATAGTCTTTTTTAATCGACCAATGGATCCGACAATGATAAATACTTTTGGGGCTTATGGAGGAGCTGGAAATCAACGCACACAAGGTGCTGCCGAAGCAGCGAAATACGGTGCTGTTGGGGCGCTTGTTCGTTCATTAACCAATTCGCTTGACGATTTTCCACATACGGGAGTTATGCTATACGATGAAGGCGGTCGGAAAATTCCTGCTGTTGCCATTAGTACCAACGGAGCAGAGCTGTTAAGTTCGTGGCTGAAAAAGGAACCCGATTTAACGTTTTATTTTGAAAACTATTGTGAAACACTTCCCGAAACAATTTCATATAATGTGATTGGGGAGATCAGTGGTTCTGAATATCCGGACGAGATAATAACTGTCGGAGGCCATATCGATGCCTGGGAACCCGGAGAGGGAGCTCACGATGATGGAGCAGGTTGTATGCAAAGTATCGAAATGTTGCGGATAATGAAGGAATTAAACATTCGCCCCAAAAGAACAATCCGGGCTGTAATGTTTATGGATGAGGAAATCGCACAACGTGGAGGACAAGAATATGCCCGGCAGGCAGAACTTAAAAATGAAAATCACTATTTCGCGCTGGAAGCTGATCGCGGAGCATTTCAGCCACTTGGTTTTGGTGTTTCTGCGCCGACCGAACGGCTTGAAAAAATACTGGATTTAAAAGAATATTTTGCACCTTACGGAATTACCCGCTTTACACAGGGCGGAGGGGGAGTGGATATTAGTCCGCTCGGGCAGTTCGGAACGCCACTCTCTTCTTATATTCCCGAAATGCAACGGTACTTCGATATGCACCATTGTGGAAATGATACCTTTGAACAGGTTAATTTCAGGGAGTTCCAGATGGGAAGTGCAGCAATCGCTTCTTTTATCTATTTAATAGACAAATTTGATTTATAAACAAAAAAGCCGCCGTTGGAATCGGCAGCTTCTCTTAAAAATTCAAATCTGCTATTTTGTTTTGTCGGCAGTGAACGGCATTTTTCCCCCTGACGAGTTGGCATTTCCGCTCATTTTTGTTCCCTTTATTTCGGCCTTAATTTCAACGAGTTCATAATCTACATATAAACTACAGGTAAATGTATTTTCCTCAAAATTTACCTTTTTTAAATCCATTTTGTAGCCATCGGCAAATTTTATTTCACCGGCAAGATTTCCTTCTTTTTCAGAAATAATTATGGATCCTTTGTCGTAGCCATAAGGTGCACTCGGACTGCTAAATTTCCACTCGCCAACAATGCTTTTATTGTTTTTTGCACCAATTGTTTGAGCCGTTCCGAACATAAAAATGGCTACCAGTGTAAGAATAATTAGTTTTTTCATTATTTGAAATTTTTAATTGAACATGTTCAAATTTGAGTTGAAAAAAAGAGAGTACAAAAAAAATGGGCTAGTTCGGCGTATTTGGGGTTAAAGATCTATTTTCCCGGGAGATATTCAGAAAAATGTGGGATAAATTTTCCGGATACGGGGATGATTTTTTCGATATGTGAGAGTTTTACAGATAGTTTTTTCCCTTCGTTTTGAATCATTTCAATTTTTTCCCGGTTTATCATAAACGATCGGTGGCATCTGACTATCGTTGAATTTTCAAACATATTTTCAAGGTTTTTTAAGGTATTTCTTAAAAGCTTCCGTTGGACTTTGTTTTCAGCAGAATAATAAACTGAAACATAATTGTCGGTTGATTCTATATATAATACATCCGACTGCCTGACAGAAAATTTTACCTTGTTCCGCTCGTCTTTAAAACCAAGTAATTGCGAATTTGAAGGACGGGATATTTTTTGTTGAAGCGTTTTTATTTCGGTGCGGTGTTTTTGGTAATAGATGATCAGAATTGCAAATGAGTACGGAAGACAAATACCAAGTAAAGTATACTTTAGCGAAAAAATAAAGTCGTTGATAAAATTTCCCAGAGGATTGCCGTATAAAAAGATATAAACAAGGCTTATTATTACAATTTCAATCACAAACCACAGTATAAAACTTTTGATTTGAAACGTTTTTTGCCGGAAAATCTTACGAAGAGGAAATTGCGTGAAAAGATAAACAAGAGCCACCACAACACCATAACTCGAAAGACGCAGGAAGCTGATAATCCGGGAGTCGGAATACCATCTGTTTATGTTAAAAGGCTCAAAAATATTCAGAAACAGAATGCTAAATATGAGGATGGTTACAATAAGAAAATACCTGTCATATTTTTTATCGAGAAGCGTAAATTCTTTATTTAACAGCGTTTGCAGTTTCACGTTTTACAGTCAATTTTTTCAAAAGTAATGTATAAATTATTTTTCGCCATAAATATCAATGATATAAATTAAGCAGTAAGATGCAGAACTCAAATTATTTTACCTGGAGGAACTTATTCAAACACCGCCAAATTTTAAAATTGGGATTTATAGAGCAAGCTAATTATCCATATATTAATTCTATCTAAACTCATTCTAAATAAATTTGGTGTTTCAAAAATTCGATTTATATTTGCCTCAAACAAATCGACAGGAAAATGAATATAATGTTTGAAAATAACAATTTCGTTAAAACTTTGAAGAGAGGTTTTTGCGGATTCATTATGTCGTCGTTTTCTATGTGTATGCGCTAGCCTTCATTCGGTGGCAGAACAGAACATTGACTGAAGGCATATTTATTCTGAGCGTTTTAAATCAATTATTAATTTTTTAAAATTTTTATCATGTCGAATCGCGTTATTCGGTTGGGTGGTAGTAATATAGGTGATATACAATCTGTAAATAACTTGTCCGCTTATCTTGGTCGTTCAGGAGGAGTAAAACTGGTTGTTGTTTCTGCAATTCCGGAGTTACTGCAATTTGTAAGAGGGAACATTGAAAATGTTTTTAGCCGGGAGTTGGATACGACCGGCATAATAACTTATTTAAACGAGGTATATTCTTCGCGTCTGAATTCAGAACCGTCTGCCGGATATAAAAACCTTTCGGAGCAATTGCTCAGTCTACTGAAAGGGATTGCTTTGATTGGCGATTACTCAAGGGCGTTAAAAGATCAGGTAATTAGTTATGCCGAAAAATTGTCGGTGGAGATTCTCCAAAACCAATGGAAAGAAGTTAAAGTCGTTTATCCCGAAGAAATAGCGTTGTTAACTTCACCTGATTTTGGAAATGCAACTTTTATTTCTGTAGATAAACCATTCTTTTTTAATTTACAGGATGGAGTATATGTAATTCCCGGTTCTTACGGAATAACTGAAAATGGCAAAACTGCAAGAACGGGCAAAACTGCCGCAGATTACACAGCCGCATTTTTAACCGCTTATTTAGGTGTTGAAAAACTGGAGCTTTGGAGTTTGGACAATGATTTTCAGAAAGCTGATCCGAATATAGTACCGAACCCGCCTAAAATTGCCCGGTTAACCTATTCTGAAGCCAGTGAACTGGCTTATTTTCAACATTATTCTTTTCATCCGCGTACTGTTGAACCGCTGGAAGATTTGCGTATTCCCATTTATGTCTTGAATTCTTCTTCCGACGAAGCTTGGGTGGAAACAAAAATTAATACAGAAACCTTTGTTGATGATAAAATAGTAAAGAGTGTAGCTTGTACCGATGATATTTCTCTGCTAAAACTCGACGGTCCCGGTGTGGGATTAAAACCCGGGATTCTGGCAAAAGTTACCACCTGCCTGAATGAAGCAGGTATTAATATCAAATCGGTAATTACCTCTCAAATTTCAATCAATTTAATACTGGAAAGAAAAACCGGGGAAAAAGCCCTTTCGCTGATTGAACATCTTGGTTTTAATTCTGTTCAGGAAACTACCCTGGTAAAAGATGTTTCATTGATTGGGATAATAGGGCACGGCATGCAGCAGAATTACGGAGTTTCAGCCCGGATTTTTAATGCGGTGGCTCAACATAAAATAAATGTGGTTTTAAGCGGCTCGGGTGCTTCCGATTTGGTAAGCTACCTTGTAGTAAAAAGCTCAGACAAAGAAAAAAGTGTGCGTGAGATTTATAACGCATTTTTTACAAATTAAGTTTCTTCAACTCAAAAAAACGATAAATTATGACAGCAAAAAAATTGAATTTTGAAACCCTGCAACTTCATGCAGGTCACCAACCAGACCAGACAACAAATTCGCGGGCGGTTCCTATTTACCAAACATCTTCGTATGTTTTTAACGATGCCGATCATGCAGCCAACTTATTTGCGCTAAAAGAATTCGGGAACATTTACACCCGAATTATGAATCCAACTTCTGATGTATTTGAACAGCGTATAGCTGCTTTGGAAGGAGGAGCAGCAGCTCTGGCTGTGGCATCCGGTCACGCAGCACAGTTTTTGGCGCTTTCAACTATTTTAGACATTGGCGACAACATTGTCTCGTCACCTTATTTATATGGCGGGTCGTACAACCAGTTTAATGTTTCGCTTCGGCGTCTCGGAATTGATGCGCGATTTGCTGAGGATTTGAATGTTGAATCTTTTGAAAAATTAATCGATGAAAAAACAAAAGTCATTTATCTTGAATCGATTGGAAATCCTGGATTTAACATTCCCGATTTTGAAGCTTTCGGCGCGTTGGCAAAAAAATACGATATTCCGTTTATCGTGGATAATACATTTGCAGGAGCGGGATATTTGGTAAAACCGATTGAGTATGGGGCGAATATCGTGGTGGAGTCGGCTACAAAATGGATTGGAGGCCATGGAACCAGCATTGGCGGAGTAATAGTTGATGCCGGGACCTACAACTGGGGAAATGGCAAATTTCCCGGATTTACAGAACCCTCAGCAAGTTATCATGGTTTAAAGTTTTGGGATATTTTTAATTTTGATGGCCCGTTTGGAAATATCGCTTTTGCGATTAAAGCCCGCGTTGAAGGGTTACGCGATTTTGGCCCGGCCATTAGTCCGTTTAATTCTTTCCTGTTGCTACAGGGCCTGGAAACACTGTCGTTACGCATGGATCGACATGTTGAAAATACTTTGGCGCTGGCCAAATGGTTGCAAAGTCATCCGAAAGTGGAAAGTGTAAATTATCCGGGACTGGAAGGAAATCATTCATATGAGAATGCAAAAAAATATCTTCCCAAAGGCGCAGGTGGTGTGTTGTCGTTTAATGTAAAAGGCGACAAGGAAACAGCCAATCAGGTAGTGAATAATTTGGAATTGGTGAGTCATCTGGCAAATGTTGGCGATGCCAAAACCTTAATTATTCAGCCGGCTGCAACAACACACCAGCAGTTGCCTGAAGATGCACAAATAGCAGCAGGAGTTTATCCAGCTCAGTTGCGTGTAAGCGTTGGTTTGGAACATATTGATGATATAATTGCCGACTTTGAACAGGCATTGAACAAAGTGGGCTAGAGAGCCCCTCCAACCTCTCCGAATGGGAGGAATTATAACAGACCGAGTTATTTGTTGGATATATTTAGATCTTAATAATTTTAATCACTTTCTTTAATTTCTCCCCCTTTGGGGGAGATTTAGAGGGAGCAAATTTTAAATAAAATGCCATTAAACATTCCGGATAGATTACCGGCCGTAAAAATTTTAGAAGAGGAAAATATTTTTGTGATGGATGAATCGCGTGCGTCGCACCAGGATATTCGTCCGCTGCGAATAATTATTCTTAATTTGATGCCTTTAAAAATTACAACCGAAACCGATTTGTTAAGACTATTGTCAAATTCTCCTCTGCAAATTGAAATCGATTTTTTGAAGATAAAAGGACATCAACCTAAAAATACGCCTTCCTCTCACATGGAAGCGTTTTACAAAAATTTTGATGCGTTAAATGGCAACAAATATGATGGAATGATCATTACCGGTGCTCCCGTAGAACAGCTTCCGTTTGAAGAAGTTACCTATTGGGACGAAATGAAACAGATTCTGGATTGGGCGGAACACAATGTAACGTCTACTTTGTTTATATGCTGGGCGGCTCAGGCGGGCTTGTACCACTACTACGGAGTTCCCAAATATCCTCTTGATAAAAAAATGTTTGGTGTGTTTAAACATCGGCATGTTGACGATAAATTGCCCATTTTTAGAGGATTTGATGATGTTTTTTCGATTCCGCATTCCCGTTATACAGAAATTCGCGCGGAGGACATAAAAAAAGTGGATGAATTGCAGGTTGTCGCCTACTCAGAGGAAGCAGGTGTAACCATTGTGAAAGCAAAAAATGGCCGGCAGCTTTTTATCACAGGACACGCAGAATATTCGCGCCACACTCTGGATGGAGAATATCACAGGGATAAAGCCAAAAATCTTCCGATTGAAATTCCGAAAAATTATTACCCCAATAACAATCCCGATGAAAAGCCCATCATGAGTTGGCAATCTACCGCAAACCTGTTTTTTTCCAACTGGCTGAATTATTACGTATACCAGGAAACACCGTATAACCTTGAGGAAATTCAATAAAATTAATACAGTTGTATCCGGCTATTTTTAATAATTCGCTATTTAAGCTTAATTTTGGAAAAGAAATAAAAGTAATCGGATATGAAGAAAATAGCAGTAGTTTTAGCCGGAAACGGTGTTTTTGACGGGGCAGAAATTCACGAAGCAACATTAACTTTACTGGCCATTGCAAAAAGTGGTGCTGCATATCAGTGTTTTGCACCCGATATCAATCAGGCACATGTTGTAAATCACATCACCGGAGAAGAAATGCCTGAGATTAGAAATGTGATGGTTGAGGCAGCACGTATTGCGCGTGGAAATATAAAATCCCTGACAGAATACAATGCTGCAGAATATGACGCTATTGTGTTTCCAGGAGGATTTGGAGCAGCAAAAAATCTTTGCACTTTTGCTTTCGACGGAACAGACCTTACGGTAACTCCGGAAGCTGAAAAGGCTATTAAAGATACGGTTGCTGCCGGTAAACCAATTGGTGCGCTTTGTATAGCGCCTGTTCTGGTAACCAAGGTACTGGGTGATGTTAAAGTTACCATTGGAGAAGATGAGGGGACTTTTAAAGCAATCGAACAAATTGGAGGCACGCATGTAAAAACCACACACGGTGAAATTGTTGTTGATGAGAGATATAAAGTTGTAACAACACCATGTTATATGCTTGATGCATCTATCGTCCAGATTGCCGAAGGTGCGGAAAATGTAGTGAAACAAATAATGAAGATGTTATAGATTTATTTTGAAAATATAATGAATCCGATACCTTATGTTGATATTCACACACATTTGTTCAGGCCCGAAAAAGAAACAATAACAGTTCAGAATATTTTTCCGGGCGAGGGATTTGCTGCTTTTTCAGGAAGAAATTTTTATTCCGTCGGACTTCACCCGTGGCATATAAAAACTCCGGAAGAAAATAATCAACTGCTTGTGCAGGTCGAGGAGGCGCTTGAATTTGATCACGTCATTTTTGTTGGTGAAACTGGATTGGATAAAAGATCAGAAACAAATTTTGAAGAGCAAAAAAGGGTTTTTGAAGCACAGGCTTTTATGGCCGAAGAATATCAAAAGCCGCTGATTATTCATTGTGTAAAAGCATATAATGAAGTTTTGGAGATTCATAAAAAGATGGAACCCGGAATGACATGGATTTTTCATGGTTATAACGGAAGCGTCCAAATGACTCAGCAACTGGCAAAACAGAATTTCCTTTTTTCATTTGGTGAAATTCTTTTTTTGCCGGGAACAAAGGCCATTGAATCTTTTAGAATTCTTCCGTTAAACAAAATATTTTTTGAAACCGATGAGTATGATGGAGAAGTCGAATATATGTATAAACAAGGTGCCAGATTAAAAAAAATTCCTGAAGAAGAAATTACGATGGCCGTTTGGGATAATTTTAACCGAATTGAAAATAAATTAATGAGCCGGTTTTAGTTTAACATTTTATGGATTGGTTGGAAAGAACAGAGTTACTTTTTGGCAAGGAGAAGCTTCATGTGTTGAAGAATTCAAATGTTCTGGTTGTGGGATTGGGAGGAGTCGGAGCCTATGCAGCAGAGGAGCTTTGCAGAGCAGGGATAGGTAAAATGACTATTGTCGACGGAGATGTGGTTGAGACGTCAAACAGAAACAGACAACTGCCTGCTTTAATCAGTACAACAGGCCTGCCTAAAGCTGAAATACTTGCGGAGCGTTTTAGAGATATAAATCCGGACATTAAATTAAAAGTAGTAAACGATTTTGTACAGGAGGAAAAAACCATCGAGCTTCTAAAAAGTGAATCTTTTGACTATGTTGTTGATGCAATTGATACGCTTTCTCCTAAAGTTTTTTTGATTTATAATGCAGTTCAACTTGGGTTGAATATAGTTAGTTCGATGGGAGCGGGGGGGAAAACTGACCCGCAAAAAGTACAGGTTTCTGACATTTCAAAATCATACAACTGTAAATTAGCGCGTATGCTCCGAAAACGGCTTTCAAAACTTGGAATAAAAAAAGGAGTGAAGGTTGTATTCTCTCCTGAAGAAATTTCTCAGAAAGCAGTGAGATTGGAAGACGGACAAAATAAAAAATCAACAGTTGGAACAATTTCATATATGCCGCCGGTATTTGGTTGTTTTATCAGTAGTGTTGTCATCCTGGATTTAATCAAATAATTCCCCGGGGGCTTGACACATGTTTCCTTGTGACATTCACTTAATTTAGGGGAGATACCATACAATTGTGTGCCAGAGGAGAAGAATAGGAACTTTTTAATTGATATCAATCCGTTCTATTGTCCACATATCGGGTAACTCATAATCATCCGCCGGATATTTCCTGATTATCCATAATTCTTCGCCGTTGGGAGCAGGAAACAACTTTAAAGTTTCAACCCACCAAGTATTTCCCGCAGGGTAAAAGTCGGGTGGAGTAGGAGATGCCTCGTAGGTTTTTTGTATTGTATATTTTTGGTCGTTGAGTTGTTTAATATATGTTGTACTTCTGTAATACCCTTCTTCATACGCGATAAATAGTTTTCCGGCAGAACTTTGATGAACCATATCATTTATTTTCAATCCATCTCCAATATTAAATTCCCCTGCAGCAGGCGGGGAGTTCACTATCCATACCTGACCGGGGAGGTACTCCGGAATCTGATAAACGTTCTGACTTCCTGTAAATAGATGTTCTCCGTTTTCTGACAGCCAGAAGCCATTCAGGCTCGACCAGTATTCGTTTAATGAATCTAATGCTCCATTTGTGATATCAAACACAAATAGTCCGTCAGGGCTCCAGCCTTTTCGCGTTGAAATCATTAGGTTCTTTCCCGGAACTTTTTTTAGCGTTGAAAGCCCATTGTTTGAACTGATAGATTTTTTTATTAAGCTATTTTGGAGGTCGAGGGTGTAAAGAAAAGTTGTATAGTCATTCCTGGCCAAAAAGTAAAGTCTGTTTTCAGATCCAAATTCAATTTGATCTGCTACAGCGTTTAGAGCGTAATTCATCAGCAATGTGCGACTTTGCGTTTCAAATGTAGAAATGGAAGCATCAGAAAATCCCACCGCCAGTGTTTGTTCGTCTTCTGATAAAGCCAGACACTTGGGAACCTTATTCAATTTAACAGTGTCTGCATCAGAAGAGCCGGCTTTGAAAAAAAGTAAATTATTGGGTTCTCGGGTTAAAACAATAACCTGGTTGAGACTTTTACTAAACCTGGCGTCTAGATACTCCCCGCTTAAATAACCTCCGTAATACCCTGTTTCCTGGATTGTAAAATTAAAATTGATGATGAAATTTTGTTCGCTCGCATTGCTTTGTATTTCAACTTGTCCGGAATATTCACCGGCTTCAAACCCCGAGGGATCAATTGAATAATCCCATATTCCGTATTCGTGTGAGTTAAGTATTCCTTCTGTAACATTGAGTTGCAGCCAGTTGGGTTTGTGAACCACCTGCCACATTAAAATTCCATGCCCACTGTTAACTATCTGGTATTGTCCTTTAAATGTATAGTCAGCATTTATTTCTGAGGGAGTTTCGTTTATTTCAGGTTCGCCAACATTGGCAAGTACAACAGTGTTTTCAACAAGACCTACATTCTCCACGTCAAATATTAACGGAAAAGCATATAATCCGAGATCAACATACATTTCCTGTTTGTTTACCGTAAATTGAAAATTTACCCTGGAATTACCGTTTAACATACCGTCTTTGGGAGAGATATCCAACCAAATGGGAAACTGAAACAATTTCCAATCACCCGGGCCTGCAGATAGCATGTCGAATTCGTATTCAAATGAACCGACGTCGCTCATTACCACAATCGAATCACCGTCAATATAATTTGAGGGCATCTGAGTATCTAAAAATTCGTTGCCGCAGGAGATAACCACAAACGATAAAATTGAAAAAAGAACAAGATTCCGTAATGCAGATATATTTCTTTTTGTATAAAATGTTTTCATAGTTAAAGTTCTTATATCTATAAATAGAATTTTAGTCCCACACCAAGATCGATTCTCGAAAGGCCTTCTCTTTGTTCTTTTTCAAGGTCATATTCATTCGTGCGGTGGCCGTTATCAACTTTTATTTTAGAAACCGTTGATTGGAAGAAGCCTGCATTTACTGAAACAGCGACATTTCTTTTTAAAAAATATTCAAAACCTACTTCTGTATTTCCTCCAAATGCTTTGCCTGTTATTAAGCTTGGCGAGTAAAGGGTTATGTTTTCCTGTCTGAAAAAAGTAACTCCCATTGAAACCTGATAATATATTTTATATCTGGGATTCAGCCATTCCTGATAATACAAAGACAAACCTCCGTAGTTGGTATAAACATCGTCGTTTAAATCGCCGTAAAGAAGCGTGTAGCTATCATGAGGATTAAAAGTACCGGTTATTTTCCCCGACGAGTGGTGAATCTGGTAGTCGATTCCGAGGCCAAACTTTTCCCAAAACATATAGTGAATCTGTCCGGATGCTTTTAACCCTGTTTTAATTTGACGGAAATAGGAATCTACTTCATTGGAAGGAAGTCCCTGAGCTTCATAGTTCTGTTTTGATTCCTTTGTACTTGCAATTCGGTATCCGACACCCCCGTCAATCGAAAGGCGCCATTTTCCGTTTTGGTATTCATTTATGATTTGATTTGGTTCTGGCGCTTGGGTTTCATGAATCGTCCAGGTTTTTATTTCACTTCTCTGGATTCTTTTCCCTGAGCTTAGGCTATTGGCGTTTTCTGCATAAAAAATCGCCTTTCCTGTAACGCGGGTTATTTTACAATTGATTGTATCATTCGAATTTGTGATGATTTTATCCTGTGCTTTTACGCCTCTCAGAATAACGAAAAAGCATAAAAAGGTTAGCGTAACTATCCCGATTTTTGACATTGAATTGTTTTTTTGACGAGTGTGTAAACGTAGCAAATTAATTGGTTTGAAAATGAGGCGTGCCGGGGAAAAATAGATAATCTACAACATATTTTAAATTCTGTTTTAGTGATGCGCTTACGACTCAAATTAAAGATTTTTTGACATTCAGTTTGTAAAATGCTTTTTTAAGTTACCTTTGTAATGTTACTTTTAAGATGATTTTAATTGTTAGTTTGAATTAATTGTCTGAAATTTAGCAAGTTGGTCTTTTTTTTATTGATTTTTAAACAATCTGGACACAGTATTCCTCTCTTGTTTTCTCCACGGCTTTTATTCGTAATTTATAATTTCTCCAATTTTATTTTTCGGTAAATCCAAGTAGTAAAAATGTTAGTTTGATTTACTGTGTGCATGAAATAGAAAAAAGAAATTATTAATTTTTTAAAAAATAACAAATGAACATTTATGTTGGAAATCTTCCGTTTAATTTGGGTGAGGAAGATTTGAGAAAAATTTTTGAAGAGTATGGTGAAGTTTCTTCTGCAAAAATTATCACTGATAAATTTACAGGAAGAGGCAAAGGTTTTGGTTTTGTTGAAATGGATAGCGACGATGAAGCCAATACTGCCATCGAAGAATTAAACAACGCTGAGGTAGGTGGAAGAAACATTAAAGTTAATGAATCTAAACCACGTCCTAGCTATGGTAACGACCGCAGAGGCGGCGGTGGCGGTGGATACAACCGCAGCAGAAACCGTTACTAATTTGTATGACTGGTACTGTAAAGTGGTACGATTCCACTAAAGGCTTCGGTTTTATCCAATCCGAAGATAATAAGGATTACTTTGTACATCGTACAGGGATTTTGGATAGCTTTCTAAGTCTTGAACCTGATATGAAAGTTGAGTTCGAGATAAAAGAAAGTGATCGTGGGCCGGTGGCCTTCAATGTTAAAGAAATTTAGGTAAAAGCTATAAAAAAAGGGATTCTGATTTATCAGAATCCCTTTTTTATGATTATAGATTTTTGCCTAATGTTTTATTAACTTAGCCATTTCTTTCGCACATTGCTTGCCAAAATCGATATAGCCTTCGGTGTTATAATGCCATTTGTCGGAGTAACCATAATTGTCGGTTGAGACTACCAATGCAGCATTTGAATCCTGGTTTACAAACCTGGCTTGCTGCCAGCGAAGAATGTTTCCATAGTCCCAAACCTTCCCATCCGTATCATTCCCCGAGTCAGAAATTCTCCCGATAACAACGGGGAGATCATCCTTTAAAAAGGCTGCCCGCATTAAATCGATAAGCCGTTTTAAATTGGTCTGGTAGTTTTCCGCAATTTTCTTTACATGGGCGTCACTTTCTCCCTGCATCCATACTATTCCGGCCGGGATAAGTTCGTCACGCTCCCCGTCTCCGTCGATATCTTCAACTAAATATGCGTTTAAAACTGTTGCCAGAAAATGGTCGTATTGATTTATCCCGTTTCCCTTTGTATAATCAGGCTCCCAGCAGCCAAAGTCTTCTGCAGCATCAATATGTATCGATGTCCCTCCTTTGCTGTATTTAACTATGGCAATATTTTCGCCGGGTAGCAGTTTTTTTAATTCGCTTGCAAATGTAAGTTCGATTCCAAAACGTTCAGAGAGTTGGTTTCCCTGAAAATCTGATTTATGACCAACACCGTGTCCGGGTTTTAAAATCTCCCAAATACCTCTGCCATCCACCTCTTCTCCGTCACTTGCTGTGTTTCCATGAAAAATGTATACGCCTTCAACGGGTTTGTTTAATTCAACGGGCAATTCATTTACATAGCCGTAACCATCCATATTTGATTGTCCGCCGAGATAGAAAACTTTGTACTTTTTAGCTTGAAGCGTGCCAAGACCAAAAAGAATAAAAAGAATTGTTAATTTGGTTTTCACAATGTTTTTAGTCTATCTATTATGGTTTCTGTAATTGACGCCAAGTTTGTCCAGTCTTTTATATTCGATGTTTAGTCTATCTTCAAAATCTTCAAAGTCCTTTAATTCCTTTTTGGTCCATGCTACTTCGGCCTGTGCTTCCAAACGGGGAAGTAACATATATTCTGCAAGTTTTGTGCTTGGAACATACTCAGTCCAAAGGTTGGTCTGAACACCTAAAATAAATTTAGCCTCTTCAGCAGATAATTCTTCTGGAATCGGTTCATAGCTGTATACTTTTTCAACCGGAAGAAATCCGCCTATTGCCAGAGGTTCGTTAACCTTATCTTCTGATTGATAATAGTCAATATACATATGAGTTGTCGGGCTCATTACCACGTCGTGATGTTGTTTTGCTGCTTCAATTCCTCCTTTTATTCCACGCCAGCTCATCACAGTTGCCTGGGGCGCAAGACCACCTTCCAGAATTTCATCCCAACCAATTAAGCGACGACCTTTAGATGTAAGATAGTGATCAATTTGGGTTATGAACCAACTTTGAAGTTCATGTTCATTTTCCAGACCTTCATCTTTTATTCTTTTTTGGCAATCAGGACATTTTTCCCAGGCCTCTTTGGGGCACTCATCGCCTCCTATGTGAATAAATTCCGATGGGAAAATATCTAAAATTTCGTCGAGAACATCTTTAAGAAAAACAAATGTTTCATCTTTTCCGGCACAATATACATCTTTGTGTACGCCCCACGTTCCCTGTACTTTGTATGGTCCTCCTGTGCATCCAAGATTAGGATACGCTGCCAGGGCTGCGCTGGAGTGTCCCGGCATTTCAATTTCCGGAACAACCGTTATATATCTTTCTGCTGCGTATCTTACAATTTCTCTGGCCTGGTCCTGAGTGTAAAATCCGCCATATCCCACTCCGTCGTATTTGTTAGAGCGGCCGGCATGACCAACAATAGTTGAATCGCGCCAGTGAGAAATTTCAGTCAATAGCGGATACTTTTTTATTTCCATTCGCCATCCCTGGTCTTCAGTTAAATGCCAATGAAAGGTGTTGATTTTATACATCGCCAAAATATCAATGTATTTCTTTAAGAAACTCACCGGAAAAAAATGTCTTCCAACATCCAGCATATTCCCGCGCCAGGCAAATCGGGGCTGATCTTTTATGTCAACCGAAGGAATTGTGAGTAGGCCTTTTTCGGCCTCAAGTGGAAGCATTTGTTTTAGTGTTTGTAATCCGTAAAAAAGCCCGTTGGGAGCCGATGCTGTAATGATAACAGAATTGGGGTTCACCTTTAAAAGGTATCCTTCTTTGCCCAATTGTAGCTGACTGATAATTTTGAACTGAACCGGTCTTTCTGTTGAATTTTCATCTAATGTAAAACCATACATGGTGTGGAGATATTCATTAAAAAAACCTGCAATTGTCGCCACTTCAGTGTTGTTTTTATCGTACCGAAGACCGACTGTCTTGTCTAAGATAAAGCTGCCCTGCCTTATTGATACTTCTGCCGGTTGGGGAATTACAGAAATATTCTGGGCTGAAATGTTCATAACAAAGAATAAAATAGATATGAACAAACAATGTTTTTTTTTCATTTTGTATAGTTTTGATGAATTTTGAAAAGCTAAATTAATATCTTCTGATAGAAAAAAATTAAAAAGCTGAAAAATGGTTTTAAATAATTTATAATTTGATTTAGTTCGAAGATGAAGGAAATTAGCATTTCGCCGGAGTTGAGAGAAAAAGTTACCGGTATCCGGCTTTCTTGTATAGAATGTGATGTGCAAGTCGGGGAAAAGAACAAAATCCTCTGGGAGAAGATTGAAAATAAAATAATAGAATTGTCTAATCTACTGGAGGTTGAAAATATCAGCAAAATTGAGGCAATAGCTGATTCCAGAAAAGCCTACAAAATGTGTGGGAAAGATCCGGCTCGTTACAGGCTTTCAGCGGAGGCTCTGTTACGCCGTGTTGTAAAACGAAAAGAGTTGTATCAGGTAAACAATGTTGTTGATTTGTTAAACCTTGTTTCTATTTCAACCGGTTTTTCCATTGGAGGATACGATGCTGACAAGATTAACGGGGGCGCTATGTTTGGGATTGGAAAGAGGGATGAACCCTATGAAGGAATCGGGCGTGGTGAATTAAATATCGAATTTATGCCGGTTTTCAGAGATGATACCGGTGCTTTTGGCACACCCACAAGTGATTCAGTAAGAACCTCAGTATCGTTAAATACAAAACGATTCTTAATGATTGTTATTGACTACGGAGCTTCTGAAAAGTTGGAAAAAGCTACAAAAATGGCGGTTGATCTTCTTAAAACTTTTGCCGGGGCAGCCCGATTTGAAATAAAAACCATTGTTTGATGTTGAAAAAAATCTGTAAAATTTTAATGCGCATCGGTGGATGGAAAGGAAAAAATTTTGTTCCGCCTCAAAAAAAGTGCATTATAGTAGGAGCCCCGCATACCAGTGCCTGGGATTTTGTCTGGGCTTGGATTTACTACACTTCTATAGGTGGGAAAATGAGCTTTCTTATAAAAAAGGAATTTTTCTTTTGGCCTGTCGGTTTTTTTGTTCGAAAAATGGGCGGAATCCCAATTGACAGGTCAAAGGGAGCAAATGTTATAAGGCAATCAATTAAACTGTTTGAAGAGCGCGAGAATTTGCATTTGGCTATCACTCCCGAAGGGACACGAAAAAGAACTGAAAATTGGAAAGCTGGTTTTCATTCAATTGCAAAACAGGCGAAAGTTCCTGTTTACCTCTCAAGTTTCGATTGGGGACAAAAATACATGACATCGGGCGATTTGTTTGAACTGAGTGATGACTACCGGGAAGACATAAAAAGAATAAAGGACTATTACCAAAAAAAAGGTATCCGGGGAAAATATCCTGATCAATTTACTACAGATTATTAATACCTTTTGATCGGTATTTTTGAATATAGCCATAGGTGAAAAACGGATTTTAATAACCACAATTATAAATTTTATATTTTAGCAATGTATTTATGTAATCTTTAACGATATTTGGTTGGTGGTGCGGAATTGTTATGGATAAGATTAAATTTGTTTTGGTTTTCGTTTTAACTTCCCTTCTTAATAATCTCGTTTTTGGTCAGAATTTTCCGGAAAATATTGAAAGGCAAACGGATGGAATGTCCGCTCTTGAAAAAGTACAATATCTGGGTGATCTCTGCTGGGCATTAAACGAGAAGTCGAATGACGAAGCAGTTCGTTATGGACAGTACGCTCTTCATATTGCCGACAGTCTTCATTTCTACAACGAAATAGCCAGGATTAGCAATTATCTCGGTGTTGCTATGTTGTACTATCAATACGACATAAAAAAAGCATGGATATATTTCCGACAGGCTCTGGATTTCGGAATTATGTCGAATGATTCGAGTATAGTAGCATATGCCTATGACAATATAGGTTATATGTACTACTTACACCGAAATCTTCCAAGTGCGATGGAATATGCAAAGGAAGCTTTAGGAATTTTCGAATCGCTCGGAGAGCAAAGAGGCATGGCATATGTTAATACAACTGTTGGTTTAATTTTAAATGAACAAAAAGAGCATCAGGAGGCACTTGACTACTTCGATATTGCTCTTAAAAAGCATGTTGCAATGGAAAATTTGGCCGGGCAGGCTGCTGTTCATTTTTGCCGGGGAAATGCGTATCTTGATTTGAGAAATAATGAAGCTGCCCAGAAAGAGTTTGAAAAACAGATTGAAGTTGCAACAAAAGCTGGAAATGACAAATATATAGCAGAAGGTTTAAAAGGCGTTGCAGATGTTTTCTTTTATAATCAAAATTACCGGGAAGCGCTTGAAAAGCTTGATGTCGCATTGGATATAAATAAGACAAAGAATGACTATTTTGGTTTAATTGAAAGCCGGATAAAAAAAGCACTTATTTTAGGGAAACTCGGAAAAATGAATGAAGGAGAAGAACAACTAAATATGGCATACGAGGTTGCCAGGAAGTTAGGCTTACCCCAAAAGATATTTGATATTTATAAAGCCTATTCGGAGTTTTACAGTTATCCGGGGTATTCAGGAAATCCTAAAGACATATTTGGGAACCTTTTTGTTGTATACGATTCACTTTATGCAGAATATGAGCGAGAGAAGTTGTTAAATGATGAACAACGAATAGAGATTGCCCGAAGCCTTGAACAATTAAAAACCGAATTGACCCACCAGCAAAAAGAAAGAAAGTTTTTTTATATTGTAACATTTTTACTGGCCTGTGTTGGCCTTATTCTGTACTGGAGATATCATACAGCCAGGAAGTTAACTTATCAACTTGAAAAATCAAATAACAAACTAAACAAAGAAATTAGGAAAAAAAATGAAGTTTTAGTTGCATTGAAAATATCTGAAAAGGGCTTGTTGGAAAG
The DNA here is from genome assembly GCF_022267315.1 of Maribellus maritimus. Lineage (GTDB taxonomy): Bacteria > Bacteroidota > Bacteroidia > Bacteroidales > Prolixibacteraceae > Draconibacterium > Draconibacterium maritimum. The sequence continues at coordinate 19,723 of NZ_JAIKLE010000046.1, forward strand.
TAATCAAACCAAATCACGTTTTTTTTCCATAATTGCTCACGACTTAAAAGGACCTTTTAATTCAATTCTTGGCTTTGTTAATTTGTTAAAAAAAGAGCATCGTTCTGCAGGTGAACCAGAGAGAGAAGAATATATTAAGTATTTGGATGAGAGTACTCATCAGGTGTACGATTTACTGGAGAATCTTTTGTTCTGGGCAGGTACACAAACTCAAAAAATTAAATTTTCACCAGAAAGAATTCCAGTAGAAAAGGTAGTAGATGAAAGTATTTCATTGTATAGAGAAGCAGCTAAAGAAAAAGAAATTGAAATTGTAATAAACGTTGACTCAAACACGGAAATTTATGCTGATTTAAATATGTTTAAAACAGTAGTTCGAAATTTAATTTCCAATGCAATAAAATATACTAATCAAAATGGTCGGATTACGTTAGATACATCTTTTGAAAAGAGGGAAAACAGTAAAGTGTTTTTTTTTTCAATTACCGATGACGGGCTTGGTATTGCTCCAGAAAGACTTCAAAATCTCTTTAGCTCTGAGCCTGTAGAATCAATTGCCGGTACAAATGACGAAAAGGGCACCGGACTTGGTTTAATGTTATGTAAAGATTTGGTAAAAATCCATGGCGGAGAAATATGGTGTGAAAGTGAATTAAATAAAGGAAGCCGCTTTACTTTTTTTATTCCCGTTGAATTTTAATCAGACCTATATTTTTTTGATTATTATTTGGTACTTGCTTTTAACTCCGCCTCCCTGGCCTGGTAATTATCCCTTAATTGGTTTACCTTTTCCGGTAATGAATCCGCGAGATCATCAATTTCTGTTGGATCTTGTTTTATATTGTACAATTCCCAGTCGTTACCATTTAATTTTACAATTTTCCAATCTTTTTCACGATACATTTTAAAACGCTCAGTCCATCCGGAAATATAGAAATCCGGTTCTGCTGTTTCTTTTCCTGAAAGAATGGGGATAAGCGATGTTCCGTGAAAAGGTTGCGGACTTATTTCGCCTATTTTGTTCGGGAAACTAATGCCCGCTGCTTCAAGTAAAGTTGGCGCAACATCCACTATATGGCCGGTTTGATGCGTAATGGTTCCAGCTTTAATATTTTTGGGCCAGCGCATAATAAAGTGCGTATGTGCTCCGCCTTCATGCCCGTATTGTTTGAAATATTTAAAAGGAGTATTTCCGGCATTTGCCCAGGCAGCGCAAAGCGTACGAAATCCTTCGGCAACTCCGGGAGGGTAATCAAAATCCCGATTGCTGTCGTATGGACAGGAACCATTGTCGGAAAGATAAATAACAATGGTATTTTCAGCTATTCCTTTTTCATCGAGGTAGCTTAAAACACGCCCGATATTTTGATCCATCCTGTCAACCATAGCTGCAAAAACAGCCATCTCCAAATCCAGTTTATCCTTTTCGTCTTCGTTCAACGAGTTCCATGGGCGGTACATAGGAATTTCAGCCCTTCGTTCTTCATCTCCGGCCGGATGACCTCTGAACTTGTTGATATTGGAACTGGGTGGACTAAGTCTGGTATTTTCAGAAATCAAACCAGCTTTTTTTAACCTTTCAAATCTTTCGAGCCTTATTTTATCCCAACCTGATTTGTACGTGCCTCGGTATTTTGAAATATCTTCTGGTCTCGCTTGAAGCGGGTAGTGGGCGGCACCGTACCCTAAAAACAGAAAAAATGGTTTTTCTTCTTTTACCGGTTTTTCTAACCATCGAAGGGCGTTATCCGTTAAAACATCTGTTTTAAAAAATGGCTTCTTTTCATAATAAATCTGGTCGTAAGTTACGGTGTCTCCGTTCAAAATAAACGGATTCACAAAATCTCCTGATGGCGGGACAAAAAACTCGCTCATAGCCCGGAAGGTCAAGGATTGATCAAAAATATTTTTTGCAAAAACGTGGTCGGGAGCCCAGTTCATCCAGTGTTCTTTTCCCGAATGAATAACATAATATCCTTCATTTTTTAGAATTTGAGCAAAGTTTACTGAGTTTTTTCCTCCTTCATATAATCCGGAAAACAAGGAAGAACGCGAAGGTTCACATTTCGACATGTTGTAAAAATTTGCAAAACGGATTCCTTCACTTGCCAGTCGATCGAGGTTTGGCGTTTTTATTTCGGAACCAAACGGGCCAATGTCAGAGTAGCCGATATCGTCACCCAATATGAGGATAATATTTGGTTTTGAATCCAAAAGTTTTTTGTTATTTGTTTTTATTTTCAGGGAAGAAGCTAAAAAGAAAATGCCGGCAATAGCGACGGCAATTATTACAACGTAAATCCAGATTTTTTTCATCAGATATAATTTATCTTATAAAAATACGAAATCATTTATTTTCAGCTAGGAAATCGGCAACCAATTGAAGAATTATTGTTGAACATTTTAAACTTTGACATTGTTTCAACAACAAATTCGATAATAAATATTGATTTTTGGAAAAACGCATAATGTCTGGAAATAAATCCGGTTAAAATAAAAGAGAATGAGACAACTATTATTGTTGCTGTTTAGTTTGTTAGCGATGAATTCCTTTGCTCAAAATGCGACTATATCGGGAAAGATCGTTGATGAGATTGACCAACAGCCGCTGGAATATGCAAGTGTTGCAATTTATAATGTTAGCGATTCTTCGCTTGTCAACGGGGGAATTACCAGTCAGGACGGAAATTTTAAAATTGGAAATTTAAGTTCCGGTCGGTATTATATCCAGGCTCATTTTTTAGGATACGAAAGTGCAGTCATTGATTCATTCGACCTGCAGGTAGGCGAAAATTTATTGTTGGGTACAATAAGACTTGCTCCATCGCGTCAGTTGGTTGACGAAATAAATGTGACAGGGAATCGTATTAATGCGATGAACAGAGTTGACAAACAAACATACCGGGCAGCGCAGTTTGAATCAGCCAAGGGAGGTTCAGCGGTTGATGTTTTAAAAAATATGCCATCGATTGCGGTGAACGGTCAGGGAGAAATATCGGTTAGAGGCTCAACCGGGTTTTTGGTGTTAATTGATGGTAAGCCGGTTCTTTCTGATGCGCAAACAGCCTTGGGACAGTTGCCCGCAAATGCAGTCGATAATATTGAATTGATAACTTCTCCATCAGCAAAGTACGATCCGGACGGCAAAGCCGGGATTATAAATATTACCACAAAAAAGGGAACAACCAACGGTTCGGGCTTAATTGTAAATGCAAATTATGGTTTACCCAGCACAACTGATTTTGGAAACAAGCGAACATCAGAACGCTTTGGAGGGGATATAACCTATAATTTTCAAAACAATAAGTGGGATATTTCAATTGGAGGAAATTATACCAGAAATGATTTAAATGGCTACCGGGTTGGAAACGTCTGGATTGAGAATGTTGAAAACAATACCATAAATTATTTTCCATCGGAAGGAGAACGAAGCTTTAACCGATACAATTATGCCGGGCGAGCAAATGTTCAGTTTTCAGCCAATAGCAGGAATATTTTTACACTGGGAGCTTTTGCGGGGAAAAGATACCAGGAGCGTGATGCCGATTTATTTTACAGTAACTCGCAAAGGGTTATTAATCAGAATACTCAAAATTATGCGGTTCAGTATTACAATGCAAATAAACAAATAAAGCAAGGGACGTTTACGTTGGGAAATTTTGATTATACACATATTTTTGGAAATAATTCATCGGTAACTGCTTCTTTCTTATACGAATACGACGATTTGCACGGGACCACACACAACCGGAATCTTACCGGACCGGGAGGTGAAAATATTCAATATGTCCAGAATCCTTATGAAAAACCGATAGAAGGATACCGGGCAAAGCTGGATTACTCTGTTGAAATTGGAAATGGAAAATTGGAAACCGGTTACCAGTATAGAAATGATTCTCAGGATGGTGTGTTTGATTATATAGTCACTCCGGAAGATAGTAGCCAACCGGATTTGGACCGCTTTCGCGGAACTGCATTTTCGGAAAATTTGATTCATTCCGGTTATGGACAGTTTTCATCAAATACAGAAAAGGTAGAATATATTGTTGGATTACGGTATGAATACTCAAAAAGAACAGTTGACTTATCGTTTGACCCCAATGTTCATATATTGGAGCTTTCAAATTTTTTTCCATCTGCAAATTTGCTGTATAAAATTACACCTGATTTTCAGTTAAAGGCCGGGGTTAGCCGACGTATTCAACGTTCTACCAATAACCAGTTAAATCCGATTCCTGAGCGCGAACATTCTGAAACGCTGGAGATGGGAGATCCTGACTTGCAGCCTGAATTTATTTATTTGGGCGAAATTGGTATAACAAAGTTGTTTGAGGGGGGCAGTTCTGTTTTTTTTACTGCTTATATACAGGATAGTAAAAATCCGGTTCAGCGGGTAAACAGCGTTTATGCCGATACCATATTAAACCGGGTTTATACCAACATTGAAAACGGGAGGTCTGTTGGGGGAGAACTGGGGGCTGATTTACATATTACAAAATGGTGGGATTTTTATGTCGGTGGTAATCTCTATTATCAGTCGTATAAGGGGAGCCTGGTAATTTTGGGAGCCGCACCAATTGATATCGACAACTCCGGTTGGGTTCATTCAGTAAACGGAAATACTACGTTTCGTTTTGCGCCAACGTGGAGTTTGCAGGCTAACGTAAATTATTTGTCTAAACGCCCGACTGCGCAGGGTGAGGATTCGCGTTATCTGATTCCCAATATGTCACTCAAAAAAACATTTCTTGATAATCGTTTAACAGCTACTGTTCAGTGGCAAAATATCGATTTGGGTATGGAACAGTCTCACCGGCAGCGTATTTCAACATGGGGTGAGGATTTTTATACGACAACAAATTATATTTACGAAACTGATTTTGTAGTATTAAATCTGAGTTACAACTTTAACTGGAAAAATGGTAAACTAAAACTTCCTTCCAGCGAGTTTGGCGAAAAAGAGTTTTAGCTTGTAAACAGAGCCAGGAAGCCCAAAGGTGGATTTTAATTCTAAACAACTTAAGGCTTACTGGTCCGGAATTTAAGTGATTACTCATTATACCAGTTGATTTTCCTGGTAAAAAACATCGTTAGTCCAAGCACTGCAAACAAACCGATGCTTCCAACCAGAAGTGCATAAGTTTCCAATTGCATCAGAACAAAAATGAATCCAAAAGAGAAAGTCAGGATTAAGGTTTGTATCAGCGAATTCATCCAGGTTTTTAGGAAGGTTCTGGAATAAAATAATACCATGATTATTACTGCAACTGCTGAAATCAGGTAAGCCAGGTTAAATCCGAGTTGTTCTGAAATGGATAGTAACAAAAGATAAAAAATCAAAACAGCAAATCCCACAAGAATATACTGAAACGGATGTATTTTTTGTTTGGCAATAATTTCACTCAGAAAGAATGAGAGAAACACAAATAAAATAACCATTATGGCATATTTTGCTGAGCGTGAGCTCTTTTGATAATGGTCGGCAACTGTAACCAGTTTAACTCCAAAGTCGGCGTTGGTAACACGGTACTCGTCATTTTTCCACTGCTGGGGAAAGTTTCTGTTAAAATTCAGAATTTTCCAGCGGGCCGTAAAACCGTTGTTGTCAATGTTGTGTTCAGCCGGAAGAAAAGTGCCTTCAAATCCAGGATCATTCCATTTGGACAATAAGGCCACTTCGGTTGTTTCGCCCAGGGGAGCAAAATTGAGCGATTCAGAACCTTTTAGGCGAAGTGTAAATTGAAATTCTCCGGGGAGATCTTCATACGAAAAATGGGAAAGTGGCAGCGAAATTCCATTGTTTCCAATCAAACGGTTTTCCATTCCGGGCAGAAAAGAAAAAGTGGAATCGTTCCAGTTAAAAGAAATTTTGTCGCTAATGCCTCTTAAATCGCTAATGGCAACCAGAATTTTTGCTTTTTTCCATAAAACATCATTAGCTGGAATATTTAGCTGGTCAAAATCTGTGGCGTCAAAATGGCCGCCAATTTCAATTCCCGACTCGTACACTACCGTTTCATAAATACTTCTTTTTCTTTTCTCCGGGAAAATCTCGCCTCCTATATTTAACGTTTTGGGCAAAATATAACACTCGCGGATTTCTTCCCTCGTTTCTTTTCCCTCGCTGTCGAAACTTCTTTCAATATAGGGAATGGAAAGAACAGGACCTCTCACCGTTTGAGCGAGCGACCACTTTTGCATTACCTCTTTGTTTGTTATTTCGGCAGTCGTTTGGCGCTCCTGTATAAGCCCCAGAATCATAAATTTTGGTACAAGTAAAACAATGGCAATTATTCCGATAATAAATACCTTTAATGTAATTTGCCAGTTAATTGACTTTTGTTTGTCCTGAAAAAAATCTTTTGTTTCCATGTTTTTTATTATTTAATGTTTGCAAAGAACTTTGTTTTTCAAAGTTCATATTTAAAAAAAATTAGAGTTGTTTTAGTATTTCTTCCAAAGCCTGTAAATGTTGTGCAAATGCATTACTTCCTGTAGTTGTTATTTTGTAGGTAGTGTTAGGCTTTCTGTTTTTGAATGTTTTGTTAACCGTGATATATCCTGTGTTTTCAAGCGACTTAAGATGACTGGCAAGATTACCATCGGTAACCTCAAGTACTTCTTTTAAATGATTAAACGATGCACGCGAATTTACCGAAAGGACCGACATTATGCCAAGCCGGATCTTGTTATCAAAGGCTTTATTTAAATTTTGAAAACTGTTTTTCACAACTTTAGGCTTTTGTTTGATGTTCGTATCTGAAATACATAACTGCCCCATAAATTACATGAATAATTCCAAACCCAAGTGCCCATAGTAACAGTGCAAACCTAGGGAAGAGCGCTGCAAGAATCCCCAGAAAGACCTGGATTAAACCAATATAAAATATTTCCTGACGTGTGAATTTGGCAGCGTTAACCAAGGCCAGGCCGTAAAAAATAAGACAAGCTGGTGAAATGATTTCATAAATTCCCCGAAATACAAATATAAAAATCAGAATACCTCCGCTAATCAGGGGTATTGCAAGGTTTAACAACATGAGCCGCGAACCGGGGTTCCATATTTTTTTACCTGATTTTTTTGCCCTTTTGTATGTGAGTAAAACAACGGTAACCAAAGAAATAGCCAATACAGTTAAAGCAATAAAAATTAACTTCGGTATAAGATTACTGCTGTATATATCAAAATTTCGGGAGGTATAAATCAATTGATATGCGGCAAAAGCACCAAGCAATGCATAAATACCAATCAGAATTCCCGATAAGCCGCTTAATGAAAGAAAACGACTTGATTCTTCCATCATTTTTCTGATTTCTTTTATTTCAGCCAGATAATTTTCTGTAGTTTTCATTTTAAAGTACTTTGAAATTCAAAGTAAGTGATTTTATATAAAATTTCAAAATTTATTTTTTGAAGATTGCATATTCAAAAAGAATCTTGAAATTTAAGTGTAATAAAGGCAAAATAGCCTTTTACGCACTTTTTAAAGCGTACAAGAATCCATATAAACCAAATAAATTTGTTTATAATTTTTTATGGTCGTTGTTTGGTAAATTTACACACGGTTGAAGTGTTCTTATTTTTTATCTCTGTGATATAAATTCCCGGTGTTAACGAGGTAATGTCTACCTGCCCTGTGGAAATATTTGTTTTGCTCAATTGAAGTTGGCCGGTCAAATTATAGATGTTTATGTCAAAAGGAACAGGAACTCCCGTAACATTAATTTTATTTGAGGCTGGAGTTGGATAGATTCTTACATCACTTATTTTTAAATCAGGAGAATTGTGGACGGTGATAATATTAATCGTTTTACTGGTTGTGTCACAGGCCAGGTTTTCGTTGCAAACAGTCAGGCTCACAGTATATTCGCCGTCCATTTCGTAACTATGTTCTGTTTGTATCTCCGTACTTGTATTCCCGTCACCAAAATCCCAAAAAACTGAATGGTCAGAAGTTGATTTATTGCTGGCAATAAGAGTTCTTCCATTTATCTCATAATCAAAGTCAACAGCCGGGCAAATCTGGTCGAACAAAAAATCTGTTATTTTGTGTTGGATGGTATCCCAGTATTCATTCGGTCCTTCCGGTGGAAACTCGCCGGTATCGACGCCGTAAAATTCGTGATTTTTGTTTTCCACGAAATAAGTTTCAGGTATAACTCCGCGATTGTTCAAGGCAGTATCTATGCAAAAACTTCCATATGTTTCGGGCATATTGAAACTGGCAATTGGATTTTCGGGGATATTTCCTTCCAGCGGAATTCCTTTTCGGAACGGAACAATTTCATCGTCTTCGCCATGAATTAAAAGCAGCGGCGTATTATTGTCTTCAATCGCTTCGGTATCCAACACAGCTCCCCATAATGAAACTGCCGCTGCAGGCATTGAATTACTCCCTTCAATGCCAACCATGTCTAATCCTCCAAGCGAGGGGGAGGCAAATACACCTTCAGGTATTTCACTCTCTTTATTGATATATAACGTGGATAAAGTTTGAATGCCACCGGCACTACTCCCAACCAAAAAGATTTTTGAAGAATCAATTCCAAATTCATCTGCATTGTGTTTCAAAAAACGGATAGCTGCCCTGCTATCTTGTATACATCGGTAAGCAGCTCTGTATGCATTTTCTTCGTTAACACTTAACCTTACGATTATACCTAACACTCTTGAAACTACTGCCCCCATCCCAAGCCGGTAATCGATCGTTGTTGTAACAAATCCTTTACGGGCGAATGAATCGCACATTGCAACCATATCTTCGTTGTGTCTCGAGCCGATTAAAAATGCTCCGCTATGTGAAAATATAATTGCCGGGCGTTTGGTAATTGTGTCGGTTTTGGGCATAAAAATGTCTATATACAATGGTCGGGTTTCTGTTGTATTTTCGCCATCATGGATGTTATATGCAGAAAGAAAAGATATTGGATTATTTAGCCATTCGCCGTTTGCGTATTCCACGTTTTTTAGTGTATCAACTTCTTCAAATATGGTTTCTGTATATCGGAAAGGTTGTGAAAAAGCATTAAAATATACAAATGCAAAAAAGGAAATTGAAATAAGTATTTTGTTGTTTTCAATAAATTTTTTCATCTGTGTATTTCAAAAAAACGAATGTAGAAAATATTTTAATTTAATCCTGTAATTTTTTGTTTCTCAAGAATATAATTTTCCAGGTTTACGAGTGCTTCTTTCATATTTTTTCGTGCAAATCCAATTCTGAAATAGTTTCCGGCAAACTTGTAAACAGAGGAGGGGAGAAGCATTACACTTTTTTGTTCTACCAAATCGATACAAAACTGTTGAACGCTTAACTCGGTTTTTAATCCGGGAAAAGCGATTGGCCCTGCTTTGGGAGGACACCATTCAAACATGGTTTTATGTTTTCTAAAAAATAGATTTAATGTCTCCAGATTTTCTAAAATAATTTTGAGATTTCTTTTGAAAATTTTGTCTTTATTTCGTAAAGCAATGATGGAGAGAATTTCACTAGGGGCATTGTTGCAAATGGTGGTATAATCTTTAAACGATGCAATTTCCTGCATCAGTCTTTTGTTTTTTGATGTAAGCCATCCGATTCGTAATCCAGGCAGAGCAAAACTTTTTGATAGTCCGAAAAGCGAAATTGCATTTTCGTATAAATCAGAAGCGGAAGGCAGCTGGTCTTTGGGCGTGTATTCCAGAAAACGGTACATTTCGTCGGAAAAAAGAAGGATGTTACTTTGTTTGCAAAGACTTATGATTTCGAGCAAATTTTCTTTTGAAATGGTTGCGCCGGTTGGATTATGCGGAAAATTGATGACAATTAACTTTGTGTTTTTCTGAATCAGCGACTCCAGCTCAGCGATATTGAACTGCCAACCTTTTTGGTATTGGGGTGCCCATTTTGAAACCTCACAGCCCATTGAATTTGCTATTTCAAACAACGATTGGTAACCGGGGAAGGTAGAGATAACATGATCTCCTCTTTCCAGCATACAATTCATCGCTACAAAAATACCTTCTTCAGGGACCATTACGTTTATTTCATCGGCTGAAATGCTGTGATATAATTTTACGATCTCAGCCTTTAACTTTGGGTGACCGCTTGATTCGGTGTAACCTAGTTTTAAATTTTCCCACAAATAATGGGTTTCTGCATCAGCCATCTGCATCAGTTCATGCAATGACAATGATTCGCAATCGGAACTGCTTAATAAATATTTTGAAGTGAATTCATACTTTGCAAAATAACGTTCGAGTTCGAATGGGTTGATTTTCATGATATTAACTGTTTTTAAATCAGAAACTGAAATAAATCCTGCTTTTCATTTAAATATTCATAAATAAAGCCATTCTTTTCCATACGTTGAATCAGGCCCAAATAGTCTTCTTTTTTCTGTACTTCAACTCCGATAACTGCAGGTCCTTTTTCACGGTTGGTCTTTTTTGAATATTCAAAATGGGTAACATCGTCGGTAGGTCCCAAAACTACATCAACAAAAGTTCGCAATGCACCTGCACGCTGTGGAAAACGGACAATAAAATAATGTTTTAATCCTTCGTAAAGCAGCGAGCGCTCTTTTATTTCTTCCGTTCGGGTAATATCATTGTTGCTGCCACTGACAATACAAACTACATTTTTTCCTTTTATTTCTTCTCGGTAAAAATCAAGCGCAGCAATGGAAAGCGCCCCTGCAGGTTCAACAACAATGGCATCGCGGTTGTACAGTTCCAGAATTTTCGTGCAAATCCGTCCTTCGGGAACAGCTACCAGATCGTCGATTACTTTTTGGCAAATTTCAAATGTATATTCTCCAACGCGCTGAACTGCAGCTCCGTCAACAAATTTATCGATGTTTTCCAGCTCGGTAACTTTTCCTGTATCAAAAGAATGTTTCATTGATGGTGCACCAGCGGGTTCAACCCCAATAATTTTTGTTTGCGGGTTGGTTTGTTTAAAATATGCGCCAATTCCGGCAGCCAATCCGCCACCACCAACAGGAATAAAAATATAATCAATCTGCTCAACTGAATCCTGTAAAATTTCCAGTCCAACCGTCGCCTGCCCCTCAATAATCTGAGGATCATCGAAGGGGTGAATAAAAGCCATCCCTGTTTTTTTACAGTCTTCCATTGCAGCATTGTGAGCAGCATCGTAGGTGTCTCCAATCAGCACAACTTCCACGTTGTCTTTCCCAAACATTTCAACTTGTCTTATTTTTTGTTTAGGAGTGGTGGCCGGCATGTAAATTTTACCTTTGATTCCAAGCTTTCGGCACGAATAAGCTACTCCCTGTGCATGGTTTCCCGCGCTCGCACAAACAACTCCTTTTTTGAATTCTTCTTTTGAAAGCTGAACGATTTTGTTAAAGGCTCCTCTTAATTTATAAGAGCGAACAATCTGTAAGTCTTCACGCTTGAGCAGGATGTTCGCATTGAATTCTTCTGACAGATTCAAATTCTTTTGAAGCGGAGTTTTTAATATGACGTCATTTAGATTGATCTTCGCTTTAGTGATGTCTTTTAGTTGTGGAAAATATGATTTTGCGCTGTTCATTTCAAATATTTTCAGCAAAGATAGCGATTAAATGAGAGTAGAGAACTCTATTTATACTGACTTAAAATTATGATAAAATTGGATGATTAAAAATGAGATGCTAGAGATTTTATTTATTTTCAGGCAGAATATTCTCAGACAATACTTATTAAAATGAAACATCTTGAAAGCGCATTAAAACAGGAAAATCAGTGGTGGAAATATTTGCTGGTTTTGCTTATTGGTTTTTTAGGCGGGCAAATTATCGGAGCCATTCCACTGGTTGTTGCAATGGGAATCGGAGCAGCACGAAATGGTGGGAATATAGTGACTCCTGATAATCCGATGGATTTTTCGGCCTACGGAATTGACCCGAATCTGGGATTGGTATTGATGGTATTCCCGTTTCTGGTAATGCTTTTTATATCTGTTCTTTTAATTAAAGCTTTTCACAAACGAAGTTTTATAGAAGTGATTAATGGCGGAGGCGCTTTTAGATGGAGAAGGTTTTGGAAAGGTTTTTTGGTGTGGGGAGTATTTGCGGTTATTCTTTTGGTTGCAAGTCTCTTATTTGATCGTGAGAATTATGAATTGAATTTTCAGCTTTCAAAATTTGTTCCGCTGGTTATTATTTCTTTGTTGTTGATTCCATTTCAGGCTGGTACTGAAGAGTTTTTTTTTCGGGGCTATCTGGCACAGGGTGTTGGCTCGTGGACCAAAAAGCGATGGCTGGCGGTACTCGTGCCATCTGTCTTTTTTGCATTGTTACATGGAATGAATCCGGAAATTAAAGAGTTTGGTTTCTGGACAATGATACCCAGTTATATTTTGTTTGGAATTGTATTTGGAGTTATTTCAATTTTGGATGATGGAATTGAGTTGGCCATTGGCGTACATTCTGTAAACAATATTTTTTCTTCTATTTTTGTAACCAGCAAATCTTCCGTATTACAAACTCCGGCGATGTTTATTCAAAAAGAAGTTGATCCGTCGGGTGAGTTTTGGGGATTGCTTGTTGTATCAATTGTTTTTATTTTGGTTGTATCGTACAAAAGCGGCTGGAATTATCAAATTTTGTTTTCAGGTATTCAGCAGAGAAATGAGGGCGATTTGGAAGAGGCTTAGTGAAAAAAATTGGGGCTGTTCTAAATTCTTGCTAAACGATGCTTAAATCAGATGTAAATTCAACGAATAATTTTATCGTCTTTTTTACAACTTCTTGTTTATGGCTTATATTTATCGCGAATAAAAGCTTCAAATTTTAAATTAAGTGGATTTAAAGGATTAATGATTAATTTTTTTATGAAAAACCAGCATTAGTGTAACCGATAGAGTTTTGCTTGTAATTATACCCTTTTTGTTTCCGTTTAAAATAAGGAGCATACTTGTGGAATTACCGGCGACGGGGCAATCTACAAATTGACAAAAGGTAAATTTGAACTTCTGATATAAAATCTATTTAGGAACAGGTATTTTAAGGCTGTTCCAATATCTGAAAATAGTCCCTTAGTGGTTAAGACCTCGGAGAATTTGTATTACTTACAAAGACAAAATAGTTCCCATTAAACAAAACTTTACTTCAATTAGAGATTTGCAAATTGATAACAAATCAAATATTTGGATTGCCACAGAAGAAGGATTGTGCAATTTTTGGGGAGGAGCCTCCGGCTTCATCTTCAAAAATTAATTCTGTTGGTAGATTCTTTTTATTACTAATTTATTTCTATATTTCGTAGTGGCAATTCATGATATACAAATCTATAATGAGACTGCATTTATATCTTTTTACTTTGCTTAACGTTTTGTTGTTTTATTCAAATGGTGTAAATGCTCAGGATAACACAGCTAAAACTTATTACCAGCCGTTGCAGGATGTTTTTCAAACGGAATTGGTATATCCGCAGGAAAAAGGTGAGATTCAGCTTACTCTAAATCCTGAATACGGGAGAACGAGGGATTTGAATCATATTAGCTTTCCCGTCCTTGCGGAATATGGTATAACTGACAATTGGCAGCTTGGATTTAGCTGGAACTCTTTTCAAAATAATTTTGGCGGAAATAATATGTCTGTTAGCGGGATTGGTGATATCGAATTTGATACGCAGTATAGCTTTATGAATATTGGTGAAACTAACTTTCACGCAGCGCTTGGTTTTGAGCTGGAAATACCGTTGAGCAGAGAGGAGAGGGGAATTGGTGAAGGACGCTATGAGTATATGCCTTACTCGTTGTTTGCAGTTGATTTTCCCTCCCTAAACAACATTCAGTTTTTTACGCAGGCTGGCTTCAGTTTTTCTCAAAACAAAACAGAAAATGATGAAGAGGAAGGAAACGAATTGTTTTTAAGCGGAGGTTTGTTTGTGCCGGTGAAAAAAGTAATTTTTGACATTGAATTAACCAGTATTATCAATTTGTGGGAAAACGGAAATGAGAATCAACTCTATCTTACACCCGGAATTATTTTAAATTTGCCTGGAGCATGGGAAACAGGATTAGGTACTTCCATCGGATTAAATAAAGAATCGGATAAATATTTAGTACTGGCGATACTAACGTTTGAATTCAACCTGATGAAAGAAGGTGACTGAACTGATTTTTAATGAATATTAAGCTTTAGATATGAAGATTTGGGAAAGAATAATATTGGGCTTTATTTCGGTAATTATTATTATGATAGTTGTTGATGTTAGTGCTTTGATGAATAACATTGAGATCATTAATCGGGTTGATGATCTGGAAAGTTCAAAGCGGATTGAGTTAACCCAATCCAATAAAGTGGCTTATATTATCCAACGGATAAAATCGAATTTAAGAGAATTGTTTTTGGAAATAGAAAGTGACGAAAGACCTCATGAAATAGCCTACGCCAAGGAAGAGGTCAAAATACATATCTCTGATTTACAGTCGTCGTTAAAGATCTTACATAATGCTACAAATACAGGTTATCTCCTTTCTGAAGAAGAAGATGAATTGGCTGGTGAACAGGAAGAACTTGCAATTATTGATTCCCTCAATGTATTAACTTTTGACTTTGTTGCGGGAGTAAATGAAATTTTGGATATGTTGGGAAAAAACGAGACAGACGCTGCTGAAGATATTTTTGAACACAATATAGAACCGGTTTCCAGAAGAATGCAGGATCTAATATCAATACTTGTTGTGGATGCGGAAGAGGAGGTTGTCTGGGCAATTAATCAGCTTAATTTGAAAGTAGATAAAACCATAAAATTGGGAATTTATCTAACTACATTAAGTATTCTTTTATCGTTAGCTATTGGGTTTTATATCTCAAAATCAATTTCAAAACCATTGTATAAGCTTATTTCAGGAACGCGGGAGATTGGACAGGGTAATCTGGAAGTTGAAGTTACCCTGGATACAAAGGGAGAGTTGCAACTACTGGCCAATTCGTTTAATGATATGGTCAGGGAGTTAAAAGCCAGAATTGAGGCAATTGATAAACTTAATGAGGAACTGGAAGAATCAAATCAAACCAAGGATAAATATTTTTCCATTATTGCCCACGATCTAAAAAATCCTTTTAATGTCATTCTTGGGTTTACTGATTTATTGGTCGAGAATTATAAAGATTTTGATGAGGAAAAACGACAGAGGATTATCCGGGAGTTAAATAAATCGTCAAAAGTTATATACGATTTACTCGAAAATTTGTTGACCTGGTCACGTTCGCAAAGCGGGAAAATAGAATTATATCCGGAGAACCTGTCTTTGATCTCAATAATAAACAACAGTGTTAATTCTTATTCTGGAGTTGCCAAACAAAAGCAGATTACGATTCTGAATAATATTTCGGAAGAGGTAAACATTTATGCTGATGAATTTACAATTACAGTAGCTATTAACAACATTTTGAATAACGCGGTTAAATTTACACCTGACAAGGGATTAATAGTTATTTCAGCAATTAAAAGCAGAGACATAGCAGAGTTAAGGATAAAAGATACAGGCATCGGTATGAAAAGTGAAATTATTGAAAATCTATTCCGGTCGAAAAAAGTGACATCCACTCCCGGTACGCGGCGAGAACAAGGCACTGGTCTTGGCTTAATTCTGATAAAAGATTTTACGGAAAAAAACAAAGGTAGTCTTTCGATTATAAGTGAACCGGAGAAAGGGACAGAGTTCAGGTTATTGCTTCCGGCAGCAAAACCCGTTTTACAATCTTAAAACATTTAAACTGCGATTTCAGAAATGATACTTTCCAAATAGAAAGGTACAGAATTGTTTTATTTTGATTCAAATCCTTGTGGTCGTTTCCATCGAACCGGCGCTGGAGGTTCCGGTTTCAGTTGAAATTCGTTATCCTTCAGCAAATCGAGCGCAACTTGAACCGCTTTTTCCAACTGCGGATCTTTACCTTGCAGCACCAGTTTGGGTTCCTGAATAACCTCAATATCGGGTTCAACTCCTTCTCCTTCAACAGCCCAGTTCCCGTCTACATCAAAAAAACCGCCACGTGGAGCAACCATCCGTCCACCATCGATAAAACGAGGCGTATCCCAGGTGCCAACCAGCCCGCCCCATGTTCTGGTGCCAACCAGCGGCCCAAGGTTTTTAAATTTAAACATGTACGGAAGCAGATCGCCGCCGGAACCGGCACGTTCGTTTATCAGCATAATCTTTGGCCCCCAAATTCCGGCCATTGGTGTAGTCCACGGACGATGATTATTTGCTTTGCTGTTGAAATATCCCAGCAATGTACGATCCAGAACATCGATCATATAATCTGCTGCAGAACCGCCTCCGTTGTTTCGTTCGTCGAGTACCACACCTTTTTTATCCTGTTGTGCAAAATAGTAACGGTTAAAAAAAGTAAACCCACCTTGTCCGGTGTTGGGAAGGTAAACATAGGCCAACTTTCCACCTGAAAGTTCATCTACTTTTTTTCGGTTACTTTCTACCCAATGCATGGTCCTTAACTGTCTTTCATTTGAGACAGGCTCTACGGTAATTTTTTTTGCATTCTCCGGAGAAGGAGATGAATTTACTGTTATTGTAGTAGTTCTGCCGGCGGTTTGCTCAAATAAACTGTAAGGATTTACAGGTGCTTTTAGTTCTTTTCCATTAACAGCGAGTAAATAATCACCTTCATGTACTTCCATTCCGGGCATAGTTAAAGGAGCTTTGGTATTTGGATTCCAGTTTTCACCGGTATATATTTTTGAAATTTTATAGTATCCGTTTTCTTCGGTAAAATCGCAGCCCAGCAAGCCTACAGGAACCTCATTGATATCGGGCATATCTCCTCCGCTTACGTAGGAGTGACCAATAGAAACTTCTCCGCTTAAAATATCAACAACATAGTTCAAATCAGTTCGATGCCGCACATCGTTAATCCACGGCGAATACCATTCGTAGATTTTATCCCAGGGAGCACCGTGTACATTGTCAACATAAAGAAAATCGCGCATGTAACGCCAGGCTTCTTTAAAGATTTGATGATATTCCTGTTGCGGATCGATTTTTATTTTTAGTGAAGTATTTAGCTTGCCATCGCCATTTTTTTGCGCAGATGCACTGCCGGCAATAAACCACGAGCCCCCCTTGTTGTATAAAATATTCTTCCCGTCAGAAGAACTAACAATATTTTGAATCCCGCTTAAAAATTCTTCTGCTTTTTGCTCTTTTAAATCAAATTTTTGGATTGTAAGTCCTCTCTGGTTCGGAACTGACTCTGCAACCAAAACGGTATTTTCAGGTCCCGCAAGTAATCCGGGGTAGTTACGTTCCGGCATATTAAGGGCGATAGTTCTGTTTTCTATGCCGTCAGTATCAATTACCACATCTTTGGAATCTTTCTCCTCTTCAGCTGATTCTTCATTTTTTTTCTTTCCTTTTTCTGCAACATCTGCCTTCTTCTCCGTTTCTTTTTTTGTCTCTTCATCATCGCTTTTGGGAAGTAGAGGCGATTTTCCGTCTTTGGAAAGAACAATACAATAAAGTGAACGTGTAACCTGCGGGTCGTAAGAACTCATGTCGAGCCATCCGGTATTTAATCCGTAGTTTGTGCTTGCCAGAATGTACATGTATTTTCCACTCTGATCCCAGGCAGGAGAAACAACGTCAGCCATTCCATCGGTAAGTTGAAGGGTTTGCGGGTTTTCCGTATTATATACAAAAATTGCTTTAAAGCTGCTGTTTAACTGGCTTGAGTAGGCAATCCATTTGCTGTCGGGCGACCAAACCGGGTTCATTTCGCGATTGGGGTGCGCAAATACATCTGTTGCCACAAGTGTAATGTATTCCGTTTCCAAATCGATAAACCAAATATTGTAATCGGTGTCGGTGTAAGCAATTTTTTTCCCATCGGGCGACCAATCAGGCCTGAAAAAGAACGTTGGGTTTTTTAATTCGTAACTTTTTTGATTTTGCCCAAACTGATCGGAAACCACCAACTGATATTCCCCGCTTTCATCCGAGAACCAGGCAATTTTATCTCCTTTGGGTGACCATACCGGGTAACGATCAGCTACACCGGGGGTGTTGGTTATATTTCGCCAGGAGCCGTTTTCTTTTGGAACGGTAAATATTTCACCGCGGTATTCAAAAATGGCGCGTTTGCCGTTCGGCGAAATGTTGGGATTACCAAGACTGTTTCCACTTACATTTTCCCATCGCTCACGCGCAAAATTCATGTCGCCGCTGACGTGAATTTCCAGTTTTCTGGTTTCACCTGTTTTTGAATTCAGAAGATGCAGATAACCACCCTGTTCGTAAACAATCTGGTTTTTCCCGGCATCCAGGCTTTTTACATCAAACTGTTGATGGAATGTGTATTGTTTTTCCTCTTTTGTTTCGGGATTAAAAGACCAAATATTGCTGGCATAATCTCTTTCAGAGAGATAAAATACTTCATCGTCAAACCAAACAGGGTCGAGATGTCTTTCTTTGGTAGGCTGCGGTGTGCGTATCAGTTCTTTTGTCTCTCTGTTTACAATCCAAATGGGCATAGCTTGTCCGCCACGGTAGTTTCTCCATTCCGGGTCCCAAAATGTTATAGGAACATAGGCGATATATCTTCCATCCGGTGAGATCTCTCCATAAGCAGCTCTCGGAATTTCGAGTGCAACAGGTAGTCCCCCTGTTAACGGAACTTTATACAGTTTGTTGGTTTGAGTAGGATGGCTTTCTCTTGATGAGCGAAAAACTACTTCTCCTTCAGGAGTCCATCCCTGCACATAGTCGCCACCGGGATGCCACGTCAATCGTTGGGGAGAACCACCTTCGGCCGGAATAACATAAACATCGGTATTCCCGCCGTATTCCCCAGTAAAAGCAATCCATTTTTCATCAGGCGAAAAATGAGGAAAAGATTCTTCTCCTTCATTTGTTGTTAAACGAATTGCGTCACCTCCGTTGATTGGTGCTTTCCAAATATCATTGGCATAAACAAAAACAATACTGTTCTCCGATATTGTTGGTTGCCGCAACAATTGCGTACCTTGTGTAAATCCATTTAAAACCAAAGTTGTGCAGATAAAAACAAGAATGTATAAACGCTTCATGAGATGTCAATTTTAGAAATAATGTATTGATGCAATTTACAATAATAATAAGTAAAAATAATAAGGAATTTATTACAAAAAGGTTCGGAGGTGTCCGCCAAAGGGCACAAAAAAAGGCCTCTTTGCAGAGACCTTTATATATAAAACTTCTTTTTTAGAATCTTTTTTCTTTGATACGGGCTTTTTTACCTGTACGTTCACGCAGATAAAATATTCTTTTTCTACGTACACTACCGTGTTTGTTTACTTCAATACTGTCAATAAAAGGAGAGTAAACCGGGAAAATACGTTCAACGCCAATGTTCCCTGACATTTTTCGAACGGTGAAGGTTTTGGTGGAACCAGATCCACGTAATTGGATAACAACACCACGGAAATTCTGAATCCTTTCTTTGTTTCCCTCTCTAATTTTGTAACTCACTGTTACTGTATCACCTGCACCAAATTTTGGTATTTCGTTTTCAACAGCAAATTCGTTTTCAATTACTTTAATTAAATCCATTTCTGATAAATTTTATTAATGTTGGCAATGTATTCCGTCCGCTGACAGAAAAGAGATTGCTTAAAGCCGGCGCAAAAATAATAAAAAAATCTGTTCTCCAAACAGTTTTGAACATCAATATATAAATTAGTTTATTGATTTACAGAATAAATCGGAATTAATGCCCGGCGCCTCCAATAACCTTAAAATGTTCGCCGGTGGCATTTACAATGGCTTTGTACCACCATTCCGGATACCCGGGATGCAATGGGCCGGGAGGAAGACCTGTTTCAGTACGTTCGAATTTTCCGTCCTTCTCTCGCTTAATATTGCCATCCATGTATTTTATAAGCAAGTATTGTCCTAATTCTTTCCAACGTTGTGTCATATTGTTTGCTTCGTTTACTGAATATTCGGTGATAAATTTTCGCGCCTGATCTTCGCCACCAGTATTGAACAAATCAGTTGCAGCTTTATCAACTGCTGGGACAAAAGACACAAATTTATTTTCAAGTTTGGTTTGAACCTTTTGAATGTCTTTAATCATATCATCGTAACGTAAATAAGCAAAGTTTGTAACCCAGTTAAATGCCCAAAACGCAGAGGATTCGCTGTAAGTAAGCATGTCACCGTTGCCGACTGCAAAACATTCAGGAATTTCTGTAATTCCACAATACATTGGAACGTAACACGTGCTGTAAGTATCATCAACACCAAACCAGAGTATTCCACCGATAGGGTCGGGGAGCCAGCTTCTGCATTCAGCTACAAACGAAAAACCGGTTTGTTGGGTTGATATTGCTCTTTCGTTACAATATTCGGTTGAGTCAACTTCCCATGTTAAACCTCTCCAACGATAAGGAAGTTGATAAGGGCCGGCGCCAATGTCTTGTGTCATATCCAGTTCGGTTCCTTCAAAATGGTCACGCATCATTTCCATCACATCCTGAACAGTAAGTTTATTATCTGGTTTTATCCATAACGGCATTCGGTTGGCCGCAAAGTTATTATCCTTGTGTTCGATAATTCCTTTGGCATAGTCGGCATATTCTTCCATACCGTTGGCAACTTTGTTAAATCCTGCCCAAACTCTTGCTTCACAAAAACGTGCCGCCCCAAAATCAACCGGAGCGTACACATCTGAAAAGCTAAAATCTTTGTTGGTTCCGTTATACCATCCTTTTTCACGTGCAAAGGAGATAACATCATCAGAATATACACAGTTTTCTTTGTCGTTCAACGGAAAAGTTGTAATACGTGCCTGGTTGGCATGTCCGCTTATGTATCCTTCGGGAACTTTCACCGCCACCCACACAGCACCTTTTTCACCTTCTCCTTTCCCGATTAATTCCAAAATCCAAACTTCTTCCGGATCTGCAATCGAAAATGATTCACCTGAACTGTAGTATCCAAATTCATCCACAAGATTTGTCATCACTTCAATGGCTTCGCGCGCCGTTTTGGCACGTTGCAATGTTACATAAATCAAACTTCCGTAGTCCATAATTGCTCCGGTCTGACTACTTAATTCACTTCGTCCGCCAAAGGTGGTTTCGCCGATAGCCAACTGGAATTCATTCATGTTTCCGATAACACTGTAGGTGTGTGCGGGCTGTGGTATTTGTCCCAGGAATTTTCCGGTATCCCATTCATAAATGTCGCGCATTGCGCCTGCCGGGTGGTCCTGTGCCGGTTGGAAATACAATTCGCCGTACAAAGTGTGTGAATCAGCGGCGTAAGTTATCATTGTTGAACCCGTTACCGAGGCTCCTTTTGTGATTAAAAAATTAGTGCAGCCATTTGAAATCCGGTAATTTGCCAGGATGAAAACAAATAAAATTAATCCTGCTAGTGAAATTTTTTTCATGATATTATGTTGTTATTATTTTTCGGTGGGAACAAATATAATGAATTCCGGTTGCGGGTTTATGATTTATGTTAGCACGTGAGATATCAGATAGGTAACCCTGTTTTTATTTGTTATATAACATACTTCCTTTTTTTCCTTCTTTTCCTCTCTCTCTCTCTCTCTCTCTCTCTCTCTCTCTCTCTCTCTCTCTCT
>NZ_JAIKLE010000047.1 GCF_022267315.1 Maribellus maritimus
GACCCGGCTACGGCGGGGGAAGGTAAATTCCAAATAACGTATACTTACACCGACGGAAACGGATGCGAAAACTTCGCTACTGACTCAATTACTGTGTTCGAAAACGTCACAGCACTAGCAGGAAATGATATCGAACAGTGTGCTACTGATACTTTCACAATGGCAGCTACCGCCCCTGAAGTCGGAACTGGCGAATGGACTGTTACTAGTGGTTCTGCTGAAATCATCGATTCCTCCGTTTACAATACTAAAGTAATTGTGGATAAAGGAATTTCGGCAACACTCACATGGACAGTTACAAACGGAGCATGCAGCGATACAGACGATGTAACTCTTATAAATAACATAACACTTTCAATCGACCCGATTGATAATGTGGAACGGTGTGATAGTTATACTTTACCGGAGCTTCCCGATGGATTCGGATACTATGCACAGTCAATGGGTGTGGAACCTGTTTCCGGCACTATAACCGAAGATTCTACAATTTTTGTATATGCTGCCACAGGAACGGATGACATGTGCTGGACAGAAGATACCTTTAACGTGGTGATTAATATAACTCCGGAAGTGGGTAGCTTCGACGATATACAAGCCTGTGACTCATATACACTACCGGAACTCGCAATTGGAAGCTACTTCACTGCATCCATGGGACAGGGAACACAGCTTGATGCAGGTGATATTCTTACTGAAGACGTTATAATATATGTTTATGCAGCAACCGGAACTGACAATATTTGCTGGGATGAAGAGTCCTTCTCTATTACAATTGTCGATTCTCCTGAAATCATCGCTTCGCAGGTTTCCCATGCAGAGTGTGGTATTCCAAATAGTGGCGCAGCAACAGTCGCAGTAATTTCAGGTGGTTCAGGAAGTTATTCTTATCGGTGGGACGAAGGCAGTACAACAAGAGTTGCTAATAATATATCTACCGGATTACATACTGTAACTTTAACGGATCTAATAACCGGATGTACAAATACTGCTACAGTACTAATAACCGAACAAGATACCGAAGCTCCTACAATTATGTGTCCTGAAGATATTGATACAACAATCACTTCTGAAACATGTGAAATTGAATTAACTATACCTGTTCCGGAAGTAGAAGAGAACTGCTCTATTGCAACTGTTATCAATAATTTTAATGATTCTTCAAATTCATCGGGAATTTATCCTGTAGGAACAACAATTGTTCAATGGATTGCAACTGATGCCTCAGGGAATGCTGACACATGCGAACAAACAATTGTTGTAAAATCGGCTCCGATAGCAAACGACGACTATGCTGACGTTCCTGAAGGAACCTCGCAAACAATTGAGCCGTTAACAAATGATATAGATTGTGATAACAACATCGATACTACAACATTTACAATCATAGCAGAACCATCTCACGGAACAGTTTCTGAGATTGATTTAGAAAATGGCACTTTCATTTATACACCGGAAGACGGTTTTTCCGGAGCCGATACATTACAGTATTCAATCTGTGATAAAGACAATCTCTGCGATGAAGCCTTGATTATTATCAATGTTACAACAGTTAATGAGCCTCCGGTTGCAATTGACGACACCATATTAGTAGGAAACTGTGGTGGAGAAATCACCTTCGATGTAACTCTGAATGACTATGACCCGGATGGTGATAAGTTAACTGTTCCGGAAATTATCGGCTCGGTAGAAAACGGGACACTTGTTCAGAATGAAGATGGTACATTTACCTACACACCGGAAGATGGTTTTATAGGTACGGTTCAGTTCACCTACGAAATATGCGATTCTGAAAATCCAGAAGTTGCTTTATGTGACCAGGCTCTTATTACAATTGATGTTATGCTTGATACAGACTGTGACCAGGTACCGGATGAAATAGACATCGATGACGACAACGATGGTATTCTCGATATTGACGAAACATTTACAGCTGATACAGATGGTGACGGTATTCCGAACTACTTAGATATCGATTCCGATAATGACGGAATCATCGACAACATTGAAGGACAGGCAGAAGGTACCTACAGGGCACCTGTTTGGAGCGATTCGGATGGAGACGGATGGGACGACCAGTACGACCCGGATAGCGGCGGTACATATTTCGACCGAGCAGACACTGATAACGATGGAGACCCTGATTTTATTGACACCGATGCGGACGACGATGGCATAGACGATTATATCGAAGGATTCGACATGGAAGACGAAAATGGAGTAATTGACAGTATTCCTGAAATCTTTGCTGCCGGAACAGATACAGACCTCGACGGACTGGATGACAACTATGATAACATTGACGGATGGGAAATCTACAATAATCCAATTGGTGGAAATGCGCCACTTCCTGACCATGATGGTGATGGCGTAAGAGCGTGGAGAGACTCCGACGACAAACCAGTAATAACTGATCCTCCGTTAGCAAGGGGATGCGAACTCATCGTTCCCAACGGTTTTTCACCAAATAATGATGGAGTAAACGATTTCTTCAAAGTAGTATTTGAATGTGAAGAGGGAGAGCAAACATTTGGCGAGATTTATCCTGACGCTAAGCTTTACATTTATAACCGCTGGGGAAACCTGCTCTACGAACAGGAACACTACGGAAACACCAATCTACTTGGTAATACCGATGCATGGTGGGATGGATACTCTGAAAATACTTTAACCGTTGGAAACAGTAAAGTCCCAAGTGGTACTTACGTATTCATTCTGGTTCTGGAAGGAAATGATGTCCGTAAAGGTACTGTATTCGTTAACTATTAATTAATCCATTAAAAAACACAAAGAGATGAAAACTTTATTTAGCAAAATACAACATTTACTAAAGATGAACACTTGTGCAAAATGGATAGCAGGCTTGCTTTTTCTGATAAGCAGCACAGTTTACGCTCAACAGGAACCGATGTATACACAGTACATGTTCAACACACAAACGATAAATCCTGCTTATACCGGCACATGGGAATCGATGGGATTTATGGTTTTGGCTCGTGAGCAATGGACTGGCTTTGAAAACGCTCCTTCAACTCAAACATTCACTTTTCAAACTTTGGGCAAGAATGAAAAAGTTGGATTGGGATTAAGTATAATTCATGATAAATTTGGTTTGGAAAAGAGGTTGGCTGTTTACGGTGATTACTCTTACCTTGTTAAATTTGATGATGAATTGAAACTGCGTTTGGGCTTGAAAGCTGGTTTTTCAAATTATTCAAATAATCTGAATGATTATACCGTCATCGACGGCGGAGACCAAATGTTTCAGGGCGAAATAGACACGAAGTTTATGCCCAATTTTGGTGTAGGAGCATTCCTTTATAAAGACAAATATTATATCGGTTTGTCAACACCAAAAATTATACAGACAGATTTTAAGAATAATTATAACAATTATTCAACTAAAGCTGAGATGCGCCACTTCTACTTAATCGGAGGATATGTTTTCGATTTATCGGATAACCTGAGGTTCAAACCCACTGTTTTAACGAAAGTGGCAGGAGGTACTCCGGCACAATTCGATTTTTCAGCAAATTTTCTGATTGCTGACAGGGTTTGGCTTGGAGGAATGTACCGAACGGGAGATTCATTTGGTTTTATTGCACAATGGCTTATTGACAAAAAGCTGCGTTTGGGGTATGCTGTTGATTTTACAACATCCCAACTTCAGAAATATCAGGATGGTACACACGAAATAATGATTTCGTATGAATTAAGATTCTTAAAAGAAAAATTTGTATCACCAAGATACTTTTAGAAGTATATCTTATTTAATTAGCCAAAATGCAGAATAAAAAATGAAAAAATCAATCTTAAAAACAAGAAAAATGAAAAAAGTGTTTTTACTACTATTAGCTGCTTTACCTTTTTTCGGATTTGCTCAGAATGATTGTGATTTCTTCGATCATACAACAATTCAAATTGAAAAAACCAACATAAACACTTCTGCCAGTGATTATGGGCCTTCGTTTGTTGAAAATGAACTATGGTATTCCGCCTTCACCGATGAAGAAATCAGCAAATTATCAACAGGTGAATCAAAAGATATATTTTACAATCTTTTTGTTACAGCTTTAAATTCAAATGGTGATTTACAGGGAGGGAAAAAGACAGAACTTGAAAAAATCAGTTCTGACTATCATGCCGGGCCGGTTTCTTATTGCCCGACGACCAAAGAACTTTTTGTTACGTTGAGCAACTATGATAATCCAGAAATTAAAAACAAATTGTACAGGAAAGCCAATGTACATCTGAAAACAATTGTTGCAAAAAAAGTGAACGGCACGTGGAACTTAGTTGAAAAACTGCCATTTAACGATGCTACATATTCGGTTGGTCATCCGGCAATTACAGCAGGAGGAAAGGTTTTATATTTTGTTTCTGATATGCCCGGAGGTCAGGGTGGAACAGATATCTATAAATCAGTAAAAGAAAATGGTATTTGGGGAGAACCTGTTAACCTGGGAGCTACAATTAATACTTCAGGAAATGAAATGTTTCCTTATGTTTATCAGAATGAGATACTGTTTTTCGCTTCATCTGGGATTAATGCATCAAAAGATGATTTGGACATCTATTATTCATGTTTCTCAGGCGACAGTTTTACTGCACCTGTTGCGCTAAATGAATTGAATACAAACGCCGACGATTTTGGGTTGGTTATTCACAAAGATGCTAAAGTAGGTTATTTTGTTTCAAAAAAAGACGGCGGTCAGGGTGATGATGATATCTACAAAGTAATCTTTGACAAAGGCGAATACAAACTTGAATTACTGGTTCGCGATAAAAAAACACAGGAAGCAATTCCATCCGCAGCAGTATCATTTAGCGATGGCGAAAAATTGGCTACAAATGCTGAAGGTATTATAACCCGTGATCTTGATTATGAAACAAAATATACCGCTACTTCTGAATTAGAGGGATATATGAATGAATCCATTTCATTTTCCACAGCAGGAGAAGAATATGGCATAATGAAGCTGATTATTAATGTTGAGAAAGTTGAAGTAGGACAAAAATTTGTAATGGAAAACATCTTTTATGATTTCGACAAGTGGGATATTTTGCCGGCCTCGGAGATTGAACTGGATAAACTGGTGAAAGTAATGGAAGATAATCCGAGCTGGAAGGTTGAACTGGGTTCGCATACCGACAGCAGAGGAAGCGACGCTTACAATGAAAAACTTAGCCAGAAACGTTCAGAATCAGCCGTTAGTTACATTGTATCAAAAGGTATTTCCCGCGACAGAATAATTGCCAAAGGTTACGGCGAAACTCAACTGGTTAATCAATGCGATGACGGAGTTCCGTGTTCAGACGAAGAACACCAGATGAACCGCAGAACCGAATTTAAGATCCTTGGAATGGATAAATAGAAATTGAAATAATATCCGTTTGTTTAGTAATAAATAAAATTTATGTAACCCATTTATTACGACCCAAAGTCCAGCTTTTTTTGCAGGTCTTTGGGTTTTGTTTTTTTGTGCTCTTCCACCAGTTGGTCTATTTCTGGTAAACAACGCCCACATGTTGTTCCCGCCTTAATAATATTTTGGATATCTTCTGTTGAATCAGCTCCTTTTTTAAGCAATTCAACAATTTCCTTTTCTTCTACCAAATTACAAATACAAACAAGTTTTCTTGCCACTATTTCCAAGTTTCAATTATTGTTACTACAATATTTCTTTCTTTTCGGGGGCCGTCAAATTCACACAGAAAAATGTTTTGCCAGGTTGAAAGCCCCATCTTTCCATCTATTATCGGGATACTTTCTTTCACCCGGTCCTACAATTCCTGCTTTTAAATGAGAATCGCCATTGTTATCCTGTGCGTCGTGTTGCCACACTCCATGCGGAATTAATTTCCGGAACAGATTAACCACATCATTTTGAACTGAATCATCCCAATTTTCCTGAATCATTATTCCGGCAGTGGCTCCCTGCACATAAACATTTACCAGCCCGGCTTCAACAGAGCTTTGCCTGACAACATCTGCAACTTTCGAAGTGATATCAACCAGAATATCATGTTGAGGAGTTGACACTTTGATAATTTTCTGCATTATTTCATCATTTTATTTTCGGCAAACACCTTAACCTTTCTGTATATATCAATAATTCTGTCACTTTTTGATGTCGACTCATAAATCTTCTCAAGATATCTCTTTTCTAAAACATACTCAACTGAAGCCTTAAAGTTCAAATCAAATATCCACGACATTTGCATAATCTTCACATCAAGCTCCGAAGCAACATTCTTTTTGGAAACCAGTTTTCCGGCAAGAATCTCCTTGGCCACAGCATCCGAAACCCATGCAGACTTTGGCAATTCCCAGGTTAAGGTGTGATTTGGCGCCGCGTTCCTGTTTGAGTAATAATCTGTCAATACCTTCAGAATATCCAGTTTGTCAGCGTCCCGGAGTATTTTGGCATGCAGCAGTTCCTGCTCACTCAACTTTTTAGGAATTTCAAATTTATTGTGCGCTAAAATGGCCGAATAAATTACATTTTCTTCGCCGCAGCCCAACTGTTCCGGGATCCTTTCCTTTTTAAGGACTTCAACACCCAGTTCTGCATGATCGACTGATTTTGAATCGTTAAATGTATTATATTGTACCAACTGCGGAAAACGCCCAATGTCGTGAAACATGGCAATGATAAATGCTAATCTTTTATCTTTCTCCGGAAGTTCCAACTTCTCTGATAAGCCCAAAGCATTCTCCGCAACTCGTTTGGAATGGTTTTGTTTGATAACAAAATTATTCTCCTGTTCTTCACGCAAGTCTTTAAAACTCTCAATATATGAGTTTAAAAATTTTATTGAAAGGTTAACTCCATCTTCATTCATAATATCCTCACTAAAAATACAAGGCAAAAGTAAAAATATCTGATATGAGGAAAACCTCCAAGTCATTTATTTTATCAACAGCCGGAATTTGATTAACGAAAATTCTATGATAATGCGATAAAAAACGGAATTTTACTATTTTTGCACCACCATAAAAAAGGTCCCATAGTTCAATGGATAGAATATCAGATTCCGGTTCTGACGATCTGGGTTCGAATCCCGGTGGGATCACTGAATTACAATTCAATTTTCAACAAAAGCACTTAAAATCAATAACTTAAGTGCTTTTTCATTTTGCGAAAAATGCAAAAAACGGCTTTAAAAACCATATAAAAAGGGACTAAATCGAGACCCATCGTAAAAAATGCCAAACAGGTCTCGCTAAAAGCCATAACTTTCTGATTATTAAATATAAATTGATTTGTTTTGACTCGTTTTGCTGTTTTAAAATTGCCTTAAAAACAATAGTTTTAAACCATCACGCGAGACCATTTTTTGAACATAAAAATGTAGAAAGAATGAGAGTTGCAATTATTTTTCGGTTAAAAAGGTCAAAAGCCAGGTCGGACGGGAATTGCCCGGTTTATGTCAGGTGTACCTGCAACGGGGAACGTTTCGAGTTATCAACAGGAATATTCCTGCCAACAGAATCCTGGGATGAAAACCTCCAACGAATAAAAGGAAAGTCAGTGGAAACAAAATTCCTGAACAACCGGATAGAAAAAATCAGGGTTAAAATCCAGGACATTTATAACCAGTTGGACTCCAAAGGTTCTCCTTTTGGAGCTCTAAACATTAAAAACAAACTTTTGGGATTCAAAGAAGAAAAAGGACTGGCAGAAGTTTATCAGATGGTCATAGATGGTGTCGAAGCAAGGCTGGGCAAGGACTTTTCTTATGGTACATTAAAACATTACAGGACTACCATCAAAAGAATAAAAGAATTTATTTTTACCACTTACCGTAGAAAAGATATTGATTTATCGATGGTCGATTTCAGTTTCATAAACAAATATGATATTTTCCTAAAATCAAAAAAGTTTAAACTAAAACCAAACACTGTTTCAGGATACCATAAACATCTCAGAAAAGTATTAAATACTGCTATTGCCATGAACTATTTACAGAGGAATCCTTATAACTCTTTCAAAATTAAACATTACCAGACAAACAGGGATTACCTTAGCCTGTTTGAATTGTCACAAATCAGAAACAAGAAAATCAGTGTGGAAAGATTAAATATGATAAGAGATATATTTATTTTCAGCTGTTATACCGGACTTTCTTATGCTGACATTGCCAAATTAAAAGAGGAACATGTTTATACTGGTGATGATGGAGAAAGATGGATAATAATAGACAGGTCAAAAACAAGAAACAGGTGCAGAATCCCCCTCCTCCCCTGTGCCAGGGAAATTCTTGATAAATATTCTGAATACCCGGAGAATAATACCAAAGGACTATTATTACCGGTAAAATCGAACCAAAAAATGAATGAATACCTTAAAGAGTTGGCAGACATTTGTGGAATACAAAAGAATCTTTCAATGCACGTGGCCAGGCATACCTTCGCCACTTCGGTAACGCTTTCTAACGGTGTCCCAATTGAAACGGTTTCAAAAATGCTGGGACATAATTCGTTAAAAACAACCCAAATTTATGCCAGAATTGTGGACAAGAAAATTGCAGAGGATATGAAAAAATTGAAGGAGATAATGTAAATAAGTATTAGCAAAATTGCTTGTTCTCAATATGGAACCTTGTGATTTTTGTACTATTATCTTGATCTATAGCATGAAGGATATATAACCTAATTTTATACATTTGTTTTTTTAATAAACTTTATGAATGCAGATAAACGAAGACAATATATATGTAGAATATCTAAAAAAAAGCGACATTGTTGGATTTGACGCCTTATTCCACAAATACTCGAAAAGTCTTTATGCTTTTACTTTAAGTATCACGCGTGATTCGTTTGCAGCAGAAGAATTGACCCAGCTCGTTTTTATGAAGGTATGGGAAAAGAGAGCCCTGATAAACGAACATCTTTCTTTTAAATCATTTTTATTTTCCATAGCATACAATGAAACCATTTCATGGCTTAGAAAAGAAAAATCAGAAAAAAGAAGGATAAACGAATTTGCACAAAAATCAGGAACAATTACAAATGAAACTGAGTTAACGGTAGAGTTCAGGAATATTGAAGGATTGGCCAACCAATTGATCGAGGAAATGCCTGAAAAACGAAAAGAAATTTTTAAGTTAAGCCGTATTAATGGATTTTCGAATAAAGAAATCGCTGAAAAACTTGGAATTTCTGTCCGTACCGTTGAAAACCAGATAAGCTCGGCACTGAGATACCTTCGGGAAAAGCTTGAGAAACATCAGATACTGGGATTGTTATTTTTCTTTATCATGTTCCATCAATAACCCAGGTTAGGGCAAATATCCCGGTCCCCCCATTTTTTTTTATTTCCGGATAGGTGTTTATTCCTTTGGGGTTCGTAGTATATTAAAAACAGGGCATAAACAGCATTCTTTATGGATTACCTTATTATAAAAAAATATTTGGAAGGCCAAACAACAGAAGAAGAATCAGGACAGGCCCGTGAATGGTTGAAAGACCCGGGGAATGATTCTGAATCAAGGGAGATTTTAGGCGATATATGGGCAAACTCAGAAATCAGTCTCAATGGCCCCCTGCCTGACTTTAACATGATGCTTGACCATGTGCATAACTGGATAAACAGCCCGAAAAGAAACACACCAACACAAAGGATATATCCGGCCAGAAGATTATCTATATTATTTAGCACTTTTTCTAAAGTAGCTGCGATATTGATACTCCCATTGTTGTTGGTTTCTCTCTGGTTATATTATAACCCGAAGCAGGATATCAGCCAGGTAACTTCAACTTTAATAAGAGAGGTTTACACTAAGCCCGGCACACGGACTAAACTTGAATTGCCCGACGGGACATTTGTTTGGCTAAACGACGGGACAACTTTTCGTTACCCGGAGCATTTTGTTGCAAACAAAAATCGTGAGGTATATGTTGACGGGGAAGCTTACTTTGAGGTGAAATCAAACCCCGACAATCCGTTTGTTGTAAATAATCCGATGCTGAAAACGGTGGTAACCGGGACACATTTTAATATTAATGCCTATGAAGAGGATCATTTCTTTGAAGCTACCTTACTTGAAGGGAAAATCAACCTACAAAAAAACAATCAGGAGTTTGAAATAAAGCCCGGGGAGCAGGTACAATACGATGCCCTTTCTAAAAAAATTGTTAGAAAGAATGTAAACCCAGAGGATGCAACAGCCTGGATTAACGGGAAATTAATTTTTAAAGATGAAAAGCTGGAAGTTGCTGTTAAAAAACTTGGCAGGTGGTATAATGCAGAAATAATCCTAATAGATGCAGAACTTAAAGACTACTTATTGACTGGTACAATCCAGAAGGAGAAACTGGTGCAAATGTTGGATATGATATCATCTGCCCTTCCGGTTAGGTATGAATATAAGAAAGAACACAATCCATTAGAAATAAAACCAATAATATATGTTATGAAGAAATAAAGAAAGGCCGGCAGGAATTTCTCAGGTTCACTTGCCAGCCCTTTATTAATATTAATAATTAATCGTTTAAAACTAATGAAAAAAAAATTAAACTTAATCATTTCTCGGGGGTTGCCTCCTGAAATGAAAAAAAAATTGTTGTTCATGAAACTAACGCTCATGATTATTTGTGCGGCAGTCCTGCAAACCATGGCAGCGGTGTCTTATTCACAGGCAACTTTTTTATCTGTTAACTTAAAAGATGCAAAAGTTGAAACTGTGATGGAGCAAATTGAAGGCCAAACAGATTTTTATTTTCTGTACAGTCGGTCGGTAATTGATGTTGACCGTAGGGTCGACATTAAAATGAAAAACGAGAAGATAACAAAAGTGCTGGATGTACTATTCGAGGGTTCTGATGTTAGGTATCAAATTAACGACAAGCAGATTGTTTTGTCAAAAGAAGTAAAAAAGTCGTTATCTGGTAATCAGCAGCAAAAAGCCATCTCAGGAAAAGTCACCGACTCTTCGGGTTCTCCCCTTCCCGGGGTAACTGTAATAGTAAAAGGAACTACTAATGGAACAGTAACAAATACAGACGGTGATTACTCCTTGTCTAATATTCCAACAGACGCCATTTTACAATTTTCTTTTGTAGGTATGCAATCACAAGAAATAACAATTGGGAGTAGGACTAATATCAATATAACATTACAGGAAGAAGCCATTAGTTTGGATGAGGTGGTTGCGATTGGCTATGGCAGCCAATCAAGGCGCACTCTAACTACATCTATAGCAAAGGTTAATAGCGAAACGTTAGAGAACATTCCGATAACAAGTGTTGGAGATGGATTAAAAGGGAAAATTTCCGGAGCCAGAATTTATAGTAATAATTTTGCTCCAGGAGAAGAACCCATAATAAGAATAAGAGGAGGTTCCTCAATAAATAAATCGAATGATCCATTGATTCTCGTTGATGGAATGGAAATAGGTCTTAGTGATATTAATTCCAATGATATTGAATCAATTGAAGTCCTGAAAGATGCAGCTTCAACTGCAATATATGGATCTAGAGCATCGAACGGGGTTGTACTTGTAACAACAAAAAGAGGAGGGGTCAATAAGGCTCCAAGGATTTCCTTCGAAGCTTCATGGACGAGTCAGTACTTTGAAAGGATGTATGACTTTATGAATGCCGAAGATTTTATTTCCTATGTAAGACCCAGGGTTGCCAATAGTATAAATCCCGGTTATAACTATACAAGTGGTTATGCTGCCAGTTCTGCAAATGATGAAAACTCAATTTATACGACCCGATACCTTCAGGAAGGCGAAGCCGTTCCTGAAGGTTGGAAATCGATGACTGATCCGCTAGATCCAACAAAAACCCTTGTCTTTCAGAATAATGACATCGTTAATGCTATGTTCGATCCTGCATTATTGCAAAACTACTATATAAATATTGATGGAGGTACGCAAAATTTAGCATATTCAGGAAGTATAGGTTATACAGATGATGCAGGAATAGCAGTAGGTTCCGGATGGAAAAGATTTAGTGCCCGATCCAATGTAGATGCAAAAATCAATGATAAGATAAAACTTTCAACAAATTTATCTTTTACAAATAGTAATACAGATGAAATTTACAATCAACAATATGTTATTGCAAGGGGATTGACAACAGCACCTACTCATCGTTTATACTGGAAGGACGGAACACCTGCCCCTGGATACAACTGGGCATCTCCAACTCCAATGTACAATGCTTATACGAGAAATGAAACCCAGAAAGATCAGCGTCTTTCAATGACCGGATTGTTAGATTGGAATATTTTTAAAGATTTGTCAGTAAAATTTTCAGGTTCTTATTATCAAGGGATGTGGCAACGCGATTTTTTTATGAAAGCCAATTATTTTGATAATTCCAGAACAGCAATTTCTGAGTTTTCACTGGATAATAAAACAAAATTTGAAACTTATTTTACATACGGTAAAAATTTTGACAACCATTCGTTATCATTGGTCGGAGGTAACTCTTTTTTTAGTATCAAAAGCAAAGACGTATATGCCGAAGCAATGGGTAGTAGCAGTGATGCTATAGAAACCTTGAACGTAGCCCCTACAAAAAACGATGCTAGCTCGTACATTGAAGAAGAAGCATTAATAGGCTATTTTGGACGCTTAACTTATGATTACAAGAAAAAGTATTTGTTGTCAGCAAATTTCAGGTATGATGGTTCTTCTCGTTTTTTAAATGAAAATAAATGGGGATTTTTCCCTGGAGCATCTGTTGGATGGATGATATCAGAGGAACAATTCTTTTCATCTTTGAAAAGCAGGATCAATAATTTAAAATTAAGGGCTAGTTATGGTTCAACTGGGAACAATTCTATTGGACTTTATAGTGCAATGGGTAATGCTACAGCAAGTTTGATTTATGATGGCAATGCTGGTATGTATTCTTCTTCAATGGCAAACTCTTCTTTAGGCTGGGAAAAGACTAACCAATTAGATTTAGGACTGGATTTAAATTTAAATGATAGAATATTCTTTATTGCAGATTATTTTGATAAAAGAACTCAAAACTTGATTTTTGACAAAACATTACCCGATATTACAGGATATTCATCAATTGAAACAAATATTGGCGAGGTCAAATTTTATGGATTTGATCTTGAACTAAAAACAATCAATATTAAAAAACATGATTTTGAATGGACTTCCGGAATTACATATAGTTATGTAAAAAACAAAGTTATAAAGCTTCCTGATAATGGACGATACAAAAATAGAATAGGGGGGACAGTTGTTGACAGCAATGACCCGACATTAGACTATGGAGGTATAGCCGAAGGAGAACCATTATATCGCTACTATGGATACGTTGTTGACCATATTATACAAACTAAGGAAGAAGCTAATAATGCGCTTTATGATCAAAGTGCTAAGGGGTATAGCCCTGATGATGAAACAAGTATTAAAGGAAGAAAATTTCTTGGCGACTATGAATGGGTTGACAGAAATGACGACGGTGAGATTGACAGCAGAGACCAATTTGAATTAGGTGTAACTGTCCCACACTCTACAGGTGGAATTACTAACAATTTTAAATATCGAAACCTATCATTAAAGATTTATCTTGATTTTGCATTAGGACATTCAATCAATGATGTCATGTTCTCCAGACATTTTTTAAATACGTTCTCATATAGCTCTGCTCTTGTAGAACAGGCGAAAGACACATGGACAACAGATAATACTGATGCATCATATGCCCGTTTAGTTGCCAGCGATTCAGGTGACGGTAATCAGAATTTTGCAAGAAAATCAAGTGCTTTTAATTTCAAAGGTGATTATTTGTGCGTAAGAGAAATTGTACTTAACTATGATTTCCCTGATCACGTTCTTGAAAATATGGGTATAAAAGGGATTCAAAATGTAAATTTATACCTAACTGGTAATAATTTGTATTATTTTACTTCTGTTATTGGGGTATCGCCTGAGTCTGGGACAAGCACGACATATGCATCAAACTACTATAATTATCCTGCTATACGAAAATTTGGATTTGGATTAAAGGTGACTTTCTAATAAATAAATTGCTATTATGAAAAAAATTAAATTATCACTTATAATATTATCACTCGTTTTATTAAATGCGTGTGAAGATTCGATTGACATTACGCCTAAAAGTGTAATGACATCTGTTTCCATGTTGGAGACAGAGGAAAATGCAGAATCTGCAATGTATGGTTCTTATGTGCGGCTACGTAGCACACTTGCTACTTATTACGTATATTATGGAGATTACAGGACTGGATTTTGGGGCGATGGAATAATGAACGCAACATGGCTCTTTGATGTATTTAAAAATACCCTAGACGATGAAGACAACGGCACAAACTGGATAAATTTTTACAGAACTATTAATGATTGTAATTTAATTCTAAAACATGTTCCTAATATTGAATTCTCAAGTGAGGATACTCGTAATTCAATTTTGGCAAATGCATATTTCCTAAGAGCCTTTTGCTATTACTATATTGCTCGGATATGGGGAGATGCTCCCATTGTGTTAGAAGGTTTTGAGTCGGATGAAAGCAAAGAAATGTACCCTGAAAGGGAGGCTCTAGCAAAAGTACTCTCACAGGTAGCCGAAGATGTTGATGCTGCAATTAGTTTGTTCCCTGATGATGATGCAGGTTCACGAAAAATTGGCTCAATAGGAGCAGCCTATATGTTAAAAACCGATTTATATCTGTGGCTTGCAAAAACTCAAGATGGGGGAGATAGTGATCTAAATACAGCAAAAGAATCCGTACAACAGGTGCTTTCAAATTCCAATTATATGCTATTAGATGATTATGAGACTGTTTTTACAGACGATGGCAATAGTGAAATAATTTTTGCTATTAATCAGGAGATAAACGAATATACAGGAGGTTTTGCAAGCGATTGGTTAGTCGCAATCCAATATGTAAATGATCAGAGTCTCGTAGAAAATCCAATTAAGGTTGGAGCAGTACAACAATGGACAACCCTTACCGATGAATTCGAAGAATTTATTTACGAAAATCCGGAAGATACAAGATCTACAACAACCCTTGAGACCTTTACCGAGGACGGGAACCGACATTTTAAATGGATAAATAAATTTGTTGGCGAGTGGACCAACGAAACCCGTTATTTTACATCAGACCCAAAGCTATATCGTTTTGCTGAAGCAATATTATTTATGGCAGAGATTGAGAATGCTTTGGGTAATACTGATGCGGCTTTAACCCAACTTAATAGAATTACTAAAAGGGCTTATGGCACAGACAATTACTATTCAGGAAGCTATTCAAAAGAGGAGTTGGATGAAATAATCTTAAACGAAAGGTTAAAAGAATTTACTGCTGAAGGTAAAGCATGGTGGGATTTAATTCGTTTTAATCGTGTTTTTGAGAGAGTATCTTCTTTAGTGGGAAGAGAAAACGAAGAAAATATTTTATTATGGCCATTAAATGTTAACACCTTGAATACAAATCCAAATATTACACAAACCCCAGGTTACAATTAGCCTCTGATATAAAATAGATTTACAAAGTATGTTGCTTGTTCGATAAAACCATCAAAATCGGATGCAACATACTTTGCTTAATAGATATAATTAATTAAAGTTTCATGTTATGGGAATAAAAAAAAGCAGAAGGGAGTTTGTTAAAAATTCAAGTTTAGCCTTACCTTTCTTAGCCTCTAATATTTTTCCGTTTGATGGATTTACAGAACCCGATGAAACGATTAATATAGGTTGTTACACTCAGTTGTTTGTTGACGACTATCTCGTACAAAGTATGCATAACCTAAAAAGAAAAATGCATGTCGCCAATAAACATAACGAGAATCCCTTAATTGTTCCTGAACAGGCACTGGAAAGAAAGTATAAATATCATTACACATGGGATAATGGTTCCGTGATTTGGGACAAATTTAGTCAGTTATACAAAATGTACCATTCACAGGTTCAAAGATATACTTTATATGCAGAATCAAAAGATGGGATAGTTTGGGAAAAACCCGATATAAGTAAAGTTAGTTACAACGGAACAAAACATAATAATATTTTGTTTGAAGGTGTTTCCCCGACTACTGTAATTTTTAACGAAAAAGAAAATGATGGATTTTATTATCGTCTGTTCGCCGGCAAACAAATTTTTAAGAGCCATGATGGCCTGGAATGGATAAAGATTAACACAAATCAGGAATTCCCAAATGATTCAGGTGCTGTGGTTTATGATCCATTTAAAGATTTATATATTTCGGTTTCTAAAGACCGTTACCCTATTGGAAAAATTATCCAAAATCCTTTAACTGCCGAAGAATGGGATATTCCAATTCGGGTATTGGGGTTAACACGAAGTAAAGATTCTGTTTTTTGGTCGAAGTGGAAGGAAATATTGCGTCCGGATGAAGAAGATCATCGTTCAGTAGAAGAGAAGTATCCGGCTGTATTTGTAGAAGGATTTCTGATTCCATGGAGAATGAAACCGGAATTTGTTGCAGCTCATGCATTTGCAGAAAAATCTGGTTTTCTAGATCGTTTAACTGTTCCTCCTCAAAAAAATTTTCATCATCTTGAGTTTATGAATATGATTTTAATTCCATATCATAATCTCTATATAGGTTTGTTGGAGGTACTAAACAGCACTGCTCAAGTGATCGATTTTGGAGCAAAAGGATCCCCTAGGGCTGAAAGTCCGGGACAAGATGGGACAATGGAGGTTCAGTTGGTTTGTAGTCGCGATTTGAAAAATTGGATGCGACTGGGAGGTCGGGAGCCTTTTATTCCGCTTGGCGGTATTAAAGAGTGGGACAGAAGTATGATTATGCCTTTTACCTCCAATAATATTATTGTTGACGGAAAAATGCGTATATACTATGGCGGGTCGATACATTCACACCGTCCAAACTCAATGTGGAATAAACCTGGAAATTATCCTGAAGAAAGACAGGCGCTTGGTATGGCAACTATTCGAAAAGATGGCTTTGTCTCAATTGATGCAACTTCTGAGGAAGGAATTCTTTTGACAAAACCGATTGTATTTGACGGAGCTAATTTAATCTTGAATGCAGATGCCTCCAAAGGATTTATCGAAGTATGCGTAACAGATGAAGAAGGGGAAATTATTCCTGGTTATGAGAG
Organism: Maribellus maritimus; assembly: GCF_022267315.1. Taxonomy (GTDB): domain Bacteria; phylum Bacteroidota; class Bacteroidia; order Bacteroidales; family Prolixibacteraceae; genus Draconibacterium; species Draconibacterium maritimum. The sequence continues at coordinate 17,093 of NZ_JAIKLE010000047.1, forward strand.
GCATAAATGTCAGAATTTATCAGGTGATGAATTAGAATATATAATAACATGGGAAAATAAAAAGAACCTTGCAGGTCTGCAAAACCAAAAAGTGAGACTAAAATTCTTTCTGAAAAATGCCAGTCTTTATTCATTTACAATAAATTGATGATAAAACCTTTTAATAAAATTTGGTCGATACTTTTAACGACCGGTCCGGGTATATTCTGTATTGGTTATACCATTGGTACAGGAAGTGTAACATCGATGGCCAAGGCCGGCAGTGAATTTGGTATGCAATTATTGTGGGTACTGGTTTTAAGTGTACTGTTTGCTTGGGTGCTCATGGAAGCTTACGGCCGTTATGCAGTGGTTACCGGAGAAACCGCAATTCACAGCTTCAGGAAAAAAATAAAGTACGGAAAAATTCTGGCGATTGTAATTGTTGTTGGAGTTGTTGTTGGGCAATGGAATTCACTGACAGGGATTTTAGGTTTATCAGCCAATGCCATTTATGAACTAGCTCACCTGTTCTTCCCTGCCACTGCACAGGAAAATTATTGGGCAGTGCTTGGTATTGCAGTTTTCCTGATAATTGTTTTATACACTTTGCTTTTGGTTGGCAATTATTCTTTTTTCGAAAAAATTCTAATCGTATTTGTCACCTTCATGGGAGTTTCATTTCTCATCTCCATGTTTATTGTCCTTCCCTCCCCTGGAGAAATAATATCCGGGCTAAAACCATCGATCCCGCAAGTTCCCGGAGGAAAACTCATGGTAGCAGCTTTTGTCGGGACAACAATGGCCGCCCCAACATTTGTTGTCCGTCCGCTACTGATGAAAGGGAAAGGCTGGAATAAAGAAAATACAAAAGAACAGTCGAAGGATGCGTTGACTTCTGCTATACTGATGTTTGTTATCAGCGCCTCCATTATGATAACCGCAACCGGGGCGTTATTTCACGAAGGGAAGACCATTGAAAAAGTTCTGGACATGGTTTATACCCTGGAGCCGGTAGCAGGTAAATTTGCCGTTGCAATATTTATGTTTGGAACGCTTAGTGCGGGGTTATCCTCTATATTCCCGATATTAATGGTAGCCCCTCTTTTAATTGCTGATTATCGTAACGGGGAATTAGATACCAACTCAAAATTATTTAAAATCTTAACGGCAATTGCTGCTGTATTTGGGTTGATTGTACCCATTATTGGGGCCAATCCCATTGTCGCTCAAATCGCAACGCAGGTGGCCAATGTATTTGTTTTACCTCTTGTTATCGGGGCAATAATTTATTTGGTAAATAACAAAGAAATGGGAAGGCATAAAGCAGGACTGCTTTTAAATATCGGGCTGGTCTGTGCCGTCATTTTTTCATGTTTTATCGCTTGGAACGGGATTAATGCTTTACTCGAATTATTGTAATCCAACTATTTAAAAAAGAAAAAAATGAAACTGTTAGAAAATATTAAAAATAAAAAACACTCCATCGGGCCATTTTCAAAATCATCTGACCCTTCCATAATTGAATGTATTGGATTGGCGGGGTTCGATTTTGTAATTATTGATTTGGAACACGGACCAAACTCCATAGAAACAGCTCAAAACCTGGTAAGAGCAGCATTGGTTCATAATCTGACACCGATAATCAGGGTCGGTGAAAATAACGAATCTTTAATTTCAAAAGCCCTTGATATTGGGGCGCAGGGAGTTCAGGTACCACAAATAAATAATGAAAAAGATGCGCAACAGGTTGTTGATGCGGCAAAATTTTCTCCGTTGGGCAATCGCGGTGTCTGTCGTTACGTCCGTGCAGCAGGTTTTTCGTCAAAAGACAAAAAAGAATATTTTAAAGAATCCAATAATAATACACTGGTTATTATCCATATTGAAGGGAAAAAAGGCCTTGAGAATATAGACAGTATTCTAAAAGTAGAGGGCATTGATATTATTTTTATTGGCCCTTATGATTTATCCCAGTCAATGGGTGTTCCAGGAGAAACAAATCACCCTAAAGTTGTGGATGCGATGAAAAAGGTGGTAAAGAAGGCTACACATTACAATAAAGTGGTTGGAACGTTTGTAGAAACACCTGCTGACTTAAAGATGTGGAAAGACTTAGCTGTACGCTATCTTTCCTACAAGGTGGACGTGGGGATTTTTTATAATGCTTGTTCTAATATTTATAGGGAACTCGAAAGGATATAAATTTTTTAAATTACATATTTTAAATAATTTAAATTACATGAATAAATTTCTCGTACTAATATTGCTAATTAGTGTTTTTTCTGGTTGTATCCAGGAGAAGAAGGATTATTTAAAAGAATCAGAAGCAGATTTTGCCAAACGAATGCAATGGTTTACTGATGCCAAATATGGGATGTTTATCCATTTTGGATTATACAGTCAGCTAGGTGGAACCTACAACGGAAACGACGAAGGACGTTATGCTGAATGGATTCAATCAAACCAACAAATACCAAAGTCGGATTACACGAAGTTGATAAACACTTGGAACCCTGAAAATTTTGATGCTGATAAAATAGTCCAACTGGCAAAAAATGCAGGCATGAAATATTTGGTTATCACCACCAAGCATCATGAAGGATTTTGTTTGTTCGATTCAGAATTCACCGAATACGATATTGCAAATTCACCAATAGTCGGTCGCGATTTTATAAAAGAATTGTCTGATGCCTGCATAAGACATGGCATCCATTTTGGCACTTATTACAGTATTATAGACTGGAATCATCCATCTCATGATATTCCTGATGCCGATGCAGGTGAAGTAACCCGCAAACGTTGGCAAAATCCAACACTTTATGAGGGGAAAAAGTCTGAGTATGTTCAGTATATGAAAAATCAAATAAAAGAATTGATCGAAAAATACGATACAGAAATTTTATGGTTTGATGGTGACTGGACTGACTATTGGACTGTTGAAGACGGTAATGATTTATATCAGTATATCCGCGAATTAAAACCTGACATTATTATTAATAACCGTGTTTCAAAACGTGAAGTTTTCAAAAAGGATTTTGGAACGCCGGAGCAGTTCCATCCTGATAAAAAGTTGAATTATTACTGGGAGGCCTGTTATACTATAAATGACTCCTGGGGGTTTAAAATTAAAGATACCGACTGGAAAAGTCCTGAGGTAATTTATGAAAAATTAAAAGATATAAATGATAAAGGCGGTAACTTTCTCCTAAATGTAGGGCCTGACGGTAATGGTGATATTCCGGAAGAATCTGCAAGAATCTTATTAGAAGTAGGTAAAATGTTGAAGGACGAATAGTTTATCGACAAAAGATTTAGATTAAATTTTTTAGAATAAAATAATTCATGGGTAAAATAAAACTACTAAAACTACGAGAACTTTTGTTCCTGCTTTTATTGTCGGGTTCATTCGATGCCTTTGCAGTAGCTCATCATAGTATACTAAAACGCGACTCGATCACTCAACAATTATTTGAATATGCTGAATTCATTATTGAACCAGAGATATTTATTCATCACACTATTGAACGTGCATTTATTGGTCCTGGCACATTTTTATTAGAAAATGGAGAGATACTTATGGCTGCACCATGGGGAAGGCCTCCCGCCAATTTCGTGGAAATTGCAGCTAAATACCCAACGCCAATGTTTTATCGTAGTATGGATGGGGGACGTACCTGGCAGGAACAAGGTCGGATGAATATGGATTGGGAAATACCTGGAATGATTAGCGATGGTGGTATTTCTTTTATAAGGTTGCAGGATGGTCGTTTAGCATTTCTTTCTCATCGGCATGTTGAAGGATTATCTGGTGGTGGCTTACCGGTAATCTCTTTTTCTTCGGATAATGGCTTAACTTGGAGCTCGGCAAAAGTATTAGGCAGTACAGAAGGAGTTTGGTATGTAATGAATGACCGCATAGTCCAATTAAGTAATGGTCGCATTGTTATTCCTGTTAGCCATATGCCTAAAGATTTTGGATCAAACGAAGGAGGGCGTAATATAAGCCTTTGTCTTTTTAGTGATGATGGTGGAGTGAATTGGGAAAAATCCTGTAAACATGCATCTTTGAAAGATGAAAGGGGAATGGCAGAACCTTGTATTGCTGAAATAGAAGAAAATGAGCTTATAATGCTCAGCAGAACCGGAAAAGGTTGTATATATCGGTCATGGTCAGCCGATGGAGGAGAGACATGGTCAAATCCTGAGCCAACATTGTTAATTGCAGCCTGTTCTCCATTAACCCTTAAAATACTTCCGGATGGTCGGTTAATTGTTTTTTATAATCATGCGGAACCATTCAAAGACGGAGCATTTTTCCCGCGAACACCTCTTGCTTATTCAATTTCTTCAGACAAAGGGAGGTCTTGGTCTGCACCGATTATTGTTGATGACGAAGGAATGGAATTTAACGACAGGCAAAATATCTATCCTTCTGTCTGCTTTACTAAAGAAGGTATGTTAGTAATATGGTCTACTCATTTTGCCAATCCACTAGGAGGATTTAACAATGAAAATAAAGAAGTATGGAAAATTGGAGGAGGTAAACGGGCAATTTTAGCTTATCCTTGACATGATGAATATTTCAATGACACCAAAGTTAAGCGACCTGGTTACCGACTGGTTTAGAAACTGTAAATAGCCGAACGAAATCTATAGTATGGAAGAATTCTTTTCCAAAATGTCTATTCTCTTTTGGAGTAAAAGTCAGTGAACAAATTGAAAATAAACGTATTATGTTAACACATAAAGTATGGATGAATTGTGGATTTGATTTACTGTTGAAAAGGATTAGTATGAAACGGGTAATAAACAATGTATTGAGAGATGAAAATATGTTAATCCGCTGAATATCATTACACTAGGAGCAAAACTCAATAATGTCAGTAATATAATATCCAAATTTGTGGATTTATTTTTATCTATAGCTTAATTAGTTAGCGCAAACCTGTGGTATTTGTTGCCACAGTTTTTTTGAGAAACAAACATAAATCAGACAACTAAAAATTTAAAACCAATCAAAAACCCTTAATTATGAATGTTACCAATCCAGAACAAATCATTAGTGATTTTGAAAAGTTGCTTCAGGAACTAACCGAAAGTAAGGAACCGCAACTCATGGTTATGGAAAAGGCAATAAACCTGTGTTCCCTGACCCTGCTTGACTTACGCGACATAGTCGTTACCCGGGGATTCGAAACGCAGGAAGAAGAAATACATTTTTTCAAATGCCAGAAAACCCGGGTTTACAGTAAGTTTATTTACTATGGAACTTTGTTTAAAATCATTTGCCGCAAACCTGTTGGAACATCCAATGTACTGAAAAACTACTTCTCCCAAATTCTTGAAGCTATAGATAAATATCACAATGAAAACATCGAGTTTTACCAGTACCACAAACGGGGACTGACCTTCCTGGACAAAAAATTTTACACCCGTGACAACACGGAAATTCCACCCAATTTAAACAGCTTGCACTTTTTAATCGACAAAAGTTTTTCTACCATGCAGGACTGTACTTTATCAACCCTGCTGGCGCACGACTTATTGACTGAATATATCCAAAAAGAACTGGACAAGCTGGAGCAGACTATTCCGGCTTCAGAACTTTCAGAAGATATCCTTTTCCCAAACGTTATCTGGACAGGCAAAAAAATAGCGCTTGTTGAGTTAATTTATGCCCTTTGCAGTTGTGGAGTCATAAATAACGGAAAAATAGAGATAAAGAGACTGGTAGGCGTCTTTGAAAAAGTATTTAATATTGACCTTGGCGATTTTTATCACACCTTTAACGAAATCCGTAACCGGAAAACTGAACGCACCAAATTTTTGGATAGGCTGAAACAATGGCTGTTGAAGCGGATGGACGATGGAGATGCCAAATAATGATTTTTAGAGAAAAAAACAGGCTTTTTCCTGATTATGGAAAAACATATTAATTTTGCAAAAAATGAATCGTTTAGAGAAACGAAGATAAAGACATAAGTAAAATATAAGAGCGTTAGCTTTTATTCTTGATCTGGAAAACCGCTAATTTTAAAGTATCACAGGAGTATAAGTAAACGCCTGCGCATTGCGTGGGCTTAACTTATTTGTGATACGGGTGTTTAGCGGCACCTCAGGTCAGATAATGTTACTGTCCCACGCTCTTTTTTGTAGCATATCCGAAAGGGACAGACGGATACCAAAACCATAAACAAAATGTACCTTACAAAAAAGAACATAGAAAACATTGATATCGTAGGCGCCTTTATACACTGTCCGTTTAACCAAACAACAAATGATTGTCCGTTTCTAAAATATCACCATCTTCAAAATCCTGATAAACAAATGAACGCATTTCATATGCTTTCAGACGAAGAAATCCAATCCTTACGGATATTCCACCGAAATTGTGTAAAAGAAAGAAGTGAAAAAGAAAAATACCCGGAATATTCCTTTTAGAACTTTACAAAACACAGAAAAAAAGTCGCCCAACTTGGGAGCACCTTGGGAAAAGGAATAGAATAAAAGTGACAATTTTGGCAGAACTCAAAATGTTTCATTTTAAACTAAAAAGTTATGCCAACAGAAATTGTCACCACAGACGATTTACGGGAGTTTAAAACAGAGCTCCTCGACGAAATCAAAAAAATACTCAAAGAATACAATGGCCAGCCTTCAAAAAAATGGCTTAAATCCTGGGAAGTAAGAAAACTACTTAACATCTCCCCGGGAACCCTTCAAAACCTGCGAATCAACGGGACACTGCCTTATACCAAAATCGGGGGCACAATGTATTACAACTGTGAAGACATCCAGAAAATGCTCCGGGAAAACCAGGTATGTAACCGCTTCGACTTTCCCCGTTCCCGATGAATTACATCAAACACCTGAGCGGCTTTTTTGATCGCCTCTCCGGGGATGAGAGGATGGGAGCATACCATATCAGCCTGTATATGGCGCTGTTCCTGTGCTGGAACCGGAGCCGTTTCCGAACTCCGTTTCCGGTCGACCGGGAGGAACTGATGCAACTTTCACGGATAGGTTCAAAAAACACCTATGCCCGGTGCATGAAACAGCTCAATGACTGGGGATATATCGAGTACTCTCCCTCCGGAAATTTTCATACAGGTAGAAAAGTTTCCTGTACCCGGTTTGATACGGGAACCGGTACCGGAGCCGGTACACGAAATGATACCGGAAAAGGTACACGAACCAGTACACGAACCAGTACACGAGGTGGGACGCCTATTAATAATACAAACATTACAAACGGTAATAAACAGGAATCCTCTCAAATTATACAAAAGGAAAAAGGAAAAAAAATCAACGGAAAAAGCGTGCACCATGTCAACACCGACAAGGACTATTTTGAACCCTTATAACGATATTGCCCGGTTGCAAAACGGGGTGTATAATTTTAACTTTTCAGATTGCCGTCAATGGTTGGAGATCCAGGGGAAAAAACAGTATGGTTCCCATTTCCGTATTTACCCGGAAGACCACAACCTTATTCTGAGCCTGCTGGTCTATGCCATCGGCGATACTGAAGAGGCAAAAAAAAGAAACCTGGATCCGGGGAAAGGTATTTTATTAGCAGGTCCCGTTGGTGCAGGAAAAACAGTGCTGTTTTCTCTTCTCAACTGGTTTTTCCCTAAAAACAAACAATACAAAATCAAACCTACCCGTGAAATTTCATTCGAATTTGAAAAGGAAGGCTATCGTGTAATTACCCGTTACGGCAAACCGACTGTGCACATGGGTACAAATATAAACACCACAGGAATTTACTGTTTTGATGATTTGGGAATAGAACAGCCGCAGAAGTACTTTGGTAATGAATGTAATGTTATGGCAGAAATCCTGCTTAGCCGGTATGATTTGTTTGTTTCCAAAAGAATTCCCACCCATGTAACCACTAACCTTTCTGCTTCGGAACTGGAATCCGTTTACGGCAACCGTGTCCGTAGCCGTCTAAGGGAGATGTTTAACCTGGTTGCCTTTGACAAAAATTCCAGGGATAAACGGATGTAGAAAGCCGGGTTATCATTTTTTTTCAGGTAATGTCCAGTGCACCGGCACATTTCCCACCCTGCTCCGGTGCCTCCCTGAATCCCGCTCATGCTTCACGGGAACGGTCGCCGGTTCTCAGTCCGGGAAAAGAGCCTTGATGCACCCCACGGCAAAAGCGACCCTTTTATTTGTTCCGCTCATTCCGTCGCCACCGTCACTGCGTCCGTCCCCGGCTTTGTTCCAACGCCAATACTTCTCTTTCAAAGACCGGAAACAAACACCGTTCCTTCCTAATTATTCGCTGCACGCCATGGCAGAGCCGCATTTGCCTTTCCCCGCCCACATAACTGTTAACAGGTTAGACCTGTTTTTATCAAAAAAAAACAAAAAGAAATCCAAAGTTAGCCATCCTGCCCGCTGGCCATCACAGCCTGAAAATGCAAGGCTAAAGCAAGTGGCACAATAATGATTTAAAGTTTATGCCAAAACAAATTAAAGGTGTGCCAGCCCTGCATTTTCGCCCCGGGTGGCTGTTACATGGTTTTCTTTTCTTTTTTGACCTTTTTTCTTTTCTTTTTGAAAAAAATATTTTCATTAAAAAACATTTTCATTGAAGACTTTTGCCCCCACCCTACAGTACTTTTTTCCGGGGAGGGCATCAAATACCGTCAAACAACACCAAATTTGATTTTCATACAAAATTCTGATTAACAATAATAAACACCCAAGGTGCCCCCAAGTTGGGCGAAAATCAGAAATAGGAATCTCACCTTTGCCCAGGTAAACGAGATGCTTAAACAAAACAAGAATATGTTTGGACTAGATACAATCAGTTGGGAACAATTTACCGGATTTATACTGGCGATATTACTAGCCTGGTACGTGTTGGTTATTCTTTTCTGTTTTTTCAGAAAGAAGCACCAGAAATCTCTTTGCTATGAAGACATGTGTACCGATGAAGGACTCCCAAAGTCAGAACTTCACCCGGTAAGAGTATCATCCAACTCATTTCCTTCGGGGTTAATTCTTTATCCAAATGAAGACATCCCTTTAGAGGTCGTATATTACGAAGAAACCGGTGAAGAAGAAGGTTACATCATTGACGAATTCACGAAAAACAACCATCCGGAATTTCGGTCCATCCTGCAGAAATTCCAGTATCAACAACAATAATCCATTTTAAAAGAAAGCCATGAAAACAAAAATGAGAAGTTTCCTGAGAAAAGGGCAGGCAGTAACTGCCCTTTTAACACTGAGTGTATTGGAAAGCCTGGGTCAAAGCTCCGCGGGTATCGACCAGGCTACAACGGAAGTGAGCAGTTATATCGACCCGGTAGCCAACCTGATTATCGCCATAGGGGCAGTAGTCGGGCTGATTGGCGGCGTACGTGTGTATATCAAGTGGCAAAGCGGCGACCAGGACACCCAGAAAGCCATCATGGGCTGGTTTGGCGCCTGCCTGTTTTTAATCCTTGTGGGAGTAGTCATCCGCGCATTCTTTTCTTAATTGAATCTGTACCCCTGTTTTGCCTTTGGCAATACAGTCATTGGCGAAGGGGGTACTTAACCCGGTCATTATTATGAAAAATTACACGATCCAAAAAATTGATACGAACCTTTACATCAAGGGATTTTCCGGCCGGCTGGTATACTCGGCCCTGTATGGTATCATTGGCGCCCTGTTGTTGTTTGTACTGCTATATATCCTTGCCGGAACCTTTATTGCCGTTCTGGTCTGCGTACCCTTGTTTTTTGCCTGGCTGTACCGACTGAACAGAATCCAGAAAAAATACGGACACGCAGGGTGGGGTAAAAAGAAGATTTCCCGTCAGCTACCGGAGTTTATCACCATTAAAAAACGTTTTCTCAGATGAAAGTAAAACCCATAGAAAAGAGCCTTCCCGTATTGGGCTTTAATGGTGACACCGTGGTTTCGAATAACCTCGATACGGGCTTTGGTCTGAAACCGGAACTGCCGGAACTGTTGTCAAACAGTACTGAGCAATTTTATTTGTACCATGATACTTTTCAGAGAGCCGTAAACCTGTTACCTGAAAACACCCTGCTGCACAAACAGGATTTCTTTTTTGCGGAACATTTTGATGCCTCCGGGGAAAGTTCCGGAAAAAGAAACCGGAACAGCCTGAACCTGCATTATACGAAACATTTTCAGGACAGGCCTTTTTTGAAGCACGAATGTTTCCTGTATATCAGCCTGTTGAATACAGGCTTACTGAAAAATTATTTTGGTTCATCCCTTCTGTTTTCCCGCAAACACAAGTTACAGGAAACAAAGATGAACGAGAAGATACTCGAGCTGCGTTCCAACCTGGTTTCCGTTTTCGGTCAAAGCGGAATAAAAGCAACACCTGTTGTCCGTGAAGAAGTAATAGGAAATGAAAATGCCACCGGATTACTTGAGCGGTATTTAACGCTTAATTTCAGGACAGGAGAACCGTTGCTGGGAGGGATCGATTTCCGGGACCGGCTTCGGGTGATGGACCGCTTTGTAGAAATCCTGAGTTTAAGCGACTTTTCTCATTTGCCGGCAGAGGTAAGGCCCACAACCGGGCATCCCCGTACCGGCCTTCCGGTATCCATGGTGTACCCGGTGACCTGGCACCTGCCGTTTTCACACATTACCAACCAGTTTATCTATGTCCCGGCTCAGCAGGAAGTAAAAGCCGGATTGGAAAACAACCACAAAAAGATTTACAGCCTGTCCCGGTTTTCTTCGGAAAACAAAGTCAATGCAGGCCTGATTGAAAATTTTTTGGATACGGTACAGGTTTCAGGCGAGAAAATCGTCAAAACGCATTATAATGTTATGCTTTTTGATGAATCCATCTCAGAACTCAAAAAGCACAAAAGCGAAACCGCCTCTGCTTTTTCGCAGATGAACTGCTTCCCTTACCAGCACACTTTTGATTTGCCGCTTCTGTTTTTTTCCTGTGTGCCTTTTTCCACGCAACTGCCGGAAACGGAACTGTTTATAACGCAGGTTCCTCAGGCCTGCTGCCTGACGAATTTTGAGGGAGGAGTCAAAAATACAAGCTCTGATTTCTGCATTAATCTTTCCAACCGGCAGGAAGGTTGCCCGGTAAAAATTGATTTGTCTGATGAGCCGATGCAAAAGCACCTTATCCATAACCGCAATAAAATCATTATCGGCGGCTCCGGCTCCGGGAAATCCTTTTTTACCAACCATTTGCTCCGGCAGTATGCAGAAAGCGGCAATTGTCATATTGTATTGCTGGATGTCGGCCGCAGCTACGAAATCCTGACGCGCTACCTGGATGAAAAGTTAAAAGACAAAGGCGGGGCAAAGCTGGTGGAATTTTCCGAAACCAATCCCATTTCGTTTAACCCTTTTGTGGTGGACGGGGAACCCGACATTGAAAAAAAACAAACCATCCTTTCGGTGATTTATACCATTTACAAGGAGAACCTGACAGAAATGGAAAAAGACGTAATTGCTTTTTCTGTAAACCGTTATTTTGAGACCAACATCAAAAAGAAACGCTCGTTTAACAGTTATTACGAGTTCTGCAAAGAAATCATTCCGCGCCTTGCCAAAGATGAGTCCATTGAGTTTAACAGCAACGAGTTTTTCTTTATCCTCAGCAAGTATTACAAAGGGGGCGAATATGATTACCTGCTGAACAAGCCCATGAACACCGATGAGTTTTTTGCCTGTCCTTTCCTTGTTTTTGAGTTGGATTCAATAAAAGACCACCCTGTAATTTTTCCGGTAGCCACGCTTATTATCATGGATATTTTTCTGCAAAAGATGCGCAGGCTGAAACGTGTCCGAAAGGTAGTCTGTCTGGAAGAAGCGTGGAAAGCCATAGCTACCCCTCAAATGGCGGGATTTATCAAGTATTTTTTTAAAACTATCCGGAAGTTTTTTGGTGAGGCGATGGTGGTCACCCAGGAGGTCGACGATGTGATTTCGTCACCCGTTATCCGCGATGCCATTATCAATAATGCCGATACAAGGATATTGCTGGACATGAACAAGTTTAAAAACAAGTTTGATGAAATCAGCCGGTTCCTGGGGTTAAATGAATTCCAGAAAGAGCAAATCCTGTCCGTCAACAAAAACCTTCCATCTGACCGGAAATTTAAAGAAGTGTTTATCTCTCTGGGAGAATACTCCCGTGTTTTTGCGCTGGAAGTCAGCAAGCCCGAATACTACTGCTATACAACGGAACAAAAGGAAAAGGAAGAAATCCTCGGGAGGTTAAACAGGGAAAAATCTGTATTGGAAGTATTAAATAGCCTCCCTTAATCCCTCCCAGGGAGGGAAAAAAGAAATATTATAAAAACCATAAAAACAAAAACCATGAGATTTTATTTATTCCCCGTTTTACTTACTGCTTTAAGCACCGTTTTTTTTGTACAGCCTGTAAAATCCCAGGCGCCGGTAAGCGATGTTGGAGCCGGGATCCAGCGCGAAGCGCTCTGGGTACAGGAAGAAGGTATTCTTACCAAGATCAACCTGTACAATGTTCTGATAAAAGCTTTGAACGGCGATATCAAAGGTCTTACCGGGGAGATACTTGGTATTGATGAGAAGATGCTGGAAAGCCTGGAGAAAGTTTCCGAGCTGATTAAAGATTACAGGCGGGTACAGGAAACCCGTGAAATATTGAACAAGGTAATAAACATCTACACCGAAAAAGTTCCCCTGCTTGTTCAGGATGAAAATTTTACCCCGCAGCAGGCCGTTGCCATTGTGCAATCCTTTGACCTGGTGCTTGAGGACAGCCGGCAGCTGGTGAACAGCGTACTGAACTCCATCCTTCAGGATGACCTGTTTATGATGGATGATAAACAACGCTATGATACCATCAATGAAATTTACCTGGGTGTGAAACAGCACTACGGTACCATTTGCTACCTGTACAATAAACTCATGTACGCATCCTATCTGAAAAGCCATGAGTCGGGAGACCTGGAAAGTTTTGCCCTGTATTACAGCCTGTATAAATAATTAAAATCAGTGCCATGAAAAAAATGATTCAGATTATCATGCCTATTGCCTGTTTTATGTTTTCCTTTCCGGAATCTGCCAACAGTCAAATCATTGATGTAAAAAAGTGGACAGGCATGTATCCTGATATGGAAGAAAGTTATCCCCTGACGTTTATCTCTTTCAAAGGATTGATACCCGTCCCGCATGTTTTTGTCCGAAGCTGGCCCACACATTACTATGTTGAAGCCGTTGCCATGCCGGTAAGCGATGCCGCCGGGATTCGCAGTGCTACTGTAACCGGTTTTGTACGGATTGCTGCCAGAATGCTGGAACATCACCATATGAAAGGCAGGCATGATGAAACCGTACAGATAAAGGATAATACGGACCTGCAGAAGCTGGTTGGAGAAAAAATATTTAACGCAAAGGCCGAGGGGTTGGAAGACCTGTACAAACTGGCAGACCAGTTTATCGGGGTGTACAGTAAGATTGACAGGACAGGCCATTTGCCCTATTCCGCAAAAGTAAAGGAAATTTTTGAGCAAGAAGCCGACCGGTTGCTGCTGCGTTTTTTAATGGTCAACCTGTTGCAAACCGGGCACGGTGAAAAACTCGAAGCCTTTTCAGATATCCGCGCCACGCTGAATAAATTATCAGGAGAGGTGGATTATACATATACCAAAATCCGTTACTTCAGCAACTACACCGAAGAGATTACCAGCTATTTATTTTTAACTCAATAACCCGGAAATGATGTTACTGCAGGTATTAACGACAAGTGATTTTTTTCGTTTTACAGATTTTCTGGTTCAGCAGGGCGTTACCCACGCCCGTGTACTGGTTGATTTGGCAAGAGCCACCGGCGGAATAGCCGCTTTTTTTTATATCTCCAAACGGATTTACGAGCAACTGATAGCAGACAATCCTGTTTCGATACTGCCACTGCTCAGGCCGTTTGCCCTGTTACTGGTGATTACTTTCTGGGGGCCTTTTGTGAACCTTCTTCTTGCTCCCACCAAAGGACTGACAGCGCTTTCAGAGGCAGTGTATGCAGATAAAAAATACATTGTCAAAGAGAAGCTGGAAGAAAAACAACAAGCTATTCTGTCCACCGATTTACCGCTGTTTTACGAAAATGAAGAAAAGGAAGCAGCCCTTTGGGATAAGGGGATAAACCTTCTCCTGACTAGTTATAACATCATTAGCGGGCGCGCTGTCCAGAACCAGGTTAGTTTTTACCTGATGGATGCCCTGCGTCAGTTACTGGAATCTTTTTTTGAAGTGCTGGTTTACCTGGTAGCTTTTTTACGAACGGTGTTTGGTGTGCTGCTGGTCATATTCGGGCCGCTGGTTTTTGCCCTGTCCATCTTTGATGGTTTCCAGGACAACTATCTTCAGTGGATAGCGCGTTTTGTAAATGTCAACCTTTACCTGCCCGTTGCCCTGCTTATCCTTTCCATTGTCCAGGAAATCCTGATATATGTACTGGATTTGGAAATTGCCCAAATCAATGCCATGGTGATTTACCAGCCCCGGATGTTTTTTGTCTCGAACCTGATAGTCCCTGTTTTCGGGATTGTAGGGATGGCCATGGTGCCCAAAATCGCATCCTGGATACTTTCGGCATCAGGCACGAGGTCAGGAGGAGGGAGACTGGTCCGCACAGCAGCAGTGATGGCGGTAAGCAGGGGAGCTGTGAAGTAGCATAAGGTTTCAGTATTGATAACAGAAAAAAAAATGAAAAAAATATTTGACATACAACGCAAATTCCGTTTTACGGTCTATGTATTACTGATAATCAGTATAACACTGGTTGGAGTAAGTGCCTATGTGTACACGTTATCAGCCGGTATGGTGGAATTGTCCAAACAGAAAATTTATGTACTGGATAACGGGAAGTCCCTTCTGGCAGCCCTCAGGGAAGACATCTCGGAAAACCGGACTGCTGAAGCCCGTGACCACATAAAACGTTTCCACGAGCTTTTTTTCACCCTCGAACCGGATAAAGAATACATTGAAAACAATGTACGGGAAGCCCTTTACCTTGCAGATCGTTCCGCGATGGACCAATACCAGTCTTTTAAGGAAAACAACCTGTATAACCAGGTGATTGCCTCGGACATCAGTATGACTATACAGTCTGATTCCGTCAGCCTGGATTTTTCCACTTATCCTTACCGTTTTACTTACCGTGGAAAACAAAAGATTGTTCGAAAATCCAATATCACCATCCGCAACCTGGAAACAACCGGTTTCCTGCGGAACATCTCACGTACGGACAATAATCCTCACGGTTTTCTGATGGAAAACTGGCACATCGTTGAGAACAACGATATAGAAACCATTCGTCGCAAATCCTTTTAAGGGGCAGCATTATGAAGAAAGAAAATACAACTCAAAGATTTAAAGACATCAGCTGTTTTACCCGCTGGGTAAATGATTTTGATGCCAAGGATAAATCACTGACAAGCAGGAAAAGGAAAAGAAAATGGATACTGATAACAGGCGGGATTTTTGTTCTTTTTCTTTTGTCCTTTCTGCTTTTCCGGTCATCCAAGCCGGAAACATCGCAAATAATCTTACCGGCAGCAGGAAAAGAAAATGATATAAAGAAACCGGCAGGCCGGTCTGCCGGTGTTTTGCCTGTTGATTCATTTGAAAACCATTTAAAAAGTATTATCCGTGAAGAACTATCTGAAAAGCAATAAAGGGCTGTTTATATTGCCCCTGGTGCTGGTTCCGTTTGCAGCAGTAATATTTTACGTGCTGGGCGGAGGAAAAGGAGCCGGAAAGAAAGAGCAGGAGACAACCCTGACCAGTGACGGTGCGAACTATCTTCTGCCCGAAGCTGAAAAGTCCATCGAAATATTTGATAAAATGGAGGCCTATCAGCAACAAGAGGCTGCCAATGAATGGGCGAACGCACAAGCCCGGAGTGCTGATACTGTCGAAACAGAACAAGTTCCGGTTGATTCCACACAAGCAGAATTATCCCTTTTGGCACAACAGAATCAAAAACTCCCTGAAACCCTTTTGGCTCATATCAAAAGACAGGAGCAGAAAGCCAGAAATGAGTTGTCGGAGCCGGGACCAAAGAAAGAAATCAGACCTGTCCCTCAGAAGCAATACACCGGTTTCTCTATCAAAAAAGAAAATTGCAAACCTAAAAAGGAATCGGTAAAACAAACCACCGGCATTGAGGAGCTGGATAAAGTGTTTGATGAGAATATTACCCTGAACCGTCAAAACGATTCACTGAAATATTACCTTGAACAAAGCCGGAGCAGGCTGGCAGAAATCGAAAAAAGGCAAAATGCAGGTTTCTCTCTCGAAAAAAGAACCGTTGCAGGTTTCAACAAAAACAATGAAGAAAGTAGTTTAATCAAAGCTGAAATCTATGAAACAACCACGGTGTTTGATGGTAACCGGGTAAAACTTCGCTTGCTGGAAGATACACGGGTAAATGAAAAGGAAGTTCGTAAAAACACATTCATTTACGGTATCTGTAAAGTCAGAAACGAACGGCTGCATATTGAAATCACTCAAATGCCCGCCGGCGAAGAATTTTTTCCTGTAAAACTTGCCATCCACGATTTGGACGGACTGGCGGGGTTGTATGTTCCGGACAATGTTGCCCGCAAGGTAAGTAAAGAAGTGGGCAGCGGCAGCAGCACCTCTTCACTTTTTGGCACGAGGGACAATGCGCTTTCGTATATCGGTCTCCGAACCGCGGATCGCACAGCACAGACGTTGCTGAAGAGGGTCCGCCTGAAAAAAGTTACGGTTAAAAAGAACACCCTTGTTTATTTAAAAAATCAAAATCAAGAGCCATGAGAATTTTAGTAAGTTTATTCATCCTGTGTTTTATGCGGTTGGGGCTTTACGGTCAAAACCGGATAGAAGTGTGTACCGGCAAGGCAAGCCATATCGTATGCCCTGAAAAAGTTACCTACCTGTTATCCGGAGACCCGGCAAGTGTAATTTGCGAGATTGTCCCTGAGCATCTGAACCTTGTACGGGTAAAAGCGGCAGGAAATTTTGAGGGGGAATCTTCCCTGACCCTTGTCAGCGGGGGAAAAGTCTATTCCCTGTTTGTAAGCTGCGGCAGCCCTTCCGAAATCATTTACCATCTGGGTACTTTTTCCGGAGAACGCACCGGCACGGGCGGGGGAGGTCCTCTTCCGGAATATGCACTGGCTGAGTTAAGCCGTAAAATCTTGTTTAAAAAAGGGAAACACAAAAGCAGGAGGATAAAAAAAGAAGGCATTGTACTTCGTGTGGAAAATATCTGGCAGAACAATGACCTGCTGTTTTTTGAGCTGAGTGTCACCAACAAAACCAACATTACGTATGATGTTGAAGATTTTCACTGGTGGATAACCGACAGGAAACAGGTAAAAGCCACCAATGTGCAGGAATTCGCGGTGTACCCCTCTTATCAGTATTACGGGTTAAAAAGTATTCCGGGGAATACCACATTAAAAGAAGTATTTGTGGTTTCCAAACTAACGATTCCGGGTAAGCGGGTCTTAAAAATAGAGATGCTTGAAACAGCGCTGGGCAACACCGGGCGCCAGCTTTGTTTGAAAATTAAAAACAGGGATATCCTTCATGCACGCACACTAAAATAAAATGAAAACGACATTAAACAATTTATCAATTGAATTCCCCCCTTTTGGGGGATTAAGGGGGGCTTCCATATGAATAATGAATCCCGGGAACTGGAGAAGCTGCATGAAGGTTTTCGTTTTTTTAGCTACCTGCTGCTAATCCTTTCCCTTTACCTGGGTCAGCTGGCATTTTTCAGAGGGCTTGGCTGGCACATTCCTGAGTTTTACCCCGTTGTTGAGAAATTGCAGCAGCTTGAATTTTTGTCCTGTGCGCTTTCATCGAAGCTGGCCTGCCTGGGATTTTTGATGATAACCTGTGTGGGCACAAGAGGTAAAAAAGACAGGGATTTGGAAGTTTCCGTTCTGGTTTTCCAGGTACTGGCAGGGATGCTGTTGTACTGGGGAAGCCTTGTTTTTGAAAGCCGTCAGCCTCTGCTTTACGTGCTGATGTCTTTTACCGGTTTTGTGGTTTTGAATATTGGTTTTGACAACACCTCCAAACTGATCAATGTCAACCTGATGAAAGACCGTTTTAACCGCGAGAATGAAAGTTTTCCGCAGGAGAAGAGCTTAATTGCGAATGCATTTTCTGTAAACCTTCCCACGCAGTACCGGCATCGCAGGCGGGAACAGGAAGGGTGGATAAATATAGTCAATCCTTTTCGGGGAACCATGGTGATTGGCACGCCCGGTTCGGGAAAATCCTACTCGGTGGTGTTGCCATTTATCCGTCAACACCTGGACAAAGGTTTTGCCATGTGCGTATACGATTTTAAATACCCTGACCTTTCCGGGGTGGTGTATAACCGTTTTTTAAAAGCAAGGAAAAGCGGGAAATTACCCCGGAACACAAAATTTTATGTTATCAATTTTGATGATATCCCCAAATCCTTTCGTTGTAACCCGCTGTCCCCTGAGCTGATGGAAAATACCATCGATGCTTTTGAATCCTCCAGGACGGTACTTTATAATCTGAACCGTGACTGGATACGGCGTCAGGGAGAGTTTTTTTCGGAAAGCGCGGTTTCCTTTTTTGCAGCGGTAATCTGGTTTTTGAAAAAATACCGTGGCGGAATGTTTTGTACGCTGCCGCATGCCATCGAGCTGCTTCAACTGGACTACGATGAACTATTTGAAGTTCTTTCTCGGGAGAGTGATGTGTCAGGAATCATCAATCCATTTGTCAATGCCCATAAACGGGGAGCCCATGAGCAGCTGGAAGGACAACTGGGCAGCCTGAAGATTGCGATATCCAGGATCATCAGCCGGGAGATATACTGGATCTGTTCGGGAGATGATTTTTCGCTTGACATCAACGATCCGCACCATCCGAAAGTAGTTTGCCTGGCCAATAACCCGCTTCGCATTGAGATGTACGGAGCAGTGCTGTCACTGTTTATAACACGGATGCTGAAAGTAATTAACCGGAAGTACCAGCATAAATGTTCTTTGATTTTTGATGAACTGGCAACGATTTATTTTCGCGGACTGGATACGCTGATAGCAACAGCGCGGAGCAATCAGATCTCAACTTTACTGGGCATACAGACCATTGACCAGTTGATTCGAGACTACGGAAAAGAGCAGGCCAATGCCATCCTGACCAATATCGGGAATATATTTGCCGGTCAGAGTGTCGGGGACACGGCGCGGTTTATACAAAGCCGTATGGGAAAGATTCTGCAGGAACGGCAGTCTGTAAATATCAGCCGCAATACGCAATCCACTTCATTTTCCACACAAATGGACTACCTGGTACCGGAAGGAAAGATAGCCACTTTGGCACAGGGTGTAATGGTGGGTCAGGTTGCGGATAATTTTGGAGAGCGGATAAGCCAGAAAAATTTTAACTGCCGGATAAAAGCAAACACACCGGCCCCTGAGCGGGAAGAGAAGCACTATGTTCCCATCCCTGACTTTTATGAATTTGACAATGTCGGCGAGACGATGGAGCGTAACCGGACACGGATACAAAATGATATCCGAAGCATTGTTAGAGAAACCCAAAACCGGAACAGTAATCACAAACTATAAAAACAAATCGTAATATGATTGAAAATACAACTTATATCAAACGCAGGCCATCTCAGTTGGTTAACGTGGGACATTTTTTTGTGTTCCTGATTTTTGTGCCCCTTCAGTTTATCCCGGATAAAAGCCTTGCAGTTTTTATACCTGCAGGACTTCTCCCGGGCACTTTAGAAAAGTATCTTTTGGGTCTGCCTGTTTACCTGTTGTCGGCAGCTTTTTTCCTGCTTTGTTATCATTTACTGAAAACGCGTTGTATCTGCTATGAAATTAATCCGGAAGAGCTGCAGTATACATCCGGGATTTTTCACCGCAAACATGAATATATTGAGTTATACCGGATAAAGGATTTCCAAGTGGACCGGCCGTTGTTGTACCGTTTTTTTGGTCTGGGCACCCTGGTTGTTTACACCTCTGACAAAACCACTCCGGTCTTCCGGCTGGAAGCCATCCGCAAACCGGAAGAAGTCTATACTGTCCTTCGCGGTCTGGTAGAACTGAACCGGAAGGAAAAACACGTTTACGAAATCGATTGAGACTTATAATAAGTAAAGTTATGGAACAATACACAAGAATGAACAAAGAAGACATCCCTTTTGAGCAGTTGGAAAAAGCAGGGATAAACCGTGATTTTGTAAATCATATGGAGAGCAATGAACTGAGGGATTTTCTGAACGGTTTCCGTTCGGAAAAACTCTATACTGTAAAGGCCAGGATTGATAGCCAGGAATATAAGATACCTGCAAAAATCCGCCTGCAACAGCAGGAGGATGGTTCTGTAAATGTAAAAGTCCATCCGATTCAACGGCTTTTTGTTCCCGATGAATACATGGGGCACAAGTTTAGCAAACAGGAAAAAGCAGCTCTGCTGGGAGATAAGAACCTGGGAAAAACCATTGAACTGACAGGACGGGACGGGAAAAAAGACAATTATTACCTGGCCATTGACAACAAGACAAACGAGCTGATAGCGCTCCGGACAAAGCATATTCAGTTGCCGGACAAGATTAAGGGCGTAAGCTTATCGGAAGAACAGAAACAAAAACTGGCAGCCGGGAAGAAGGTTACCCTTTCCGGGATGACGGGACGCAACGGGAAGAAATTTGGCGCCACACTGCAGATTGATGCGGCCAACCGGAACATTAACTTTTCCGGGTTCAAACAGGAGAAGGAAAAAGATTTGGAACAGAAACAGGAAAAGTCCAAAGGCGCCAAACAAAAGATCAGCTGATATTTTTTACACGAATAGTTTGAAGAAAGGGGAACAGTTAAAAAAAGGTTTCTCTTTCTTTTTTTTATGAAAATGAAAAGCCCGGAAAAAAGGCTTGAAAGAACCTTCGGGGCAGGGGAATGCAAGATGTGTTTTTGTAATACAAAAACGCTTGTGCCTGTCCGGCAGGGACTTTTATCCGGGGGATAAAAGCCTGATTAATCCAAAGGATTAAAATGATAAAATGAGACCCAAAACGTGCGATACAGAAAAACTGGATAAACTGATTTGCATTCGGCTTTCAGAGTTGGAAAAGAAGTTGCTGCGGCAAAGATGCGGAAAAGAAGGCTATCGAACCATCAGCGATTTTTGCCGTGCCAAACTGGTACGGAAAAGGGAAATCCGGAGAATTGAGGCCAGTGAGGATTTTATCCGGGTAACACAAAAACTGGATTATGAACTCAACAAAATCGGGGTGAACCTGAACCAGGTTGCAAAAAATTTAAATACTCATCCTGTTTATCAGTTTTCCGGTGCTGACAGGAAAGTTTTCAGGCAGGTTTTGATTGAACTGGAAAAATGTTTTTCCATTCTGCAGCAATACATGGATAAAATTGAACCCCGGTAATAATGGTAATTAAAATCCACCAGGTTGCCAGCACTGAAAACGCCCTCATGTACAATGAGAAAAAAGTAAAACAGGGTGTTGCTGCTTTTTTTGATAGTAAAAATACCCTTTCTTCCAATCCTTTTATGTACGATGA
>NZ_JAIKLE010000048.1 GCF_022267315.1 Maribellus maritimus
CCAGCTCCGGCAATGGCTTCCAAATCAGCAGTAATCCCTTCCTTTGCTACATTTCCACCAATAAAATGAAACCAGGTCTCCGGGTGATAAATTTTTGGCGGCGATAAAAACAATTCCTCATCATGCGCTCCAAATGCTTGTTGTAATTCCTTCTCTGAAGGTACTATTGGGATTTGTGTCTGGTCTAAGCGGGAACAAGCGATTATGCAAAATATCCCTAAAAATAAGATAGAATGAATTTTCCAAGTAATTTTTCTTTTCATATGAATCATTAATTACTCTTATCAATTGTTTATAACAAAAAATAAAATATAGCCCTGTCGTGCAGATTTAATTATGTATTACTGCTAATAAGTTTATTTCTAATCCAGTAAATATATTTAAGTCAATTAATTTATACAGGTTTTATAATCGTTTCTCCGGCTGTTGATTGTAATTTCAAAGTAATGTACAAAAATCTTAAATTATAAAAATACGAATGTATATGACGCAGACTAGTTTTTCATTTTAGTAAATTTCCCTATGATAAACCAATAACCGGATGGAATTTGCTTTAATTGCAGTCAAAGCATCAACTTTCCCTGAACCAATTTCGAAAGCGTTTATTAGCTGATATCCATCCACAGAGATTTGAAAATCCTTTTCGTCTTCGAGATTTTTATTCCATACAACAACACCTAACTTTTCACCATTTAAAAATCCTTTAGCTACAATATTATCCCCTTTTATCGCAATACCTTCCTGATCAATAAAACGCCCTTTCCTAAAAAAATCAGCATGTTCATTCTGAAACTCAATTAGTGAATTTACATAGGCTGCTGATTCTTCCGCGGTAAATTGTTTTAGCATTTCGAGGTTAGGAGGATCAACCACATTTGTATAATCTTCATTCGTTACTTCATTATTTAAAACGTATTTCTTATCGCCGGGATACCGAATTTCAATTTCATGGCGCATTCCATAAACAGCAGCGAAATTTGCTTCTGTTTTTGTCAACATCGGATTGGCGTTACGCTGTGTTGTTACCAATTCGGGGAATGTATACCGAAATAATTCCGGAAATTCTTTGCGCCATTCAGCTGTTCCTATTCCGCATCCGTGAAAATAATCTACACTTTGAATATTCACATCTGTTGAAGATTCTGTCATTACAATGAAATCCGGATTAACCGCTTTTACTTTCCTATTAACTTCGGATAATAATATTTGCCGGAAATCGGCGTCACTTTCTCCGGGAGAATGGTCATGACTTTTTGAAAAACATAAATCAGGCTTTAGCACACCTAATTGATCATATAGAATTCCATCGGCTCCTAGATTCACGGCCTGAATCCCGAGATCAATCATTGTTTTGCGCCACAATTCAGAGCCGTTACATGCCTGAGCGAAAATGACAGGAGTTGCATTTTTTTGTTTGATATAAAACTGGATATCCGGTCGCATATTTTTGTCAAGCAAGATAGTTTCAATCCCGTTAAGCCTGTAAAAATCAGTGGATGTATCCATAATCTTTGCATTAGCATATAAAATAATTTTTATCCCTCTTTTGTGTGCCCTTTTAATTGCTTTTTTTAACTCTTCACGACCTCCCATTAAATTATCTGGAGGAAAATTAGGATAAAGATGATCGTGACCACCTGCAGCCCAGCCAAAAAGGCCAATCGTGCCCAAATTAAATTGTTGAGCAATATTGCATAATTTGTCAATATCCCTATAATTCCAGATTACTTCTTCATTTTGTTGCTTTAGGATTGCCAACAACCATCCTGAGTTGTTTGTCACCCATCCGGGAGCTGAAAATGGCTTAAAATGCATATCATACCAATTTCTATAAAACCGGGCTGCATTATACCATTGTCCTTTGTACAGCTTAACCATTACATCAGGGATTTTATATTTAGTTCTATATAATGGTGTTGTAATACTTGTCCTGAACATTTTATCCGATTTCACATAAGAAAGATTGAGTTTTTTTGTTGCCTGTAAAGAATCATGACAGCCAACATACAAACCAGCGTCTTCATAATTTATAGAAAACCATGGCATACATGTTCCCTGAACACTGGGGTACCATAAATTTTCATCACCGAATTTTTCTGAATTTTTTATATATTCTCCCAGTCCTGCCGGCCAAAAGATACTTTTATTCTTTTTTTCTCCAGGCATAATTTCAGTAAGCCTGGGATATTCCAATTCTTTGAATAACCACTCATCTGAATTGCATTTTAGCCAACCGGAAAAACAGAAGGCGTCATCTTTTAATGAAATAATAAAATTTGCATCTACCTCAACGGATTTATCTCCTACCAATAACGCATTTATTTCAAAACAAATAGCATCTACTCCACTACTTATGGAATAAGTCTTTAAAGGTGAAATGTAATATTCTTTATTGTCACTATTATTTATTAAGCCTATTTTCCACAAATCATCAATCGGAGTCCGAGCAATTACAGACTTACTTCCATTTTGAACTATTTCTAAAATTCCCTTTTTATTTATCGAAAGTGTTGCATTCTTGGTTTTTAATGTAAATGCTCCATCAAAAGCAGAACACGGTACTACCGAAAACCAAACTAAACCCAGAACGATACAAAAAATTGCCTTTTTCATATTTAAAATCGTATGTTTTTTGTTAACATATTGCAGTCATATAATTATAATCTCGCAATTTAAAAAGTATAACTATTTAAGTTTTGTTTGTTATAAATATTACTTCTATTTAAATGATATTCTAAACTGCATAAAAGCGAGAAGCTAAGCTATTACTGATAACGGCTTCTCGCTTTTATTATTTAACTAATATCCCTCATTTTGATCATCAATAGTAAGACTATTGTTGGCCTCAATTTCTGCAGCAGGAATTGGTAAAAATCTTGCATTAGGTCTTACATCTTTACCCATATCTTTCAATATCTGCGGGAACTTGCCGATTCGCATTAAATCAAAAAGTCGTTTGCCTTCTATAACGAATTCATAACTTCGTTCCCGGATAACTGAATCTCTAAAAGAACTTGCATCCAGTCCTGTTTGTAAGTCAAATTCTGAAATCTCGTTTACAGGTTGGGCATAGCCTCTCCTTCTTACCATATTAAATGCATTATATGCTTCCTGGTTAGGACCGTTATTTGCCTGTGAGAGGGCTTCTGCATACATTAACAAGATATCTGCATACCTGTAAATAATTGGATTATTAGGCGAAT
Organism: Maribellus maritimus; assembly: GCF_022267315.1. Lineage (GTDB taxonomy): Bacteria > Bacteroidota > Bacteroidia > Bacteroidales > Prolixibacteraceae > Draconibacterium > Draconibacterium maritimum. The sequence continues at coordinate 3,204 of NZ_JAIKLE010000048.1, forward strand.
ACCCCACACCTTTTTCATCAGGAGCATTCCATTTACCGTACGCCGGATATGGCCGGGATGTTTCTCTTACATTCCCAATTGTACCATCTCTTTTTAAATATTCCTCATAGACAGTATAGGCCTTCCGGGGATCGTTGTCGCTCCAGTTTAACCATATATCAGACTGTTCATCAACTTGCCAAACCTGTGCACCATTTGCACAATTCGCATTTTCAGTCCCACCTGCATGTGCGAAACTGGCAAACCAGTTACAATAATTGATACCGTCAACAACAATTGGATAGATAATTTCACTATTTATTTCATTATCTAAAGAAAAAATATCCTGGAAATTACTTAAAAGTGAATAATTACCGGAATCGATTATTTCTTTGGCTTTAGCAGCCGCCTTGGCCCATTCTTCTCTCGTCAATAAAACATCTGTAAATAATGCTTTTGCTGCTCCTTTTGTAACTCTGCCATATTCACTTGACACTCTCGTTTGAGGAAGATAGTCCTCGGCAAATTCGAGATCTTCAACAATGCTTACATAAATTTCATCGATTGATGCTTTAGGTGTGTTGGCTTTGGCTTCCGTGTTAACCAGACTCAGGCTTAATGGAACTTCTCCCCATAATCGAACAAGGATAAAATACATACTTGCACGAATACACCGCGCTTCAGCAATCAATGAATTTCTTTCAGCTTCATCCATATCTACGTCAGGGATACGCTCTATACAAACATTCGCCCGATTAATAACGTTGTAGATGCCTCCCCAAAGTTCTTCCAGATATGCATGATCATCTCCGATGTTAAAATCATCAATACATATAAATAAGGGATTTCTATGAATTGTTGATTGATCGTCAAGCAAATGTAAGAAATCCCAATACCAACGCTCGTACACTTTGTTCCTCTCAACAAGGCCGTTATAAACACCAATGATAGCAGCTTCTGCATTATCAGCATTAGTATAAAAGTTTTCTGCTGCAAGAAACGAATAGGCTTCTTCTTTTAAATAATCATCGCAGGAGGAGGCTCCCAGCAGAATACCGATAATAAGAATACTTTTGAATTTCATTATTATGTTAATTAAATTTTTCATAAGTTCAATTAAAAATTTATATTTATTCCACACGTAATTGTTTTTACAGAAGGGTAAGCCCCATAATCAATTCCTTTCTTCAAATCAGAACCACCGAATGAACTAACTTCAGGATCATAGCCTGAATATTTAGTCAGCGTAAATAGGTTTTCACCACTTAAATAGACCATGGCACTTTTTATCCAATCAATCTGTTTAAATGATAAATCATACGAGATGCTAATGGTTTTTACCCTTAAATATGAAGCATCCTCAAAAAAACGATCTGATATTAACGGGCTAACATTAGATAATCTTGGATATTTTGCATTTACGTCAGGATTATCAACAGAATAGTGATCCTTCACTTCGGTCATTTGGTTTCCATTCCTTGCAAATGAATCTCCAATTGAAAATTTTGTCGCATTAAATATTAACCCACCTTTAGAGCCCTGTAGAAGTGTGTAAAAACTTATTCTTTTGTACCTGAGATTTAAATTGCCTCCATAAATAAAATCAGGATAAGGGCTACCAAGAATGACCTTATCATCTGAATCGATTAAACCGCTGTTGTTAGTATCAACATATTTTTGATCACCAGCCTTTGCTGTTGGCTGAATACTTCCATCGGTTTGATCGCTATCCCACAAACCATCTTCTTTATACCCCCAGAAGGAAGATAAAGGATATCCTTCTTTAATAATATTAACATATGTATCTATGGGTGAGTGAAATGAACCTGCAAAAAATTGTCCTGTTGATGTGGCAACTTTGAGTACTTTATTCCGGTTTAAAGAAAAATTAGCCCCTATTGCAAAAGACCATTCATCATTTTCAACAATATTTGAATTCACTGCAAATTCCACACCTTCATTTTTCATGTCCCCAAAATTTTTCAGTAATGAACCGTACCCTGAAGAAAGTGCCAATGGTACTGATGCAAGGAGGTCATTGGTTTTTTTATGGTAATAATCGAAAGTCAGAATTATTTTCTGATTAAGGCATCCAAAATCAAAGCCGGCATTAAATTGTTTTGTGACCTCCCATTTTAAATCAGCATTTGGCATTGATGAAGGAACAAATCCAATATATCGATCTTCATTTTCTCCGAAAAGAGCAGAAACTGTGCTAAGACTTGACAACGAATTGTAAAGACCTATTTCCTGATTTCCTGTTGTACCGTAACTTGTCCTTAATTTGAGATTACTAATGAAAGATAGATTCTTTATAAAATTTTCTTCTGACATCCTCCAGGCAAATGCACCGGAAGGAAAAATTCCCCACTTATTATTTTCACCTAATCTTGAAGACCCATCTGCACGTGTAGTTATAGTAAAAAGATACTTATTTTTATATATGTAGTTAATCCTTCCTAACCACGAAAGCATTGTATATTTTGTTTTGGAAGACCCAGGAGTTGTAATAGTGCCCCCCGATGATAATGAGTTTATAAGCAAATCATCAACAACAAAATCTTCAGCCCCTGCATTAAATCTCATGCTGGTTCCTCCTTCCATCGTAAATCCAGTGGTGATATTCAGTTCGTGCTTGTCATCATAATTCTTTTTGTACGACAGGATATTCTCATTTAGATACTGATAAGAGTCTGATTCGCTTATGCTTGCAATACCACTTGGGCTATTAAGCATAATTCTTTTCATATAAGTGTCGTTTCTGGAATTTGAGTATCGTCCACCCAGGCGTACGCCAAATGTAAGCCCGTCAAAAATGTTAAACTCTAAATTTGTAATTCCATTAAAATTGTTGCCAATAGAATGATTGTAAAAGCCATCAATAACAGCTTTCGGATTATCCCAGATAGGTTCTGATGTTGCGAGCGTACGAACCGGATAGTAATCCCCATTTTCATCATACACGGGAGCTATCGGATTCATAACAAGTACCCGATATACCAAGCCATTAGCATCTGTTGAGATATTTGCTTTATTATTTATGGCATGTGATGCAAAAATACTGGTTGCTACATTAAACCATTTAGATACCTTATTATCCAGGTTTACTCTAATGCTTCCGATTGAATAATCTGAATTATCGATAATTCCTTTTTGGTTGGCGTAATTACCGAAAATCCCGTATTTATTCATTTCATTGCCTCCCGTTATTGATAAATTATAATTCGATGACGGAGCCAACCGGAAAGCAACATCCTGCCAATCTGTGTCGCCGGGCAGATTATTTATGTCGTAATATGGTGAAACACCAATATTATTTGCTTTTTCATTTGCAAATTCAGCATATTCTTTTGCATTCAGTATATCAAGTTTATTACGTACCTTTTGTATTCCGTAATACACATTAAGATTTACATTGGAATTAAGTTTTCCCCTCTTTGTAGTAATAATAATTACCCCATTTGCGCCTCGTGAACCGTAAATTGCAGTTGCCGATGCGTCTTTTAATATTTGAACAGATTCAATGTCATTAGGATTTGTTACCATCCCTCCGGGTAATCCATCAACCACATATAACGGATCATTACTGCCCTGCATCGAATTTCCTCCTCTTATTCTGACAATACTACCACTTCCCGGAGCGCCACTTGTTTTAACAATCTCAACCCCTGAGACCGAACCTTGTAACATGTTAGTTATGTCTCTTAGCGGGGTCGTTTTAAAATCATCTGAAGCTACAGAACTGACAGAACCCGTCAAATCATTTTTTTTCATGGTACCATAGCCAATAGCAACCACTTCATCTATTCCAATGGATTCATCTTCCATCACAACATTAATTTCAGTCCGGTTATTAACCACTAATTCCTGTGACCGCATTCCCACAAATGAAAATTGCAGATTAGCTTCTCCGGAAACATTGGCTAATGAATACTCGCCACTGGCATTGGTAACAGTACCATTGGTTGTTCCTTTAATTAATACAGTTACCCCTGGAAGTGGAGTTCCTGATGAATCTGTAACTTTACCCGATACCTTCATTGGCTGTGGCTCTATTGCTGCTGCCTCTGACACCGTCGTCAACACTATTACTCTGTCAATAAAATGATAATTAACACCGGTATCCTTAAATAAATCATAAAGAATGTTATTAACTTTCGCGTCTCGGTAATCAACATTGACCTTTCTATTTATATCAACCGCATCACGATTGTAAACAAAATTGAACTCACTATTCTTTTCTATCTCAGTAAGTACTTGCTCGACAGTGGCATTTTTTAAAGAGATGGTTAATTTGGCAAATTGAGAATAACTCTCTGATGCCATAAGGTTTAGAAATCCAATAAGTAAGAGTAGTAAAGTTAGTTTCATTTTTAATCCGATTTTTTGCACGAAGCCAATAACCTTGCCTTGTGCATAAAACATTCGTTTTTTTTTCATAATTTTAAATGTTTAATTAATATTTAAGGTTTTATACCTTTTATTGAACTGATGCAGGGAAGAGGGCAATCTTTCCTGCATTTTTGTTTTTAAGTTATCTTCATAGTTCTCTTGATTTGTCTTTTGATATGACTATTTTTCTTGTTGAAAATGTTTGGTCTTTATTTCTTTCAATACTAACTGACCTCCATATAATCGGTAATGAAACTGCAAATATTTCCATAATGCGATCAATATTTTGATCTCCCAAAGTTGCATCAAAGTAATATTCTCCTATTTTTTCATCTTCTAAAATAAATTTCACATTATGTATTCGTTCAAGTCGTTTTAAGATATTTTTAAACTGTGTATTTTTGAATACATATTTTCCATTTATCCATCCCGTGTAAATTTCTATATTATTCGTTTTTGCAATGGCAATGGTATTTTTTTGTCTGTTTAGTTTTCCTACCTCTCCGGGCTTCATCTTATGTTCGAAATCCGCAGGATTACCCTTTTCGTCCAATTTTTTTATTGAAATATTCCCCTCGATGAGAACGGTTTCTATATCGGGATTGTCTTCATATGCGTTAATATTAAAAGTTGTGCCATAAACTTTCACCTGCATTCCTGACGTAGTTACCAACATTGGTTTAGCCTTGTCTTTTATAACCTTAAAAAAACCTTCTCCTTTTAATTTTACTTCTCTGCACGATTGTTTACTTAAAATCGGGTACTGCAGAGAACTACCGGAATTTAACCAAACTTCGGAGCCATCAGGTAATACCGCTTTTGTTCTGCCTCCGACAGGAGCAGAAACTGTATTATACATCCCAGTCAATTGGTTAATTTTATCATCCTTGAATGATTGCAGTTCATGTGTTCTATCAAATAACCAGATAGAAGCAATAAGCAGTGGAATAAAAAGTATTGCTGCAGCTTTACTAATCCAGTTTATTATTTTTTTATTTCGTGGTATTCGTCGGGGGATAACTATAGTGTTTTCTATTCCCAATTTTTTCCATAAGTAATTTAATTCTTCATCAGAAAAGTCTATTTCCTTGAAACTTAATCCATTTATAATTGTCTTCGCTTTAATAAATTCATCTTTTGTAACAGAATATTGATTGATAAATGCTTTCTTCCTTTCCCTGTCAAATGAGTTGAAATTAATTATCCCATTTTGGAATTCTTCATCAGCAAGAAGCTTATTAAAGTCTTTTCTATATGGCATACTCGAATTAAATAAAATTCCTTATCTAATTTTATAGAGTATAAAATGGGGAAATAGTACTGCAAAAAATTGATTTATTTTTTAATGAATAGCAAAAAAAGGTTGAATAGCATGATGTCAATATCATCAATATCCTCCTTCGGGATGTCAGTTATGCCGGCAGACAACTTTTGAAGAATTTTGGGCATGTTGTTTTTTACTGATTGCTCCTTAATATTAATAATTTCGGCTATCTCTTTGTATGTTAACTGGTGATAAAACCGTAGGAAAATAATTTCCCGTTGACTTACCGGTAGAGAATTAAGGTTTTTGATTAGTTTTCCTTTTATATTATCAGATATAATTTCTTTGTCAATAAATTCATTGGGTTCAAAAATTAAGGCTTTGCTATCTTCTTCAGAAATATTATCAATTGGTGCGGTATAAAGTCTATCTTTTTTTGAAGCAAAAAGTCTCCTGCGTAAGGAAATGAATAAATATGCCTTTAAATTGGACACATCGCCAAGACCTTCCTTTGTTTGCCAGATTTTGATAAAAAGTTCCTGTATCTGATCGCTGACAAAATCGGAAAGGGGTACTAACTTAAACCCGTATGCATACAATTTTGGATAATAAAATTTAAAGATCTTTGAAAAAGAATTTTGGTCTCCTGATTTCATCATTTCCCATAGTATGCCTTCATTTATTTCATTAATTTTTCCCTTCATTTTATTAATCTTTTGTCCGTTTGGACATTCAAAAATAGAATTTTATAAGAATATTAGGAAAATTAGACCTATCAGGAAACGCTGTTTATTCGATATGACTTCCCTGAGTTTGTCCATATCCTTACTGATTTTCTTTTCTAATACTTTTGCGTAAATCTGTGTAGTGGAAATACTTTTGTGTCCCAATATATTGCTTACGGTTTCAATTGGTACCCCATTACTTAATGTAATTGTAGTTGCAAAAGTATGTCTTGCCAAATGAAAAGTCAAGTGTTTTTTTATTCCACAGATGTCAGCAATTTCTTTAAGGTATCCGTTTAATTTTTGATTTGAGATTAACGGGAATATTTTATCACGATTAACTGATTTTGGATGTTTCTTATATTTGTTCAAGATATCCAAAGCTTTTGGGAGAAGTGGAATTTTAACCGTGGTCTTGGTTTTTTGCCTGTTGGAAAAAATCCAGTATTGTCCGTCAACACCAAGAGATATTTCGTCTGGACCCAGATTGATCGCATCAATATATGACAGACCGGTATAGCAACCAAAAACAAAAATATCCCTTACTGTTCTTAAACGCTCAATCGCAAAGGTTTTGTTCTCAATTGTGGCAAGTTCCTTTTCAGATAAGAATCCCCTTTCATTTCTGGTAAAATGCAGTTTATATGACTCAAAAGGATTTTGAGCAATCCACCCCAGCCTTTGTCCAAGATTTACTATTTTTCTGAATCGTTCCAGGTGTTTCATCACACCATTGTTACCGAGTGGCATTTGGTGGTCTAACGGTTTAAAGTTTCGCATGAAAATCTCAAAATCAGTAATAAACTTATAGTTGATTTGAACCAGGTAGAAATCTGTAGCTTTAAATTTTTTCTTCAGAAATCGTTCAATATATTTTTTAGTCGTATAATAATTCTTTATAGTACCCGGAGCCAGAATATTTTTTTGAGTGTTGTTATGATATTTTACCAATTCCATCAATGTATGATCATTAAAAGAATCACCAAGGTAGAGCGCCTTAATATTTTCTGGAGTAACTCGTTGTTTACTAACCTGTAATTCCCGGTATGCTTCAGTTAACTGCGCGCGTACTTGCTCTAAATAACTATTAAATTTCTTGGCCTCTATGCCGGAACCTCTTGCAATGCCACGGTTGTTATTCCAGTCATCAACAGCCATACGCTTTTTCAGGGATAGTTCAGCACGTCTTGCTTCAACAGTAATTCGTGCATAGACAATTCCTTTGGTTTTATCCTTTTTACCTGTCCGAAGAATAAACTGAATACCGAAAGTGTGAGTTGTTTTCATATCATACAATTTTTAACGATTTAATCCGCTTTAATGCGTTTTTAGTTGATTGACTCACCGTTTAACTCACCAAGGGAATCAAAACGAATCAAACAAGAGTATTCTAAATGTTAAAACACCCTCCATTATCAACTGAAAAACAATCGGTTAATTCTTTCTGGTGAGTTCAAAGGTAAATCAAAAATGAACTCACCGTTTAACTTACATTTTTATGATATTTATTGATTTGAACTGATATTACAAAAAACAAAAAAGCCTGTAAATCATATAACTTACAGGCTTTTGGGTTTCTTTAAAATCCCCTTTTGTCGGGATGACAGGATTTGAACCTGCGACCCCTTCGTCCCGAACGAAGTACGCTACCGGACTGCGCTACATCCCGAATTTTTAAGTGCTGCAAATTTAAGCTTTTTTAGAAAAACAAAAACTATTCAGCGAAAATTTAAATAACAACAATTAATTTTTCACACAAAATAACAACAACATATAAATACAACAACCTATAAAACAACACAATAAAACATGAAACTACATATTTTAATAAACTTTTGTTCATTTAATATTTTGTATTATGTATGTTTTTACTTATTTTTGTAACCACAACAAATTCAATTACAATTTGCCGATATTCTTATATTAACAAACAGAAATGTAAACTATGAAAGTTGTAATCACTTCTACGGGCAACAGTTTAAATTCAAAATTTGATTTACGTTTTGGACGATGTGGATGGTTTTGTATTTATGATCCTGCCGACAAGAGTACCATTTTTTTTGAAAACAAAAGCAAGGATGCTAACGGAGGTGCCGGAACGAAGGCAGTTGAAGCCGTTGCTGAGATGGAAGCAAACCGGGTTATTTCGGGAGATTTTGGCCCCAAAGCAAAATCATTACTCGAAAAATTTAACATCCAAATGATTATTTTGGATGAAAAGAACAAATCCGTAAAAGACATTATTGAAATGATTAAAAATTAAAAGCTATGCCAGGATTAGACAAAACCGGTCCAAGGGGACAAGGCTCCCAAACCGGAAGAAGAATGGGAAGATGCAGACAAGAGCTCGAAAACGCCGTCGAAGAAACGCCTCGCGGGCGAGGAAGAGGATTTGGTAGAGGAATAAGGAGAAAATCTAAAACGGAAGACGACCGAAAAAGTTGGGGTGATGGGCTCGGTTTTGGTCGTGGAAGGGGAAGAAGACAAAGATAGATACAAACTGACTTCCGGATAATCGTACTGCTTTTGCAGTGCGATTATTTTTAGTCACTCAAAATAAGAAGATGAATAAAAAGATAGCTGTACCAGTTGATAACCACATGATTTTAGATGGCCATTTTGGTCATTGCAAATTCTTTGCGGTATTTGAAATTAGAGAAAATACAATTCTATCAGAAGAAAAAATAGTACCCCCGCCACACGAACCGGGATTACTACCAAAATGGCTGGCAGAAAAAGGTGTAAGCGATGTACTTGCAGGAGGAATGGGAAATAGGGCCATTCAAATATTCAACCAGCATAAGGTGAATGTTTTTGTGGGTGCCCCTAAAATGGATGCCAAACAACTTGCCGAAGGATTTCTAAATAACTCGATTCAGTTTACGGCAAATTATTGCGACCATTAAAACCTGAATAAACTGCAACAACAACTTCTACTATCCGATTAAAACCATTTTATAACATATAAAAAAATGAAGATTGCGGTTGCAAGTGGAAAAGGTGGAACAGGAAAAACTACCGTTTCAATTAACTTATACTTTTTTATAGCGAAGTTCTTCAACAAAGCAGTTCTACTTGTGGACTGTGATGTTGAGGAACCGAATGATGCCTTATTCTTCCCCGGTGCAGAGACAAAAGGAGAAAAGGAAGTATTTCTTCCCGTTCCTGAGATAGATCCGGAAAAATGTACATTTTGCAAAAAGTGTTCAAATTGGTGCGGGTTCAATGCTATTTCCATTGTAAAAGCGCTAAACTTTGCCGGGGTAAATGCTGATTTATGTCACTCATGCGGAGCTTGTTTGGAGGCCTGTAGTTTTGGAGCAATCAGAGAACAAAACCAAACGCTGGGACAGATAAAATATCTGGATACAGGAATCGGTTTGGGTTTAACAGAAGGACGCCTGAAAGTCGGTTCCTCTATGCAAACTTCATTGATTAAAAAGGTAAAGAAAGAAACAAATCCAAATTCAGAAATCGTATTATTTGATGCACCTCCAGGCACAAGCTGCCCGGTAGTAGAAACTGTTGCTGACGCTGATTACGTTATTCTGGTAGCTGAACCCACTCCTTTTGGTTTACACGACCTGAAAATTACTGTTGAGCTGTTATTGGATTTACAAATACCATTTGGCGTAATCATCAATAAAGCCGGGCTGGGAAATCGTAATGTTTATGAATTTTTGGTTCATTACAACATCGATATTCTGGCTGAAATTCCTTTTGATAAATCGTATGCAAGGAAATATGCATCGGGAGACATTTTAGAAAACATTCCGGTTGAAATTGAAGAAATATACAAAGAGCTGATTCAAAAACTGGAATTAAAACTGGCAGTGCGATGAAAGAAATTACAGTTTTAAGCGGGAAAGGAGGAGCCGGAAAAACAACATTTGCTGCTGCCCTCGCTTCTGTTGCACAAAATGCTGTGTTTTGCGATAACGATGTAGACGCTGCCGACTTGCATCTGATTTTTCAACCTCAGATAAAGGAAAGTCACTCTTTTAGCAGTGGAAATAAAGCAGAAATACAATCGAAAATTTGCACAAACTGCGGCTTATGTGCAGCAAAATGCCGTTTCGATGCGATTCATCTTAATACAAAAAAGCAGTATAAAATCAACCCTTTTCAATGTGAAGGCTGTAGATTGTGTGAACGAATTTGCCCTGAAAATGCGATTCAGGTTTTTGAGAATACAAATAATTCATGGTATGTTTCCAACACGCGTTTTGGAAAACTGATTCATGCTAAAATGGGCCCCGGTGAAGAAAACTCAGGAAAACTGGTTACACGAATTCGCGAAAAAGCCAAAGAAATTGCACTGGATACCAACGCCGATTTTATTATTAACGATGGTCCCCCGGGAATAGGCTGTTCAGCAATCTCTTCTGTTACAGGAACTGATTTGGTTTTGATGGTTATAGAACCCACACTTTCCGGTCTGCACGACGCAAAACGATTAATAGAACTGGTTCGTAATTTTGAAATTCCGATTTTTGCCGTAATTAATAAATACGACCTGAATCCAAAAGTGTCTCAAGATGTAGTTCAATATCTTTCTGCGAACCACATCACCCTCGCCGGAAAAATCGATTTCGATAAAAATGTGGTTGAATCAATAATATTTGAAAAAACTATTGTTGAATTTTCTCCAAATTGTAATTTTAGCAAAGAGATTTACTACATTTGGAATCAAATCACAGAGCATTTTAGTGTATGAAAAGGATAGTTTTTGCTTTTGCCTTAAGCAATGAAAATATATTTATAAATAATATTTTTGGAGATGCTGATAAATTTGCCATTTACCAGTTTTCTGACGGTGAGTTGGTTTTTATAAATGAGTTTCAAAATCCGGTTCCCAATCCCGGAAATATTGACATAAAAGAAAAACGGGAAAGAATTGTTTCTTTTTTAAAATCAAAAGATGTTACCGTATTGGTTTCCAAAAAGTTCAGCAAAAACCTGCGTTTGGTTACCGACGATTTTATCCCCGTTCTTATTGAAAAAGAGAATCCGGAACAGGTAGTTGAAATTCTCAATAAAAATATGAAATGGATAAAAGACGAGTTAAAAAACCGCCAATCGGGACACATGCTTTTCAGGATCAACACAGGTGTATTAAAACTGGCAATTAAATAGTCCTTTTTGGAATACACCACTGCGTTAAACAATGGCTTTAACAGAAAAAATATCTACCCATAATTTCAGAGCTTTTTTGTGGCACGCTACTTTTCTGGCGTTTGCCAAAAATTTTATGGATGTTGATACGATTATTCCGGCCATGCTGGTGGAAGCAGGAGGAAGCGCTTTTCATATCGGGTTAATGACTGCAATTATGCTGGGAGGTTCCAGTTTTACCCAATTGTTTTTTGCCCCTTATTTAAGTAACAAAACTTATAAAAGAAAACATCTTCTGCTAGGAATTAATACACGTATTTTTTCGCTCATCGGGCTTGGCATTTTATTGTTTCTTTTAACCGGGGAACAAACCGGATATGTTATTTGGCTGGCCTTTGTATTTATTGCTCTTTTTTCTCTGGCTGGTGCATTTGCTAACATCAGTTATACCGACATTTTAGGAAAATCAGTCAACCAGGAAAAACGAAAATCATTTTTCTCATCCCTTCAAATTATCTCAGGAATCATTGTTTTAATTTCTGCTTTTTTTGTGAAAAGAGTATTGGTTTGGAAAGCATTCCCTGTAAATTATGCTTTGATGTTTTTTATTGGAGGCGGACTTTTGCTTATTGCTTCCGGAGGATTCTGGAGTATAAAAGAAGTGGTTCCTTCTGCTATGAAAATATCCGGGATAAAGGATTTTTTTAAGGTCTTAAAACGGGAATTGCATGAAAATAAAAAGCTCGCCTATTTTCTGGGATTTATCAACACACAGGGGATTGCCATTTCCTTTCTTCCATTTGTGATTTTATATGCCAAAGAAATTTTTAAAGCCCAAAGTAATGATACTGGTATTTTCCTGATTTTCAAAGTTATTGGGATTGTTTTTGTGAGCCTGATGGTTTTGCTGGGCGCCAAAAAATTAAAATACAATGTGCTTTTATACAGCAACGTAATTTTGTCGTTGATTTTGGCAGCCACTGCCTTTTTTATAACAGATGTCTCGATGATTAAATACGTTTTTATCATCGGAGGGGTTGTTTACTCCTTGTATACAATGAGTATGAGCGGCCTTTTACTTGAAGTATCGGGAAATGAAAACCGCGCATTATATACGGGATTTGCCGGCGCAGGAAATATTCTTCCGGCTTTGTTTCCACTTTTGGGAGGTGCCGTAATCAGCCACCTGGGATTTCAGTCGTTTTTTATTTTGTTTATGGTAATTATTGCATCCTCCACCTTTTTCATCTTTAAAATTGATTGTAAAAAATGAAACTCACCGTACTTACCGAAAATGTTGCCGGCGGTTCTTTTCTTGCAGAACATGGAATCTCCTACCTCCTTGAAATTGACGGGGAAAAAATATTATGGGATACCGGTCATTCAGATGTGTTTCTGAAAAACGCTGAAAAGATGGGTATAAATATTCATTCAGAAATAAAAAAAGTGGTTTTAAGCCACGGGCACTGGGATCATGTTGATGGTTTGCAACATTTGGAAAACAAAACACTTATTACACATCCTTCGTCCTTTATCAACCGCTTTAGAAAAACAGACCACTCCCCTGTTGGATTTAGATTCACCAGGGAAAAAATTACGGAAAAATTTGAGTTGAAAGAAACGACATCTCCGCTAAAGATCACTGAGAATCTCTGGTTTCTGGGTGAAATTCCGCGAGAAAATGATTTTGAATCGCAAACCACTTCTTTTAAGGACGAATTTGGAAACGATGATTTTATTCCTGATGATTCTGCTTTGGCCGCGGTAATTAAAAACAAACTGCTTGTAATAACTGGTTGTTCCCATTCCGGAATTTGCAACATTGTGGAATATGCAAAAAAAGTCACAGATATTTCGTCGGTCGATACCGTTATCGGTGGCTTTCATTTAAAACACAACAACCTGCAAACACAAAAAACGATTGAATATTTCAAAAAAAATGCAGTAAAAAATGTCTATCCTTCTCACTGCACTGATTTGCCGGCTTTGGCTGCTTTTTTTGAAAGTTTTAAATTTCAGCAGGTAAAAACCGGCATGATATTTACCTTTTAATAATCAATTTCTTTTTCTGCATATTTATAAATTTCAAAGTCCTCCATCAAACCATAATTTAACAGATCATATTCATTTCCGGAAGGCTGAATTATGGGGGCTGTTTTAAAACTCCCCGGTGTAACCAGACCCGGAGTAGAGAAATTATGATGCGGGCCAAATGTGTTTTTATTGCTGCCTGTAATTTTTACTTTAATATCGTGAATTCCATACGGAACAGTAACTTTCATTTTGTAAGGTTTTTTATACAAAATCCCCTGATGACCCTCATCCACCAATATTTCGGCAACGGTTCCTTCCCAGGCATTCAACTCTACCAGAAAATCGGTTTCCAATTTTAACTGAACCTTTTTTGAATAGGCTATGGTTTGCCCGTAAAAAGGCATTCCCTGATTTTTCCACGAGCCTAACTCCAATTCCAGGGAATTCTCTAACATCCAACCGTTGTTGGTAGGAAAAACAGCAAAATCGCCCAGTAAATAAACCGGTTCCAGTTCACAATAAACAGAAAAAGGAGAAGCCGTTAAAACCACTTCATTTCGGCCCACCTGAATCAAATTACCGATTTCAAATAAACAGAAATCTTTATCCATCCAGTTTTTGTTTTCCAGTTCTGTTACCGGTTTTCCATTTACCAAAATTTTATACAACCAGGGCTGCTCCACCACAAGCTGAATTTTCTTTGATGAAAAGGCTGAATCAACAGTAAAAGGATAACAAGCTGTAAATCCGCTGCCTGTGCCAAAAGTATCGGCATCAACCAGTTCTGTTTTAAACTGACTTGACGAAACCCATGGATTATCAGGGTAACCGTGATGTTGCCATATTTTGTTGGCCGCTTCGTAAAAATACATCGGTTCAGCGTCAAAAGTATCCAGAGTCAGTTCCACATAATCGATGTTCAGTATATTTTGTGTCACCGGTTTTATGGTCATTTCCCCTGCGTCGTAAAGTTCCATTTCCCGTTCTTCTTTTGGTTCCGGGCTTTTTTTGCCTGACTTTGAAATAAAAAACAAACGGCTTCCGGCAGGAGGCAGAGTCGCTGAAAAATGTACATTACCGCCTTCGCGTTCAAAAATGTAATTTTCTGTTTTTCCGTTTTCAGTATGTAAACAAACGACACCTTTTCCTTTCATTTTCAAATTGACTTCCGCTGTTTCATCTTTATCAAAATTGGAAATAAAAAGCAGTTGTCCGTCTTTCAATTCTCTTCGCTGATGAAAAACCTTTCCGGCGATCGAATCCGGATGTTCAAATTGAATATTCTCATTTTTTGCCAGGTCAGCAAAAAAGGAAGGATTCAGGGACTTTTCATTTTTCCAGTTTTCATTCTTTTGCAGATCAGCAAAAGAAGCCTTTTCTCCGTCAACAAACTGAAGATTTCCCAATTGAATGATTTCTCCTCCTTTTTTGGCAAATTCCTGCAACAGGTGAAAAGTTGATTTATCCAAATTCTCAAGACCGGGAGGTAAAACAACGATTTCGTATTCTGCCTGATTAATCACAAATTTGTTACCATCAATTTCACCATGACGATTGATAATGTCTTCGCACCCCAAATCGTATTCCACCTGCCAGCGTTCCAATTGGTCCAAAAAAGGCTCAAATTTTGTTTTTATCTCCTTCAATTCACGATTCTCCCCCTGCGGATTGTAATACATCCAGGCAGTGGTAGTTGGCTCAATTACTACTATTTTATTGTTTTGAACACCGGAGGAAAGTGCCACCGACAACCGGGCAAAATAATCAGCGAGATATTTGTAAACACCCCAGTAAGGACTATGTGTTCCAAAGGACTGCGGAAAATCGTGCTTTCTGTCGCCCACCAATGAGATGTATGCAAGATGCTGATTCATAAAGTTGACTCCCAGAACATACTCCCAGTCGCCCAAACGTTTCATATCAAAGAAAGTCAATTCCCACCCGGCAGCGCCATATGTTTCGCTTAATGTGCGGTGTCGGCCAAACTGATTAGCCACCGATGAAAGCTCTTTTACATTTCGAACATTCCCAAACTGGTCCGGACGAAGTTCTTCTGCATTAAAAAGCATGTCAATTGCCGGTTGCTGATGCCAGGCATACATCGCCATGTTATCCGGTCCTTCCTGCGGACTTGGCCAGCCATGTTCCCAATAATGCCCGGTCCAGGCCAGATTCTTTTCCTCGGTGTATTTATACCAGGGTTTCGACCAGCGATCGATAAACAACTGCAAAATAACAGATTGATAATCGTGTCTCACTTTTTTCCAGTCACCGGTTTCTGTTATCAGCGACATTAAATGAGACTCCAGTTTATATCCCCGTCGTTTTTCAAATTGCTCATATAAATCAGGTGTATATCGGATTGTTCCATGGCTCCGGGTGTTTGTATTTGGTTCATCGGTAAAAATGCCGGGAACACGTTTTCCAAATTCCCTGCCAAGGGTCTGCTCATAGCCTGGCATGGTTATCTCGATAAACTTTTCAGTAACACCCGGTTTCAACAAATCAACATAAGAATAGCCGCCAAACCACTTTGATTTTCCATAATCTTCCAAAATCAAAACACAATACTCCCCTTCCCGGCCTTTCTCATTGCTGCTTATTTCTGTTATTTCTTTCCATTGGTTCGCTTCTTTCTTAAATACATGTTTCACCCTGGCATTTTCAGGAAGCTCCAACACTTTCATAAAAAGGGACTTTAACCGGACTCCTTCACTGTTTGATTCGGGCATTTCAGCCGCAACATGCCCACCGGCAAAACCACTTGGAAATGAATTTTCATCGTAAATCCAGATTTTTAAATCCAGTTCCCCGGCTTTCTCAAACGAATACTCCACCAACTCCCACCATTCTTCCGACAAGTACTCTGTAATTAAACCATAGCGCGGATGAATAAAAACACCGCCAATCCCTTTATTTTTATATTCTTCCAGTGTTTTATCAATATCCTGTTTGGTTATTTTTGAATTCCATACCCACAAGGGAGCAGTTCGATATCCGGCAGACGGATTCCAAAACTCCTTTTTCATTTTTCGGAAGCTGTTAATTTTCTCCGGTTCTTTATTGTTCTCTTTTCCACAAGACAACAAAATGATAATCAGGCTAAAAACAGGTAAAAACTTTTTCATTTAAAATATTTTATTCTTTATCGAATGGACTTAATATCCCAAAAAATACCATGCTATAGTTATTTCATGGTCTTTTTAAAAAGATAGTGAAACAGATTCAGCAAAAAGTGCAAAAAAGAATATATACAATGCGGACATTCTCAGTTTTTTTAAACTCAAAATCTAATTGACTTTTTGAAACACAATTTCACTTAAACCAGCTACTTTCCGGTTTGAAGAGTCGACATATATCCGAATGCTTAATTTTCCATCATTTACTTTTACCACACGTTCATTTGTCCATTTGTATTCTCCTGCATTAAGGTCAAATGTTCCGGCTTCGATACCTTCAAGTTCCACTTTTTGCCAGGACGGAAACTCCAAATCACCTACTTTTGCACGAATACGATAGGTTCCGTTACTTACACTAATTTCATAATCGTAGTTGTTTTCAGGATTCTTTTTTTCCGCCGGACTTCCCGCGAACAACACTTTATTTAGTCTGGCATTGCTCTCGTCACCATTGCAAATACAATCAACACGCTGGCTTATATTCCAGTGGTCAAAAAGCCAACCTTTACCAATATAATTTTCGTAGGAATGAATATTCGTTTTGTTTTCATCAGAAGCATTCCCATTTTTTCCAAACACAATTCTTCCTTTTGAATAATTCTTATTTAAACTAAACGTCTGATTGTAATACAGCAGAAAAAGCTGCGGAAAAAAATTAACTGCATTGTTAAACCGTTCTGCGTATTGCGGAACGTCGGTTGAATGTATCACCGACAGTTGCAAAAATCCATCATTTTCATCTCCCCAAACTGTTCCCAGAATTTCTCCCTGAATAATTTTATGCCCTTTTCTGATTTCAAGACTTTTGGCAAGAAGACCTTCATAAACATAAAAAATTTGTGGCGTCGATTCACTTCTTAGCAATACACAGGCTGCCTTCTCATTTCCAGCCTCATATTCTTCAATCCATTCCACTTCTGAATTCTCCAAAGCTACAATCCAGTGCTTTTCCAGTCCGCGCGCATCGCTTAAATCCAGATCGATCCCCTCGTGCGAACGATAATATTTCTCTCCGTCTTTATTGTCTTCCCCCATATAGGCAAACATATATCCATCAACTTCGGTATTCCAGATAAAACCATCGTTAAAATTTACCGGAAATGAATATTTATAAGGATTGAGTAAAGGCTCCTGATAGTTGGAAACACAAATCAGTGCATCTTTGGTCAGGAGTCCGTGAACCAAAGAGTCTGAAGTTATCGACTTTACATTTTTATTGTCGGCCACAAAAAAACGCAAGCCATTGGATAAAACAGGCAGGGTTCTCCGGCTGACTTTCACACAAAGTGTGTCTTCCCCGACCTTAATATGGTTGTAATGGTTCTCAAGCCGCAAAAGCTTTATATTAACCTTATTAAACGTACAACTATCGCCTTCATTTAAATTAAAATAATGTGCATTCCCCCAGCTAAAATCAGGGATTGTATCCTGTGCCTTTCCCCGAGACAAAAGCGAAAGCAATAAATAAAATATGATAATTAGTTTTTTCAATACGTAATATTAAAAGTTGTATCGTTTAAAACGAAAGGAATTTCATTTTCTTTTTCAAGGAGGATTTTTTCAAATCTGCTTTTCAAATCCCGCTCTTCCCGGGTCATATCCAGAAGCGGATTTTTTTCCAATGTATCAAGCGAAGTATTGAAAAAACGTCCGTCCTTATACAATTTATAAGTATCATCCATTACCCAGCGGTCGTGGCTAAAAGTTCCCCAACGCGGTGAATAGTGAATAAAAATTTCATTTTGTTTCTCCGTGTCCTCTCCGGTAAGGAGCGAATAAAAACTTTCTCCGTCGGTTTTATATTTTGAAGACTCCACGCCGGCAGCATCGCAAAAAGTTGGTAAAAAATCGGCAAAGGAGATGATATTATCAACGGTAGCGTTTCCCTTCGTTTTTTCAGGCCAGGAAACAATCAGCGGAACATGATTTCCTGTGTTTACCGAAAGCCCTTTTCCCCCTTTTACCTTAGCATAGCTGGTTTCTGAAATTACAGCCCTGTTGGTTCCGTTATCCGCCGTAAAGATAAACAGCGTGTTGTCCCAAACTCCTTTTTCTTTGAGTTTTGATTCTATTTGAAGTACGATTTTGTCGGTAAAATTCATCATGTCTGCATAGTAGGCTGTGTCCTTTTCATAACGCCGGCCGGGGTCACTCCACTCAGGGGAGTCGGGAGTGGGCACAAAAGGATCATGCACCAGTACCATCGGATAATAAATAAAAAAAGGCGCTTTTGCTTTCCTGTCAATAAAATCACAAACAAAATCTGCAAATACCTGCGGTCCGTAACAGTCAGTGACATCACACGACAAATCCACTCCGTTTTGTGTTATCAGGGCATTTGCATAGCGCTCCCCCTCCGCACGCGTATGATTTAACTGCCACAAACAATACTCATCAAATCCAAAATGGTTGGGCCGGGTTACATCCTGGTTTCCCGGGTTATTTCGGTTTAGCCCGTTCAGTTGCCACTTTCCGGCAATACAGGTAGAATAACCGGCTTCTTTTAATATATTTCCAAAAGTTATCTGGTTGGGATTTAAATAACCAAAATCCTCATAATTCCGGTAGTTATATTTCCCTGTCATAATTTTTACTCTCGATGGCGTACACAGGGGTTGTGAATAACAATTTTCGAAACGAATCCCATCGGTCGCCAGACGATCAAGTGCCGGAGTTTTATACTCAGTGCTTCCGTTGCATCCCAAACATTCATATCCCATGTCATCTGCCATAATCAGTACAATATTGGGCAATTTCTCCTTTTCTTTTTTACAGGAAGAAAAAACAAAGGGCAAAACAAACAACAGGATATAAAACGGATGATACGTTTTCATGCTACGGGATAATTATTTCATCGCGTTTTGCAATGTGTTTTTTTATTTTTTCGGAGAGTTGCTGAACCAGTGTTTTATTCTCTTTATTTTCTGAAATATTTGCTTTTTCTTCAGCATCTGTCGTCAAATCATAAAGCATACGGTCGCTCATTTTACCCGAATCATCAAACCATTCGGTATAGGTATGGGTTTGCGTAACAAGAGTTTCTCCTTTAATCCAGCGACAATAGACTTCCTCTTTCCACGGCTGATCCGGGTTCTCCATCAAGGGAACAAAACTTTTTCCCTGCAGATGAAACGGTTTTTCCAAACCTGCCAGTTCACACAGTGATGGATAGATATCAACATATTCCACCAATGCATCTGTTTTTATATTTTGTTTTTTGTCCGGCGCTCTCACAATAACCGGAGTATGCAGTACTTTTTCAAAATTACAATGTTTGCACCACAGGCCGTGTTCGCCCAGATGCCAGCCATGATCGCCCCACAAGATAACAATGGTATTTTCGGCAAGACCCAGATTTTCCAGTTCATCCAGGACTTTTCCAATTTGAGCATCGGTGTAACTCACACAGGCATAATAACCGTGAATAAGCTTTCGCATAAATTCTTCCTCCATCGGCCCCTGATCGGGAACATCGGTATAATTTCGCAATTCACCAAAATTATGCATACAGACATCCGGTGCATTTTCCGGTTTTTGCATGTACTCCGGTAATTTTAAATTATCAAAATCATACAACTCCCAGTATTTTTTTGGCGCATTAAAAGGAAGATGTGGTTTTAGAAATCCCACTGCCAGAAAAAAAGGTTCCTTTTTCTTCTCCAGTTCATTTAACTGACGGATGGCCTCTTCGGCAATCATTCCATCCGGATAAATATGGTCCGGTGCATCCGGACTTTCAAACGACGGACCGTTAATACCGCTTCCGTTGGGGCGTGGTTCAATTTGTTTATGCGACTCCGGCAAAACATAAGCTTGCCAGCCCTGCCAGTCGCCTTCGGGAAACCATGGCGTTTCCGACCAGCTCCCTTTCCCGTCGGTAATATGATGATAAATTTTCCCAAGGGAAACCGTGTAATAGCCGTTATTTTTAAAATGCATCGGCAGACTTACCACACCCGGAACATCCTGATCCTGCCAGCAGCTAAAATTCAAAAAACGCTGTCTGTTTGGACGTATCCCAGATAATATGCTTGCACGTGAAGCACCGCAAACCGGAACATTACAATAGGAACGGTTAAACATCAATCCTGATTCGGCCAATTTATCGATGTTGGGTGATTGAATCTGTGTTTTCCCGTAACATCCTAATTCAGGACGAAGATCATCGACAGCAATAAAAAGTACATTGGGCTTTTGAGCATTTTGTGCCAATGAAAAGAAAACAATAAAAACAAACAAAAAAACAGCCCCGATTTTCAGTTTCATGGTTTTGTTTGTTACCGGTGAAAAGTTTTTGAAATAAATACCAACCCGTCAAATAATCCGGTACGCCAGTAGCCCCATTCATGCCCGCCGTTTCGTACACGGTATTCGTGGGGAATACCCAAATCTCTCATTTTGACATGCAGCGCAGCATTTCCTTTGTACAAAAAATCGTCGTCGCCACAATCAATATAAAAGCGTACGGACTTCAATTTTTCGACATCCACCGATTCAGCCAGATAAAGCGGACTGTTGGCTTTCCAGTGTTCGCCCAAATCGTCTTTCTTTTTCGGACCGTAAATGTTCCCAAAATACCGGTCATACTGGTCTCTTCCCAGCATCTCTTCATCGGTGAAAGTTCCTGAACTCATAGCCACACAATTTGAAAATAAGTCGGTGTGGCGCATTGCCAGTTTTAAGGCTCCATATCCTCCCATTGACAGCCCGGCAATGGCACGAAACTCTTTTTTAGGACGAATACGGTATTCTTTTTCAATAAACGGAATAAATTCCTGAATAAACATGTCTTCCCAGGGATCTTTTCCATCAACACTGTTGCAATACCAGGTCACTTTTCCATCGGGCATTACAATAATACAGGGAGGAAAATCACCATTTTTTATTCCCTGGTCAGCAATACGGTTGGCCTCCCCAAACTGAATCCAGCCTGTTTCATCGTCGGAATATCCGTGCAGCAAATACAAAACCGGGTAACTTCTTTCTGAAGTTGCATAATCAGGCGGGAGATATATGGAATATTCCACCGGGTAATCGACCAGGTTACTTTTAAACTGAAGCGATTCTATCACTTTCCCACTCTGGGCACCGGAAGTAACAACGTAAAACAAGACAACAACAGATAATAAGATTTTCTTCATGATTCAGCTTATTTGTTTGTTTGAACAAAGCTATTAAATCTATAGAAAATGTCATACTTCTAATAAAAATTAGCAGAGAATTTAATCACTATTTTTTGTAAGTTTAGTGGTTGTAATGTCCGACTTGTGAAAAAAAAATACGATTACATTGTCATTGGGTCCGGTTTTGGAGGAAGTGTTTCTTCATTGCGGCTCTCCGAAAAAGGATACTCGGTTTTAACCATCGAAAAAGGGAGACGTTTTAGCCCAGACGATTTTCCAAAAACCAACTGGAATTTAAAAAAATATTTGTGGTTGCCGCAACTTGGTTTCCTGGGACTTCAAAAACTGGACATATACAAACATGCCTTTATTCTGAGTGGAACGGGTGTTGGAGGGGGCAGCCTAGTTTATGCAAACACCTTAATGTATCCGCATGATGAATTTTTCAGAAATAAACAGTGGGCAGCTTTTAACGACTGGAAAAAAGAGTTGGCTCCGTTTTACGACAAAGCTGGTTTTATGCTCGGACGTACCAAGTTTGACAAACAAAATACAGAAGACAAAATTCTGCATGAAGTTGCCAAAGATTTGGGCAAGGAAGAGTCGTTCGACAACGTATATGTGGCTGTTTATTTTAACGAAGACGACAGGCCACAGGATCCGTATTTTAACGGAGAGGGCCCTTTGAGAAAACCGTGTACCAACTGCGCGGGCTGTATGGTAGGATGCCGGGAAAATGCTAAAAATACACTTGACAAAAATTATCTTTGGTTTGCAGAGAAAAAAGGTGTTGATATTCTTTCGGAAACCAATGTGTGGAAGATTGAATTTGTAAACGGAGAATATCTGGTTTATACAAAAAAAACAGCAGGAATATTTCCCGGGAAAAGCCGGATTTTCTACTCCAAAGGACTTATCGTTTCAGGCGGAGTTCTGGGAACATTAAAATTGCTGCTTAACCAAAAACACATATACAAAACGCTACCCGATCTTTCTGACAAACTGGGTGAATCAGTACGCACCAATTCGGAAACAATTTGCACCGCTACGCTTTCCGACCGCAAACTAAACAACAGCATTGCCATCAGTTCCATATTTAAACCCGATAAAGATACTTCGGTTGAAATTGTCAAATACCCGAACAAATCAAATGTAATGCGGAGTTTGCTTTCCATTGCAACCGATAAACAGGGTTCAAACCTGTTAGGCGTACTTCATTTTTTTGGAAAAATAGTTTCGCGGCCGGGTTTGTTTTTTAAAATGTTCTTTAACCGCCATTGGGCAGAAAACACCATTATTTTTTTGGTGATGCAGACAGTGGACACTAAAATGCGTTTTGTTTTAAAAAAATGGCCTTTCCGTAAAAAGCTGACATTACAAAACAACGGAGAAGAAAACGTACAGGCCTACCTGCCGGTTGGACAGGACATTATGCACCGCTACGCAAAAAAAGCCAATGCACATTCGCAAAACTCAGCTGCAGAAATCCTGATGAATGTTCCGTCAACTGCTCATATTCTTGGTGGTGTTCCAATGGGAAGTTCCTCTGAAACCGGAGTTATCAATTCAAATTTTGCTGTGCACAACTACCCCAATATGTTTATTCTGGACGGTTCAGTGGTACAGGGAAATCCCGGAGTAAATCCGAGTTTTACGATTACTGCACTGGCTGAATATGCCATGAGTAAAGTACAGGAAAAACCAGTGAGTGAATGAGTAGATGAATAAACAGCTGATTTTGAAGCTGTTTTTAGTTCATGCCTGTGGAAACAAACTGTGCAGTAAGGAGAAAACGAAACCGGTTACTGAAAATAGTCTGAATACGGTTCACATTCATTGAAATACTGCTTGGGTGTCATCCCGGTCAGTTTTTGAAAGTCATTTATCATATGCGATTGGTCATAGTATCCGCAACTATATGTCAGGTCGGTTAAATTTGCAGATTTATTCCGGGATTTTTTATCTATGGAACTCTGAAAACGAATGGTTTTTAAAAACTGTTTAGGAGAAGTTCCGACGTAATATAAAAAAGTCCTTTCAAATTGTTTGCGGCTCAAACAGGCTTCTGAGGCAAGAAAATCGACATGAACCACACCCCGCTTTTGATTGATTAAATTAATGCAGTGGTCAATCCGTTTATATTCATATTTTGCAATACTTTTTCCCAGAACTTTTAAAAGATAATTTTCGATAATTTTTATTCGCTCTGAAAACGAACCAGCTTCAAATAGTTTTGACTCAATTTCCACTGCATCATTTTTAAACAGGTACCTGAGCGGAACGTGGTGATTGAAAAGCTTATTTAAGGGAATATCTAAAAACATACGCAAACCCTGTGGTTTAAACAATATTGAAAACACGGATAATTTCCCGGAAACATTAATATCATAAAATCCCCGCAAGTGCCCGCTTAAAAGCGCGTTTTCATTGATCGACCGGGCAGTATCCGTTGCAACCGGCCTGTCGCCCAGATAGAAAATAAGCTCCGGTAACCCGTTGGGTACAATTCGTTGCGTATGCTGCACAAAACCGGGAAAGCAGTTTTCAATCGCCCAGTAATGTTTTATAAACTTCGACAACAACACCGACGGCTTAGCAATACTGTACTCCATGTTCTTTTAATATGAGCGTAAATTTAAAAAATGAAAACGAGATTATGGCCTGACCGCGGGTAAACCATAATCTCATTTTTTTAGTTATTCATCGCCATACAAACCGGCCTTGTTTCCTTCGCTATCAATAAATAAGGCAAAATAGCCCCGTCCTTCGACTTCAATTTTGGTTTTAGCCTGTACAATTGTCCCGTTATTTTCCTTTACTCTTTTAATGGCTCCATCCAAATCCTTTTCAAGGTTAAAACTCACCAATGCCCCGTCCTTACATGGATTAAAACCGGGGGCCAATGAAATTGCACCTTCTCCGTTGGGGAAACAGGCCATTTTTTCAAAACCGCAGTCAATCACCTGCAGGTTGGTTTTTAATACAGAACGATAAAATTCTACAGCTCTCTCAAAATCTGTTGCCGGGATTTCTACCCATGAAATTAGTTTTCTCATTGTCTTTTCTCTTTTGTTTAAAATTTTATACCACCACAAAACTATTGTCTGTCCCCTTGCTAAAATTGGAAATTTGCGACATTCTTAACGGGTGTTGCATCTAATCTTTACATTAAAAAACTGGTAAATGAGTGACTGATCGGGAGTGGGAGTGGCAATAACCACCACCATTTAACACCTTTCTTTTCAGCGGCTTATTTCGTAACTTATTGTTTCAAACCAATGAATCAACTATCATGAAAAATTCCCTGTTTTTGATAGTGCTGACCATCCTTTTTAATTCCTGTGCAACCATTACGAAACTGAGTAACGAAGTCAAAAAGGCGCACTATATTCGTTGATGTTCTCCAAAATTCTTGATTTTACAAGCCCCGGGGCAAGTCTCACCCTTCCCCCGGGCCATTTTTCTGTTTCAACCGGAACTCCCCACCCTCCCATTGGTCATTTTTTTTGACTCCATCGGTCCGCCTGCCCCGTCCATTGGTTATTTTTTTGATTGAACCGCCTTTTGATGTACGTCCACCGGCAATTTTTTTGATTCAAGCGGGCCCGGTAATACGTCCATTGGCTATTTTTCCGATTCCGAAGAGCCTGGTAACACGCCCATCAGCAATTTTTTTGAACCAACCTGCCCGGGATACATCCCCTGACCATTTTTTAAATTTAACCGGCCCGGGGAACCCTCTCATCGGCTGTTTTTCAATTTTCACCGGGCAGGTTTACCTGCCCCCGAGGCAATTTTTTGAAACCAATCGTTACTCTCTCTGTTTTCACAGGAAATTTTTTTGAGATTGGTTTGTGTTTTACAATACAATAGGATGGTGTAGTAACAGGGCAATATTACAAATCCACATCAGCCAAAGGATTGGAATAGCACACTAATTTAATTAATAAAAGGTGGTTTGAAATTCTCTCCCCTCTTTGAAAACGAAGGGAAGTCAATTGAATTTACATGATATAGTTGGTTTCTAAAAAAAACAGGATATATTCGTATTTAAAATAACCAACTAAATTTTAGCCAAATGAAAAATCTTATTTTAGGTATTTTGACGCTTGTAACCATTGCTTTCATTACCAGCAGTCTAACCAACACAACCTCACAGCACGAATGTAGTTTTGACAAAGATTCGATGAATGTTGTAATGCGGTTTGAGATTAAAGTGAAACCCGAATATGTATCTTTCTTAAAGCAATCGTTTGATGAATGCAAAGCAAAAGTTCTGGCCCAGGAACCCGGTTGCCTTGATTATTCGCTGTTTCAGTCGTACAACGACAGTACTTTATTTTGCCTTACAGAAGCGTGGGCAACAAAAGGAGCGCACAATGCACACATGCAACTGGAACATACAAAAAAACATATTGCCGAAACACGGGATATCCGCGATCCTTCGTTTCAATCGAAAACCGGTTATACCTATTGGGTTTGCCCCGGTGCGAATGAAAAATAGTAGTTTTTCCGAAAATTTCACTTGTTTTTTATTTGAATCCAATTGCAGGCGAGAATAACGAATTACATTTTGGTCATTTTTTTTGATTCAAGCTGGGTTGGGAATGCGCCCATTAGTCATTTTT
This sequence comes from Maribellus maritimus, assembly GCF_022267315.1. Lineage (GTDB taxonomy): Bacteria > Bacteroidota > Bacteroidia > Bacteroidales > Prolixibacteraceae > Draconibacterium > Draconibacterium maritimum. The sequence continues at coordinate 29,643 of NZ_JAIKLE010000048.1, forward strand.
TTGATTCAACCGGCCCGGACAATTTTTTGAAACCAACCGTTACTTTCTCCGTTTTCACAGGAAATTTTTTGAGATTGGTGTATGTTTTACAAAACAACAGAAGGATGTAGGAACAGGGCACTATTACAAATTTGCGACAGCTAAGGGAAAGCGTGGGCTATCATAATCAATTCGTTTTATATTTTGTTTTCGGTTCGGCTGCCATGCTTCGACTCGGTTCAGCAGAACCATCCAATGCCTGTTCTTTTTCTGCTTTTTCCCCGCCTGTTCCGAGCGAAGACGAAGTGCCCCAAACTTTTGCAATCCTGTCTTTTATTTTTTGCTCAAATATTTCAATCAGTTGTTTGTTGGCATTTACTAATTCTTCTTCTTTTTCGATTTGTAAAACAATTTGTTTTTGGATATTTAATGGAGGTAATGGAAAACTTAGTTTTTTGAAATATCCGTTATGAAAACTTTGAACTGTAACACCAGGTTTAATACCATTTTGAATATGAATTGAAGAAGTACTTTTTAAGTAATAAAAAAGGTATTTCTGAAAAAGTCGTTCACTTTCCGTTTGTATTGCGATAATATCTTGATTGAAACTAACTGGTTTTGATGTTAAAGCAATTGGGAGTGAGTGCTTCAAGATTCCTGACCTTACTACAATTAAAATTGTATTTGCAGGTACAATTTTAGTAGAACTATTTTTAACAGCTAATTCTGAAATATGGTCTTCTGAATCTGAAATAAAATCCAATTTCATATCTTTTGGAGAAACCCAAGGTATATCTCCAATCCAAAAACTGTCATTTGCCTTAGATGGTGTACCACCAGTTTGAGTAGAAATTATTTTACCCAACTCCACCATTTTCCAATCCGGATCCCCTCCTGCCTGAAACACGCGGGCAGGAATATCAATTTTGGGTTTGTAGTTTTCTACAACCATTTTTGCCCCATCAATGATTTTTTGATAACCTTCAATTTCGGCTACTATTTCTTCCTGAACGGATAAAGGGGGAAGGGGGATTTCAAGATTTCTAATAAATGATAATGAGATGAATTTTTGAGTTGAACCTGAAGAAGAGTTGTTATAATGCTCACTAAAATTATCAGAACCTAAAATAGCTCTTAAATAATGATTGTTGATTTTAGAATTTTCATAAAATTTGATTAATGCAACATTCTTAATAGCAAATTCTTTTTCCTTCTTTACAACAATTGGATTACCTATTGTACCAATCATAGGCATTATTATGTCCCCGTCATCAACATAAGAACGTTGATTTATTTTATCATAATCATCTTTAGAAATATAATTTACGTTTGAATAATCAATATAACCATCTTTTACATTTTTAGATGTAATTAAAGGATAGCCTGTTTCAACATATTTTGGACTATCATGTGTACCATCTCTTACATCAGTTATTTCAGAAAGCTTAACAAATTCAAAATCTGAATTCGAATGAGAAATTGTCTTATATCTGTCCCCACTCAAATTGTATTCACCATTCGAACCAATATCTGTTTTTAAAACAGCATGAGCAAGGGAACTATCTGCAAAATCTCCGCTTTTAAATTGCTTAATAGCTTGTATAGCTTCATCAAGTTGACTTCCTTTTATCGCTGTGCGCTGTGCGCCTAAATTAAAACCATCGTTATCAATTTTTACGAAAAGGATTTCATTGTTTGATTTTGTAATTTCTTTATCCATCAGCAGAATGGAAGTTTTTACACCGCTGTATGGGTTAAAAACACCTGCTGGTAAACTTACAACGGCATACAGGTAATTTTCAACCAGCATTTTGCGTAAATCTTTGTAAGCTGTTCCGCTCTGGAAAATCACACCTTCGGGAACAATCACACCTGCACGACCTTTGGGATTCAAATGTTCGGCAATGTAATCGACAAATAATACTTCGGAACGATTTGATTTTATGGTGAATTTTTTGTGTGGTCGTATTCCGCCTTTCGGACTCATAAACGGTGGATTGGCTAAAACCACATCAAAATATTCATCCCAACGTTCTTCACTGCTCAAGGTGTCGTATTCGTTAATATGAGGGTCAGAAAATCCATGCAAATAAAGGTTTACCAAACTCAGGCGTACCATGTCGGGGGAGATATCGTAGCCGCGAATATTATTGATTAATTTTTTTTGTTCGTCAGGTGTCAATGCTGTTGGGACAACGCATGCGTTGTCCGTACGATGATCGCTATTGCCCCTAATATATTTAAAGGCAGAAATTAAAAATCCTGCTGTTCCGCAAGCCGGGTCAAGGATGGTATCTGTTTTTTGCGGGTCAACAATTGTGACCAAAAAGTCAATAATGTGGCGCGGTGTACGGAATTGTCCCGCATCACCCTGTGAACCCATTACCGAAAGTAAATATTCAAAGGCATCCCCCAGCTTTTCGCTGTGCGTATATTCAAACTCGTTAATGGTTTTCAAAAACAATTTTAATGTTTCTGGGTCTCGATAAGGCAAATAAGCATTATTGAAAATATCCCGAAACAATTGCGGTATGTTTGGATTTTTTTCCATCCCTTCTATTGCTTCTGAATAAAGTTTCAGCATTTCGGATGCCGTTACTTTTGTATCAAAAAGTTTATCCCAACTATATTTTTCAAATTCAACCTGGATTTCTTTATCTGGATTTTCAGGGTCTTTTGTAAAATAATTTGAAAAAAATTTAGCTTTCCCCCCAAGCTCAACTGCTTCCTTGTCCATATCATCCATGAACTTGTATATTAAGCCAATGGTAATTTGCTCAATCTGGGCTTTGGGGTCGGGTAATTTTCCAACCAGTATATCACGACAATCGTCTATTCTCTTTTTTGTTTGTGTATCTAACATTGTTATTAATAAAATTTATCGTCCTGCCATTTTTCGGGATTTTCGCAAATGTAATTTTTAATATTTTGGAATGATTTATCGTCGCGAATTATATGATCGTGGAAACGGGGTTGCCAGGAAAAATCAAATCCTAATCGATTACAATATTTGGTTACCGCCGATTTGTAGGAACCAACAATGGATGAAATGGTATTTTTTCCCTGGTTTTGGAATCGTTGTTGACCCGGTGTTGACAGGGTATGCCCTGCATCAATGGGAGGAATGGTAATCGATTGTAGGGACAACGCATGCGTTGTCCCTACTACACCATCCCATATCCCGGCGTTATTTCCGTTTAAAATCAGAATACCATGAATGTGATTTGGCATAACAACAAATTCGCCCAATTCGATATTTTTTGCATGATTTTTAATTTCGTACCATAATACATGTGCAATGCCACCTGCCGGAGAAACCTGCATTTTATGGTTGATAATTTCGCCCAAATAATGTTCGCGGTCTTTCGTACAAATTGTAATAAAATAGGCAGCATTGCTGCCATAATCCCAATTTTGCAAACGGGCAGATTCATTGCGGTATTTTCCTTTGAATTTATCCGACATCAGGCTGCAAATTTATCCAGATTGATATAATCTTTAATGTATGCAGGGATTACTTCCCGATATTTTGCTGACACTGCCTTAAACTGCGAAATGGTAAGCGTTGGATTTGTTTGCAATGATTGAAAATCTTTTGCCTCAATAATTTTCCGCAACTCATTGTCAACAATGTATGCTTTAAAAAAATATTTTAATGCCCGAATATTTATATCCTCGTCAGGCGGATAAATGGATATGAATTTATCGAATTCCTCTTCCAACAATTCGTCTTTCGATTTGAATTTTGGAATGATTCCAAAAATCTTTTCTACTACTTCACGAATGGATGTTTTACGGTCTATTTTTGCTGCCTTCCGTAATTTTTCCAAATTGAAATATTCTTTGGGCTTATCAAATATCTCGTGTTGAATGTGTGAAACTACTTGTTCCCAATTACCCAATTCCACATTCTTTTTAATGATGTCGTCCATTACAATTCGGTCGGTGAATTTCTTGAACAACTCACGGTCGATACGCATTCCTTCATAACCAATTTGTTGTTCGTTCAAAACAGCCAACGGGTCTGGGCGTACACTTGTGTATTTGTCGATATCGACACCACCGCCACCACCTTCGCCGCCGCCTCGTTTGGGTTTGGGAAGTTTTAGTTTTTCATCGTAATCGAATTTTTCTTCAAAATATTCACAGTTGGCAAAGAAGTCAAACAGTTTAAAGAATTCCTTTTCGTGTTGTAAGATTTCTTCTTCACCCAATTCATTTTTATGTTTGAATTCAAAAGTATTCTTTCTTGTTCCACGTCCTTTAATCTGCACAAAATCGGCAGGGCTGAAAATCGGACGCATCATGCACAAGTTCAATAAGTCGGGGCAATCGTAACCTGTTGTCATCATGCCAACGGTTACACAAATTCTTGTCTTGCTCGATTTGTAACCTTCCAGCCAAGTTGTTTTACCATTCAAATTATTGTTGGTAAAATTGATAGTCATTTGTTGGGCTTCGCCCACTTGTGAAGTAACCTGAACAGCAAAATCGGAGTTGTATTTTCCTGGATAAAGTTGTTCCGCAAATTCGTTTAGTATTTCTGTCAGTTTTCGTGAGTGGTTTTGACTTACCGCAAAAATTATGGTTTTACCAATCTCATTTGTGATTGGGTCATGCAAAGCATTTTCAAGAAAGGTTTTGCAAAAAACCTGATTGGTTTTTTCAGAAAAGAATTTCTTTTCAAAATCTCTCGATACAAACGTTTCTGTTTCTTCTCCTTCTTCGGTTGTAAATGCAACGGCATAACCCTCATCAGAAAGCAATTGCGTGGTTATTTCGGTTCTTGCATCAATCACTTTTGGGTTGATAAGAAAACCGTCTTTTACACCGTCAAGCAAAGAATACCGATAGGTTGGTTCTCCACCTTCGCAACCGAAAGTTGAATAAGTATCACGCAACATTCTGCGTTCAATTTCTCTTGGGTCGTTGTCTTTTACCTTATCTGGGTCAACGCCTTTCAGATAATCCTTTGGTGTGGCTGTTAATCCTAATTTGTAGCCATGAAAATATTCAAAAACCGCTCTTGCATTTCCCGAAATCGAACGGTGTGCTTCATCGGAAATAATCAAATCGAAATCACTCGGGGCAAAAGCATAACGGTATTTGTTGTCGAACATTAACGATTGAATGGTTGTAACAATTATGTCCGCTTTATGCCAATCCGTTTTGTTTTCTTTGTAAATGAATGTTGTGTAATCAGGTTTCAGGTAGTTTGTAAAAGCTTTCCATGCTTGGTCTTCCAATTCCAAACGGTCAACAAGGAATAAAACACGCCTTGCATTCTTTGTACGCAAAAACAATCGGATTACTGCTGCCGAAGTCAGGGTTTTTCCTGTTCCTGTTGCCATTTCAAATAAGAAACGGTCTTTGCCCTCGCTAACTGCATGCTGTAAATATTTGACAGCTCTTAACTGATATGCTCTTAAAAATCGGAGTCCGTTTCGCCAAACAAAGTCTTTGCTTTTCTCAACGCTGCCGTTCCAGTCAGGTCGTTCTGCATAGTCGGGCATTTGCACAATGGCAATGAAATCTTCGTTTACAGGTTCATTTGCCAGAGCTTTTCGGTCGGGATTCCATTCTTTGATGGCTCCAATCTCTTGTGGTGAAGGGAATTTATAAATTGGTTTGGGATTGCCTTTTTGTGTGTCCCATAAATAGTGAACTATCCCGTTTGATAAAATGATAAACTGAGCACCAACGGTTTTTGCATATTTTCTTGCTTGTTCTTTTGCAACCAAAGGATGTAATTTCTCCTTTTTTGCTTCCAAAACACAAATCGGTTTGTTGTCCGAATCAACCAGTAAAAAGTCAAGTGAACCAGACTTTGTTTTTTCAAAATCATTGCCCCAAGCATCAACCTCTTGTTGAGTAATCTTTACGTGGTTTTCAAGCAGGATATTAGCTTTGCCTTCTTCCGTATCAAAGAAACGCCAACCTGCTTCCTCAAGCAGTTTGTTAATCTTAATCCTTGCGTGTGCTTCGTTATTTAACATTCATTCAAAATCCGTTTATCATTTAATTTTGCAAGATACATTTTTCATCTCTGTATCTTGGTCTGAGCGTCGGCAAAAATTGCACTCTTTGGTAAGCTTTGGTTTGAGCATCGGCTCGTGGGGCTTGCCAATGTGTGCAATATGCGTTGGCTATTATTTTTCTTGCGGGTCGGCAAAACAAAAATTCCATCAAGTTTGCACTATCGTTCGTTTTTTCAGCCTTGCACCTAATGGTTGGTACATGTTCTCGGGGCGGATTTCGGAGAGCGTTCCTGTCCGAAGGACACCGAACTGCGAAACGAGAATCCGCAGTTGGCTTACCACCGAACCCCGCCCTGCAATATGTACCTCCTAGCCTTAGTTTTTTCTTTTTTTAATCAATATAAGCTTCCTTTAAAACCGATTTTAATTCCTGAATTTCAGAATCGTGTAGTTCTCCAAAAACTTTTATTATTCTTTGTCTGTCAATTGTCCTGATTTGGTCCAAAACAATCCAGCCGATTTTATTGTCATGCTTAACTTTTACCCTTGTCGGATATTTTTTTGAACTTGTTGTCATTGGAGCAATTACAACTGTCCGCAAATATTTATTCATCTCATTGGGAGGAATTACCACACAAGGTCTGGTCTTTTTAATTTCACTCCCAATTGTCGGGTCTAGATTGACTAATATGATTTGATATTGTTTTATTTCCATTCTTCCAGGTTTTCATCGTCAAACACATCGTCAATCAATAAACTGTCATCGCCATTTTTAGCCATCTTTTCAAAAGCTTTTTCCCATCCTTTTCGGGGTTTTGAAATTGGTTTTATGATAATCTGTCCTTTATCCATTATTAAATCAACGGTGTCTTTAATGTTGTACCTGTCAAGAAGGGTTTTACTCAACCTGATTCCCTTTGAATTTCCGATTTTTATAACTGAAATTTCCATAACTGAATTTTTAAATATGTAATTACAAAGTTATAACATTTTGGCGAATTTCAAAATTAAGGCTAACTAGTTTATATATCCACCAAACATGTACAATATTTCCTTTTACGGGTTGTCTTGTTCACCTTTAGTTGTTTTTAATAAATATTGGAAAACCGGGGGCGGCAGTTCTGCACTTTGAATCCTTTTCACGTGCGGCCGGGTTTCGGGGAAATAAAATTATACGAACGGAATGAATTTAACAATAAGGCATTAAAGTTTGGAAGGGGTCTAAATAGCGGAGTGTGAATGAAGCCGGATGTTGGATTTTGGATACTGGATGGTGCGAAAGGAAGAAGCGAAGCTTGCGTACGTAATATGGTGTAAGGGCCTCTCCCTGTCAGTGTTTACTGGCAAAGCGGGCTACCTGATTAGGCAACATTTTAATTTATATTGAATCACGTATAATTTCAAATGTATCTAATTTGTCGATTGTGGTGCAGTTTAATATTTCAAGAACATTATTTGATTTCTCAACAAACTCTGCTGCGTCCTTCCTTTTTCCACCTTTTTCCCAGAAATTTTCAAGTTTTACTTCCTTTATTAAGATATGAAGAAGTTTTAGTTTACTACAATTCACACTGTTTCCGTGTGATGCGTCCAAGACGTAGTTAAAGTAATCAATGGAATTAAAAGACTCATTCATCTCACTTTTTAAACTAGTGAGGGCCGTTACAATATTCCATTGTTCTTCTGCATTATATAATGAAAAGATTTCCTTTTGCGCTTCGCAATATTTTTGATTTGATTGATAAAAATCTACAAGTGATTTTAAATACTCCTCTTTTAGTGATTTTTGATAAAATATGTGTTCGCTATTAGTAAATTCAATATAAACATCGTTTGCATTTTTTACAGTCTCAAAATAGACTGCAGAAACATAGTCAGCTTTATGTGAGTTGTAAGTTGTATCAAATATAAAAGAATCTTCATTTATGGAAATAGTGTCGCATTTATTTGTAGTAACAATCTTAACTTCTTTAAATTTTCTAGATGACTTTTTTATCAATTCCGCAGTCTGTGCAACATTGTTATTGATACACGAAATTATCATGAATGGGAAAAGAAAGAGATATGTAATATGTGCTATTTTCATTTCTGTTTTAAATTGTATATAACGAAAACCACGGATATTGTCTGATTTATCGATTTTTGAACACAAAACCCCTTACCCATGAAAAGTGAGGATAAGGGTGTTGT
>NZ_JAIKLE010000049.1 GCF_022267315.1 Maribellus maritimus
AAACACCGAGCTTCGAACTGGCTCATTCCCGTTATCAAAACTATTTTTTAAAAATCAATAATCAAAATAAACTCCACTTTAATAGGGGAATTCTGGCCAACGAACTTGAAATTCCATATGCAACCATTGCACTCAGTACCGATTATGATTGCTGGAAAACCGATGAAGCTCCGGTTACCTGGGAAGAAGTACTAAAAGTATTTAACCAGAATGTAAAAAATGTAATCAGCTTAATCACCAAAACAATTTCATCGTTTCAGCCATTATAAAATAGCTTTCAGATACTGCTACTTTTTATAGCAAAACATGCTGCTGAACATAAAATTATATAATAATTTGGCATAAATGTTGCTTGTTTAAAAATACTGTTTTGAAGCTATGAATTTCATTAACCGTTCAGTTAGTTCTATATAATTCAGCCATCACGCTTCGTTGGCTAAATTCCCAGCGGTATCAGAGAGATACCGCTTTTTCTTTTATATAAGTAGGTAATATGAATTTCAGATTCTATCTTTAAATCAAATTTGAACCAACTAAAACATGAACAAATCAGCGTACTTAATCTTTTTTCTTTTTACAGCCTTTGTTCTCGGGTGTAATCCCGAAAAGCAGGAAAAACCTAACATTATTTTCGTTTTTGCCGATCAATGGCGTGCACAGGATTTAGGTTACATGGGAAATACCATTGTAAAAACACCAAGCATAGACCGGCTGGCAGAGGAAAGCGTAGTATTTAAAAATGCCGTTTCGGGCTGCCCGGTTTGTTGCCCTTACCGCGCAAGTCTGTTAACCGGGCAATATCCCCTTACAAACGGCGTATTTTACAACGACAAACCACTTAATCCGGAAGCAAACACCATTGCAAAAATCTATAAAAAAGCGGGGTACGAAACCGGGTACATTGGCAAATGGCATTTAAACGGCCACGAACCGGGAGAAGAAACTTTTGAAGCCCGTTTAAAATTTATACCTAAAGAAAGAAGGCAGGGATTTGATTTCTGGCAGGTGTTGGAATGTACGCACGACTACAACAATTCATTTTATTATGAAGATTCGCCCGAGCAATTAAAATGGGAGGGCTACGATGCCATTGCTCAAACAAAATCTGCCATTGAATATATCAAAGAAAAATCAAAAGGAGAGAAACCATTTTTGCTCATGCTTTCATGGGGACCACCACACGCACCTTACCAAACTGCTCCGGAGAAATACCGGCAAATGTATTCTCCCGAAGATATTGATATTCGCCCCAATGTCCCTGAAGAACTCCGGGAAAAAGCGAAAAACGAGATTGCCGGATATTATGCACACATGACAGCACTTGACGATTGTTTAAAAGATCTACTTGTCGAAACGGAAAACAGCGGTATCAAAGAAAATACCATTTTTATTTTTACTTCTGACCATGGAGATATGCTTTATTCACATGGCAACGTAAAAAAACAGCAGCCATGGGATGAATCGCTGATGGTTCCATTTCTACTGAGATATCCTAAAAAATTTGGCGACGGACAGAAGGTAATTGAAGCACCGGTAAACACGCCCGATATCTTACCTACTTTACTTGGATTGTCTGGTATTGAAATACCGGAAACAGTAGAAGGAAAGGATTATTCAAAAGTAATTTCAGGTGAGGAGAAAGCAGAAAGCGAATCAGTACTTATTCAATGTCCTGTTCCTTTTCATCAGTGGAATTATGCCAGAGGGGGAAGAGAATACCGGGGTGTTCGAACGGAACAGTTTACCTATGTTCGCGATTTAAATGGCCCATGGTTATTGTACGACAACATTTTAGACCCCTATCAAATGAATAACCTGCTGGGTTTGGATGAATACAAATTTATTGAGTCGGATTTGGATGAACAATTACAGGACTGGCTTACAAAAACAAACGACCAGTTTTTACCCGGAAATGAGTATATGAAAAAATGGAATTACTACTGGGACAGAAATGACAGCATACAGACACAATAAAAAAAGTCACTCAAATTAAAAACTATTGAATGACTTTTAATAAAAAATGAGATATCTTAAGCGTGCATAAAAACCGGTTTTGTTTCTTTTGCCAGTGCCAATAATCTCTTTGTTTCATTATCTGTTATTGGCACATATCCATTCATAAATTCCAATGCTTTCAAAAACAATGTATTTTTACCGGGAGGCACTGCAGCGGTTATATTTTTTGAAAGAGTATACTTTAACGCCATTCTCATTACTTCTTCATCCTGAATGGGCTTATACCAAACATTCTTAAATACTTTTTCCTCCCCTTCACCCAATCGGGTCAATGCCATTGCTTTTAAAGCCAATATTCCCATGCCACGTTTTTCTGCTTCTTCAAAAACCTGAGGACCAAAGTTTCCGGCATTCCAGCAGGCAAAATTTATCGGAAATAAAATTGAATCAAAATCAAAATTTTTCATTGCCAGCATTGCAGCATCTACCGAGTGAGCAGAAAAACCAAGATGTTTTACTTTTCCCTCTTTTTTGGCTTTCACAAATGTCTCCATCGCACCATTTGCACCAAATACCTGCTCCACTTCTTCAACTGAACTTAACGCATGCAATTGATACAAATCAAAATGATCCGTTTCCAGTTTTCGCAACGAATCTTCCAATTCATTTTGCGCTCCCTTTGCTGTTCTATCGTGAGTTTTGCAGGCCAAAAAACAATTTTTGCGATAAGGTTTCAATGCCGGCCCCAGGCGTTCCTGTGCAGTTCCGTAACCCGGAGCGACATCATAATAGTTCACTCCCAATTCGTAAGCTTTTGCCACAAGCTCATTGGCAAAATCCTGTGGGTTATCGTTCAGCATTATTCCACCAAAACCAATGACCGAAAGTTTCTCTCCTGTTTTTCCCAATACCCGTTTTGGTAATTCATATGAGGCGGAAAAGTTTTTCCCAAAACTCCGGATTGCAGGAATAGTTAACGCCAAACTTCCAAGAGCGCTGTTTCTTATAAATTTTCTTCGTTTCATTTTAGATGATTCTTTAGGTTTATCAATGTTGATTTCCACTAAGTTAGCAAAATTCTTATTAAATCTGAAACTGTCATTAAACAGTGAAATATGTCAGCAGATACAATTACAAAAAAGCCGGAATATCTTCCGGCTCTGCAAACTTTCCCTATCCTTCATATTTAAAGGACACTTTTAGTTTTGTTCGGTAATACTTAATTTTTCCTTCATGAATATGCATATCCATTTGTACCACTTCTGCAATTCTAAGGTCGCGTAAAGATTCGGAAGCCAGTGCTATCGCGTTCTGTGCTGCCTTTTCCCACGATTCAGAACTACTTCCGACCAATTCAATTACTTTATAAACACTGTCTGTCATAAGATTTAATTTTAAGATGAATAATTCAAAAAATAACCGGGATTTCAATTTCTGCTATTGTGCTCTTTTACGATTGTTTTATTTGAGGGTTTGGAAAGAAGGGATATTTTTAAAAATAGCTTAATTTTGTTCGTTTAAACAGAAAAAAATGGACTTTCGGGAATTGGTTAATCTACGGCAAAGCGTTCGGAAATACAGCGACAAGCCTGTTGAAAAACAAAAAATAGAACAATTGATTGAGGCAGTACACATCGCTCCCTCGGCATGTAACTCGCAACCATGGAAGCTAATTATTGTTGACAATCCGGAGCTCAAGAATAAAGTAGCCAAAGCCACATTCAGTAAAGCCATTTCATTTAATAAGTTTACAGTTGAGGCGCCGGTTATAGCTGTTTTGGTAATTGAAAAAGCAAAATTGATTGCTCAACTTGGAGGGAAAGTAAAAAATCAGGAATACGCACAATACGATATCGGTATCGCTGCCGACCATTTTTGCTTGCAAGCCGCAGAACTGGAATTGGGAACCTGCATTTTGGGTTGGTTCGACGAAAAGAAAATCAAAAAACTACTCAACATCCCCAAAAAAAGAAAAGTAGGGTTGGTAATTACTTTGGGATACCCGCCTAAAGACTACAAACTGCGCAAAAAAATCCGCAAACCTGTTGAGCAGATTTGCGGGTTCAATACCTATTGATTATTTATCAGGCGAGGAACTGTTTTAAATAATTCCGGGCAGTAAGTATGGCACTTTGAATATCTTCCTCAGATCCTTCAAAAGCTTTGTCTTCTACCTCTATACAAACCGGGCCGCGATATTTTACAGAGGTAAGTGCCGAGAAAAAGCCCCGCCAGTCTACATCTCCCAAACCCGGTATTTTTGGAGAATGATAATCAAGCGGGTAGGCCATTATTCCAACTTCGTTTAATTTATCACGAAATACTTTTACATCTTTTAAATGAATGTGGAAAAGCTTGTCACTAAAATCGTAAATGGGTTTTACCTCGTCCATTTGCATCCAAACCAAATGCGAAGGATCGTAATTCAACCCAAAATTGGGGCTCGGAATTATTTCAAACATTTTTTTCCAAATGGCTGGAGTAGTTGCCAGGTTTTTACCTCCGGGCCATTCATCGCGGGTAAACAACATCGGGCAGTTTTCGATTCCTACTTTTACATGGTTCTCTTCCGCTACCTTAATTACTGCCGGCCACACTTCTGCAAACTTATCCAGATTTTCCTCTACACTTTTCTGCGGATCGCGGCCAACAAATGTATTCACAACCGGAATACCCAATTTAGCCGCAGTGCAAATTACCTTTTTAATGTGTTCAATATAAACATCAGCCTGGTTTTTATCAGCATCCAGTGGATTGGGATAGTAGCCCAAGCCAGAAATATAAACGTTATTCTTTTCCAAAACTGACTTTATTTCCGCTGCTTTTTCATCGTCAGTGTCATCAACATTTATGTGTGTAACACCAGCATAACGGCGTTCTGCTTTCCCTTTTGGCCAACACATAATTTCCACACATTTAAATTGATTGTGAGAGGCAAATTCTATTACTTCTTCAAAACTTCTTTCAGCAAGAATGGCGCTAACAAATCCTAAATCTAACATATTTTAAAAGGTTTACTGGTTTAAAAATCTGATTCTAAAATTACAGCTTTTGCTCAGATCTGTAAAACAAATCCTATTTTTGATAAAATGTTTTGAATCACAATCATCCCCAGATGAGAACAATCAAACACCAAAATACCTGACAATTGGTCTATTCAGATTTATCTTCAAAAACCCAGATCCCTGAATCAGGATTTTTTTCCATAAAAGTATCTCTGGCAAGAACAGCTTCTCTTTCAGTTGGATAAGCAGCGATTGCAACAATAAAAAAGTTTCCTCTTTTTCCCAGAAGAAATGGCTCATAGCCTTCAGCATCAAATTGTTCCATAAATTTATCCACGTTTTCCTGTTCTTTGAAACTCCCGCCAACCAGGTAAAATTTTGACTCGCCTGTATCGGCAACCTCGGTAGGAACGCTCTCTGTTAATGATGAATCCACTGAATCCACCAGTTTTTCTTGTGTTGAATCTTTTACAGCGGTATCCAACGGCGGCACACTTTCCTCCAATTGCGAAGTATTTTCAGCTGTGTCTTCCTGAAGAACAATTTTATAGGATTTATCAGGGAAAAGTTTATCCTTGCTAAGGTAGAGTCCGGCTCCGATCAACGGAACAAAAATCAACAAAAACCACAACCAGCTTCGCTTTTTTCGTTTTTCTTCCGGCTGATCTTCCAAAACCAATTCCTCTTCTGCTTCCGGCTCAGCCTCCTCAATCTTTTCCTTTTCTATTGTCTCATCTACCTTTTGATCTTGGGCAACAGTTTCAACATCCGGAGGATTCTGGTCTGTCGCTTCTTCTCTATTTTCTGCGAATTCATTTTCATCCGATTCATCAGGCTCCGTAAAAGTCGATTCTATTTCTTTTTCTTCAACTTCTTCTCCGGCAATAACTGGGTCGACTGTTTTTTCATCTTCCGTTTCCGACTCATCAATCGATTCTTCGTCATCACTCCCTACTATTTTATTTTGTTCCGAAACATCAGATTCAACTTTCCTCTCTTCTTCCTCCTGAATTTCAGCAGTTTCAGAAGCATACACTATTTCAGCTTCTTCTTCCTCTTCAAAAAATATCGATTCCAAACCAAATGAATCCAACAGCAGATTTTCGTGAATAGCGGCTTCAAAATCTATCTCATCCCGTTCATTTCTCAAAAGATATCCAATTTCCTCAAGAACTATCTTTTCACCTTTATCCAGCTGGTAAATAATATTTTCGCGCTCTTTTTCAATTATTCGAAGGGCATCGAAATGCGAAACCGACTGTTTTTTTGAGACATAACCAACCAGCAAACCGTCGTTATTCCTAACATTCTGATTAAAAACTATTTCCTTCGACGGAGGAACAATTTCACCGGTCTCCCTGTTAATCTCTGCTGGTTTATAATTCGAAATAAACGCCCCGAAACCAGGAATGATAACCGTTTCATTATCAAGTAAAAGTTCGTACAAAAAAGGTCCTAAATTCACTTCTATTTGTTTTGGATTGTAAAATTATACAAAACATTTCAGTTGAAATTAAAAAAGCAAAATTAAGTTTCTATAAACCTCCTTTCTTCCCCATAAAATTTGCCTCAAGAGTGTAATTTATTTCCTATTTTTGTTCTTCAAATATTTTACAAATGGCACAAAAAATTTTAGTTACCGGCGGCACCGGTTATATCGGCTCACACACAGTTGTTGAACTCCAAAATGCAGGTTTCGAGGTCATTATTGTTGATGATCTTTCAAATTCGGGAATTGATGTTTTAGATAATATCGAAAAAATTACAGGTAAAAAACCTCAATTTGAAGAGTTTAATCTTGCAGACACTCAAAAAACCGACGATTTTTTTAATAAAAATCAAAATATCGATGCAATTATCCATTTTGCAGCATCAAAAGCAGTTGGGGAGTCGGTACAAATCCCGTTACACTATTACAGAAACAATTTGGTATCGCTGATTAATATTCTGGATTGCCAGTTAAAATATAAGATTCCAAATATTGTTTTTTCATCGTCGTGTACGGTTTACGGACAGCCCGATGTCTTACCGGTAACAGAGCAAACACCAAGAAAAGATGCTGAATCGCCATACGGAAATACCAAACGGGTAAATGAAGATATTTTACGCGATTCGATTGCCGCCTATCCGCAGCTAAAAGGTATTGCGTTGCGCTATTTTAACCCAATTGGTGCTCACCCGTCGGCATTAATTGGTGAACTTCCTTTGGGAGTTCCTCAAAACCTTGTGCCGTTTATCACGCAGTCGGCAGCCGGGCTTCGCGATGAACTGAAAGTCTTTGGCTACGATTACGATACAACTGACGGCTCAGCTGTTCGCGACTACATCAATATTGTTGACCTCGCAAAAGCGCATGTTGTAGCTATTGAACGTTTATTAAAAGAAAAAAACAAAGCCAATTATGAGGTTTTCAATCTTGGAACAGGTGAAGGATTATCAGTTCTTCAGGTAGTAAAAGGTTTTGAAAAAGCAACAGGAATAAAGCTGAATTATAAAATTGTCGACCGCCGTGCCGGGGACGTAGAAAAAATTTGGGCCGATACTACTTACGCAAATGATGAACTTGGCTGGAAGGCAGAAAAAGGCTTGGAAGAAACACTACTTTCGGCCTGGAACTGGGAAAAACGAGTACGGGGAATCAAATAAACATTTTTAAAATACAAGTATTTAGCATAAATTAGGTGAGGTTTCTCCGTTTTGGAAAAACCTCTTATTTTATTTGGCTATTTTTAAATAAATTTAAATACCCTTTACGAATGAAAAATATACTAGTCACCGGCGGTGCCGGATTTATCGGGTCACATGTTGTTCGCTTGTTTGTGGAAAAATATCCGGAGTATAAAATTACTAATCTCGACAAGTTAACATATGCCGGAAACCTTGCCAATTTGAAAGACATAGAAGACAAACCAAATTACCAGTTTGTAAAAGGCGACATTGTTGACGGAGATTTTATCCTTAAATTATTTGAAGAAAAACAGTTTGACGGTGTAATTCATCTGGCTGCTGAGTCGCATGTCGACCGATCTATATCGAATCCTACCGAGTTTGTTTTTACGAATGTAATTGGAACAGTAAACCTGCTAAATGCAGCCAAGCAAATTTGGAAGGACAATTCTTCAGACAAAAAATTCTATCATATTTCTACCGACGAAGTCTACGGTTCTTTGGGTGAAGAGGGTATGTTCACTGAAGAAACCCGTTATGATCCACACAGTCCGTATTCTGCATCAAAAGCAAGCTCTGATCATTTTGTTCGCGCCTACAATGACACTTTTGGTATTCCGGCAGTAATTTCAAACTGTTCAAATAATTACGGCTCCTACCAGTTTCCCGAAAAGCTTATTCCGCTTTTTATCAATAACATTAAAAATAAAAAACCGCTTCCGGTATACGGGAAAGGCGAAAATGTGCGCGACTGGCTTTGGGTAGTTGATCATGCCCGGGCAATCGATGTGATTTTTCACAAGGGAAAAATCGGCGAAACCTACAATATTGGAGGTTTTAATGAATGGAAAAATATCGACCTTATCCGTGTTATGTGCCGTGTTATGGATAAAAAACTGGGACGAGACAAAGGTGAATCAGAAAAACTTATAACCTTTGTAAAAGACCGCGCCGGACACGATTTGCGCTACGCAATTGATGCTACGAAAATTAAAAACGAACTGGGATGGGAACCCTCGCTTCAGTTTGAAGAGGGCATTGAAAAAACCATCGATTGGTATCTGAAAAACGTCGACTGGATGAAAAATGTAACATCAGGCGACTACCAGAAATATTACGAAGACCAGTATTCCAAAAGATAACTGAACAAATATTTGAAATAAAAAAAGAGAGCCATCTGCTGTATCTCTTTTTTTATTCCTGTATTTCCGCTTGAATTTTAGAAAGTTCTTTTTAATTTGTCGTAAGGTATAAAAAAGAATAAAATGAAAAGGCGAAACTTTTTTAAAACCGCAGCAGTAAGCAGCTCTGTTATAGCAGTAAGCGGTTTTGCAGGCTGTCAACCGGAAAAACAGATAAAAGAGGCAGAAAGAAATTTTACTCCCTTTGATTTCAACGAAATAACCATAGATGACCTTCAGAAAAAGATGGCTTCAGGAGAACTGTCTTCTATGGAAATTTGTCAAAAATATCTCGATCGAATTAACGAAATTGATCCGATTCTTAAGTCGATAATTGAGCTGAACCCGGATGCACTGGAAATAGCAACTCAACTCGACGAAGAACGAAAAAACGGAACTGTTCGCGGGCCCTTGCATGGAATACCAATCGTAATCAAAGACAACATTGACACCGCCGACAAAATGCAAACAACAGCAGGTTCGCTTGCTTTGGAAGGGAATATTGCTGAAAGAGATGCCTTTATAGTTAAAAAGCTGAGAGAAGCCGGGGCCGTTTTACTGGGAAAAACCAACCTCAGTGAGTGGGCAAATTTCCGCTCCTCCAACTCATCAAGTGGCTGGAGCGGTAAAGGCGGACAAGTACGAAATCCGTATTGTCTTGACCGAAGTCCCTGTGGTTCGAGTTCGGGAACCGGTGCAGCCATTTCCGGCAACCTGTGTGCAATTGGTATTGGCACAGAAACCAACGGGTCAATCGTTTGTCCTTCCGGAATTAACGGAATCGTTGGAATAAAACCAACACTGGGAATGTGGAGCAGGAACGGAATTATTCCTATTGCACATAGTCAGGACACAGCGGGGCCAATGACCCGCACAGTAAAAGATGCTGCCACTTTGTTGGGAGCATTGGCGGAATTTGATTCCGAAGACGCAGAAAATCACTTGGGGAAAGGTGAAATATTTTCCGACTACACGCAATTTCTGGACAAAAACGGATTACAGGGAGCAAGAATTGGAGTTGCCACCAACATGATGGGTTTTAACAAAAATGTAGATGAAATTATAAAACAAGTGTATCGCACCCTCCAGGAAAACGGCGCGGAAGTCGTGGAGTTTGAATTTGAAAACAGCCGGAAAACGGGACGCCCCTCTTACCAGGTACTTTTATACGAGTTTAAAGCTGATTTGAATAAGTACCTGCAAGGTCATTCAAATGCGAAACCAAAAAGTTTAGCCGATTTAATAAAATTCAATTCGGAAAATGCAGCGAAAGAGATGCCTTGGTTTGAACAGGAAATTTTTGAGGAAGCTGAAAAAAAGGGAGATTTGAATGAAAAAGAGTACCTCGATGCTTTGGAGGAATCAAAAAGTCTGGCAGGCAAAGAAGGGATTGATGCTGAGTTAAAAAAACACAGCCTGGATGCAATCGTTGCGCCAACAAATGGGCCAAGCTGGACCATAGACTGGGTAAACGGTGATCATTTTGGAGGGGGAAGTTCGTCACCGGCAGCAATATCCGGCTATCCAAATATTACTGTCCCCGCAGGATACGTACATGGTTTACCAATTGGAGTATCATTTTTTGCCGAAGCCTGGAGTGAACCCAAACTACTTAAACTGGCGTACGCATTTGAGCAGGCTACAAAACACAGGAAAGCTCCGGAATTTATAAAATCGCTGACATAAAATTTCTGAGATAACTAAAATAACCGGTTTTCCCAATTACAGAAATCCGGATTTCTTCCTGTTTACTCGTTGAAATAACAGACGCTCATTATCTTTGCAAAAAATTTAGTGATGAAAGAAAGCCTTTTCGGAAAAACATTAATTGAATTACAGGAACTTGTAGTTGAGTTGGGATTGCCCAAATTTACGGGAAAACAAATCGCTGACTGGCTTTACAAAAAGGAAATTTTATCGATTGATGAGATGACGAATCTTTCAAAAAACGCCCGCAAGATATTAAACGAGAAATACGAATTCGGACTGATTTCGCCTACAAAAATTCAGGCAAGTACCGACGGAACAAAAAAATACCTCTTCCCCACCATTCAAAATAAATTTGTTGAGACAGCAATGATCCCTGAACGCGATAGAAAAACCGTTTGTGTCAGTTCGCAGGTGGGCTGCAAAATGGGATGTCTGTTTTGCTTTACCGCCAAACAAGGTTTCCAGGGACAGTTATCTGCAGGCGAAATTGTAAATCAGATAAAAAGCATTGAAGAAGCAGGAGAGGTAACAAACATTGTTTACATGGGAATGGGTGAACCTTTTGATAACCTGGAGGAAGTTTTAAAAAGTATTGAAATCCTGACTTCTGAATGGGGATTTGCCATGAGTCCGCGCCGGATAACGGTTTCAACCATCGGAATCATTCCCGGAATGCTTACTTTTCTTGAAAAAAGTGATGCGCACCTTGCCGTAAGTTTACACACCCCCTTTAACCAGGAGCGTCAAAATCTAATGCCGGTCCAGGTTGCCTACCCGATTGAAGAAGTTGTTTCTGAAATTAAACGATGGGATTTTGGCCGACAACGTCGTGTTTCTTTTGAATATATTGTTTTCGAAAATCTGAATGACTCTCCCGGGCATGTAAAAGAGTTGGCAAAATTGCTCGATGGATTAAAATGCAGAATCAACCTGATTCGTTTTCACCCGGTTCCAGGAACACCCTTAAAAAGTCCTTCAGACAAAGTAATGCAGGAATTTAAAGATGCACTCAACCAAAAAGGAATTCTGACCACTGTTCGTGCTTCTCGTGGACAGGATATTTATGCTGCATGCGGATTACTTTCTACCAAAGAATTGGTGAAAAATCAATAATATCTTGACTTTCCACGGTACAACACAATTTAAAACAAAATAATCTCATCAATAGAAAAAGGCAAATTATATCTTTTTTGAAATGCAGTATCAAGAGAAAAATCCATAGTATATTTTACCACCCCTTTGTAATCTTCAATTCCTTTTTCTACTTTATTGGTCTTCAAGTAAGTATCGTTCACTTTTGTGGCAATCTTGTCAACCTTCTCATTTCTCAAAGTCATCCAGTGTTCTCTAATCTCCTGATAATCTTCCCGAACTCCACCATCCAACTTTTTCACAATTTCAGAAAAACCATCCAATCGGAATCCCTGGTTTATGAAATACCTCAATAGAGCCAGGTTTCCCGAGTATTGTAATTCTTTAGAGCTACTTTGCGAGCAAACCATCCAGGCGTAAAAATTGGCTTCCGCTTCACTTGTAACCCCAAATTGATGGGCTTTTTCGTGTGCCAAAACAAATGGATATTCTACCGGTAAAACTTTACTGTTCACATGAACTTCGCTAAAAAACGGTCCGAAATACCCGGAAATCCCGGCTTTACCAAAAAAATTACTGAGAGTGATCTTTTTTGCCTTTCGTTTTCCTGCAGGGTATTTTAGTTTCAGGGCCGGAGATAAGTTCTTAAATGATTCTTCAACCAAACTATCGATTTCGGGTATATTAAAACTTTCAAAATTTGAATATGATTTGTTGGTTTGGTTAACCAGGTTTTCAAAAACGACCAAAAAATATTCGGTGTTTACTTTTTGTTCGTTAATATTCAACCTTGTATTCAAATCAGTGCGAAAATAATTAAATCCCCAAAAAACGTAAAACAAAATAAAAACCAACGCAAAAACATTTAAAACAATTTTTCCGGCTTTTACCAGTCGTATCTTTTTAAAAACTAAAAGAACGATTAATACAAAAACCAACAAAATCAACAGAAAGTAAAACAAATCGTCGAGAGAAAACGGGAAAAACCAACTAAAAAAGGAAATAAAAGATGCCAAATGAGGATAAATACCCTGAGAATAAGCAAATTCTGTAAAATCAGGCAACCCGGCTAATATTCGAGTTACTGCAAAAACCACAATTGCCAGTACGGGTAAAATCCAACTTTTCATTTTTTGTTTTGTTCTTTTCATTCACGCAGCTAAAAATACCTTATGATAATGAATTCAACAAACTGTTGCCTGATTTGTCGTTTTTAAAAAGAAAAATATAATTGTTTGCCTTACTTATTTTTGTGTATAATTACCAAATAAAATAATCACAGATGCGGATTTCTTTTGTTTTGCTCTTTTTATTTCTGAGTTACAGTGCTTACAGTCAGAGCCGAAGTACCAAGGAATGGATAAATTTTGGCAGTAGTCACATCAGCAAATGGATTCAGGTAGCTCCGGGGAAACTGGGTCCCAACGCCTTACCGGTTCCGGAAATGGATTATGCTGAAATTGGAACTCAGTCGGTATTTGAAGCGGGAATTCATTCGCATTTTATGAAAGGCGACACGGCGGTAAATTCTTATCTTGCTTTTCAATGGACCGTTGTTCCTGAAAAAGTGGCTTTCAAATTGTGGGGCTTTCCCACGGAAACCTTCCGAATGAATAATGAAATACGCGACGAAAGACAAATTTTCTATGACGACAAAGGCTGGCAAACAAGTGGCGGAGACCTGTGGATTAGTACTTTTATTCAGCTAATGAAAAACCGCGGTAACTGGCCTGATTTAGTTTTGAATTATTCGATGAAAACCACCACCGGCTCAATTCTGCACGCGCGTTACACTGATGGCATGGCTCACTATTTTTACCTCTCGCTGGGAAAAAGCTTTTTCCTTTATAATTCGTTTTTTGATGAAATAAGACTTGCCGGTATGGGTGGCTTTTACGAATGGCAAACCAACAAAGTAGAGATGGCACAGGACGAAGGGCCGTTGTTTGAGGCAGGTATTAAAGTCAAACATAACAACTTTGTATTGGCCAACGAAATTGGCGGTTATTTCGCTTACGGAGCCTATCATTTTATGGGAGTAAAAGGATATAATAATCCAATAATTTACAGATTGAAATTAATAAAAGAAGGGAAAAAAATAGACTGGAAGCTGGAATACAAAACCGGTTGGCAGGACTACAACTATACAACATTTAAAATTGAGGTCGCTTATCACTTTACCATTTAAACGTGCAAAATAGTTTATTTCCAAAAAAATCAAATTATTAAGTTTTTTATGAATGAGAAACTTTTAATCAAATGTTTTTCTATACTTGTAACAAGAATAATTTTTAAATATCGGTCTTATGTTTAAAAAGCCTGCCTTTTTTACTTCTCTTTTCTTTTTTTTGATGTTCACAACTGCAACCAGCCAGGAGAATATGGAAAAAACCAAAAAGATTCATGAAAATGCACTAACTGTAGATACTCATTGTGATACTCCGATGGCTCTGCTGGGAGAAGATTTTGATGTTGGTCGAAAAAACAAAGCTCCTCAAAGCCGGGTCGACTTTCCGCGAATGAAAGACGGCGGATTGGATGCGATATTTTTTGCGGCTTTTACCAGTCAGCGGGAACGTACCTCTGAAAATACAGAAGCTGCTTATAAAAGAGCCCACGAAATGATTGATTCCACTTACGCTGTATGTAAACGATACAATAATCTTGCGAAAGTTGCGATAAACTCAAACGATGCAAAACGGATTGAGGAAACGGGAAAACGCGCTATTTATATTGGAATGGAAAACGGATTTCCAATTGGAACCGATATCAAAAGGGTTAAAGAATTCTACGACCGAGGGGTCAGATATATTACACTCAGTCACTCGTCAAATAACGACATCTGTGACTCTTCAACCGACAAGGGGGGACCGGAACACAATGGATTAAGCCAATTTGGAGAAAAGGTGGTGAAAGAAATGAACAAACTTGGCATGATGATAGACGTGTCGCATATTTCAGACAAAGCATTCTATGACGTTATTGAACAAAGCAAAGTTCCTGTTATTGCTTCACATTCGAGTGTTCGCAGCATTGCACACCATCCGCGCAATATGACTGACGATATGATTAAAGCGCTGGCAAAAAACGGAGGTGTTATTCAGATTTGCCTGCTTGATGACTATATCAAAGACCCGGACACAACCACGATCCGCTATCAAAAAGCAAAAGAAATCAGAAAAATATTTAATACCACCTACAACACAATGAATAAAACCGAACAGGATGAGGTAAGAAAACAGTGGCGTGAACTGGGAGAAAAATATCCAAAAAAATTACCAACTGTTGCTGATTGTGTTGACCATATCGACTATGTAAAAAACCTGGTAGGAATTGACTACGTAGGAATTGGAAGTGATTTTGACGGCGGAGGCGGACTGGCTGATTGCCAGGATGTGAGCCAAATGCCAAATATAACGGCAGAAATGATAAAACGTGGTTACACAGAGGAAGAAATTCAAAAAGTTTGGGGAGGAAATTTTTTCCGTGTTTTTGCTGAAGTTGAAAAACATGCCAACTAAATTCTTAAATAAGCAAAAGACAAAATCCTTTAACAACTTTTATTGATCTTAAACAAGGTTTTACAGATTATAACTTTTGTTGTCATCAATTAACCACTGGCCTTAAATATTTAACGCTTATTAAAACATTAAATTTCAAAACATTACCAATTTAGTAAGATGAAAATTAATACTAAATCTTACTGAATCATGAAACAAAAATCTACCTTACTTCTAATCGGATTGTTTTTTTTTATTAGTCATAGTTTTGCCCAGGAATCGCTAAAAATTGGTCATATTAATTACACCGAAATTGTAATGAAAATGCCGGAAATGGATAGTATCCGGAAAATTCTTAACAAAGAGGCTGAAGAAATAGAAAATGTTTACAATGAACTAATTGAAGAACATGAAAAGAATGTTCAGAAATATGAAGTTGAACAAGAATCTTATTCTGAATTTTTAAAAAATACAAAACAAAAAGAGTTGATTGAAGCTGCCGGTAAAATTCAGGAATTTAATCAGGAGGCCAAACAGCAATTACAAAAGCGAAATATGGAATTGATGCAGCCGGTTTATAGTAAATTAAATGATGCAATCACACGGGTAGCCACCAGAAATAATTTTACGTATATCCTGGATTTGAGCAGCGGTTCGGTTGTTTTCCATTCTGCAAACAGCCAAAATATCAATCCATTGGTCTTGGATGAATTAAAATAAACTTTGTTTAATTGTTGTTCCGTCTCCTTTTAGTTTTAAGTTATGATTTCATCTGGTGAAAAATTCTTTTAAGAGAATTTCAATCGAGGAAAATCAGTTTACTTTCATTTTTTTTAGTTTTGTTGCTTTTAATGCAATACTAATGAATCAAAATGAACAACAACTTTTTGAAAGGTTTAAAAATAATGATGAAGTAGCATTCAAAGTTATTTACCATAACTATTTTCCAAGGTTGTACTATTTCATTTTTGAATTTATTCCATTAAAAGATTTAGCGGAAAATATTGTACACGACACTTTTGTTACGCTTTGGAACAAAAGGGATGAACTTAGAGACGATACAAATCTTGCTTCCTACTTATTTTCTGTTGCAAAAAACAACTGTTTATACAGGTTACGCGACAGCAGGTATAAACAGAAACTATTTTCAAGTTCGCTTGATATTGACGAATTGCAGTTGAATGCAGAGGCACTGTCTGTAATCGATACATCAACCTTTGCTTTTCAGGAAATCGAACAAATTATTGAAAAGACACTTGAAGGATTATCCCCACAGTGCAGAAAGGTGTTTGAGCTTAGTCGTTTCAAAGAAATGAAGAACAGGGAAATTGCTGAAAAACTAGATATTTCTGTTAAAACAGTGGAAGGACATATTACCAAAGTTCTGAAAATATTTAAAGAAACATTAAAGGATTATTTGCCGCTGGTGGCTTATCTCTTCATGACTTAAGTTCAACAGTTTACGTTTCCCTCTCCAAATTTTTAAAAAAATAACTGGATTCAAAGCAAGGGTAAATACCCTTTTGTGCAATAACTATATAGAATCTGATATGAAAAACGCCAAAGACATAGTAAACCTGGTGTCGGGAGATATAAGTCCTGAAGAAAAAAAGAAAGTGCTTTCCGAAGTTAAAACCAATGAGGAAGGAAAGGAATTATTTTTCAAAATGAAAGCGGCATGGGCGGTTTTATCATCGACAAAAACATTGCCCGATTACGATATTGAAAAGTCGTATATGGATTTGAAAAAACAACTGGAAGGGAAAAAGATTTCATTTTATTCCCGGATTAAACCTGTATTGAAATACGCAGCCATTTTTATTATACTTACAGGTTTTGCAATATTTTGGTATTTAAATAAACATCAACAATACGGATTAAGCGAGGAATTTAAATATACTTCTGTTGTAGCAGAAAAAGGTCAGATTTCAAAAATAATATTACCCGATAGTTCAATAGTTTGGTTAAATTCCGGCACAACACTATCTTATAACAATGGCTATTCAGTTAACAACCGCGATTTATTCTTAAACGGGCAAGCCTATCTTAGTGTAAAAAAAGATCGGAACAATCCGTTGATAGTAGCCTGCAATGACTTAAGAGTTAAAGTCCTTGGAACAAAATTCGATGTAAGTGCATATCCTGGCGACGATAAGATAAACGTTGTGCTGGAATCAGGAAGTATTGAGCTTCTTCAGGCTGGGAATGACGAATTTAAATATCTGCTTAAGCCGGGAGAAATGGCTCAATATAATGCCCGGTTAAAAAAGATTATAATTAAGAATGTTGAAACGATAGATTTTACCAACTGGAAAGAGGGATACCTCATATTTAAGGACACGCCAATGGCCGATGTGATTGAACGCCTGGAACGTAAATTTAATATTGAAGTTACCGTTAAAAATAAAGAGGTGTATAAATCTATTTTCAATGCCAGTTTCAAGGATGAGAAATTGAAAGAAATACTCGATTATATTGAATATTCCTGCCCTATAAAATACAAATTGCGAAAAGGAGATAATGTGAATAAACCAATAGTAGAGTTATATACTCAAACGAACTAAATTTAAACTATTTTGCCTATGAAAATCTGAATGGATGAATGTAAAAAGGAGATGCTGGTAACACCTCCTTCGAAAATCTTAATGTGCCTTTCGTCGCAAACTTCCGGCACAAAATTAATTTGAATTATTTACTCAAATCATTACAAATTTATGAAAAAAAACAATTATCAACTGATTTCTACAATTGGATTAATTTGGAAATCAAAACTTTTACTATTTATGAGGGCGACATTGTTCTTAGTATTGTTAAGCATAACACAGGTATTTGCAATTAGCACGTATTCTCAAAGTACCCGTTTAAGTTTGGAACTGAAGAATAGTTCCATTAAAAATATATTAGGACAAATTGAAGATCAGTCGCAGTTTTATTTTATCTACGATGCTACTGTTGTCAATGTGGAAAGGAAGACCAGTATAGAATCAAAAAATGAATTGATAACTGAAATCCTTGATGAAATTTTTAAAGGTTCAGATGTAGTTTATAAAATAAATGACCGCCAGATTGCGCTTACTGCAGTTAATTCAACTTTGAAAATTCAGCAAACAAAAAACATTTCGGGTAAAGTAACCGACTCCTCCGGTTCTCCACTTCCCGGGGTAACAGTCGCTGTGAAAGGAACAACCAAAGGGGCTGTAACAAATACAAATGGAGAGTATTCACTTCCCAACATACCTGAAGATGCAACACTACAATTTTCTTTTGTTGGAATGAGGACGCATGATGAGATTGTTGGTGGGCGAACAAAAGTTGATATCGTAATGGAAGAAGATATTTTTGGAATCGAAGAGGTGGTCGCTATAGGTTATGGGATGATGAAGAAAAGTGATCTGACTGGCTCAGTTAGCTCAATAAAGTCGGAAAGTCTGGTGCGCGCGGCACCGACCAAAGCCGCAGAAGCTTTGAGGGGAAGTGTTGCCGGCTTGAGCATTACGCAGTCAAATGGTAAAGTAGGCTCTGACTTTAAAATGACAATTCGAGGAATGAGTTCTATCGACAAAGCCAATACTCCATTGGTGGTAATAGACGGCGCAATGGGAGGAGACCTGAACATTTTAAGTCCTTCTGATATTGAAACAATTGATGTATTAAAAGATGCCTCTGCCTGTGCTATCTACGGATCAAAAGGAGCCAACGGAGTAATTATCGTTACGACCAAAAAAGGTACTAAAGGAAAAATTCAGATTACCTATGACGGAAGTGTCGGTTTTTCAACCCCGGTGAATATCCCGGATTATATGAACGTTGACCAGCATGAAGCACTTCTTGCGTCTCTGCCGGAGTTTGGAAGAAGTGAGATCACCCGTACAGACGAAGAATTATATAACCTGGAAAACAAAATTTATTTTGATTGGTTTGATGCAATACTTCAAAACGGATTGAAAACAGAACACAACGTGGCTTTGTCTGGCGGAGATGAAAAAAGTAACTACTATTTTTCTGTCGGATACAGTAAAAATGAAGGGAATATTCAACCAGAAGCTTATAACAGGCTAAATCTGAAAGCCGGTATCGACTCAAAGATAAGCGATAAGCTGAGCGCTGGTTTTAGCTCTTATTTTACATACTCGATACGCAACACAGGATCAACAGAAGCACTCAGAACTGCTTTTCGGATGAGATGGACCTTGTCGCCGTGGGATGAAGACGGTAACCTGACAATGTCACCTTCGGGAGTTAATGACTACGGTAATCCTTTGATAGAGATTCAAGATGAAAACAATTCTGTTGAAACAAGGGCACAAAATTTTATGGGGAATGCTTATTTGGAATATAAACCCATAAAAGGGCTTAGCTTTCGTTCTTCCTTGTCAGGTAT
Organism: Maribellus maritimus; assembly: GCF_022267315.1. Classification (GTDB taxonomy): domain Bacteria; phylum Bacteroidota; class Bacteroidia; order Bacteroidales; family Prolixibacteraceae; genus Draconibacterium; species Draconibacterium maritimum. The sequence goes on from NZ_JAIKLE010000049.1 coordinate 19,493, forward strand.
TTCGAACACACAAAGATTTGGCCAGTATATTGGAATGTACACAAAATCTGTTCGGCAAAGACAAGACCGTGTTACAGCAAATTATTCACCTAGTCAAACGCTTTCCTATGTTTTGGACAATATTATTAATTACAGATGGGAAAAGAATAATCATAAACTAAATCTAACAGCTGTCAACAGTATTTCACAGGAACGCTACGAATGGATGTATCTGTCAGTTAAAAACTTTACAGAGAATACACAGTGGTATGCAATGCAAACAGCCAGCAACGTTAATAGCTACTCAAGTGGTTACTATGACTGGGCATTGGTTTCATTTATGGGCCGTGCCAATTATACTTACAAAGACAAATATTTGCTGACACTAACAAGTCGTTGGGATGGATCATCAAAGTTGGCCAAAGGTCATAAATGGGATTTCTTCCCCTCCGTTGCTTTAGCATGGCGCGCTTCTGACGAGCCATTTATTCAGCAGATGAATGTTTTTTCCAATCTGAAATTCAGGCTGAGTTACGGAGAGGTTGGTAACGATGATATTGCTCCCTATTCAACCCAGTCTTTGGTTTCAACAACCACCTATAGTTTTGGCAGCGACTTTGTGGGAGTATCTCCTTCTACTTTAGCCAATAGTGAACTGGGCTGGGAACGTAGTACAGAGTATAATCTGGGAATTGAAGCTGGTTGGCTTGATAATAAAATATCGTTGACCGCTGATTTATACAACCGGAGAACCAAAGGCCTTATTGTTGGTCGGAGTATCCCCACCGACTCAGGGTATAGTACAATAACAGGCAATTTCGCAAGTACAAGAAATAAAGGTATTGAGTTGACTTTAAATACAGTAAATATTTCAGCAAAGAATTTTTCCTGGAATACCAGTATTAATTTTGCAAAAAACAAAAACGAAATTTTATCGCTTGCTGAAGGCCTTCAGGAAATGGATGGCTCTGGTATTTGGAGATCTTACAGCAGAAAGTATAAGGTAGGAGAAGATATTTTATCTCATTACTACTATGAATTTGACGGGATATTTCAGGAAGGAGAAGAAACTTCAGAACTGGCTCAATCAATGTACGGGACCTCTGCCCAGGCAGGTTGGGTAAAAGTAAAAGACCAGACAGGAGATGGAAAAATTACAACAGACGACAAAAAAATACTGGGCACAGAAACTCCATCATGGACAGGGGGAATAACTAATACTTTAATATATAGAGATTGGGATCTTTCGTTCTTTTTATATACTGTTCAGGATGTGTTCTCTTTGGACGGAGTTTGGAGCGCATTAGCCCGTGCTGACAATTATTCTGAAAAACGCTTGTCGTTTGTCGATTACTGGACTCCTTCAAACCCTTCAAATACCTGGAGTTCGATAACACAATCGGATGGAAACCAGTTTACCGGATGTCTCTATCTTCACAATAATTCATGGGTACGCCTTCAGTATGTAACCCTTGGCTACTCTTTGCCAAATTCTTTGTTAAATAAGTTAGGCATTGCCAAATTAAGGTTTTATGCCACGGCAAATAATCCTTTGTTGTTCTCCGATTACAAAGGAAAAGGTTTTGACCCGGAATGGTCAACTGTAGGTTCTAATGGAGTCGGTGTGAGTGCAGCCAGTTATATTTTTGGTGTAAACGTAACATTCTAATGTATTATTAAAACATTGAAATTATGAAGAAGACATATATAAAAAAAGTTTTATTTATACTCCTGCTTGGTTTTTGCGCGGCGGGATGTCACGATTTTTTGGAAGAAGACCCCAAGGGAGATATCACAACCAATGTTGTTTATTCAACAGAAGCCGGATATGAAGCCCTGATTACTTCGTGTTATTCGATTTTGCACGATGTGGCCAATGCCAGAAATTTAGTATTAATGGGTACCGACTTATTTACCCAGACACCAACAATGACTGATAATGTTTTGAATGATTATTCTGCCTCTTGCTTAAATGCAACAAATGGTAATATTAGTGCATACTGGGATATGATGTACAAAGGAATACAATGGTGTAACACAGCAATTGATCGAAAGAACGATGTGGAAGGGATGGCTGAGACAACACTAAACCAGCGTTATGCAGAAGCCGTATTTTTACGTGCTCTGTACCATTTCTTTTTGGTTCAGCAATTTGGCGATATTCCTTATCGCGATTACGAAGTTAAGGGCACAGAAACCGATGTTGCCCGTGCACCTGAAGCAACCGTCTATGCAAACATTATCTCCGACCTGGAATCAATTAAAAACAGTCTTCCTAAACTTTCCGGTCTTGATGACGATGACATCGGCCGTGCTTCGTGGGAAGCTGTGCGCCACTTAATGGCCCAGGTGTATTTAACCCGTGGGTGGGATTATAACGGAAAACTTGGCGTTTCTGATAGTGATTTTACAAAAGCTGCAGAGTATGCCGACGAAGTAATTGGGAGTATGGGAGACCTTACTTTAGAACCTGCAGAGATATATTTTAATGATGGTAATATTGATGGAGAGCATAATGATGATAATTCGGAAGTAATTTTTGCATTCCGTTTTTCAGAAGATCAGTCATTCAATACTGATTTGTACGGAAGTGCAGAAGACGGAAACTCATATCATGGTGCATTTAATATGAACCTTGGTGGTTTGCATGGGATACTGGATAATAACTCTTTTTATGGCATTTTTGCATTTTATACTGCCAGTAGTACTTGTGGTTCGAATTGTCATCAACCGACACAATATGCCTCTGATATTCTACATCCGGAAATGCCTGGTTTCGACAAACGTTATTCAGCTTTTTACAGAAATGTAATTACGGCTGAAATCGATGAGGAGGTGACGGACGGTGATTATGTCTATACGGGCGATACCATTGTTTATTTTCCCGGTGTTGAAGAAGGCGAATCCTATGCCGATGGAACTGTTTTCCATTCGGCGGATATCCTTGCAAACAATCCACATGCTTTAATATACACCCCTTCAATGTACGATCAGGGCAGTATGAATGACGGTATTGTAGGCTTCCTGCCTCTCTGGAAACATTTTGAGCCTTATGCAACAGACGTTGGAAACGGAACACGTGACCTGTTTTATATGAGGTTAGCAGGGACTTACCTTCTGTCAGCCGAAGCTCATCTGAAAGCGGGAAATGCAACGAAAGCTGCAGAACGTTATACTGCTGTTCGGGCAAGAGCAATCGACTTATCCAAGAGTCCTTCAGGAGTAGATCCTGATGCACGTACGGCTACAGATATTACAGTTGAAGATATTCTTGACGAGCGTGCAAGGGAACTAGCCGGAGAATACCATCGTTGGTTCGACCTTAAACGCACTAAAACATTATATGAGCGTGTAATAAAGTATAACTTGAAGGCAAATCAGGCCGGAGTTCTCGTTGCCGATGGATCAGATAAGTATTATCTCCGTCCAATTCCGCAAGATGAGCTTGAAAATGTAACAAATCCTGATTTTAAACAGAATGCAGGATATTAGATAGTATCTGCTGCAATTTATTCGCATAATAAAAAACTGCCTGGAAGACAACAAACAAGATTTTGATTGTTTACAAACAATAACTGAATCAATTTGTATTGTCCGGGCAGTTTTCTATTTCACATGGAAAAACAGCTAATAAATCGCAAAAAAAATTTATTCTCTTTATCGACTTCAATTGTTTCTCCCGCTTTAGTGCCTCGATTTTCTTATCTCATTTTTCAGTACAATTTAACATCCTGAATTGATCTTCCTTTCCTCCCTTTGTTTCTTTCGTCATTATGAGACAGCAATCGCTTTTTAGGGGCAGCACTAGAATCTAAACCATATTTTGTCAAGTGTTTCAAAATCAGGGGGGGGGCGTAAAAAAAAACATTTCAAAAATTTTTGTGGGTTGTACTGGATTCGAACCAGTGACCCCTACCCTGTCAAGGTAATGCTCTAAACCAACTGAGCTAACAACCCATACCACAAAAATATAAAAACAAGTTCATTTCTTTTACGAATATGAACTTGTTTCTACAATTATATAAAGAATTTTAAAATAAATAACACTGCCAAAACCAGCATTACGATTGAAATATCTTTAAATTTACCCGTCAGTATTTTTATCAGAATATAACTCAACATCCCAAAAACAATACCTTCTGCAATACTGTAGGTGAGTGGCATAAAAATAATAGTGATAAAAGCCGGAATGGATTCAGTGTAGTTATCAAAATCGATGTTCAGAATTGGTGACATCATAAAGAAACCTACCAATACCAAAGCAGGAGCAGTTGCTGCTGCAGGAACCATAGTAAACAGGGGAGCAAAAAACAACGCAACCAAAAACAATGCTGCTGTTGTAAGTGAAGTTAGACCGGTTTTTCCACCTTCAGCAACACCGGATGCGCTCTCTACGTAAGTGGTTACAGTACTCGTACCCAACATGGCTCCAACAGTTGTTCCGATAGAATCTGCAAAAAGTGCCTGTTTAACTCTCGGAACTTTTCCGTCTTTGTCAAGCATCCCCGCCTTTGAGGAAACGCCAACCAACGTTCCGACAGTATCAAACATATCCACAAAAAGAAATGTAAACAACACAATTAACATATCTGTTGTGAAAATATTTGAAAAATCCATTTTAAAAAGGATTGGAGACAACGACGGTGGAGTATCAATCAAATGACCTTCCGGAAAATGTGTCACTCCAAAAGGAATTCCTGCAATGGTTGCTGCAAAAATACCAATTAGAAGAGCACCTTTCACTTTCAAAACCAAAAGAACAGCAGTTAATAAGACGCCTCCCAATGCAATTAAAACTGCAGGAGATCCCATATTGCCAAGCCCAACTAAAGTAGCATCGTTATTAACAATTATTCCTGCATTTTGCAAGCCAATAAAAGCGATAAACAAGCCAATACCTGCAGAAACCGCATGTTTCAACGAAATAGGAATAGCATTTACGATCAATTCACGAATATTAAATGCGGTAAGGATTAGAAATATAATTCCTTCGAGGAAAACAGCAGTAAGAGCAAATTGCCAGCTGTACCCCATTCCAAGCACCACTGTAAACGCAAAAAAAGCATTTAATCCCATGCCCGGAGCAAGTGCAAACGGCAAACGAGCCACCAAAGCCATTACCAGTGTAGCCACTAAAGCAGAAAGTGCAGTAGCGGTAAAAAGGGCATTTTTGTCCATCCCTGTTGCACTAAGAATATCAGGGTTAACGGCCAAAATATAAGCCATAGTCATAAAAGTGGTTATCCCCGCAAGAATCTCGGTTTTAGCACTTGTCCCATTTTCTTTTAATTTGAAAAATTTTTCAAACATGATTTATACTTTTAAAATGTATATTTTACTGCCAGTGTCGGCTTCACAGCAAATTCATCACCAACGAAGTTATTGCTAAGTTCGATTTCAGTACCAAACGAGAAATTTTTACATGGGTTATACCACAGTTGAGGTTCGGTTAAGAAACGGAAATCGGTATCAGCTTCACCGTTAAATGTCCAGTCCATTCCTTCTTTCCAGAAATCCGCAAAACCGGTGAAAGTTAATTTACCTTGTGCCATTTGTACGGTCCACACAGCTGTTAACTGAAAAGCTGCATCTTCTTTATCCTTGATGTGCTTATAGTTGGCCTGCAAGGTTAAAATTTTTGAAAAATCAGCCGAAGCCCAGGTACGTTCCACACCTGCCAACCAGCAGTTTTCAATAGGAATCCAAACTCCACCGCCAACACTCATTGTTCCGCCATTGTATTCAACACGTGGCATAAATTTTTGAGTTTCGCTCCACTTAAAAGCACGTGCAATTTCCCAGTAGCCCAGGGAAATACCATTGTCAATACCACTCTGCTCCGAACCGTAATCCATGTCAACAAAAAAGAATGTTGATCCATACTTATCGGGACGAAACATTTCAACTGTTGAAGTCAACATTTTACGGCCTTCGCCGAAATCGTAATGTAATTGTAGGTTTTGAGCTTTTACTGCGACTATCAGTCCAATAAATGCAACGGTAAAAATTAGTTTTTTCATTCTTTTTGATAAATAGATTTGCCTCGCAAAAATATACAATTTGCCCAACTGGCAAAACCATAAAATTATCTTTCCTCTTTTTTAAATTCAGTCTAATTCATTAAATTACATTCGTTTTAAACCAACTACCATGAAAAATATCAACAGGAGAAGTTTTATTCAGACCGGAGCCAAAGGAGTTGCGGGAGCAGTTGCCGTGTCGGGCGGGTTAGCAAATCTAAGTTTTTTGCCGGCGGGAAATGCAACCATTGATGAAGTTGATTTGGGAAAAACAGGATTAAAAGTACCCCGGTTGGCATTTGGAACCGGTTCATTTGGATGGAAAAAAACTTCAAATCAAAAAAAATTGGGTGAAGATGCATTTGTCACTTTAGCCAAACATGGATACGATAGAGGTGTAAGGTTTTTTGAAACTGCAGACATGTATGGCACGCATGAATTTGTTGGCAAAGCCTTAAAAAAAGTACCGCGCGAGAACGTAACTGTTCTTTCAAAAATAATGGTTTACCAGCATCAAGACTGGTACACTCCTGAGCCGTTTCAGAAAAGTATTGACCGATTCAGAAAAGAACTCGATACCGATTATATTGACATCTTGCTGTTACATTGTATGGTAAACAGCGAGTGGCCTGACGAATACAAACGTTACATGGACGATTTCTCTGAAGCAAAAGAAAAAGGAATCGTCAAACGGATTGGGTTATCGTGTCACGATTACGGGGCATTAAAAGTTGCGGCAGAAAGTGATTGGGCCGATGTTGTGCAAGCTAGAATCAATCACAACGGTGCCCGAATGGACGGAACTCCCGTGGAAATTATGAAAATTTTGAATACTGCTCAGAATAATGGCAAAGGTGTAGTTGGAATGAAAATATTTGGGTGTGGAGAATTGGTTGAAGAAGCCGAACGCGAGAAGTCGCTAAAATACGTACTAAAAAGCAACAGTGTAGATTGTATGACCATCGGTTTTGAAAGCATAGAACAAATGGACGATACAATCGAACGCATTTCAAGAATAGTACATTCATAATATTACAAATAAAAACCCCGGTCAGGACGACCAGGGCAATATTGTTTTCGAAATAGGGAAGATAATAACAAAAACAAGGGTCTTATATATTTAAATTCCCCGACAGCCTAAAAAGTAACCCAAAACAGAAACTTTTTTTTAAACACTTTTATCAACAGCCCTGTTTAAAAAACTATTAAATGGATATAAAACCCTAAAAGACTGCACTATATTTTCAACAAAAGAATCACTCAATAATAATTTCGTGTCAAAATTTGTTGAAAAGACATAGGATTTATATTTCAAAAGCTCAATGTATTTATGATCTTTGGGAAAACCTTTAGGAGCAGTTTTTAATTTGTGGTCATACATTTCAGGGTAAAATTTTTTAAATTCCTTATTCTCAACAATATCCAAAAATTCCTGCGCATTCACTGCAATGTAATTCCGGATTGCCCGCAACGATTCGGCCTGAGGCATATATACCCCACCGCCAACAAAACTACCTTTAGGTTCAATGTGAAAATAATAACCAGGCCAATCTCCTTTACGCCCGCCTTTTGAGATAAAACTGCCAAAGTTGGTTTTGTAAGGTCTTTTATCAGTTGAAAAACGAACATCGCGAAAAATTCTGAACATACAATCTTTCGGGCTCAGCATAGGTATTTCCGGGTCAAATTTTCGTATCTCGTTGATTAAAACTTCGGTCATAAAAAGCATCTTATCGCGGCTTTCCTCATAACTTCCACGATTTTCATTAAACCACTCACGATTATTATTCCTGGACAGATCTTCAAGAAAGTTTAGAATTTTTTTCATTGGTAAATTGAATTTGAATTACTTTTACAACAAACATCTTGTTTGATTGATTAGTAAACTTAAAAAATAACAATCAAATTTTGAACATTACAAAAATTATATTTGCTCGGTCCTTTATAAACACTGAGAATTAGATTGTATTCAAATATAAAATCAGAAAAATGAAAAAGGTTGCCTTAATTGTGGCAGGAGGAAGTGGAAAAAGAATGAACAGCAATGTTCCCAAACAATTTGAAATACTGCAGGGTAAACCCGTACTAATACATACTTTTCAGGCCTTTTTAACATATAACCCAAATATGAATTTTGTGCTTGTGTTACCCAAAATCCAGTTCAGCCATTGGGAAACACTATGCCAAAAACACAACTTTAACTTAAAACATGAACTTGCAGCAGGTGGTGAAACCCGCTTTCATTCGGTACAAAACGGGCTCAAACTGATTTCCGATGATTCTATTGTTTTTATTCACGATGGCGTGCGTCCTCTGGTTTCGTCTGTAACCATTGAAAACTGCTACCAAACAGCTTTGCAACAAGGAAACGCATTACCTGTAATTCCGGTTGCCGAATCGGTAAGAAAAGTTGAAAATGACCAAAACATGGCCGTTAACCGCTCAAAATACTTTCTGGTACAAACACCGCAAACCTTTCAGGCCGAAAAAATTAAAACAGCATATAAAGAATCAAAAACCATCAATTTTACAGATGATTCATCGGTTCTGGAGAGTGCAGGTGAGAAAATACATCTGGTGGAAGGTAACCGCGAAAATATAAAAATTACCTACCCGCAGGATTTAATCATCGCCAACGCACTTTTAAAAATTCGAAACCAATAAATCGGACTGTATTCTAAAAACTTCGCTTTCCGTAACAAAAAAATCGCTGTTGGTTACCTCTATTTCGCCATTTACCGATTCAAACTGTGAAAACTTTTTTTGTACTCCTAGTTTTGAGCTGAAAACAATGTTCAGGCTATTTCAACATTTCAGTTGTCAAATTGTTAAAAATACAAACTATATAAACGAAATGTACTAAAAAAGTTTCCTGAGTTTATATTGATTTATAAAGCCATGGAAGAAAAAAAACTACACATATTAAAAAACGTCGGAAATCTCTACTTAAAATTTGGAATCAGGGGCGTAACAATGGATGATGTTGCCACCGAATTTGGAATTTCAAAAAAAACACTTTACCAATATTTTAAAGACAAGGAAGACTTCGTTGGCCAGGTTATCGATTACTATCTCAAGAATCCGGTTTTTAAACTCAACAGCGAAGACTCCGGGAATTCAATCGACCGCTATTTTGCACTCAGAAGACATGTGGCCAAAATGATCAAACATTTTAACAATAATCTTGAATATGAACTCAAAAAAACATATCCCGAGCTATATAAAAAGGTTCACAAGTTTAAACGGGAACGTGTATATAACGATACCGTAAAAATACTCCAGGATGGTATTGACGACGGTTTTTTCCGGTCTGAAATTGACACAGATATTGTTGCAAAGCTACAGGTAGGAAGAATCCTTTGCACATTGAATCCGGAAAATCAGTTTTTCACCGACGAAGAAGTCTCAACTCTGGAACTTTTTGACAAAATGATGGACTATCACATTCATGCCATTTGTACCGATAAAGGAATAAAATACTACAGAAAACAATTAAACAAAACAAAGAATGAAGAAAACAACTAAATTATTACTCAAACTATTTGCATTTCTTCTGGTTTCCTCTTCACTCGCGGCCCAAACTCAACAGGGCTCGTTTTCGTTGGAAGAAGCCCAGCAATATGCAATGGAGAACTCGTATGTTTTGCACAATACGCGGCAAGACATCACAAAAGCCCAAAAGGAGGTTTGGAAAACCATTACAACTGGGTTGCCACAGGTTTCCGGGAATTTTGATTATACAAAAAATATTGAAACCCCAAAACAACCGCTTCCCGTATCTTTTATCCCAAGAGAATTATGGCCCGAAGTAGGGATTCCGGAAGATACACCACCCGACGGAACATATCCAATCTCATTTTCACCGAAGTATAACTCCAATTTTGGAGTTTCGGTCTCTCAGCTGTTATTCGATGGTTCATATATTGTGGCGGTAGGATCTTCACAAATCTATCTCGACCTTGCAAAACAGGCCCATGAAAAAACCGAGATTGATATTCGCGATGCGGTTGCCCAGGCCTACTATATGGTTTTAATTGGTTTGGAGAACAAAAAGGTGATGGAAGAGAACCTGGAAAACACAAAAAAACTGTACACCGAAACAAAAGCATACTATGATAATGGTTTTCGTGAAGAGCAGGATGTTGACCAAATGCAACTGATGGTTAAAAATGCCGAGAACGAAATTTTGAAGGCTGACCGTGAAATTACCGTTGCCAAAGTAGTTTTAAAATATACCATGGGGTACGACATGGAACAGGAAGTTGAACTTACTGATGACGTAAAAACATTTCTTGCTCCTATTCTTGCTGGCCGCAACAATAATGGTTTTGATATTTCCGGCCACGTAGATTACAAACTGGCAAACACAAATTACCAGGTGTCAGAAAAACTGTTGAAACTTGAAAGAGCAGCTTACTTGCCAACATTAAGTGCCTTTTACAGTTATTCTAAAACAGTTTTCGGGAACAATGCAAATGTCTTTAGTTCCGACGTTTCATGGTTTCCGTCTTCATTGATTGGATTTCAACTTTCAGTTCCGATTTTCAATTCGGGGCAAAAAATGTTCAGAGTTCAGCAGGCAAAAATTGATTTGGACAAAGCAGCGACCGATCGCCAGTTGGCTGAAATGACTCTTCAAAAGGATTATTTAACTGCCAAAGCCGACATGGAATCAGCAGTGGAGAAACTGGAAAACGATATTGAAAACCGCGATTTGGCAGAAAAAATTTTGGACAAATCAAAAATAAAGTTCAATAATGGAATTACAAGCAGCACCGAATTGTCGCAGATAGAAACACAATACATTCAATCACATGGCGCATACATCGGTTCCACTCTGCAAGTACTTCAGGCCGACCTGAAATTGAAAAAAGCAATCGGAGAACTATAACAAAACAAATCAGAAACAAAAAAAACAACAATAATGAAAAAGATAGTAATAAGTTTATTTGCAGTAGCACTACTGGCATCATGCAGCAGCACTACTGATGATGTTGAAGCAAAACGTCAGGAACTGCAAAAATACAAGCAACAGCAGCACGAGCTGTCTCAAAAAATTGAAGTGCTTGAAAAAGAACTCGCTTCGGCTGAAGAAGAGGAAGTGATAAAAGTTGAGGTAGCTGAACTTACACAAAGAGAATTTGAACATTTTATTGAAGTTAACGGAAATGTTGAAGCGGAATACAATATAAATGTCAGCCCAGAATCAGTGGGCGTAATAGAAGCTGTTTATGTAAAAGAAGGCCAACATGTTTCAAAAGGAGAATTACTTGCTAAACTAAAAACGGAAACACTTCAGCGCTCAATCGATCAACTGAATGTGCAGCTTGATTTGGCTACTACCAATTACAAGCGCCAAAAAAATCTTTGGGACCAGAATATTGGCTCCGAAATGCAGTATTTGCAGGCAAAAACAAATATGGAAAGTTTGCAAAAACAGATTGAGGGACTTGAATCGCAGATTGAAATGTCGGAAGTAAAATCGCCGGTTGACGGAGTAGTTGACGAGGTATTCCAGGAAAAAGGTGATATTGGAAGTCCGCAGGCGCCATTTGCAAAAGTAGTTAACATCAACAATGTAAAAATCTATGCCGATATCTCTGAAGCATACCTCACCAAAGTAAAAACCGGTGATAAGGTAAAAGTATTTTTCCCTGCAATCAACAAGGAAATTGAAACGCCAATCAGGCAAATCGGAAACGTTATAGATCCGAACAGCCGCACTTTCCGGTTACGTTTGGATGTAAACAATTCAAACAAACAAATAAAGCCGAATCTTCGAGCCGTAATTAAAATTCGTGATTATGTTGCCGAAAACGCCATTGTTGTACCCACGCTTTTTGTAAAAGAAGATTTCAGCGGCGAATATACCTACATCGCTGAGAACAGCGCTGGAAAAGACATCGCAAAAAAGGTGTATGTAAGTACCGGTGTAACCAATAATAATATGACTGAGGTAGTTTCAGGCCTGGAACCCGGAATGAAAATCATATCCGAAGGTTACAATCAAATTATGGATGGTTCGGTAATCAAATACTAAACCAAATTAAAAACCATTAACATTTTTTCAAATGGTTAAGGAAAAAGAATCAAACATTCAAAATATTCAGCGCAAGTTTAAACCAACCTATCTTGCCCTGAAAAATAAAACTACAGTATACATTTTTACAGCACTTCTCGTATTTTTTGGAATGTTTTCATACAACCAAATGCCGCGTGAAGCAATGCCCGAAATTGTAGTTCCCTATATTTTTGTTCAAACAATCTACCCGGGAAACTCACCCGAAGACATTGAAAACCTGATTACCAGGCCTATTGAGCAGGAACTGAAAGGGATGAAAGGAATCAAAGACGTTACATCTGCATCGTACCAGGATGTTAGTACTATTTTTATCGAATTCAATACCGATGTTACTATAAAACAGGCATTACAGGATACCAAAGATCGTGTCGACAAATCAAAATCGGAATTGCCAGATGATCTGGACTCCGATCCGCTTGTCACAGATTTTGATCTCTCGGAGTTTCCAATTATGAACGTGAATATCTCCGGTGATTTTAGTATGCGGGATCTAAAAAAATATGCTGAAGTTCTGCAGGACGAATTTGAAAGCTTTAAGGAAATATCGGAAGTAAATATCCGCGGGATTGAGGAAAGAGAAATCCAAATTAACGTAGATCCCTACAAGCTGGATGCCGTTGGTTTATCATTCAACGATATTGCACTTGCAATACAATTTGAAAACATAACAGTAGGAGCCGGTGAGTTTACTGCCGACCAAACCCGACGCATCATCCGGACAGAAGGGGATTATAAGAATGTTGAGCAGATAGCAAATACAATTATTAAGGTAAACTCAGGTAAACCTGTTTACGTCCGCGACATTGCTACCGTGGTTGATGGTTACAAGGAACGTTCGACAATTGCCCGCTTAAATGATAAACCGGTAGTTACACTTTCGGTAACAAAAAAATCAGGAGAAAATATTCTTGATGCTTCTGAAAAAGTACTCGCTTCCATCGACGAACAAAAGGAAATGGGTTACATTCCCAAAAACCTTGATGTTGTTGTTACCGACGAGTTAACAACCTATATTGAAGATACCATCTCGAACCTTGAAAACAGCATTATCCTGGGGATGATATTGGTTACATTTATTCTCTTCCTTTTCCTTGGATTCAGAAATGCTCTATTTTCCGGGTTGGCAATTCCACTCTCGATGTTTTTGTCGTTTGTTATTTTACAGCAGACCGGAATTACGCTCAACTCAATGGTTTTGTATTCACTAATTCTTGCCCTTGGGATGCTTGTTGACAACGCCATTGTTGTGGTTGAAAACGTGTACCGCCTGCATACGATTGGTTATTCCAAAATGGCAGCAACCAAAAAGGGAGTCAGCGAAATCGCCTTCCCGATTATTTCATCTACAATGACAACTCTTGCTGCATTCTTTCCTTTACTTATGTGGGAAGGAGTTGTTGGTGAATTTATGAGTATTTTGCCCAAAACGCTGATTGTGGTGTTGGCTTCATCGCTTTTTGTTGCATTGATACTAAACCCGCCATTTATCGCCAATTTTATAAAAATTGATGATATAAGCAGAAAAGCCAATGTAAAACGCGGATTAAAAAATGCCGGTATTCTAACGATAATTGCAATACCATTTTATTTGGCAAAAATTTACTTATTGGGAAATATCCTCATCACTATTGCCGCACTTACGGCTTTAAATATCGTGGCATTCCGCCCTCTTGCACGCTGGTTTCAGAAGAAATTTCTGGTATGGCTGGAAAATATTTACACCCGCCAATTGCGACATGCACTAACAGGCTACTGGCCTTTGGTTTATTTTGGCGGTACCATTATTCTTCTTATTTTTTCGATGGGATTTTATTTTGGAAGTCAGCCACGAGTTGTATTCTTCCCTGACACCGACCCACAAACCGTTTATGTAACCATGGAACTTCCAATTGGAACGTCGATTGATAAAACAGACGAAGTTTCCAGAGAAGTTGAAGATATTGTAAAAGAAACCCTGAAACCGGTGGAACATATTGTAAAATCGGTTACTACAAATGTTGGTGTTGGCAAGGGCGGAATGTTTGAAAATGAATCAAGTCCAAACAAATCGCTGACATCCATTTCGTTTGTTGAATATAAACTACGCGAAGGACTAAGTACCAGTAAAATCATGCAGGAAATTTCCAAAAACCTGGATGGGTTTGTAGGTGCCCGCATTTATGTTGAAAAAGAAGAAGAAGGTCCACCAACAGGAAGCCCAATAAACATTGATGTTTCGGGAGATGAATTTGACGAACTTATTCGAATAACCGACGACTTTGTCAACATGATTGAAGATGACGATATCCCGGGAATTGACGAGTTAAAACTTAATATCAACGTTAACCAGCCCGAAATGCTGATAAAAGTTGACCGCGAAAAAGCTCGTTTGTATGAAGTTTCAACACAGGAAATCGGGATGGCCTTTCGTAACGCTTTGTATGGATATGAAGCAAGCAAGTTTAAAGATGGTGAAGATGAATACGATATCTTTATTCGCTTTGAGGAACAATACCGGAATGATGTTTCAACATTAATGAATCAGAAAATACAAGTAAACGATCATAGTATTCCAATTTCTGCTGTTGCTGATTTCGAGTACTCAACCACCTATGACAAAATCAGCCGGATTGACAATAAACGCGTTATTACAATTTCATCTGGTGTTGTTGAAGGGTTTAATGCAAATGAAATCAACGAGCGTATAAGACAGGTTTTACAGGATTACGACATGCCTAACGGTTACAGTTATGAGTTTACCGGGGAACAACAGGAACAGGCAGAGAGTATGGAATTCCTCGAATTTGCATTACTAATTGCAGTGGCTTTGATCATGATTATCATGGTAACACAATTCAATTCCTTTATTAGACCGGCAATTATAATTGCTACCGTAATTTTTAGCACGATTGGGGTTTTCCTTGGGCTCGGAATTTTCAAAATGGAATTTGTTGTAATTATGACGGGAATTGGGATTATCTCGTTGGCCGGAATTGTTGTTAATAACGGTATTGTACTTATCGACTACATTGATATTACACGGCAGCGTAAACGAGACGAGATGGGATTACCCGAAGGAGCTTTCCTGCCTGTTAAAGAAGAAGTAGCCGCTTTGGTTGAAGCAGGAAAAACTCGTTTGCGCCCCGTTTTGTTAACTGCAATAACCACAGTTCTTGGACTACTGCCTTTGGCAATCGGGTTGAACTTCGACTTTTTCAGGTTATACACACATTTCGACCCGCAATTAACGCTCGGAGGTGAGAGCGTCGCTTTCTGGGGGCCAATGTCTTGGACCGTAATCTTCGGATTAACATTCGCAACATTTCTTACGTTGCTGGTTTCTCCTGTAATGTATATGCTGACCATCCGAATTAATTACCGGATTAAAAAATGGACAGGAAATCTTCCAAAGGCAAACAAAATGCAACAGCTTACAAAATAATACAAATTGACAAAAAAAGAGGAGGGTTTTGGCCTCCTCTTTTTTATAATATTTTGTTCCCGGCTTAATTCATATTAATCACTGTTCCAGGCGTAAAGTAGGCAGCATAGGCAGTTTGAGATTCCAAAGCTTCGATTGCTTTTTTTATTCCCTTGTCATCGTTAATCGCAGCGCGAATCGAACCTTTTTGGTAATAATAACGAGAAACAATTTCATCTTCTATCAATTCTTTAATTTCATCGCTAAATTCATGTAAATCTTTATCAAGATTGGGTTCCAGTTTTGCCTGTAGCGCTGCAAATTCATTTTCAGCAATTTTATAGTACTTTTCATCTTTTGCCGATTTCTTTAACTCTTCCAGAAGCTCTTTTGATTCCGAGTCGTATTCAAAATCATTTTCTTCAACAAAATTTTCAAACTGCTGGTAAATATCTTCATTAACTACAAAGTCTTCCGGCTCTGCTATTGATTCGTTCTCACTTGAATATTTAGTGGCAAAATCAAACACTATAAATTTGGTTATCAGAGCAATGCTCAGATTGCTTAATTCTTCAGGTTCAATTTTCAAATCGGGGACTACACCACCACCATCATAAACTTTTCGTCCTTTTTTAGTAGTGAACTCAGAAATTAAAGAATCGGGAACATGTCCTACACTCCCGTCTTCATTTCTGTGAGAATAATCGAGCGCCTGAATACAGCGCCCACTTGGAATATAATATTTAGCTGTAGTAACTTTTAGTTTTGTATTGTAACTCAAATCACGGGTTGTCTGCACCAGTCCCTTTCCAAAAGTACGTGTTCCAACAATTATTCCCCGATCCAAATCCTGAATAGCTCCGGCTACGATTTCCGATGCGGAAGCTGAATTACGATTAACCAAAACAGCAATATTGATAGTGGTATCGAGCGGTGCTTCCGTGGCTTTATAAACTTTATCCCACTGCTTTACTTTTCCTCTGGTACTTACAATTTCTTCTCCCTGAGGAACAAACATATTTACAATTCTCACTGCTTCCATAAGAAGCCCGCCCGGATTTGAGCGCAAATCAAGAATAAGTGATTCAGGTTTATTCTTCTTTAATTCAAGAAAAGCATTTTTCACGTCCTTACTGCAATTGGCAGTAAAGTTGGAAAGACGAATGTAAGCTGTGTTCTCATCCAGCATACCATAATACGGAACTGCATCAATACTAATCTTCTCACGAACGACATCAACTTCAAAAGGTTTCTTTTCGTACGGGCGCTGAATTTTAATTTTTACCGGTTTGTTTGCAGGTCCTTTCAACAGGTTGCTTACATCCTCTGTACTCATTTCCTCTGTTGATTTTCCTTCAACTTCAAGTATGATGTCTCCGGCTCTTAGTCCTGATTTTTGTGCTGGAAAATCTTCGTACGGCTCCGAAATAACAATCTTCCCGTTTTGTTTCCCGATTAAGGCTCCAATACCGGCATATTCACCCGTGGTCATAAAACGAAAGTCCTCAATCTGGTCTTCAGAAATATAATTCGTGTAAGGATCCAACGACATTAACATATCGTCGATGCTTTCCTTTACCAGTTTATTTGGACTAATCTCATCTACATAAAACATGTTCAGCTCTCTAAAAAGAGTGTGGTAAATATCCAGGTTTTTAGCAATCTCAAAGTTCTTCTGATCCTGGGTGAAACTAAAGAAGCCTACCCCTATTACAGCAACGATGGCTGTTCCTATCCAAAATTTTCTCCAATTCATCTCTTTCTTTTTTTGTTCTGAATATTTAAAATCCAGAAATTCACAACAATAATTCGTCAAAAATAAAAAAACTTACCTGATATCCGTCCTAAAATTCCCAATTCCATTACGTTAAAATAAATTAAAACCAGCAATTTAAAACATAACATTGCTCAAAATATTATATTCCGGGTTAACGAAAGTTAAAACCTGATTTCTATTAAACCATAAATTGTAATTGTTGTCAAAATCACCAGAAAACAGAACAATTGATTATTTATTTAAATGATGAAGTTATGAAAACTAAAGTTTTAGGATTATTTATGACAGTTGCTATGATTGTTGCAACTAATGTTTCAGCGCAAAATCCACAGCAGAAAAATGATTTTCGCAGATGGGACAAAGAGCGCATCGATCGCGACATCAATCCACGAGGTAAACACCAAAGTTTTTTTACAGATGAACAAAAAGAAACTTTAAAAGAAATGCGTTTGGAAATTGGGAAACAGGTAAAACCGCTCAGAAACGAACTCGGAGAACTCGAAGCCAGGCAACAAACGTTAAGTACAGTTGAAAAGCCGGATATGAATGCCATTTATAAAAACATTGAAAAGATTTCGGATATAAAAACTGAAATCGCTAAAATTATGGCAAAACACAACCAGGAAATCCGAGGCATGCTCACCGAAGAACAATTAATGAAATATGATAAAATGAAAAAAAGACAACAGAACTATCATCATGACTTTGACAAAAGAAACGGGATGGATAGAATGGACAGGCAACGGTTTGAAAAATCATAATACTTACTCATTAATCACTTTAGGGAGGCTGTCCCAAAAGGATTTTGTATTCGGGTAGGTATCTGAGAAATTTTTCAAATACTCAACTCTTCAAATACATAATCAGACTTTTGGGACAG
>NZ_JAIKLE010000004.1 GCF_022267315.1 Maribellus maritimus
TTTTTTCATTACTGCATAAAGTTTAAAATTAAACAAAAAATACCGGGGGTTGCAACCCCCGGTATTCCTATTTACACAGTTTATGAGATAGTGCTCAAAAACCCGGGTTTTTGTTTAAACTCGGGTTTTGTTAATTACCGGTCGATCTTGATAATTTCAATAAAAAAGGTTTGTATATTTTTCCAAATAGCTACTATTTAATTACTGTTCCCTTTGCTCCCCACCAGTAGAAAGCGTTCATCCGCAGCCGGTCGGTTTTTACCATTGGGTCTTCCCCTTCCAGTTTTAAAGCTTCATCAACCGTATCGACATCAAAAATTAACAGTCCGCGGTGTTCTCCTCCTCCTTCAAACGGGCCGGCAACTATAAGTTTTCCTGACTCCGCTAAATTGTTTAAATGAGAAAGGTGTAATTCCTGAAATTGAGCAGCTTCTGTTGAATCTTTACTTTTTGTTTCGCCACTTTCAAGCAACATAAAAACATATCGTTTCATTGTATAAGTCGTATCTCCTTCATTATGAGAAAATTCGCTTTGAGAAAACGAAGGAAGTGAGTAAGTTGCCAGAAATAGGACAAAAAGCACTTTTTTCATCATAAATTGTTTGAGTTATCTAATTTAGGAAATATTATTTACATCAGTTTTGTTTTTTTACCTTGTCTTTAAAAATTTTTTGAAATTTTTCCACTTTTGGTGCAACTACAAACTGGCAATACGGTTGATTTTTGTTTCTTTCAAAATAGTTGATGTGATAATCTTCTGCAATATAAAATTTTTCAAACGGAGTAACTTCTGTAACAATAGGGGAGTCGTAAACTTTTTCTTTTTCAAATTCCTGAATAATCTCCTCTGCAATTTCCTTTTGTTGCTGGTTGTGATAAAAAATGGCTGAGCGATACTGCGTTCCCACATCATTTCCCTGTCGGTTAAGTGTAGTTGGGTCATGGGTCATAAAAAACACTTCGAGAATTTCTGAAAAGCTTACTTTTTCAGGGTTGTAGGTGAGCTGAACAACTTCAGCGTGTCCTGTTCTTCCGGTACAAACTTCTTTGTATGAAGGATTTTTGACGTGTCCTCCACTGTACCCCGGTTTTACTTCAACAACTCCGTTTAGTTGCAAATACACTGCTTCTGTACACCAAAAGCATCCTCCGCCAAGCGTAGCTTTTTCTATATTTTCTGCCATAATTTCCGTTGTAAATAAGAGTAATATCAGTATGACTAATCTTGTTTTCATAAAGCTAAATTCATTTCAGAAAGTGTGAATACTTTTTCTGCTGAAAAGCAAATTGTTCTGAGTAGCCCTAAAATGAAACAATACTTGCTTTTTTATCGACAGAAATCTGTTTGTTTTCGTCAATTAACTATTGAGCGTTATTCTTAAGATAACAAATTAGCTTTAAGGATGTTTTTGATTGCAATCAGATCTGATGGCTTTGAAAAATAATATATCCGTAGAGGGCAAAACGCAGGAATCGGAACAAAGCATATTTCAGGTACCTTTTTGATGGGTATCCTGCGGAACCAATCAATAAGCTAACAGCCGACCAGGGGAGGGGAGTAAGCGCAGCAACAATTATCAGGAACAGGCCATATTTGTGGATGAGTGGCCATTGTTGACTAAAGAATTTTTTTCGGATAAAACGAAAGGTTGTTTTTTTGAAAAAGAATTGTCCGATTAAAAAAGTGACATATCCCATTATATAGGAGACCACAGCAAAAAAACCGACATTTAAAACATAGTGAAGAGTATCAGCTTTGTTAAAAGCCCAAATCATAAAAATTTCAGGAGGAATCACACCAAAGAAAAATTCGGAAGCCGAGTAAATTAGATAAATTATTTCAGGCCGGGCATAAAATTGCTGAATCCATTCATCGGAAGCATTTGATAAAACCAGTTTTTTAAATAAAAAATAAGCTGCCAGAAGCAGTGCCATCCAGGCCAAACCTTTTAATCCATTTTTTATTAAGAATTGAATACGCGGACTGATTTTCATATAATAATTCCGATTTATCGAACAACGAAGTTATAACATTTTTTAGAACTGAAAGTTTTGTCTTTTTTGCTGCGTTAAATCTGTTTAGGTAATCGTGCTTTATCCAGTTGGTTGGTCCCCGTCTCAGATTTAGATGCGTGAATGTGAAACTTCACTGCTTTTTTAAATTTTCGGTTGGAACTTTACGCCGATAGTCCCCATCTTTTTTATATCTATTGACAAAGCAAAATTTATAGGTCCCCGTTGCTTAAATTTGAACAATTATGGCATTTTAACAGAAATGTATTTTAGTTGCGGGAGGTAGTTATGTCGAAATTTTGAAGGACTCAACTTTGGATACTCCATATTTACACCAATGATTGGTATTTGTCGGCTAATTCCAATCTTTTTGTAAAACAAAATTTGAAATATCGGTAAGTTGCTGTTCGCTTAGATTAGGAAAACCTGTCATTGCAGGGTAATCCATCCTTTTTCTTCCGGGCTTTTTTATCCACTGTTTTAGTCCTTCGATGTTTCCGTCGTATACGGGAGCAGCTTCCGCCATCGATGGCCCTACCAAACGCGTATTTGCAGCATGGCAAACAGCACAGTTGTTTTTAAAAAGCGCTTCCCCCGGGCTAATTGTTCCTTCCCCTGTTTGAACTGACGGCATTAAAACATTTTCATGTGCCTTTTTTACGGCTTCCCAGTGTGCAGCGGTCCGTTCTGCCATCATCGTTTTATGGGTTTTTAATGCCGATTCACGATACATGTGTCGTCCTGTTCCCATAAATGCCACGAGAATGGTGAATAAACCCAAAATAAGATAAAAACGTCTGCCAATTGTTTCATTTTGTTTTATCATCTTCCAAAGCTGCAGAAGAATAATAACAGCTACTGTTACACCTGCCAGAATTACCCAGAATAATCCCCATGTTACTCCTTTTGTGGGTAAGGTTAAAAATAGAAGCGGTCCGAAAATAAACTGAAACCCCGTGGCAGCGAGCGCCAGTGTCAGCATACTTTTTTGCAAATCAGCTTTTGTTATGTGTTCGAACTTCGATTCTGTATTGTAACTTTTTCTTCCAAAATAAACCGCCAGGAACACGCCGGTTATTGCAAGGCAGGCGGTTATAAAATGGAAATATCGTGGAAACACATTGGGCAGCGTAAGGGCACTAAAAAATCCCTGTACCTCACCCCATTTTTCCGGAAAAAGCATCAGGTTAATGTTCGTTAAAAATATAAATGGAATCATTAGAAAACTAAAAACACCAAGCGCAAGAATACTGAGGTGCAAGGTTTTGTTTTCGGCCAGCTTGTCCCAGGAATATTTGTGAAGGTATATCAGCAGAAACGCGACAGAAACCCATGGGACAATTGATATCCACATGTTTCCGGTTAAAGCATTTGAAGAATAGAAATACAAGGTGTAAAGAACGTTTATCGACAGTAAAGGTGCAACTCCTAAAACTACCGCCAGACTTTTATTTACCGTAATTGTTGCAGCAATTTCGCGGGCCAGTTTGTCGTGGTCTTTGTTTTTTAAACCTTTCCATTCATACCAAAAAGTAAGAATACTTCCACCTACCATCAGATTGATAAAAAGTATGTGCAGAAGAAATGAAAAAATTAAAATAGCTACCAATATCCATTCGGGCAGTGGCAGTGGCAGAGGAATATCCTTGGGAACGGGTATTTGTGTAATTACAGCATTTATCATGGTTGATTTGGTTTTATCCGGTTAGTATTTTATTTCTTTTACATCTACGCCTTTAATTTGCGGCCCTTCCAGTGGTTTTGGTTCGGCCTGCTGGTGCTGAATATACCAGGCAAGCGCATCCAGCTCCATGTCATTTCCGGGAAATGGCGGCATGTAATACCTCACATTATGCATCGATTTCATGTAAACTTTCATCGCTTCCACATTTAAAGGATTTTCTGTGCCGTACATTCTTTCAAAACGGTTAACTACCGAATTTACACCGTGTGTTGTGTGACAACGGGTACAGGCCAGGTTAAAAACTTCTTCTCCGGCTTTTAACCTGTTTGCGTCTGTTATTTCTGAAACGGATGAGTAAGGCGAATTTTTTAATAATCCGGTTTGCTGATATAAGGGATATTCCTCAACCAATATTCCATTGGCATACATATAATCGCCAATAACATAAGGTTTTCGTATAAATTCGCGTAAACGTTCAAAGGTTCCTAAAAACAGGATGGAGGCAACTACAGGAATAAATAAAAGGTGTTTAGGCAAGCGCCTGGGTGCAAATGTTCCGAGAATACTTACTGCAAAACCAATGGAAACCACCACAATCATTACCGTTAAAAGTGAATCGTACCAGTCCTGAAATTGTTGGGTTCCAAGTGCAACAGGCAGATTTCCAATCATTGATCTGGGAATAAACCAGTAATAAATAAAAGCTCCTGCAGCCGCAACAGGGGTCCAAAGCAAAATCCAGAATGAAATGTGTTTAAGCAGGCCGGGACGATATGGATTGCCTCTTTTCAGGATGTAAGCAGTTATCAGAAGAGCAATACAACCTGCCATCATCATCGCAATCGGGGTGCGGAAAATAAGTTGCGGGAAATATATTGGGTTGGTAAAACCACTAAATAATGTTTTATGATTTATCCAACTTCCCGGATCCATCATAAAACCGAGAATAGCAACAATAATAGCCATGGTAAGCCACGAAAAAATACTCAGCCAAAGCCCAAATAAAATATGTTTTCTTTTTCGTTTTGGATTTTCATTGGATCGTTTCCAGGTAAGAAAATAGATCATAATAAATACGACTTCCAGTACAAAAATGATCCACTCAGTAAACCAGGCAAAATAGAATACCCGGATTAAACTGCCAAGCGATGCCGGGTTGGCAAGTGATGCAGCAAACCAAATTCCAACACCGGTTAATGCGCCTACTGTTGTTGTGATTATAAAAGCGGTGAAAAGCAGCTTTCTTGCGGTTTCGTCCCAGGCTGCTCCCTCTTCAGGACTTACTTGTTT
The DNA here is from genome assembly GCF_022267315.1 of Maribellus maritimus. Lineage (GTDB taxonomy): Bacteria > Bacteroidota > Bacteroidia > Bacteroidales > Prolixibacteraceae > Draconibacterium > Draconibacterium maritimum. The sequence continues at coordinate 4,988 of NZ_JAIKLE010000004.1, forward strand.
TTTCTGATATCCCCTGAATTCCAGAAATGTAACCAGCGGGGCAAATCCCACAGCCAGTGAGTGGTTGATTACAACATGTAAAATGGCAATTATGGCAACCAGTAAACGGTTCCCCATAAAATCGAGATGAAATAGCGGAAAATCCATTGATTAGTAATTTTTGATTTTGCTATAAAATATACTAATAATTTTTCTCCTAATAAATAGATTGTCTGTTTTTGTTTTAATCTTTTGTTCTTAATGCTGTTCCGGAGATTTTGAAAAGTTAGTTCAAAAGTGTTTTTAATTCGCGGATTAAGGTTTCAATATCCTCTTCGTTGTTGAAAATACTTGTTGAAATCCGAACTCCTTCGCCTCGCGCTGAAACGATAATATTTTTTTTGAATAGTTCTTCTACTATCTTTTTTGCGTTTGGAATTCGTGCAATTAATATTCCGGATCGGTGTCTATCTTCCTTTTGGTAGATAACCCCGATACCCATTTTTGTGAGTTTATCTTCCAGAAAATGATTAAGAAACAATACCCGGTTAACAACATTTTCAGCACCAATTTTTTTGAACATCTCAAGCGCTCCTCCCAAAGCAAAAATGTTCGGGAAATGCGGGCACCCTGATTCGATTACCGATGCTTCGTTTTTTAAATCGAGGTCAGTATTGTTCATTTTTTCCGGCTCTTTTACACTTCTCCAGCCGGCAAACGGGAAATCCTCTTTTTTTAACCATTTATTATTGATATATAAACCTCCGATTCCGTAACCTGCAGTTGCCCATTTTAACCCGGTAAACATCAGAAAATCAATATTGCATTTTTTTACATCAACCGGGAAGATTCCCAAAGCTTGCGTTGCATTTACTACAAAAATGAGGTTTTTTCTTTTACAAAGTTTCCCTAATGCTTCTAAATCCTGTCGAAAACCGGTTTTATACTGGACGTAGCTTGTTATAAGGATTTTGACATCTGGTGTAATTGCTTTTTCAATTTCATTTAGCGGAAAAGTATTTTCAACCGGTTCAACAAATTTTATTTCAGCCTTCTGATTCAACCAGGGAAAAGTAGTCGACGGAAATTCGTCACGCATGGTAAGAACGGTTCCTTTATTTTTTAGGAATTGAGCTACAAGGTTCATTCCATGTGAAGTGTTGGTGGTAAATCCGATTTCTGCTTTTTCTGCGCCGATAAAACCAGCAAGGTTACTCCTTATCTTTTCTGTTCTTTCCAGCCAGTTGTCCCAGTATGTATCACCAAATTCAAGCATTTCATCATAGAAGCGTTTCCCTTCAGTGGCAGCACTTTTTGAAACCGGAGAACCACCTGCCGGATTCAGATAGATATATTTTTTACAAACAGGGAACTCTTCTCTGACTTTATTCCAGTCGACCATAACTTGATGTTTAGTTTTAAATTGAACGATAAAATGATGATAAAAATAAATGATATTTTTTTACGAAAAAAGGGAACCATTTCTGATTCCCCCTTGATATTATAATAAATGGTTTTTGGTTGAATTTCTTCCAGCTTTCTACAAAGAATCTCCAAAATCTTCTTTGAATTTTGCCATTAATTTTTCAGGCCAGTCACCTATGGCTTCTAATCGTCCCATAAAGAAACGCAGTAAAGGCGGCTCTTCAATCCATTGTAAACCGCCCACCAATTCACGATTGTCAAAAAGCCATTTTACACGGTCAACTACAAACATGGTTTGTGAAAGTGTAAATACCCGCCGTGGGAATGCCAAACGAAGCAATTCAACATCAGCGAGAACATCATCTCCATTTTCGTCGCGTACACTTGAAATAGTTCCCCTTTCCATCCCGCGAATTCCTGAGATAATGTATAATGCAGTAGCTAAGGCACCGGCAGGATACTCCTGTTGAGGAACATGGGGTAAAAATCCCATCGCATCGATATGGCAACCCAGTGCTCCGGCTGGTGTAATTACCGGGATACCTGCTTTGTCGAGGTTGTCAACAGCATATTTGATAAAAGATGGCGACTGGCTTATAACTGTGTCGTCGCAGGTTTCTTTTAAGCCCACTGCCATGGCTTCAATTTCGCGAACCGACATACCGCCGTATGTGAGGAATCCTTCGTACAGTACCAGCAAATCACGCATTTTTAAATACAGGTCTTTACTGTTTGTTAAAATTCCACCACCACGTGTTGAACTTACTTTACGGCTCGAGAAGTACACCAAGTCGGCGTATCCGCACATCTCCAGCAGGATATCTTTTATTTCGGCATTTTTAAATTCTTCTTCGCGTTGTTTAATAAAGTATGCATTTTCACCAATTAAACTGGCGTCGAGCACCATCATCGTATCATTCTGTTCACAAACGGCTTTTACATCGCGCATATTTTGCATGGAAAACGGTTGCCCGCCAATCAGGTTTGTCGATGCTTCCATTCTTACAAAAGCTACTTTATCTTTACCGTATTTTTCAAAAACAGCTTTTAATTTATCAATGTCTATATTTCCTTTAAATGGCTTTGTACTTTTAATATCAAGTGCGTCATCTTTATATATTTCCAATACTTTACCTCCGTTAAGTTCCATGTGCTCTTTGGTTGTGGTAAAGTGATAGTTCATAGGAATTACTTCGCCCTTTTTTATAAAAACCTGCGATACAATATTTTCGGCAGCGCGTCCCTGGTGAACCGGTAAAACATAGTGTTTTCCAAAAACCTCGCGGGCAGCTTCTTCCATACGGTAGAAACTTTGCGAGCCAGCATAGGCATCGTCAGCCTGCAACATAGAAGACACCTGATTGTCACTCATCGCGTTGGTTCCGGAGTCGGTAAGCATATCAAGGAAGATATCTTTTGTATTTAACAGGAATGTATTAAATCCGGCTTCCTCAACGGCTGCTTTTCTTTCTTCAATAGGTTTCAAGAATAGCTTTTGTACGATTCTTACTTTGTGGAGCTCCACCGGAATCTGTTCGCCACTATAAAATTTAATGGCACTACTTTGGTTTGTCATTTTTTACTGGTTTATAGTTTCAATTTAAAAATTTTTTAAAAATAAAATCTTCAAATTGAAATTGATGTTTTTTGCCGGAGATGTTTGTTACTTTTTGAATATTTATAATTATTCAAAATAACAGAGTTTTGTTATTGTACTAAAATAAAATCTGGAAGTGGAGCTGGTTGTAGTCTGTTAATTCGCTTCCCGGATTTAAATGTAATTCTGAGTTTCAGGTATTTCAGAGCTTTCTATTAATTTTTGCCAAGAAGAAGAGAATTCTGTTCCGTCGGGCATTATTGTATTTTTTAAACTTTTTACCGATTTAAGCTGGTAAAGATCAATTCTAGCCCATTTTAAATTGGCCTCAGTAAAATCTGCATTTGTTAAGTTCGCATTTTCCATACGAGCATTTTTCAAATTTGCTCCTGTCAATATCGAATTTTGGAGATTTGTTTGAGCCAATACACAACTTTTTAATTCGGCATTGGCGAAATTTGTTTCTGACAGATCTGCTTTCCAAAAATCAACCTGATACAAATACGCATTGGTGAAATTTGCTTTTTTTAAATTTGAACTCCAAAAACAAATTCGTGAGAGTATTATATTATTTAATTTGGCATTTTCCAGAAAACAATTTCTTAAATCTAGTGGCGCTTTTACATCCAGTTTCGAAAAATGAAATAATTTAGAACAAAGTAATTCGCATGTGTCGGAATTTTTCCTTTGTTTTATTAAGTCAATTTCTTCCTGAATCTTTTTGGCTTTTGAAGAATAAATGTCCTTTTTAATTTTTGAGAATAATTTCATTTTTCATTAGTCTTGGTCTAAGGAAAAGCAAAAGTATTCATATGAAATGTTTAATAAAATAACGTAAAAACGTGATTTTTTAATTTGGTGCAATAATTATGTTAATTGTTCTTGTTTGCCGCTCTAATGTTTGAGTTTACATTTAATTTTTTGTAAATGTTTTTTACATGGGTATCTACTGTATTGTAACTTATGTTTAATTTTGCTGCCATTTCTTTTTTTGTAAATCCTGCTTTTAATAATTGGAGCACCTCATTTTCTCTGCGGGTCAAATTATTTTTTTCCACAGGTTTTGGTTTGAAATGGTTTAGAATTTTTTGTGCCATTGATGGCGAAAAAAGCATTCCTCCAAGTTTTGCCTGTTCAATCGCGTTTTCCAAATGTTCAAAACAATCTGTTTTTAAAATGTAACCAACCGCACCTTTTTGAAGCGCTTCAAAAAGCATCTCGTCATCTTTAAACGATGTTAAAACTATTACCTTGAGATTGGGGTATTCTTTCAGGATGGATGGCAAAGCCTCCAACCCACTTTCTTGCGGAAGCTTGATGTCCAGCAACAGGATTTTTGCCAATCCCAAACTTTCCGAGTTCATTGCATCTTTGCAATTAAAAAAATGATGAATTATTTTGTGCTGGGAGCGAAATTTAAAAAAACTATATAAATATTTTACAAAATTCTCATTATCTTCAATAACTACTATCTTCGTAATTTGCTTCTTTTCGTCGGAATAGTTTTTATCTAATCCCATATTTTGCGTTTTGGTCCTTTAATATCATATCAAAAGTAATATGTTTGTTCGATAATTAATAGAAATGATTACAAATTCAAATTAACATTTCGTTAAAAGTTTCGATTTATTATTTTTTCAGGAAGTATGGGCCGTAGGAATTTCTGTCCGTGAAAAGTAGATCCATAGTATATTTTGATTTTGTATTAAGATGATGAACCCGGCGATTTGAAATGGAATTTATTGGTAAATTAACGCTACTATTTTTTCCAGCCATTTGGCATCGGTTTCGTTAAACGAAGCCAGTTCGTTGCTGTCAACATCAAGAACTCCGCTGATCTCTCCCTTTTTGTTTTTTAGAGGAACAACAATCTCAGATTTTGAGCGCGAGTCGCAGGCAATGTGCCCGGGAAATTGATGTACATCTTTTACGATTACCGTTTCTTTTTTGTTGAAGGCGGCCCAGCAAACACCTTTATCTTTTTCGAGAACCTGGCAGGCCACAGGTCCCTGATACATATTTACAGTCATTTGGCCGTCCACCAGTAAATAAAAACCGGTCCAAAAAAAAGTATCCATTTTATGGTGTAGTACTGCAATAACGGTAGCCATTCTTGCCGAAGTGTTGTTGCTTTTTAAAACAAGCTCGCTTAGCTGTTTGTATATTCTGTTGTAACGCCCGTCTTTCTTTTTGTCTTCCATATTGGCAATTTTGAAAAAATTCGTTCTGCGAAAAAACAAAAAATGTTTAATTTAGATGAATAAAACCTTAAAATTATGGAACGAATAGTTACCGATCCGAATGAGAAACAATGGGGAATGTTTGTTCACCTGGCAGCGCTGGCAACATTAATCGGAATTCCGTTAGGAAACGTAATTGGGCCTCTGATTATTTATCTGATAAAAAAAGACGAATACGAATTTGTAAATGAAACCGGAAAAGAGGTTCTTAATTTTCAGATTACATGGACACTGATTCTTATTGTTTCAGTTTTGTTTATAATTGTTGGAATTGGAATCTTACTTTTGGTTGGATTTGGAATTGCCTGGTTAATTTTAGTGATTATGGGAACCGTTGCGGCGAATAACGGACAACATTACAAATACCCGCTGACATTTAAATTTTTTAACTGATTATTTTGAAAAAAAATCCGGAGATTCAAAAGATTGATAAAAAGTTACTTGCCGATGTAATCGGCGAAGCACAAAAAAGAGAACGAAAGCGCGCGAATTATAATTTTCATTTTACATACGACGACCCAATTAACAGGATGCTCAATGCATTTGAGCCGGGTACATACGTGCAGCCGCACAAACACGAAAATCCGGATAAACGCGAAGTTTTTCTCCTGTTAAAGGGAAAACTTACTATGATTTTTTTTAATGACTTAGGTGAAATCACGGAACAAGTAATTTTGCATCATTCAACCGGAATTTACGGAGTGGAAGTGCCTCCGAAAGTTTGGCATACTGTCGTTTCGCTGGAATCAGGTACTGTTGTTTACGAAATTAAAGATGGGCCGTATGTTCAGGCCGATGATAAAAATTTTGCTTCATGGGCGCCTAAGGAAGGTGAAGCAGGCTGCGCTGAATATCTTGATAAATTGATAAAGGAGTTAGAACTGATGTAATTTCATCTGGTTTTTCATTTTCCGAAATTCGTAAATCGTTTACATTTTCCTTACTTTTGTCCCCTTAAAATTGAAAAGGATGGCACAAAAACCTTCTATTCCCAAGGGAACGCGCGATTTTTCACCAATTGAAATGGTGAAACGAAATTATATTTTCGATACCATAAAAGATGTTTTTCGGTTGTACGGTTTTCAGTCGATTGAAACACCGGCAATGGAAAATCTTTCCACGTTGATGGGAAAATACGGGGAAGAAGGTGATAAACTCTTATTCAAGATTTTGAATTCGGGAGATTTTGTGTCAAAAGTTTCTAATGAGGTTTACGCTGAAAAAGATTCAGTTAAACTGACTTCGGAAATTTCAGAAAAAGGATTACGTTACGACTTAACTGTTCCGTTTGCGCGCTTTGTGGTGCAATACCGAAACGATATTACTTTCCCGTTTAAACGTTACCAGATTCAGCCGGTTTGGCGTGCCGATCGTCCGCAAAAAGGACGTTATCGCGAATTTTACCAATGCGATGTGGATGTAATTGGCAGTAACAGTTTGCTCAATGAAATGGAGTTGGTGCAAATCATCGACGATGTTTTTGCTCAGCTGAAAATTAATACTGTTGTAAAAATTAATAACCGGAAAATTTTAGCAGGAATTGCTGAAATTATTGGTGAAAATGAACGGATTGTTGATATTACCGTTGCCATCGATAAACTGGAAAAAATTGGCCTGGAAAAAGTAAATCAGGAGCTTTCAGAAAAAGGAGTTTCCGATGAGGCGATTCAAAAATTGCAACCTATTTTAGCTTTGGAAGGAAGTTCTGCTGAAAAAATTACTCAACTCGAAAATGTTCTGGCTGCTTCAGAAATTGGAATAAAGGGAGTGGAGGAAATTAAAACATTATTTGGCTATGTTGAAAGACTTGATTTGCAAACAGAGGTGGAGTTGGATTTAACGCTTGCCCGTGGCTTAAACTATTACACCGGTGCAATTTTCGAAGTAAAAGCCAAAGATGTTGCCATTGGAAGTATCTGCGGTGGAGGGAGATACGATGACTTAACCGGGATTTTTGGCCTGCCCGATGTTTCCGGAGTTGGTGTTTCGTTTGGTGCCGAGCGTATTTTTGATGTGCTTACTCAACTCGATCTTTTCCCTCAGGAATCGTTGGAAACAACAAAAGTAATGTTTGTAAATTTTGGTGAAAAAGAAGAAGCGTACTGTTTGCCGGTTTTGGCTCAGCTTCGGAAAAACAATATAAATGCCGAGATATTTCCTGAAAATGCCAAAATGAAAAAGCAGATGAATTATGCCAATAAAAAGGATATTCCCTATGTGGTTTTGGCTGGCGAATCAGAAATGAACGAGGGAAAATTTACTTTGAAAAATATGGAGAGCGGCGAGCAAAAAAGTGTGACCGCCGAAGAACTGATAAAAATCCTTTCCTAATCATTCTACTTCTACGAAATTGCTTCAAAATTGAGGCGATGATCTTAAAATTCAGATTTGTAAAAAGTGCCGGGGGAGACATCAGGTTTCCCTGATTGTTTGGCTGCGCTAACTGTGTCGTCATCCTGAGCGAAGTAGAAGGATGTTGTTTACTATCCTCACAGTTGGACTTTTAAAATCAACTTTTTCTTTTTACAAATTTTTAAATTTTGTCATGGCAAATCATACATTTCAAATAACACCCGAAAATCTCACTTTTGAACAAATTCAGGAAATTCTTGAAAATAACATTAAACTCGAACTTTCAGAAAAGTCAAAGCAACTCATTATAACAAGTAAAAATTATCTCGATAAAAAATTAGAAGAGTCTGAAAAGCCGTTGTACGGAATAAACACTGGTTTTGGAGCTTTGTGTGATATAGAAATTTCGAAAGACGAATTAAGTAAATTGCAGGAAAATCTGGTGATTTCGCACGCCTGTAATGTTGGGCCTGAAGTCCCGGCTGAGGTTGTAAAATTGATGCTGCTGTTAAAAGCACATGCACTATCAAAAGGAAATTCAGCAGTACAATTAAAAACTGTTCAGCGAATTATCGATTTGTTTAACAACAATATATTACCGGTAGTTTGCGAACAAGGTTCACTGGGAGCCAGTGGCGATTTGGCTCCGTTGGCAATGTTGTTTTTACCTTTGCTTGGCTTAGGAGAGGTATATTTTGAAGGCCAAAAAGTTGCTTCAAAATCAGTGCTGAAGAGAATGGAGTGGAAGCCTGTAAAACTGGAAGCAAAAGAAGGATTGGCACTTTTGAATGGAACTCAGTTTATGAGTGCTCACGGTGTTTATACTTTGCTGAAAACCTTTCGGATTATCGATCAGGGTGACATAATTGGAGCACTTTCACTGGATGCTTTTGACGGTTTGATTGAACCTTTTGGCGAAAATATTCAGCGAATCCGCCCACACAAAGGACAAGCAACAACGGCAGCAAATTTCAGAATGATTTTGGAAAGAAGCGAGATGCAGTTGAAAGAAAAAGAACACATTCAGGACCCCTATTCTTTCCGTTGTATACCGCAGGTTCATGGAGCAGTGAAAGATGCAGTAAATTATGTTGCCGGAGTTTTTGAAACTGAAATAAATTCGGTGACTGATAATCCGACGGTTTTTCCTGACGAAGACCAAATTGTTTCCGGTGGAAATTTTCATGGTGAACCACTGGCTTTGGCACTTGATTTTCTTGCTATTGCACTGAGCGAGTTGGGAAGTATTTCGGAGCGACGAACTTATCGTTTAATTTCAGGCGAGCGGGGACTACCTGAGTTTTTGGTGGCAAAACCCGGATTGAATTCCGGTTTTATGATTCCACAATATGCAGCGGCTTCCATTGTCAGTCAGAATAAACAATATGCTACGCCGGCTTCTGTTGATTCTATCCCTTCTTCCAACGAACAGGAAGACCATGTAAGTATGGGAGGAAATGCGGCAACTAAAGCACTAAAAGTTGTGTTGAATACTGAAAAAATTTTAGCGATAGAACTGTACAACGCCGCGCAGGCCATGGATTTTAGAAAGCCGGTGCACACGTCGCCTTTTCTTGAGAAATTTTTAACGGAATATCGGAAAATGGTAGCTTTTGTTAATCACGATGTGTTAATGTACCAGGGAATTAATAAGACCGTTGAGTTTTTAAATACAACCGAAATAAAAAAGCTGGAAGTTAATTAACCTCCAGCTCTTTATGTCGATTTTGAAAAATTTTGGCAGAATGATAAAATCCTGAAGAACAGCTTAAATTGATTCGGTTTCTACAACTTTCGACAGAATTTCAGAGTACGGCAACAACAGGTATTTTTTACCGTCGAAGTCGATTTCTGTTCCTGCAAATCTTTTGTAAAGAACCTCGTCACCTGGCGCTATTTCTGCATTTTCGATGTTACTTATTGCAACAACTTTAGCAACTTCCTGCTTTTCTTTTGCAGAATCGGGAATAATAATCCCAGAAGCGGTTGTTTGTTCTGAGTTGTCTTCTGTCAGTTCCAGCAGAACATTTTGGTTAATAGGCTGTAATTCTTTCATTTTTACCATTCTTTAAAATTAATAGTTAATAATAAACTAATTTGAAGTTAACAAAATTTTGTCAATATTATCTTTGAACATTTGTTTTGTATCCTCTTTCGAACGGGCTATCCCTGAAGTCATCACAGGTTTCCCATCTTTTGGAATATACAGAAACGCCGGTATTCCGCTAATCCCGAAAACACCTGCGAGTTCTCTTTCTACCTGTGTGTCGATTTTATACACTGTGATTTTTCCGGCATACTCTTTTGAAATTTCTTCCAGAATTGGCGATGCGATTTTACACGGGCCACACCAGTCGGCATAGAAGTCGATAAGCGCAGGTTTATCACCTTTAAAATTCCATTCCTGTGGTGAGTTTTGGTAATCCCACACTTCACTTAAAAATTTTTCTTTTGTGAGTTTTACCGAGCCACCTTCGTCACTTGCCTTAGCACTTACTGATTCTGTTGGTGCTTCCGCTTTTTCGTTGCTTTTATTTTTTGCCTGGCTTGCATTGCAGCTTTGCAACGATATAACTGCAACCGCCAGTATGAATACCAATTTTTTCATGTTATTGTGATTTTAATTTATTCCTAATAAAGTGTTTATTCTGTTTCTGTCGAACCCAACAATTATTTCTCCGTTAATATCGGTTTGCGGAACTCCCTGCTGTCCGCTTCTCCTGACCATTTCTTCCGCTGCTTTCTGGTCTTTCGAAACATCAACTTCGCGGTATCTGATTCCGTTTTCCTGTAAATGTCTTTTTATGGTATTACACCATGTGCAGGTTGGAGTGGTATAAACTGTTACATTTTTTTGCGGTTTCCCTTCACCGTTTCCAGCCAACACAAAAGCAACTTTTTCAAAAATGGCGTTAAATTGTTCCGGTTGATGACATCCTTTTACCACATTTTTTAATGTTCCTTTTTCAAAGTTCAACAGTGAGGGAACACTGGTGATTTTATATTCCGGATGAATATCACGAACTTCATTTACATCAGCATAACAAAGAACAATTTTATCTGCTTTTGGTGCAGCTTTTTGATAGTTCTCAAATGCACAATCGCTTTGAGATGAGTCTTTTTTATATAACAATAACCAAACGTTTTCGTTCGGTTGCAGTACCTCTTTTAAGTTGTTTAAAGATTCAATTTTTTTCATTTTTCAAATATATCTAAATATTTATATATATAAAAACGTAGTTAGCAATTGTTGTGCCAATCTAAAATTGAAACCTATTTTGGCAGATGAAGATAAAAAAAATGTCATATTTTTTGATTGACGCAACCTTAGTCTTGCCTTTTTAGTCTTAAGCACGTGAAACAATTAAAATTTAATGAACTATGAAGAGAACTGTATTTGCAATGTTAATTGCATCTATATTTTTGGTAACAGGATGTTTGGAAGATGATGATTATTATTCATTGTCAGACATGTGGGTTGGCTTTGGCATTTTTCAGGAAACGGAATCAAATGCCAACGGGTATAGAATTGTTATGGATAATGATGATTTGCTGATACCTGTAACCTCTAGTTTTAATGTATTTCATTACGTGGAAGACGGGGACAGAGTTTTAGTGAATTACACAATTTTGGATGACAATTCAGGTGAAGGAGAAGAAGCTACTGAATATTATATAAAACTTAATTCAGTAAAGAAAATTTTGATGAAGGGAATTCTCGACGTTACCGAGGAAAATAACGACAGTATCGGTAACGATCCTATTAACGTGATTGATGTTTGGATGACTGACAGCTTGTTAAATTTTGAACTGAAATACTGGGGAAGCAGTAAGGTTCATTTTATAAACCTGGTAAAACACCCCGGCGAGTTAACAAGCGATAGTCAGCCTGTTGAGTTGGAGTTAAGACACAATAACAATGGAGACGATGAAAGTATTCCTTATAAAGCATTTGTCTCATTCAACCTGGGAGAACTTGAAATTTCCGGGCTGGATTCGGTTCAATTCAGGGTGACAGGAACTGACTATAATAATGGAGAATTTGACTACGATGGTGTTTATCACTACGGCGAAAACAGCGATTAGTTCTATGAGGTTTTGCAAATCGTAAAAGGTGTCTGAAAAGGCACCTTTTTTTGTTTTAATGGAAAATCGTTTCAGATGAAAATTCATTTTACTTATTTTGAATAAAATTCAATTTAAAGCATTTATAAAATGAAGAAATTAAGTTTTGTTTTGCTTATTGCAATATTTTGGAGTTGCACACAAAAAGAAGAAATGAAAAATTCATCAGAAAATTATTTGCCGGAAACTCCCACGCTTTCATCAGACAAAATGACACCCGAAGTGCTTTGGTCGTTTGGCAGAGTAGGAGGGGCACAGGTTTCCCCCGACCGTAAAACAGTATTGTACACGGTTACCTATTATAATATTGAAGAAAATAAATCGTACCGTGATATTTATACCGTTCCGGTTGCCGGAGGCGAGGCTAAAAATATCACTAACACCGGAGTCAACGAGTCGTCGGCAGCATGGCGGCCCGATGGGAAAAAAATTGGCTATCTTTCTTCTCAGTCGGGAGAGATTCAGCTATGGGAAATAAAGCCGGACGGAAGCGGAGCCAAACAAATTACACATGTCGATGGTGGAATTTCGGGCTTTGGCTATTCTCCCGATCAGTCGAAAATATTTTATGTAAAAAATGTAAAACTCGACGAAGACATTCACGACCTTTTTCCGGATCTGCCAAAAGCAGATGCCCGGCTTGAAAATAACATTATGTATCGCCACTGGGATACCTGGCACGATTATACTTACAATCACATTTTTATTGCCGATTATTCAGAGAATATTTCAAAAGGGAAGGACATTATGGAAGGGGAAAAATATGATTCGCCCATGAAACCTTTTGGTGGAACAGAGCAGATTGCATGGAGTGTTGATAGTAAAACACTGGCATACACCTGCAAAAAGAAAGAGGGGAAAGCCTATTCTGTTTCCACCAATTCTGATATTTATTTTTACAGTTTGGAAACGGGCAAAACAATAAATTTTACTTCAGGAATGATGGGGTATGACCAGAACCCCGTTTTTTCTCCCAATGGAAAATATGTGGCCTGGGAAAGTATGGCGCGCGACGGCTATGAGTCGGACAAATTGCGTTTGTTTGTAGCCGACTTGGAAAATGGTGAAAAAACAGATTTTTCTGAAAGTTTTGACCAAAATTCAAATGGTCTGGTATGGAGCAGCGACAGTAAATCAATCTTTTTTATCAGCGATATTCACGCTACCGATGAAATTTACAGGCTCGATTTGGTAGATGGTTCAATTGTTCGTTTAACCGACGGCGTTCACAATTATCAAACTGTTTTGCCAACAGGCGAAAAGCTGGTCGCACAAAAAGTCTCCATGTCACAGCCGGCTGAATTATATCTTGTAGATCCGGTTTCCGGGCAAGATGAAGCACTGACTTCGGTAAATAAAGGACTACTCGATCAGTTGACAATGGGAAAAGTAGAAGAACGCTGGCTGGAAACTACCGACGGGAAGCAAATGTTGGTTTGGGTAATTTATCCTCCCCATTTTGATCCTAATAAAAAATATCCCACACTTTTGTATAACCAGGGCGGGCCGCAGGGTACGGTAAGTCAGTTTTGGTCCTATCGCTGGAATTTCCAGATGATGGCCGCCAATGATTATATAATTGTTGCACCCAACCGCCGTGGATTGCCCGGATTTGGACAGGAGTGGAATGAGCAGATTTCAAAAGATTATGGTGGCCAAAACATAAAAGATCTTCTCACTGCAATTGACGAAATGGCGAAAGAACCTTTTGTAGATGAAACCAGGCTGGGTGCAGTTGGAGCCAGTTATGGCGGGTTTTCAGTTATGTTTCTTGCAGGGCATCACGACGGACGATTTAAAGCATTTATTGCGCACGATGGTATTTTTAACTTCGAACAGATGTATACAACTACCGAGGAGATGTGGTTTGTAAACTGGGATCTCGGTGGCCCCTTTTGGGATAAATCCAATGCCGCTGCACAGCGTTCGTACTCTTTTTCACCACATAAATATGTGCAAAACTGGGATACGCCAATATTAATTGTCCAGGGCGAAAAAGATTTCAGGGTGCCAACCGGACAGGGAATGGCTGCATTTAATGCTGCTGTTTTGAGGGATGTGCCAGCTGAGTTTCTTTATTTTCCGGAAGAAAACCATTGGGTGCTCCAACCTCAAAACGGAATTTTATGGCAGCGCGTATTTTTTAACTGGCTGGATAAGTGGTTGAAGTAATGTTTATTCAATCACGAAACTAAAAATAGATTACCATTTCATTGAATTGAGATGGTTTTTATTTATTCAGAACATAGTTCTCATATCCTTTTTTTACCAATGCAAAATATTGGATTGATTTGTCCCAGTTGTAAGAAACTTCGTGTCCTAAATATTTCTCGGCGTTTTTACTATCGAAATTGTAACAATGATTAACAAGAACAGCGTTTTGGCGGGTTAAACGAGAAAATAATTTTTCAATTCTGGTTTCGTCGGTTAACTGTTCCCTCTTTTCAATTGGTTGCATAGGTAGTTTATAAAGTTTTCCTAACGTTTCAGCTAAATAGGAGGGGCTTAAGGGATGACTGTCAGTAATGTTAAAGATAGGATTGGGAAAATCTTTTCTTTCGCAAATTGTTAAAATACACTGTGCTGCTATATCTGTAGGAAGAATATTTGCGGCACCTGTGGGAGGAGCACAAAAGCGAATGACTTTTTCATCTTTTTTTACTCTTGACTGAAGAGCTGCCAAAGCTCCCATATATTCATAAAATCCAAAAATTGAATTTGAGAATCCTGTTTTGGAATCGCCAAGCAATCCGGGGAGTCTAAAAATCAAATAATCGATGTTGTTTTCTTCTCCACACTTTTTTACGAGCTCCTCTGCTTGCGCTTTGCTTTCGATATAAACGTTTGGGAAACTATTGGAATTATAAAATTTTTCTTCTACCAGTGTTTCATTTCCATTTTTACTACCGGTAATAAATGCAGTTGATATTTGAATATACCGACTTTTTTTCTCTACCGCTAAATCAAGCAGCATGCGCGTTCCTTCAACATTAATCTGCTGGCACAAAGCGCGATGTTTACTTTCATATCGTAAAATTGCTGCAGCATTATAAATTTCATCTATTTGAGTATTTTCTAAAATCTCGTTGTCTTTTTTTGAAAGTCCAAAATTTTGTTGAGACAGATCTCCTTCCAGTAGTGTTAAGTTCCTGAATAGCTTTTTATCAATTTGAAATTCGGGATTGACTAGTTGGTTATTTTTTATTAATACTGATTTTCGTCCTTCAAGGGAATTTCCATCTTTAGATCTACCTAGTAGTATAACGTTATATCCCTTTTTTAAAAGGCCATAAACGAGATATTGACCCGCAAATCCGAGCCCACCGGTTAAAAATATATTCATAACTTTATTCAACATAATTCCAGATAAAAATCCGGATTCGGTTAGTTATTAAAACTTTTTTTGTCAGCAGGAAATACAAAGGACAAGAAAGTATACGCTTACAACCCCCATTTTAAAGATATTTTCTACTAACAGATTTACTATTTACAAAAGTATATTATAAATATGCTTGTAATATGATTTGCCCAAAAATATTAATAATAAGTTTACTTTAAAAAATCGTAGTGGGTATTTGGTTTAATGCCTTATGATTTGAATTCATGCGGATAATCGGGACCAAAAAACTTTGGCAAAAAAAATTAACTTTTGTTCTTTTTGTTACCGGCTTTTTGCATTATTTCGTTGGGTGATTAAAGCGAATTTTGCTGAGTGTCAATAACTTTTATTTTGTTAATTTCTGAACAAAACTATTCTTTCAGCATTAGTCGGATTAGATTGAGAGCAGTAGTCTTTCCCTTTTTCTGAATTAGTTCTCTTGGAGTATCATCGCCAATCTCGTAGGTTACTGCTTCTGCTCCAAATTCATAAAAGAAATATTTTGTTGAATTTATTTTGGGTTCATTGATATCGCTGGGACGGATGTTGGGCTCATATCCGGGAATTTCGTCACCAACGGCTGTTATTAAATCGGGAACCAGTCCGGGCATATTTCCTTTTTGTTCAGGCGGAACGGTATAATAAATGTCTTCAAATGTGGAGTGAAAATCAACTCCAAAGTAAAACGTTCCACCCTTGCTCACCGTGGTTTTCATAAAGTCACGAATAGCCTGCGTTTCGGGTTGGTTAAAACTCTCCCAGTCGCGGTTTAAATCAATTCCACCTGAGCCATGACGCCAGTTTCCGTTATCAACACCATCCGGATTTGCTAATGGAACAACAAATGTGGTATATTCATTTCTGAATTCTTCTGCAACTTTCGTTTCAGAACAAAGTGTTTCCACAAACCATTTCATTGCCAGCCAGCCGGTAACTTCCGGCGGGTGTTGCCGCGATAAAACCATGATCAATTTTTTATTTTCCCGGTTCCCGATTTGCATTGCATTGATTGGCCTGCCTTCAAAACTTTTGCCGATTTCAAACATTGAAACAAAGGGCTTTTCCGCCAGCTTCATCGCCCAACTGTTGATTTGTTTTGAAGTTATTAGTTCCTGCGCAGCAATCCACAAAGTGTCAGAACTCAGCGAAAGATTCATTTCGCAAAACTTTGGGCTTTCTTCTTTTGCCAGAGAAACAGAATCCAAAAAATACAAAGTCGAATCAATCTTCTTCCAGTTCTTTCCATTGTTGCTTACTTTGGGGTAGTACCTGTGACTTACTCCTTCGTTGTAAGTGATCTTTAGCCTTACATTTTTTGGTGTCTCCGACCATATTTTAAATGCATACCACGGACTGCTGTTTATCGGTGTGTTTTCAGGAGTGACTAAAACTGTAAGCAAAGTATCATGGGTGAGTACAGCTCCGTTTAGTCGTGCTCCCTCGAAATTATTGGAACAAAAAATTCCGGCTCCCAGGTTAAATGTTTTTTTAAGTTGATATTGAACAGGGCGTGTTTCCGTGTTTACCCTTTGTATCGGAGCTTGTCCTTTCCATTTTGTTTCTTTAATTGAGCAATTCCATACAAACAAAGACATGAACAAAAAAGATAAAATTGATATGAATGCATTTTTTTTCATTGGTTAGCTGAATTTGCCGTATCTTTTTATTTCATTTAAAACTAAACATTTTTCAAGAGTAATTGATATTTGAAGTGGAATGATTTCAAATCATTATTTTTGGAAAAAATTTGAAAATAGGTTTTATGCAAAAAATACATATTGGATTTCTGGGAGCCGGTGGAATAGCAAGAGCGCACGCCTATTCCATCCAGGCATTAAAATATTATTATAGTGAAGTTCCTAAATTAATATTTGAATCGGTGGCGTCGGTGCGCAAAGAAAGCCGGGAAAATTTTGCTCAAAAGTTTGGTTTTTCAAAAGCTGAGTCGGTAGCGGAATTCGCTACAAATAAAAATATAGATGCAGTTTTTATTTTAGGCCCAAACAAGGTTCATTTTGAACACTTTCAGCAGGCACTGCAAATGCCAAATGTAAAATATATTTATCTCGAGAAGCCGGTTTGTTCTTCAGTGCAGGAAGAAGAGGAAATGAAACAACTTTTGAATGAGTTTGGCGGGAAAGTAAAAATCCAGGTAGGGTTTCAATACTTGCAAACTTCGTCGGTACGCGAAGCCCTAAAATTCTGGAAATCGGGAAAGTTGGGGAAACCTATCCATTTCGATTTAAAATATTATCATGGTGATTATTTGCAATCGTCGTACCGCGAAAAGCGTGTAACCCGTTTAACACCGGCGCCCGATGGTGGTGCCATGGCCGATCTGGGGTCGCACGGTATTAGTTTATTGATGGCTTTTATGGGGGAAGAGCTTCAGATTACCGGTGCTTTGCAAGGAGGAAATTTTGACGATGTTCCGTCAGGGTCTGATTTATTTAGTTCACTTTCAATGGTAGAACCTGAAACCGGAGCTGTAGGAAATATGTCGGCAAGCCGTATTAGTTCCGGGACCGGCGATTTGGTGCATCTTGAAATTTATGCTGAAAAAGGAGCATTAAAATATTCTTCAAAGCAATCGGAATACTATGAATATTATGAAGAAGGAACTAATCAGTGGGTAAAACAAATGGTGGGCAGCAATTACAAACCGGTAACCAGTTTTCCTTCCGGGCATGTTCCGCCGGGGTGGCTTCGTTCCATGGTTCATGCTCACTATTGCTTTTTTACCGGCGATGATGAGCCGACTTTTATTCCGGATTTAAACCATGGACTTGCCGTCCAGCGCATTGTCAGAGAAACCGCCGATCATTTGAACGAATTTAGAAATAAATATAAAAATGGGGGAGCGTAGAAGTGGAATTTTGCTGCATGTGACATCGTTACCCGGCAGTGAAGGAATTGGAACTTTTGGAGAAGACGCATTTCGTTTTGTTGATTTATTGGCGGAAGCCGGTCAGAAGATATGGCAGATTTTACCCCTCGGACCAGTGGGGTATGGGAATTCACCTTATCAGTGTTATTCGGCTTTTGCGGGAAATATTTTTTTGATTGATTCAAAGAAGTTAGCAGATGAAGGTCTGCTGGATAAAAACGATGTTAAAAACAGTCCCCGTTTTAATTCCGGTGAAGTGGACTTCGCAAATATTGAGAAATGGAAATTGCCACTTTTGTATAAAGCATTCCGGAAATTTCAGACAAATAATTATGGCGAGTTTCACAGTGAATATCAGACTTTTTTAAAGGAACACAGTTGGTGGCTAAAGGATTTTGCTCTTTTTATGTCGGCCAGAAGCCATTTTAAGGATGAACAATGGACTACCTGGCCTGATGAATTAAAATTCAGAACACCTGTGGGGATTCATAAGTTCCAGACAAAGCTTGAATCTGATGTAAATTTTTGGAAGTTTGTACAATTTCAGTTTTTCAGACAATGGTTTGTATTAAAAAAGTATGCAAATTCAAAAGGTGTCAAAATAATTGGCGATATGCCCTTATATGTTTCAACTGATAGTTCTGATGTTTGGACAAATACTGATATATTTATTTTGGATAAAAAATTAAGGCCCAAACAAGTTGGAGGCGTTCCTCCCGATTATTTTAGCGAAGACGGACAGTTGTGGGGAAATCCGGTTTTTGACTGGAAACGTATACAAGAACGTGATTATGATTGGTGGATGGCCCGTTTGCATTTTAACCTGAATTTATTTGATGAAATCCGGATAGATCATTTTAGAGGGTTGGAATCATTTTGGGCGGTACCGGCAAGCGAAAAAACGGCAAGAAATGGCAAGTGGCTCCCTGCCAAAGGTTACGAAATGCTGTCAAAGTTTAATGACCAGATTGGCCATTTGCCGCTGATAGCTGAGGATTTGGGGCTTATTACAGCTGAAGTGGAAAAAATGCGGCTTGATTTTGGATTACCCGGAATGAAAGTTCTGCAGTTTGCTTTCCGCTCAGACGCCACAAACGAATATCTTCCACACAACTATACTCAAAATTTTGTAGTGTACACCGGAACACACGACAACAATACGACATTGGGCTGGTTAAAAGCTTTAAAAGGAAAGGAAAAAAAGCTGGTGAAATTGTATTTGGGAGGAACCGGCAAAGAAGCAGTGAAAAATATAATTGAAATGACATGGGCTTCGACAGCCAACACAGCAATTGTTCCTTTTCAGGATATATTGCAACTGGCAGCGAAAGCGAGAATGAATACTCCCGGAACAGCCAGTGGAAACTGGGGCTGGCGCTTTCGGTGGAAACAGTTAAAAAGCAGACAATTTGAATTTTTGAAAGCGATTACCAAAATTTATAACCGGTGAAGTTTTTTTGTTTTGCAGTATATCCCAATTGTTTTAACAACACAACATCACGGCTTTCATAAATTTTTCAGGTTGCTCGGCATGAAGCCAGTGCCCTGCATCAGAAATATCAACGATGGTTGCTTCCGGATAAATTTCCTTGATGAGTTTTTCATCTTCAGGCAAAATATATCTCGATTTCATTCCGCGAATAAAAATGACAGGGTAACTGGTTATTGGAATCCTGTCTTCGAGCCAATTTTTATTAACACCACTGACAATTTCATCTAGGTTTTCATACAAAACTTCAACATTAATTCGCCACTTGTAACGTTTGGTTTTTTTATCTTTCGCAACATTTTTTAGCAGGAATTGCCTGATTCTTTGGTCATCGATTTTCTCTGCCAGTCGCTCCTCTACATCGTTTCTTATTTCTATTTCATTAAAATCGATGTCTTGCATAGCCAGTAAAATATTCTGATGGAGATAAAACTGACTATCTTCTTTTAACTGCATGTAGTCTTTTGGAGCAATATCTGCAATTACTAATTTTTCTATTTTTTCAGGATAGTCGGCTGCAAACCACATGGCTGTTTTTCCTCCCATACTGTGACCCAGAAGTGTTGCTTTTTCGATACCGTGTTTTTCAAAAAACAGATTTAAATCTTCTTTCATGGAATCAAAAGTATGTTCGTCGGAAAACGGAGAACGGCCATGATTGCGCTGGTCTATCAGATAAACGGTGTATCTTTCAGCCAGTCTTTTTCCAATATTTAACCAGTTGTCGGATGAGCCGTACAAACCGTGAATAATGACCAAAGGCGCTCCCTTTCCTTTTTTCCGATAAAATAAGTCCATAAAACAGTGATGCTTTTTATACGATATAAGTTCTTTTGTTAATCAACTTCAAACTTTTAAAATTGTTTGGGATAATTTTATTTCAAACATTCCAGGTATTTCTGAATGGTAGTTTCAAGTCCAAGATAGAGTGCATCTGCAATCAACGCATGTCCGATAGAAACTTCTTTGAGATTTGGAATATGTTTGAACATGTAATTCAGATTTTCAAGATTTAGATCGTGTCCCGCATTTACGTCTATCTCCAGCGAATCGGCAACTTTCGCAGCCTCAACAAACGGTTCAATTGCTTTACTTCGGTTGATGGGGTATAACGATGCATAAGGTTCGGTATACAATTCTATTCTGTCGGTTTTTGTTTCCGCGGCACCTTCAATCATCGACGGATTTGCATCCACAAAAATGGAAGTCCTTATACCGTTTTCTTTTAATTCCGAAATAACATCTTTCAGAAAACCCAGATTTTTCCATGTATCCCATCCGTGGTCGCTGGTTAGCTGGTAATGTGTGTCAGGAACCAAAGTAACCTGATCGGCCCGGACTTCCATAACCATTTTCAGAAAATCTTTACTGGGGTAACCTTCTATGTTAAACTCTGTGGTTATTAGAGGTTTTATTTCATATACGTCTTTGCGTGTAATGTGTCTTTCGTCTGGACGGGGATGAATTGTAATTCCTTGTGCACCAAATTTTTGGCAGTTTATGGTGGCGTCTTTTACACTGGGTACCGCTCCTCCCCGGGAGTTTCGTAGTGTTGCTATTTTGTTTATATTTACACTAAGTCTTGTCATTTTAAATAGAAATATTAACGACGCAAGTTACAATTTTCAATTTGAAACGTTAAATTAAAAAAGTAAAGAATTGCTGGCAGAGAGTTTAATATCGGATGTAGTGCCTTCCATAGCTAGTTCTGAAAAAGGACAAAAAGCATTGAGTTGTATGGATGTATACAGGGTTTCGCATATTCCTGTGGTTAACAATTCAACCTATGTAGGATTGGTTTCAGATAAAATGATTTACGATTTGGATTTGATCGATAAACCAATCGAAATGGAAATAGAGAAGCTGAATACGAGTCATGTTCACAAAGAACAACACATTTTTGAAGTGGCTATTTTAATGTACAAACTCAAGTTAAGTGTAATTGCTGTTCTCGATACTGAACATTATTATTTGGGTGCAATAACATTGTACGATTTAGCCAGAAGATTTGCCCGTTTATTTTCATTGCAGGAGATAGGCGGGGTTATTACTCTCGAAATGAATATAAACGATTACTCTTTGGCTCATATAAGTCAGATTGTTGAGAGCAATGATGTTAAAATTTTAAGTATGTTTCTGAATCGGGAACCGGGAACTTCCAATCTCGACGTCATCCTGAAACTCGATAAAGAAGATTTGTCGCCGTTGATTCAGGCATTTATGAGATATGATTATAATGTTAAGGCGGTTTACCTCGACCACACCATGTTAAATGATTTATATAAAGATCGTTTTGACCAATTCATGAAATTTATGAACATTTAAATGATTCAATGCAAATGAAAGTTGCTGTTTATGGTACTTCGGTTTCTGATGAGTTTGTATCTGTTATCCGCGAATTCTTTACTTTTTTAAAAACAAATAAGATTGAGGTTCAATTGTATAAGCCCTTTTATTCATTTTTAGTTGAAGAAATTAATGTTACGCCATATTACAACTCTTTTTTTCATTCATATATCGATTTTGATGAAACCAACGAGTTTATATTTAGCGTTGGAGGCGACGGAACATTCTTACATTCGGTGGTAAATATTCGGAATTTCGATATCCCGGTGGTTGGAGTAAACAGCGGGCGTTTAGGATATTTGGCGGATATTTCCCATGAACAGATGAACGACGCATTAACCGAAATATTCAATCGCAACTTTTCGGTTGTTGAACGTTCTATGCTTCAGGTTGAATTTCAGGGACGTGAAAATCTGGATTTTAACTTCGCACTAAATGAAGTAACTGTTTTAAAAACCGACACTTCATCTATGATTAATATTTCTGCCTATCTAGATAAGGAGTTGTTAAACAATTATTGGGCAGACGGACTGATTGTCGCAACACCCACAGGCTCAACAGCTTATTCTTTAAGTGTTGGAGGTCCTATTCTTACACCCGATTCCGAAAATTTTGTAATAACACCACTGGCCCCGCATAACCTAACAATTCGTCCGCTGGTAGTTCCCGACAACTACAATATAAGGTTAAAAGTGGATGGAAGAGGAACCAATTATCTTACATCTCTCGATTTTAGATCGGTACCTGTAGAATTTTCAACAACAATTACGGTAAAGAAGGCAGATTTTAAACTTAAAACATTACAACTTCCCGAACTGACTTTCTTTAAAACATTGCGAAACAAGCTTATGTGGGGGGTTGATAAACGCAATTAAAATTTTCAAGCTTAACAATTTTTAATCTTTCTTTGGGTTTTATAATAACATTCAGGTATGTTATTTTTAGAATTATATTACTTTTGTACCTCTTGAAAGCTGTAGAGTGCAAAAGGAATTCAGCTTTAGTTCATTGATATTCAATTGGTTGCGAGGGGTTTTCGGGGCTCGGTTCTTGTGTTTTTTTGATTGATTTTTATGTCTGGAAACATACAATTTTGTCCGGTTTTATTCCTGCTTTTTTATGAATATTTTGAATTTTGTTTATGCCTGAAACTATTGTAATAACAAACAATTACGTAGACCAAATGAAAAAGATAGTATTGGGAATTGCAGCAACAGTTTTGATGGCTGTTTCAGGTTTTGCACAAAAAACAGCTGACATAGGGATTTGGGGTGGAACATCAACCTACATTGGAGATGTAAAAGATGTTACTCCATTTCAATCGTTCAAACCAAATTTTGGAGCATTTTTTAGATATAATTTCAACCCAAGAGTTGGCCTGCGTGCTATGTTTTTAACGGGCAATATCGGAGCAGAAGGTTCAATAGAAGAAACACCGTGGGAGTTTAAAAAAGGTGTGCAGGATATCTCTTTACAGGCTGAGATTAATTTTCTGAAATACAGGGTTGGGGATAAAAAAACGCCATTTTCTCCATATATTCTAGGTGGAATTGGCGTAATGTATTTTCCTTACGAAGTGGATCCTGCGTTGATTTACGCATTCAATCAGAACCACAATAAAGGGATGACGGTAATTAATGAATCGACAGTGGCATTGTCACTGCCTTTCGGAATGGGAGTAAAAACACATTTAGGAGAACGATTAGGAATTGGAATAGAATATTTAATGAGAAAACATTTTGTTGATAAACTGGATAATCTTGACGACCCGCTCGCTTTTATAAATAATGAGGGTAAGGAAACAGTGTATAGTGATTTTTTACATAATAACGACTGGTCGGGGTATCTGGGGGTTCATTTAACATACAAAATATATTTGGGGAAAGAAGCATGCCCTGCGTACGATAAGATTTACAGATAATGGGATCGTTCAGAGATAGGTTAAATAGAAACAATATTCCGAAACATGTTGCAATTATCATGGATGGAAATGGCCGGTGGGCAAAAAAACAGGGAATATCCCGGATTTTTGGCCACGAAAAAGGTGTTGAGTCCGTCCGTATCACCGTTGAAGCTGCGGGGCAGATCGGGATAAAATTTCTCACTTTGTATGCCTTTTCTACCGAAAACTGGGAACGCCCGAAGTATGAAGTTGATGCATTAATGACACTCTTGGTTCAAACCGTTGAAGCAGAAACTGAATCATTAATGAAGAACAATGTAAGCCTTGGTGTTATTGGAGATATTTCTAAAATGCCAAAAAAGGTTCGAAAAAAACTAAACAATTGTATTGATATGCTGGGATCAAACACGGGGTTAAGATTGATCCTTGCGTTAAGTTACAGTTCTCACTGGGAAATTCTTGAAGCAGTTAAAAATATTGTACAAGATTCCAAAGACGGAAAAGTAATTCCGGAAGATATTAATGAAAAACTGTTCCGAAAATATCTTGCGACGGCAGATTATCCTGATCCTGAGCTTTTAATTCGCACAAGTGGCGAGCAACGAATCAGTAATTTTTTACTTTGGCAAATTGTTTATACTGAATTGTATTTTACAAATAAATTATGGCCCGATTTCGGGGAGGAAGATTTATATGAAGCCATTTATAATTACCAGAACAGAGAGAGAAGATTTGGAAAAATAAGTGAACAGTTAAATAGCTAATTAATATATGTTTAGAATGCGAAAGCCATTTGTAATCGTACTGTTTTTAATGCTTTTTACTCTGCCTAACGTGTATGCACAGGTAGCCGACAGTACCAATTTCTCAATTTATTATTCCAGCCCAAAACAATACACCATTGCTGAGATTAAGGTTTCAGGAATTCGGTATCTGGATAAAACAGTTTTGGTGCAATTATCGGGACTATCAGTTGGAGACGAAATAGAAGTGCCGGGAGAGACAATTACCACTGCGATCAAAAAATTGTGGCAGCAAGGGTTGTTTTCAGACGTTCAGATATCAGCTACAAAAGTTGTAGATAACCAGATTTGGCTTGATATCTACCTGCAGGAAAGACCACGACTCGCAGATGTGAATTTTTACGGAGTTTCAAAGTCGGAAAAAGATGATATAACTGAAAAGGTTCTCCTTTTAAAGGGGAGTCAGGTTACTGACCATCAGGTGAATAGTGCCGAGCGAACCATTAAGGGTATTTTTACAGAGAAAGGCTTTTTGAATACCGAGGTCAATATTGTTCAAAGAGATGATACTACGCAAAATAACAGTATTATTCTTGATATATATATCGATAAGAAGGAAAAGGTAAAGGTCAATAATATAGAAATTGAAGGCAATGAGGCTTTGACCGATGTAGTATTGGAGCGGGCAATGAAAAAGACCAACGAACGGAGTTTGCGAAATTTTTTCCGCACCAAAAAGTTTCTCAGGGAAGAGTACAGAAAAGATAAAATTGCCCTGATTGATAAATACAACGAAAAAGGCTATCGCGATGCTGTAATCGTTGACGATACGGTCAAGCAGGTAGAAGTGGGGAAAAGAGATAAACCCAGGGTCGATATTGATATGGATGTTGAGGAAGGAGATAAATATTACTTTGGTGACATCAGATGGGTGGGGAACACGATCTATCCGTCTGACTATTTAAGTGCCGCCCTCGGGATAAAAAAAGGCGATGTATTTAATCAGAAGATTTTGGATAAGCGCTTGTTTGATAACGACGAGGGATTAAACAATTTGTACCTGGATAAAGGATACCTGTTTTTTAACCTGGATCCGGTTGAGGTTAATATTGAGAATGATTCTATCGATTATGAAATGAGGATTTATGAAGGGAAACAAGCTACCATAAACAAAGTCCTTATTACCGGAAATACAAAAACCCATGAGCATGTAGCTCGCCGTGAGTTGCGTACTTATCCCGGGGATTTGTTTAGTAAAACATTGTTAATGCGATCATACAGGGAATTGGCACAACTGGGGCACTTTGATCCGGAAACCATTAATCCCGATGTCCGACCACACCCGGAAGAAGGAACAGTAGATATTGAATATCAGTTACAGGAAAAAGCCAACGACCAAATCGAACTTTCAGGTGGTTGGGGAGCAGGAATGTTTGTTGGCTCGGTAGGTTTAAAATTTGCTAATTTTTCCGTTCGTAATATTTTTAACCGCGAAGCATGGAGACCATTGCCTACAGGCGACGGGCAGACATTAAGTCTTCGTTACCAAACCAGTGGGCGCTATTACCGAACAATTAGTTTATCGTTTATTGAGCCATGGCTGGGAGGTAAAAAACCAAATTCATTCTCTCTTTCATTATCTCATTCCAGAATTAATTATAGCGCAAATAAATATTATAATAATTATAATTCATACGGAGGTTATTCTCCATACGGGTATGGCGGTTATTCTCCATATGGATACGGAGGTTATTCTCCATACGGGTATGGCGGTTATTCTCCATATGGCGGTTATGGATACTCTCCATACGGCTATGGTGGGTATGGCTATTCGCCTTATGGAAATTATGGTTATCAGTATAACTACGAATCAGAAGATGATGGTGACAGTTCTGATGATCAGATCTGGGAGACTACAGCCTTAGCCTTAGGATATGGATACAGATTATCGTGGCCTGATGATTATTTTACGGTTTATCACGAAGTGTCGATGGAGCATTACAGGTTGCAGAATATGGGAAGTTACTTCTATTTCTTAGCGGATGAAAATGGAGATGTAAACGGAACATTTAACAACCTGAGTTTTAAAACTGTATTTGGCCGAAATTCTGTTGATGCTCCGATTTATCCCCGTAATGGTTCTAATTTTTCATTGTCATTAAAATTAACACCTCCGTTTAGTGTATTGTCAGGTAAAGATTATAGTTCTGATGATATTAGTAACGAAGAAAAATATAAGTGGATTGAATACCACAAGTGGTTGTTTAAAGGACAGATGTATAACCCGTTATCAAAAGACAGTAAGTTAATTTTGCGTACAGCGTTTGAGATGGGATTTCTGGGGTATTATAATAAAAATATCCCGTCGCCATTTGAAGGATTTATTGTGGGTGGTTCTGGTATGTCGGGATACAACATTTACGGGACTGATTATGTTTCCTTACGTGGTTATAAAGATTATAGTTTAAGCCCGAGTAATGGTTCCAAAATGTATTCTAAATTTACAATGGAAATGCGCTACCCGATTACTTTAAAGCCGAATGCTCAGATTTATGCTTTAACCTTCCTCGAAGGAGGTAACGCAAATACAAGTTTCCAGAATTATAATCCGTTTAAACTTTACCGGTCGGCAGGTGTAGGTGTACGTATTTACCTTCCGATGTTCGGATTGATGGGGATTGACTGGGGATATGGATTTGATGATGTGCCAGGTGTAACCGGAGAGAACGGAAGCCAGTTCCATTTTGTTATCGGGCAGCAATTCTAGTGGTTAATGATTTGGCACAAAATATGATATATGAAATTTCAGTTAATTAAATTAAGAATGCCATGAAAAAAGTAGTTTTAACATTTGCTGTAATTTTAATGGTAGCAGGAATATCTTCTGCTCAGAAATACGCATTTATCGATTCTGAATATATACTCGAAAATATTCCGGCTTTTACAGCGGCTCAGGAACAACTCGACCAATTGTCGTCTCAGTACCAAAAAGAATTGGAATCGATGCATGCCGAGATAGAACAAATGTATCAGGATTATCAGGCAGAGAGTGTTTTGCTTTCTGAAGATATGAAACGCAAACGCGAAGACGTAATCATAACAAAAGAAAAAGATTACAAACAGCTTCAGGCAAAGTATTTTGGACCCAATGGCGATTTGTTTAAAAAGCGCCAGGGGCTTGTAAAACCAATTCAGGATGACATTTTCAATGCCGTCCAGGAAATTGCGAATGAAGGAAGTTATGCAACGATTTTTGATAAGGCAGGTGGTACGACATTGTTTTATACAAATCCTCGGTACGACCTCAGTGATCAAGTTTTGCAAAAACTCGGATATAAATAATTAATAATTATATTTGTGACCAAAAATTTAATACTACATTGACTATGAGAAATTTATTAAAACTCTTTGCTGTTATTCTGTTGATGGGTACAACAGCATCTATTAATGCGCAAACACTTAAATTCGGACATATTGATTTGCAGGCTTTGGTTCAGGTAATGCCTGAAAGTAAAACAGCTCAAACTGAAATGACTGGTTTTCAGGCCGATATAGAAGAAATTTTTGGTGGGATGCAGACCGAATTACAGCAAAAATATACCGAATTTGAACAGTTGGGAGAAGAAGCTTCTGAAGTAAAAAGAAATGCGAAAATAACTGAAATTCAGGATTTGCAACAAAGAATCGAAAATTATCGTGCTACTGCACAACAACAAATTCAGCAAAAGCAAGCCGAAGTTCTCCAGCCCATATATAAAAAAGCCCAGACTGCAGTCGAGGAAGTAGCAAAGGAACAGGGTATGATTTATGTTTTTGATATTAATGCGGTTATATACAAATCGAATCAAAGCATTGATGTGCTGCCATTGGTAAAGAAAAAACTAGGAATTGAATAAGTAGAAGATACTTAATAAGAAAAGCCATTTGTCAGTATAGACAAGTGGCTTTTTTTGTTTAAGAAAACATTCCTGTATTATTGGATTGAAACGGATTTAGAATTATATTTAGTCAATCTGAATTCTAATTAAAGATCTTATGAACTCTGACGACAAAGGGATAAATGAAAATGTTGTGCTGAATGTTCCTGAAAAGACAATGCTTTTTGAAATAGCCTGGGAGGTATGCAATCAGGTTGGAGGAATTTATACAGTTATTCGTTCAAAGGTTCCGTCTGTTATCCAAAAATGGGGAAAAGACAACTACTTTTTAGTAGGGCCTTACTTTGCTGAACAGGCGGCAGCTCATTTCGATCCTGCAACCGATTTTTCCACACCAATAGGTAAAGCCGTTTTGAAAATGCAGGAGCGGGGTTTTGACGTTTACTATGGACAATGGATTGTTTCAGGAAGACCTAATGTAGTTTTGTTTAACCCGTATTCGGTTTACGACAAACTGGGCGAGATAAAACATTTTTTGTGGCAGGATTTTCATATATCGATGCCGGGTAACGATGAACTTCTTGACAAAGTTGCTGCATTTGGTTACCAGGTAAAAGAGTTTTTTCATTATCTGTGTTCAACCAAATTTTGTGAGGGGCCGGTAATTACACACTTCCACGAATGGATGGCGGGGCTGCCTATCCCCGGAATTAGAAAAGAAAATCTAAATATTAAAATTGTTTTCACTACGCATGCAACGCTTCTGGGGAGATATTTGGCAATGAATGACCATCGGTTTTATGATCACTTGCCATTTTACAACTGGGAGGCGGAAGCAACAAAATTTAATGTTAAATCCATTGCAGAAATTGAAAGAGCTTCAGCTCATGGTGCGCATGTTTTTACCACAGTAAGTGAGGTAACCGGAAAGGAATGTATCCACTTGCTGGGGCGAACTCCTGATATGATTTTGCCTAACGGATTAAATATAAGACGTTTTGAAGCGTTGCATCAAATTCAAAACCAACATGTTCAGGTAAAAGAGCAGATTCACGATTTTGTAATGGGGCATTTTTTCCAAAGCTACTCCTTCGATCTGGATAAAACCTTGTATTTCTTTACTTCAGGAAGATATGAATACCACAACAAAGGATATGATTTGACTTTGGAAGCCCTTGCCAGGTTAAACTGGAAAATGCAACAGGCGAATTCAGACATGACAGTTGTTTCGTTTTTTATAACAAAACGACCATTTTACACTTTTAATCCTGACGTTTTGCATTCCAAAGCGCAAATAGAAGACGTTCGTGGGGTTTGCGAAGAAATAAAACAACAGGTGGGTAAACAGTTGTATACAAAGATTACTTCGTCGGATGGACCATACCAGTTCCCTGATTTAAGTGCGCTGGTTGATGACTATCTTCGCTTGAAATTAAGAAGGAATGTTCAAAGTTGGAAAACACATCAGCTACCTAAAATTGTTACCCACACGTTAATCGATGATGCAAAAGATGAAATATTGAACTTTCTTCGTACTGCCAATCTGGTTAACAACCGACACGATAAAGTTAAAGTGGTTTATCATCCCGATTTTATCTCCACTTCAAATCCTTTGTTTAAAATGGATTATAACCAGTTTGTTCGCGGATGTCATTTGGGAATTTTCCCGAGTATGTACGAACCTTGGGGATACACCCCGCTTGAATGTCTGGCGAGCGGATTGCCTTCGATAACAAGCGATATGGCCGGATTTGGCGATTACGTTGTAAAAGAAGTATCCGACAATGACGCAAAAGGTTTATATATAATAAACCGCAGAGGCCGTGATTTTTATGAAGTTGCCGAAGACCTTGCCAACAAATTGTTTGCTTTTGTGCAGATGTCACGTCGGGAGCGAATTGCCCTTAGGTATCGGTGCGAAGAAGCGTCGCTTCATTTCGATTGGTCGAATCTTGGTAAATATTACGATGATGCCTATAATCTTGTAATAGAAAGATAACTGAAATAAATTGAATGAAGCGAACTCCGATTGGTATTTTTGATTCCGGTTACGGTGGATTAACAGTCTTAAAAGAAATCGTAAAGACTTTGCCCGAATACGATTTTCTGTATTTAGGAGACAATGCTCGTAATCCCTATGGAACACGATCTTTTAAGGTGGTTTACGAATATACCCTGGAAGCCGTAAAGTATTTATTCTCTCAAAATTGCCACTTAATTATTATAGCGTGTAATACCGCTTCAGCAAAAGCACTTCGGAATATTCAGCAACTCAATTTACCAAAGATTGCACCGGAAAGAAGAGTTTTGGGGGTTATCAGACCCAGTGTTGAAAAAGTAGCCGAGATTACAAAGAACGGTCATGTTGGGGTTTTGGGAACCGTTGGTACAGTTACCTCCGAATCCTACCCTATCGAATTGCAAAAATGGTCAGAAGGAAGAGTAAAATCAACAGTTCAGGAAGCTTGTCCTATGTGGGTGCCCATTGTGGAAAATAACGAAATCGAGACGGAAGGAGCGGAGTACTTTATTAAAAAGAATATTGAAAATATTTTCGTTAAAGACAAAGAAATTGACACATTGATTTTAGGTTGTACACATTATCCCTTGCTTATTAATTCTATTCAAAAATATGTTCCCAAAGGAGTTCGTATTCTTGAACAAGGTGAAATTGTCGCTGAAAAGTTGGTTGATTACCTGGTACGTCATCCGGAAATTGATTCAAAAATATCTAAAAATGCGACAATCGAATTTCAAACTACAGAGGTAGCTAAGAATTTTGAAGAAAAAGCAGCCTTGTTTCTCGAAAAAGAAGTGTCGGCTCACACTGTTCATTTGTAAGAAAAAATCAGGGTTTTAAACTATCTCCCTGATGATTGTTTTCATTTCATTTTCTTTTCTTGAAATTTCAGAAACCAGCCGGAATTGAGCACGGGCGCGTTCGATGTTATGATCAGCGTGTTTAATTTTATAATAAACATCACCGTCCAGGTAATCAGTTAAAAAGCGAAGCCCCATAATAAAAGTCATAAATTTGGCTGAGTGAGGCAGAAGTTCAATTTCTTTTTTGGTTAAGAATGATTTTGTTTCCTCAAGAAAACCACGGGCAAACGATCTGTAAATTTCCAGATCTAGAGTAATTTTGTCTAAGTCGGTTTCATCTTCTTCTGTTGTGCAGGCGGCGGTTCTGATTGCATCTCCAAAGTCGAAGTGAACCAATCCGGGCATCACTGTATCCAGGTCAATAACACAAAGAATCTGACCATCTCTGTCAAACAGAATATTGTTTATTTTGGTATCGTTGTGTGTTATTCGCGAAGGAATTTCATTGTTCCTGTGTGCACGGATTAATGTGTGCATTTCCTCTTCATGTTCAAGAACAAAATCAATTTCTTTTTGAGTAAGTGAAATTCGGTTCTGAAAATTAACCTCCAGAGCTTTTCTGAAATTCCGGTACCGAAATTCAATGTTATGAAAATCTACAATTGTTTCGTTTAAAGGTTTTCCGGGAAGATCAGCAAGTTGTTGCTGAAAGTGCCCAAAGCCTTTTCCGGCAAGAAACGCATGTTCCGGATTTTCTATCTTTTCAACACTCTGACTGCCCTCTACAAAAAGAAATACCGCCCAGTAATTTCCTTCAACATCCTTTGAAAAGTATTCTCCAGTTTTAGTCTGAATATGTGTGATGACTTTTTTATCGGTTTCTCCAACTCCCCGCAATTCCAATTTTTTACGAATATGGTCGGTTACCCTGATGATGTTTTCCATCATTCCGGCAATGTCTTTAAAAACATAATGATTCTTACGCTGAAGAATATAATCCGACAGTCCTGTTTCTTTAATACTTATTCTAAACGTATCGTTAATGTGCCCGTTGCCAAAGGGTTCAATGTTCTCAACAGTTCCGTTGATACTAAATTGTGAGGCGATTTCAAAAAGAGGATATGACATGACTAAAATAATTTTTCGGGATATTCACCTTTGTTAATTAATTCCCTGATTTTTTCAACTACAAAAGGTTTGTCTTCTTTGTATGTTACTCCAAACCAGGGTGAATTTGCTTCTAAAACTTGTACTTCAACCTTTTTTTCCTGAATCAATTCAAAAACTACCGACGGAATGTACATCTCTGATTTTGGTTTGTGAATTTCGGTTTTCAGGAAATCGATAAATTTTTCTTCCAGAATGTTAAATAGGGCAGGTTTAAACCCCCAGTTATTCATCGAAACTATTTCATTTCCTGTTAATTGGTTTTCGATACCCCCTTCTTCTATGGAAACAATCTCTTTTCCTTTTTTTAGAATTTTAGTTGTTTCTACAATCTTTTGGAGGTTTTTTTCTCCATCAACATCACAAATTCCACGTGATACTGTTCCGAAATCAGATAAAGTATTTTTTAAACGATATCCTACCATTGAATATTCTGATTCTTTTTTTGATTCAGAAAGGTAATCGGCCATTACTTTGTATGCATTGTAGCCATAAAAATCGTCGGCATTCAGCGCACAAAATGGTTCTTTTACTGCGTCTCTGGCAACCAGAATGGCATGTGCAGTTCCCCAGGGCTTTTCACGTCCTTCGGGCAAAGTAAATCCTTTTGGAAGGTTGTCGAGTTCCTGGTAAACATATTCCACCTGAATTTTTCCCTGCAGTTTTTTATCAAATTTTTCTTTAAAAGCATCAGCAAAACTTTCGCGAATAATAAAAACAACTTTGCCAAATCCAGCTTTTATAGCGTCGTAAATCGAATAATCAATAATTGCTTCGCCGTTTGGTCCCACAGGTTCTACCTGTTTTAGTCCACCAAAACGGCTTCCCATTCCTGCTGCAAGTATCAATAAGGTAGGTTTCATAAATTGTTTTTTTATTAATTAGATGTTCTGATTTTATGTCCGCTTATGGCATTGTAGAAAATAAAAAGGAAGCATGGAACAGCAGTCCTGTATCCATTTTGCGCTCCTACAGCATCTTTCAGGAATCCATAAAGTGTTGGAACAACAGCACCACCAGCAATAGCGGTTACCAATAACGAAGAACCTGCTTTGGTGAATTTACCGAGGTCGGCCATTGCCAGCTGCCACAATGCAGGCCACATTAAAGAACAACCCAGTGCCATCAAAAAGATAAAACAAATGGAGATGGCTGCCGGTGTAAATACAACCAAAAAGGAACCGGCAAGAGCAGTTGCAGCACTAATATGAAGGGCTTTGTTTTGTAGCGGAACCAGATAACTGTTGATTCCCAGAGCAAATACAATGGCAAAAAACATAATCCCTACAATGATCAAAGGGAAAAGGTACGAATGCTTCTTTCCAGCAGAGACGGTTGTTTTTTTGCTCATAATCTTTTTATTTTATCACGTAAATGGCGCTTTGCAATTTCTTATACGAAAGAAGGAAATCTTTTTGATAAAATAAAATATTTGTCAAAAAAGTTTTTAATTTTTTTAAAAAGATGCATTGTTTGATCTGTTTTATTTTAAAAGATTTGGGTGTTATTATATATTACTGAGAATTTATTTGTACCAACTGGCATACATTCCGTAAGAATTTGCTATGCGGTTAATTTCTCCCTCAAGCAAATCTTCACTGATTTCTTTTATTTTTTTAGCGGGAATTCCGGCGTAAACACTACCTGATTCAACAACAGTGCCCTTTGTAACAACGGATCCTGCAGCTATAATCGTATTACTTTCAACAACTGCATTATCTAAAATTACCGAATTCATACCAATCATAACGTTATCTTTTATTGTACATCCATGAACAATAGCTCCATGGGCAATGGTTACGTTATTCCCGATATTGGTTGGTGACTTTTTATATGTAGCATGTATCACTGCGTTGTCCTGTACATTGGTATTGTTTCCTATTTTAATATAATGAACATCCCCACGCAGTACTGCATTAAACCAAATACTACAATTATCTCCCAATGAAACGTCTCCGATAATTGTCGCCGTCTCTGCTAAAAAACAACCATTCCCAATTGCTGGTGTTTTGCCGTTTAGAGTCTTTAATAGTGCCACTATCTATAATAATTTTAAATTGGTTTCAAATATATTAAAACCTTTAAATAATTGAATATGTCATTACAAACTTGTTAAATAATGGTTATTTTTGTTTGTCGTAATTAGTGATAAAAAATTTATGGATTCGATTCTGGAATTATAATCTTTTAATTTTGGGGTCGTTTTTCTTTTGAATTGAAGTTTTTAATGTATAAAGAATAATTAAATGAAGGATGCAAAAGTAATTGAGTTGGATGAAGTCGCCATACGATTTTCAGGTGATTCAGGTGACGGAATGCAGCTTACAGGTACGTTGTTTTCGGATGCCACAGCTTTGTTGGGAAACGATATTTCGACTTTTCCCGACTATCCATCCGAGATCAGAGCTCCACAGGGAACGGTTGGAGGGGTATCAGGTTTTCAGGTACAATTCGGACAAAAACAAATTAATACTCCGGGTGATTATGCTCATGTTTTGATCGCGATGAACCCGGCAGCAGTTAAGGCAAATGCAAAATTTATGAAGCCCGGTGGTACCATAATTTATGACTCCGATGCTTTTAATGAGAAAAATCTAAATAAGGCGAATTTCAAAACTGATGATCCATTTGCTGAATGCAACCTTGATGATTATTTTAAAATTCCGGTTCCAATTTCGAGCTTAACCAAAGAAGGACTAAAAGATTTTGGTCTGGATAATAAAAGTGTTTTACGAAGTAAAAATATGTTTGCGCTTGGTTTGGTTTGCTGGATGTTTAATCGCCCACTTGATTATATCGAAGAGTTTATCAAAAATAAATTTGCAAAGAAACCAGTTGTGGTTGAGTCA
Organism: Maribellus maritimus; assembly: GCF_022267315.1. Classification (GTDB taxonomy): domain Bacteria; phylum Bacteroidota; class Bacteroidia; order Bacteroidales; family Prolixibacteraceae; genus Draconibacterium; species Draconibacterium maritimum. The sequence continues at coordinate 40,170 of NZ_JAIKLE010000004.1, forward strand.
AACGTTAAGGTGTTGCATGACGGTTACAACTACGGAATGAACATGCAGCATATGACTCCGAGTTATTTGGTAAATCCTGCAAATATTGAAAAAGGGACATACCGAAATATTAATGGAAATCATGCTACAGCCTGGGGATTGCTTGCTGCCGCTGAGAAATCAGGTTTGGAACTATTTTTAGGCTCTTATCCGATTACTCCGGCTACTGATATTTTATCGGCACTTTCGGAAAGAAAAGATTTAGGTGTAAAAACATTTCAGGCGGAAGATGAAATTGCGGGTATAACATCGGCGATAGGAGCTTCTTTTGCCGGCGACCTGGCCGTGACCACTACATCCGGTCCGGGGCTTGCATTAAAATCGGAAGCCATAGGTTTGGCAGTTATGGCCGAGCTTCCGCTGGTAATTGTTAATGTTCAAAGAGGTGGTCCTTCAACCGGACTTCCAACCAAAACAGAACAATCAGATTTAATGCAGGCTTTGTACGGACGAAATGGTGAAAGTCCGGTTGTTGTATTGGCTGCAAGTACCCCTTCCGATTGTTTCTGGTATGCTTTTAAAGCAGCAAAAATTGCATTGGAAAGAATGGTTCCGGTACTGCTTTTAACTGATGGATTTTTGGGGAATGGAAGTGAACCATGGAGAATTCCAAAAATGTCGGAACTTCCGTCGATTACTCCACGGGTTGCAAAAGACGCCGGGAGTTTCCAGGCCTATAAACGTGATTCTGAAAACCTGGCCCGAGAATGGGCTTTCCCGGGGATGGCCGGTTTTGAGCATCGAATTGGTGGTCTGGAAAAGAATGAGACAGGTACTGTAAGCCATGATCCGGATAACCATCAAAAAAACACTGAGATTCGCGAAGAGAAAGTTGAGAGAGTGGTAGACATGGTTCCGGATTTGGAAACATGTGGTGACGATGAAGGAGACGTTTTGGTTGTTGCCTGGGGCGGAACATACGGGCACATGATAAGTACAGTTCGCGAACTCAGAAAAGAAGGTAAAAATGTGAGCCTTGCTCATTTTAATTATATCAAACCACTTCCCAAAAATACAGCTGATGTATTCAGTAAGTTCAAAAAAATTATTGTATGTGAGTTAAATCTTGGGCAGTTTGCTTCCTATCTGCGGGACAAAATGCCACAATTTGAATATCACCAATACAATAAGGTAAAAGGCTTGCCATTTACTGTGAATGAATTGAAACAGAGCGTTTACAAATTACTGGAGGATTAAAAATGACTGATTTAAAATATACCATAAAAGATTTTAAAAGCGAAAATGAAGTTCGCTGGTGTCCGGGGTGTGGTGACTATGCAATTATGAATGCTGTTCAACGGACTATGGCCGGAATGGGAATCCCACGTGAAAAATTTGCTGTTATTTCTGGTATTGGATGTTCTTCCAGGTTTCCCTATTATATGAGTACATTCGGATTTCATACCATTCACGGGCGTGCTGCTGCTGTTGCCTCCGGTGTAAAAGCTGCAAATCCGGATTTAAGCGTTTGGGTAATAACAGGCGATGGCGATGCAATGGCAATCGGGGGAAATCATTTTATCCATTTGATCCGCAGAAATATGGATCTAAATCTTGTTCTTTTTAATAACAGAATTTATGGTTTAACAAAAGGACAATATTCTCCAACGTCAGATCGTGGAGTTAAAACAAAAACATCTCCTTTTGGAACTGTTGAAGATCCATTTGTGCCGGGACAGCTGGTAATTGGAGCAAGAGGAACATTCTTTGCGCGCTCTATTGATAGTAATATCAAACTGAGCCAGGAAGTTTTTGACGGTGCAGCAAAACATAAAGGTACCTCGGTAGTTGAAGTACTTCAGAATTGTGTTATTTTTAATAACGGAATTCACAATGCAATTACAGATCCGAATCACCGGGCCGACCGGCAACTGATCCTTGAACATGGAAAACCCATGCTTTTTGGTGAGGAAAATGAAAAGGGAATTATTTTCGAAAAAGGAAAGTTGAAAGTGGCGAAAGTTGGAGAGAATGGAGTGACAACAGACGATGTGCTTGTGCATGACGCGAATGAGCCTGATCCGACTATACACATGGCCTTAATTAATATGCAGTTACCTGATTTTCCGGTAGCATTTGGTGTTATCAGGAGTGTATCTGCACCGGTTTATGATGTTGAAATGGCTGCGCAGATTAAAACTGTTCAGCAAACCAGAAAGATTAAAAATGTGGATGAGTTGCTAAATTCCGGAAATACCTGGGAAGTAACAACCGAAAACGGATCAACCGGTAAAGATTGTCCAAAATTTGAGTTTAAATAACAAAACAATACCTAAACAAAAAAGCCTTGCAATAAATACAGCAAGGCTTTTTTGTTCCTCTCTACTAAAATTAATTAATTTAACTCAAACCATTCCGGATGTTTTATGAAAATACCAGCGTCTAATCCGGGGTAAAATGTATAAACAATTTTTAATGCATCTGCATACTCAATATTTTTTGTTTTAACATAATCGTACAAATGAGTATAATTAGATAAAGCAAATTCAACAGAGTAGCCAGCATAAATAATATTCCAAAAGGCTTCCAGTTCATCACTCGAAGCAGAAAAAAGCTCCTCCGCAATATCCTGAAACCGTTGGGAAGGAATTACATCCCGGATTTTTTGTAGATAATTTAAAGTTGTTTTGTGTCCCATTTAGTAAAAATTTTGCGTCCATCTTATCACGGGGTAAAAGTATTAAACTTTGCGAATGAAACCATTTGATAACTTACTGGAATGGGAGGTAATAATGGCTGAATTTTAGTCAGTTAAATGCTGATCGCCAATAATGGAGGGAGCTTGAACATTGAATTTAAATTAAATATAAATTGTTGATGTGTTAAGATTTTATGTTCTTCCTTTTTATTACCGGCATATTTTCAAAGTCTTGTAAGGCGTTTATTAGCCCGACTTTTGTGTATTTGTTGAGATCTTCAGGTGAGATTTTGCATACCTCAATTTGTTTTTTGTATAACAGTCGTTCGCGTTGGGTTCCTTTTAGCAAAGGAGTGTTTGGTGTCCACCATTTTTTGCCATCGAAAAATATGACGTTTGCTGTAAAACTGTCGGTAATATATCCTTTACTGACAATAAGAATATCGTCGCAATCTTTTCTTTTTTCAAATAATTCCTGAAGTGCGCTTCGGTTTGCATATTTTAAATGATAATCTACCTTGTTGTCTTCAATCAACTTCAGGCTCTCAATTTTTCTGTAACGATGAGGTAAAAATTCAATTTTTTCAATCTGTTCAGAATAAGTTACCCTGCAACGGAAAAGCCCGATTTTGCAGTGTTCAGGAATTTTTATGTAGCTTGATAAATTAATTTCTTCAGAAATATGAAATGCTTCTTTTCTGGCACTGTTCATTCTTGCATTGTGCCATTTAAGGTGAAATAATTTTCCGTTCTTACATTTTATGGTTTCAAACAATGGGGACATAGATTTTTTTTAGTAATTCTTCATATTCATTTTCCAATTCGCTCATAAAAGTAATCCCCCCGCCGCTTTTGTAAAATAACTGTTGGTTTATATTTTCAATAAAGCGAATCAGAACGCAGGAATCCAGATTTTTGCCATCAAAATAACCAAACACCCCGGTGTAATAACCACGATCGTATTTTTCGGCATTTTTTATAATTTCCACCGTTTTTTTCTTTGGTGCTCCGGAAACAGAACCTGCCGGCAATTGAGAAAAAATAATGTTTCCAATATTTTCACAATAGTCTTTGGGAAGGTCTCCTGAGATCTGGGAACTAACCTGCCAGAGATTTTTTTGATTGGTTTTTATCAGTTCAAGATAACGGAATTTATCAACTGAGACATTTTCGGCAATAAGGCTCAAGTCGTTCCTGATGAGATCGACAATCGTATTATGTTCTGCTTTCTCTTTGGTATCTTCCAGAATTTTTTTTTCGGAATTTTCAATTTCTGCATCAATCGTTCCTTTCATTGGAAAAGAAAAAACTTTTCCATTTTCTATTTTTATAAATGTCTCCGGAGAAAAGCAAACAAATTGATTTTTTAACAGGATTTTGTATTTCGCAGAACTTAAATAAAAAATGTCATCCAATGTCAGGTTGGTTTCAATTTCCGCTGGTTGAGTATAGTTGAGTAAATAGGTGTCGCCACTGAAAATATGTTGTTTTATCAAATCAAATCCTGATTTGTATTTCTCAAATGTCACCGGTTTGGTTTTCCATTTTAGCAGACTCTTTTCACTTGTTGAAAAGGGTATGTTTGAATAACCGGGAATTTTAAACCATATTTTTTCTGATGATTCTGATAAAGCAGTTACAACCGCTTTTTTCATTTCAAAATCAATGAGAAAAACAAATGGTTCTCCATCTTTTCCCATTCGATTCATCTGATTTTTTATGTCGCCCTTTTTTTTCATGATTTGTAACAAAGGTATAAAATTTTGTTCCCTGAAAATGGTGTCAAAATTCAGTGGCTAAACCATTCATAATTTTTATTTTTGATAAAAAATAAAAGCAGATGGATATAGCAAAGAAGATTTCTGAAATAAAACAAACTTTGCCTGAAGAAGTTAAACTTGTGGCGGTGTCGAAAACAAAACCCAACGAGGATATTTTAGTTGTTTATCATTCGGGGCATAGAATTTTTGGTGAAAATAAGGTTCAGGATTTAACTAAAAAGTATGAAGAATTGCCCAAAGATATTGAGTGGCATTTTATTGGCCATCTGCAGAGGAACAAAGTAAAATATATTGCTCCGTTTGTTTATTTAATTCATGGTGTGGATTCGGTAAAACTCTTAAAGGAGATAAATAAACAGGGAGCAAGGAACAAAAGAATAATTTCGTGCTTGTTACAATTTCATATAGCAGAGGAAGAAACCAAATTTGGTCTTTCTGTTGAGGAGGCAAAGGAATTGTTAAGCTCAAAGCAATACAGGGCGTTTGAGAATATTCAAATAAAAGGTGTTATGGGGATGGCAACCTATACGGAAAACGAAGAACAGGTAGCAAAAGAGTTTAGAATGCTAAAAAATATTTTTAATACGCTAAAAAATGAATACTTTTCCGATTCCAAAGATTTTTGCGAGATTTCAATGGGAATGTCTGACGATTATTTGTTAGCGGTAAAAGAGGGGAGTACAATGGTGCGAATTGGAAGTAAGATTTTTGGTGCCCGTAATTATTAGAACTACAGTACAGACTTTAAATAAAAATAAAATCAAGATCGATGGCAAATTTAGAAACAACATATCTGGGATTAAAGTTGAGAAATCCTTTGGTGGCAGCGAGTTCAGGTTTGACGAGTTCAGTTGAAAAAATTAGAGAAATGGAAACCGCAGGAATTGGCGCGGTGGTTCTAAAATCGATTTTTGAAGAACAAATCAATAACGAGGTAACCAGTTTGTTGCTAAAAGATTCGCAAAATACCGCTTATCCGGAAGCCGAAGACTACATCAAAGGATACCTTAGAAGTAATACCGTAACAAAACATCTGGAACTGCTTAAGGCTGCAAAAGAGGCAGTTGAAATACCGGTAATTGCCAGTATCAATTGTGTGTCGGCTGAAGAGTGGATTACATTTGCCAAAGACTTTCAGGATGCAGGAGCTGATGCGCTTGAGTTGAATATTTTTTATGTTCCCACCGACAGGACCGAACGTCCGGGAATGGCCGAGCAATTGTATCTCGATGTATTAAAAAAAGTAAAAATGCAGGTTTCAGTTCCCGTGGCTGTAAAATTTGGTGTTCACCATAGTAATATAGTGGGCATGGCCGATAAGCTTATGGCCCACGGAGCTGACTCGATTGTTATGTTCAATCGTTTTTATGAACCTGATATTGACCTTGAAAAATTGGAACTTACATCATCGGAAGTCTTCAGTTTTCCGCATGATATCCGACGAAGTTTGCGCTGGGTTGGTCTGGTTTCCTCTATTCTTCCAAAGCTTGAGATTGCTGCTTCAACAGGAATTCACGACGGCAAAGCGGTTTTGAAGCAATTACTTGCAGGGGCACGAGTTGCGCAACTTTGCTCTACACTTTATATCAACGGTAGTGATGTGGTTCCCAGAATGCTCGAAGAAATCACTGACTTTATGAAAAAATGGAATTTCAAAAAAATCGATGATTTCAGGGGACGACTTTCTTATAAAAACATTTCCGATCCGTTAGTGTATGAACGCTCGCAGTTTATGAAATACTTTTCGAACCGGAACTGATAATGACAAAATTTGGGCTGGCTTTTCTTTTAATAATCACTGTAATAAAAACCTTCGCCCAAACCGATACGGTAAAATTTAACTTAAAAATCTACTACGGTTCGGAAAATAACCGTACAAATTTTTGTTCCGATTCAGTAAAAGCCGCTCCTTTAGTTCGAATTGAAGGAGATGGTTTTGATCAGGCAAATGAGGGGATTCGGATTTCAGTTTCCAATTACAAGCGCAATGAAGACATTTTGGTCTACAGGGGGAATAAAAGTTTTAACATCAACTGGGATTCCTACTACGGCTACCTTGAAATCACAGGCATTGGCACTGCCCAAGAGTATGAACAGGCTGTAAGTGAAGTCTATTATAAGAATATTGCATCAGTCCCGAGTTTAGGTGACAGATATATTTCTGTTACATTAAAAGATGCAGACTATCTACCTGCCACAAAACATTTTTACAGGTTTGTCAAAAAGCAGGATATAACATGGACCGAAGCTCGTGATGCTGCTGCAAAAACCACTTACAACGGTTTGCGGGGGTATCTTGCTACCATTACTTCTTCCGTGGAAAATGATTTTATATGGACAAAAATTGATGGTATCGGATGGATTGGCGCAACCGATGAAGAAGTGGAAGGAGTATGGAGGTGGGTGACGGGGCCTGAAGAGGGAACTCAGTTCTGGCAAGGAACATATCAAAATGGTTACTCGGTTAACGGCCTTTTTTCTTATTGGTCTGAGAACGAACCTAATAATGCCCATGGAGACACCAATGACGGAGTTGGCGAAGATTACGGGCATATGAATCAGAATCCATCAAAAAGAATAAAATCGTGGAATGACTTGCGTTTAAATGGTGATGGAGTAAATTCTCAATATTATCGTCCTCAGGGATATATTGTAGAATTTGGAGGACTGCTTGGTGATCCGGATTTGCAATTGTCTGCGACTTCGATAGTAGAAATTGAAAAGATTGCTTTTTCCGACAAAAAAGATTACGAGGTTTGTTTGGGAGAGAATGTCCGTTTGAATGATATCGAATTGCCTGGTTCCAATAGTTATAAATATACCTGGTTACCAAATCAAAACATCAGTAATGCGAATGCTTATAATCCTATAGTTTCACCAACACAAGATATAACTTACAAAGTAACCGGAGAATTAAACGGCTGTGTTTCCGACGCCGAATTTAAAATTCAGGTTAATCCTGCTCCCGTTTCAAAATTGGATCCGGTAAATATCATTTGCGAAGGAAGTTTAATTTCCTTAAATCCAGGAGAACACCGGTCTTATTTATGGCAAAACGGTGAAATAACTCCAACCATTTCTGTGGAAGATGAAGGAGATTACTCAGTTATTCTAACCAACGAATTCGGATGTAAGCTTGATGCAGAAACAAAAGTGGAGTTTAGTAAACGACCAGAATTGAATTATAAAACAGTTGATACCCTGGTTTGTGGTTCAAAACAGCAGAGATTAAATTTATCGTTTGAAAGTGGTACCGCAACTACGGTTTTAAAGGCTTTGCAGGCGGATGTGCAGATTGCGGATGAATCGACTCTTTTGCCAACCATTCAGGTCGATAAGTTTGGAGCTTATCGTTTTGAAATGGAAATTGTGGATGCGTTCGGGTGTGAGTTTACCGATACTTTAAATATTGAATTTCATAACCAGCCCTCGGCACAATTTCAACTGGATGAAACAACATGTGCGGGATACAATGTGCAACTCGAATTTAGTGGTGTAACATTTGAAGATGCCGTTTTTGACTGGTATTCAAACGATACTCTTTTTTTTTCAGGTATTAATGAAAATACAGTTGAAGTTCCGCTTGGGTACGGTACTTTTAATCGTTCGGTTGGACTTACAATTGATGAACAGGGATGTATTGATTCCTTGGAAATACCTGTAACAGTTAAACCTGTATTGGATTTTTGGCCGGAAACAAACGAGGGATGTACACCTTTATCTGTCCGGTTTGATTATTTGGCAACTGAACCCGTTGAACGGTTTTACTGGGAATTTGGCGACGGATCGAATTCGGCCAGCGAAAAACCTGTACATATTTTTCAGAATGATGGAATTACTGACTATGATTTTGATATTTCGCTAAAGATTGTCTCCTCAGAAGGATGTGAAAATGCCGGGTTGGTTCAGAATTTGGTAAAGGTTCATCCGATTCCAACCATTGATTTTAATTTTTCAGATGAAGAGTGTTACAGCGAATTTGCCGTGGTAAATTACCAGGGTTCAGCTTCTGATAACGCAACCTTTTTATGGGATTTATCTGATTTTTACACCGATGAAATTATTCATCATCCGGGAAATTCAAGAGGTCCCCTGGAATTTAGGAGAAGCTCGGCACCGACAGTTGATATTGGCTTGCAGGTGATTTCTGAATACAATTGTTCAACCGACTCGACGCGAAAGACATTTAAACGAAAACCTGTTTTTTATGCAGAAATGGACACGAAAGAAGGATGTCCGCCTTTGGACGTTAATTTTTCTGCAGAAGTATTTGACCGGGTTGATGAATTGGATTATTCCTGGGATTTTGGTGATGGAGAGCACAGTTCCGGCGAAGCGGTTGCTCATGTGTTTAAGCAATCAGAAAGTGAATTTCAGATTCATTCAATTGCACGATCTGGATTAACAGGATGTATTGATACTTTTATTTTGCCTGAAAAAGTAAATGTTTTTCCAGAGCCTATTGCTAAATTTAATGCTGTGCCAAATTCTGCACTTATTAGTTATCCGGTTATTCAGTTTGAAAATCAAAGCAATGGGGCAAGCATGTACGAGTGGGATTTTGACGACCTGTCAGTAAATTCTGTTGAGGAGAGTCCGGAGCATCGTTACGATGCAATGGGATTTTACGATGTGAAATTAACGGCTACGAATGATTTGGGGTGTGTTGATACAACTGTTCATCAAGTTTCTGTAGCTTTCGATAAAGTATATCCGCCAAATGCTTTTTCTCCAAATGCAACTTTGGAAGAAGACAGAGAATTCAGAATTCATTCGGAAGGAATAACAGACGAAGCCTATCAACTTTTGATTTTTAATCGGTGGGGAGAAAATATCTTTGAGTCAAATAGTCAAAATTTGGGTTGGGACGGCAAAATGAAAAACGGAAATTTTGCTCCTGCCGGAATTTATTCCTGGGTTATTCAATATAAAGATTTTAAGGGTGAAAATCATAAACAACGGGGCACCGTGACTTTGTTGTTTTAAAATTTCACTTCAGGGTTTAATCCTGTCTTTCTTCATTGTTTCTTTTTAATGGTGAATTACTTATAAATTGTTAAAAACCACTATTTTTTCAAAAAAGAATAAAAGGAAGCATAACAAATTTGTAACGGTTTACGTATTAAGAAATGTTATGGATGCAAAAAAAGAACATACTATTGGATTTGAAGGCAAGCCAATATTTCGCTATAATCCGCAATTTTCTTCAATTGAAGGGAGTTACAACAAACCAGGAAATCATCAGTTTGTAGTTCCGTGGCAAATGGCAAAAATGAAAGAAAAAGAAGCGTCATTTAAGTGAAGGGCTTGCAGGTGAAAGAAGAGTTTGACTACGTTTGATTAAAGGAAAAGTCCGGTATTTATCCGGACTTTTCCTTTTTTTATTTTTATCAAATCATTGGAATCAAAAGTTTGTTTTTGACAGGTATTCCATCCAGTCTTCCCAAAAAGAAAGTGAGTGATATTTCATGTGAGCCAAAACTGTAGTCAGAAAGTTTTGAAAGAGTGTAGTCAAAACTATATCCAAATTGAAATTTGTCTCTTGCAAAACCCGCCAATGCTATTATAGAATCCGGACGTTTGTCAAAATTGTTTCTTACCCATCCTCCCAAAAGAAAGGATTTTTCAATCAGGTAAATTCCAAGGTTAACCTGTTTGAATGTTCCCTGTTGTTGGTACATAAGGTTAGGAGAGAAGGTAAATTCGCGTGAAAGCAAGCCGTTATGATGCTTTTTTGTTCTCATTCCTGCGTGAACCGTGTATTTTATTGGGATTTTTCCTTTTTGATCTCCTTCCAGAATCGATTCATTCGGCTGGTTGATATGAAATGCGCTGGCTCCCCAGAAAATTTTATTGTGTTGTCCAACTGCGCCCATAGCAAAATCAGGGTAAATCTTTTTTTCGTCTGAATAGACCGGAACAGCTCCCGTTATTTCACCGCTTAATTGATCGATATTTGATGAGAAAATGAGGTTCTCGACATTAAACCGTTTTAAAACCAATCCCGCCTGCAATCCCATAGTTACAAAACTCCACTGATTAATTTTTAAATGATAAGAATATGAAAATGATGCAGAACTCGTATTCACGACGTTGTTTAGTTCTCTGTCGTGAAACAGCTGAAACCCGATACCTGAATTGAATTTTGTTGAAATTTGATCGTAGGAAATGGAATAAGTTGTATAGGTGGCTCCTTTTTGTGGCCATTGGTTCCGGTAACTAACTACTGCACGCGGAAGTTCAGTGGTTCCTGCAAACGCTGGGTTAACATGTAACGGATTGGCAAAAAATTGTGAAAACTCCGGATCTTGCCCCAACGAAATATGGCTTAATATTGCTACTAAAACGGAGGAGCATATAAATCTTAATACAATTTGTTTCACACCCTAAAGAAAGCGAAACTTAAGCAATTTTAGCCAGAATTTCATTTAGGAAATATGCTTTTTGTGTGTCAGCTGTTTTTAGTGCACTTGCAATTATTCGCTTTGTCTTTTTAATTATTTCCTCACTCGGAAGATATTCCAGATTATCAACAACGGTAAAAGCTTCAAAAGCGTTCTCCCAGTTATCATTGATGACAATATTTACAAAAACCGGCAAATAATCGTGATAGTCGAGGCCATTTTGCCAACAGGCTGTAAGGATCGTTTTTTTTATTGGAATATATTTTTCATTCTCCAGTGCCTCAATAAAAATAGGTACAGTTGTTTTTGCCTTCACATTTCCCAGGAGTTTTGTAATCTCTTTTTCGATTTCCTCTTCCCTGTTGGAAAGCAGCAGGTCAAGTAATACAGGAATATACAATTTATTTCCCTGAACACTAATTTTTTGAATGGCTGTAATAACCGTCGCCTGGTTTGTCGAAAAAAGTTCGGTCTGAATGTTTTTATTTAACTTTTCCTGATTCATTGTTTCTTTGTTTTACAGTTCTCAAAATTACACATATAAAAGCGTAAAACAACTTCGTAAACTAAATGTTGCTTCGAAATATTTAACTTTGCGGCTCATGAAAAATATAGAAGAATTAAGTAGCGCAAATATTGGCCGGTTAATGCTGAAATATTTCATTCCAGCTTTTGTTGGGGTATTTGTTAATGCTCTTTATAATATAGTCGACCGTATTTTTATAGGACAGGGAGTTAGTGCTGAAGCATTATCTGGTATTTCAGTTATTTTTCCTGTCATGCTTATTATGATGGCGTTTGGGATGTTGATTGGTATTGGCTCGGGGGTTTTTGTTTCTATAAATCTAGGGAAAAAAGATTTTGACACTGCAGAAAAAACTTTAGGTACCGGCTTTGCGCTGATGATAATTGTTTCAGTAATTATTATGATTCTTATTTATGTGTTGAAGGTTCCTATCCTCGAATCGTTTGGTTCTACAAAAGAAACTTTTCAGTATGCAAATGATTATCTGGATATCATTATTGTTGGAATTCCCTTTATGGTTATTGGTTTTTCACTGAATAATATTATCCGTTCAGAAGGGAACGCCCGTATTGCAATGATTTCTATGATTTTAAGTGCGGGTTTAAATATCATTCTCGATCCTGTTTTTATTTTTTGGTTTGATATGGGAGTAAAAGGTGCTGCACATGCAACAAATATTTCAATGTTTGCACTTATGATGTGGGTTCTACTTCATTTCAGGGGAAAGCGTTCGCTCGTGAGACTTCACTGGAGAAATATTAAGATTAACAAGAAAATTGCCGGGGAAATCGTTGCAATTGGGATGGCACCTTTTGCAATGCAAATTGCAAATAGCGTCGTTCAGGGACTTTTAAACAAGAAACTGATTTTATTTGGAGGAGATCTAGCTGTTGGTGCCATGGGAATCATTAATTCGGTAATTTCCTTGGTCGTTATGGCAATGGTTGCTGTTAACATGGCTTCGCAACCAATAATTGGATTTAACTATGGTGCAAAATCTATCGATCGCGTAAAACAAGCTCTTCGTATTTCAGTTGTTTCTGCAACAGTTGTAGCTGTTTTTGCTTTTTTGCTTGTTCAGTCGGTTCCCGGAATAATTGTAAAGCTTTTTAATAACGATAGTCAGATATTATATACTATTGCCACAAAAGGATTACGATTTGTTACCCTGGCTTTTCCGCTTGTCGGTTTTCAGGTAGTGGCTTCACATTTTTTTCAGGCAATTGGTAAAGCAAAGATTTCGATGTTTGCAACTTTATTTCGTCAGGTTATTTTATTGATTCCTTTTTTATTCATTTTACCCGGTTTTTGGGAAATTAATGGAGTTTGGTTGTCGTATCCCCTGGCAGATACCTTGTCGGCAATTGTCGTATTTTTTCTTTTGTCACGAGAATGGAGAAGGCTAAATATTCAGGAAGTTACAAAATATGAAGTTGCTTAGGGTTGTTTTATTGCTTACCGTTTTGGGAAGCTGTTTGTATGTTTTGTTTTTTCAGCCGGAACTACTTGGAATAAATTTATCACAAAACTTAGATTTTCCATCGGGAAGTCTTGTGTCGTGGTTGATTATTATAACTTTTGTTTTGTTTGTTTACCTGGTTCTTCCAGCAGAATCAAAAACAAAGTCAGATAAAAAGCACAAGACTATTTCCGCGGTTTTTGTTTTGATGAGTCTTTTGTGGGGCGTGTTTTCCCGTATCCTTGCCGGAAATTGGTCGTGGGTTTTTAACGATATGCGGAATTTTTATGTTTGGGTTTTATTCACTACGGTTTTATTATTCGTTCCCCTAGTGATTTTTATAACACATGTCTTCAGAATAGTTTCCATAAAAAATAGATCATAATTTAATTTTTTAAATTAAATTATTATGAAATTATGTTCTTTATTGTGGAAAAGTCATGATTTGTAATTCCTTGTTTTATTAATATTATGAGATAATTTATAACATTTAAAATAACAAAATATGGCTATTTCAAAAATAAAAGTAAGTGCTTCTATGGGGGCAGGTTTTAGCACCCAGGTTAATTGTTCACACCCATTTGTAATCGATCAGCCCAAAATGGCGGGTGGCAACGATGAAGGACCCAACCCATTGGAAATATTCTTATCGAGTTTGCCCGCATGTATTTGTGCGATAGGAAGAATTATAGCAACCCAACGCAGAATCAACCTTCGTGGAATTGAAGTGGAAGTAGAAGGGGATATTGATAAAGATTTTCTTTTGGGAAAAACAACAGAAGGCAGAGCTGGTTTTACAGAAATCAGAAGTTTTGTTCATATTGATGCCGACATGACAAAGGAAGAAAAGGAAGCATTTTTAAATGATGTGGCTGTCAGATGTCCCATCGCAGATAATATTGCTCAGAAGTCAGTTATCAAACCAATTGTGGTTGAAAACTCGATGGTTTAAATAAAATAAGTTAGTAGCTTAATGCCATTCCTCAAAAAAGGAATGGCATTCTTTTTTATTCAAGTTTTTCTGCCAATGCATTTCCGGTATATGACTCTTCCTTTTTTATCAATTGTTCAGGTGTCCCTTCAAAAATTAGGTTTCCGCCTTTATCGCCTCCTTCAGGGCCCAAATCTATTATCCAGTCAGCCGACTTAATTATTTCTAAATTATGCTCGATGATAATTATTGAGTGTCCGCGTGAAATGAGTGCATTAAAAGAATCAAGTAATTTCCTGATATCATGGAAGTGCAACCCTGTGGTAGGTTCATCAAAAATAAAAAGCGTGGGTGAATCTTTTTCTTTAGCCAAAAAAGAGGCTAGTTTTACACGTTGACTCTCGCCCCCTGAAAGCGTACTTGACGACTGGCCAAGTTTTATGTAACCCAATCCAACATCCTGCAAGGGTTGCAAACGTTTTGCAATTTTTTTCTCTGTCGATGATTTTCCTTTTGAGAAAAGTTCGATTGATTGGTTTACAGTCATATTTAGAATATCGTCAATGTTGTTGTTTTTGTATTGAACATCCAGGATATCTTCTTTAAAACGTTTGCCTCCACAACTTTCACACAAAAGAAAAACATCGGCCAGAAACTGCATTTCAACTTTGATTGTTCCTTCCCCCTGGCATTCATCACAGCGTCCGCCATCAACATTAAACGAAAAGTGAGAAGGTTTTAATCCCTGTATCTTAGCCGCTTGTTGTGTTGCAAATAATTTTCTGATCTCATCGTAGGCTTTTAAATAGGTAACCGGATTCGAGCGAGATGATTTTCCAATGGGATTTTGGTCGATAAATTCAATAGCATCCAACATCTTGTAGTCGCCGAGGATTGCATCGTGATGACCGGTTCGCTCACCATATCCTCCCATAATTTTTGTAAGCGCAGGAAATAGTATTTTGGAAACCAGTGACGATTTTCCCGAACCACTGACTCCTGTTACAACCGACAAGGTATTTAAAGGAAATTTTACACGTACATTTTTCAGGTTATTTTCCCGGGCACCGATAACTTCTATGGAGTTGGTCCATTTTCTGCGTTGTTTCGGAATTTCTATTTTTTCTTTCCCTGTTAAATATTTAGTGGTTAAACTCTCCGGTTTTGACTGCAATTCGGAATGATTTCCCTGGAAAACAACTTCACCTCCGTGTTGTCCGGCAAATGGGCCAATATCAATAATTTCATCAGCCGCGCGGATAATCTCTTCATCGTGCTCAACCACAAAAACGGTATTTCCTATTTTTTGCAAACGGCGTAAAACTTTTATTAAACGGTCGGTATCGCGTGGGTGAAGTCCGATGCTTGGTTCGTCCAGAATATACAACGAACCGACCAGGCTACTCCCCAATGACGTAGCAAGATTGATACGTTGCGATTCTCCTCCTGAAAGTGTGGATGACAAGCGGTTTAATGTGAGATAACCAAGACCTACATCACATAAAAATTCAAGCCTGTTGTTTATTTCAATCAGGATTCGTTTTGCTATTTCTGTTTCGTGTTTATTTAATTTTAGTTGATTGAAAAATATTTTTAACTCTGAAACTGGTAAAAGCACCAATTCCTGTAGTGACTTTTTACCCACCTTAACGTAACCTGCTTCTTTTTTTAAACGACTTCCTTTACATTCCGGGCAGGTTGTCTTTCCCCGATAGCGGGAAAGCATCACTCGATACTGAATTTTGTAGCTTTTTTCCTCAAGGTATTTGAAGAACTGGTTTAGTCCTTCAAAATGGCTGTTTCCGGTCCAGAGTAAAAATTTTTGTGCTTCGCTTAGTTCGTAAAATGGTTTATGTATCGGGAAATCAAATTTTTCGGCACTGTAAATTAGTTGTTGTTTCCATTCGCTCATCTTTTCTCCCTTCCAGCAGGCTATGGCATCCTGGTATACTGAAAGCGACTTGTTGGGAATAACCAAATCTTCGTCTATTCCAATAACCTTTCCGTAACCCTCACATGTTGGGCAGGCACCCACTGGGTTGTTAAAACTAAACATGTGTACCGTTGGTTCTTCAAATTCAATCCCATCAGCTTCAAACAGGTTGGAAAATGATTGTGAAACCGTTTTCCCATTTAAGAAAATTTTTACGATACATTCACCATGCCCTTCATAAAAAGCGGTTTGTACTGAATCGGCTATTCTACTTTGGGTGTCGTCATCGTTTTTTACCACGATTCGGTCGATAACAATGTTGCAGTTCCCCTTACAAAACGATTCCGTACCTGATTTTAAGATCTCGTCTATCCGCTTTATTTCATCGTTTATTTCAAGTCTTGAAAATCCCTGCTGCATTAAAAGTTCTGCCTCTTCTTCAATTGTCCTGCCGTTTTTGGGTTTTAAGGGAGAGGCAATTACGAGCCGTGTATCAGAAGGAAATGAAAGGACAAAATCGACAACGTCGGTTACATTTTGGCGTGATACTTCCTTGCCTGAAACCGGCGAAATCGTTTTTCCGACTCTGGCAAAAAGGAGTTTCAAATAGTCGTAAATCTCGGTTGAGGTTCCAACCGTTGAACGTGGATTTCGGGTATTAACCTTTTGTTCGATTGCAATTGCAGGGGGGATTCCTTTTATAAAATCGACTTCAGGTTTATTAATCCTTCCAAGAAATTGCCTGGCGTATGAAGAGAGGCTTTCGACATATCTTCGCTGTCCTTCCGCAAAAAGAGTATCAAAAGCCAAGGAAGACTTGCCTGAGCCGGAAACACCGGTAACCACAATGAATTTCTTAAGCGGAATCTTCAGACTGACATTTTTTAAATTATGTACTCTTGCGTGCTGGATTTCAATATATTTTTGAGTCTTACTATTTGACATATTTATGTTCAGAAACTATTATTTTGTAAAAAAACTTGTATTTTTCGTTTAAAAGTAGCATTTTTGAAACGGACAAAATTAAATAAATTGTTTCACATCATTAAAAAGAATCGCCTATAGAAAAACTTTACTTTTTGTTTACAATTAAATAGAAGGTAATGTTCATGACAAACACTTTGAACGACAATGAGCTTGTTCAACAATTTATTCAGGGCGATCAAAATTCACTGGAAATTTTAATACGTCGTCACAAGAACAGGGTATTTTCATATATTCTGCTTATTGTGAAAAATCAGGAATTGGCTGAAGATATTTTTCAGGAAACGTTTATAAAAGTAATTCGTTCACTGAAAAGAGGGAAATATATAGAAAACGGGAAGTTCGTTTCCTGGGTGTTGCGAATTTCGCACAACCTGATTATCGATCATTTCAGAAAAGAAAAGCTGAAAGGAACGGTGTCTAACGACAGTACAGAAGTTGATATTTTCAACTCACAGAAGTTTTCCGAAGCAACCATTGAGGATCAGTTGGTAAATGATCAGATTTTATTTGAGGTAAAAGAACTGATTAATGAATTACCTGATGATCAGCAACAAGTAATTTATATGCGTCATTATATGGGACTCAGTTTCAAAGAAATAGCAGAGCAGACGGATGTGAGTATAAATACGGCTTTGGGAAGAATGAGATACGCTTTAATTAACATGCGAAAACTCATTGAAAAGAAGAATTTGATACTTACAAAAGTTTAACTTTTGTTAACACAATATTAATATGGGAGGGGCGTTCTAACTAAAATTAGTTTTTAAAGAATGCCTATGAAAGAAATTTCTACTTTAATTTATTTTGTTAGCAATTTTCAGGCTGACTCTGAAAATAGTGAAAGAGAAAGTCTGGATTTAACTTTAACAAGGATGGAAAAATCAGACGTTGGACCGTCCGAACGTACAATCGAAAATATTATGAATTTTGCCCGTTCGTACGAGGTGTTTGAGAGTGAGGAGGCGGGTTTTGTTGAAATGAATTTGAATTAAAAAAGAGGCACTTAATTTTGTGCCTCTTCTTTTTTATCTTTTAATGTAACTCTCAAAATCAGATATCCGACCAGGCCGGCAATAAATGAGCCGATCAAAATTCCCATTTTTGCAGAATTAATCAGTAATGCATCTGTATATGCAAGGTTATTGATAAATAGTGACATGGTGAACCCAAGACCTCCTAAAAATGACACTCCTGCCAGCTGTTGAAAGGTAACATTTGCAGGGAGTTCAGCCAGGTTGAGTTTTATCGCCATAAGCGAAAAAAGGAAGATACCTACCGAATTCCCGGCAACAAGACTTATTGCCAGATTTGTTGAAAGGGAAAAATTAGAATCTCCGGAAAAACTAAATACAACGCCAGCGTTGGCCAGTGCAAAAATGGGCATAATCAGATAGGAAACCCAGCCGTGTAGTCGGTGTTCCAAGTACTGTAAGGGAGCTGCTGTTTTTTCAGTAATTTCTTCCAAATCGTCAATGGCACTAAATTGCCTTTTTGTTAATACGGTTTTTTCGCCATTGGTTTTGCAGTCCTCCATAAAGGCTTCGAGGCTTTCTTTTCCTTTTTCGTAAAAAGAACGCGTATCTGTCTCTCTTCTAAGAGGGATTGTTAATGCCATCAGGACGCCTGCTATGGTAGAGTGAATGCCTGATTTTAAGAACAGTACCCAAACAATCAAACCCATTACAAAAAATAAATACTTTGAGTAAAATCCGCGAAATGACAGCAATACTAAAACTGCAACGATAGCCAATGCTATTCCAATATATAGCCAAACAAGATTGGAACTGTAGAAAAAAGCGATTACCAATACCGCGCCTAAGTCATCGATTATAGCAAAAGCCATTAAAAAGACTTTAAGTCCGTTTGGGACACGGTTCCCTAAAAGTTTCAAAATACCCAGAGTAAAAGCAATATCAGCTGCCATTGGAATTCCCCATCCCTCTGAGCCAGGTTCTCCCATGTTAAGTAAAGTAAAAGAAATCGCGGGTAAAATCATGCCACCAATCGCAGCAAAAATCGGAAGTGAAGCCTTTTTCAATCTGCTGAGTTCCCCTGTTAAGATTTCTCTTTTTATTTCAAGACCAATGAGGAAAAAGAAAATGGCCATTAATCCGTCGTTAATCCATTTTAAAATCGGTTTGGATAATTCAAATCCGGGTACTTTAATGGTGATATAATTGTCCCAAAAACTTAAGAATGATTCTTTTATTGGGCTGTTTGCCAGAACCAATGCGGTAATGGTTGCGAGAAAAAGAATAATACTACTCGAGGTTTCCAGTCGTATAAATTGATTTAAAGGCTCTTTTATTAACTTAATTGTGTTCTTCATTTAAATGTTTTTTGAAAATAAACCGTAAAAGTCTCTAAAAGTTTAATTGGTTTATGATTTTGATTAAAGTTAAAAAAAATGAACAAGAGTATTGTTTTTTATTTTGAAATAATTTAATTTTGTGATATTATTTTGATATCATATTAATTCAATTTTAATGTCATGGAAAAACAATATTCTGCCTTGTCTGGCTATTTATTCCTTTTTTTGGAATTGGTTATTTTAATCTTAATTGTGTTTGGATTTGTGATAGGGATGATTATTCCGGCCCTGATTCTCATTCCTGTTTTTATTTTGATGGCGATCGGTTTCACGGTAGTAGATCCCAATCAGAGTTGCGTTATGGTTTTATTTGGAGCATACAAAGGAACCATTAAGTCAAATGGATTCTATTGGGTGAATCCATTTTTTGTTCGGAAGAAGATTTCGCTTCGGGCAAGAAATTTTGACAGCGAAACAATCAAAGTCAACGACAAGTTGGGAAATCCGATAATGATCGGGTTGGTTTTGGTTTGGAAAGTGGAGGAAACATATAAAGCTGCTTTTGGTGTGGATGAATATGAGCACTTTGTGGTTGTTCAAAGCGAGGCTGCACTTCGAAAACTGGCTGGCATGTATCCCTATGATAACATTGAAGATGAAAATGCAAAAGTCACTTTGCGTGATGGTACTGAAGAGGTAAACAATGAATTGGAAAAGGAAATAATTGAACGTCTTGAAATTGCCGGAATCCACGTCATAGAAGCTCGTATTAACCATATAGCCTATGCACAGGAAATCGCCCAGGCGATGTTGAAAAGACAGCAGGCGACTGCAATTGTAGCTGCACGTTACAAAATTGTTGAAGGTGCTGTAAGTATGGTTGAAATGGCGCTTGATGAATTAAGTCAAAAAGAAATTGTTGATCTGGATGAGGAGAAAAAAGCGTCAATGGTGAGTAACCTGATGGTAGTATTATGCGGAGATAAAGATGCCACACCAATTGTAAATACGGGAACTTTGTATCAATAAAATGGGCACATTCCTTTTTAGTGAATGAAGCGCAGTGTTATACGGAATGTTGGTTTGCGGTAACTTAGGTTTTTTGTCTTGTTAGTTGGTTTTGATTCTTTTTTTGCGGTAAGGATTCACAGGAAGTCTTGTTTAGGTTCTTTAGTACAGAAGGATTGATTGTAATGGGAGTATTTTTACTGATTTTATTAGTTGTTTTTGAATTTGCCAAAATAAGATTAAAGATCAAAACTATGACAGATGGAATAGGAATAGCTTATCTACTAATGTTCAAAAGTGTAAAAAAAAACTATTTGTCAGAACGCAACGAAAACGAGCTTCAAGAAATGTTATGGTGAAATTAATGAGTTAAAAGTTGCAGGATTATGGAAGACAATAGATTAAAAAAAGAAAAGGAATCATTTTTTGGCGGGAAGGTAAAGGTCTTTCTTGTTTTAATTGCTATTGAGGTTGTTATGGCAATTGTGGTATTAGTCCTGAGTTGACTGATTAAATATGATTGGTTCCTGACGGGAGGTATTAATTATGGCAAAGAAAAAAACATTTGTGTTACGCATAAATCCCGAAATGATGGAAGCAGTTGAAAAATGGGCTGCCGATGATTTTCGGAGTATAAACGGACAATTGGAATGGATAATACATCATGCTTTAAAGGATGCAAAGCGATTAAATAAAAAATCGTAAAAAGCAGGTACGCAGAAAATGTAAAAGAAAAGAATGATGTTTCATTTAGAAAAAAGGTATTAAAACTAAATTTTTGGTGGAGGCCGGTAATTATTTCAATATTTGTGTTATTTGTTGAAATAGTAATTTATTTGATTAACGGATACTAATATACCGAACAGATATTTTACTTAACAGATAAAATAAAAATGCCATGAATCAAAAATCGTATACTTGCCCCAAGTGTGGTAACCGGAAGGCGGAAATAGATCAGTTACGCACTACAGGTGCAGGGTTTACAAAGTATTTCAACATTCAAAACAGAAAATTTACTGCTGTTTCATGCTCTCGCTGTGGATATACTGAACTATACAAAGGAGCTCGTTCTGGCGGTGCAAGTAATGTGCTGGATTTTTTAACCAATTAAATCTTGGGTTAGAAGTTGGAGCGGGAAAGTTGTGTTACGAAAGAATAATTGTGTGCCCACACACTTATGAGCCTTTTATGAAAATAATATTTATTTTTTTGCGCTATTGTGAGGTTTTTTAATCTAAAATAGTTATCTTTTTTCCTCTAATGTGTGCGCACACATTAAGGACGGATTGTTGAATTTTTATTGTGGGACTGTTGAAATGGAAAAATCAAAAAAGGTAACTATTCAGGATGTGGCAAATTATGCCAATGTATCAGTCGGAACAATCGACCGGGTTATCCACAACCGCGGAAAAGTATCTCCTGAAAAAAAACAGAAGATTGAAGAGGCAATAAAAAAGCTGAATTTTAATCCGAATTTGATTGCCCGCACACTTGCGCTTGGCAGTCGGTTTCTCGTTTGTGCATTAATTCCTTCAGCTCCTCATTCCGGGCATTACTGGTCCATTCCTAAAGATGGATTGGAGAAAGCTGAAAACATGTATCGGGATTTTGGAATGGTTGTAGATATCTTTCCTTTTCATTTGTTTGATGAAAACTCCTTTAATTCTCAGGCACAGAAAATACTTGAACAAAATCCTGACGGTGTTATCATAGCTCCTCTTTTTGTTCAGGAGAGTTTGGAGTTTGTTAAAAAACTGGAAGAGAAAAATATTCCATGTGTTTTTATCGATTCCGATATTCCCGGACAAAAGAGTCTGACTTACATTGGCCCTGATGTAAAACAAAGTGCTTATATCGCCGCAAAGCTATTGAATTCAGTGGTTGGCAAAGAAAACGAGTTACTAATTCTGCACATGGTGAAAGGTTATGAGAATGCGGCAGCACTCAAAAGAATGGAGGCTGGATTTATAGAATTTTTTAACGAAAAAAAAGGAGATCCAACCCGGATTCACAAGTTGACGATCAATTCAACCAATAAAGATGTGGTGTTCAGGGAGCTAACAAAGTTTTATATAAGAAATCAGAATATAAAAGGAGTTTTTGTTACCAATTCAAAAGCGTTTCTGGTTTCCGATTTTCACCTGACGCATGAACTTGATATCAGAGTTGCAGGCTACGATTTGGTTCAGGAAAATATAAATCATTTAAAGAAGGGCGGGATTGATTATTTGATTTCACAAAGTCCGCAAAAGCAAGGATTAAAAGCCGTTCAGTCGTTGTTTGAACTTTTTGTTTATAAAAAGGAACCCGGAAAAATTCAAAATGTACCACTCGATATCATTATTCGGGAAAATGTAGACTTTTATATCAATTTTAATTAAACTGAATTATTGTAAACCAACAAAATAAACGATGAAAAACACAAGAAGAAAATTTATTAAAAATGCTGCGGCTGGTTCTGCGGCAATAATGGCAGGAGGAATATTGCCGGGGTTTAGCGCTTCAAGTTATAAACGAATTGTTGGCGCAAATGAAAAACTGAGGGCTTCGGTAATGGGCGTTAATTCACGGGGAAATGCACTGGCACAAAATTTTGCATTTCAAGATAATTGTGATGTTATTCACATTTGCGATGTAGATTCCCGTGCCATTAAAAAATGTACAGCAAATGTCGAAAAAGTTCAGGATGTGAAACCAAAAGGATTAACTGATTTTCGAAAATCACTGGAAGATAAGGATGTTGATATTCTGGTGGTTGCTGCACCGGATCACTGGCATGCGCCTGCTGCTTTACTTGCCATGCAGGCTGGTAAAAATGTATATCTTGAAAAACCCTGTAGCCATAATCCCGCAGAGGGAGAGATGTTGGTAGAAGCTGCAAAACAATACAAAAAATCGGTTCAGATGGGAAATCAGCGTCGTTCATGGCCAAATGTGATGCAAGCCATTAAGGATTTAAAAGATGGAATTGTTGGTAGACCTTATTATGGAAAGGGGTGGTATACAAACAATCGCGAATCCATCGGAATCGGTAAAGAAGTTGCGGTTCCGGATTGGCTTAACTGGGAGCTTTGGCAAGGACCGGCACCACGCAGAGCATACAAAGATAATATTGTGCATTACAACTGGCACTGGTTCTGGCACTGGGGAACCGGAGAAGCATTGAATAACGGAACCCACATGGTTGACTTGTTGCGCTGGGGATTGGAGGTCGACTATCCAGTGAAAGTCAGTTCAAACGGGGGGCGATATCGTTATAAAGACGATTGGGAAACACCAGATACACAGGTCATCGGCTTTGATTTTGATAAGGAAGTCTCAATGAGCTGGGAAGGCAGAAGCTGCAACGGGAAACATATTGAAGGCAGTTCGGTTGGAGTTGCTTTTTATGGAGAGGAAGGAAGTATTGTGATTTCAGGAGGGAATGATTATAAGGTTTACGATTTAAAAAATAACATTGTAAAGGAAGTAAACAACGAGATGGAAATCGATCCGCGAGATGCTGCTAATCCTTCGAGCCACTTGGATGCTTTGCATATTCGGAATTTTTTTAACAACATCCTGAATAACGAGCCACTTAAGTCGGATATCAATGGAGGGCATAAAAGTACCTTACTTGTTCAGTTGGGAAATATCGCACAGAGGGTTGGTCATTCTCTCGAAATTAACCCCCAAAACGGACATATAAAAGGAGATAAGGAAGCGCAAAAATTGTGGTCGCGCGAATATGAAAAAGGCTGGGGAATGAAATTATAAATGAATGAAATGAAGAGTTCAAGAAGAAAATTTATAAAAACAACCGGTAAAGGAGTAGCGATTGCTTCTTTTGCAACTCCTGGCTTTATTACAAAAGCGGTTTTTGCTAAACCTCAGGAACAAAAGTTGGTGATTGGGATCATTGGTGCCGAAAACTCACATACGGCTGGTTTTGGCAAACTTTTTAATATCGATAAAAAATTTCCGGGGGCAGAAGTAAAATATGTTTGGGGTGAAACCGACGAATTTGCCAAAGCTGCTATGAAAAAAGGAAATATTCCGGAACAGGTGAAAGACCCAAAAGAAATGTTGGGAAATATTGATGCTTTAATTGTAGATCATCGTCATCCGAAATATCACCTCGAAGCCGCGTGGCCTTTTGTGGAGGCGGGAGTTCCGACTTTTGTTGACAAGCCTTTTTGTTACCGTGCCAGCGAAGGAAAAGATTTTCTGCAAATGGCAAAACAAATGAAAACTCCAGTCACTTCATATAGCTCTATCGCACAAAGTTCAGCTACTTTTGATATGATGAAACAGATAAAATCAATGGACAAAATTTCACAGGTTGTGCGCACAGGTACTGCCGATCTGGACTCAAAATATGGAGGTATATTTTTTTACGGGGTGCACATTGTACAACCTTTAATGTATATGTTTGGTGAGGATATCGAAGAAGTGAAGGTAAACAGAAACGGAAGTGCAGGTAATGCCAGTTTGAAATTTGCCTCGGGGCTGTTTGCTACTCTGATTTTTAAGCACAAGGCGTATGGGTGGGAAACCTTTGTGGAATCAGGAAGTCAGTTTATGGAATTGAAGCCGGGAGTAGAAGAATCAGACCCGCCTAAAAATTATGCCGATATGGTTGAAATGTTCAAAACCGGAAGGGAACCGCGTTCTCATCAGAGTATTTTGAATTGTGTTTCAGTTTTGGAAGCATTGGAGAAGTCGGCAAAAACTGAGAAATGGACTCCTGTTGAATTGCTTAATGTGTAAAGGGCAAAGAGTAAAGATTTAATATTTCGTCTCTGCTTTCGTAATTTATGAATTTCAAACTAAAAAGAAATAAGATGAGTATAAACCAACTAAAAAATAGATACCAATTTTTAATATTCCTGCTTTTAATCTTGACTAGTAACCAATCATATTCCCAACAGGTGATAGAGGGGATTCATTATCAAACCGGTAAACCTGTTCAGATAATGATTGAGGATGGTGAAATTAAAGAAGTGAAGTCAATTCAAAGACTATCAGAAAAAAGCCAAAACGTTTTTGTCGCTCCGGGCTTTTTTGATAATCAGGTAAATGGTTTTGCAGGCGTATCCTTTGCTTTTGGGGAGAGTGATTTAACCGTTGACGGAATAAAAAAGGCTACCAGTGAATTGTGGAAACAGGGAGTAACCACTTATTTGCCAACTCTTACTACCAATAGTCAGGAAATCCTGGTGAAGAATTTCGGATTGCTGGCGAAATCGATGAACAATACAGATTTAAAAGGTTCTATACCAGGGTTTCACCTGGAAGGGCCTTATATAAATCCGGAAGATGGTTTTCGTGGTGCACACCCGAAACGGTTTGTGCGTTTGCCAGACTGGGACGAATTTATGGAAATGTACGAAGCCGCAAATGAAAAAATAATACAGGTAACGGTAGCCCCGGAGATGGAAGGGGCTATGGATTTTATCCGCAAATGCGCGGATAAAGGTATTGTTATTGCCCTTGGGCACCACAACGCAAATACTCAACAGGTAAACGACGCGGTAAAAAATGGAGCGAGGATTTCAACCCACCTTGGAAACGGCTGTGCGAATATGATAAACCGCCACAGGAATCCACTGTGGCCACAGCTGGCAAACGAAGATTTAACAGCCAGTATAATCTGTGACGGCTTTCATCTGTTACCCGAAGAAATTTCTGTTTTTTTTAAGGCAAAAGGATTAGATAAAACTATAATAGTTTCAGATGTAACCAGTTATGCAGCTCTTGAACCCGGTGAATATAAAACTGAAACAGGCGAAACTATCGAACTGACAAAAGATGGAATGTTAAGGTATCCGGCGCAAAATGTATTGTATGGTTCGGCTTCTGCCATTACAAAGGGAGTAGGTCATATTATGGAAGTTACCGGATGTTCTTTGGCAGATGCTGTTAAAATGTCGAGTACAAACCCTGCTATATTGAATGGATTAAACGACCGCGGGGTGCTGGAACCGGGGAAAAGAGCGGACATCATTCTTTTTACACTCGACGATTTTAATGTGAATATCCAAAAAACCTATGTTTTGGGTGACCTGGTTTATGAGAAATAAATAAGTAATAAACTTCAATTCTCAAAACCGAAAATCAAAACACAAATTGGCGATTTAAATTGATTTGAGATTTGAATTTTTTAGAATTAGTATGTCAAAAAATATTTTCAAGAAAATTATAGTTGGCCTCGCAGCAGTTGGTCCCGGGCTTTTCCTGATAGGTTACAACATTGGCACCGGAAGCGTGACTACGATGTCCAAATCAGGTGCAGAATACGGGATGTCACTTTTTTGGGCCCTGGTTTTATCCTGTGTTTTTACCTTCATTTTGATGGTTGCATACGGGAAAGTCACACTAGTAACCGGCAAAACAGCTTTGTTTAACATTAAATCCGAGTTTAAATACGGATGGTTGCTCGCCTTGTATATTTTAATTGCCCTGATAATTGGAGAACTACTGGCATTAATAGGCGTGATGGGAATTGTTGCTGAATTACTGCAGGAAGGAATCCGAATTCTTACCGATGGGAAGACAGTAAATACGCTATGGATTATATTGATAATAGTGCCTGTTTTGTATTTGCTTCTCTGGTTTGGCCGTTATAAACAGTTCGAAAAGGTGCTTACAGTTTTTGTCATTTTAATGGGGGTGAGTTTTATCGTTGTATTTTTTATGCTGAAACCTGATTATTCGACCATTTTGCAAGGAATGATTCCAAGTATTCCCGATAAACCCGGTGCGCTTGGATTGGTTGCTGCCATGGCCGGAACTACCTGTTCTGCTGCGGTTTTTATTGTTCGAAGTACCGTGGTGGCAGAAAAAGGCTGGACAATAAAAAATTTAAAAAATGAAAAAAGAGACGCTTTTGTATCTGCGGCAATGATGCTTTTTCTAAGTGGAATAATCATGGCAGTTTCAGCGGGAACACTGCATATAATGGGCTTAAAACTGGATAATACGGTGGATATGATTCATCTTTTTCAGCCTCTTGGAGGAAAATGGGCTGCCCTGATTTTAATTTTTGGGATTACAGGGGCCGGATTATCAACTGTTTTTCCGATCGTGTTAATTGCCCCATGGCTGGTTTCCGATTATATGGGAAAACCACGTGATGTGCATTCTCCTTTGTTTCGCTGGTTAATGTTTCTGGGAATCATTTTTGCATTTGGCTCTGTTTTTCTCAAACACCGACCGCCGGCTTTAATGATTTTTTCGCAGGCTTTTCAAGCTTGTATTCTTCCCGCAGTTGCCATCCCTATTTTTGTCTTAATGAATCGCAAAAAAATAATGAATACATATATCGCAGGATGGAAAATGAATCTCGGGGTAATTGCCGTAATTCTGTTTTCATTTTTAACAACTTATTATGCCATTGTTGAACTTTTTTAAAACCACAAATAATGATTTCTAAAATTCAAAAAGATAAGCTTAATGTTCGCGTTTTTGAAACAGCAGATTTAATGGGAAAGGCCGCCGCAATTTCAGTAGCGGAAAAATTGGCCGAAGCAATAAAGGAGAAAGGTTTTGCGAATTTAATTCTCGCAACCGGGGCATCACAATTTTCGTTTTTGGAGCATCTTCAAAAAGAAGATATCGGGTGGAATAAAATTACGGTTTTTCACCTCGATGAATACAAAGGAATGTCGATTTCTCATCCGGCAAGTTTTCGAAAATATTTAAAAGAAAGGATACTGGATAAGGTTCAGCCCAAAGAGGTTCATTACCTGGAAGGAGATGCAGATGATATTGACACAGTACTTGCGAGTTATGAGGACTTGTTAAAAACACATCCGGTTGATGTGGCTTGTATCGGGATCGGCGAAAACGGGCATATTGCATTTAACGATCCTCCGGTTGCCGATTTTAACGACCCAAAACTTGTAAAAGTGGTTGAATTGGATGAGGCTTGTAGAAAGCAGCAATTGGGCGAAGGGTGGTTTCCGACTTTCGATGATGTGCCAACACATGCACTTTCATTGACCATTCCGGCAATTATGAACTGTAGACATATCAGTTGCGTTGTTCCCGACGAAAGAAAGGCTCAGGCAGTGTATGACACTTTAAATGTAGAGGTTTCAACAACTTGCCCGGCAACAATATTACGAACTCATCCGGGTACAACTCTTTTTCTTGATAAAAATTCTGCCTCAAAATTGTAGAATAGACCAACTAAAGTAAAGCAAAGGAGTAATGCGGGATTACACCTTCAGGGCAAGTCGCTAATTTATCCGTCGACTTTGAATTATAACAAAAAGCCGCACGGTGAATCATTGATTTGCCTTTTAACTTTACTTTAAATCCACCGGAGAAAAATTTCTTCAATAGGCAATCACCACAAAATGCATTATTTTTGAGTGAATTTTGAAACTGAATCAAAAATTATATCAAAATGAATATTAGCGCATTACAAAAGGAAAGGGCGAAATATCAGCCTAAACTTCCAAAATCTTTGGTTGGAGCGGTTAAACTTGTTGAAGGTGCAAAAACTCAATCAGTTGCCGACCAGAAAGATATCGAAAAATTGTTTCCAAATACCTACGGGATGCCTCTAATCACTTTTGAAGAAGGTGAAGTAAAAAAAGACAGACCGGCAATAAATGTTGGTGTTATTCTTTCCGGCGGACAAGCTCCTGGCGGACACAATGTAATTTCAGGTATTTTCGACGGAATAAAAAAAATAAATCAGGAAAGCCGTTTGTACGGATTTTTAGGTGGCCCAGGCGGATTGGTTGATCACAAATACGTTGAATTAACTGCTGAGATTATTGATGAATACCGTAATACCGGTGGTTTCGATATTATTGGTTCCGGCCGTACAAAACTGGAAGAAGAGTGGCAGTTTGACAAAGGTTTGGAAATTGCTAACGATTTAAATTTGAATGCACTGGTTATTATTGGTGGCGACGATTCAAATACAAATGCCTGTGTTTTGGCCGAATACTATGCAGCTAAAGATGCAGGTGTTCAGGTAATAGGTTGCCCGAAAACCATTGATGGCGACTTAAAAAATGAAATGATTGAAACTTCGTTTGGTTTTGACACAGCAACAAAGGTTTATTCCGAATTGATCGGAAATATTCAGCGCGATGCCAATTCTGCAAAAAAATACTGGCACTTTATTAAGCTAATGGGACGTTCTGCTTCTCATATCGGTTTGGAATGTGCACTAAAAACACAGCCTAATATTACTTTAATTTCGGAAGAGGTTGCCGACAAAAAGCAAACGTTGGAAGAAATAGTAGAATACATGGCAGGCATTGTTGCAAAACGTGCCGAAAATGGTGATAACTTCGGAGTGGCTCTGATACCGGAAGGGTTGATTGAGTTTATTCCCGAAATGAAAGTTTTGATTTCGGAATTGAATGATATGCTTGCTGAAGGTTCGGAAACAGAAAAAGAATTTAAAATGCTGAAAAAAAGCCACAGAAATGAATGGGTGGCAGGTCATTTAACCGATGATTCGGCAAAAGTATTCAAATCACTTCCTTCAGGTATAGCTACACAGTTGACTTTGGATCGTGATCCACACGGAAACGTACAGGTTTCATTGATTGAAACTGAAAAATTGCTGGGTGAAATGGTCAAAGCCAAGTTGGAAAAAATGAAAAAAGCAGGTGAATATGTGGGTAAATTCGGAACTCAATATCACTTTTTTGGCTATGAAGGTCGTTGTGCGGCTCCATCGAATTTTGATGCTGATTATTGTTATTCGTTGGGCTATACTGCATCAGTTTTGATTTCTGACGGAAAAACCGGTTATATGTCATCGGTTCGTAATTTGACGGCTCCCGCGGAAGATTGGATTGCTGGTGGTGTTCCGGTAACCACAATGATGAATATGGAAAAACGTCACGGACATATGAAACCCGTAATTCAAAAAGCGTTGGTTGAACTGGAGGGTGCTCCATATAAATATTTTGTTTCGAAACGTGGTGAGTGGGCTTTTACAACGCAGTTTGTGTACCCGGGACCAATTCAGTATTTCGGACCATCAGAAGTTTGTGATTTAACCACAGAAACATTAAAATTTGAAAAAGCATAGATTCATAAAAAATAAATAATGAAGAACCTTCTGTTTGTTAAAAGCAGAGGGTTTTTTGTTTTTAGGATAAGTGTAAAACGGGTGTAAAATACGTAGCTGCTAATTTGGAGAAACATTATGTTGGAAAAAGATTTTTTTGTATTAAATTGTGTGAAAAAGAAAGATAAAATGAAAAAGCTTGCGATTTTTATTTTGATGGTCGTTTTTTTTGCGTCATGTCACAACTATAAAGAGGATGCAGAGAAACTTTCCGTAACCATTGATAGTTTGCGTAGTGAATCGGAAATGAAAGATTCATCGATTGTCGGATTTTTAAATGATTTTAATGAAATCCAGGCCAATCTTGATACCATTAAAAAGATGGAAGATTTGGTTACCGTTCAATCAGCGCAGGGACGCGAAATGTCGTCCCAACAAAAAGAGTTGATAATGGATGATATTGCTCTGATAAATAATTTATTACAGGAAAATAAGGAGTTAACCGCCTCGCTGCAGAAGAAGTTGAATAATGCCAATTTTAGAGTTGGAAAGCTACAGGGAATGGTAACCGAATTTGAAAAAATGGTGAGTAATCTTCAAAGTCAGATTGATCAAAAAGATACCGAGATTTTGGCGCTGAATGAAGAAATTCAGAAGTTAAATTTTGATATCACTTCATTAAATCAAAAGATTGAGATTATGGAAGATGAGAGTCAACAAAAAACAGAAAGAATTGAGTCACAGATATTGCAGTTAAATGAAGCTTATTACACCTATGGAAGTAAAAAGGAATTAGAAGAAAATGGCGTAATCGAGCGGGCAGGTGGTTTCCTGGGGCTTGGGAAAAACACTGATGTAAAAGAAGATTTTAATAAGGATTATTTTACAAAAATTGATATTCGGGAGTTTAAATATATTCCCTTGCTGGTAAAAAAAGCTGAAGTAGTTTCTGTTCATCCTGCCGGATCTTTTCATATTTCCGGAGAAGAAAAAGCAGACACTTTGTTTATTGATAACAGCGGAGAATTTTGGAAAGCTTCAAAGTATCTGGTGATTTTAACCAAACAATAAAAGTAGACAGCTGCCCTGAATGGAAACTTAGTATATCTTCCATTCAGTACAGCTGATTATTTAGAAAATAAATCGCACGGAAATCGCAGCTTCATCGCCCCAGAACCCCTGATAACCAATAAGGTTTATTCCCGGTTTCCAATCCAAACTAATATTAAACGGAATGGACTCGATATTGTATTCTATTCCAAGTATTCCGTCGATTCCAACAACAGTATAGTTGTCTGAGTCGTCAAACCAGTAGTCGTTTTTTGTTCCGTCCCAAAAGCCGATATGACCACCAAAACCGTAATACCAGTTCAATCTCGGAGTATCAAATGCAATCGCGTGGATCTCGTACAAACCTGTTATATTAAAACCTTCCCAGCGACTGGCAAGAATTCCTTCCAGTGCAGCGTTGTCAGTTATAAAGTGTTTAACTGTCAGTCCGTTCGACGGTCCGCCACGAATACCGATACCGGTACTGTAATCCTGTGCGTGTGCTGCAAATGCTACTGAAATCATTATTGCAATCGCTAAAAGTATTTTTTTCATAATAATTGTTTTATATTTTGTTGATAACAGACAAATAAAAATCGGCTTAGTTGCAAACTTTTTCAAGTAACCAGGTCATGTTTTTTCCCAGCGTTTGTATTGTATTTAATCCCTCTTCATCCTTTAAAACATCACCTGGTTCCCGGCCAAAAGCAAAGTTCCAGTAGGATGAACCTGGTACAATCATTTGATTTATAAGGAAGAAATTGTTTACCGACTCAAATGCATGCAATGCTCCTCCGCGGCGCACGGCAATTACCGCCGCGCCAACTTTTCTTTTTAATAAATGACCATTTGCCCTTGTTACATAGCCGGCAACATCAATAAGCGCTTTTATTTCGGGAGTGATATCGGCAAAATAAACGGGAGAGCCAATGATAATTCCGTCAGCTTCTGTCATTTTTTCGATGCAGTAATTCAGGTGGTCATTTTTTATATGGCATTTTCCGTCCTTAATTTCTTTGCATTTCAAACAAGCAGTACAACCATGAACCGGTTTATTGCCCAGTTGAATCATTTCTGTTTCAACACTGTTTTCCTCAAGTACTTTAAATATTTCGTTGATTAAAAGTGCTGTGTTCCCTTTTTTTCTTGGACTTCCGTTAATTGCTACTACTTTCATTATTTAAAGTTAGGGTGTGATTATCTTGGAATAATCCTTACATAATCTTTTTATAATACAATATTAGTGGTTTTTTATATTATTGACCAAAAACATATGAGATAATGTTTGCACCCATTTTGAGTGCTTTTTCTCTTGTTTCGTAGGGATCGTTATGCACTGCTTCATCTTCCCAACCGTCGCCCAGGTCCGATTCATAAGTGTATAAACACACCATTCTGTCTTCGATAAACAATCCAAAAGCTTGTGGCCTTTTATTATCATGCTCATGAATTTTGGGTAAACCTTCATTAAAATTATATTTCTGGTGAAAGATTGAGTGGGAGGGGGGAAGTTCTATAAACTCTTTATCCGGAAATACTTTTTTCATTTCGCGGCGGAAATATTCATCAATTCCGTAGTTGTCATCGCAATGCAAGAATCCGCCTCCTTCAAGGTAAATTCTCAGATTGATGGCTTCGCTTTGAGAAAAAATCACATTTCCGTGACCGGTCATCTCCACGTAGGGATAATTAAAAATCTCGGGACTCCCAATTTCAACTGTCGAGGGTTCGGGATTAATGTTTGTATTTAGATTTTGATTGCAGAATTCAATTAAATTAGGTAATGCAGTTGGATCGGAATACCAGTCACCTCCACCATTGTATTTTGCCAAAGCAATTTTTACTGCCTGATTTTGTCCCGAAGCAGAAAGAATAAAAACAACAAAAATAAAACTAAGAAAGTTTTTCATGGTTCTGTTTTTCCGAAAAATACAATTCATTGTCAAATATAAAAACTATTCGTTTGCCAGATTTACAATATGACAGGCTACCACGCCGGCTGTTTCAGTTCTCAAACGCGACTTTCCCAACGAAATTTCGTGAAAACCCTTACTTTTTGCAAAATTCACTTCTTCCTGACTAAAATCTCCTTCCGGTCCGATTAAAATTAACGCATCATGGTTTTTATGAATTATATTTTTCAGATGAGGTTTTTCCCCATCGTTACAATGTGCAATAAATTTGTTTTCAATAGTCGTATCTGAAGCCAGCTCTGTAAATGAAGTAATTTCATTTAGAACAGGAAGATATGTTTTTACGGATTGTTTTATTGCCGAAACCAGTATTTTATTTAATCGGTCCGGCTTTATCACTTTTCGCTCTGAGTGTTCAGAAAGAATTGGCGTTATCTCGTCGATGCCTATTTCTGTTGCTTTTTCAAGAAACCATTCAAAGCGGTCGATGTTTTTTGTGGGAGCTATGGCAATGTGAAGTTTATAATTCTTTTTTCCCAATTCTTTGGTGGCATTCAAAACAGAAATTTTGCAGCATTTGGGATTATCATCCTGGATTTCTCCTTCGTAAAATCCTCCTTTCCCGTCGATAATTTGGATTAAATCACCCTTTGAAAGACGCAGTACCCTGACTGCATGTTTTGACTCCGATTGATCGAGCGTTACCGTATTTCCTGAAATTTTGGGTATATAAAAAAGTTGCATTTATTTAGCATTTTAAACCGTTCACAAAATTACACAATTATGGTTTGAACTTTAATAAAAGCAGAATAAACTATAAAAATCCCAACTGTATTTTTATATCGATTCGGAAGAAGATTGTTTATCAAACTTGAATGTTTTGTATAAATAAGCCATTGACGGCAGAATAATAAGTACTCCAACCACAAGCGCAATGAGTAAATAAAATTGCACCTGTTCAGGAGCACTCGAGTTTTGAAGTGTAATATCATCGCCGCTACTAACTTTTACCAAAACAGGAAATTGTATAGCAAACCAACCAGTTACAATCATGGTGGTTTGAAAACCCCCGATGATTCGAAGCATGTTGCGCTTATTTTTATTCAGGTTAATCCAAAGCAAAGGCAATGCTATGGTTGCAAGCACTATACTTCCTAGACTCACAGGCGAGTGGTAAAATTCATAAAAAAGCGGATGTCCGCTAATTTCAGCTGCAATAAAAACCATTGCTCCAACAATAACCAAAGCGATAATTAAACGTTTGGCAATGCGCGAGAAATAGCGGATATATTTTTCTTCTTTTAGCTCGCTAACTGTAAAGATTCCGGCCAGAAATGCAAAAAGCAAAACAAGAAATAAGCCCATACTCATTGAAAACCAGTTTAACCAGGGGTGCACGTATACTTTGTAGAAACCATCCTGGTAATCGAGAGAGATGTTTCCGAGAATAACGCCACCCAATGTAACACCCAGGAAAAATGTGGTAAACAGACTTGAATACTGAAAGATTGTTGAATAAATGGCTTTGGGAGTAGCTTCGTCAATATCGTAATGGCGAAACGTAAATGCCGATCCACGCAGAATTATGCCCAATAAAACCAGCAAAACCGGGATGTGT
The DNA here is from genome assembly GCF_022267315.1 of Maribellus maritimus. Lineage (GTDB taxonomy): Bacteria > Bacteroidota > Bacteroidia > Bacteroidales > Prolixibacteraceae > Draconibacterium > Draconibacterium maritimum. The sequence goes on from NZ_JAIKLE010000004.1 coordinate 74,792, forward strand.
AACGCAGTTAAAATGGTAGAATAAACAGGTGGAAAACCAACAAATAGAATTACCACTACCAAAATCAGCCAAACGTGGTTGGCTTCCCACACTGGCGCAATGGCTCGTGAAACAATCCCTGATGCTTTTCCTTTGGTGAGAAGTTCCAGAATTCCACCGCCAAAATCAGCTCCCCCCAGTAACACATACAACAACAGACTAATTACAAGAATGGAAAAGTTTATTTCGGTCATTTGGATAAATATTTTGATTGTAATACTTTAATTTGACGGCTTAGAAGCCAGGTAACGATAAAACTAAGCAGAAGATAAACTGCTGATATGGTATAGAACGTATATTGAATTCCCGGCATTGGAGTGAGCGAATCTTTGGTTTTCATAATTCCGTATATAATCCATGGTTGTCTGCCTACTTCGGTTACAATCCAGCCTGCTTCAATAGCAATAAAACCCAGAGGCGTTGCCAGGATCAATATTTTTAGCCACCATTTTTTTTCCTGCCAGTGTTTCCATTTGAATGAAGCAGCCCAGAAAATAAAAGCAATCAACATTAGAAACATCCCAATACCAACCATTAGCTGGAAAGAATAGTGTGTAATGGGAACCGGTGGCCACTCTTCTTCGGGAAACTCTTCAAGTCCTTTTACTTCTGCATTAAAATCGCCGTGAGCCAGGAAGCTCAAAAATCCGGGAAGCTTAATTGCATATTTTACTTCGCGTTTTTCAACATCGGGAATCCCGCCAATAATAAGCGGAGCTTTTTCCTGTGTTTCAAAGTGCGATTCAAAGGCAGCGAGTTTGGCAGGTTGAAGCTTCGCCACATTTTTTGCAGCCAAATCACCGCTGAGTGGCTGCAACACAGCTGCAACTGATGCAAATGCCAGCGCAATTGTAATGGCTTTGGCATGTATCTCCAATTTGTTTTTTAAGTAAAGCATTGCATGAACACCAGCCACCGCAAAACCAGTAGCTGAAAATGCGGCAATGGTCATGTGGTGCGCCTGCGAAAACCAGGCCTTATTAAACATTGCCTTTACCGGGTCAATATTTTCTGCCTGGCCGTTTACCCAATCGAAACCTGAGGGGGCGTTCATCCATGCGTTTGCGGAAACAACAAAAATTCCTGAGAGAACACCTGCAATTCCTACAACCATTCCGGTATAAAGATGTACCCATTTATTTAGTCTTTTCCAGCCATAGAGGAAAAGTCCGAGCGCGATGGCTTCAAGGAAAAATGCTGTCCCTTCCCACGAAAAAGGCATCCCGAAAATGGGACCTGCATGCTCCATAAATGTGGGCCACAGCATACCCAATTCAAATGATAAAACGGTTCCTGAAACCGCTCCGACAGCAAAAAAAATGGCAACACCTTTTGCCCAGGCTTTTGCTAAATCAAGATATACCGGATTATTCGTTCGTAGCCATTTCCATTCGGCCACAAACATAAACCACGGCATAACCATACCAATACAGGCGAAAATAATGTGAAATCCCAACGAAACCGCCATTTGCATGCGGGCGGCCATAAATGCATCCATATCTGTTTTCAGTTTTGAACATTGTACTTAAATAATCATTTATTTCAACACGCAAAACAGGTTTCGGTTTGATGGAATTTTACAAAACCGAAAACTGTTTTTGCAATCATTTGATGTGAAGGATTTTAATTCAATTGTTTTCAAATGATTTTATCGAAGGTGATATCCTGTTTCTTTTATCAATAAAAATTTTCCTTCATAAATGCTTGTCTTTTTTCTTAAATGAAAAACAAACTGTTTTTAACTTTTTCCCGCTGAAATCAGGGAAATGATATATGAACCACCTTTTATTTTTCTTGTTAAATATTAATAGTTATTGTTTAGCAGTAGGTTAACAGTTTATGTATGAGGAGAAGACATTTGACAAACTTAAAAAGTATGGTGTTTTTAAAAAGTGTTTCCGGCTTTTTAAAGTTGAGTTTGATAACAGCCATTACTGTTGGGATTTTTTCCTGTTCTCCAAAGACGGCCGAAGTATTGCTTCCTGTAGCACCACCAGATGATTTTTCTCGGTCGGGTGATTTCCCTGCTCCAGATAAATGGTGGCTTGCGTTCAATAATGAGCGTTTAAATATTTTGGTTGACAGTGCACTTATCACAAACTTTTCACTAAATTCTGCCTGGCAAAGATTTCGGGCTTCACAAGCCATTTTAAAACGTGAATCATCTGCATTGTTCCCGAATTTGAGCGGTTCAGCAGATGCAGAAGTCAACAACCGGCAGTCAGAATTTCAGCAGAGTCAAAGATTTCGTCTTGGGTTGTATTCTGAATATGAGATAGATTTATGGGGGCGAATTGGTGCAGGAATTGAGGCTCAGCAACTGAGAACCGAAGCTGCATTCGCTGATTATCAAACTTCGGCGCTTGTTATTTCGGCTGAGATTGTTAGGGCATATTTTCAATTGCTGGAGGCAAACAACCAGCTGGAACTTGCAAAAGAGCAGGTTGAAATTAATGAAAAGATGCTCCGGCTGATAAAAGTTAGGTTTGGCAGTGGACAAGTAAGGAGTGTTGATATTTTGCGGCAGCTGCAGTTGCTTGAAGCTACCAGGGAGCAGCAGATTCATGCCGAATCGCGTGTGGAAGTTTTGGAACATCAACTTGCTGTTTTGCTTGGGAAAACTCCACAGGAAGCTCCGCTATATGAAGTTGAAGTTTTGCCGAAACTCCCTCCACTTCCTGAAACCGGAATTCCCTCTGAACTAATTGACAGGCGTCCCGACATACGTTCATCGTTTAAGGAGCTGTTGGCAGCCGACCGTGATTTGGCAATGGCCATAAGTAATCGGTATCCGCGAATTACATTGTCTGCTTCGGTTTCAACAGCAGCGTATGATGTCGAGGATTTATTTCAGGACTGGGGGCGTTCATTAGCCGGAAATCTTCTGGCACCTATTTTTCAGGGAAAAGAATTAAATGCTGAGGTTGATCGGGCAGAAGCATTAAAAAGACAACGTCTTTATGAATATGGTGAGACGATACTAAATGCTTTCAGAGAAGTCGAGGATGCCTTGATCCAGGAGGCCAAACAGGCTGAAAGCATCCAAAGTCTGGAGAAACAGGTTGAAATGACAGTAAAAACCAACGAGCAACTTCGACTGGAATATTTGAATGGAATGAGTAATTACCTTGATGTACTTACCGCTTTGCATGATGAACAGCAACTCAGGCGTGACTTGTTGAGTGCGAAGCTTATGCTTATTGAATACCGGATTGCCCTGTATCGATCGCTTGCGGGTGGTTTTGAAACAGAAAGGCAGTTTGATGGTTTGCTTGACATTTAAACATGAATTTGATGTATGACAAATAGTTCAAAAAGGTTAAATAAAAAAAACATGAATTGGAAGAAAACGCTTCTGATTAGTCTGGCAATTTTAATTGTGGCAGCTGCGGTTACTTTTGTCATATTTAGGACGGAGCCAACAGCAAAAATTGGCGGAGCTACAAAAGAAACAGCGATGCTTGTCGATGTTGTGCGCGTAACCCGTGGAAATTATGAGCCTACGATTGTTACAACGGGTACAGTGGTTCCCTCTAAAGATATTTCTTTAAGTCCGCGAGTGAGTGGCGAGGTTGTCTATATTTCCGAGAATTTTACTCCCGGTGGTTTTGTGCGGAAAGGAGAAACTTTGCTCCAAATAGATCCTTCTGACTACAGAAATGCACTTCAGCTTCGCGAAAGTGAACTGTTACAAGCCGAAGCTGATTTAAATATTGAAATGGGGCGGCAAAATGTAGCTTTAAAAGATTATCAGTTACTTGAAAACGAATTTGACCTAGAAGATAAATCACTGGTGCTTCGGGAACCTCAATTGAAAGCAGCAAGGTCAAAGGTAGCAGCAGGCAATGCCGCGGTAAATCAGACAAATCTCGATCTGCAACGCACAACTTTAAAGGCGCCTTTTAACGCACATATATTAAGCAGAAATGTAAATACCGGCTCACAGGTTTCTCCGGGGCAGGATTTAGGACGTTTGGTTGGTCAGGATGTATATTGGATTGAAATTACAGTGCCGCTTGCCAGATTGAAGTGGCTTTCTTTTCCTGATTCCGAAACAAAAAAAGGAGCTTCGGTGAAAATTCGTCATCGTTCCTCTCAGGATGAAGAATGGCGGGAAGGAAATCTTTTTAAAATGATCGGTTCACTGGAAGGGCAGACAAGGATGGCCAGAATTCTTGCCGAAGTGGAAGATCCGCTTGCGACGGTAGCAGATACACTAAAAAAAACGCCACTGATTTTAGGGTCGTTTGTTGAAGCTGGTATCCGCGCTGATGAAATTAAAAATGTTTTCCGTTTAAGCCGCGATTACGTTAGGACAAACGAAACGGTTTGGGTGATGGTTAACGAAAAATTACAAATTCGCGACGTAGATATTGTTTTTCAGGACGCAGAATATGCCTATGTCGTTTCAGGCTTAAATGATAACGAAAAAGTAGTTACCACTAATCTTTCAACGGTTACCGAAGGTGTAAGTTTACGTATTGAAAGTTCACATGCAGAAAAAACAGGCGAATCAAATTCCGAAGAAAGTGTTGCTGAATTTCTGAAAAAGAGTGAGGAAGGAGTAAATTAGATGAGCAAGCCGAAGTCAAGTAAAAAGCGAAAAAAGTGGAAAGGACCGATTGATTACATGGCCCGCAACTCGGTTGCCGCCAATTTGTTGATGATTATTTTACTCGGAGGCGGCGTGTGGACAATGATTAACATTCAGAAAGAAGTTTTCCCACAATATCAGCTTGATATAGTTGAGGTGAGCGTTGTTTATCCAGGAGCTGCTCCTGCCGAGGTCGAGAAAGGGATTCTAATGCCTGTGGAGGAGGCAGTGAGGGGAATTCAGGGAATAAAAGAGATTACTTCAACAGCGCGTGAAGGATCTGGTAATGTGTTGATTGAGCTGGTTGCCGGTATCAACAGAATGAAAGCGTTTCAGGAAATTGATCAGGCGGTGAACCGTATTCGAACTTTCCCCGACGATATTGAAGAGCCGGAAGTTCAGCTTCAAACAGAACAACGGGAAGTAATGGAACTGGTTTTATACGGGAATGTGGATATCTGGACACTTCGCATTTTAGCTGAACAATTACGTGACAGGCTTTTAAATAATGAAGAAATTACGCAAATCGATATTGGAAATGTTCCTGATTATATAACACATATTGAAATCCCCAGACATAAACTTCGCGAATATAATTTGACATTAAGTGATATTTCAAGACTGATTTTTGAATCGAGTGAAGATATTCCTGCCGGTGCAATTGAAACCAACTCAGGCGAAATCCTGCTGCGGATGAAAGAGCGAAAACAATGGGCGGAAGAATTTAGCAGAATAGAAGTTATTCCCTCTCAAACAGGATCTTCTGTAACACTCGCAGACTTGGCAGATATCTCCGACGGATTTGAAGAAACCGGGTTTCACGGGCAGTTTAACAAACAGCCGTCAGTTAGTATTCAGGTGTATAGAGTAGGGAAACAGTCTCCCCTTAATATTGAATCTGCGGTAAAAGATATCGTTACTGATTTTCAAAATACACTTCCTCCCGGCGTAAACTACAGAATTGGCAGTAATCAGGCAGAAGACTATCGGGAGAGACTATCGCTTCTTACCGAGAACGGTTTGCTGGCTATAATAATTGTTTTTTTCATTCTTTCTCTTTTTCTCGATTTTCGCCTGGCTTTTTGGGTGATGATGGGGATGACCATCTCCTTTGTAGGTGGGATTGTTTTTTTACCAGCTGCAGGAATCAGTATCAATATGATTTCGATGTTTGGTTTTCTTGTTGTGTTGGGCATTGTGGTTGACGACGCTGTGATTGTGGGCGAAAATATTTACGAATACCGGCAAAAAGGAATGGGGTTTATGAAAGCTGCAATAAAAGGGACAAAGGATATTGCCCGGCCCGTGGTTTTTAGTATTCTTACAAACATTATCGCATTTATTCCGCTTTTGTTTATTCCCGGAACAACAGGCAAATTTTGGTGGCCTTTGCCTGCAGTAGTCATTATTGTGTTAGTCGTTTCCTTAATGGAAGCGTTGTTTATATTACCTGCTCACCTGGGACACGTTTCAAAAAATAAATCATTTAAATTAAGATTTATTGGCTTTTTGGAAAAAGGACAACGTTCTTTTGCCCGTGGTTTTGAAAAGTTTGTGAATAAATATTATAATCCTTTTCTAAAAATTAGTTTACAAAATCGTTATATAACTCTTAGTATTGCAATTGCGCTGTTTATAGTTGTTGGAGGATATGGCTACAGTGACCATATGGGAATAATAATGATGCCGGAAGTGGCGGCTGATGAGATTGAGGCAGGGGTCCGTCTTCCGGTAAGTACAACAGTCGACCAGGCAGCAAAAGTGGCGCAGGAAATCACAGAGTCGACACAGCGAATGTTTGATGAGCATAATCTCTATGAAGTTGCTGACGGTATAAAAACAAATGTACGGGGCCAGAATTTTATAGATGTTGAAATTGTATTAAAACCACCGGATCAAAGGGACATGAGTGCGCAGGAAGTAATAACATTGTGGCGCGATGAAATTGGAGATATTGAGGGGGTTGATCAAATTACTTTTGAAGCTGAAAGAGGACCGGGCGGCGCTCAGCAGGATATTAGTGTAGATTTAAGCCACGCAGACATTGAAGTGCTTGAGAAAGCAAGCCAGGCTTTTTTTGAACGAATGGAAGCGTTTGAAGCGACCCGCGATATTAGTGATAATTATAACAAGGGGAAAACACAGTTTGACTTTGAACTTTTGCCGGAAGGACGAAGCCTGGGGTTAACTCCCACGGAAGTCGGACGGCAAATCAGAAATGCATTTTATGGCGCACTTTCTATGAGACAGCTTCGCGGAACAAATGAGATTGAAGTTCGCGTGAAGTTACCTTTGGAAGAGAGGAAGGACATTTATCACCTGGAGAATCTGATGATTCGCACAGCCAACGGAACAGAAGTACCTTTGCTTGAAGTGGTTAGTATTGAACAGGGTGAAGCATTTACGTCCATCAATCGACGCGATGGAAGGAGAGTGGTAAATGTTGGAATGGATGTTGAACCCGCCAATGCTGTAACAAGAGTTTTGAACTCAATAAAAGGCGAGGTACTTCCTCAGTTAAGAAATGATTTTCCGGGTATTACCTGGACATTTCAGGGTAGCCAGGCCGAAATGCGGGAGTCGACGCAGGTATTATGGGGCGGATTCACAATGGCCATGTTGGTAATGTATGCTTTACTTGCTATTGCTTTTGGAAATTATGTTCAACCGCTAATTGTAATGACAGCTATTCCCTTTGGAGTTATAGGCGCTGTTATAGGTCACATTTTGTTAGGATACGATTTGTCGTTAATCAGTCTGATGGGAGTTATTGCTCTTTCAGGTGTAGTGGTAAACGACTCGCTTATTATGGTCGATTATGCAAATCGAAGACGGGGGGCACTGGCTGTTTTCGACGCGATACACGAAGCCGGACTGCGACGTTTCAGACCAATTATTTTAACCACATTTACAACTTTTGGTGGCCTTACACCTATAATTCTTGAAACATCGCGGCAGGCTTATTATCTTATCCCAATGGCTATTTCTTTGGGATTTGGGATTGTTTTTGCAACAAGTATTATTTTGATTCTTGTCCCTTCACTCTATATGATTTTGGAAGATTTACGTTCTTTGTTTAAATTCAGGTAGCTAATTTAATAGCTACTTCTGCTGTGTTTTTTTACTTAAAACGTAGTCAAAATAACTCAAATTATCAGAGAAAGCATAAAGATAATTGTTCCGTAAATGGTTGTGAGCATGGAAAATTTTAATCCTGCAGCTAACAAAGTTTGCGAAACTCTTTCGGTTTGTTTTATCGACGCAAATGCCGAATAAAGCCCTATTAGTTGACCAAGAATACAGGTAATTAATACAAATGAGCCAATCGTTCTGATATGTTTTAATCTAGAACCTGTTTTTTGTACCAATTTCTTTTTTGAAATTACCGGCAGAAAATGGTAAATGGCCACGCCAGCATGATGATTAAAACTATTGTCAAAAATCCCTTTAAAAAAGTGCCACCCATGTAAAATAAATCTTTCGTAGTTTAAAAATTATAATATTAATTTGTTTTTCAAATTTAGTGCTGGAATAAGGAAAACTCCACGGTAGAATCCGGTTCTAAAACCGTTGTTTACCGACTAAAGTTCCTGAATCGGTTTTTTTTTAACGAAATTCGAATTGTTTCGCTCTACCTTCAAATTCTGGTGATCATCTTGTCTTTTATATAACTGGCCAATTTTAATCTGGAAGAAATGGAACCTAACTCAATGAATGATATTGTTTTTTTGGCGCTTTTAATGTATATGGTAGTTTTTGTGGGGGTGTTTGGGGTAATGTTGCAACAGTTAACCAAAAGGCGGAAAGAAATTGAACACTATAGAAAAGAGAGGAAAAAAAGGATTGGCCGTTTCTTGAATTGGCATAGAACAGGCAACTGGTCAGAATTCATTTTGATGATATAAATTATAGCGAAAGTCTTTCCGATTATATAAAAGTTCATTCAGTAAGCCAGAGAGGTTACCAGTAAGGAAAAAATAAGTGCCTTAGCAGAAAAGTTACCAGGGCTGTTTTTGCGGATTCACCGGTCGTTTATCGTTAACAAAGAAAAGATAACCTGTTTTAACATCGGCGAGGTGGAATTAAATGATGTTCTCCTTATTATACGGAGAAGTTACAAACAATAGGTTCTTCCTCTGCTAAAAGTTTACAACTGACTTGTGGCATTAAATTATTATTTGAACGCCCTGGGAACCAGGTGGAAGGCCTTTTTCCCCATCCGGGCTTCTGTTTTTTTCCACGAATCAATATCAAAGTCAATTCCAACTGTGGAGCAGGTGGGCATGTCTCCTCCAAAAGATTGCAGCAGGTTACTCGCGAAATAATGAAATCCCGGATTGTGACCAAAAAAGAAAACCGTTTCCGCATTTTCCGGCAGCTTTTTTATCATCTCCAGAAATTCAGAAGTAGTTTGTCCGTCATAAATATTTTTAACCTTAAGAATATCTTTACGGTTGAAACCCAAATTATCGGCGAAGATTCGGGCGGTTTTAATAGCACGCTTTGCCGGACTCGAAATCATAACATCGGGCACTATTCCCTTTCTTTTCAGATCCCCACTCACCAGTTTTGCATCATTTTTTCCACGTTCTTTTAAGTCGCGGTTAAAATCATCATCGTAACCGTAGGGAACTGATTTTGCATGACGGACAATAACTACTCGTTTCATAAAAAATAGTGTTTAAACTGGCTGGTAAATATCTATTTCAGCATCAGCAATTTCAACAATTTTAGGAACAATCGTGGTAAAATGGCCCGAACTATTGTGCTCATCAATAGCGGCCTGGTTTTTCCACTTTTCAATAATGCAATAAGTTAATGCTTTTTCTGCATGTTTGTGCAAAATGTATTCAATACAACCTTCTTCGGATCGCGAAGCTTCACCCAATTCACTTACCAAACTCATAAATTTATCTTCTTCTCCTTTGTTTACTGTAAATTTTGCTACAATAGAAATCATAATGTGGTTTTTAAATTTTTCCTGTTTATTGTGAACAAAATTACCGTAATTTACCCTTTTTTAAGGCGAAAATGTAATCTTTTTATGAAAAGAATCGGACTCCTTTCTGATACTCATGGTTTTATACATCCACGGTTATTTGCGTTTTTTGAAAATGTAGATGAAATATGGCATAGCGGGGATTTCGGAAACATTGAAATTGCTGATCGTTTGGCTGATTTTAGGCCATTGAAGGGAGTGTATGGAAATATTGACGGGCAGGATGTTCGGGTAGTTTATCCGCTTCACGAGCGATTTAAGTGCGAAGATGTAAACGTTTGGATGACCCACATTGGTGGTTATCCTGGACGTTATGAAAAATATGTAATGCCCGAAATTTTCAGACATCCGCCTGATTTGTTTATCAGTGGACATTCACATATTTTAAAAGTGATGTTTGATAAGAAGTTAAATTTCCTGCATATGAATCCCGGAGCCGCCGGATTAAAAGGATTCCACAAGGTGTTAACCGCTTTGCGTTTTGTAGTTGACGGAAAAAATATGCGTGACCTCGAAATCTGGGAAATGGAAAAACCTAAAAAATTAGTCCATGAGTTATGAAAATTAAAATTCATCATTTTTTTGATATTATTCGTGATTTTGGCATCGCTAAAGAATTTAATCCGCATCCGTATAAACATTCCTATCATAAAGTAGCGGAAATAGTCTGGCAGCATCCTGAAACAGAAGTTGAGATTGTAGTTGGAGCTGACCATGTTTGTATGGGGTGTATTCATTTGGTGGAAACTTCCTGCAACGATATAATTACTCACCGGAAAGACTTTACGCTGAAAGAGGAGTTTAATAATTATTTGGATTCCCGGATTATTGAAGTTTGCGAAATTGATGTTTCAAAAAAATACAGTTTTAAATCGCTGCTACAGTTTTCAGAAGAATATGTCGAAAATATGAAGTTCATATATGAGGGGAACGACATTGCACACACGGCAAAGCGAAAAGAGAATGTGCAAAAAGGGCTGAAAATTTATTCAGCTAAAGTGCTGTAATCAAAGTTGAAACATCTCTTCCCAAAGACGGTTGAACTCGGTTTGGTATTGTTTAACAATATCAAAGTTAGAGGTTGCAAGTAAATTTTCCTGGTTATGTTTGGTAGCTGTGTAGGTCCAGTTGAAACTGCCGGTAATTACAATTCTGTTATCAATGATTCCGAATTTGTTGTGCATGTGATAGTGCGAATGGTCGGTTTTTATTTGAATGCCAGCCTTTTTTAATTTCATAATCACCGAGCCGTGATCCAAAATCTTCTCATCGTCAGTAATTATTCTGACCCGCATTTTTCGTTTTTGACAAGCCAGGATTTGTCGCGCCAGTTCGTAATCGGTAATCGTAAAAACACACAAGTCAACCGACAAACGCGCTTCCCGCAGCAGTTTCTCTATCGATTCTTTGATGCCGTTTCCGGGACTAAAAAAAACACGGTTAAAACTAAAACTATATTTGTCGATAATTTGAAAACATTTTTCCAACCACAAAATTATTTGTTCGGGAGATTTTGACGCTTCCAGAAATTTTGCCCGTTCAAAAAGTTGGTTTCGCAATTCTCCTCTTTCTTTCCGGTTGAGTTTGTTTATTTGCTGAATGATTTTCAGATGAGGCTTTTCGCTTTGCAGAGTGTCAAAATGAGTGACAAAATATTTTATGGCAGACTTCATTTTTCGATTTTGGTAAAGGCATGAGCAACCCAGTTGTTTTTTATTTTGTATCCAAAATCTTTTAACCCAAACTCCTCTGCCCGCTTTTTTATGGCCGGAATATCATCTTTATAAAAACCACTCAGGAACACTTTCCCTTTTGTGTTTAAACATCTTGAATATGCGGGAAGATCGGCCAGCAATACATTTCGTTGAATATTAGCGAAAATAAAATCGTAGGTATCTTCTCCCAACAAAGAAACGTCGCCGAGTTTTACTTCAATATTCTCAATCCGGTTTAACGTTGTGTTTTCCTGAGTTCCTTTAAACGACCATTCATCAATGTCAATCGCAGTGATATTTTTTGCGCCTTTCATCGAAGCAAGTATTCCAAGGATTCCGGTCCCGCAGCCCATGTCGAGAACAGTTTTATTTTTAACGTCATTTTCGAGGATATATTCCAACATCATAGATGTCGTTTCGTGGTTTCCGGTGCCAAAAGCCATGTTAGGTTCAATCACAATTTCATATTTGGCCTCAGGATAATCAGTATGGAAAGGTGCCCGAACAACGCATTCTTGTGCCACAATCAACGGTTTGAAATAGTTTTTCTCCCATTCTTCGTTCCAATTGCGGTCTTCAATTTTTTCAGAAAGAATTTCGAATTTAAAGTTTTCAGAAAACGGCTCCAGCACCCTTTTTACAGTTTCTTCCTGAAACAGGTTTTCAGGAAGAAAAGCTTCAAAGCCTGTTTCGGTATTTATAAAACTTTCAAAACCATTTTCGCCCAGCTGAGATGTTAATATATCACTCAGCCACTCTTCAAAAGGAGAAATATTTACGGTAACTTTCCGGTAATCCATTTTCGATTTATTTTTCGCGAAGGTATAAAAAAACAGCCACTCAATTTTGAATGACTGCTTTTTGATAATAGGTAATATTGATTAATCGAAAAATTTATTTGGAAAAATATTTACTGCCAGAAATCCAAAAATTCCTGAGACTCCGATAATGATAAAGTCAATAATATTTTTCTTTAATTCAAGATTCCTTTTTTTTATGATTACAAATTGTACTCCGATGAGAAGCCCACTTAACACCAACCAATACAGTGAGGAATTGAAAGTGGTGTAGAAGCGGATAAAATTTGAATCAGAATCGGTCATGCTGATTTGACCGGGGAAAAGTGCCTGAATAATTTTTCCTTCGCTCCTGTCTTCCCTTGCGGGCCAGGTTTCGTAGTAATCATTCACATTTTGATAGTTTGTGTCAAGGGCATACACTTTAACAAAGTCGTCGCCACTGACGATTATATTGTAATGAAATAAGTCGCTGTATATTCGGATTTGGTTTTTAGCCGGATCAATATTTTCTACGGGAAATTTTATGAGTTCATATTCATCTTGTGTAAGAATATACAGCTCATTATTTGTAGAAAACAAGTAGGCATAAAAATTTTTATTACGAAAATCGACACAACTGATGTATTTAAATTTCATTCCCCCGGGAAGCTTCACCTTTTCAACAAAAGGTTCCCCTTCTATCATTTTAATGTGAAAAAGCTGATCTTTTGAGTCAACCACCAGGTATCCCTCATCACAAGATTTTCGTGTGGTTGGAATTCCGTTTATCGATTTTGCCGGAAATTCAAAACCCCGGTTGTACAATACAGCTGAAAACATTTGGCTTTTTTCTTCCAAAATTTTGTTGGATTTGGCATCCACAAATTCCATTCTCCAGCTGATTCGGAAATAGTCTTCTGGCATTTCCAGGTTAGCCCTTCCCGATTCCGCTTCAAAAAGAGGAAACAGTTTTTGTGTCTGGCTGTCGAGGTCTTCGGGCTGTACTCGGAAGGTTGAACGGTTCATGCTGATTTCATGGGTGTCCATTTCCACTCCATTAATGGAATCGGGCATCGTGTTCGACATCAACAACTGCCTTACATATAGAAAGGGAAGTTTTTCTTCGTATTCCTCGCGTGTATAGTTATTTCCACGGGTGTCCTGACGCATCAGGCCATCTTCGCCTGACCGCTGAATCATAAAATCGTTTTCAATACAACTGTACATAACAAACGGAACCCTTATCGGTTTTGAAAAAGCCATCCAGTAGAGTTTGGGTATTCCGATAGAAAACCCGACAATGGCAATAACTACTAATATATATCTGCTTATTTTTACCATAATTACATTTCTCCTTTTCTAAAGCGGTATCCTGAAAATAGAAGTGAAATACTTAATACAACCGTAAATAATATGAGCAGAGGCAGTGCCGGAGCATAACCACCGGTTTCGGCCGATTCCAGATAAATAGGTACAAAGGCCCCTGCAACAATAATATACATAAAACGGTATTTCCACACTGGTTCCAACACAATAAGGGCTACCAAAAAATAAACAACAAATCCGCACAGAAACCAGGGCGCGGTAGAAACCAAGGTTGCAATGATGATTTCAGAAGGGAAAAACAAGAGGCTTAAAGACGTAAACAATAAGAACATAATTACATCTATGGCCAGCAGGCAAATTGTACCAAAGAGCATCATCATCAGCAGCACTTTGTTTTCATTCAAAGGCAAATGAAAAGTCAATTTTATTCGTTTGTTTACAGTTTCCGGAAAATATTGAGCAACAGCAACCGCCAGTGCCCCAAGTACTGGAATAAATTTGAAAAGCCCGTAGCCAAAGAACTGGTATCCCTGAAAAAGAATAAAGTACCAGTAGTTGGTAGCTTCGTTAAAAACCAAATCGTGTTGTACTTTTAGAAAAATATTCCCAACGGCCAGTATTCCCAAACCGCCAAATATTATGGCTACCCATCGGATTTTTAGCCATTCTTTATATATCACTGATTTCCACATATTTTTAGTATTTTCCGGTTAAACCAATAAACGCATCTTCCAGTCCCATTTCCACTTTTTGAAAGTTGAAGTGGACAATGCTGTTTTTTGAAAGGAAATTCTTTACAAAATCTTCTGTTTCATAAGTATACAATTCCACTTTGTTATGTACCTTTTCGAAGTTGGCAACAAAGTCTTCATTTGAAAGATTAATTTCCGGATTTTCAAGTTCAAAATAGAACTGCTTGAATTCCCGCATAAAATCATTTACATTTCGTTGCGCCAGAACCCGGTTGTAATCCATAATGAGTACATCGTCGATTAAACGTTCCATATCCTGAATGATATGCGATGTGGTAAAAATGGTTTTGTTTTTCGATTTTGCATATTCGCGCAGATAGTCGATAAATAACCGCCGGTAACCCGGGTCGAGCCCCATTGAGAAATCATCTAGAATCAGTAAATCCGGATCCTGTGCCAGAATCAGACCGAGAGCCACTTGTGAACGTTGTCCGCAAGACATTGACGAAATTTTTTGTTTGGGTGTTACCTTTAATTTCGACATCAATTCCCAGTAAGGTTCGTTATTCCATTTCGGATAAAAACCGGAGTAGAATTTTTCGATTTGATGGATATTCATAAAAGAATACTGAATATGTCCCTCAATCAAAAAACCGATCCGGGCTTTGTTTTCCGGTGAAAGATGTTGCGTGTTTTCACCGTAAATTAAACATTCACCGCTGCGGGGCTGTAAAAATCCATTTAAAATGTTTATTGTTGTTGTTTTTCCTGCGCCGTTTTTTCCGAGAAGTCCCAGTATACTTCCTTCCCGAACATTGATATTCAGGTTTTCGTAAACCAGCTTTTTCCCGTAATAATGGGTCAGGTTTCTACATTCAATAGCGTTCATTCAATTTTTATTAAAAGTTCATTCCAAGTTTTACCTCAAAAATTGTTGATGTTGGATTTCCCGGAAGATTGGAAATCGTGTGTTTAATCCCTGCTTCAGTAAAAGCCTGAATGGGGTTTTGATAAAAATATATGTTTCTTCCGGCTTTTGCAGAAGCACCAAAAAGCAAAAGTCCGGAGTCAAAATATTCATAGTCGTGGTTGACAAAATCAGTGTTTACAGTTGACAGCAAATCTTCATCGTCGATAATTTCCAGTTTGTCGTTAAATCCTTTTCGGTATCCGCCGTCAAAACTTAATACTAAATCTCCTTTGTTAAATTGAAACCCTTTCTCGAATTGAGCATTTATATACAGCAGATTCAATTTTTGCCTGTTAAACTCGGGTACAAAATAGTAAGTGTTTTCGCTTGAGTTTAATTTTCCTGAAAGCGTTGCACCCCAGTTAAAATGGTTTTTGTCAATAATTTTATACCAGGAATAATCAAATCCATATTCATTTTCTTTATGCCAGTAAAGTGTATATTTGGCTGCTGTTGACCATTGATAAGAAACGGCTTCGAGTTTCGGTTCAACAACAGGCTCGTGTCCGTACAGACGTTTGTCGTTAAAATACAGTCTCAGTTTTTTTATTTTTTTGCTTTCCGGTGAAAATAGAAAAGTGGAGGAAACATCGGTATTAAATTTTTCGAGCAATACTACCTGCAATGGGTAGGTTTCACCTCTTTTTATGTTGGTGGTTTTTTTATAAAAATTTACTTCGGTAAGGTTTTTCATCTCCCTCCCGTTAAAATTAAACTGCAAACCGCCTCCTAACTGATTTGAGATGTGAACACGATCGTCATATTCCGGAGTGGAACTGTAAACCCCCATTCCTTTAAAATGAAAGATATAGAAAGTTTTACTTGTTACAGTTGAAACCTCAATGTCTTCCTTACTGCCTAGATAGCGGAAATTTGCACCCAGTTTAATTTTGTCAAAATCGAAAATTGCTGCAGGGGAAATATCAAAAGTTGTGATGGTATTTTCGGGTCTTGGATCTTTGCGTTTAGCGCCAACACCGGTTGTATAGTTTACATCGAATCCAAAAGAGAATTTGTTGTTTACCTGATAGGCACCTTTCCCTTCCATAATAAAATATTCTTTGGAATAATCTCCGCCGATGGAGTCTCCCACGATGTATGGATTGTCGTTGTACGGCTCCATCGCCTGTACCCATTTTGTATTTTTTTCTTGCTGGCTGAAGTAGTTAAACTTCCCATAGAATTTCCATTTGTTGAGATTTACATAACCGTCAGTAAAAAATCCGGTCTGAAACCGGGCATCTCCTTCCTGAAACAGATGGTAATCTTTATCCTGGATTTCAGTATAAACCATCGCTGAAGCAATTCTGCTATCGCAACCAAAATAGACTAATGCAGCAGCATTTTTTGATTCTGACCAGGGAGTTTGAAGTAGCATTATTTGTTTGGTTGTTACCGAGTTACAATCTTTTACAGAATCGACAGGCTGAGCAGCTATAAAAAATGGGGCAAAAAATACCAGCGGTATAAAAAGCAATATGATATTTCTGAAAAGTTTCATTACGTTTAGTTCGCTGAAATTACACCAGGCTGTGGTTCCTGATTGGTTAAAAAGTCCTCTGCTGAATTGTTGGTATCCTGGTAAACTACACGTCCGTCAATTACTTCCTTAACTTTTCGGCGAATGGAAACACCTTCAAGTGAACCCCGTGTTTGAATATAGCTTACATCGATTTCGTTGGGCAGGCGTTTATATACCCCACGATCATCCAGTATTGGATTTTCAACGCCATCTATCACCCAACTTTTGGGTACCATAAAACAGCTAAAAGTACTTCCCGGTGCCTGATAGTAGTTATCCGGATTTGTAAAGATAGATTCAATATCGTCGCTGGGAAGACGGAATAAAATACTCGGTGTTCCACGCTGATCGAACGACATAGCAGACCCAATGGTTATTCTTTGCATAAGTATGTTTGGAACCGACGGCACGTCAACATATTTTCCGTCTTCTACATAAAGTTCCCAGTCGGCATTGGAAAGATCGATCGAGTTGGGATTTCCGTTTGGATCATCTCTATGGTTTAATCCTGATAACGCAACTACAAAAGATTCACCAGGTTGTATTGGATGCTCCTGCCCTGAGCCCGGAACAATCGGAACAAAACTCCAGACCGGAAGTCTGTCCAGAAGATCTCCGTTTTCGTCAACATAGGGTGTCGGACGGAAAGTAGTATTCGGATACAGTATCCCAAAACACAATCCGTCGGCATACAACAAATCCGCAGAGTTGTTATAGATTTCATAAAATTTATCGGCGCCGTAACTTTCTTCCTCCGGAGTTCTTGAGCCGGACACATATAACTCTTTAATTATAAATCCTTCACTTTGGATGGAATAGTCGGTTTGAATGGTTAGTGTCTCGCCTGAGTCGGTGATTACCTGTCCTGTTAGAGCGCCATTAAAAAGGATAGTCTTGCGCGTTGGGTAGTTGTCTATTTCAATCTCATGTTCTTCTGTAAGCGACACCATCACATCATAGTTACCCCCGCGGACTTCGAATGTTGCAATACCCGATTCATCGGTTAAGTTTTCGTATTCCCTGCTGGTTTGTACATTCGTTATTTTTACGGTAGCGTTCGGGATTGGAGCACCTTCACTAAATTCTACCGGATATTTTACCAGAACTTTTAACTCAAGGGTTGAAGGTTCGTTGTACACATCAGTACAACCGGCTATAATTACGAGTAGGAAAATTAAATATTTTTTCACGTCATTTAAATTTAAAACTGCATTTTTACATCTGCGCCAAAATAAGGTACCTGGTTACGTCTGCGATATTTCCCTTCGCGACTGGTTAAGTACCATGGCCTGATGTTCAGAAAATTATTGGCATAAAAAGAAAGTTTAAAACGATCTCCTATATCTTTTGAAATTTTTATATCACATTTTAACAAAACCGGCATTGTTTCTTCTCCAAACCGAAATTTAGATAGTTTCTCAATTGCTGTTTGGTGTAACTGGTCCTGAAAATCGGCAACGGTATATTCATGTTCCACATTGTCATAAAATTTGTAACTTTCTGGTAAAAAATAGTAGTCTTCTTCTTCGTCTTCGTTGATAAATAAGTCAGGATTTCCCAAATAATCTCTTAACTGGGAGAGGCTGTAAAGTTTGAATTTGCCGGGATAAAGTTTTCTTCGGTCTTTTTCAAACCAAATTACCTGGGTATTTAAAGAAATCAGCAGTTTGAGTTCCGGAATATGGTTTATTATGCTGAAATTGGTATTTAACCTTTCGGCAACATTCCCATAGCCATGCTCATCTGAAAATTTGACTGCGAAAGATTCCTGTGAGCTTGTATTCCCTGAATAGGTGGTATAATATACTCTGTCCCAATACGGTGCTCCGTTCGTATAGGACTCCGTATGAAACCAGGCACCGGTAATGTTAAACGACGTCCTTATGGCTTGTATGGTGCCAATATTCAAACTGTATTCTATTCCTTTTTTTATTCGCTGGCTGGCATTTCTGTATACCGAATAAGTCCTGAAAGTAACATCATCTTCGTATCCGACAGCTTGTGCTTCGCCAGTGCTTGCATCGGTGTAATAAATTCCATCGCCAGGCACATAATATGGGTGTAAGCCGGCATCTATGGTATTATAATCACGATATGCGATTGGATAATAAATCTGGTCCAAATCAAATCCGCCTTCGTATTTTTCGTAAAAGAAGGTAACCCTGCCCGAAATTTTATCAATTTGAAAATCAATTCCGGTTTCATATTTATTCCCAGTGGATGGTTTCAAATCGTAGTTTCTTGTGTCTTCAACTACATCAGTAGTATATACAATCAGGTCAGGATAATAATTAAAACTTTCTACATCATTGTATTTTTTATCGGGGTATAAATGAGCCAATGTCGGAGCTTTGGTGGTTTGACCGTAACCCGCCCTTAAACTAAGGGTTCTGAAAAGAGAATTGTTTTTCCGGTTTAAAATTTCATATTGAATATTAATCCTGGGGTCGAGTCCAATGCTCCCGTTGGTTTTAAACGGACCATCGGGCTGTACGTTGTCCATGCGAATTCCTGCCATGATATTCAGTTCCGTAGTCCCCAGCTCTACCAGAATTTTATCTTCAGCAAACAGCGAAAATTGGTTCAGCGACGGAATGTCTGTAAAGGGCCGTGGACGTGTACCGGTTCCGTTTGGTGGTCTTTCAACGTCAAAAATTCTTCCTTTTCCATTATTGCCAGTGGTTCTCCACTCGGCACCAATCAGGATATTATTACTGACCGCACCGGTTTTTTTGAAAAGTTTTGCCTTTAACTTGGAATAGATGTTAAAAGGCCGGCCGTCATAATTTACCTCAGAATAATAGGAAGAAGGACCATAAGAAATTTCATACTCGCCGTCTTCAGTGGCAGTGGTAAAAAAATTGGGACCACTGGATGATTGTTCCCATGTTTTTTCATAGCCATCCTGCCATGTTTTTTCGTAGCCAAAATCGAAAGACAAATTTGTTATATATGCTTTGTCAAGTGTCCAATTGGTAGAGAGATTTGTTCTTATTTCCTGATCTTTTGAATAGTTTTCTTCTTCTAAAATCATATCCGGATCCCATTTCTGCCCGTCGAGGCTGTTTACAAAATCCAGTTTTAGTTCCATTTGAAGCGGAGAGCGATTTCTAAAAAATGTTTTTGAATATTTTGCCGTGGTATTAATTCGTTTGTAAAGATCGGTTTGTTCAACAAGCTTATTGTACGATTGAGTGTATCCCAGATCTATATTGATTACTCCCTTGTTGTTTTTTAGCAGATATCCTTTTCCTAGATATGCTTCTTTGGTGTGGGGGTCAGCTTTTAGTTTTACATTGTAAGGTGAACCTCCGGCTTTTGTTTTTATGTGTACTGCGCCGGAAGTCAGGTTTCCGTGTTCAGCTGAAGGAATTCCAACATCTACAGTTATTGATTCGATGTTTTCTACAGGAATGGAACGTAAATCAATACCTGTCCCGGAATTGGAGGTCATACCATTTAAGGTTTCAATACTTTCCTGCATATTCCCATCGTTTGAAACAGGGATATTGTCTACAATGATTGCAGTTCCCAAAGCGCTGTTTATGTCTGTCCCTATTTCACGGATACTAATTTTACCCGGTTCGGACAGATCAGGATTTTCAGAAATGTTCCCAGGGATCAACTGCAAAACATCTTTTATGCTCGAAGCCTGAACATGACTGATTGCTTCACTTTTTATTTTTGAAGAAGTAGCTCCGGTTTTAGAGTTTTCCGCTGTAACTGTAACTTCCTTCAAACCCAGCGACTGCTGCCGGAGTTTAATTTTTAAATCCACATCTTTGGTAAAATCAGCTGTTATCGAATATTCTGTGTAGCCAATGTAAGTCACCGAAAATGTGTATGTCCCCGGAGGAATCGATACAAAGGTAAATTCTCCGTTTTCATTCGATGTAGTCCCTACAGCCAATTCAACAAAAGCAACGTTGGCATACATTAGGGGCTCGTTTGTTACAGCATCGGTAATTTTACCGCTTATTTTGATATTATTTTGGGCGAGTGCAAGCGGAGCGGTAAAAACAGCGAACGAAATAAGAAACAGTATATACAGCTTTTTCAACATGTAGTTTTTAATCAAAGAATTTTTACAGAAATTGGAGAATAACAGGGAATATTCCCTGTTATTCTCTTTTGGAATTTATTTAAATACTATTTTATCTACAAACCGTTTTCCTTTCACCATCGCCGCAACGATATAAATTCCGGGTTTATAATCGTAGCTGTTTAGCTGGCAAATGTTCGAATTTGGTTTAATAATCTTTACCAGTTTCCCTGAAATGGAATAGACATAACAACTTTCAATATAATCTTTCGAAGAAACCACACTAATGTGATCACTGTGGTATTGAAGTTGGATTGCATTTGTATTTGTGATTAACGGAGATGAAGTTGTGATATCAAGATCGTTAACTGCAACTTTATAAAGGATTCCGCTGCCCAGGGCATAAAGAGTGTCTTGATAAACTCCGCCAATGCTGTAAACCGTTTTTCCCACATCAGGATTTTGCCAGGTAGTACCTCCATCATTTGTAAAATATGATTTTGAGGTTGTTCCCAGCAACATGAATGAATTTCCATCCAATGCATAAAAATCATTGCAGCCATCAACACCTTCAAATTTGGTAAACGTAGCACCACCATCGCTTGTGTAGAAAACACCGTCGGAAGTAGTTGGTAGGTAAAAAGTATTTTCGTCAATTAAAGTAATTGCCTTTATGAAAATACTGTTGTCACCGTCATTTACTGCTGTTAAATTCGGGTAAATATCTTCCAGGTTTGCACCCGCATCAGTTGTTTTATACAATACGTTACTTCCGGCGATAAAACCAAGGTCTCCGATAAATTCAATTCCATTGATGTAAGAGTTTCCAAAATCTTCGGTAATTCCTGACCAGGTGGCACCGGCATCGTTTGTTTTAAATACCCGTCCTCTGCTTTTTGCGGTTCCTTCAGTAACTGTTTCATACCAGTTGGCATACACATAAGCAGTATTGGCATCCACACAAGCAATAGTATAAGGATTTAAGCCGTAACATCCATCCAACTGTGGATTTAAAGTTGCATCATCACCGTCGTTTTCTCCAATTTTTGAAATGTCAATTATTGAAATACTCTCCCAGTTATCGGTTGTACTGATAATTAAACCTTCCATGTAATAATCATCAATTTCAGCATCAGATGGGAAGTCGGCGATTTTAAAACGTCTTACGGTACTGTATGCATCGGTTCCGTTGGCGCTGATACTGGTAAAATCAAATTCAATATCTTCATTAAAATCAGCAGGTAAGGTTGCGGTTTGCCAGGTCAGACCTCCATCGTTTGATGTTTTACACATTTCAGAATAGCCAATGATTAAGGCATTACTCTCGTCATAAATGGCCATTTTCTGGAGATTTTCTTCCGCATCATTTAATTCTGTGCTAACCCAGTTAAAATTTTTTTCAATTAAATCAGAAACCGCAATTTTATATGCATAGGTATCTGCCATACCGTATAAAGTATCATGAAAGACACCTCCGATACTATAACATGTTTTCCCTGGGTAACACCCCGTCCAGGTTGTACCGCTGTCGGTTGATACCATTGATTTTGCAGAACTGCCAAGCACAATTAAAGTGGAGTCGTTGATGATACATAAATCATTGCCTCCGCCAAAATCATCAATCCTTGTAAAGGTCTGACCTCCGTCAATAGTTTTAAAAATACCGTCAGAAGTGGTTGTTACATAAAATTCCTCGGCAGTTTTTAATGTTATGGAGTTCACATACAGATTACTGTCTGTTCCAATGGCCAGGTTAGGGTACAAGTCGGTTAAAGTATTAGTGTTCAGGTTGGTTACATACATCTTGTTGTACCCCCCGAAGTAAGCTAAAGAATCTTGTATTTTTATAGAAGTTATGATTTTACTTCCAAAATCCGGCGTGATTGCCTCCCATGTTGAGCCGCCATCATTGGTTCTGAAAACAGCCCCTCTTGATTCACTATCACCGGAACTTACATCATACCAACCGGAATAAGCAAGAATAGTATCATTATTGTAAACTCCTACTGCAAAAATATCCTTGGCATAGCTTCCTTCAGCATTTGGATTTATGGATGCGTCATCTCCTGTTCCTATTTTTGAAACATCCATTAAAGTCCATGTGTTACCCATGTCGTTCGATTTCAACATAACTCCACTGGCATAAACATCAGATTTTCCGCTTGAAGGGTAGTCAACCAATTTTGATTTTCGGGAAGTAAGAATGGTCGTGTTTTGGCCTGAGCTTAAGCCAATGTAATCATACATAGCGTCAAAAGCTTTAATATCTTTCATCTCACCTTCGGTGATTTTCTTGAAGGTGTTGTCAAACCCGATGATTACGGCAGTTGAATCTCCGGTTATAGTCATGCCCTGCAGGTTATTCCCGGAAGATATGGTGTCTTGTTGCCAATTGAAGGTTGCTTCCTGTCCAAAAGTCAACAGGGACAGAAAACTTAAAATAGTTAATAAAGTAAAATTTTTCATACGCGAGATTTTTTGAGTTATTATGGTGCTTTAATTATTAGTTGTTTTCCGGTGTATTTGAGGCGCTTAATGTTTCATTGAAATCAAACATATTTTTTACTTTCGCTGTTTTTCCGTTGGTATAAGTAATACTTAACGAGTCTTTCAGAAGGGCATCAATTATATTTTGTTCGTTTGTTAAAGTATCAACATAAAAAATTTCGGCAATTTCTTCCATTGTAGAGTCAAGTTTTGTTTTAAATTCAACGATTCCGGTATCGTTTGACAAATGGCTGACAATGTATGGGAACCGGTTGCGTAATCCTCTGTTTTTTCCAAGTGGAAGCAGGTACGAGTTTAACACATCGTTGCTATAGCTTGTTCGCTTGTTAAATACACTTTGGTAGGGTGAAAATAACAAATTAACATATTCATCCCTGGTAATCGTTTTGTATTCCGGCTCGCTGGCAACTTCGTAATTTAGTTTTGCTGTCGATTCCCCGGCAGTTGTCTCATAACTAAGTGTTTCCGATTCTAATATCGAAATAAGTTCTTTCTTATTTTTAACTTCTTCCGGGAAATAAATTTTTACGATAACCGGGCAGGCATATTCCGAAATTACGCCAACGGCATTGGTCTTTTGTTTGAGTAAGATACTCAGGTAACTGAAATCAAAACTATCAAAGAAGTTTTCAAGCGTAAGTGAAACTTCATAAACCTTATCGATTTCTTTGGCCAAAGGTTGAATCGGTTTCTTTTGAGGGGTAAATAATAACTCCTGTATTTTTTCATCGTTTAAAATTTCCGGGTTATAATACAGTTTTACTCTGTGATGTTTTACATAAGTAGCAACACCGTAAACTCCATCAACGTTTCTCATTTTATTGGCAAAAGCCATTGAACTACCATAACATTTTATATTTTTTAATCCGGCCTGATTAAAAACAGCTGCATTTTCAATCACCTCAGGCTCTTCCCACCGTTCATCAATAGTAGGAACTTCCCAAACACTTCCTAAAGTAATTCCAAGGATAACAAGCAAGACAGTCGCAATTACGGGTACGCGGTTCCAGTTTCTTTTTTTATTAATTGTCAGCGTATTTTTTTCAGGACACACCAGTAAACAATCGCCACACAAATTACAATCAACATGTTTTACTGTTTTTAAACTGGCGACATCAATTGCCTGCGGACATTTTTTTGAGCAGAGTTGACAATCAATACAACTGTCGGTGTTTCGTGTAATTTTGGCAATAGGGAAAAATTTGCTTTTCTGATGTCCGGTTAATTCAATAATATATCCTCCGGCGCATGCAACAGCCAGCGGGTATACATAACTAACATATACTCCCAGTTGAAGAAGTAGCAGGTAGACAGCCAATGTTGCTGCAAAAAATAGTGTGAACTTAAAAATATTTGAAATGGCTCCAAGCGGACACAAGTATTTACACCAGAACAGCCTTATAAATATTGAACCGAATACAACCAAAGCTATCGAAATTGCGGCATACAATATTACTACATCGCTGTTAAATCCTGATGCTACACCAAAATAGGGGTCAAACTTTTTACAAAACAATTCGTTTGACTGTAATGTAAAATACAGCGTTATAAAAAGCAATATGTATTTTAAAGAACGTAGCGCTTTGTCAGCAAATCCTTTAATGGTAAAACGTATTTTTAATTTATCTCCTAATCTTCCCAGCCATTCGCTAATGGTGCCTATCGGACATATGTACGAGCAAAATAATTTACTTAACAAAACTATCCCGGCAAACAACAGGATTCCCATAACAATTTGGGCGCTGGTCATCGTACATGAAAGAGCCCCGCTTAACAAATAACTTCCTAAAGCCTGAAGTCCTCCAAACGGGCAGTATGCTTCAAAATCAGGTGCAGTGATGTTCAGGATTGATGGGAAAAAAGCTAAAACTAAAATAAATGCAATTACTCCCCACTGGGCTACAAGACGCGGCCAGTTTGCGTTTTTGGTTTTTAATTTCATAATAATAAATGACAACCACAACGTTTTAGGCGTGGTTAAATTTAAAAATAGTGTTTTTTATTTAGACTTGGTCTCAGTAAAATTTAAAACAAATTTCAAATTTGATCAAAGTCTTCCGAATGAATGATTTTCTGAAAGATGATGTTTATCTTTTAACTCAAGCAAAGCTTTATTTTGTTGGCTTTGTTTTTTATGAAAAGAGTTTACATCGGCATTTTTCCCGAGAAGTACGCCCAGCAACATTGCTGCAATAAGAACCGCGGCAATCTGCAGGTATTTTGAAAAATCGAAACGGTTTCCGGTCGATAATTTTATCGATTTTTTTTCCTTAATAACTTTATCAACCAGTCCTTCCGGAATTTCAACCTCAACATCTAAAACGGCTATAATTTGGTCAATTGTTACTTCGCAAACCACACCATCAGATGTTGCTTTTTTTTCATTTTTCTCGAAATTGCTTGTATTTTCTTTCTGATTGTTATTCATCTCTGAGTATTAAGACGAAATTAAAAATAAAATCTGGCGCTAAAGATTAATTTTTTTTCTGTTTTATTTGATTTCTTCGTGAACAATTTTCTTTGTTGCAGTACTGGCACTGGTCACCAACTTCCATCATTTCAAGCAATAAGGCGTCTAAACGTTCTTTTTGTTCCTCTGTGCAAATACTTTTAATATTTTGAAAATGTTTTACGGTTTGTTTTTTTACAAGGCCATGATAGCGGCCAATTTTTTCAACGATTTCATATATTTCTTCGTTGGACGTATTTTCCGATGATAAAGCTTTTATAAGTTCAAAATTTGACTCACACTCAATATCTATAAGCAGTTGGTAATTCCGAAATACTTTTTGGTCCATCTCCAGGATTTGCTCGTATTGAGCGTCACTAAGTTTTAAACGGTCGCGTAAAAATTCGTCTGAACTGTATTGTTCATCAAAACCGGTTTCTTGTCTGCTGTTCATAAACAGGAAGGTAGCAAATGCCGAGATGTTTATTACCAATAAGAAAATATTTAACCATTTTACTGCTTTTCCTTTGCTCTCCATTTCCGTAGATTTAATGTTTGAAATAGTCTGTTAGTCTGTTTTTTAAATTCTTTTTAGCTCTGTACATTAATGATTCAACCGAAGTAGCTGAAAGTTTTAGTCTTTCACAAATTTCTTTTTGGGAGAATCCTTCAAATTTATGCATTAAAAGTACCTTCTTTTGTGCTTCGGGTAGCTCGTCGATGAGCCGGAACAAATGTGATATTGCCTCCTGTTGTTCAAGCTTCCTGGCTGGGGTTTCATTGTCTATATAGTTGCTGCCAAACGATTGTTCCGAAGATTCGGGGCCTTGTTGCTTTTCTGCTTTGGCAGGATTTTTTTTCCGGATAAAACTTATGGATTTATTGTAGGCAATTTTGTAAATCCACATGGTAAGATCTTCCTCGTTTCTTACATGTTGACATGATTTGAAAATCTGAAGAAAGACCTCTTGAAAGATATCTTCCGCATCATGTTGGTTACCCACAATGCGGAAGATGGTATTATACACAAGTTTTTTGTATTTTTCAATTAAGGATCGAAAAGCGAGGTTATTGTTTTTTAATATTTGTTCAATTAACTGGCTGTCGTCCATTTATTTCGTTGCAAAGTTTTTATTCTTCCATAAACAGGCCTTTGTCTTTCAAATAAGTAACAGCTTCATCTTTTGTTTGAAACAGTTCACCGTCTTTTTCCATCCAGGTTTCTCCCCTTGAAATTCCCATTTCAGAACACCCCTCTTTGGGACCAATGTTTATTTTTTCCAGCGCTTTCATTTTTATCTCATCGTCTGAAATCCTCACCACTTTTGCTTTTACCGGTTTTCCGTGCTTGGGTGTTCCACTTCCGTCAATAGCAACAACAAGCCCGTAACAAACCGAACCTTTTTCAATCCAATCGCCAACCTTGTTTTGCAGTTCCTTATTTAGCTCAGCAGTTTTTTCCTCGTATGCATAATTGGCTATTTCATCTGATTTATTTTTTGAATTACACGCGCTAAATACAACAATAGAGACTAATGTTAAAATAGAAATCAGGTTTTTCATGGTGTCGAATTTTAATATTTTTAGTTTTAAAAAGTTTTTTTTATACTCCGGGTGTTAACATTTTGTATTGTATGGGGGCACTAATCTGGCTTTTTATTTTGTCGATAGCGGCAAATGTAGTAAAATTTTAATTTTAAAAACAAATAAAAGAAGAATGTAATTTTCATCTTATTTGAAGTTTAATCCTTAAAAAGGGCACAAAAAAAAGCTGCAGGTTGTGCAGCTTTTGAATGAGATATAATCGGCCTTTTTTAGAATCCATTGATGATTCCAAGGAAATCTTCTGCTTTTAAAGATGCGCCTCCGATTAAACCACCGTCAACATCGTTGTTTTCAAACAATTCTTTTGCGTTACTTGGTTTGCAGCTTCCGCCATAAAGAATAGAAACACCTTCTGCAATTTCTTTACCGAATTTTTCAGCAATAGTTGAACGTATAAAAGCGTGGATTTCCTGCGCTTGTTCAGAAGTAGCAGTTTTACCTGTTCCGATTGCCCAGATTGGTTCGTATGCAATTATCAGTTTTTTGAAATCTTCAGGTGAAAGTGTAAAAATGGTTTCTTCCAATTGTTTTTTTACGAATTCATTTTGTGTTTCTGCTTCTCTGATTTCCAACGGTTCACCACAGCAGTAAATCGGTGTTAATCCGTTTTCCAATGCAAGTGCTAATTTTTTGTTGAGTGTTTCACTGGTTTCTCCGTAATACTCACGACGTTCAGAGTGGCCAAGTATTACATATTCAGCCCCGGTCGATTTTACCATTTCGGCAGAAACTTCGCCGGTAAAAGCACCTTTGGCTTCAGCTGCGCAGTTTTGAGCAGATACGCCGATTCTTTCGGTATTTACACTTTCAACAACTTTTGTAAGATGTGTAAAAGGTGTCCCCAAAACAACAACTACGTCATCGGCTCCTTCGCTGGCAACAACTGCGTCAACAGCTTTCGCCAGTTCAATTCCTTCCTGCAAATTGGTATTACATTTCCAGTTTCCTGCAACTATTTTTTTTCTCATTTTTCTGATATTTAGTTTATAAGGTATATAAAATTTTGCGCGTAAAAATACAAGCTTCGTCCGTAAAAATTAAATTCGGAAAGTGTTCATTTTCACAATTAACTATTTGTTCATGAACTCTTTCTGAAACTCTGCCGGTGTTGGAATGTCGTTATAGTGCCATTTTCCGACGATGGTTCCGTTTTTCAGAACAACAAGCCCGGGGTTTGAACGGATGATTGTTTTTAACGTAATCTCGTCGCAGTTGAAAAACTCATAAGGTACATTATTTTCTTCTGCAAATTTCAGACTGTTGTCGAGCAATGTGGAGGTTAAACCTATAAATGAAAAATTGTTTTCCTGCGTCCATTCAGCAAGTTGGTTGATTTCCGGTTGGATTTCGGTATTGCTTTTTTCAAGATTATAGGCAACAACCATAAAAACATAATTTTCGTCGTAAATAAAAAAATCGATAATATTTTCATCATCAGGAGTAGTAATGGTAAAATCGTGGATGGGAGGTTTGTATCCTTCCTGCACTAAATTCGACTCCATATCATCAAATTCCCAGTTTATGGTATCCTGCCACGGGTAGTCGTCTTCAGAAAATTTTTCCACTTCGCCGGTATTCTTA
The DNA here is from genome assembly GCF_022267315.1 of Maribellus maritimus. Classification (GTDB taxonomy): domain Bacteria; phylum Bacteroidota; class Bacteroidia; order Bacteroidales; family Prolixibacteraceae; genus Draconibacterium; species Draconibacterium maritimum. The sequence continues at coordinate 103,613 of NZ_JAIKLE010000004.1, forward strand.
TTCCGGTAATAAAAAATATTTTCGTAAACTTCCTGTTCTGCATCGTCAGGATAAGACATCGCTTCAGGAATATTTACTCCAACTTTATAAGGTCTGAAATCAAAAATGGGAAGATGGTTATACGAATAGACGACCAAGCCAATATATACGATTGTAAAAACTGCGCTTGAAATGTAATTAAGTTTTCCTTTTCCCGATTTTGCCAATGTTTTTCTTTTACTAAAAATAAGAATTGACAAAACAATCAGTACTACATTTTTATAAAATGTTTCCCAGTTTGAAATAACAAGTGCATCTCCAAAACAACCACAATCGGTTACCGGATTTTTTACTGCAATCCAAAGCGTAAGTGGCAGGAAAAATGCCATAAAAAGTAAAGCCAGCCACGAGAAGAAACGGATAAATACATTCCAAAGCAATGCAACTCCAATGGCAAATTCAGCAAACGACAGTAATACCCCGAGTGGGAAAGCAGCCCAGGTTAACCATTCCAGGCCCATGGCATTAAAATAGTCGGTGAATTTGTAGGTCGATCCCCATGGGTCGATTCCTTTTACAAATCCGGAAAAAATAAAAGTTATTCCAACCAAAATGCGCGAAATATGAGCCAGTGTTTTCATAAAAGTTAATCCTTTTTAAGCTTCAAACTCAATTTTTATAAGAGCAAAAACAGCATAATTAATCATGTCTAAATAATTGGCATCAATCCCTTCAGAAATGATTGTTTTACCCTGGTTATCTTCAATTTGTTTGGTTCGTTTTAATTTCATCAGAATTAAATCGGTATAAGAACTTATCCGCATGTTCCGCCAGGCTTCACCGTAATCGTGGTTTTTGGCCTGCATTAATTTTTTTGCGGTATCAAAATATTTATCGTATAAATCAAGGGTTTCCTGCTCCGATAGTTCATTTTCCGACGTTCCCAGTTCAAGCTGAATAAGTCCCATAATTGCATAATTCACTATCCCAATAAATTCAGGGCGTATTCCTTCATCAACTTTGGCAATTCCTTTTTCTTCTATGCTTCTGATTCGTTGGGCTTTTATGTATATCTGGTCGGTTAATGAAATAGGGCGTAAAATGCGCCAGGCGGTTCCGTAATCCTGCATTTTTTTCTGGAAAATGTTTCTGCACAGTGAAATTACCTGATCGTACTGTTGATTTGTTTTCTCCATCTGTAGTGTTAAATGAGGCATAAAAATATTAAAATTTGAGGAAAATGGATGGTTTTGTTTTACATTTGTAGTTAACAATTTGTTAAACCATAAAAGTTTTTAACTCATGTTGATTACCCAGTCTGCGGGCAAGTTCCTCAAACGTAAGAATTCTATAAACCTGGGCGGAGAACTAATTGACTTATCCGTACCGGCAGTTATGGGAATTATTAATGTTACACCTGATTCGTTTTTCGACGGGGGTAAAATGGAAGACGAAAAAGTTTTGATGGCTGCAGTCGAAAAAATGATCGAAGACGGAGCTTCCATAATTGACATTGGTGGCGTATCGACCCGGCCGGGTGCACAACTTATTTCTACCAAAGTAGAATTAGGAAGATTATTGCCTGCTGTTGAAACGATCCGAAAAAAATTTCCTGCAATCCCACTTTCTATCGATACTTTTCGTTCCTGGGTGGCGGTTCGGATAATTGATGAGTTTGGTCCGGTGATTGTAAATGATATAGCCGGCGGAACTTTGGATTCCAAAATGTTTGAAACGATTGGGAAACTGGAAGTGCCGTATATTTTATCGCACTTAAAGGGAACTCCGCGTGATATGCAGGAGAATCCGGAATACGATGATATTATTAAGGAGATTTCGACTTATTTCAGCGAGAAAGTAAAACGTCTCACAAAATTGGGAGTAAAAGATATAATAATAGACCCGGGGTTTGGATTTGGGAAAAATCTCGATCACAATTACGAGTTACTTAACAAACTCGATTCATTTAAAGTATTCCAACTTCCTGTGATGGCAGGGTTGAGTCGTAAGTCTATGATTTGGAGGGCATTGGAAACCAAACCTGAATTTGCGCTAAACGGGACAACAGTTGCAAATACACTGGCGTTAATGGGCGGAACTGATATTTTACGCGTACATGATGTAAAAGAAGCTGTTGAAGCCGTAAAGATTTTTTGTGAAATAAAAGCAACAATTAAATGATGGCATTTATAACCATCCGTTTTCTTGATATCCTCGATATATTTTTGGTTGCGCTTTTACTTTATCAGCTCTATAGGTTAATAAAAGGAACGGTGGCTTTTAATATTGTCATTGGTCTGTTTTCGTTGTATTTGCTTTGGTTGGTTGTGCGGGCACTGAATATGCAGTTGCTTGGCTCAATTATGGGACAGTTTATTGGGGTAGGGGTACTTGCATTAATCATTGTTTTTCACCCTGAAATCCGGAAATTTCTGGTATTTATCGGAACAAATTATAACGTAAACCGCTTGCTTTCTATCGATAAATTATTTGGAACAGCAAAAGTGAAAACTATCAACCAGGAACAGATTGAAAACCTTGTTGATGCTTGTGTATCCATGGCGAAATCGAAAACCGGGGCGTTGATTGTAATTGCCGGCGACTCGGAGTTGACTGATTATATCAACACCGGCGAAAAGCTGAATGCCAGAATTTCATCGTCCTTAATACGCACGATATTTTTTAAGAATTCTCCCCTCCACGACGGAGCAATAATAATTAAAGAAAATAAAATTAAAGCAGCGGGCTGTATTCTGCCGCTAACGCAAAAAGAGTTGGATCAAATGCTGGGGTTGCGCCATCGCGCTGCGGTAGGAATAACCGAATCTACCGACGCAGTTGTTGTTATTGTTTCCGAAGAAAGAGGTTCTATTTCATTTACCAAAGACGGAGAAATAAAACGAAGGATTTCAAAAGAAGTGTTAACAACACTGCTGGAAGAGAATATTGTTCGTTCGGAATAGCGAATTTCTTTTATATTCACAACCGTTTTTTATTTTAAATTGTATTATGAACAGAATTTGCGAGTTGTTTGATATTCAATATCCTGTTATTCAGGGTGGTATGGTTTGGTGTTCGGGATGGAAATTGGCTGTGGCAGTTAGTAACTCAGGAGGATTGGGTTTGATTGGAGCAGGTTCCATGCATCCTGAAGTGTTGGATGAACACATTAAAAAAGCAAAACAAGCTACTCAAAAACCATTTGGTGTAAATGTTCCCTTGCTTTATCCTGAAATCGAGAAAATAATGGAAATTGTTGTGCAGAATGAAGTTCCGGTTGTGTTTACATCGGCAGGAAGTCCTAAAAAATGGACCGGCTGGTTAAAAGAGCATGGAACTACGGTTGTTCACGTGGTTTCAAGTTCATTGTTTGCGGAAAAAAGCGAGGCAGCGGGAGTAGATGCCATTGTTGCTGAAGGTTTTGAGGCAGGAGGACATAACGGACGAGAGGAGACAACTACACTTTCTTTGATTCCATCCGTGAGAAAAGCAACTGGTTTACCTTTGATGGCAGCAGGCGGGATTGCAACAGGACAGGCAATGCTGGCAGCAATGGCTTTGGGAGCAGATGGTGTTCAGGTTGGTTCTCGTTTTGCAATTTCTGAAGAATCATCGGCGCACCCTGATTTTAAAAAGCTGGTTGTTTCATTAAACGAGGGGGGAACAAAATTGGCCCTGAAAAAACTGGCTCCGGTGCGGTTAATTAAAAATCATTTTTTTGAACAGGTGGATAAAGCTGAAAAAAGTGGTTCCACTGCCGAAAGCTTACAGGAATTACTTGGAAAAGGACGTGCAAAAAAAGGAATATTTCTTGGCGATTTGGAAGATGGTGAATTGGAAATCGGACAGGTTTCAGCCCAAATTAAAGAGATTAAACCGGTAAAAGAAATTATGGAAACATTAATTTCAGAATACAAAAAAGGTGTGAATGATATTAAAAACGGCGGCAAGTATTCACTCTAATATTGTATTGTAAAAAGCAACAACTCTATTTTAAAGAACTTCCCAAACATTGTTTTTTTATAAGGCCATGAATTTTGCCAGGCAAGTACGTACAGAGGTTTGTTCTCTTTCTTTTATTCCAATGAATTTTGAGTTTGTGGTGGATTGGGTTTTGTACGCTCATCCAGATTAAAATATTGAAAAGCCAGAAAAGTGTAAGGAATTATCCACAATATGGCTGAAACAATAACTGAAAATCCCGTAAGAATCCAGTACCATTGCGGATAGTCTATTGTTCCGGTTTGCTGCAGGCTGAACATTGTTGAGCCAATTCCTGCAATCATTGCCGGGATAGACACTAGAAAGCTAACGATATAAATAATGATGATTCCAACCAGATTAACTAAAAAAGTATTCCACCATTGAGAATTTACCAAATTCCACGAACGGGTGAAAGCGTTGCCAACACCTTTTTTTTCAAAAATCAGGATCATTACTACGATGGAAAAAGTGTTGGCGAAATAAATTCCGGGGACAATGCACATTATCACGCCAGCAATTACCGCAATAAAAAGTAAAAGGTTAGCCCCTAAAGCAATTAAACTGTTGGAAAAGAAGAGGGGGGTGATTTCACTCAATTCGAAATTTCCTTTTCCTTTTTTTATATAATACTCAATGTAGGTGTAATATGTTCCGCCAAGGAGCGACTGCACAAAAATTCCGAATAAAGAAATTATAAAAATGTTACCATAAATGGGGCCGATATTTGAAAGTAGCATATCCGGGTTATTCAAATCGACTTTCCCTAAAACTTTTATTTGTACGTAAACCTGTAGAATTCCGTAAATGATGATAAAAGGTAAAATATATATGGCAAATAATTTGGCAACAGGCTTAAATTCCTGTTTCAGAAACCGAAATGAATCAGAAAAAATATCACCCGGTTCTCTTTTCTTTTGAAATTGCACTTGTACTTCAGTCATTCAAAATAATATTTTGATTAAAATGTCTTTTTATCAATTTGGTATTTATTACGGTCGGATGCACTGCGCGAGATTAGCTCTCCGAGGAAGCCTGCCAGGAAAAACTGCGCCCCGATGATGATTGCTGTTAGAGATATATAGAAATACGTGCTGTCGGTCAGTAAGTTGCCGTATATTCCGGCTTTTAACTGTTGTGTTTTTTGCACCGCGAGTACTATTGCTGATGCGATTCCAAGAAGCACCATTAATATACCAAGAATACCAAAGAAATGCATCGGCCTTTTTACAAACCTTGAAATAAAAATCACGGAGAGTAAATCAAGTGGACCGCGAACAAAACGTTCCAATCCGAATTTAGTTACGCCATATTTCCTTTCGCTGTGAATAACCACTTTTTCGCCAATATTTTTATAGCCGGCCCACTTCGCAAGAACAGGGATATATCGGTGCATTTCGCCATATACTTCTATACTTTTTATGACTTTTCGTTTGTAAGCTTTTAACCCGCAATTCATATCATGCAGTTTTATCCCTGTCATCCTTCTAACCGTCCAGTTATATAGTTTGCTTGGAATGTTTTTGCTTAAAACCGGATCTCGTCTTTTTTTCTTCCATCCTGAAACCAGGTCAAAACCTTCTTCTGTAATCATTCGGTACAACTCGGGAATTTCATCGGGGCTGTCCTGCAAGTCAGCATCCATGGTAATAACAACATTGCCCAGTGCTGCATCAAAACCACAAAATAGCGCAGCCGATTTTCCGTAGTTACGCCTGAATTTTATCCCTTTAATATTTTTATTTTTTGTTTGTAGTTCTTCTACAACGCTCCATGACTCATCTATACTACCGTCATCAATAAGAATAATTTCATAGGAGAAGCCATGCTCTTCCATTATTTTTTTTATCCATTGCGTTAATTCAGGGAGCGACTCTTTTTCGTTAAAAAGGGGCACAACTACGGAAATATCCATATTAAATCTGATTGTTCTTATTCAGTGAAATCGTCTACCGGTTTTTTCTGTGTAAAAATAGCTGTTATTAAAGAAATAATCAGGCCAATCAATGCGCCGCCAAAGATTCCCATAACCATCATCATTGTTGGGGTTTGGAATTTTGCTGACATCTCAACTGCCATATCAATTTGCTCTTCAGGTACTCTGCCTTGTTTTACGATTTGTTCTTCGGTAAATAGTTTTAGTTGTTCCGTCAACGAAGGATCAATAACCGTGTATAAGAGAACAGTATAAATACTCGATAAGATAGAAGCAAAAACTACCGTTAACAATCCAACTCCCAGTGCCTGTCCATAGCTCATGGTTCCACCCAACGCTTTTTTGTAATTTATTTGCGCTAATACAACACCGGCAATTAATACTGCGTAACCCAGCCATTGGGCTATTTTAGAGAAGGGGTTTCCGGTTACATAAAAAATAACAGAAACTAAAATTGATACAATCCCCAGGTAAATACCTGACATGAGGGATGATTTCCATACAGATGCAGATTTTTGTTCCATAATTGTTTTTTTTGTAAAGTTCGACAAAGATATGTTTATTTTTTAATCTGATTTCACTTGAAATATTAGAACTGTAAGAGAATTGAAAGTTACAAATTATTTTTTTGAATGTTTTTTCTGATGAGTCGGGAAAATGACATGAAAATTACGAGACTTTTGATTTTTATTTGGAGGTAATTCAAAATTTTCTACTTTTGCAGCCGGGTAAGTCCTGTGCGACCAGCTCCTGCTGAATCCCCCCAGGGTCGGAAGGCAGCAAGGGTAGGCGGTTGTAGCGGTGCGACACAGGTAGCTTACCCACTTTTTTTGAAAGAAAAAAAGCAAAGAAAAGTTTGAAAAAAGTTTTGCAGATTAAAAAATTAATTCTTTACTTTGCGCCGCTGAATTCAAAAACAGCAAACGTTCTAAAGCAATTTATTGATATAAAATAAGCCGAATTAGCTCAGTTGGCCAGAGCACGTGATTTGTAATCTCGGGGTCCTCAGTTCGAATCTGAGATTCGGCTCAGCTTATTTTGGGGAGATACCGAAGCGGTCAAACGGGGCAGACTGTAAATCTGTTGGCAAAGCCTTCGTAGGTTCGAATCCTGCTCTCCCCACAAACTATGAAAGGGAACCATTTTTGATGATTCCCTTTTTTTATGATTATAGAAAAGATTATGCTTTGCTTTTGGAGAAAAATCCCTCTTTTTTGAATTTGTTATAGCTTTCTTTTACCGAGTCGACTTCTTCTTTTATAAATTTCTCGATATTTTTTACAGTTACGTCTTCACCACGCATTTCAAGACGCTGTGCTGCGTTTACAGCTTTAGGTACAACAATCCATAAAATAAGGTAAACAAATAGCGCTATCCCTGTAAAGAAGAACAGCAGGACCATTATCAGTCGCATAACAACAGGGTCGATGTCGAAATAAGCTGCCAAACCACCACAAACACCACCTAAAACCTTATGTTCAGGATCACGGTAAAGCCTTCTTTTTCGTCTGTTTTTTTCACCGAAAGGTTCTTCGTTATCTCCGGCTTCATTAAAAGTTTCAGGTGTTCCCATCATTTCCACAACTTCATTAACCCACTCCATTGTGACTACTTTTTCCTCTTCAGTAATTTTTGAAGTAAATATTTCAGCGATCCTGAATTCAATATCTGCAATAATTTCCCTTCCTTCCTCGCTATCGCCAAAATATTTTTTTAAACTGATAAGATATTTTTGCAGTTCTTCGTAAGCATCGTCTTCAATATAAAAAACTGTGGCGCTAAGGTGAATTGTGTATGTCTTTTTCATTTGTGTATTGTTTTTTGTTTTTTATGCTCTGTTTTGTTTTACGGACCCAACTGCGTTAACCAGTTCGTCCCATGAACCTTCCAGTTCTTTCAGAAATTTTTTCCCGCTGTCTGTTAGCTCGTAATATTTTCTTGGCGGACCCTGTGTTGATTCCTCCCATTTGTATTTTAGTAACCCGTCGTTTTTTAGCCGGGTCAATAGCGGATAAAGTGTTCCTTCCACAACTATCATTTTGGCTTCTTTTAATCCCTGTAATATGTTGGTGGCATATAAAGGTTCACCGTCCAGTATCAGAAGAATACAGTATTCGAGAACTCCTTTTCTCATTTGTGCTTTTGTGTTTTCTATTTTCATGGCGCTGTCTTTTTTGATTGTTAAAAATTTTTCTGATACCAAAATCTGGGGGCCGGGTTGTTTTATGCAACCCAGTTTTTATCAGATATCATCCAGCTTTCCAGTTCGAGTGGTTGTTCCTTTGTTTCAATTGAGTCGAAATTGTATTCCTCCAACATCCAGTTTTCGAGTTCCAATGGCTTTTCCGTTTCTTTAATAAATTCAATAGATGAATTTCCAAAATTAGTTTCGTCAATCATCCAGTTTTCGAGTTCGAGTATTTCCTCAGCCTCTACTTCCATAGCAAAACTGGTTTTGTTGAAAGAGTTTGTGCTTGTCATCCAAACTTCCAGATTAAGCGGAGCTTCCACTTCATTCTCAAAATTGAATGTACCTTCAAAACTACCTTCATCGGTCATCCAGTTTTCCAGTTCCAAAGCTTCTTCTGTTTCTGCATAGATTGCTGAAAAGTCAGCTGGCGAAGAAGCATGTGTTTCAGTTTTCATTGCTTTTGGATTGTTATCTACCATGGCTGTTGCAATGGTGTTAAAACTACTGTTTTCAAATAACGACCTCCAAAAATCCTGCGCATTTACTGTAATACTTATCAGTACTAAGCTCATTCCTGCTGCTAACGTTTTTGTAATTGCTTTCTGAACATTGTTTTTTGTTTTCATGACTTTGTCTCCTGTTTTTTGTTTTCTGTTATTATTCTGTTTTCTGTTTTTCAAACTTTCAATCTTATGACGCTCTTTTTTGTTTTATGTTACACTTTGTATAGAACTTTTTTTTGTCTGCTACCATTTTTAAAATGGATTATTGTAATACAAATATATGAATAAAAAATAGAACTATGCAATACAAAGTACTATAATTTTTATAAAATATCTCATTTTTAATGTTTAATATTCTTATAGTCAGTGGTTTGTGTTTATATGATTTTTGTCATGTTTTTAGGGGGGCTACTAATTGTTCGGAAAAAATGACAGAAATTGTATTAATTATTTTTCGTTAAAAGCAGATGTATGCTTAAACAATTTTTGAAGTTTTACTATTTAAATAAGTATAAGACAGTAAAAAGTAAGATTATGGATAAGGTTTTAAAAGAGAAAATAAAAGCATTTATTTTAAAAGGAGTTGAAGAAAGACCGATAGTTACAAAAGGAGATACATTTTGGAAAGCGTTGCGAAACGTGGATACTGAATTATGGCTCGATACTGGAGACATGGATGAAGCCGAAAGAATATGGACCGCGGAAATGACTGCTTTGACAACCAACAACACCTTGGTAAATAAAGAAATACAAAAGGGAATTTATGATTCTTTTATTTCTGAAGCCAAAGAAATTGTAGGATCGCTTCCTTTAAGACAACAGATCGTTGAAATCGCATTTATCCTTAACGCCCGGCATGGATTGCGTCTCGCAAAAAAGTTTGGCGGTTTTGTGAGTGTAGAGTTACATACCGACACAGCGCACGATAAAGATGCAATTATTGATTACGGGTTAAGATATTTTGAAATCAATCCAAAACAATTTATTGTAAAAGTTCCTTACACGGCAACCGGATTGATTGCCGCCCGTAAATTGAAGGAGAAAGGAGTGAGAATCAATTTTACACTTGAATTTTCGGCCCGGCAAAACGTAATGGTGGCAGCTGTTACCAAACCTGATTATTTAAATGTTTTTCTGGGAAGAATTGGGGCTTACATTAAAAACAATGGTTTAGGTGACGGTTCCGGAGCAGGAGAGCGAACAGTTATTTCAACCCAACGATGGGTTACTGAACTTTCGCGGGATAATTCCAACTCTACCAAATTAATCGCCGCCAGTTTACGGAACTATGAGCAGTTGGTTGACCTGGCCGGAGTAAATGTGTTTACCATGCCAACAAAAGTGGCCGGTGAGGGAAGAGAAAAACTGGATGGAAAATTTGAATCAAAATTAAACAAAGTTTACCCGGTTGATTTAAATAAAAAAGCGCCGCAATATTTTCCTGAAAAATTGTGGGAAGTATCCTCAAAAGAAGTTGAACTGGCAAAAGAATTGGATGAAAATTGTCCGGAAACAGGAGATGAATTGGTTGAAAGAGCGCATGCTGCCGGTTGTGGCGATATGTTTCCCAGGCTAAACAAAGAGGATTTGGAATTTATTTCATCTGACGGGAAAATCCCAAAGCACGAGCGTTGGGCAGAAAGAATAAAATTTGGTGAACTTGCCATCGATACCTTACTGAATTTATCCGGACTGGCAAGTTTCACTGCCGATCAGAAAGAGTTGGACAGTAGAATTGAAAGAATTATAAAAGATTAGTGTCCGGATTTTGTGATCCTAATTTTTGTTTGTTTTGTAACTGATTGAAACACCGCCTCCTTTGTTGTTATAAGTTGTTTCAAAATTGGTGAGCGACTCAATATATTTCACAAATTCACCGATGCCTGACATTCTTCTTCCCTGTGTAATATTGTGGGCTGTAAAACAACCACCAACTTCCATTTTGGGTGCAATATCTACAAAATAATTTTTGTACCATGTTTTGTCAGCATCACTAAAAACAAAATCGATGGGGCCTTTTAATTGAGGTACCAATTGGTGGGCGTCGCCTAAACGGGCATCCACATATTCAGCAACACCGGCTTCTTCAAAGTTAGCAAGCGCTTCCTTATGTCGCTGTTCGTCAATTTCAAAAGTAATTAATTTACCCCCGGTTTTACTTAATGCCCATGCAATCCAAACCCCCGAGTGTCCGGTTGAAGTGCCAATCTCAACCGCATTTTTATAACCGTTTTCTACAATAATATCAAACAGTAACTGGCCGTCAGACGCCGGTACATTCATATCTCTCCACGAGTATCGCTTATCCGACAGAAAAGCTTTTACTTTTTTATCCAGTTCCGGATTCTCATTCAAATTTTGTGAAAAAACGGCCTGGTTGATAAACAGTATACTTATTACGGAAAAAACCAGATGATAGTAAATTCGAATTTTCCTTTTCATAAAAAAAATTAATGGTTTGTTATTTGTTTCGCTCCGGTTATCGTATAATAAGACAAATTGAATAATAAAAAGGTTTAAGTATTTGAAATATAAAAGAATAATTGTGTCTTTTACTTTTCTTTTTTCCTGAAAGTCCGTATTTTATCGGTATAAATGGTTCCAACAGTAAATAAACAAAATACAGCCAGAAACCACACTACATTTCTCAGTTGTATTTTTTGTCTGCTGTGAAAGCCTCTGCGGCCGTGCCCCCGGTCTTCAAAGTTTCTTTCACGGAGGCTTTCACGATTTCTTTGAACGACATCTGCGCTTTGCTGAGCGATGCTCTTCGTTCGATTCGTCCTGTTCCGGCTGCTCCTTTCATCAAAACTTGATCTGCCCGGATCAAAACCTGGTCTGAAGTTTTGTTCGCTGTTTACATGAAAAATACGGACACTTCTTTCCCAATAATTCAGATGGTTAAAACCAATTATCCCCCAAATAACGATTCCCAAATTGATGATTATGATGCCAATTTTTTTTGCCATTTTTTGTCTTTTTTAAAGTTAAATCTTTGAACTACCCATTTCCAGTGCAATCCAAGGTGAATTCCAAAAAGCGCCAGTGTAATATATGATGAACTGGTGTGCATTACACGCCAAAACATATGGGAGCCTCCCAGGTTGAGCCACGAAAAATCAATTGTTTTGGCAATGGCAATTCCACTGAAAATCATTAAAAACATTCCCACGAGAAGAAGGACATCCAACACATAATTTAACCGGGCTCTTCGGGGACATCGTTTTATAAAACCCATGGTAACCTTTTTTATCCAGGTCCAGTTTAACGCCTTGTGAAGCAGGAAGAATAAACCAATTATTAAACCTGCCCACTCATGAAATCCAAGTCCGTAAAACGATCTTGGATCCATTAGTAACAACATGACTGCTGCCAGCGAAACATTCAAAATGAATTTAATTTTGTTCATCATTGTTTTTTTATTGTACTTGCTGGTTAGATTCAATCGCGAAGGATAAGTTTAAAAACGTCTTTATATTAAAATTGACATGTATTTTGTTTTGAGTCAGTGTCAGTTAAGAAATGAGTAGTGCTGTTTGGAATTATTTGTAGCTTTTATTTACTTTTAATACTGATTTTGAGGGAACAATTGTCGGTTAATACATAAAAAATATGCCCCGAAAATTAAATACATTTAGCAATGGCGGATTTATAGAATTTGATTCCGGAAGTTTTGACGACTGGTGTGTTTTCCTTACAAAGCCTGGTGGGGAGCGGTTTGCCCCAACCGATGAAAGATATTTCAGGCGGCTGAAAAAGTTGGGAAAGAAATATGGCAATCAAAAAATCTACGGTGATTTTGTTTTGATTTTTGATAAAACAACAGCACTGCTCGACGAACATATTTTTAAACAAATTACTGAAATTAGTAAATATTACAAGCACGGCAGCGACCGACTCGAAATAGAAATTTGGTTTAATGTGTTGTATGCCGGAATGGTAGCAGAGGAGAACAAAGAGAAAGCTGTCCTGAAAAAAAGAATCAAACGGCTGGGAATGCACCATTTACTTATCGATAACCTTGAGCCGGAAGTAGCAGCCAACTTTAGTAAAGGGATAAAGTGGCAGGCTCTCGACCGCTTGATGAGGGCAAAAGGTTTCTAATTCACGGCAGATTGGTTTTGGCAACTTTTACACGAAGATCTTTATCAATAATGTTTTTGATTACTTCCATATTGGTATTCCCGTAGGCTTCTGAAATGTATGGAACAATTTGTTCAAAATAGACGGCAGAAGAATTTTTTCCGCTTTGATTATTAAAAAAAACAGCCAGTTCTTCAGAAATTGCTTTTCTTGATTTGGTCGTGAGACTAAAAGTGCCAATTTCTTTCTTCTCCGCCGAAGTTACATACGTCAGTTGGAATGTCTCATCCTTGTAATCTCCGGCTATTGAAAATGAATTATTATCAATTTTGAGATTTACTTTTTTGTTCCCCTTTAAATCGGAGAACAACAAATAGTTTTTGTCATCCAGGGGTATTTTTTCCGTGTTATATAAAAATGGCGTTTCATTGACAATCAAAACCTTTTCTCTAAAAAAGCCCATCAAATCGTAAACATCCTCAAAAGAAGAAAAATTGTTTGAACTGCGCGTAGCAGTCATGTAATATTTATTTTGTGGAATAACAGCTTTTTTTAAGGCAACCACCCATTTTTTTGATTCCTTTTCCTGGTCGCCGGGAGAGAGCAGGAAGTAGCCATCGTTTGGCGAAAGCAGATAAATTTTATCTTCTTTCCCCGAAAAATGAAGAATATTCTCTTCAGTAAGTTTATCGCCGGTTTTTAGCGTTTTGTTATTACACAAAACTTCACCAACAACCTTTACAACATAGAAATTTTCAGCAGGTGGAAGGGAAAAAATGGTTAACAAAAGCAGCAGTGCAGTTAGTGTTTTCATACCTCTATTTTATACCTGTTCTTAACAATGTCAATTCCAAATTCAACAAGCTTCAGGTACACAAAAAGTACCAGGATGTTGATGTGAATGTTGAAAAAAAGATACGACAAAATGGTTAATATTGACAAAAAAAACAGCTCATCGAGTGAATCAATAATAAAATGTATCCAGCCGGAGCGAAATTTATTTTTAAGTAAATCCAGCAAATTAAAGCCTTTTCCGGTTAAAATTCTGTGGGAAATCCAGGTGAATCCGATAACAATTAGCAACAGCCAGCCAAGCGTAATAATGTTGTCGTTATTTAAAAGTGTAAGATAAGCGTTAAAAACAATGAGCATGCCTGGCATAATTCCAAAAGCAGTTTTATGCGTGTCGTTGTCAAAATCTCCAATCATTATAATTTTACCGGCAAACATTTTTTTCAAATCTTTGGGCTCCATAAATTTTCCCAACTCCGTTATTGTTCCCATATGATGTAGTGCAAAATTAGATTCATCCAGGTTTTTGCCCAGTTTAAAGTCGGTCATTCTTACTTTAAAATCTGTTATGGGAGCTTTCAAACTTATTTTGTTTCCGTCACGAAAAAACATCCCTTTTTTTGAAATAGTATTACCAGAAATTTTTTCGTACATAATTGCAGGCAGTGTTTTTTGCTCGTTGTAAACAATTGGATATTTAAAAAACATTCCTTCCGCCGAACGATAGGTTGCCAGAGCAACCGGTAAATCAAGCACAGACTCAGGGATTTCTTTATTTTTATTTATATGAACTGCTCCTAAAATTTTGTTTCGCATTTTGTTAAGCTGGGTCTGGAGAAGAGAATCGTCTTCAGAAGGCAAATCAAAAATCAAATCCAGAACCACAAGTTGTACATCATCTTTGTAAGGCTCTATTAATGAAACAAGTTCTGAGAGTTGTTTTCTGTCCGTAATTTCAACTTCTTCGGGTTGAATTGCCAGTGGATCGCGATTTATCTCAATTTCAACTTTACTTTGCGATGTATTTATAAACAGAACTTCTGATGGCAGTGGTTTGGGATCGAAATTTAAAATGTCTTTTTTTATCAATGCCGTCCATTTAATTAAAAAAGCTTCATCGCCAAAAGTATACGTCATTCCCAGCCAAATATAACCCAAAGAAAGTAGGACAAAGCTGTGGGCTAAACTTATTAACCATATTTTATATTTTACAAAATAGTTTCTAAAATGAGATTTTATATTCTTAAGTAAGGGCATGCAAGGTTCTTAAAATCATTTTTTTAGGTGAACAAATAAAATATCGGAAATGTTGTTTGATTAAAGATAAAAAATAATAAATCTAAAAAATCCAACATGAAAAAGTTTCCTTCTTTTGTTATTGGTTTGATTTTTCTGTCTGTCTGTTCTTTTGCACAGCAGGATTTACAGCAACTTCGTTTTGATAATAACAAATATTACTATTTCAGGGAGCCCGGCAGAAGCGGGAATTTAAGTGTAGATGTTGCATCAAAAATCCCCGGAATTATTTTGATGTCAACGGATAGAAGTGCTGTGCGGAGAATGAATACCGGACAAACTTTTACCAACGGTCGTGGAAATCCGTTTTATTTATTTGCTGTTCCGGCGTTGTACGAGGTTTTGTTATCTGAAGATGGAAACAGGTATAAATTCGGACAAAATGGGGGTGAAGGAGATTTTAACAGTGCCGAGGTTTTGGTTTTTAGAAACAATGCAACGGCTTCAGCCATAAGTGTCGGAAGATATATTCGTCCGCCGGTAAAATTTAGTATCTCGGGAGATGAACTTTTTACGGACCCTTCGACTGTAGATTATGCAACGCAGCAGTTTCTCCGGGTGGAAGCTTCGGAAAACCAGACGGCTGAAATCAGAATCAATCGTCAGACAGAGAGGGGAAATGTTTTTGTATGTATTTTTAATGAAAAAGGAGAGTTTTTAGCGGAATTAAACCCGAAAGATAAAAACGATAATTCTCCCACAAAATCATTTGTTACTGCACAAACTGTTTATGTTATTCCATTGGTAGGCAGTAAGTTTACGCGGCAGGCCAATCAGGATTTAATTCAGTTTGAAGTGGGTGATCCCAAGGAAGTAGCAACCGTTAAGATCGAAGAAATATAATGCCAATAAGATGTATCAGCCTTGTTTTAACTCTCAGTTTAACCGGACTTATTTCACGTGCTCAGCCTGATTCATTGTTTGTCAGATTGGAACAGGCCGTTGAAAACTACAACGGGGATGAGGCTATTTCATTTTATAATCAGATTTTTACGACCCGGAATCCGGAGGATTTTACAAATGCGGAATATATACGAATTTTTGAGCTCTCACATAAACTTTCAGGAATTGGGTTTGCTAAAAATGTAAACGAAAAACTTGGCAAATTCAGGAACAAAGACAAAAAGCTGCCTTTTATTTCTCCTGATTTGTATGGTCAGTATTTTATTGAACTTGGCTACTCGTACTACCTTAGTAGCCAGATATTAGAAGCAGACTCAGCTTTTCGTTTCATTATTGAAATGTACGAAAAAAAGTATCCGGTTTCGAGGCTTGATATTGGATATTCTTACAATGTTTTAGGACTGATAAAACGAAAATACGGAGATTTTGATTCGGCTATTGAACTACTGAAAAAAGCAGAAAAAATCAGAATTGAAGAACTTGGTCCCAAACATCCGCAGGTGGGTGGTGTTGTTAATAATATTGGTTTGATATATAGTGATTTGGGTGATTTTGATAAGGCAATTTTGTATTATAACAAAGCGATTGAAATTAAAATGGAAACCCGCGATCCTTCAGTATATCTGAACTATATGAATGCGGGAGAGATTCAGACCATGTTGGGAAATTACAGGGGCGCTCTCGATTATTATGAAAAAGCTGAAAGCATTTTGCGGGAAATAAATGAACTGGGTAAACTGGCTGATTTATACTTAAATATGGGAGCTGTTTACAATCTTCTGAAGGCAAATGTTGAATCGTACCGGTATTTTCAGAAATCACTGGCGATTTATACCGATATTTTTGGACAGGGAAATGAGAAGAATGGCAAAGTCTATCAAAATCTTGCCAATGTATATGAGGAGCTTGGTGATTTTGATAACGAGTTAAAAGCCACTGAAAAAGCTGTTGGAATCATGGCAAATATTTATGGAAAACAAGCGATTGAAGTAGCTCCGTTATACAACAATCTGGGGCTGGTTTATAAAAATCACAAGCAGCCGGAAACCTCACTACACTATCTGAAACTTGCTTCAAAAATTTACGTGGAAAACGGACTGGAAACCTCAGAAAAATATCTCAACACATTAAGCAATATTGCAGAAACATATTCTTTTTTAAATAGAACAGACTCTGCCATTTACAATTATAATAAAGCAACCCAAAGTCTCTCTCAGCTTTTTAAGGGAAGACATCCGGTTTTGGCAAACTCATATAATAAACTGGCTGAGATTTATTTCAAAAGTGGTGATTACACGCTTGCCGGGCAGATGGTTAAAAAATCCATATCTGCCAATTTGAATGGAGAAGAGAATCCGGACAACATTTATGAAGCCTGTTTAGATCCGTCTATTCTTTTTGAAAGTTATCTTTTACAGGGAAAACTTTCTTCAGAATCAGGGAATACAACAGAGTCAGTTTGTGAAAAATCGATGTTTGGTTTTCAAATTGCCGATTCTATTTTGTCTGTTCAGCGAAATTTTTTGTTTGATAAAGATGATAAAATTAACCTGGCCCGCAATGCAAAAAACTTAACTGAAGCGGTTTTGGAATGTTTTATTCATCATACCGAACAACAAGATGCAACAACCTTTGAAACATCCTTTAAATACATTGAAAAGAGTAAAAACCTGGTTTTGTTAAATTCTATTTCAGAAAAGAGTGAAAAGAGATATGCAGGGATTCCGGATTCGGCTCTGAATCGTGAAGAGGTGATGTTAGGGCGAATAAATTTTTTAACACTTCAGGCTGAATTGGAAGAGGATAGTTTGGAAAAAAGAAATATTCAGGAAAAATTATTTGCAAGCAGAGAAGAGTATAAAAATCTGGTTAAATACCTCGAAAAGAGTTATCCGGAATATTATAATTTGAGGAATAAAAATGCAGTTCCCGGACTAAGAGAAATTAGAGAAAAGCTTGATGATGAAACTGTCGTGTTATCCTTTTTTGTTTCAGAACACGCATTTTTCCGAATGCAAATAGCAAAAAAACAGAGTAAACTGGAAAAAATTCCTGTATCAGGTTTTGATGATCTTTTAACCGGGATGAGAAAAGGAATTACCTTAAAGCTGGATGATATTTATCTTGAAAAAGCACATCAACTTTTTTCACTTTTAATTCCGGATGATATTGTTGCCGGAAACTACAAGAAAATGATAGTGATTCCTGACGGAGCGCTCACTGTTTTGCCTTTTGAAGCATTGCTTACAGACAGTGTCGCTCCTGGTGTAAAGCCGGAATTCTGGCCTTTTCTTCTAAATAAAATTGAAATCAGTTATTCTCCTTCGCTTGCAATTTGGTTGAAGTTAAATTCAGAAAACGGTCTGAACGACAAAGAAGATTCTTTTCTCGCCTTTGCACCTGTATTTAAGAGTCAGGTGGAACCCGGAGTGGCGGAAGCTGATTTACAAGATGAAAATATGCTCCGGACTTATCAAACAAAATTAAATGAATTGTGGTTAGCACCGCTTCAGGCCTCTGAACAGGAAATTCTGAAAATTGACTCTTTATTTTATTTTAATCATTTGACTTCCAGAGTTTT
This sequence comes from Maribellus maritimus, assembly GCF_022267315.1. Taxonomy (GTDB): domain Bacteria; phylum Bacteroidota; class Bacteroidia; order Bacteroidales; family Prolixibacteraceae; genus Draconibacterium; species Draconibacterium maritimum. The sequence goes on from NZ_JAIKLE010000004.1 coordinate 121,858, forward strand.
TGTCAATTTGCAGTCGTCTAAAGCGCAAATCAAGCAACAAAATCTTCGGGATTTTAAGTTTATCCATATTGCAACGCATGGATTTATCGATAAAAACAATCCCGATCTTTCCGGGTTATTTTTTGCTCCTGGTTTAGAGCACAATTCAGAGAATATTTTATACACAGGCGAAATATATAACCTGCAGTTTGATGCCGAGTTAATTACGCTTTCAGCATGTGAAACAGGTTTAGGGAAAATTGCCGAAGGAGAAGGAATGCTGGGGTTTTCGAGAGCTTTTCTTTATTCGGGAGCAAAAAATCTGTTGCTTTCGCTTTGGAAAGTAGATGACACCTCTACATCAGAAATGATGGTGCCTTTTTACGACGGAATTATTGAACGGGCGATGAATATTTCTGAGTCGTTACATGCTGCAAAACTGAAGCTGGTTAAGAACAGTCGTTACAGCCACCCTTACTACTGGGCTCCATTCGTTTTAATCGGGAGCTGACTTTTGCCATAATAATCTTTTTTCCAGAATATAATTGAACATTTCGTCATATAACAACAATTGAATGTCCAAAATATCATCATACCTGACAACAGGTTCAGGAGAATTTTCAGAAACAGAGCCGTGACTGCATTCAAAAGTAAATGCCATGGTTCCGGAAATATGATGAAGAGCAGAAATAAGATTAAATGTTTTTGCTGGAGGAAATCTTTTATCATCCGGCTCAGGCGACCAGAACCAGTCGTCGGGCCAGTGAGCCAGATTATTCTTTTTATATCTGTTGTTTACACGATGCGCCAAATCATACACACGTTCTTTCATAAACAGGGGCAAATAGGCAGGTTGCAAAACTATCGGGCGGTTCTCGTGTGAGTGCAGTGAAACGGTTAAGTCAGGAGCTTCTTTTTGTGCAATTTCCAAAATCGCTTTGGTTTCTTTTGCCATCGGATTAAAATATTCGTCCTGCATGATATTAATTCCGTTATCGTTAAAATAGGCTCCTAAAATTCCGACGTCTCCTTTCATTGGATGAAGCGATTTTGCATGTGGCCATCCCCACGAAGTTCCGTCTTTGTGTGTTCCCTGTCCGTATTTAGTCATTATTTTTGTTGGAAGCCCTATGAAACTGTCGTAAGGACATCGTTTTCTTCCGTCAGGATTTCCACATGGAATAATAATGGTTCGGCATTGTTCGATTTTCTTTTTTAGTGCCGACCAGTCTTTTCCCCTGTAATCTTTTCCGGTTTCGGCGATATGGATAAGGTTAATTAACCCGGCCATTCCTTCTACTTCATGCCCGTGAACCGGGCCTACAAAAAATACAACGGGTTTGCTTATGCTGTCTTTTTGTGCATAAAACGCCGGGTTGCGGGCTGCAACTGCCGAATTATAATTTGCCTGCGAATGAAAATTTTCTTTTTCACCATAATATACAGCGTAAACAGGCAGACCGCCGGGTGAAACAGCTATGGTTTTTACTTCACCCAGTTTTACATTATCAATTTCATCCTGGATTTCAGACACTTTTGATTTGAAAAAAGTTGGTATGTCGGAATTGTTTGGCGGATCGCCGGCTTCAATTTTTATCTGCGCAAAAGATTCCTCATTAAAAAATATAATCGCAACAAGGAGTAAAATTAATCTGAAAACGTACACCATGGTTTCGCCGGATTTAGATTTGTAATAAAAGATGATTACTCAAAACCAGTAATTATTATAAAATTACACTATTTTGTTGTTCCAGTGCAAATTAGTTTTGATTGGTTTGAGAGATGTTTTTTCCTTTACAGACTCATACTGATGAGGAAAGTTGCTGCAAACGCAATAATAGCGTACAGTTCCGGGAAAACGGCCAGTACCATGGTTTTTCCAAAAATATCGTGCCCCGATCCAATTCCGGCAATTCCGTTTGATGTGACATCGCCCTGGTTTAGTGCTGAAAAGAATCCTACAAATCCAAGGGTAAAACCGGCTGCCAGAATTGCAACTCCCTGTAACATGCTCATTTCATCTGAAATAATTCCCTGGCTGTTGATAATAAAGAATCCTGCAAAACCATACAAACCTTGTGTTCCGGGGAGAGCGCTTAACAACAAATAACTTCCGAACTTATCAGGCTTTTTTTTGAGCGCACCGACGGTTGCATTTCCGCCTTTTGATACACCAACCGCGCTTCCAATTCCTGAAAAAATGAGCATAATTGCCAGCCCTATGTAAGCCAAAATAACTGCAGTTGTCATAATTTATCTCCTTTCAATTGTTTTATTTATTTACGTTTTTTTATTTCGAAAATGGTTTATATTCTTCTCCTCCGCCTTTAAAACCGGCATTTTTGTAAAACTCAACAAAGGTAAGTCGCATGGGGTGGACAAACGAACCAAGTGATGAAATCAGGATATTCAAAGTATGCCCCAGTAACAGGAATATCGCAAAAAAAACAGGCCCCAGAATTTTTGAAGATCCTAATATCTGCAGGGCGATGTCGTTAATTACAAAGCCCAAAATGGCACTTGATAATCCAAGCGCAAAGAGTCTGATGTAGGAAAGTAAATCGCCAAATATTCCTGTGACTGTTGAATATACATCCCAGATTCCTGAGCCAACACGAGAAAAAATGTTTGCTTTCGGATCGCTGAAAAACAGGATAAAAAATCCGCCGGCCGAAAAGACGACGTATAAAATCACAGAGTTTGGAGAAATTGCGTTTAAATTTACCAGCAAAAAGTAAATTAGGCTGCCCAACAAAACAACCAGCCAACCAATGGTTGACAAAGCATATGAAAACCCGAATTGTTTGCTTTGGTTGGCCGCTTTTATAAACAAGCCAAAAATGATTTGTACGGCACCGAGAACCAGTGCCAGATTGAACATTTTATTTGGATCGAGGAACAAACCTTTTATGTTTTGCAGCCAGTCAGCTTCAGTCTGAATGAGATTAATGCCAAAGAAGGTTCCGGAAACAGACCCAAAAATTACGGTTGCCAAACCCAAAAACTGAATGAGTGACAGATAGGGCTTTACTTGTTTGTTTGCTTTAAGTTTGTAAATTCCGGCACCAATAATAAAAAGTAGTCCATATCCGGCATCGCCCAAACAAAAACCAAAAAACAGCATAAAAAACGGGGCAAAAAATACGGTTAAATCCATTTCGTGGTAATCGGGCAGCGAAAACATATTGCCAATGGGTTCGAAAAGTTTGCTAAAGCTGTTGTTCTTCAGAAGTACCGGGATGTTATCATCAGGCGTCGCCCTTCTGAAATAAAAATGAACGCTGTTTTGTTCCAGAAAATCATCAATAAGTTGTTTTTTTGTTGAGGGAATCCAGCCTTCCAGAATCATTAGCTTTTCATCAGCTTCTTTGGCCGTGTTAAGTTTTACTTTTTCAAAGCACAGCGATTCCATAATTTCCATCCTTGTTTTTTCCATAGATGGAATATCTTTTGCAGCAATTTCATCCAGTTGCCGGTTGATGGTTTCAATCTCCTCTTCCAGCTCGTCACACTTAATTTTTATGTTTGGGTACGGAATTTTGGGCGGTTCAACTTCATCCAGTTCGTATTCTGCTTTTTCGTCGTCTTTTAACAGGACAATAAAAAACACCTGGTTTTCCGTTTCAGAAATAATCTCGACAATATTTCCTCTTTTCAGGCATTCGTTGTATTTCTTTTTTGTACCAATAAAAAAACGGACAAACAAATTTTCTTTTTTGAGTTTTCCAAGGATTTCGTGCGAAAAATCGCCCCACGGTTTTGCCTTTTTTAGTTCTTTTTTTTCTTCCTCAAGCTCTTGTTCCAGTATTTCCAGTTCCTTTTGTTTGCGGAAAACGTTGTTCATAATGTTTATTCCATCTGATTCCACATGCAGATCTTCCAACTGTTTTATTTCCCGTTTTTCCAGAAAATCGATGATTTTTTCCAGTTGCTCAATGGTTCCGTATTTTTCTTTGATTTCGCTGGTGAGTTTAACTTTCTTTTCAATCACATGAATCACTCCCAGTTTTTGAATATTCTCAAGAAATTGATTGTATTCTTTATAAAACACCAGGAAATAATATTTGTACATTGGAACAATCATTAGTGCGCCTTTCGTTATTTTTGCTGTCGTTTTTTTACAATTTTTTGTGCTGACTTTGATAGATTTTCTTCATCTTCCAGAAAGCGTTTTATTTTTCGAATTGCATCTTTATATTCCGGAATTTGCACTTTTTCATACAGGTTGACTTTTTGTGTGGTTTTTTTTCGGGCATAGTCAAGCAAAGTCATTTTTCGTAAATAAAATTCCCGTTCGGTTCCAATTCCGGCAAGGTTTTTTACAATTGAAATCCCGTAGGAAAACCATTTCGGGTTTTCAAAGATGCTGAATTCTTTTTCGTTAAATGCGATTTTTTCAAAAACCGGTATTTTAACTCCGGCAATTTTTTTTGTTGAGATTTTTACATCGCCAACATCAACCAAATTTGGCTTAAATTCATTCCACAGACCAACTGATTCTGACTCTTTTGTAAGTTCAGAACTTAGCTTTTTTTCCAGTTCATGAATTTTATCTTTGGCTTTTTTTACTTCCATACGAAGTGCGGCTTCTTTGTTTTTTAAGGTGGGAAGTGCACGCAGTCTGATATTAAGCTGCTTATTCAGTTGTTGCAACGCCGTTTTGTTATATTGAAATTTTAAAGGCAATGGTTTATAATTTTGTTACACCGGAAATATTAGTATTGGAATATTTTCAACTAAGACAATTCTCTCCAAAAGGCTTGAATGAAACATTTTATAAAAAGACGAGCGCTTCATTTTTGAAAATGATATGACGTCAATGTCATTTGATTCAGCAAAAGTTTCAAGTCCTTTAACCACATTGTCGCTTTCAAATAGCACACATTTAATGTTATGAACGCTGTAATCGCGGGCCAACAATTTATTTAACTCATTAACTTTTTCCTGGTGGTGCGAGTCATCGTTTAAATCGATGTGTACACAATAGATTTGTTTATCAAAAGCCTGCAATATCGCCAACAACTTATTCAGCGATGAATTATCTGAATCATAAAAGTCTGTAGCATACATTACATTGATTTTATCTTTGCCCTCAAAATCAGCCTTTGGCGGAACGACCAATACCGGGAAGTTGGAATGTTCAATTACTTTAGCAATCGTTTTACCGTGAAATTCATTTGCTTTTTCGTATTCTCCCTTGCTGCCCATTAAAATAATGTCAGGCTGATATCTTTCTGCGGCATCCACAACTACATGTTCCGGAATTCCTTTTAACATCCGGTAGTGCAGATTTACAGATCTCAGGAGATCATTAGGGACAATTTTTTTGATTTCGAGGCTAAAATTTACCAGTTTGAGTTGCGCTTTTTTGTGAGCTTCCTGAAGTTCCATTTTTACATGTTTTTCCCATGAAACCGTGTGTTTGGCTGAATTGTGAATGGTAGGATCTTCATAAACATACAAAAGCTTTATTTCGGCGTTGTTTTTTTGAGCTACTGAAATGGCAAATTTGCATAGCTCCAGACAACCCTCGCTCATTTTAACCGGCAAAAGAATTTTTTTCATTTGCGCATATGATGCGTCTTCCGATAAGGTGTCCAGATCATATTCCCTATGCATATTCAAAAGCAGCTTAATGGCTTTTTCTGATTTTCCGGCTTTTACTTTTAGCAGAACTTCATCAGGATTGTAAACGCCACCCATTTTCAAACCTTCATTGGTGAAAAAGCATTCAATTCCTTCTGATTCGAACCTTCTTTTTACAAAACTTCCAACTTGCGGCTTTGTTATTCGGAGGATTGTAACCAGTTGATTTTCCATGACATTTAATTTTTTTTATTTTCTATACTTCTCCCGTATTTCTCTACAAATTCAGATTTAATTCCAATTTCTGCCACAGAAAAGTATTTATTGAATAACTTCCAGCCGGTATCAATCATTTTTCCAATTTCAATGTTGATGTCGATAGCGAGTAATTTTTCGGAATACTCTTTGGCAAAACTCATGGTTCGTTTGTCGTAATCGGTCAGATCAAAGCCATTTTCAATTTTTGTTTTTGCGTTGGCTGCATCGGCAAAAAGTCGGATTGCCGTGTTCATAACCTGCGGGTGGTCTTCCCGCGTTTTTTTGCCTATCACCAGCTGTTTTAAGCGCGATAAACTTCGAAAGGGGTCAACAATAACTTTCCCTATATCAGTGTCTTTTCTAAGGAACAACTGTCCCTCGGTAATGTATCCGGTATTGTCGGGAATGGAGTGTGTAATGTCTCCGCCCGATAGTGTAGTAACTGCAATAATGGTAATTGAACCACCACTTGGAAACTGCACTGCTTTTTCGTATAAACGAGCCAAATCGCTGTATAACGAGCCGGGCATACTGTCTTTTGAAGGAATCTGATCCATTCGGTTTGAGACAATACTCAGCGCATCGGCAAACAGGGTCATATCGGTTAAAAGGACCAGCACGTTTTGGTTTTTTTCGGCAGCAAAATATTCAGCAGCAGTTAAAGCCATATCCGGAACCAGCAGACGCTCAACCGGTGGATTTTCCGTGGTATTTACAAAACTGATGATTCGTTCGATAGCACCGGCGTTTTCAAACACATTTTTGAAAAAGAGGTAGTCGTCGTTGGTTATACCCATTCCACCCAGGATAATTTTGTCGGCTTTTGCCCGCAAGGCCACCATTGCCATCACCTGATTATAAGGCTGGTCGGGATCGGCAAAGAACGGTATTTTTTGCCCGGTAACCAGGGTGTTGTTCAGATCTATACCGGCAATTCCGGTAGTAATTAGTTCAGAAGGTTGTTCGCGTCGTACAGGGTTTACCGAAGGACCTCCGATTTCCACTTTTTTACCGTCTACTTCCGGACCACCATCAATTGGTTGTCCGTAAGCATTAAAAAAGCGCCCGCCTAATTCGTCGCTAACCGAAAGTTGTGGCGCATGCCCAAGAAAAACCACTTCTGCATTGGTTGGTATTCCTTCTGTACCTGAAAAAACCTGGAGGGTAATTAAATCTTTTTCAATTTTAACTACCTGCGCCAAACGGTCGTTAACAACCGCCATTTCTTCGTTGCCCACACCTGAAGCGTGAAGTGCAATTGTTGCCTTGGTAACCTGTTCAATTTTTGTATATATTTTCTGAAATGCAGTGGTTTCCATTCTTTATTCCGGTTAGTTGATTTCTGCTTTTTCTTTTTTTCTCTCTTGAATAATTTCCTGCAACTCGTTTTCGTATTTTTTGAAATCGTCGCTTTCAAATTCCGAGTAATTCATCTGCTTGAATACGTTTATTATTTTTTTGAAATAGGGATTCACATCTTCAAATGAATCAAAATGAAAATCAGTATGATACACTTCCAGCACTTTGTCCATCATGTATCTTTGGCGTTTGATTGGGGTTGATGCATCTACTTTGTCAAAAGCATCCTGTTGCAGAATAACAAAATCGATTACCTCTGATTTCCAGAAAATAACGTGATAATTGATGGGAACACCATCGTCGCCAAGAATATTAATCTGCTCATATGTTTCACGCCCTCTGATGAGGATGTTTTTTGCCAGGATAATGTTATCCACCCATTTAGGCGAGATATTTTTTTTCATGAATTCCAGAAACTCAGGATATTCGAGGTATTTCGAATAACTGTCAACTGCATCGATGGCGGGGTAACGTTTACTGTCGGCACGCGTTTGCGACAAAGCATAAAAACAACGGGCTGCCTTTTTGGTAGATTCGGTTACCGGTTCCTTTAAATTTCCACCGGCAGGTGAAACTGTTCCGATAAATGTTACCGAGCCAGTTTTTCCGTTGTTGAGATAAACAAATCCGGCACGGGCATAAAAGTTTGAAATAATTGCAGGCAAATCCATCGGGAAGGCATCGGGCCCGGGCAATTCCTCCATGCGGTTCGACATTTCGCGCAACGCTTGTGCCCAGCGCGACGTGGAGTCGGCCAGCAACAAGACTTTTAATCCCATAGAACGATAGTATTCAGAAATAGTCATTGCCGTGTAAACCGACGCCTCGCGTGCCGCCACCGGCATGTTCGATGTGTTGGCAACAATGGTTGTTCGTTCCATTAGTTTTCTTCCCGATCTGGGGTCATCCAGTTCAGGAAACTCAGTAAAAATCTCAACTACTTCGTTCGCACGTTCTCCGCAGGCAGCAACCACAATCATGTCAGCTTCAGCCTGTTTTGAAAGCGCATGTTGCAGCACTGTTTTGCCGGTTCCGAAAGGTCCGGGAATAAATCCGGTTCCCCCTTCAACAATTGGGTTCAGACTGTCGATTACCCGAATCCCGGTTTCCATAAAATCAAATGGACGCGGTTTTTCCTTGTAAGCTTTTATGGGAATTTTAACCGGCCATTTTTGTACCATGGTCACTTTATGTTCCTGTTTTTCTGTATCAGTTAAAATGGCAATGGTGTCGTTGATTTGATATTCACCCTCAGAAACCACATCTGTTACAGTTAACGTTCCCTTAAAAATAAAGGGAACCATTATTTTATGCGGAATCCAGTTTTCGCTTACTTCTCCAAGCCATGAGCCGGCAAGGACTTCATCACCGGGTTTTGCGAGTGGTTTAAATTTCCACAATTTATCGTCTTCCAGCGCAGGTGTATAATCTCCTTTTTGAAGAAAAATACCGGTCATTTTATCGAGGTCGTGCATCAACCCATCGAAGTTTTTTGATAAAATTCCCGGCCCCAGTGTGGCTTCCAGCATATGCCCTGTAAATTCAACTATGGTGCCGGTTTTCAAGCCGCGAGTGGTTTCAAAGACCTGTACATAAGCTGTTTTTCCTCCTATTCTGATAACCTCTGCCATCAGTCTTACTTCAGAGTGAATGATAAAACAGATTTCATTTTGCGATACCGGTCCGTCGAATTCAACCATAACCAGGTTGGAGATTATTCCGGTTATTTTTCCCTTTGTACTCATGTGTTTTATTTTGGAACGCTAAATTCTTCCGGAAATACATAACTTGTTTTTAGTTCGGTCAACAATTTTTCAAGCAGTTCTTTGCCCGTTTTTTTATCCAGTTTTGTCCAGCGTTCAATCATTTTTAGTTTAATCGTATAGCTCAATATTTTTTCAATGGTGAAATAGTCAAAGAAAGTCTGCTCATCGAGGTAGTTCCACTTTATTTTATCGATGTTTTTTTCTTTTTCATTCATTTCCATATCGGTTTCAATCACCCTGATAATTTCAGATGCAAAAGGAATTTCATCATCAAAATATTCCGGTTTTAGTTGGTTTCCCAGTAAAAGCGAATTCATCACATTGGTTTCTTCAGTATGAATCAGGTGCTCGGATATTTCATATTTATAAGTGAGGCAATGAAATGCAGTAATGAGGTTGTTGATCTTCAGGTCGAACAAAAACCAATCTCTCAAAAAGCGGTTTTTGATTTTGGCTGCATATTCATAAAAAAGTGTATGGAGTTTATTTTCAGCAAGAAGATGATGTTGTTTTATGTCTTTATTTTTTATCCATTTTAAAAACTGAATCATGTATTCCGGAATTTCAGTGGGATTTTCGATTTGTTCGTCAAGAAATTTTTTTGCGAAATTCCCTGAACAGTTAAAAGTAGCGCCGGAATCAAATATCTGGTTAAGCAGGTTGTTATTGTCGTCAGGATAAAACAACATCCTTACAAATTCAAAATCAGCCGGAATAAGATCATTTTTTAATATCCTGCGAAATGATACAGGAGTAATTTCTGATTTAAGTTCATTAAAAAACAAATCGGGCAATCCGGCAATCAAACAGTAATAATTCTTTTTAAACATGGTCGAATTTTAAATGGTAACCTTACAAGTATCTCATCTAAAACCCAGTTTACTAGTTGCTTTTTCTGGTCTTATTGATAACTGTCAAGCATTGTTCACTAATCTTCGAATAACAATTTTTGTGTTGTCTCTTTTAAATAGGTTTTAAAATAGTTTTCAAAATCAAGGTCGGTAAACCGCACGACAAAACGATCGTCTTTTGGTCCGATTTTGAAGCCGGTTTTTAGCTTTGAATCCACCTGTACATCAAGGCCTTTTTTCATTGCTTCTGCAGCCCTCTGGTTTAATATGGCGGTTAAACCGTTAAGCTCGTGTTGCGGCACCATAATTTTTAAATCCATTTCGCCATTTTCAGCGGGCTGCCATTTTTCAATAATGGTTATGATGATTTTTTGAATAAATGTTTTATCAGAAAACGTTTCCTGAACAGTGCTATCCACTTGCTGTGCCAAAATTAAATTGGTAACCTGCTGTTTTAATTTGCTCAGAAACTGTCGTGCAGACAGCTTCATTTCCGACTCTGCATTACTTTTTCGCTCATCTGCGTCTGATTTTGCTTTCGCGAGAATTTCTCCGGCTTTTTTCTGGGCTTCATTGATAATTTTTTCGGCCTCTTTCTTTGCGTTTTCTTTTATCTTTTCTGCCTCATCCCGGGCTTTTACAATGCCTTCATTATATATTTTTTCTGTTATTTCCTGTAACTTGTCAGTCATGGTTTTTGTTGAAGTTTTTAAATGGTTTATCGAATATTATCCAGGGAAAGAGATTGTGTAGAGTGGCCAACCGTAAAAACCGGCATTTCACAGCCGTACACGATTTGAGTAACAAACTGACCGATGCGCCGGTCGGCAAAAATAGATTCCTGGTGTGTTCGTATGATGATCAAATCAGGATTTTCTTCCGTAATATAATCGAGAATTACTTTGTGCTTGAGTTGGTTGTGTACCTTTAAAATTTCAACTTCACACTCCACACCACGTTTGGTTAACATCTCTTTCAGGTGATCAGCATTTTTTCGGGCCAAACTCCTGCCTTCATTGATATCGATGTTTAAGGCCGAAACAATTTTGACTTTGGCTTTCCATTTTTTTGCAAAAAAAGTAGCCCAAAATAGTCTTTTTGTTGTGGTTTGCGAAATATCGATTGGGACGACAATTGTTTTAATCTTTTTTAATGAGGTCTTTTTGTTGAGAAGTAAAACCGGACAATGTGAGCGAATAATGAGTTTGTTTATCATTGTATTTTTGAGTCCGCTGTCATTTTTGTCAAGAGCAATAAAATCGTATCCCCCATTTTTTGATTCTTTTATTAAGGTGGATAGTTTTTCTCCTATTTTTATACGCGGAATAAATTCATCCGGCAGTTCTTTTTTTGTCGTTTTTTTCAGAAAATCGATTAGATTTTGTTTTGCATGATTTTTTATTGAATCCTTCTTTTTGGGCTGAAGTCCCATGGTAAGGAACGATGATCTTTCAAGAATATTCAAGAAAAATATTCGCATCTTCAATGGCTTGTGAAAGCGCAGAAATTGTTTTAAAACGGATTTTGCGTTTGAATTTTGAGGGATGTATGCCAGTATACTGTTTGACATTTGATTCATAGCCCCGATTTTTTAGGATTGAACAACAGTGATCGTAGGAAAATGGTTAGTTGCTCAAATTTTTTAATTAACATATGATACGGAAAAAGTATTCAAGGGTTTACAAAAAAGGTTCAAAAAGCATTATAATTTTGACAAAAATAGTTGAGTCACTTCACTTTGTGAATAAAGAATATCAATATCGAAGTGTGGAAATTATTATTTTTAGTTTGCGTTTTGATTTTTTGACAGATTCATGATTGAACGGGTCGAACTTGTATTTTAAATGCCTCCACTGGGTTAAGTGTAAAAATTTGATAAATGTCTTGTTGTGACAGACCATTTTTTTCCAACGCAGGAATCAGGTATTCTTCTATTTCGGTGTATCCTCTGAAATTTCCACCACCGGGCTCTCCCGGACGATACCATCCTGCATCGTGAGAGAAAAGCAGTTTATGAAGTAATCCTTCTTTTTTCATTTGAAGAGCAAAATTTACAAATCGGTCCAGTTTCTCCGGTGTGAAATTGTCATATCCAATCCAGGCTCCCATTTGCGCAGCTTCAATTGGTTTGCTTAAATCGCGTTCGTTATGCGCATGTGTCCAGATAAATGCAGAAGGATGAACACCATAGTTTTTCAGGATTTCCAATTCCTGAAATGCAGGGACGGCCAATCCTGTATGTGACATAATTGTTAGTCCGGTCGCTTTATGTGTAATACAGGCAGCTTCAACTACCTTGCGGTTTATTTCTTCCAGGGATGCCCGTTCAACGGCAATTTTAATAAAACCCGGGTAAACTCCGGTTCCTTCGATTCCGTTTTTTGCCTCTTCAATCCAGCGTTCAGCAAGTTGTTCTGCTGTTTCTGTAAAACCGTGTTCGGGAATATATTTTGCACCAACGGCACTGTAGTATCCGGTGTTGATAATGATCTGCAAACCTGATTTCTCCACCAGCATTTTTAATAATTCAGGATCGCGTCCCAAATAGGCCGGGGTGCATTCAACTATTGTTTTGTATCCGAGTTTTTTTATTTCCAAAAGATATGGAAGTACTTTTTCAACGACCTCCTCTTTATTCCAGCGGTGATATCCGGTGCTGTCGGCTCCAATAAAATCAACCAGAATATGTTCGTGGTGTAAGGTTTTCCCGATTTCTTCCGCCGGAATTTCTCCGCTTACAGTGATAATTTTTGATTCCTTGCTGTTACACGACAGCAAAAATATAACTGAAAGAAACAGATAAAGGGAATTGATATTTTTCATCATAAGTTGCCTGAAATTTTTTCCAATTTACAAAAACATGTTCATTCGGGAAATAGGGAAAGAAAATATAAGAGCGATTAAATCTTTTTTCTTTTCCTCCAAACAACAAGTATCGCTCCTGCAAAAACCAACGCTGCTCCCAAAATAGTAATTATTGAGAAACGTTCATGCGCTACCCAGCTGACATCCATTTCAGTTAAAATCCCCATGGTTATAAAAGTGATCATCGGGTTTACAATGATGATAATACTTACTTTATTGGCTTCGAGATATTTTAGTGCCAACGCCAGACAAGAGTATGCAATAAAAGTATTTGCTCCGAGGAAGATCATTAAAAGCCACCATGTCCAATGTAAATGAAAAAGCGGTGTTAAGTCAATAAAAGGGATATAAATCAAAGCAGGAAAACCAAACAGGAAAAGATTTAAACTTTCCGCAGAGTGCCTGATTACCAGTTTTTTTTGTGAAATAGCATAAGTTGACCAGGCAATGGCTCCTGAAATGGTGAATAATACTCCAAGGTTATATTTTTCCTGACTTTCAAAAAAGGCAGACAACTGGTCGCGGTAAAAAAAAGAGAAACCAATAATAGCTACAGAAAATCCAATGATTTGGTTTCGTTTAAGTTTTTCCTTAAAAAAAACAAGACCGGCAACCGCAAGAATAATCGGGCCGGTTTGAATAAAAAGTTGTGCATTGCTTGGAGTGGTGTAGTGAATTCCCAACATATATCCCATATAATTCCAGGAGAGTCCGATTCCGGCCAGTATCAGAAGCAGGGGAGGGCGTCTCAGAATCCGGAAGGAGGAAGGATTCTGGAATATTTGCCAAACGGAAAGCATAACAAAAGCCACAGAAAAACGGAACCAAACGATGGTAGCCGGTTCAACTTCCCGCGTAGCTACTTTTAAGGCGATCGCCAGAAATCCCCAAAAGAAAGCAGTGGTTGAAGCATAAATTATTCCTTTGGTATAGTTTTGCATATTTGTTTGTCAGAATAAAAATCCCGGATATTTTGTACCCGGGATAACAATATTTATATTGTTTCCGGTCTATCTTAATTGTGCATCAAAATCACGTTCAAAAGCGGAAAGCATTTTTTTCATTGTTTTATCAATTTGCTTGTCCTTTAGTGTTTTATTGTCGTCCCGGAGAATAAAACTAACCGCATACGATTTTTTACCTTCAGGCACCCCTTTTCCTTCATACACATCGAATAGATTTACGCTTCGTAAAATCTGACGCTCCACTTTAAAAGCACTTTCTTTTATTTGACTAAATTTAACCGGTTTGTCAATCAACAAAGCCAGGTCTCGTCGAACTGCCGGAAATTTGGGCAATTCTTCGAATACTATTTTGTGATTTCGTTTTTCGTAAATAATACGCCCCCAATCTAAATCAGCGTAATATACCGGGTTTTCGATATCAAATTTTTTGAGCCATTTTTTGGCCACAATTCCAATTTCGAGAATCGTTTTGTTGTTCGATTGATATTGTAATCCTTCATCAAATAGCTCGTTCTCTGTTTCAGAAAGCTGAAGTTGTTCCGGATTCATACCCAGTTTTTTCAGAATGTTTTCTGCATAAGTTTTTATGCTGTAGAAAGTTGCCGGAGATTCCTTGTTTGTCCAGCTTTCTTCTGATTTATTTCCGGTAACAAATAAACCCAGATGTTCTTCTTCCCAGTAATTGGTTTCAGGGTGTTCTTTCAGTTCGGTTCCTTTAAAAAAGTAACAGTTCCCGAACTCATAAAAACTCAGGCTTTTATTCTGGCGGTTGGCGTTGTATGCAATGGCCTCTAATCCTCCAAATAACAAAGACTGACGCATCCCGTTCAGGTCGGCACTCAAAGGATTTAATAGTTTTACTGTCTGGTCTTCTTTATATTGTGTTAATCCTTCGTAATAGCCTGCTTTGGTTAATGAGTTTGACCATATTTCGTTGAATCCCTGAGAACTAAGCATTTCAGAAACCAGGTTGCGCATCAGGTTCATATCGGGCTGCTCGGCGTATTGTAATGATGATTTTACCAGCGAGGGGATTTCAACATTGTTGTACCCGTATATACGCAGGATTTCTTCAATTACATCAGCTTCACGCTGCACATCAACCCGGTAGGGAGGAACCAGCAAGGACAATCCCTTCTCGGTTTCACTTTCAATTTTTATTTCGAGCGATGTAAGTATTTTTTTGATTTGTTCGGTGCCCAGCTCTTTCCCGATGAGACGGGTAACATTTGCGTAGGAAATGTCAACTTTAAAGTCTTCAATAGGTTCGGGATACACATCCACAATTTCAGAGGAAATGGTACCGCCGGCCAATTCTTTCATTAACAAAGCCGCACGTTTTAACGCATAAATTACTCCGTTCGGATCAATTCCACGTTCAAAGCGGAACGAAGCGTCAGTGTTTAGCCCATGGCGACGAGCAGTTTTCCGAATAAAAACCGGATCGAAATATGCGCTTTCCAGAAAAATGTTTTTGGTTGAATCTTTGACTCCTGATTTTATTCCACCAAATACACCGCCGATACACATGCCTTCTTCTGTATTACAAATCATCAGGTCGTTTTCATCCAAATCACGTTCAACTTCATCCAGTGTTGTAAATTTGGTTCCGGCGGGCATTGTTTTTACAATTACCTTCCTGCCTGTAATTTTGTCGGCATCAAAAGCGTGTAAGGGTTGTCCGGTTTCAAAGAGTACGAAATTGGTGATGTCAACTACATTACTAATTGGAGTAAGCCCAATTACACGTAATTTATTTTTCAGCCAATCGGGCGATTCTTTGATTTCAACGCCTGAAATGGTTACGGCTGCATAACGTTTGCAAGCCTCCGGAGTGCCTATTTCCACCGGAATTTCCAGATCGTGGTTGTCGACTTTAAAATTCTCAACCGATGGACGGGTATATGCTACATCTTTTGTTTTTTTCAGAAAGGCAGCCAAATCACGCGCCACGCCAATGTGCGATGCTCCGTCGATTCGGTTGGGAGTGAGGTCGATCTCGATCATCCAGTCTGATTCCACATTGTAATAATCTTTAGCAGCCACTCCTACCTGAACGGAATCTTCCAGAACAATAATTCCTTCGTGGTCCGTTCCGATACCGATTTCATCTTCTGCACAAATCATCCCCTGCGAAACTTCACCCCTTATTTTTGATTTTTTAATGGTAAACTCATCATCGCCCATGTAAAGTGTTGTTCCTTCGGTAGCCACAATAACTTTCTGGCCGGCTGCCACGTTGGGGGCTCCACAAACAATTGGCAGGAGTTCGCCGGTTCCAACATTAACGGTTGTTTTACTCAGGTGATCTGAGTTCGGATGTTTTTCACAAGTCACCACTTCACCAATAACCAGCCCTTTCATGCCACCTTTTACGGTTTCCACTTCTTCCAAACCACCCACTTCCAAACCGGTTTGGGTAAGAATTTTAGCTACTTCTTCGGGCGATTCATCCAGTTGGATGTAATCTTTTAACCATTTGTATGATATCTTCATATCGAAAAAATTCTGCAAATAAAATTGAAGTCACAAAAATAGAGAATTTAACCGGAAAGCGGCGGGGATCATTCAATTAATCTTCTTTCGCTTGAATTTCGAAACGAAAAGTAAACATGAGTTGAATTGTTTCTCTATTTTCTTGCAGAAATTTTTAAGTTCTGTACAACTTTCCCTTCTTCATCTGCAACATCAAGAACCAGCACTGAGTTTTCAGTATGTGCTTTTATAACAGCTTTATTGGCATTGGCAATAATGGGGAAATTTTGTCCGTCGCCTGCCTTTTTGAAAACATGTCGGTGAAGATGCCCGCAAAGCATCACATCGATGCCGGCTTTTTCAAGTACCGGTACAAACTTGTCCTTAATCTCCTGTTCGCCGTGCCAGCCACCAAACGGAGGCATATGAACTATCACTACGCGATAGGGCGTATCAAGAAAAATATCTTTTTTTACCGCTTCTTTTAACCAGTTTGCCTGTTGAGTGCGGTAGCGGTCGAAAGCCACAATTCTGCTGTATTCCAAATCTGAATCGGGTTTGTCCTCTCCACAGTCGAGCACTACAAAACAAACCGGCCCCTGCCTGAACATATAGTACAATTGCTTGGTTGGAGTGGGAAAGTATCTTGGAAAAGTGGTTGCAAAGTTGCCCCTTGTCTCGTGATTTCCGCGTGCATAATACATTGGTGTTTCACTGGCAAACAATTCTACTGACTTATCCAGAAAATCTCCAAATAACTGTTCTTCTGAACGGATATCGTTGGTCATATCACCATTAAAAAAAACAAGATCTGTTTTGCCCCAATCTGTTCCTTTTAAAAGATTCTCCATTAAGTCATTGTTCCCGTGAATATCATTTATAACCAGAAATGATATGTCGTTTTTTTTCGGATTGTTTGTTGCGAATTCAAAGGGTTTTTTTCGGTACACATTACTCGCCGCAACAGTTCCATATAAAACTTTGGTACCAACATGGCTTAAAACTTCCTGTGAATAAATCCGGTAACGATACGTTGTATTGGGCTCCAAATTGGTTAATGTTACAACATGTACCGAATCTACAACTTTAAAACCAAAACCTTCGGAATAAATACGCGGACGTTCAGTAAGATAGAAATGAGTGTCGTCATCGGGAGCCAGTTCCACCCACGAAATACCTTTTCGGTTGGTTGTCCAAACAATCGTTACTTCATTTTCGGTTAATGCTTGCAGGTATGGACCGTGCGTGATTGAAAATGTTTCTTCCTGTGAAAACAGATTTGAAACAAAAAACAGTAGCAGCGCTGAGATAATCAGGTGAAGTTGTTTCATTTTTTTATGATTTTGGAGGTGGAAAGGTAGAAAATATTTGTTGTTCAACAGGGCTTCCCAATGTTAATTTAAAGACAGATTTTTACCATTTTAATTCATCTTTTTTATCTGTTTTAGAATCATGTCTTTGCGATTTGACAGCGAACCGTAAACTTCAATTAACGTACAATCGAGATCCTGGACCCATTCCCTCAGAATTTCATCAACTTGTATTCTCAGTTCAGGCAAGTCTGATTCTGCACAGGAAATTATGTCGGGCTCTTCAACCGCGACAAAAACAAGCAGGTCGATTTTGGTCATTGCGTCTGTTACTTCCCGAAACAGCGACTGGATATCCACTTCTCCAAATTCATCTGATGCCTGGATGTATGCGAGAAGATCGATTGGGCAACGGTCGAAAATAATGTTGCTTTCGGCAGACACAACTTGCTCTATTGAATATCTTAATTGCACAATATAATCGTCAACATCAGGAATCTCAGAAAAAAAATGGCCGGTTTCTTCCAGTTCATAATAAGGTTCAGGTTTACAGATATAATCCGGAAATACTTCTCCCAGTTTTTCAATCAATGAACTTTTCCCAACTCTGTGTGATCCGCTTACTGCTATTTTCATAAAATTGTCAGCAAACTTTATTTTTTATCTATTTTAAAGTTTGTCACATTTTTATGAATAAAATGCTCTCCCTCAATTTGATCTACTTTAATATTTTTGAGAACAACATTTTTAACCGGAAGTTTATCCTGGGCTAAAATCCGGGAGATAAATTTTACCGAATTTGCCTTTATGTTTTCCAGATAAATATCGGAAATGGGTGTCAGGCGTTTCTCGTAAGTGGGAACTAAGTCGCGCCACTGGTAGAGCACATCGGTTTCAATTCCGAGAATACCTTCACTCATTTTGTCGGCCCCGATATTGTTCACATAAATATTTTTCACATAGCCCCCTCTTCGTTCGTTGGTTTTTATAAATACCAGGTGAAACATGTTGGCATCGTCTTTCACTTTGCAATTGCTCATATAAATATTCTCCACGCCGCCTGATAATTCGCTTCCTATTGCCAGCAGCTGGTGCCCGTTTTTTACCAGACAGTTTCGGATAACCAGATTTTTTGTTGGAGTATTTAGTCGCCAGGCATCCTGGTTACGGCCTGATTTTACGGCAATCGCATCATCTCCCTGGTCAAATACACAATCTTCTATCAACATGTTTTGACTCATTTCCGGGTCAACTCCATCGTTGTTATGGCCATGCGCATAAACATTCAAATTCCGGATAACCACGTTTTTCGATAAATAAGGGTGAATTGTCCAAAAGGGGCTGTTTGTAATGGAAAAACCATCGAGTAGAATATTTTCCGACCGGTTAAACTGAATAAAGTGGGGGCGTAAATGGGCCGTGTCGTTTACCATTTGGCGTTCTTCCACCGGGACATCTTTTGCTGCAAGATTGTACAACCGTTTTAGACTATTCATATGCGCCGGAGGCCGGGCAAACCATTTTTCCCAAACATCCATTTGAGCTTTTAGTTTGCCTTCGCCGGTTATGGCTATGTTTTTACATTCGTAAGCGTAAATTAAAGGCGAGTAATTATAGCACTCCATTCCTTCCCAGGTAGTTTGCACTGCCGGTAAGTAATCCTCAGGATCTCCCGAGAAAAGAAGTACAGCTCCTTTTTTAACATGGATATTTACATTGCTTTGAAAATGGATTTTTTTTGTTATCCATTCCCCCTCAGGGATTACAACTGTACCTCCCCCCATTTGATTGGCCTTTTGAATGGCTTTTTTTATGGCTAATGTATTTTTTTCCTTGTCTTCAGGAATAGCCCCAAAATCAGTGATCGGGAATTTTGGGCAGTTGCTAAAATCAGGGATGGTTATCGCCGGCATTTCAAAAGGTGCTTTCACTTTAACCGTAACGATTTTTGGTGACTTGTCTCCATTACATGACAGAAAAACAAATAAAACGATTGGAATAAGCAGAAAAGAATACTTCATTGCAGATGATTTTGTTGCTGCAAATTTAATGTTTTGAATTTGCATAAACCTACCATAATTTGTTTGATTGAAAAAATATGGAAAAAAGAATTAGTTTGCTGAATCTAAATTTAAAACCCAGTCGTTTCCATCTTTTGTTTCACCCGGAGGATCAAATTTTTTGATACCCTCATTTTTGAACTCCCCTATAAATGTAAATTCGCCTGAACGCGGGTTGAACCATGATGCCTGCACTTTTGAACCGTCTATCTTTCCCAGAACTGTTTGAATGTCGCGCCCGTTGAAGGAGTATATTAGTGCGTAGTTTTTTCCGCGGGTAGCTATCTGGTAGTCATATTTTTCGCCCCGGCCGGATGCGGCAACTATCGACGAATCAGGGAAACGTTCAAAATAAGGTTTAGAAAGCATGAGTTTTTTGAGGTAGTTCATTTGTGATGAGCCAGTGGCATTCAGCGCTTCATACCAGTATTCACGTACTCCATAACCGGGATTTTTATCTCCGGGTTTATACATTTGCATCACAGCACTGTGTCCGTAGGTAAAACCAAATGCTCCTGCAAAGACTGACCAGTAGGCATATCGTCTTACATCACCGGCATTCCAGAATGGTTCAGCAGGATCATGAAGCCCCTGAGGAATTCCTTCATACGATGGTTCTCCGTCTATGGTTGGTTTGATGGGGGAGAGCGAATAATCATCGCGCACATATTTCCAGTTGTCCGGTCTATAGGCCAGTTCAGTATCATCCTGATCGTAACGGCGGTGTCCCGACTGAAACATATTAAAATCAAGCCACTCCGCATTGTGAAACCACATCGACGACTTTGTCCGGCCAAAAGGGTGGAAAGTGATCAAATGATTGGGCGCATTTTCCCGAATGCACCTGCCAATAGTATTCCAGATGGCTGTGCTGTCGCTTCCTTTTACATCGCCGCCATTTAACCAGATTATATTTGATCTTTTTGCATAACGTTTTGATAGCCATGTTGCATATTTTTTTGCTTGTTTCTTATTTATGTTTCCCGAACGAACGTTTGAGCCCCATACCGGAACAAGTGCCATATAAAGTCCTTTTTTCTCAGCTAAATCTATAACGTAATCAATATGATCCCAGAAATCATAGGCTTCCTTATTTTCAAATGATTTTCCATAGGTAACTTTGGGTTGTGAAATATCTCCCATTATCAAAGCCGAATCCCCGTATACATTGGTCAGGTTTAGTTGATGTAAAATCATCACCTGGATAACATTAAATCCCTTTTCAGCTCTGTCGTTCAGGTACGTGTCTGCTTCCTTCCGGCTAAGTTTTGAGAATAACAACCAAGCTGTGTCTCCCAACCAAAAAAAAGGTTCGCCATTTTCATTTGCTAAAAAGCGTTTATTTTCCGACACTTTCAATAGGGGTAATTTTTGTGCCCGACTCTGCACAAAACAAGAGAACAATAAAACCAATAGTAATATAAAACCCTGATTTTTCACGTTGTTTGAGTTTCTTTTATTTTTCTTTGATATCGTAAGCCATCAAAGCATTGGTGTGCCTGATGTATAATATTCCATTGTGAATTACAGGGTGTGCCCAAAAGGGACCGTTGTCTCCCTGCTCTATTTTGAAAGAGCTTACCAAATCAAATTTTTCAGGTGTGGCTTTTGCCAGTCCTACATTCCCCCGTTTTTCGTCATAGATATAAAGCATTCCTTCTGCTGCAATAACAGACCCTTTGCAATTCCATGGTTCTTCCCACATTTTCTTACCGGTTTCCCATTCAAGGCAACACCAGTTTCCGTTGGCATTGTTTAGCCAGTTTGAGCCGTAAATATAACCATCGACCAATACAACACCTCCGTGGTGAACATCCAGTATATCATCAGTCCAAACTATTTCTGCGCTGTTCGCGTCACCGGCAATTTTTACCTGGTAGCTGCCAATGTTATAGCCTGCGGTTACATATACTTTACCATCTTTGAACAATGGAGTAACACAAAGAATATTGTCGCGTCCTTCACGGGGATTTACATGGCCAACTTTCCACAGGATATCGCCATTTGAAACATCAACGCCGTACACATGATCCAGGGAAACATTAATTAGCATTTTTTTGCCGGCATACTGTACAAGAATAGGGGAAACATAACCAGGTTTATCATCGATACTTTCCGATTTCCAAATAATTTCCCCTGTGGATTTATTTAAGGCAATGGTATTTGTTTCGGGGCCTCCCGGTGAGAAATAGAGTTTTTCTCCATCAACAATCAGCGATTCTGCAATTCCCCAGTTGCCATAGGTTCCTTTGTTTTCTTCACTTGCCTGGTAGGCCCAAATCTTTTCGCCGGTATTCCCGTTAAAACAAGCAAGGTCACCGATGCCGCTACAAGTGTAAACCCGGTTGCCTTCCACTGTCGGCGTTGCCCGGCTTTCAGGGAAAGACTGGTTCCAGGCTCGTCCCATAGCTTTTTGCCAAAGCATTTTTCCATTCATATCGAGGGCATATAAAATGTCATTTCCATCTTCAGTTCCGGTAATATAAAGTTTATTGTTTCCAAACGAAGGTGAGGAATTTCCTTTGGTCAGTTCCAGGTTTTCCCACAGAAGTTTTGGTCCCTCTGCCGGCCACGATTTTAATAAACCGGTTTCCGCAGAAACACCGGTACGGTTTTCCGGTCGCCACTCTGAAATCTTCTGAGCCAGGGCATGATACCCCGAACTAAATAAAATAAGGCTAATAATGAATAATTTGATTTGATTTTTCATGGTTTTGTTCGTTAATAATCGATTTGGCATTAAAACCCAAAAGATAAGAAAATTATTGGATATGAATCGTACTTTGAAAGCCGTCAGAATAGGAATAAAAACGTTCAACCATTTATAACGCTGATTATAAGACGGAACTTTTTTGGGCACCTAAACTTTTACGTGAAATATATAAACGTGAATACGAAAATGCTGCCAATATTGCTTTGGATATCTTCGCAAAGAAATCAATTTAGAAGGGGTTTTATTTTTTTGATTAAAGGAAGGAGAGTAGAGTAAGCAATGCAGAGAGCTAACTGCGTGCCAATAGGGAATAGTAGTTGATGAGATTATTCATTCTATCTATTTTGCTTACAAGGCAATTTAAAAATAATTTTTCCTTCAAATTAAAAAAACTAAATAGCCATGTAATGAAATTTGAAGACTACCGTCTTACCTTTGAAACAGAAACAAAAATAAAGACAACGTAATGGTTGCCAGAGATTTTAAAACAAGAGTTCTACCAGTGAGCAAAAAGTTGCTCCGTTTCGCTACTCACTTTTTAAAAGATGAAGATGAAGCGCGCGATGTGGTTCAGGATGTATTCCTGAAACTCTGGCAAAAACGGGGTACGCTGGGAGAAATTGAAAACATTGAGGCTTTTGCTATGCGAATGACGCGCAACCGCTGCCTTGATGTGATAAGGGCAAACAAAGTTGTGCCCATAGATGCGGAAACCGACCGCAAATTAAAAGAAGAATCGGTAGACGTTCATAAACAGGTTGAATTAAGCGAAACGGCAGCACAGATTCAAAAGCTCATTAATACATTGCCCGATTTGCAGCGAACAGTGATGCAGCTCAGGGACATTGAGCAAATGAGCTATGAAGAAATTGCTGAAGCCACTGATTTAAAAATAAATGCGATCAGGGTGAACTTGTCGAGGGCAAGAAAGAAAGTTAGAGACGAATTTCTAAAAATAAATTCAAACGAACGGCCAGCGGCCGGAGTGAAAACGGAAGAATTTAGAGTAAGTGCAGGCACGGTGTTGCAAAGGGTAAACGGAATTCAAAAAAATTAAGACAATGGAATTAAAAGAAATAAAACGATTATTACAATTGTATTTTAACGGTGAAAGTACACTGGAAGATGAAAGAAAGTTAGAAGCCTACTTTAGTGGAGGAGATGTGGCAGATGAACTGAAAGAATATGCTGAATTTTTTGGAGGGATTTCCGAACTTTCTGAATTAGAAGATGATCCGACCATTGAAGATGATGTAATGGATTACATCCTGGAAAACGAACACCAGGAAAAAACAAAATATCGTTCGATGTGGAAAACGGTAACCGGAATTGCAGCATCTGTAATCATTGTTTTGGGAGGATTTCTTTTTTACCAGCAACAAAATCAGCAGCCTTTTGAAGACACATTCGATGACCCTGAAGTTGCTTATGCTTACGTCAGGCAAACTATGCAGTATGTTTCAGGAAAATATAGTGAAGGACTGGCAGAATTATCAAATTTTGAAAAATTACAGGTGGCTGCCAAGCCTATAAAAGAAGGAGTTAGACCGGTAAATGAATTCTTTGATGAAATTAGCAGGTTAAAGGCTGAAGATGCTCAAGTACAGTCGAATACGACTGAGGATGATTCAATAAAAACAAAAAAATAGATAAACGAATACATAAAATTGAAACCATGAAGAAGCTGATATTATTAATTGCAGTTGTATTGCCGATGGCAGTGCTTGCACAAAAATCTCCGGTTGACAAATTGTTTGAAAAATATGCCAACCAAAAAGGATTTACCACCGTTAGCATTTCCGGTAAACTGTTGAGTTTTGCTGCTCAGTTTGATACCGGAGACGAAGCTACAAAAGATTTACTGGCCAGTTTGAGAGGAGTGCGTGTTCTTTCGGTTGAAGATGACGAATTGAATAAAAACATCGATTTTTATGCAGAATTGGAGCGAGACGGATTTTTCAAAGACAAGGATTTTGAAGTGTTGATGGAAGTTACTGAAGACGATGAAGTTGTGCGTTTTTTGGCGAAAGATGCCGGAAACGGGAAAATTTCAGATTTGTTACTGGTAGTAGGTGGCGACGACAATGCTTTAATTAGTATCTCCGGGATAATCGATCCGGAAAACATTGGTAAAATTACCAGGTCGCTTGATGTTGATTTAGGTGATATTGATGTTGACATAAAAAAATAAAAAGGATAACTTTGATGTAAAAGTCCGGGAAAACCCCGGACTTTTTTATGTGCCATACTTGAGATTTCCAAGTATTTCGTAATTTTAAAGCGTTATAAATAAGTCTATGAGTACAAACGAAATATTTGGTAAACATCAGATCACCCCGGGAAATACAAAATCTTTTATTCTTGGCGATTCTACGCTTTGGGTAAAGAGGGAAAAAGAAGGCTGGCGTCTGCTTTATAAAGAGAATTTGTCAGAGCAGGATGAGCAACCTGATTTTAGCAATGCTGAATACTTTCAAACGGGAAAATCCAACTCTGTTGTCCTTGCGCCGGCACTACCTGTAAAACCGATGGTTTTTAAAGGATCTCAGTTGAAGGTGTCACCCAAGCAAAAATTCACTTTTTTTCTGAAAATACCCATTACAATCCAAGTCTATTATTCAAAAAATGCCGGAGAAAATCTGTTAAAGGAAATTCCTTACAGACGTCTTTCTGATACATGGTTTGGCGAACCAGATAACGGAGAAGCAGCATTTGCTCTGGGGAATGAATATTTTTTAAATTTTGAGACCGTTGAAATATCTCCTTTTGAAGCTATTTGCCCGGTGTCTATATTTAATAACTCTTTAAATACACTCGAAATACAACGACAAATCATCCGTGTAGAACATCTTACGTTGTATAAAAATGCCAATAAGATTGTGACCAGCCTGGTGCAGGTAGAATACAAGGGGCAACAGATTTTAAGTGCTGCAGATTATCATTATTCGAAAACTTATGATGGTGAGAAACAGGATATATTGACAAAACCAAGAAATACCAGTAGTAAGAATCTGCTGAAAATTAATTTTCATTTTATTAAAAACATGTACAAAATCGATTAATTATGAATCTGGACTTGTCAAAATATATCTCCAATCCGATTATTGAAAAGATAGTAATTGCATTAATAATCCTGATTGTTGGATTTATAGTCATCCATGCCCTTACTTTTATTGTCAAAAAATTTCTTCCCCAAAAATGGTCCAGGCAACGCAAAATGATTGTAACGCGGTTTGTTGAGTATTCCGGTTATATTTTTCTTTTTTTTATTTTGATATCGGCATTAAATCTTAGTGATAAGCTCACAACAATTTTTGGAGCCGCTGGTGTAATTGGAATAATTATAGGATTTGCCTCTCAAACCAGTATCGGAAATATTATAAGTGGTTTTTTTCTTGTTTCTGAAAAGTCATTTGAGTTGGGTGATGTAATAAAAATAGGAGATAAAAGCGGCGTTGTATACAGCATTGATTTACTGTCAATAAAAATTAAAACATTTGATAATTTGCTGCTTCGAATTCCCAACCAAACAGTGATAAGTAGTGAAGTTACCAATGTTACAAGGTTTCCCATCCGTCGGCTCGACTTCAATGTAAGTGTGGCTTACAAGGAAGATCTTCGAAAGGTAAAAACAGTTTTGGAACAGGTGGCTAAAAACAACCCTTTGAGTTTGGATGAACCTGAACCACTTATTGTTTTCAAAGATTTTGGCGACAGCGGTATAAATATTTTGCTCGGTATTTGGTTTGAAAAGGCCAATTATTTGGCGGTAAAAAATTCTATTTTTCAGGAAATAAAAGAAGCTTTTGATTCCGAAGGAATTGAAATTCCGTTCCCGCATGTAAGCTTATATGCCGGAGAAGCAACAAAACCTTTTCCTTTGGTTGTAAGAAAAGAGCAAAAAGCAAATTAGTTTCTGAGTAATACAAAGTTTTGGCTGGCAATCCCTTTGTTCGTAATTATCTGAACAGTATAGATTCCGTTAGTAAGGAAATTAACGATTAAGGGCTGAATAAACTTATCTGCCGTTGACGTAAAACTTTCAGTGTATACCATAAAACCGGTTTCGGAAAAAATTCGGACATCAAAACTTCCTGAAACGTCCTCTAACAATAAATTCACTTCGCCGGCAGTAGGATTAGGGAACAGCTTGAAAAGGATTTCCTGATTTTGTTTCGAATAAGAGTCATCGTAAAACGAAATTACAATTTCATCGGAACTACTGCATAAATGTTTATTAATAACCGTTACCGAATAAGTTTGAGTTCCCAAATCACCGCTACCAACAGTAATTGCAGATGAAGTTTCGCCTGTATTCCATAAATAGGACGAGTTTTCGGAGCCAGCATCCAAAGTCAATGTTTCAGAAGAAAACAATATGGTATCTTCACCTAAATCAACAACCGGAAGAGGAACAACATTCAGGTTTAAGGTAACCACTGAATCGCAACCATACTGATTGTTATAAGTGTATTCATAAATGCCACTTGATATCAGTTCTGTATCTCCAAAAAGATAGCTTGTTCCTTCACAAATATCTTCCGAAAGTTCCATGTACTGAATCGGATTAACCGTCAGGTTTAGATAAACAGTTGAGTCACAGCCATATTTGCTTGATAAGATATTTTTGTAACTGCCAGAGGTATAATAAATTGAATTTCCAATCACCACGCTATCACCTTCGCAAATACTTTTACTCAGAAGCGTATCAACTGCCGGATAGATTTTTAAGTCGAGCGTAACGACCGAATCACAGCCAGAGGTACTTGTAAACATTTCAGAATAAACACCGGTTTCATCATAAACTGTATTTCCCATTTGGTAGCTTTCTCCCTCACAAAGCGCAATCTCAAGCAAAGTGTCGTAAGCCGGATTAACCCTCAATTCAAATACAAACGAAGAGTCGCACCCCAGTTGTGTTGAGTAGGTTTCAGCATAAATTCCACTTTCGAAATAAGGAACTCCACCTTGCCAAACGGTATCGCCTTCACAAATGGTTTCTCCGGTCATTAGCGAATAGGAAGGATTTACAGTTAAATCGAGCGTCACAAGCGAATCGCATCCCCAAACGTTTTTTAACAACGAAGAATAAACGCCAGTTTCTGTAAACACATCGCTGCCAAGAACAACACTGTCTCCTTCACAAATGGTCCTGACTAAAAGTGTATCTGATTCAGGATTTACCTGTAAATTTAATGTAACTGTTGAGTCGCAACCTGCTGCACTGGTTAAAATATTGACGTAGTTTCCACTTTCAGAATAAGAGTTTTCGCCTACCCTCACTGATTCTCCTTCACAAATGGATTGATTTAAGGTCACTTCAACAGGATTTGCAACATCAAGCGAAAGTGTAACAACTGAGTCGCAGCCATATTGATTGGTTAATGTTTGTGTATAGACCCCGGCCTGAGAATAAACAGCGTTTCCTACCGAATAACTCTCTCCTCGACAAATAATTTTGTTTAAATGAATATCATGTTTTGGATGTACTGTTATGTTCAACACAATTACCGAGTCGCAACCGTATTGGTTTTGAAAAACAAACTCGAAACTTCCTTCTTCTGAGTATTCCGTTCCATTGTAAAAAGTTGATTCGTCTTCGCAAATTTCCCTGTTTATTTCGTATACGTCGGGAGGACAATAGTCAAACATTTTGTTAACAAAAACAAAGCTGTTGTCACTTTCATTCAGTTCGTTGTTGTTATTTAAGTAATCGATAATGTAACCAATATAATACGTTCCTCTGTTGATGTCGCCGTTTATTTCATCAATATTGGCTGTGAAAGATTTTTTTTCGGTATCATTTACTGCAAGTTGCCCTAAAGAAGAATACCCCAAAAAATAATCGCTGCCGGAAATGTTTACATCTTCGGAAAGATAATACCCCACGTTACATGTGCCGGATGGCTTTTCTCCATTATTCTCTACTTGTAAATCAACGTTGATTTTCGCTGAAGTTATTTCCAATAAATTGGCTTCAGTATTGTAGGTTAAGTTTGGATATAAAACATGTTCGACAGTTTTCGCCAAATACAAATAACTGTTATCTGTTTCATCCGTTTCATCGTTTAGGTCCTGATAGTCGATGATGTAACCTAAATAATAAGAGCCTTCGGGTAAACCGGGAATTTTATTTAATATGTTTACGCCAAACGTTTTCTGGATGGTTTCACCGGAATCCAGCTCAGCTAAAGACAATGTACCTAACAGGTAGTCGGATGTGGTTAATGTTGTATTGTCTGAAAGATAAAATCCAATATTACTCGTCTCTGATGTAAAATCGCCATTATTTTTTACCTCCAGCTCAAAAGAAACATCATAATTATCAATCGAAAAACTGTTTGAAGAAGGAACAAAGCTTAGATTAATTCCTTCTTCAGTACTTCCCAAAGTAAAATGCAAAGTAGAGTTACTCTGGTAAATATTGTTTATATCAATTCCCGTATGAGCAGATGTATATGTCAGAGAACTTGGACTGGTCTGGTCATTAAAAGCGGTGTTTTCTGAAGTCCCTGGAAACAAGTCACCTGCATCGCCGTTATTGATTTGATTATCCAGATCATTTTTGCCATCTGCTTCCTCCAAATCGGAAAGTTTGCTTCGTTCATTGTCATTGTCAGACTCATTCGTATTTACATGAAAGATGGCAAGGCCCGAGCCGGGTAGAGAGGCATCAAATCCGGTTTTGTATCTGTTTTCAAGAAGAAAATATTCGTTGCTATTTTGGGTTGTTAGCTTATAACACTGGGTACTTGTTGCTGCAGGAGATAAGGAATAATCGCCGTTGGCACTGATTACAGTAGGAGTAATCCAGCCAATTTCTTCCCTGGCCCATGCAGAAACCATTGCCGGAGTTCTCTCGTTGTTTAACCATGAGCCGTAAGCCATTAAACACCATTTGCCCAGGCCCTCAGAGGAACCGTCTGTATCATATAAATCGGGCCAGTCAAGTGCATGCCCAAATTCATGACAAAATACTCCAATACCAACCATTCCATAGGTTCTGGTTTCGGGCTGGATGGTATATGAGTTAATCGTAACCTCGTCATAATTTCGCCGATAAAATAATCCTAATGTCCATCTATGAGACCAAATGTATTGGGTTCTGTTACCTTCTTCTGCTCCCGGACCAGAATGAACCACCATTAAGTTGTCAACTTCTCCGTCTCCGTCATTGTCATATTGCGAAAAATCGACGCCTGCTGCTTCGGCTGCATCAATCGCTTCAGCAACCAGTATTCGCGATCTGGTATCGCCATTTTCATCTCCGTAATATTCATAATTATTTTCTGCTACATACCATCCATAAACATCTACCGACAAAGAGAGGTTTCCGTTGGAAGCCTCCAGGTAGTAATCCCGAAACGAACCTGTTCCATTGTAATTTGATTGGTTCATCATATTATCAAAATCGTTTGGACTATAGGTCAAATCCAAATCAGGGTATTTAATGAGGAGCATCAATGTTTTTCTTGTGCCTGTAGGTGGGAACTCAGCCGCAGCTTCAGCTACTGTTGTAGATTTCAACGAACTTTTTTCAATGGTTGGGCTTTGAAATTTTGAAATTCCTCTTAGAAATTGTCTGTCTCTGACGGTTCTGTTTTTAGCGTCTCTGGCTTTTATCCCTGAAGTTTTTAATGTGCCATCGTCAGCTAAACTTGCATATTCATAAAAACCTAAACGGTTTTTTAGAACAGTATAACCATCTTCTGTTACAGAAAAATGGTTGTATTCATCACCAAATCCTTTGATTAATAACTTTGTTCCATCTGGCTGTTCTATTTCAACAGTGTAAGGCGCCGCTGATACAAACTGGGGTTTTTGTCCAAATGCCGCAATTTTTAACAGTATAAAAAGTGCAAGTAAAAATAATCTCATTAACAGAATTTTTCCAAAAAGTTCCAGTGGCGAAAATAAAACATTATCTGAAATATCGGGAGTAATAGTTTCTGATTTTTATCTTCAAAAAGGCATAAAAAAAGAGGTCACTGTTGCAACCTCTTTGAGAATATTATATTTCATATGTATTTTACATCAATCCTTTCTTTTTTAAATAAGGCTCGATTGAAGGCTCTTTTCCTCTGAAATTTACATACACGTTCATTCCTTCGTCGGAACCTGATTTAGCCAGCAACTCACGGAACTTGGCTGCAACTTCAGGATTAAACAAATCACCTGTTTCTTTAAATGCGTAAAATGCGTCGGTGTCGAGTACCGCAGCCCAGTAATACACATAATATCCTGCAGAATATCCACCTGCAAAAATATGCGAGAAATAAGTGCTTCTGTATCGTGGAATAAATTCAGGAATTAAACCGATTTTATCCATAGATGCTTTTTCAAAGGCACGAACATCATCAATTTCTGCGTTCTCTGCTGTATGATAATCCAAATCCAAAAGCGAGGCAGCCACATATTCTCCGGTGATAAAGCCCTGGTTAAATGTGCCGCTTTTTTGCAGTTTTTCGATTAACTCGTCCGGGATAGGTTCACCAGTTTGATAATGTTTGGCGAATACTTTCATCACCTCTGGTTCGGCAGCCCAGTTTTCCATAATTTGTGAAGGAAGTTCAACAAAATCACGTGGCACGCTTCCGGCAGTTCGATCGTAAGGTCCATCGGTAAATAAACCGTGTAAAGCATGGCCGAATTCGTGGAACAACGTTGAAACTTCATCAAAACTCAGTAAGGCAGGGGTATCGCCAGCAGGGCGTGTAAAGTTCATTACAATCGAGCCAATTCTTGGAATCCGTTTCCCATCTTTGGTATAAGAAGCCTGACGAAACCCGGTTGACCATGCTCCAACTCTTTTTCCGTCGCGTGGATGGAAATCCATATATAAAACGCCAAGCAAAGAGCCGTCCGCTTCCTGCACTTCGTAGGCTTCAGCTTCTTCGTGGTATGTTGGAAGATCATCACGTTTTATGAATTTTAATCCATAAAGATTTTTGGCCACGTAAAAAATACCATCTTTCGCATTTTGCAAACTAAAGTAGGGTTTTATTTCGCCTTCATCGAGATTGAATTTTTCCTTGCGCAGTTTTTCGTTGTAATACCACCAGTCCCAGGAAGCCAGTTTAAAATCACCGCCTTCGCGATTGATAATCGCCTGCATCTCTTTCACATCCTGTTTTGCCATATCCAGAGCCGGTTCCCAAAGTTTCATTAAAAAGTCATAAACAGCTTCGGGAGTTTTTGCCATGTTGTTATCAATGACATAATCGGCATAGTTATCAAAACCAAGTAATTCTGCTTTCTCGTCGCGTAGTTTTATAATTTTCTGGATTGCCTCTTTATTATCGTTTTCATTTCCGTTGTCGCCACGCATAAAATAGCCTCTGTACAATTTTTCACGCAAATCACGATTTTCAGCATACTGCAAAAAAGGAATCATACTTGGCTTGGCCAATGTGAAAACCCACTTGCCGTCTTCACCCGATTTTTTAGCATCTTCTGCTGCGCGGGCAACAACATCCTCTGACAGGCCGGCCAGGTCGGCTTCATTATCAATTACCAGTTTAAAATTTTTGTTGGTTTCAGCCAGCAAATTCTCTCCAAATTTTAGGCTTAAGCCGGAGAGTTCTGTATTTATCTTTTTCAACTTTTCCTGATCTTCTGACGAAAGGTTTGCTCCGCTTCTCACAAAATCCTGGTAGTATTTTTCAGTAACACGCAACTGTTCTGCATCTAGGCCCTGGTCGTTTCTTTTTTCATATACCGCTTTTACTTTTTTAAAAAGCTCCGGATTCATCATTATATTATCCCGGTGTTGAGTTGTGAGCGGTGAGATTTCACGAGCCACAGCCTGCATTTCTTCATTTGTATTTGCTGAATTTAGCGGACCAAAAACACCACTTACTTTGCTCAATAACTCCCCCGATTTATCCATCTCCAAAATGGTGTTTTCAAACGTAGGCTCGGCCGTATTTGCAACAATTGCATCAATCTCAGCCTGTTGTTGCTGTATTCCCTCTTTTACAGCCGGGACATAGTGTTCAACTTTTATTTCGTCAAACGGGGGCACTCCAAACGGGGTGGTCCACTCCTTAAAAAACGGATTCTCCATAGTAGTCGAATTTTCCTTTTTCTGACTTTGACACGATACAAGCGCCAAGCCTAAAACAAAAATAACAAACAGCAGTTTTTTCATTTCGAATTATTTTAAATTAAATAGTTTCAGCAGCAATTTAATAAACACATTTTTTTTGTAAAGTGTGTTCTTATTCCCTATTCACCTATAGACATTGGAAAAAAACAGGCTCGAAATATAATGAATTTTGATTAAGAGAATTATGATTTTTTTTACATTAAACAAAAAACTAATCACTAATAATAGAAACAGAAAAAGGAATAGAAATCAAATTTCATTATATTTGAATTCAACGAATTAAACCAACTACCATTATGAAAAAGCCTGACAACGAAAAAACGTCTCCGGTTTCAAAATCGTCACGTAGAAATTTTTTGCAAAAATCAGTATTAGGCGGACTCGGAATTGCTTTCCTGGCAAAATCAAACAATGTAGCCGCTGATGTTGAATATACAACACAGAAAGTCAGCCGGACTTCAAATCCAACCGAATTAAAGATTACCGATTTAAGAGTCGCAAATACGACCGATGGACCAATCATAAAAATTTATACCAACCAGGATATTTACGGGCTGGGAGAAGTGCGTGACATTGCGGACCCTCGTTATGCCCTGATGATTAAAAGCCGTATCCTGGGATTGAATCCCTGTAATGTAGAACAAATATTTAAGGCCATAAAACAATTTGGCGGTCACGGCCGGCAGGGAGGAGGTGTTTCCGGAATTGAAATGGCATTGTGGGATTTGGCAGGGAAGGCATACGGAGTGCCTGCTTACCAGCTTTTGGGTGGGAAATATCGCGACAAAATCAGGATTTATGCAGACACACCTTCATCAAAAGATCCGGAAGTTTATGCAAAAAGAATGACCTACCGGATGGAACAGGGATTTACATTCCTAAAAATGGATTTTGGAGTAGGCCTTGTTAAAGATATTCCGGGGGCACTGATTGGCGAAAAATTTTGGAGCGGCCAAAGTGAATGGGACCAAAGTCGCCCCGGCAACTTAAGCAACACAAAACATCCGTTTACCAGAATTCAGATTACCGATTTAGGGCTTGAGAAAATGGTGGAATATGTTCATACCGTTCGCGAAATAATAGGTTATGAAATTCCATTGTCAGCCGACCATTTTGGGCATTTTGATACAAATACGGCCATACGTTTAGGTCAGGCTGTTGAGAAATACCAGCTGGCCTGGCTTGAAGATATGGTGCCTTGGTTTTACACTGCGAAATGGAAGGAAATTACACAAGCTGTCAATACTCCTACTTTAACCGGGGAGGATATTTTTGGAAAAGAGGCTTTTATAAAATTGTGTGATGAACATGCTGTTGATATGGTTCATCCCGATTTGGCTTCTGCCGGAGGTCTTCTGGAAACCAAAAAAATTGGCGATTATGCCGAGGAAAAAGGAATTGCAATGGCCATGCATTTTGCAGGAACACCGGTTTCGTTTATGGCAAATATACATTGTGCCGCTGCTACGCAAAATTTTGTTGCCCTTGAGCACCACGACGTGGATACACCATATTGGGAAGATTATGTTGTTTGTGATAAGCCCATTTTGCAAAATGGCTTTGTGGGCGTTCCCGAAACACCCGGTTTGGGGATTGATTTAAATGAAGAAGTAGTTAAAGAACATTTAAAAAAAGGTGAAAAGCTGTTTGCCCCAACCGATGAATGGAATCAGAGAAATTCGTGGGACCGCCAGTGGAGTTAATCAAAAAATATTAACCATAAACCTAAACTTAATTCAGTGAAAAAAAATAGATTGTACTATTACCTGCTTACGTTAGCATGCTTGTTTTTTGTTTTATTTGTTTTTCTTTCAATTGCCGGTAAACAAGAATATAAGGGGCCTACGCTTATTTTGGGATTTATAACACTGGCAATTGCTGTACGCGGTTTTCCGACATTTAAAGGTTTTTCTTATTCGCTTTGGATTTTTACAGCAGTTACAGTTTCCATGTACTACCCTAAATACTTTCTTTCAGCCGGGAATTTTGAGTTTAAGCTTTTGATTGTTCCTTTGTTGCAAATCATCATGTTTGGAATGGGGTCCCAAATGAGCTTGTCTGATTTTGCCGGCGTCATTAAAATGCCGAAAGGAGTAATAGCAGGTGTAATTTGCCAGTTTACCATCATGCCGCTAATTGGAATAACAATTGCAACCATATTTAATTTTCCGCCGGAAATTGCAGCCGGTATTGTATTGGTAGGTTCATCACCCAGTGGGCTGGCATCAAATGTAATGTCGTTTATTGCCAAAGCAAATCTGGCACTTTCGGTAACTTTAACTGCATTTGCCACTCTATTGTCGCCACTTTTAACTCCGTTTTTGATGAAAACACTGGCCGGACAATTTATTGAAGTTGATTTTTGGAGTATGATGCTTGATATTTTTAATATGGTTATTTTACCAATTATCGCTGGACTCATTTTTAATATTTTTTCTATTAGTATGGTGTCTTTTAAAGGAAGAATAGTCCAGTTAATCAGTTATTTACTTATTGTTGTTTTGAAAAATTTTATTGCTTTTCAAACTTCTGATATATCATTCATTTTTTTCTTAAAAGGAATTGGAACTGACATATTCTGGTTTATGTTGCTGCCTTATCTGGGAACAATTGTTTTTAAATATTTTGCCAAAGGAAACAAAGAATGGTTAAACAAAGCACTGGCATTTATCTCCATGCTTGGAATTGGAATTATAATAACCATTATAACTGCTGCCGGGCGCGACAGTTTGCTTGAAGTAGGTTTGCTGCTTATACTTGCTTGTTTTATACATAATATGTTTGGGTATGGTTTGGGATACACCATTGCCCGTTTTGTGCTGCGGATGAATGAGCAGGATTGCCGAACCATAGCTTTGGAAGTGGGAATGCAAAACGGTGGGTTGGCATCGGGGCTGGCACTGCAAATGGGAAAAGTTACTACAGTCGGATTGGCACCTGCAGTATTTGGACCAATGATGAATATCACCGGCTCATCACTGGCTACCTGGTGGAGAAATAAAATACCAGGGGTCAAAAAATGAAATCATCAAAAAAATAAATAACAAACTGACAAAAAATGAAAAAGTGTATTCTGATTATTACAACAATTACCTGTTTTTCAGGAATGTTATTTTCGCAGATAGAACCTACGGTTGAAATGATGAAGTTTTATACACCGGAATGGAATGGCGAACGGGATGCCGGTGGTCGGCCGATAGTTCCTGATGAATTACTTGATCGCTTGATAAACTTATCGCTTGAGGAAGCCTGGGGGGTACTTCGCGGCGAAGGGTATCACAATCAGTTTGAAGGTGGTTGGGAAATGATTCATGCCGACCAGCCTTTTGTGGGAAGGGCACTTACGGTTCAATATATGCCGACACGGCCGGAGATTAACAAACAAATTATGGATTTGGGAAAAGAACAGGGGAGAATAGGTGCTTCAAATTCCTGGCCCATCGACATGCTGAGAGAGCGAGATGTATATGTGGCCGACGGATTTGGAAAGGTTTTTAACGGTACATTAATAGGTGATAACCTGGGGAATTCCATTTATGCAAAATCAAAAACCGGAGTGGTCTTCGACGCCGGTGCTCGCGATTTGGAAGGCCTTTCAAAAATTGAAGGTTTTAATGCTTTTGTCCGGGGTTTCGATCCTACATTTATTATGGAAATGATGGTTACAGAGATAAATTCCCCTATTCGGGTAGGACAGGCAACAGTCGTTCCCGGCGATGTGGTTCTGGCCAAACGCGAAGGAGTAATTTTTATTCCGGCTCATCTGGTTCAGAAAGTCGTTATTACAGGAGAGTTTATTGCATTACGCGACCAGTTTGGACATGAAATGCTCAGAAAAGGAGTTTATACTCCCGGGCAAATAGATACACAATGGACTGAAGAAATAAAAAGTGCTTTTATCAAATGGCTCGACGAGAATGAAGAAAGTTTGCCTATGTCGCGTGAAGAATTGGACGAGTATATGAAAACCAGAACGTGGTGAGAACAGTATGGTTGTTTATATATTGAAAGGAACTCTAAAAGTTTAAGTAAAAAAAATATAGATATTTTATATTTGGAATTCATTTTGTTTACATTTGGCAGATGAGTCTCAAATACAAGTTTTATAAAGACAGGAACTTGCTGGTAGATGTTTTTGAAGGTGAACTTAGACTTTCTGATTTTAGAAAACTCTATATTGCCGAAAGAGAAAATCTTGATTTTTCTGAAATAAACAAGTCAATAAGTGATCTTAGAAGCATTAAGCTCAAAGCTTCCTTGGCTGAGGTGAAAGATTTCTTAAAATTTATGCAGCCGGCAAATGACAATAAAACTTCGAAGTGGGCTGTTCTTACCGAAAGTCCGATTCAGACAGCTTTGTCTTTAATGCTGCGAATGGATAGTCGTTATAAAGATATCGTTCGGGTTTTTTCTACAATCGAGGGTTGCAACACTTTCTTGAATGTCAATTATTCCGAAAGGGAATTTGAAGACGAAGATTTTATCGTAGTTGAATAAATAGCTTTTTCAACTCTTTTGTCTCCACACTTCTCCCATTTCAATTCTATTTTTTGTTGTTTTGAAAAAATTTCTAAATAGTTCATTTTGGTAAAATCAGTTAACGGAGTGAAGCCTAATCGATTTTGGAGACTATTATGCTTGCTTTTGAGTGTTCGATTTTTCAGGCTTAAAATTTTTAAGAAAAGAGACAAAAAAAATGTAACTATTCTTTTTCAGCTTTACTAAATAAAAAAAACACCAGAAAATTGAGCAAAGAAGAGAAATTTAACGCCATCGTAGCAGAGAACAGTACGCGCATCCGGAACATTTGCAGATATTATAATTCCAATGGAGAGGAGCAAAAAGACATGTACCAGGAAGTGCTGGTAAATATTTGGAAAAGTCTCGACAGTTTCAGAGGCGATTCTGCACTTAGCACATGGGTTTACCGTGTAGCTGTAAATACTTCTCTCACTTATACGGGGAAGGCATTCAGGCACATGAAACTGATGGTAAATGGAGATACAAAGAACCTGAACTCTGTTTTGGATGATGAAGATCTTAAGGAAAAGTTGGAACAGGAGGACCAACTCGACAAGTTGCAGACTGAACTAAACCAATTGTCGGTAATCGACAAGGCGCTGATTTCTTTAATGCTCGAAGGACTTTCCATGAAAGAGATTGCTGATGTAATTGGAATTACGGAGCCCAATGTGAAAGTTAAAATACATCGGGTGAAAACACAGTTAAAAGAAAAGCTGAAAGGAGAATAATATGAAAACTGATAACGAAAATAGTAACTACACAGACCTCAACCCTTTAATTTCAAAATTAAAAAAAGAGGATACAAATTATGCCGTAATAGTTAGGGCTGTTCAGTTTATGTATTGGATCTTCGTTCCTTTTATCGGAATTATGACTGTTCGTGAATACATGGATTCCAGTAATGTTATTGCTATCATCAGCGGAGTTTGTAATATGTTGGCTTTTACAGGTCTAGCCCTGTCTTTTAGAAAGTATTATTACGAGTATAAATTTGTTGACTATTCTCTTCCAACCATTCAAATGCTAAAAAAAGCCGTTCATCGTTACCAACCATTTCAAAAGAAATCAATTCGGGTACTGGTTCCTCTTATTTTAATTGACGTCGCATTGACCCTGGATTGGATGGAAGATGATACCTCCTTATTTTTTACGCAGGCTTTTTTTTGGGGAGCGATACTATTCGGGGTCATTATCGGGTTGATACTTTGGTATGTCAGATACAAACCCATTCGCGATGAAGCACAGCGGTTAGTAAGGGAAATTGAAGGTGAATAATTGTTTAGTTGTCGATGGCAGGTATTGTCAAAAAGCCTGAAGCTGTCCTTTCTGTCTCAAATCGCTAATTTGGCTGGCATTGTTCTTTAGAACGTTGCAGTCGTTATAGCAATTTAATACCGCAGGCTGGCCGATATTCTCGAAATATCTGCGATGGATTATACCATTTTGCGTCCCGATTGGTTTACGAATGCCAACGAAGTAGATTATGAAATCACCTATAAATGAGAACCGGAAAAGGGACTAGACGTATCACAAAAAAGAATCAGGCGGTTTGTTCAACTATTGTTGCCAATCCCGAGTTATATAAAAATGAAAAATTTGGTATTAGCAAACCTTTATAATTAAGAACATTTTTTTTGAATAAATCCAGGTGTTTACTGAATCTTTTTGCAAAATAAGAGTTAAGAAATAAGTAACAACGTTAGAGATAAAACAACCGAATCCAGCCCTGTATTATTTCGCCGGTTTCCGGGTCAAGTTGCGAACCAAACATACTATGGGGTATGGAATAAACAAGCAACATTACTAATGATGCAATGACTGTATAAAGCGGACGTTCCTTTTTCCGGTTCATAAAAAAAGCAATAACCCAGAAAATAAAGGCAAACAAAGTTTTGTTGTCTGTCAGATCCCAGGCAAATGGAATTCCTGCCCAGGCTTCACCAAAAGCATACCATTGAACCCATGGGCCCAGAATCATACCACCAATAAAAAGTGCTATGACTGTAATAGTGGTAAACAGTTTATATCTCTTATGACGGAATAAAGCCATAATGCCCGCCAGGTTTCCAAGGAACATAGCAAAGAACATAAAGAAAATATGCGGAAATAAAACACTCAGCTGAACATCTCCTTTAAATCTGATTATTACGGTTTGAGCATCATTTAACGCGTATCTTTTTCCGTTTTTTTCAAGTATAACAAGATATTCATATTTACCCGCAGGAGGAAGGTGAGGCAAATATCCTACAAGATTATCATATTGCCGTTCCATTTCTACTTTTGTCCACGGATCGTTAGTAGGGTATTTTCTGTATTCCAAAATTCCCGATATATTTTGATCCGGTATGTTA
Source organism: Maribellus maritimus (assembly GCF_022267315.1). Taxonomy (GTDB): domain Bacteria; phylum Bacteroidota; class Bacteroidia; order Bacteroidales; family Prolixibacteraceae; genus Draconibacterium; species Draconibacterium maritimum. Next base: position 161,028 of record NZ_JAIKLE010000004.1, read on the forward strand.
AGTTCTATTTTACAATCATTTTCTCCGCCATGGCTTCTGATTAAATTAAAATTGTAGGTAGTGTTTTCTATATTGATTTCTACCTTTTTGTCGTATGTAGGGCCTGTTTTTTTTTGATAAATTATCGCACCTGCGGTTATTAAAATTGCGACGATCCAATAAAGAAATGTTTTCATTCAAGTTTGTCTTTGGTTATACAAGTATATAAACTTTTTTTAGTAAAAAAGTTGAATAAACAATCTAAAATGACCGGTGTTTTTTTCAGAAGAAAGCTGATGTCCGTTTTTCTATAAATTTTGTCGGAAGTTTTTACTCCTTATTGACAATACATATAGTTGAAGTTTGGATATTATTTTATATTCAGGAACAAACAAAAAAAGAGAAATATAACTTGTTGTTTTTATTTTTTTGAGTTGCCAAATTTCTATCGCAATTTCAGAAAAAAAATGAAATAATAAATCCATTTTTTAAAATTCAGGTAAGTATTTGAAATGTTAATAGTTACGATTATTTTTATGCCGAAAAGGGAATCGGAATAAACTGATCACAAGGGGAAGATACTGGTATATGCTGAGGCTCACTTCAACCTGCAGCAACAGTAGAATGATATACCTTTTTTTATAAAAACAAAGCAATGACAACGGTTAGCACTACCACCGCTTTTTTGAGTTTAGGCGCTCGGACAATTCACCCCAAAATGGCAGGAAGAGGATAAAAAAGGAACAATCGTTCAACGCTTGGAATATTGTTACGATACAATTTTGCTCAAAAGACTATTTTTTTTTAACCTTCTTTTTTTATCTTTGATTAGTTCCAACTAAATTTAATAAATATGAAAAAGTTGTTTTTACTCGTAACTCTCTTTGTTTTTATTGTTTCAGGTATGTCAGCACAACCAAAAATTCAGTTAGTAGAAAAACCAACAGAAAAGAAAGTTGATGTATTGATTGATAATGAGTTGTTTACATCGTATATCTACCCGGATAATATTAAAAAGCCTGTGTTGTGGCCTGTAGTCACTGCAGAGGGAAATGAAATTACACGGCAATTTCCGTTAAAAAATAAGCCGGGAGAACGAGTGGATCATCCCCATCATGTGGGAATATGGCTAAACTATGGTGATGTTAACGATTTGGATTTTTGGAATAATTCCGAGGCAATACCAGCAGACAGGGCTGATAGTTATGGTACAATATATCATAATAAAGTTGTTTCGGCAAAGAGCGGAAACAAAAATGGAATTTTGAAAACTACATCTGAATGGAAAAATAATGCTGGTGAAACGCTTTTAGATGACAACACCGAATTTTCTTTTTCTACGGAAGGGAAAACCAGAATAATAGATCGGGAGACTACATTAAAAGCAGTAAACGGTAAAGTTGAAATTAACGATAATAAAGAGGGAATGTTCGCCATTCGTGTAACCCGGGATTTGGAATTACCCTCGACTGGCAAGGTTAAACTCGTTGATTCGCATGGAGTAGTTACTGAGGTTGAAGCTTCTGACGACGATATTGCAAATGGAAATTATTTAAGTAGTGAAGGAATAGAAGGTGGTGATGTTTGGGCAACACGCGCTAAGTGGATGAAATTATATGGCAAAGTTAACGGAGAGAAAGTGGCGGTAGTTATTTTTGATCATCCCGACAATCCAGGATACCCAACATATTGGCATGCGCGCGGATACGGATTATTTGCGGCAAATACATTAGGGCAGAAAATATTTTCAGAGGGTAAAGAAGAAATGAATTTCTCAATTGATGAGGGGAAAACAGCGACTTTTAAATATCGTTTGGCGGTATTTTCAGGAGATCCTTCAGTGGCAGAAATAAATAAAATGGCCAAAGATTTTGAGAAGAAATAACAAAGCCTTTGTTTTTTAGTCCCCCATTTCTTATGAAAAATACATTTGTCTTTCTACATTTGGGGTTTTACATGTAGGAATGGCTTTGAATTATATTTGGATATTCTTTTTTCTTGTCGCTTTTGTCATAGGCCTGGCAAAACTGATATTTTTGGGAGACACTCAGGTTTTTCCTGAAATGATGAATGCCACATTTGATATGGCTAAAACCGGGTTTGAGATCTCGTTGGGGTTGACCGGTGTTCTTACCCTTTGGATGGGAATAATGAAAATAGGAGAAAAGGGGGGGATCGTAAAGGTTTTTTCAAAATTTATCGGTCCTTTCTTTTACAAGCTTTTTCCTGAATTGGGAAAATCCCATCCTGCGCACGGTTCCATTATGCTTAACATCGCAGCCAATATGCTTAACCTTGATAATGCTGCTACACCAATGGGATTAAAAGCAATGCAGGAAATGCAGGAAACCAATCCGCATAAAAAAACCGCATCCAATGCACAAATTATGTTTTTGGTATTAAACACCTCCGGGTTGACACTTTTACCCATTAGTATTATGGTTTACCGTGCACAATTGGGAGCGGTTAATCCATCCGATATTTTTATACCTATTTTACTGGCAACTTATTTTTCTACAATTGCAGGGCTGATTTCAGTTGCCATTTACCAGAAAATTAATTTGCTTGACAGAGTAGTATTGACCTATCTTGGTGCCTTAACCGTTTTTATTGTCGGCATAATCTGGTATTTCTCCACGCTCGATAAAGACTCAATTACACGAATATCAACTGTGGCAAGTAACCTTATTTTGTTTTCTGTAATTGTAGCTTTTATCTTAATGGCAATTTTCAGAAAAGTAAATGTTTATGAGGCGTTTATCGAAGGTGCCAAAGATGGCTTTAAAACGGCAGTTAAGATTATTCCGTATTTGGTTGCTATTTTGGTTGCCATCGGCGTTTTTCGAGCATCGGGGGCGATGGACTGGTTTGTGTCTGGCTTTTCCTGGGCGTTTGAACAAGCAGGAATTAATACTGATTTTATACCGGCTTTGCCAACAGCACTTATGAAACCGCTGAGTGGAAGCGGTGCCCGCGGAATGATGGTGGATGCCATGTCGACCTATGGTGCAGACTCGTTTGTTGGCAGAGTAGCAAGCACTGTTCAGGGAGCTACCGACACAACTTTTTATATTCTGGCAGTTTATTTTGGTTCTGTGGGAATTAAGAACACGCGTTATGCCTTTGTTTGCGGTTTAATCGCCGATTTTGTCGGGATTATTGCATCTGTTTTTATGGCCTACCTGTTCTTTTATTAGGGCTTCTCAGGTAAATTTCGATTCAATTCCGCAAAAGAAGATTCTTAAATATCCACAGAATCATAAACCACAACCTTTTCCCATAAATCAGAATTTTCTTCAATAAACTTTAAATGCAGCGGGTGTGTTTGGTAAACAAGTTGGTCTTCCAAAGTGTCAAACATTACCAAATAAGAATAGGTATAAGAATTGTCAACAACTCCCCGTTCTTCAGTAGCAGCCGGAATTCCAATATGGCTTACAGTAATAGTTTCTACTTTGAGTAACTTTTCCAAAGCATTTTCAAATTGTTGACGATGCGCCTGATTATCGGGCTCTTTCAACCAGAAAAAAACATGATGTAATAAAGCGCTGCTAATTTTAACTTCGCCCGCTCCTGCTGTTTTTGATATACCTGAAATACCTGCCAAAGCAAGTGCTGCTGTTCCTTTTTTGATAAATGACCTTCTGTTTTTCATAAATTTATATTTTTAGTAATTTTTCAATTTCAGAAATATGTAGTTTAAAATGCCGCGGAAAATCTTCAACCATTTTTTTTAACGATACCTTTTCATATTTATCCGCCATCCACTCGTTATCCAGTTTAGCGGTGTTGATATTTTTGATGACATGTGTAAGATGCAAATGGATATATTTCCACAATGCAATCATATTTTTCCAGTTTTCGTTTTCATAGTCTTGTATGGCAATCCAACGGTCATTATTTCCATAGGTCGCATAGTTGGGGAATTCCAGTGGCGATTCGCTGTATTGTAAATGAATAATCCTGTGCGTGTTGTTCGATGCCGAATCAATCATGTGCCCAACAATATGTTTTATTGTTCGGTTTTGAATATTTTTTGGAATTCCAATTTGGTTTTCAGAAAGATTTTTAAACTTTTCCTCCCATTCAAAAACCAATGCTTCCAGTTCATCTGCCAGGTATTGAAATTGACTCATAACCATAAAATATTGTTATTTAAAGTTGCCAACAACTTTTTTTATTGCCACTAGTTTTTTTAGAAGAGGTTCAAGTAAATCGAGTTGTAGCATGTTTGCTCCATCCGATTTTGCCTTTTGAGGCTCAGGGTGCGTTTCAATAAAGATGCCGTCGACTCCAACTGCAATTCCTGCGCGGGCAATGGTTTCAATCAATTCCGGTTTTCCCCCTGTAATTCCGCTGGCCTGGTTCGGTTGTTGCAACGAGTGGGTAATATCCAAAACCACCGGCACATCCATCGCCTGCATAACCGGGACTCCCCGATAATCGACCACCAAATCCTGGTATCCGAAAGTAGTTCCCCTCTCAGTAAGAATTATTTTATTATTTCTACTTTCGCGTACTTTGTTTACCGCAAATTGCATTGCTTCAGCCGATAAAAACTGTCCTTTTTTAATATTTACAGTTTTACCGGTTTTGGCAGCTGCAACCAGAATATCGGTCTGCCGGCATAAAAATGCGGGAATCTGCAAAACATCAACAAATTCAGCTGCCATTACCGCTTCTTCGGCAGAATGAATGTCAGTTACCGTAGGTAAATTATAAGTTTCTCCCACTTTTTGCAGAATTTTCAGCGCTTTTTTATCACCTATCCCGGTAAACGAATCGAGTCGTGAGCGGTTGGCTTTTCGGTATGAGCCTTTAAAAATATAAGGAATTTTCAGCCTGTTGGTAATTTCTACAATCGTTTCTGCAATTTCCAAAGCCATCTTTTCGCTTTCGATGGCGCATGGCCCGGCCATCAGGAAAAAAGAATCTTCGCCGGTGTGCCTTAGTTTGTCAATATGAAAATTCATAATGCTTTTCTTTCATGCAAATTTAGAAAGTAAAACTGAAGTTTGCTGCTAATTCTCCATCATAATTTTAAAATCTGTGATTTACTTTTTATCGGGAATACCTAAAAAAATACGATTGCTCAACCATTCTTCCCGGCGTTTTTTTGTAGCTAAGTTTTATCAATATTTATCACTAACCGGTAAACAAGGTTGCCCGACTTTTGAGTTTTTAAGATGGTAGTTTTGGATCCGATTTTTTCTACCTTTTTATGATTTTTCCTTTCTGGATATTTTCCTTGATTCGCAATTTGTAAAAGTAGATTCCTGAACTTAATTCTCGCAGGGAAATGCTTCTATCTTCATTCAAATTGGTTGATTTTACAATTGAGCCCTCAACGGTATACAATTCAAATATTCCGGATGTTTTTAAATTCGAAATATAAATGTAATCATCAGCCGGATTAGGGTAGACATAAACCTGTGGGCTTTCTATATCTGGGACTTTATCGACAATAGGAGTTGAATAATAAAGTGTATTTCTAGAGCTTTTTACTAATCCGTTTGTGTTTTCATCATATTCAAAAAAAGTAACCTGAGTAAGCATATTGGGGAAATTGTCATAATCAAGTACTCCAAGCCAGGGAGATAAAACAGAAACCTGAATATCATAAATTGGCAGAACGAGTTCACTGTAATCCCATGTATTATTAGTAACCGTTTCAATTTCAGAGTATTTATACCAGTCCCGAGTGTTTTTATCCCATCTGTAATTTGTTCCCAGTGTCATATTTCCATTGTTGTCGCGGGCTAAATCATATTTCAGCGTCCCTTTCCAATCATTTAAATCGTTGTCCCACGTATACCAAACCGTACCAATATAATAGTTGGATAGGTTGTAGTTGAATTGTCTTTTTATTCCGCCTTGCCAGTCTTGATCTGTATTATTCCAGGTAAAATAGTAAAGGTTTACGAGGTTGTTATTTGAATCATATTCGTCTATTGTTTTATCTGACGGAATCCACTGGTTTTCTGTACTATTCCAGTTATAAGTAATTCTGAGGGTTTGATTTCCATAGGAGTCAAATTCATATTCATATTTGTAATGATATCCAACCCAGCTTTCAGTCTCGTCCGACCAGTTGTATTTGGCTTCAAGAATTTTATTCCCTGAATTGTCAAACTCATATTCTTGTTTATCAGCATTTATCCAACGATTTGATTCAGTGTTCCATGAACTATTGATAATAAGGATATCTCGTCCTGCATCATCAAATTTTGTTTCAGTTTTTGTTATTCCCATCCAGTCTTCGGAACTGTCGGACCAGCTATATTTTGTAGTGATTTTTAAGTTATGCTCACTGTCATTTAATATATCTGTTTTTTTCTTTTTGACCCAAATTTTATTTTCAAAATTCCAATCAAATTGCAATTGCGATGTCAGATTATCAATTGTTTCGTATTCATATTTACCTCTATACTTTAAATCCCAATCGTTTGAAATAAGAGACCATAAATAGTATTCCTCTAAAGTTAAAATGCTGTCATTTTCATATTCATGAATTAATTTCTGATCGCCGTACCAGTATTTTTCGTCAAAATGCCATTGATATGATGATTCAAGAGTTTGAAAACCGGACGAATTAAAGCTGTCTTTTTGCATTTTAATATTCATCCAGTCTCGTTCATTGGGATCCCAACCGTAATATGTTTCAAGAACTTTATTTCCATTCGAATCGAACGCATATTCATATTTTTTTGTGCCTACCCAGGAGTAAGTGCTATATTCATCAAAATACATTTCTGCTTCCAGGATTTTATTTCCGTAGGAATCATAGTCATATATCAGTTTGTTCCATGGAGCCCATTTCGAACTGTCAGAATCCCATAAAAAATCCGTATTCGTTATCAGGCTATCCTGTGAGTTGTAATCATACTGCCACTTACGATAACTTTTCCAGTCATTTGTGTTTTCATCCCAATTGCACCACAATTCAAGTGTTTGTTTACCGTTTGAGTTATAATCGTATAAATATTTTCCAGCTTTTAAAAAGGAGTCTGCTTCAGCATTGTAAAAATCAAAAATCATGCTGTCGAGTGTTGCCTTTTCACTCGTAGCTGATTTCAAATAACTCATTTTTAGATCTGAAGTTTGAAAATCGCTGGTTTGACCCAAGGAAAATAATACGAAACAAAATGAGCAGAGGAACAAAATGTTTTTTTTCATTTGAGGTTGTATTTGGTTTGTTTAAGATTTAAAGTTTAATGTAATTTTATTTTAAGTAAATTTAATTATTAAATTCTTATTTGAGAATTATTATAATTGAAAACATTTGTTCGTATTAAAGGTGTTTGTAATCAGTGCAATATAGGAATTTCACCATTAAGAAATTGTTTTTGTAATATTGATTCCCTGTGTTCAATAAGGTGAAGTTTTACTTTTCCCATTCAGTTTATCAATAAAAAAATATTTCATTTTCATTTTTTTTTAGTTTTGGAGTGGTACAAAAATTAAGGTGTGGTATTTCAACGGAGTAAACCTAACTAATGAAATTGGAAGAAAGGAATAGTGATAGCAGGCTTTGGCAGGATTTTCTTAATGGAAGCAAAATTGCATTCCAAAGTATTTATTTTGCTCATTACCGTTTTTTATATAATTATTGTAGAAAATTCACCAATGATTCAGCATTGGTTGAAGATATTATTCAGGATTTATTTGTAACACTATTGGTAAAACGAGGTTCTTTAAGCCAAACCGACAATATTCGTTTTTACTTGTTTTGTTCAATCAGACGTAAGCTTTTTAAAACCTTAAATACAAAACAATATAAAGTAACCGATTTGTTTGATAACAATAATCCCAAATTTCTTTTTGAAGAGAGCGTTGAACCTGCATACGGCGACGACGAGGAACAGAATCGGTTGAGAAGGAAGTTGCTTGCTTCTGTTAATCGACTGGGAGAACGCCAAAAGGAGATTGTTTATCTAAAATATCACTCGGGTTTGAATAGTAAAGAAATTGCTGAAGTTTTAGGCGTATCCCATCAAACAGTTCGAAATACACTTTGTAATTCCCTGATAAAGATTAGAAAAGATTTTGAAGATGAAATTCCCAAAGGACGAATGGTAGTGTTGTTTCGTAGTTTTTTTTATGAATTATAGAAACGAATAAATAAAAATGGTTTTTATGATAGTACAATTTTTGAAATGCTGTATTTGTAGATTATTGAATTGATTGGTTAAATGAACGCAGATATACAAAATATAGATGATTTTCTGGCAAACGATGAGTTTAACGAATATGTTTTGCATAATTCAGAAAAACAGAAAAAGAAATGGACACTCTTTTTTAAGGAGCATCCTGAATTGGAAGAGGAGGCAATACGTGCCCGGAAAATAATAAAAGAACTTTATTCATTAAAAGATACGACGTCAAACAAAGAAATAAATGAGTTTCGTTTGCAAAGGAATTATGAGGATATCTGGAAAAAATACAAAAACATAAAATCAAAATCTACTATTTTATTTGCCTCAAAATGGATTTGGAAAAGTGTAGCGGCTGCAAGTGTGGTTGTAATAGCCATTTCTTTTTATTGGTTGATGAATAATTATGTTGGCTCGAAATATAAATCGCAGGAGTTTTCCGAGATATATGTTCCTGCTTCAGAGAAAAGTCAAATTAAATTACCTGATGGTTCAATGGTTTGGCTGAATTCACAAACAAAAATCAAATATTCAAGTGAATTTAATAAAGATGAAAGGATTTTGTTTCTCTCGGGAGAAGCATACTTTGAGGTAACCAGCAATAAAAAAATACCTTTTCTGGTTGTCACCGACAAAGCAGAAGTTCAGGTTGTAGGAACTAAGTTTAACGTGAAAGCCTATTCAAATGAAGACAAGGTAGAAACAGCTTTGGTGGAGGGGAAAATTAAGTTTATCGGTGTCGGTGCTGAGCATCCAATTGAACTTAAACCGGGTGATAAAGCAGTTTATAATCCGGATACGCAAAAACTAATTGTGACAGAGGAAGATGTTAATGCTGAAGCTGCGTGGAAAGATGGAAAAATCGTATTTAGAAACAGTCCTTTGTCTGAAGTTTGCAAGACGTTGGAGCGCAGGTACGATGTTAAAATAGTTATTGAAGATACAAACGGAAATTTAAATTCTCATCCGTTTACGTTTACTATTGAAGGAGAAGATATACAGCACATTTTTACCTATTTGGGTAAAGCCGCTCCGATCAAATTTGTTTCGCAGAAAGAACAGAATAAAATTAAATACCTGATTTATCCATTGGATTAAATTGAGGATTAAATGAACCAATAAATATATAGAACAAAACAACAATGAAAACTTAGTCAATAAAAATTATAATGAAGGGTGGTCGCAACACCCTTCATTAACGATTTGATTCACAATATGATTCAATAAAATGTCAAATTCAAACCATTACAAAATTATGGAAAAAAAACGAGAAGTTGTTAATGTGGGTGAATTACATCCATTATTAGGCAAATTATTTAGAGTTATGAAACTAACTGCTTTTTTTTATTTACTGGCAATAATACAAACATTTGCAGTAAATTCTTATTCACAAGTTACCCGCCTTTCTCTTGACATGCGTAATACAACGGTGAAAAACGTATTGTTAGAGATCGAGAATAACAGTGAATTTTATTTCATCTACAGCAACAAGCTGATAGATGTTGACCGGAAAGTGAACGTCCAGATGAAAGATAAAAAGGTGGACGAAATTTTAGATGCTGTTTTTGCCGGGCAATCGGTTCAGTATTCCATCATGGACAGACAGGTGATACTGAGCCCCGTAGGAATGAAATTAGAAAGATCGGGAGATATCTTTCAGTCGAGCAAAAAGGTGACCGGGAAAGTCAGCGAAAAAAGCGGCATGCCGTTACCCGGTGCCACAATCGTAGTAAAAGGCTCATCAAAAGGAACTATTACAGATGAAAACGGAAGTTTTCAATTGACCGGAGTTGGCGAAGATGATATTTTGTTGTTTTCGTTTGTGGGGATGAAAACTCAGGAGATCCCAGTTGCTGGTAAAACGGAATTCAGTGTTATAATGGAAGACGATGCTATAGGGATTGAAGAAGTGGTCGCTGTTGGTTACGGAACTATGAAAAAACGCGATATTGTAGGTTCTGTTGCAACAATCAATAATGATGATATTACCAAAATACCAACAACTAACCTTGCACAAACACTACAAGGTATGTCCAGTGGGATGATGGTTACCAATAACAGCGGTCATCCGGGCAGTGAACCTTCTATTCGGGTAAGAGGCTTGAATTCAATCAACCTCAGTTCTAACCCTTTGTGGATAGTTGACGGGATGCCTATTGTTACCGGAGCAGATGAATCAACTGCAAACGGGGTAAAAGCTGTTTCCCCAATTGCGATGCTTAATCCTAACGATATTGAGTCAATCCAGGTTTTAAAAGACGCAGCGGCAACTGCTATTTATGGAAACAGAGCTTCAGGCGGTGTTATTTTGGTAACCACAAAATCATATAAAGGAGGCAAGGTCAACTTAAGCATCAATTATGATGGAGGTGTTTCTTATATCCCTTTTTCGCAAAATGATATTTTTGTTGATTCAAAAACATGGTGGGATGTTATTGATAAATCAAGAGAAAATGCCGGATTGACAGAAATGACTACCGAATCGGCTCTTAATACCCTTTGCCAGGGGGAAAGGCCCGAAATAACTAAAGAAGAGGCCTTGGTCACCAGCACAAACCAATTGGGAGCTTTGACACGAACAGCCCAGTACCACCAGTTTGGGCTTTCGGCCAACAAAAGTTTTACCGATGGCGGGATGACATTTTCGTTAAGTTATCGGAACGAAGAAGGCTTGATCCACGAAAACGACCTTCAACGGTTGACCAGCCGTTTCAGTATTAACTATAGACCATTGGACAAAGTTGAGATGGGTTTTAACTCGAACCTTATTTATATGAAGACCAATGGCGTTATGTCGGTTGCTGGCAAAGGCAACGGAGGCTGGAGCAACTGGCACCACACACTTCCCTGGTTTAAAATTTACGATGAGAACTCACAAACCGGATACTGGGGCGTGAACAGCGGCTATAACCTGAGGGCATTTTCAGATCGCGACCTGCAACGCAACGATGTTGATAAATACCGTGCGTTGACCAATACATATGTGCAGTGGGAAACTCCGGTAAAAGGGCTTGTAATTAAGGGTGAAGCGGGAGCTGACCTGATAATGACAAATAATTCATACTGGAAATCGGCCTTGTTGGACCCGGTAGAACCGTATGTTTCTGAAGCTTTAGAGAGAGCAGTTACCGGTACTGTTATCAATTACGATACTTACGCTAACTACAAGAAAATAATTAACAATATACACGCTATAGATATTACTGCGGGGTGGGAAGGTACACGTACAAGAAGATATGTGCGTCATGCATCTGGTTCCGATATCCAGTCCATTTACCCCGAGTTGCGAAAAGTAGGAACAATGAACTCAATGAATGGGGCACTTAGTGACGGACCTTATTTAATGGGCTTTTTTGCCCGTGCAAACTATAAGCTTTTAGACCGCTATATTTTAAATGCAAGCTACCGTCGCGACGGGCATTCAGCTTTTAACGAAGACAACCGATGGGCTGATTTTTACGCATTTGGTGCAGGATGGATTGTCACCGATGAAGAATTCATAGACATACCATGGCTTAACCTTTTAAAATTAAGGGGAAGTTACGGCACAACAGGTAACAGTGCAGTGGCAAATTCAATGACCTACATGAGATGGGGAGCAACTTCAAGCAAAGTTTTTGGTTCTGAATATTTGACACAAAGAACAACTGTTGGCCCATTGGGAAGTTCGGATTTAAAATGGGAGGTTACTGCAAACATGGACTTAGGATTTGATTATGGTTTGTTTAAGAACCGTATCAATGGATCGTTTGCTGTTTATCACCAATGGATTTCTGATTTGATTCTTATGGGGAATGTCCAACCATCTGTTGGTTACAACACAAACTCAATTTACCAGAACGTAGGCGACCTTGAAAACTGGGGAGTAGAATTCAATGTGTCAACAGTAAATATTGAAAAGAAAAATTTTTCGTGGAAGTCGTCTTTTAACGTCAGCACAAACAAAAATGAAGTTAAAAAATTAAATGATGCTGAAAGTGGAAAAGGATACATTTCGGGTAACAGGATTCGTAGAATTGGTGAAGCGTTGAATACATGGTATCTTGCTGATTATGCCTATGTTGACCCGGATAAAGGTATTTATATGATTAAACAAATTGATGCCGAAAAATGGGACTCTGAGTATGTAACAGAAGAAACAGGGGAAATTATCCCGATGACCAACAATAACGTGGACAACAACAAAAAAGTCCTTTCCGGAAAAACGACTACTCCAACCTATTACGGAGGTTTTAACAATACTGTCAGCTACAAAAATTTTGATTTGAACCTTCTGTTCAGTTTCGCAGGTGGTCATTATATAAAAAGCCAGATCAGGGAACAAACTTCTCAATTTGTTGGTGTGGAGTATAACGTAATGAAAGAAATGGTGGGCAACACATGGGAACAAGCAGGCGACCATGCAGAATATCCTCAGTTGATGTCAAACAACTATTACTACTACGATCACGAAGGAAATCCTTCAAATACCGTGTACGGATATGCTTCAGTATCTGAAACCACCCGGTTTTTGCAAAAGGGAGATTACATAAGGCTTAAAAATATTCAGTTGGGATATACTCTGCCTCGTTCCGTATTTGGAGGGAGCACTTCTATGCGCTTGTTTTTGGGGATGACTAACTTATTGACAATAACCGGGTATGATGGTTTAGATCCGGAAACACAGGATGATTTGCCAATGCCTCGGACATTTAACTTTGGTTTATCGTTAAACTTATAAAATTTTAAAAAAATGAAAAAGATATATATAAAGATATTATTCGCACTGGCTGTTATTATGTCCTTTAGTTCATGCGAAGATTATTTTGAATACGAAAGGACACAAGAATCTGCCTGGACGACTACTTTAACATTCGAATCGGGACTATCTTCTGTTTATAACAACATTCATTTTTATGGCTGGCTTACAGATGTTACTAATTCAGCCTTTATTTATACAGACTTCCTGATGTCAGGGACTTCTGTTTTGCTAGAAGGATGTAATACCGGTGCACCACTATACAACCGAAGTTTTAGTGAAAATGAAATGGACAATTACTGGGCAGCGGGTTACCAAATTGTAACCATGTGCAACCTTGCGCTCGATCAGGATGCTGATGGCAATGGAAATCCATTTGGCTTAGATGTTACAGGAAGCGATTACCTGCATAATTATAGAAGACAAATTGGTGAATATCATTTTAGTCGTGCATGGGCTTATTGGTATCTGGCAAAAACCTACTGTCCTCCGTATAAACATGGTGGCGATAATAGTGGCCGGTATATTCCTTTAAAAAATACGGCAGCATACTCTGTTGAAGACATAGAAAATGAAGCCTTAGGTTCAGTCGAAGAGATTTACCAACAGGTAATAACCGATTTAAAAGCAGCAAAAGAAATTTTGCCTGAGCAACTTCAACTATCCGGGTGGAGTAATGTCCCCGGGTTTGAATGTGGGCGGCCAAATAAAATTGTGGCAACGGCATTGCTTGGCAAAGTGTATTTCTTAATGGGAGAGTATGATTTGGCAAAAGCAGAATTTGACGACGTTATTGCGTATGCAGAAAGTACAGGTACTTATGCATTGGAAGCTCCCAAAGAACCTTTTAACAAGGCTTTTTCTTATGACGTAGGGAAAGAAGTTATTTGGGAAAACAATACCGGGACGCTGGGGACATCACATAGCAATTATTTTTATGCCGGAATGATTATTGGATACAGGATGAGGTCATCTAATGGTGATGCTGTTGACGTAAATACAGGCTTTGTTAAAAGCACCTGGAATGCTTATGCAATATCCGATTATGCCGCGGAAAAAATGGGCTGGTTGGAACAGGAAAATGGCGACTATGTGGTTACCGAAGAAGCTGAAAACGATTTGCGCTATCAACAGGTTTACCACTATATGAAACCTTACCAGGCCGATATGCCAACCAGCGACCCCGAATATTATGAAACAGAAACAGTAGCGGGACATGCTGCGGTAACTACCTCGCATATTTATCCCGACAAATACTACAGGGCGCCTGCTCCGTACGGAAGATACACAAAAGTGCCTTATATACGTTTGGCCGACATCTACCTGTTGCGTGCCTGGACCAGGATGAACGCCAATGACCTGTCCGGGGCAGCTTCGGACATGAACATGGTTTGGAACCGTGCACATCCTGATAATACAGATTTCTATAACACATCAAACGTAGACCACGATGCTATTTATACCGAATACCTTAGGGAGATGACCGGTGAAGGCTGGACCATCGACTTTATGATGGGTACGCAAATGGATATACCAGCAGGAGACAATCCTGAAACTCCTGCTGTTGCTCCTCCGTATTCTGGCTGGTACTGGCCTATTCCTGAAAGTGAAAAAGAATTGAATTCATTGTATGATTAGCATATAAAATAGAGAATAGTCTAAGTGTTCATAAAATCCTTGGGATGCCAGATTTTTTTAGTCTAGTTACTGGTTTTCCCAAGGTTTTTTTTAATCCCCTGTATGAGCTAAAATTTAGTTCAATGTCAGATAAAGAAATCACGGAAAACGAATCAGGATATTCAAAAAAGAAGTCATGAAAACCTCAGTCAACCTATTAGTCGTATTTTTTGTTATAGGTTCTTTTTTCTCAGCGTGTATACAAAAACAAGAAACAAAAATAGAGCCAGCAAGTTTAGTTAATGTATTTGTTGATACCCATAATTCAAGGTGGTTTTATTTTAGTTCGGCTACCCGCCCTTTTGGAATGGTAAACCTAAGCCCGGATACGGATACGAAAGGAAGCTGGAGATCCGGCTATTTGTATGACAGTAAACAAATTCGTTGCTTTAGCCACATACATGCGTGGCAACTGTCGGGAGTGGCTGTTATGCCAACTGTCGGAGAATTTAAAGGAAATTTGGGAATGGATGCCTATCAGTCTTCTTTTAATCACGAAGGGGAAATAGCTGAACCCGGATATCATAAAGTAATTTTAAGTGACTACGAAATAACGGCAGAACTAACATCTACCGCTCGTGTTGGCTTTCATCGTTATACCTATCCCAAAAGCAATAACAGCTATATTATTTTCGACACCGGTGCTTTCCTTGCACATGGGCCGACAAAATATTCAAAAGTTTGGAAAGTAAACGATACTGAAGTGGCGGGGTATGAAATCATGGAAGCGACAATTCGCCGTCCAAAAGCTACCCCGGTTTATTTTGTAGCCAAATTAAACAAACCGATTGAAAGCTTTATTGGCTGGGAAGATTCTGTTATGATCGATAACCCTATTGATACAATAGACGGGGTAAACGCAGGAGCGGCTATTAAATTTCAAACTACGGAGAGAGAGCAAGTATTGATGAAAGTTGCTGTTTCGTATGTTAGCGTTGAGCAAGCACGGCTAAATCTGGAAACTGAGCTGGCCGGCTGGAATTTTGATCAGGCAAGAAAAAATTCATATGATGAATGGAACAAATGGCTGGGTAAAATCGAGGTAGAAGGAGGCACACACAAACAACGAGTGAGGTTTTACACTGATTTGTGGCATGCATTGCAAGGGCGAAGAATAATAAGCGACGTGAACGGAAAATATTTGGACATGACCGGTGACACTCCAAGAGTAAAACAAGTTGCTTTAGATAAAAACGGCAAACCTTTGTTCCCTCATTATAATTTTGACGCGTGGTGGGGGAGTCACTGGTCGCTTGACATCTTATGGTCGATGGCATATCCCGAGGTGATGGATGGATTTTGTAACACCATGGTCGATATGTATAAGGATGGAGGACTTATTCCAAGAGGGCCGGCAGGGGGTAACTATACCTTTGTTATGATTGGTGATCCATCCGCATGTTTTTTTGCAACGGCATATAACAAAGGGATCCGAAATTATGATGCAGAAACAGCATATGAAGGCCTGCGTAAAAACGCCTTCCCGGAAGGTAGCCGGGATCACGGAGGTTATGAACATAAAATAGATTATCCGGATAAAACGATGGTGGATTACTACCTGGAACGAGGTTATGTGCCGGAAGATGTAAATGCCAAAGGATGGCATTGCGGGGGCGTAGCATTAACATTGGAATATGCTTATCAGGACTGGTGCCTGGCACAGATGGCAAAAAACATGAAAAATGAAGCGGATTACAATATGTTCATGAAACGATCGGAGAATTACAAAAATGTATGGAATCCGCAAACAGGATATATGCACCCTCGTGAACAGGATGGCTCCTGGATTGGTAACTTTGACCCTTCTGTCTCAAAAACTCCCCGTGGTTTTTGTGAAAGCAACTCTGCCATTTATTCCTATTTTGTGCCTCACGACATCGAAGGGCTGGCAGCTCTCTCCGGGGGCAAAGATGCTTTTGTGGAAAAGCTGAATTCCCAGTTCGAAAAAGCACAACAATATGGCTTTGTACCAAACAAAGAAATGTGGGTCGATTATTCTAACCAGCCGGGAACGGGTATGGCGCATGTTTTTAATAAGGCTGGTGCTCCATGGCTCAGCCAAAAATGGGTGAGGAAAGTAAAAGAAGCGTTTAGCGACACAACAGCGTATGGTGGATACAATGGAGATGAGGATCAGGGACAAATGGGAGCACTTGGAGTGTTAATGGCTATTGGACTCTTCGAGGAAGACGGAGGCGCTTCTGCTAATCCCTCTTATGAGCTTACCAGCCCGTTATTTGATAAGATAACGATTCACCTGGATAACAAGTATTATCCCGGAAAAACATTCATAATAGAAACAAAAAATAACTCAGAACAAAATATGTATATCCAGAGTGCCAGGTTAAATGGGGAGAATTGGAATAAATATTGGTTTTCTCATAAAACATTTGCTAAAGGCGGGAAATTAGAGATTATATTGGGAGACAAACCAAACAAAATGTGGGGGAAGCCATAGCTACAAAGGGTATTTATAATTTGTGCGGAAGTTGAAATATTTCAGCGAAGAAAATTACATAGCAGATCAAAATATGATGATAAAGAGTATTTCTTCAACAATGATTAAAAAAGAATTTATGAAAAAATTATCGATTTTGTTGTTTGTGTTCGTCTTTGTTGCCGGGTGCGGTTATTCTACAAAAAAACAAAGTGCAAAACAGGAAAAACCAGTAGCCAATACGTTTAAAGAAGTTTTTAAAGACGACTTTTATGTTGGCGCTGCATTGAATAAATATCAGATCATGGGAGCTGACAGTCAATCTATTGCAATTGTAGAGAAACAATTCAACTCAATTACCCCGGAAAATTATATGAAGGCGTCCAATATCCATCCTGAAAAGGATCGGTATGACTTTCGTGTTGCCGACAAATATGTCGCTTTTGGCCTGGCAAACAATATGAAAATTATTGGACACACTCTGGTTTGGCACATTCAGTTACCCGAGTGGTTTTTTGTTGATGACGAGGGCAACCAAATCGGCAGGGATGAGCTTATTGCGCGCATGAAAGAACACATTACCACCGTTGTGTCCAGATACAAAGGAAAAGTAAAAGGCTGGGATGTGGTAAACGAAGCCCTTAACGAAGATGGTTCCTACAGGGAAAGCAAATTTTATGAGATACTGGGAAAAGATTACATCAGGCTTGCCTTTCAGTTTGCACACGAGGCCGATCCTGATGCAGAATTGTATTATAACGACTATACAATGTACAAACCAAAAAAACGAGACGCCGTTGTTCAAATCATAAAAGAATTAAAAGCAGAAGGTGTTCGTATCGATGGTATAGGTATGCAGGCCCATTATATTTTATCGGAGAAAGATTCCATTTTTGGAAATATTGAAAAATCGATCATGGCGTTTGCCGGTGCCGGCGTAAAGGTTATGGTCACAGAGTTGGACATATCTGTTTTGCCTTTCCCTGATGAAAACCAGGGAGCTGATATTTCAGGCAATGCAGAGTACAACAAGTTACTCAATCCATACACAGAGGGATTACCTGAAGATGTCAGGTTAAGAGCAGACAACTATTACATCGATCTGTTCAACTTATTTGTGAAATATTCCGACACAATTGATCGTGTAACATTTTGGGGCGTAACTGATAATCAATCGTGGAAAAATAATTGGCCGGTTAAAGGACGGACCGATTATCCGTTGCTTTTTGACAGAAACTACCAGGCAAAACCTGTTGTAAATAGGATTTTAAAAATAGTGAAAGATTAAATGAAAAAATGATACTTTCAAAATTTAAAAAAAAAATTGTTTTAATCTGCTTCAATCAATCAGATATGCAGCGCCAAGTGACGTTGGCAAAAAATTATTAGATGACAGTTTAATAATTTTATAATGCTATCCAAGTCTTATTTGCCAGCATGCCTGGATATTTAAATTTAAAAAATATAATACCAATTAAATCAATATTTATTATGAAAAATTTTACTTTTTTCTTTCTTCTTTCTTTGTTTTTTTCAGCCTGTGTAGAGAAGGAACCGGAATGTCCTCTATCTAAAGGTGAATGGGAGTACATTTCGGAATGGAGCGATGAGTTTAACGGCAACACTTTAGATACAACGAAATGGTATCCCCGCAATCCGGGCTGGAAAGGTAGGAAACCCGGATATTTTTCGCCGGCAAATGTTTCGGTAAAGGATGGTAAAATGATCCTGACTTCAAAAACCGAAGATTTGCCGGATTTACCTGAAGGATATCATACTTTTACAACGGCTGCAGTAAAAAGCAAAGCGTTTATGTTGTACGGGTATTACGAGATTCGTTTTAAACCAATGGATTCCAGGTGTTCCAGCGCTTTCTGGTTTTATAGCATTGAACCGGACCTCTGGACCGAAATCGATGTATTTGAAATTTGTGGTAAACATCCTACCCCGGAAATGGAACAGAAGTATTTTATGACCGTCCATGTAATGAAGCATCCTGAAGTAAAAGAGAAAACTAAAAGTTCTGAACTCTGGGAGACCCCGTCGCGACTGGCAAATCAATTTTGGATTGCAGGTTTAGAATGGGACGAAAAGGAAATAAAATGGTATTTAAACGGAGAGCTGATCCGAGTCAAACAAAATAAGTATTGGCATCAGCCTCTGAATATGAATTTCGACAGCGAAACTTTTCCGAGTTGGTTTGGGCTTCCTGATCCAAAAGATCCGGCGGGCCATTTTGAGGTTGATTACGTACGAGTATGGAAAAGAAAGGAGTAAAATAGAATATTATTGACAATAGTTCTGTCCGAAAATTGAAAATTAATATTAGATCATTTATGAGAAACATATTACTATTTATCACTCTCTTCGCCTCTTTATATTCGTGTAGGCAAACTTCCGATAAATTTATTGTTGAAAATTTAAAGTGCGAATACCTTCAGTTCCCTATTGGTATTGATGCAGCAAATCCTCGTTTTACATGGCAGATTAAATCCGAAGAACAAGGTATATCAGTAGACGCAGTGCAAA
The DNA here is from genome assembly GCF_022267315.1 of Maribellus maritimus. Lineage (GTDB taxonomy): Bacteria > Bacteroidota > Bacteroidia > Bacteroidales > Prolixibacteraceae > Draconibacterium > Draconibacterium maritimum. The sequence continues at coordinate 180,541 of NZ_JAIKLE010000004.1, forward strand.
TTGTTGTAGGCACTAATGAAAAAGATGTCTCAAATGGAAAGGGGGATGTCTGGCAGTCAGGAACATTGTCCTCTTCTACTATCCCTGTAGTTTATGCAGGAACCAAACTAAAGCCTTTTTCGCGATATTATTGGTGTGTAAAAGTTAAAAATCAGAAAGGGGAATGGTCGCCATTTTCAAAAATAACTTTTTTTGAAACCGGAATGATGGGGCAAAATAATTGGAAAGGGGATTGGATTTCAGACTCATATGATTTCAATATAAAGCCTGCTCCTTATTTTAGAAAAAGCTTTGATGTCAAAAAAAAGGTAAAGACTGCGCGAGCTTATATTGCAGTAGGAGGCTTGTATGAACTTTATCTGAACGGCGAAAAAATAGGCAACCACCGTCTTGATCCAATGTTAACACGTTTTGATCGTCGGACGCTCTATGTTACTTATGATGTAACCAAAAACTTATCAGATGGGGAAAATGCCGTTGGCGTGATTTTAGGTAATGGATGGTATAATCACCAGTCTAAAGCTGTTTGGTATTTTGATAAAGCACCCTGGCGTGCACGACCAAAATTTTGTATGGATATCAGAATTGTTTATGATGATAATTCTGTAGAAACAATTTCAACAAACAAAAACTGGAAGACCTCACTATCGCCAATAATTTTTAATAGTATTTATACGGCTGAACATTATGATGCACGATTGGAACAGCCAGATTGGAGCAAACCTGAATTTAGCGATGAAAAATGGAAAAAGGTTATTTGTACAAATGCACCGTCAAAAAATATAGTGGCACAGGTGATGCATCCAATACAAAATGTGATAGAAATTCCAGCGGTTAAAGTCAAAAAATTTAGTGACACTAATTATATCGTAGATTTTGGACGCAATATGGCAGGGGTTACAAAATTGAATATAAAAGGGATTGATGGGACAACTTTACGATTGAAGCACGGAGAGCGATTGTATAAAAACGGGCATGTAGATATTTCAAATATTGATATCCATTATCGTCCAACAGATGATTCTGATCCGTTTCAGACTGATATTGTGATTTTAAGCGGTCGTGAAGATGAATTTATGCCTAAATTTAATTACAAGGGGTTTCAATATGTAGAAGTAAGCGCCGATAAACCCATTGAATTCTCAGAGAAAAACCTGACTGCATATTTTATGCACAGTGCGGTTCCCAAAGTGGGGAAGATCAATTCTTCGAACAAAATGCTAAACAAAATCTGGGAAGCAGCCAACGCTTCATATTTATCCAATTTATTTGGATACCCTACCGATTGCCCGCAACGAGAGAAAAACGGATGGACAGGCGATGCTCAAATATGTATAGAAACGGGTTTGTATAATTACGATGCTATAACAATCTACGAAAAATGGATGGCTGACCACCGCGATGAGCAACAAAACAATGGTGTAATTCCCCGGATTGTTCCTACCGATGGCTGGGGATACACAAAAAACGGCCCGGACTGGACAAGCACGATTGCGATTATTCCATGGAACATCTACTTGTTTTACGGCGACAAAAAAATACTGGAAGATTGTTATGACAATATCAAAAAATATATTAATTATATCGACGAGGCTTATCCGGGAGGATTGACCGACTGGGGACTTTGTGATTGGGTTCCGGTAAAATCAATGACGCCAACAGAAATTACATCAACGGTTTATTATTTTGCTGTTGTTGACATCTTTAGAAAAATAGCTGCTGTTTTGGGAGAAAAAAATGATGCAGAAAAGTATTCAGCATTGGCTGATAAAATCAAAAATGCATTTAATCAAAAATATCTGAATCGAGAAACCGGAATTTATAATAAAGGGGTCCAGACAGAAATGAGTTGCCCTCTTCAATGGAATATGGTTCCGGACGAGATGATAGCAAAAGTGTCTGAAAATTTGGCAAAAAGAGTGGAAGCAGATAACAGTCATGTAGATGTAGGTCTGTTAGGTGCAAAATCAATTTTGAATGCAATGAGCGAAAATGGTTATGCTGATTTAGCTTATAAGGTTGCCGCTCAGGAAACATTCCCATCGTGGGGCTGGTGGATAGTAAACGGGGCAACCACATTTCTGGAAAACTGGGATCTTAATGCGAGCAATGATATTTCAATGAACCATATCATGTTTGGAGAAATTGATGCTTGGTATTATAAAGCATTGGGAGGTATTTTCCCGGATGAAAAAAATCCGGGATTCAAAAATATTACTCTGAAACCAAATTTTGTTGAAGGACTTGAACATTTTGAAGCCCAACACGATGGTCCATACGGAAATATTGTTTCTTCATGGGAAAAAACAGGACAAGAAATAAGCTATCACGTTGTCGTTCCGCCTAACAGCACAGCTATGCTTTTCTTGCCAACCAACAAGGTACTTGAAAGCGGAAAAGAGCTCGACGAAAACAAGTTTATTAAAATTGAAACTGATGATTCAAATAAAAAACAATACCATCTGGAATCAGGTGAATATAATTTTCAACTACAAAAGTAAATAAAGTTGTATTTTAACAGAGAGCAGATCTGAGTCAAACAAAATAAGTACCGGCATCTGCCTCAGAACATCAACTTTGACGGCGAAACCTTCCCTTATTGGTTTGGGATTCCTGCCCTCACCGACCCGGAAGGGTATTTCATGAGATTGACTATGTCCTCGTTTGGAAAAGAGAGGAATAAAACTGAATATTTTTTAATCAATTAACCAATGAAACGTTACGCGATAGTATTTTTTGCCTTACTTCTTTTTTTTGGGTGTCAGTCTGATAACAGAAATAGGATTACCGGTAACGGTTTAAATGTGCTGTTCTTGACTCTCGATGATATGGGCTATGGTACCTCTGGCGCAGAAGGGTGTAAAGTGCCGGATATTACTCCCAATATTGACGCTTTGGCTTCGCAAGGAATATTATTTACACATGGGTATGTCTCAGTTCCGATGTGTGGTCCATCAAGGGCAGCGATGCTTTCGGGGCGTTATCCTCACTGCAGCGGGATTATGGGACATGGAGTTCAGCCTCCCGGTTTTTGGGAGGAACCTTTGATAAAAACGCCCGCTTTATCCACTTACCTGCACGATTTCGGCTATAAAACAGGAGCAATTCTAAAAAACGGGAGGTGTGGAAATCAAACATGGGACGTCAAATACCGGGAATTCCCTTTCGGTATAGGTTTTCATGATCGTAATAGTGATTCTTTTTATGAGCGAACGAAAGCATTTATTGCAGCTTCACAAGAAGCAGAGAAACCGTTTTTCCTTTATGCTAATCCCATTGATCCTCACCGTCCCTGGGTTAATACACAGGGTGAAAGAGACGCCAGACGACAATGGAATAGCCTCCATGAATATCCTGCTCCAAACCGCAGTTATACTTCAAATGAAGTTGAAATACCAGAATGTTTGCCTGATTTACCTGATGTGCGAACGAATTTAGTACCATACTACGAAGCTCTTCACAGGGGCGATGAATGTCTGGGAAGTATATTAAAAGCCCTGGAGGAGAGCGGGGAGGCTGATAACACCATTGTTATTTTCTTATCCGATAATGGTATGGCGACACCTGCCGCTAAAAATACGCTCTATCAGCATGGTGTACGCACTCCGCTTATTATAAAACTTCCCGGGAAGATTAAAGCCGGAGTAGTCGATGAAAAATCTGTCGTTTGCGCCATTGATTTACTACCAACAATTCTCGAAGCACTTCAGTTACCTGCTATAAAAGGCATTGAAGGTTACTCAGTGTATGATGTGGCAGCCGGTAAGAAAAAGAAAGCAGATCGTGAATATGCGTTTACTTCTTTTGATTATTGGGGAGATTCTACAGAAAAAGATTTTTACCCGCAACGCTCTATCATCAATAAAGAATTTTGCTACATATGGAATCCCTATGTGGAGCGTTTTAAGGGAGAAAAAAGAATACCATTGAACTGGCTTGATGTAATAGCGTCTAGCATGAGCGAAAATTTGAAATTGGCTGCACGCACCGAGTTTCTGCGTAAACGCCCGGTTGAGGAATTTTATGACTTAAACAATGACCCGGGATGTTGGAATAATTTGATCAATGATGAACAATATGCAGACAAAATCAAAGAGTTTAAGGCATATCTCAAAAAGGAGATGATGCAAACCAATGACCCTGAGAGATATTACTATAATAATTAGAAAAGACATGAAATGCGTGTTTCCAAATATTTAATTTGACTCAAATCTATTGGATATGAAAAACAAAAATGTATCCCAAAATGCGATAAGCTTCTTTATATTTTGTTTTTGTTATTCCGACAAATAAAGTATTTGCAAAACAAAACATAAATAAGCCGAATGTTTACCCTTTATCTTGACGGATTATGTTATCTCCTGAAACCGATTTGACAACAAAAGAAAGTTATCGTGCAAGCCATTGAATTGCTGACTTTGAATATATGCACATAAAGGACTTTTTAAGTTTTTTATATTGAGGATAGTTGATTTCTAAGGACAGTTTTTGTAGTTAACCCCTTCCAAAGAAATTCCAGTTAAGGGCAATTCATCTCAAAATTTAGGAAACTACTGGTTGGGGTTAACAAAGGATGAGGATTTTTTGGACATATTATTTCAATAATATTGACTTTTTGACAGCCTCATTTTTTATTTTTGTGAACTGGGTAAAAGAAGAATAGCAAAGGAAGTTGCATCTCCTTTAATCTTTAGGCCTTCAGATACGAATGATAACTAAATTTAGACAAATGAGAAATACAATTATCTATGCCATAACGATTGTGATGCTTGTTTCTTGCAGGCAGAAACAGGAGGAGTCGCAAGGACCCGTTCAGGTGAGCGGTATTTATCCGCAGTTGGCCTATTATAACAATGAAGGTGAATGCGGAACCGGTGCTGTTGTTCCATGGGCCGGCAGACTTTGGGTAATAACCTACGGGCCACATCTTCCGCATGGATCTTCAGATAAACTGTATGAGATTACTCCCAATCTTGAACAAATAGTAAGACAGGAAAGTATTGGCGGAACTCCGGCAAACCGGATGATTCATAAGGAAAGTAGCCAGCTTTTTATTGGACCATACGCAATTGACGGGCAGCGTAATGTAAAAGTGATTCCTTATTCAGAAATGCAGGGACGCCATACCGGAAATGCACGGCATCTGTTTCACCCGGAAGAGATGATATATTATGGTACAATGGAAGAAGGATTTTATGAAGTAGATGTAAATTCATTAAAAGTAACTGAACTTTATAAAGACGGGAATAACTCAAGTGGCAGAAAAGTAGAGCATGATGATACAGATGTGAACCCGGTAAATGCAACTCTGCCGGGTGCTCACGGAAAAGGTTTGTACTCAGGACAGGGAGTGATGGTATATTCGAATAATGGTGAAGCGACACAGGAAGCGCAACAAAAATTTGATGTGGAAGCCGGTTCATTGTCTGAGTGGGACGGAAAAAACTGGAAAGTGGTGCGTAGAAATCAGTTTGTTGAAATTACAGGTCCGGGAGGGATTTATGGAAATGTAAACCCGGAAACAGACCCGATTTGGGCGACTGGCTGGGATCATAAATCATTGCTTTTGGGTGTTCGGAATCCGAAAACCGGTTGGGATTTTTATCGCCTGCCAAAAGCCAGTCACAGCTACGATGGCGCTCACGGCTGGAATACAGAATGGCCGCGAATCAGGGACATTGGCACAGAAGTAAATCCCGAGTATCTGATGACCATGCACGGTATGTTTTGGGACTTCCCGGGAGATTTTTCAGCCCGACATTCTGCCGGAATTCGTCCGCGTTCAGCTTACCTGAAAGTAATTGGCGATTTTACCCGCTGGAATGGTCGCCTGGTTTTTGGTTGTGATGATTCTGCACAAAAAGAGTTTTTAAATAAAAGAAAACAAAAAGGAAATATCGAAGGACCAGGGCAGTCTAACTCCAATCTTTGGTTTACAACACCTGAAAAACCAGATCAACTGGGACCAGCGACGGCTTCCGGGGCTGTTTGGTTAAACGATGAACTAAATACCGGCGAATATTCTGAACCCTTTCTTTTTTCCGGTTGGGAGAAACGCTGCGCCTGGATTCAGAACGCTGGAAAAAATACTGTTGAGTTTAGTTTTGAGATCGATAAAAACGGGAACGGCGATTTTAGTCCGTTAAAAACAGTTGAGCTTGTACCCGGAAGTTCCCGGTTTGTTGAGTTCAGCGAAAATGAAGTTGGAGAATGGGTGCGTATCAGAGTAAATAAAGCAACAAAAGCTACGGTCAGTTTTAATTATACCGATATAGATGTTCGAAAAACTTCAGCTGCAAAATTATTTGATGGAATAGCCACCATTGATGACAATGAAGTTTTTGGAGGACTTTTGTATGGGTTAGCGGACAGCCGGCGTGCACTTGGGGTTTCGGCTCTGAAAATTGAAAATGGAATAACTTCGGAAACCGGTTATTATGAATTGGACGAAAACCTAAAATTAGTTTCGAAAGACGATTTGGAAACCAATAATTTTATCAGGGAGAAATTTGCAATTCCTGAAAATGTAGTTCGAATTGATAATTCTTCGGTTTTGGTGGTCGACGACAAAGGGCGCCGCTGGAGATTGCCTTTGGGAGATAAAGCTTATAAATCGCTTACCGACGAGGCCGAATTGCGTATTTGCAGAGAAGTAGCCACCGAACGGGACCTGTTTAACTGCTCAGGAACTTTTTATGAATTGCCTGCTGAAAATGCAGATGGATTTGCAAAAATCCGTCCGGTTTCTTCTCACAGCTTCAGGATAAATGATTATGCGTCATACCGCGGGATGTTAGTTTTAACAGGACTTGACAGCGATGTAAAAGCAGGAGATCATATTGTCCGTTCCGACGATGGAAAAGCAGCAGTTTGGCTGGGCGTTATCGATGACCTGTGGGAAATGGGAAAACCCGTTGGACATGGCGGCCCTTGGAAAAATTCAGATGTAAAAGCAGGGCATCCTTCGGATCCATATTTAATTGGTTTTTACGATAAACGTAGCCTTGAAATATCACACGACAACAAGGAGTCAGTGACATTCAAAATTGAAGTGGAACCGATTGGCCACGGTCCCTGGATGCTGTATAAAGAAATAAACATTCAGGCGAGTGAAACCTACAGTTACGAATTTCCGTCAGATTTTCAGTCGCGCTGGATTCGGTTTGTAGCCAATAAAGAATGCACCGCGACAGCATGGCTGGAGTACAAGTAAAAAAATTGTTTGTAGTTGCAGAGGAGTAGTTGGTACAATAAGAAAATCCTGAAAGAATGAATACGAAATAGCCCCGGCTTTTGTCACGGAGAGAATAAAAAGAGCCCAAAGTTAGGTTGAGGTTTGATTATCAGATTATCCGGGGGATGCGAGCGAAAATAGTCATCAGTGCATTCAAACCTGCTGAATTGAAAAGCAGATAAAACCATACACCGAAAACAAGAGCCCCATAACGGACATTAACAAAATATCACTTTGAAAAACAAAAAAATGAAACTATTATTGACAGGAATTACCTAAATCGACGACAATGAAGAAGATATGTAGTAAGCAAATTACTTTTTTATTTTTTCTGGTTTTTTTGTTTTCATGTTCACCTGAACAGGAAGCAGAACCCGGAAAATTGAATCTTGCCAATATGTTTCAACCTGTTCCTCAAACCGGAAAATTTATTGATCCTGATTGGTTTATATGGGGCGGTAGTTTGGTAAAATCAGACGACGACGGGAAATACCACATATTTTATTCTCGCTGGCCTCAAAAGTTGGGTATGTCTGCGTGGGTTACGCATTCCGAAATAGCGCACGCAGTTTCTGATTCTCCTCTGGGACCGTTTGAGTTTGCTGATGTGGTATTGCCGTTTCGTGGGCGCGAATATTGGGATGGGGCCGTAACACATAACCCAACTATACATTTTTTTAACGGGAAATACTATTTGTATTATATGGGGACTACAGGAGATCCGAATGTCGAGAACCAATATTGGGAACACCGCAATAAACAGCAGATTGGCGTTGCTGTTGCCGAAAATCCGGAGGGGCCCTGGAAACGTTTTGATACACCGCTCATCAGTGTTTCCTCAGATTCAACTGCACATGATGCGTTGATGGTTTCCAATCCGTCGGTAACCCAAATGCGCGACGGGAAATATTTAATGGTGTATAAAGCGGCTGCAAAAAAATTACCTAAACCTATGAGTGGTCCTGTAGTACATTTAACTGCTATCGCCGACAATCCGGAAGGCCCTTTTGTAAAACAGATGAAACCGATATTTACAGCGGAAGAAGCAGAATTTCCTGCTGAAGATCCATATGTGTGGTTTGCCGGGAATTGCTACTATGCTATTGTTAAAGATATGCATGGTGCCTTTACAGATGCCGGAAGGAGCCTGGTGCTTTTTTATTCCGCCAACGGAATGGACTGGAAATTAGCTGAACATCCGTTGGTGTCAAAACTGGAAATCAATTGGAAAAACGATACGCTTCAGAAAGTGAAAGCGCTGGAAAGGCCTCAGTTACTCATCGAGAACGGAAAACCAACAGCATTACTTTGTGCAGTAAATGAAACCCGCGAGCATTCATTTAATCTGCAGATACCTTTGTTAACAAAATAAATAATCGCCCTATGAAGAAAATTTGGTTTTTTATTATTGTTGTGAGTTTGTTTTCATGTAGGAATGAAAAAGTTGAACAGGTAAAATCTCCCAATGGCAATATGGTTGTTGCAATTAGCAATGAAAAGGGTTTGCTACAGATATCCCATTGGGTTAATGGTGATACGATCATTGGCAATTCGCCGCTCGGATTACAAATTCAGGATATTGATTTTTCAACTCATGTAACTATTCAGGAAACAGAAGAATCTGCTTTTGACGAAATGTGGCATACCGTTAGCGGGAAAAATAAAATGGTGCGAAATCATTATAACGAGAAGATATTTCATATCCGGGGAGAAGCCGAAAGTGACATATCCTGCGATTTGGTTCTTCGTTGTTATAACGATGGCTTTGCTTACCGCTTTGTAGTAAAAAGTATTTCAGGTGATAGTATTCAGTGGAAAGGTGAAAATACAAAACTAAATTTCAAAAGCGATTTTTTATATTGGGCATACAACGGGGAACAGCATAATATCGGTCCGGTAAGGTTTTCTTCTTCGCAGGAGAAAGTGCGTACTCCGATGGTTCTTGAACTTGATGACAGCTTGTATATGGCTATTCATGAAGCGGAGGTAGTACGGTATGCACCCATGAATATTCAAATTGACGGCGCAAAAAAAAATCTTGGTTTTATAGTTGATGAAACTTCGGAAAAAGGAGAGTTGCAAACGTCATGGCGCACTTTTATTGTAGGGAAACGTCCGGGTGATTTGCTGGAATCAGATCTACTGGTTAACCTGAACGAACCTTGCAAAATTGAGGATACTTCGTGGATAAAACCGGGCAAATCGTTATGGGACTGGCGTGTATGGGGATACAAGGCGAAAGACGGTTTTGAATACGAATTAAATACAATTTCACATAAAAGATTTATCGATTTTGCATCAGAAAATAATATTCAGTATTTATTGATAGACGCTGACTGGTACGGCCCCGAATTTAGTGATAGCTCCGACCCCACGGCGGCTCGCGAGGGAATCAATATAGAAGAATGTATGGCTTATGCAAAAAAGAAAAACATAGGTGTAATTTTATATTTAAATGATGTAGGGGCAAAGAAATTTGGTCTGGATCGTGTATTAAAACAATTCTCGGATTGGGGGGCTGTTGGTGTAAAATACGGATTTATGCAGGGGAGCTGGGAGGATAAGGTCAGACACACACGCGAAGTAGTAGCGCTCTGTGCTAAATATAAACTGATGGTGGATTTTCATGATAATCCTGTTCCACCAGGTGGAGATTGCCGTACATACCCAAACCTTATTACCCGGGAGTTTTGCCATGCACAGGCCGATGCCAAGCGTTCTTATTTTCCCGAAACAGCAGTTACTTCACCATTTATAAATATGATTGCCGGTCCGCTTGATTATACCAACGGTTGGTTTGATCTGAACAATGCACATTCGAGAATGCGCGTATTTGAAGAAATCCCGGGAACTGTAGCTGCCGAGGTGGCTAAATTGGTTGTTGCTTACTCCGGCTGGATGGTACTTCCTGATAGTCCTGAAGAGTATTTAAAAAAGGATGATTTGTTTGATTGTATACGCAAAATGCCTCCTCAATTTGATAGTTTTAAAGTGTTGGACGGAAAAATCGGAGCATACATAAGTGTTGCCCGCAAGGCTGGTGATAATTGGTTTATTGGATCGCTTACCAACCGCGACGCGAGGGATGTCGAGTTGGATCTTGGTTTTTTGTCTGAAGGGAAAAAGTACAAAGCTGTAATATATTCCGACGCCGCTAACAGCCATTATATGGACAATAAAGAGTCTTATAAGGTGGAAGAAGAAGTTGTTCTTGCCGGAGATATGTTAAAAATAAGTATGGCTCCGGGAGGAGGAAATACAGTGTTTTTAGAAGAATTAAAATAAAAAATGATATGAAAAATATATGTGCCATTTTATTCATTTTTGTGAGCAATTGGGTCGTTGCCCAAACTGTCTCAGTTTTGGTTGAAGCCGAAAGCTTTGACGAAAAAGGAGGTTGGGTAGTTGATCAACAGTTTATTCCTTCCATGGGGTCGCCATATTTACTGGCGCACGGCATGGGCGAATCTGTTGAAAATGCTAAAACTACGGTTGAATTTCCCGAGAGCGGAAGATATTGGTTCTGGGTGCGCACCAAAGACTGGATTCCCTCGCGCCCGGAAACTCCGGGAACATTCAAAATTGTGTTCGACGGTGAAGAATATTCCGAAACTTTTGGCGTAAACGAAGGCTGGCAGTGGGTTCAGTCGGGTAGGGTACGAGTGGACAATTCTAAACAGCTGAAAATTGAGCTAAAAGATGAAACCGGTTTTGAAGGCCGATGCGATGCCATTTATTTTTCAAAAGATAAAGACGATTATCCTCCTTTTGAATTGGAAGAAATGACTACCTGGCGTAAAGAAAAACTGGGAATTCCTCCACCCGAAAATGCCGGAGATTTTGATTTGGTAGTAGTTGGTGGCGGATTGGCAGGATGCGGTGCTGCAGTTGCGGCGGCGCGGCACGGTTTAAAAGTGGCCTTAATTAACGACCGGCCTGTGCTGGGTGGAAATGCAAGTAAAGAAATAAGGGTTCATACAGAAGGACTGGAGTTTTACACTATCGTGCAGGAACTGAGCACCGAGCATTATCCAAATGGCGATGCGGGAGCCATTGCCGCTACCGATACCATTGAAATGGTGGTACGCGCAGAAAAAAACATTTCTGTTTTCCCAAATACCCGTGCTTACACCGTGCACAAAGAGGGAAATAAGATTACCAGTGTGGATTGTTTTAATACACACACCCACAAAGAAATCCGCTTTGAAGCACCTCTTTTTGTTGATGCAACAGGTGATGGCTGGATTGGCTACTGGGCTGGCGCCGAAGTACGTATGGGCCGCGAGTCGCGCGATGAGTTTGGTGAATCGCTGGCGCCGGAAAAAGGCGATGGAATGACTATGGGAAATTCCATTTTGTGGAACTCCGTGGAAGTGGAAAAAGAAGAAGACAGAGCCAGACCTGAAGATAAATTGGAAGTAGGCTGGCAGGAAGTACCGTGGGCTATGGATGTGGCAAAAGATTACGAAGCTACCCGTGGTGAGTGGTTCTGGGAATACGGTTTGCTGATGAATACCATTTACGACGCGGAAGAAATTCGCGACCATATTTTTCGGGCCATTTATGGCAACTGGTACAATGTAAAACAAGACTCGGAAAATGCCAATCTGAGATTAAAATGGATAGCCTACGTAGCCGGGAAACGCGAATCACGACGCATTATGGGCGACTACGTGTTAAAGGAAAGTGATGTGGTTAACCGCCCCGATTTTGAAGATGGTTTTGTGGAAGAGGTGCGTGCCATTGATATTCATTATCCGCGTGGCGGGAAATATGATTTCCTTACGGAAGCGCAATTTACTAAAATTGAACAGTACAAAATTCCCTACCGCTGTTTGTATTCCAAAGACATCGACAATCTGTTTATGGCCGGGCGTTGTTTCTCGGCTACCCACGTTGGCCTTGGCAGCCCGCGCGTAATGCACACCACCACCCAAATGGGAGTTGTGGTGGGTTATGCTGCTGCTGTTTGTAAGGAAAAAAACAACTGCTCTCCCCGCGATGTGTACAAATACCATCTGGACACCATGCGCGAGCGGCTGGATAAAATAAAATCGGGGGCGGAGTTTGAGCATTGACAACCTTTATGAGTGAATAAAACAAATGTTTGTGATCTAACTCAAATAATCCTTACTACTGTGGTTTATTTTACTACATTACCTTTTGTTCCATTTCTATGGTTAGGCTCAATAAAATTAAATTCAGTGCATTATTCGTATGAGAAGTCTTTAAAAAAATCTAAACCAAATAATTATTTAAGTTCAAAATTCTTTTCTACCTTTTTATAGATATCGTCCGGATCTAAATACTTCGAGGTAGGATCAAGGCCTGTCAGGTTTCTGAGAAAACTAGGATTTATTTGACCATCGATTTTACTAAATCCATTTAATTCTTTATAGTCGATTATTCTTTGAACTAGTTTTTTAGACGGCACCCATTTATCTTGATCAGGGTCGAAATAAACTGGGTTTTCTACTTTTAATACTTTACCAACATAGACATATGCTTCTTTTGCTTTAAGATTATATTCATCCAAATTAGAATTTTCTTTTTGTATTGTAGCTATTGAATTTGAAATATATGCCATCGAGGCGTATTTAATTTCATTATTTTCAAATTCGTTACTTTGGAACGAATTAAGATTCTTTTCCAATTGAGTAAGAGATGCACGACTAAGAAGTGGGAATCTATTACCAAAGTTCTTAATTTGGACGAAATAATATGTTTTACCAAAGTAAAATCCTTGGTCAATTTTCAAAATGAATTTGTCACCAGGTAAACAGTTTGAATAGATTTCGAATTTTCCATCAAGAATAGGCCCATATTCTACGGTTGGGCCATCTGAACGATTAAGATATACTGTTCCTTTAACAATTTGTTTATCATTTAGTATTTTACCAGTCCTGACATCGGTACATATTACAGTGATATACGAGTTTTGTGCGTAAGTTCTTATAAGAGATATCAAAATAAAAATAATAAGTAATAATTCATGTCTCATAATTAATAGTTTTTAGTTTGAACAAATAAAAACCCACTAACATTATCCATATAATAAGTAATATTGTAAATATATGAATTTCATATTCAAGAATTTTTGTATCAATTCCGGATTTTAGAAATAGGATTGGTTGCTCTTTGTTAATACTTGGTTCGTCTTGGTATTCCAAATAAATATTTGGCTTTTTTTCTCCAAAGAAATAAACATATAATTTAATACTAGTTTTGGGGTGCAAACCATCAACCTTAAAGCTGACATACTTTCCTGTTACCTTTTCCTCATAGGGTTCAACATTGAAATATAACGGTGAATCTGGCCGCATTTTTAAAATTTTTAGTTCGCCATTCTTGATTGTATCAGGGAACATTATTGTAAAATGTATATTTCTAAATAATTGCTCTTGTGTTAAATTTTTAATTGAAAACTCTATAACTTCAAAAAGAGAGTCTTTATATTCATCTATTCTCCCACTATATGTTTTATTATATGTTTTACTTGAATAAGATATAATTTTTGAATCTAAAAGACGATTGGAAATATGATTTACTGTCCATCCAATAAGTGCAATCAATATAGTGAAGAGATAAGGAAATTCTTTTCGCGTAAACATTTGGCCCATTATAGCTTTATTTTGTCTGACATCAATACAACATTTTTCCAAATTGGATATGAAAAACTTGATTAATAAACATAATATTCGCTGTCAATTACAATCTAAAATATCTAAGTTCAATACTCAAAATTGTGCATTGACTTTTAATACTTCTTTTATAGTTGAATTGCATTTTTCCCAGATAAATAATTTATAAAAAGATAATAAAGTTTTTTATTTTTAACAATACTTAGTTCGGAAAATATGACTTAACCTATGTTAAATCGGGCACATTTTTTCCAAGAGGTTTGAGTTCATTTCAATAGTTTAAAATTCAACAACAAGGTCTGTTGTTTCTCGCCATTCCAATCTCCATTATCATCAGAAATCAAAAGCAAGTACTCCTTACCATCTACAGTGTAAGAATCAATGCCTTCAAAATTATCAAGTGCTTTGGAGAAGCCTGTGTCCAACAAGGTAATTGGCTCGATGTAATTTTCCTTCATTTTCTGAGAATTGACGAATACGAGACGAATACAATTTGACGTATCAGTCTTTTGAATAATTTTTCCAATATTACAATGTCACCATTTTGCAGAGTAGTAGCTCCTTTAACCTCCTTCAGAATGCTTGAATTGTTCATATATGTATCACTAACATTAACAAAACCATTATATCTCAATCTCTCTGTATTCTTTCCACCAGAATCAATTAACCATGCTTCGTAGTAATCATTATCATTCCCTTTCACCTCATATATCGCAAATAAAGAATCCCCAACATTCGTCAAAGCCTCTATACCAGCATTTTTTCTAGCAGGGAAACACTGTTTGTCATCGACAGACAATTTATCTACAGCACATCCAAATCCCGATTTTTTAAGGTCGTAACTCAACAAGTAATTTAGATTATCAAAACCCACGTAAACAATAGAATCGCCCAAGTAGGCCATTGATTCAATTTCTCCCCGAATTATTAAACTATTCAAATCATGAACCTGGCCTTTCACCATTCCTTTAGCACCAACCAGTGTCTGTTCGTCGTCATACTCAAGCGTAAATTGGAACCATTTAGATTTGAATTGAGTCTGTTTTGCAAGTTTTTCCTCAAGTGAATAATCTGATACAGTCATAATTGTCCTTCCGTTATCGAAACAGTGAAGGGCAGATAAACCACCGAAATCATATTTGTTTGTTTTGTTGGATCTCGAGTACAATACCAGTCCTCCTTTAAAAACAAGATTATCATTGGAGAGACAGGGAATCAGTTTTTTTCTCGCCTCATTCTTTTTCTCATTTTTTGAGTTGGTCCACGGCAATGAGTACACTTCGGTTTTTACATTCTGAGAGAAACCTTTATAATAGAGAAAAAGCAAAATGGTTAGAACAATTGACAATCTTTTCATAGACAATAGGTTGGCAATTAAATTTAACAAATCATTATCCATTTTAGCAATTAGCCAGAAACAAATTCTGGAAGAAATTCAGAACATTACATTTTAATATCAACTAAATACAAAAATTATGAAAGTCACCATCTGGCAACAGAGAATGGAACATTCTCAAAATCTATTCTTTTTCTGCCTCTTCGTTTGTTTTAAATGGATTCTCTCCAAATCGAAAGTTTATCGATAAAAAGAAGTTGGGGCGATATATTTGGTCATGAAGTTGATCTTTGTCTAAATCAGTAGAAATAATCTGCCCTTCATAGTATTGCTCTTTAAGTTTATTCTGTTGTTGGAATGCCACTCCTGCACTAAGTCCTACATTGTGATTAAACATTACATTATACCCGAAAAATGCTACAGGCGCCACCAAATCAAAACCTAATCCTGCGGTTACACTATGATTAACAGCCCTGCTAAAATTTTGAGCTGGGAAATATGAATAAAAGATTGCTGGTACATAACTCAAATCGAGTGCTTCTGCTTTATCCGCTTTAAATAATTGAAAAGTTGTGGTGTCCTCCTGTTGTCGTAAGAAGTATGTGGAACGTTCTAAAGACTTTGGAGTAAATCCAAACCCATAAGAAGCTACCCACTGTCCTCTTTGTTCTCCCTTAAAAACGAATGTCCATGTTTTATCGTCACGAGTTATAATAATCGTGAGTTTTTCTCCTGCTACTAACCTTATATTTTCTGGTCGGGACTTAGTGGTCATACTAATCGACTCTTTGGCTAAGTTGATCGTAGAAATGTCATTGCAGTCTTCCTTATCCAACTCTTTTTTTAGATCATCAACCAGTTTAGACAAGTCTTTCTCCGTTCTATTTTTTTTATCAGATCTTTGGAAATTTAAAACGGTATCTATTTTTTCCTGCAAATCATCACAAGGAGATTCTGGTCCAGCGCCCGAACCCCCGCTTTTCGGTGGCTGAGAAAGGGGGGCCAATAATTCCACTGTCTTTTCAATATCGATACTGTACTCAAAACCAGCTACAACATTCTCCAATAAGATAACATCGCAATTTAAATTACCTCTTTTCGAAATCACAGTCCCTTCGTCTTCTCCTAAATTTAGTTTAAGAACTGATTGAGATTCTACAAATAGATGAATTTGAAGGAAAAATAACACTAACATTATCAACTTTGCTTTCATATTTTTTGTTTTAGATTGTTAAAAATTTCATAGGACTTAAAATTGGTAAAGAAATGTTTAAATGTGTTTTATGATTAGCTTCTCCATAGCTACTATCTCTGATTTCCTGGACCAATTGTGCAACTGAGTAATGGCGTGACTTATCCTTCAAATATTGTAAACGAAGTGCCATTACACCACTTAAGTAAGCACAAGCCATTGAGGTTCCGTAGGTAGGTTCTGTCTGCCCATTTAAAGCGCATGATTCCATGTCATAGCCGACACAAGAAGTATCTATTCTATTCCCATAGTTTGCCCAATGTACCAATCGATACTTTTCTTTGGAATCATCTATCCTTAACACAGCACTAACTGCAATTACATTATCCAAACTAGCTGGGAAAGTCACAGAATTACTATTATGATTTCCCCCAGAACTAATCACAATTT
This sequence comes from Maribellus maritimus, assembly GCF_022267315.1. Taxonomy (GTDB): domain Bacteria; phylum Bacteroidota; class Bacteroidia; order Bacteroidales; family Prolixibacteraceae; genus Draconibacterium; species Draconibacterium maritimum. The sequence continues at coordinate 197,394 of NZ_JAIKLE010000004.1, forward strand.
TTCCTTTTAAAATAGCACCATTTACAGCCTGTTTAACAAGGTCATTAAACTTTATATACAAGCTTAGATTTATTATTTGAACATGTTCTAAAGATGAGGCATATTTAATTGCTTCAGCTAATTGATGGTGATTAATTTCCCCATCATGGATTTCATAAGCTTTTAATGGCAACAACTTTACATCAGGTGCAACTCCAGTCATTTTACTTCTTCCCTTTGCTCCAATAATACCGGCAATATGAGTCCCGTGCCCGTCTGTATCTAGCAAAGAACTTTCTACAAAAGACTTTTCGTATTCTCTATCTATGTTATCAAGAAGATCTTTGTGTGGAGAAATTCCAGTATCTATTATTGCTACTGTTATTCCTTTTCCTGTTGCAAACTTCCAAAAGGGGCTAACATCAAAATTATCTTTTAACCAGTGGGCTTTTAAACCCGGAGTAAAATCAAAGTTAATACTCCCATCAAAAACATTAAGTTGCGCGATTTCAAACCCACCACTCCAATAGTAATTATTAGCTTCATCTTTGTACCAAGTATTAATTCCTTCATATGATCCATCTATGCTATTCCCCTTATATAATATTCCATCTACCTCTAACTCTGTACCTGGTGCTAAATATTGGTAACAAGGCGCATTTAAACTTGGCTGCCCAACCCGTACATTTAAATATTTTGTCACCGTTACCTTCATTAGCCGACTCGTTTTATGTTTGGAGGGAGATTTTCTGGATTACTGGATTTATTGTTTTCAGGTTTTTGCTGTGTTGAACCTCTCAATTTCATTAGCTTGTTTAGTAAATCAAACCAGAAAGTTGCACCCAGAGAAATGGCAAAAGCAGTGAGTAAGAATCCCCAGAAATGATACCATAGAAGGCAAAATAGATAGCTGATTTTAGCCTTCAAAAAAAAACGGACGCCTTTACCATTATACGCACGTAGTTTCTTCTGGCTAGGTGCGTTTTTATCTCTGTATATCTTTGGCAATGCCTTTTTATCAATATAAACAGGATACACCAGTACATTTTTAACAGAATCAAATGGCGTCTCTACCGAATCGGGAAGCCACGCACCTAATCCCAAAATTGAATTCGCCTTTGCAATATCGGCATCCAGTTTCTTTTTGTACGCATATAGCGAATCCAGCTTTTGATTATAATTCTCAGCTGCTTTAATCGTGTCTTTTCTACTATTCAATTCTATCGGCAGACTGCGGTTGTTTTCTATATATGCATTTGCCATACTCACCATTTGTTCCCTGGCCGTTTTATCAGTGGATAGCTTTTTTGCAATAGAAATGGTATCAACGTTAAAGAACACCGCAATAAAAAAACCAATAAAAAAGAGGATGATTTGTACTTTTTGCTTATACCATCCACTTGCCCTTTCCATTGTATCACTAAACCATTGTTCCAGGCTGACTTTAAACTTCTCAACATCTCCCTGTGAATCAGCCCATATACTCCTTAAGTATTGAAGTGTTTCTGTTTCTATTTGAACTTCTGCTTCCTCTTTTCCCAACACATATCTTACCTTTTCGCCCCGAATGGTATCACCTATGGGCTTACTTTGAGACTCACCGGCTTGATATCCACTACCTCTTAACAAATCGATCATAACCTTTGAAAAATTAGCGGGTGTCATATAGGAAGGTTTATTGGTTTTATCTCGTTTAATCCATCTTTCAAACCAGGTGTTTTTTCCTAAATATTTAATCAAAGGGTGACTATAGAAAACAGTTGACAACTTATTCATTGAATATTCCTTACTATCACTATCATCCAACATTTTTATTATAGCTTTTTTCAATATTGAAGCTCGTAAGCGAATATTTGTTGCAATAATCTCCTGGAGTACGGTCGCTAAAAGGCTATATAACAAGTATATAAAAACCAATCCTATAAAAACATCAAGTACAATAGAGTTAAACATAGCATTTCGGGATATGACGTGAATTATTAACTATAAGCATTATCAAATTTTTTGATTTCAGAGGCTTCGAAGTTTTCATTTTTTCATTGTTTGGTGTATTGGTTATAGAAAGATAAATAAGTTTTCTATTATTCGCAATAGACTGATATAAAAAAGTTTACAAGTATTTTTGTTCGTGGGGCATAAATTTAAACGGAATCCCTGTTTTTGCTGTGCTTTTAACAAGGAAGGCTAACTAAAAATTATTTTTCAATTTTAATTATTTTGTAATGGTTTGTAATATAGTTGTTTAATAGTATGTTCTGCACTTCTCGGATTTTACAAAAAGGATTTATTTTTTGTTGATGTGTTTTTATTGGTCTTCGTATTAATTTTTATAGCCTGTATTCGCAATCCCTCAGGGAAAAACGATTTTGATTTGTTGAACTTTGTTACATTTGGTTGGTTTTTTTCTTTTGTTCAATAAAAAAAGATTGTGAATATGTCTAAAATTTGCGCTGTTCTATTGCTTTTTGTTAGTCTTTTTGTTTCGTCTGTAAAGGCCGGAAATGAAACGGATACCATTCCTGTTCCCAAATCATTTTTTGGTTTTCAGCCCGGTACCGACCGTATGTTGTTAAATTATGAATCGCTGATTGACTATATGCAGCAGTTGGCGGAAGCATCTTCGCGGGTAAAAATGCTGGAAATTGGGGAGTCACCGATGGGAAAAAAAATGCATATGCTGTTGTTTTCCTCTCCGGAGAACATTCAAAACATTCAGTATTTAAAAGAAATAAACAAAGAGCTGGCACTAAATCCCAATCTTACCGATGCTCAGTTGAAGGCTTACAGCAACGAAGGAAAAGTTTTTATACTGGCCACACTTTCGATGCACTCCTCCGAAGTTGGTCCGTCGCAGGCTGCGCCGCTGGTGGCTTATGAACTGGCGACTTCAGACGATTCTGCGCTGGTAAAGCAGTTAAAGGATGTGGTATATATGATGGTACCTTCCTCCAATCCGGATGGAATGGATATGATTGTGGAACATTACATGCAATCAAAAGATACAAAATATGAAGGCGGAAGTTTTCCCAAAGTGTATCATAAATATGTGGGGCACGATAATAATCGCGACTTTGTTACACTTACGCAGAAAGACAACAAAGCGATTGCCCGCGTGTACAACACGGAATGGTATCCGCAGATTCTGGTGGATAAACACCAGATGGGAGCCACCGGGCCGCGTTATTTTGTTCCGCCCATGCACGATCCGATTGCCGAAAATGTAGATGAAAAAGTGTGGAACTGGACCTGGATTTTTGGTTCAAATATGGCAAAGGATATGGCTGCCGATAGCCTGACAGGCGTCACACAAAACTCTATTTTTGACGATTACTGGCCGGGATCGACAGAAACCGGCATCTGGAAGAATATCATTTCGATGCTGACCGAATGCGCCAGTGTTCAGTTGGCCAAACCGGTTTATGTGGAAAAAAGTGAATTGCGGGGCGGTGGCTCGGGGCTGGCTGAATACAAAAAGAGCATCAACATGCCCGCGCCGTGGAAAGGCGGCTGGTGGCGATTAAGCGACATTGTGGCTTACGAAGTGTCATCGTCACTTTCACTTATAAAAACAGCTTCGTTTCATAAAAAGGATATCCTTCTGAACCGGAATGCGCTTTGCGTGGGCGAAGTAAAAAAAGGTAAAACAGAGGCGCCTGCCTACTTTGTGGTTCCGGCCAAACAGCATGACGAGAGCGAATTAATTGCAATGCTGGGTTTGCTGAATGAACATGGTGTTGACGTGTATAAAACATTGGATGAATTAAGCTTTAAAGGGAGAATTATTGAGAAGGGCGATTATATTATTCCATTGGCTCAGCCTTACCGCGCATTTGTAAAAGAAGTGATGGAAAAACAAAAGTACCCGGAGCGGTATTATACACCAGGTGGAGAATTGATGCGGCCTTACGATATAACCAGCTGGTCTCTGCCATTGCACCAGGGAGTTTCTTCCTATCAGATTGACGAAATTGTGGATGTGATTGACCAAAATATAAACAAAGTCGATTTTCCCTTTGAATTAAATTGGGAACTTCCGGAAGAAAATACGACGCTGATTTTTTCGGTAGATAACAACGAAAGTTTCAGGGTGGCTTTTGCTGCTCTGAAAAATGATATTGAAGTGTCGCGGCTTAGCAAAGATTCGGTAGTTGGAGAGATGGCATTAAAAACCGGCGATTTTGTAGTTGAGCTAAATCAAAAGAATGCGGATAAACTTAAAGAAATCTTGGAAAAATTAAGTGTAAAACCCGTAGAGATTTCAGGGGTAATTCCCTCAAATATAAAAGAATTAAAGCTGCCTGGAGTTGCCCTGGTAGAAACAGCTTTTCATGATATGGATGCAGGCTGGACACGTTTTTTGTTTGATACTTATCATATTCCTTTTACCGTTCTTAAACCGGAAGATATAAAATCAAAAGAACTGGATGATTTTGATGTAATTGTGTTTCCCGATACTAAAAAGTCCCTGCTTCTTGATGGGAAAAATAAAAGCAGAGATGGAAAAACATCCATTCCCAACTATGATCCCAGGTATATAAAAGGCATGGAAAAAGAAGGCCTGCAGAAGTTATTAAAGTTTGAAAATGAAGGGGGAACAATTGTAAGCTGGGGTGAGTCGGCTGAATTGTTTTTTGGTGTACAAACCATCAAAATTTCGGAGAAGGAAAAAGAGGAGTTTGAGTTGCCGGTGGAAGATGTATCACCGGCGATAAAAGGAAAGGGATTTTATGCTCCGGGGACCTTGTTTAACGTCGAACTGCTGGAAAATCATCCGCTTACCCTGGGAATGGGAAAAACAACTCGCGTATTTTCAGGGGGAAAACCTGTATTCGGTACATCCATTCCCTATTTTGATCTCGACCGGAGGGTGATTGCCAGTTACCCGGAAGAAGATATAGTGGCAAGTGGTTATGCCGAGAAAGAGGAATTACTGAAAGGAAAACCGGCAATGGTTTGGGCAAAGAAGGGAAAAGGAAATTTTGTATTTTACGGCTTTAATCCGCAATTCCGGGCATCTACTTCCGGTACTTACAAATTGTTGTTTAATGCTTTATTGCTTGATTAGATTAAAAGAATAGTCAAGACTATTACCGCTATGAGGGAGTTATTGTAATTCCTCAAAATCTAAATAATGCGTAATTTCCGGAAGTAACAACAGAGCGGCAAAATCTTCGTGGTTGAAAAAAGTATCTGAAATAAATTGATAACCTCTTTCAGGATGAGTTCTTTTTGCTGAATGTTATCTTGTAAATATGCGAATCGAAGTTGTTTTTTTTTCGATGGTCATCAGGCAAATTTTTTTATGTTTTCATGGCATGAGTTTTTCGTAGGTATGAATCGTATAAAAAGCAGTCACCGTTCTCTGGAACGGTGACTGCTTAAATTAATGTTTGTTAAACGCGCCGCCCTTTAGGGCGGTGATTGAAGTTAAGTATATAAACTTATTTTTATGATGAAAAAATTAACAGAACTCTCCCTTATTCCCTTCTGCACAAAGAGAGACGATTGTAATGCAGTTGCAATCAGGGAGAGTACTACATATCATTTTTTTCATTCAGCTTTGAGTAAACTTATTACATGATTATTTTAAAGCAACTTTTACAGTCTCTGCCATTGGAGTGGTTGGTCTGCCTATCAGTTTTGAAAGCTGTTTTGAGTTGTCATATAAATCACCTTTTGATGCTCCTGTATCCCAGCTTGCAATTGCTTCAGCAAACATTTCCGGTAGCCCGACACTTTTAAGAATTTTTGCATATTCTGTTTCAGGTAAATTGTTGTACGGAATATCTTTCCCTGTCTGGCTTGAAATTTCTGCAGCCAGATCATTTAAAGTATATGCTTCATCTCCTGCCAGTTCATAAACTTTTCCTTTGTGGCTTTCGTCGCTAACAACGATTGCTGCTGCTTCAGCAAAATCTGCACGCGGTGCCGACGAAATTTTTCCTTCGCCTGCGCTTCCTACAAATGCTCCTGCTGCCAATGCTCCTGCAATTGAACCGGTGTAGTTTTCGGTGTACCAACCGTTGCGAAGAATGGTATGTTCAATTCCTGATTCCTTTAGCATCTTTTCTGTTGCCAGGTGCTCTCCGGCAAGGCTCAATGATGAAGAATCTGCATGCAGCAAACTGGTATAAACAATCCATTTTACACCTGCGCTTTTGGCTGCTTCAATCACATTAAAGTGCTGCGTCGCACGTTGTCCCACCTCGCTACCTGAAATAAGAAGCAGGTTATCAACTCCCTGAAGTGCATCCGCCAGGTTTGCCGGTTCGCTGTAGTCAAACTCACGTGCTTCTACTCCCAATCCGTTTGCTTTCTCAGGTGTACGCACCAATGCTACGATATCTTCTGCTGAAACTTTCTTTTTTAATTCTGCTACAACCAGTTGTCCTAACTGACCAGTTGCTCCCGTTACTGCTATTTTCATTTTTTTTGAATTTTAAATATTAATAAATGTCTGTTAATGTAGTCATCTGTTTTTTCAGGATGATACTCTGTTTATTCAACAATTAAAAGTTAATTTGGTTACTTTACAACTTTAAAATATTTGAACTTCTGTTAGTTGGCTAAACCCAGTTGTTTCATGTAGGTGAGGTTGTCCCAGAAGAGATATTCTTCATACATCACACCTTTGTCGTTCCACAAACCAATGGTTACCATGTTTATCTTGAAAGCTTTTCCTGTCGGATCAATAAATTTCCCGTCGCCAATTGGCATCGGTTTCGTGAATGTTCCTTCCATTACCCCCATTACTGCAGTGAAGTTTCCCGAACCAATTTTAATGGGATGTTCTTTGATTCGGGTGTCCGGTGCATAAACGAACATTTTTTTTAAGTCTTCAATGTGGCGTTCAATTCCTGTAGTTGTGCTACCATCGGGCCAGTGGACCAGAATATCTTCAGCGTGGCTTTCATGAAGTCGTGCCCATTCTTCGTTTGTAAACACTACAAAATCTAATTCATCAAAAGTGGCCAGGTTTTTGGCAATCACCTCATTTGTTTCCGCAATTTTTGCAAGTTCACTTTTTAACTGTTCCACCTCTGCTTTGTATTCATTTTTGCTTTTTTGCGCGAAGGAGAAATTTGTAACGGTCAACACCAAAAGTATTGCCATTACTGCCTTTGTAAAATTCAACTTTGTTTTCATCGTATTTTTTGTTTTAATGTTACGATACAAAGGTAGGTCGGTGAAGGGCCTCGCACACTTGACCTGGGATAAGAAATACAATTGATCTATGTTAAGGGAAAAAGGAAGGCTATCTATTTTTTCTTTCGAATCCTACTGAGGCTTTCTGGTGTAATCCCCAGATATGAAGCGATATAAACCAATGGAACCCGTTGAAACATGTTGGGGTGTTCTTTTAGCATATCGTTGTAGCGTTCCACTGCCGATTCCCACATCGTGGCATTTAGTCGTTCCAGGGCGTTAATGTATGCTTTTTGAAAAAGAATACGAAAATAGCGCTCCAGCGTTGGGACTTCATCGTAAAGTTGTTCCAGTCGTTCTGTTGAAATCCGCAGCATCTGAGAATCTTCAAGCGCCTCAATGTAATATTTTGACGGACGTTTTGAAAAGAAACTTTCCAGATCGGAAATCCAGCTGTTGTCCAACCGAATCTGGTAAATGTGTTCAATTCCCTTTGGATCGATAAAATAAGATTGCAAACTTCCTTGCTTGATGAAATAAATGTATTTACACACTTCTCCGGGAACGAGCAGATCTTTTTTCTTTTTGATAAATGCAGGTTCAAAAGCCGACAAAATAATCGCTTCGTCTTTCTCTGAAATTGAAATCCATTTTTTGAAATAGTATAGTAGTTTATGCTCTCCGGATGTTGTCATAACCAAATTTCCTACACGGTGAAAATACAAAATTATGAATAATCAGCATGTTTCGCGTTTGGGGTAACTTTAACTAATCCGGTACAATTGCTCCATGTTTTACCAGTTCACTGCGAACTACTGTTGCCGGAACATCTTCCGGCGAAACATTCATTTTATGGGCTAGAAAGGCTGTTACAGCAGCAGCTTGTCCCATTCCCATACAGGAAGCCTGCACCCGTAGTGCGGAGTTCGCCATTCGGTCGCTGCTTACACACCGGCCGGCGACAACCAGATTTTTGCTGTTTTCGGGAATTAAGGCTCTCAAAGGAATCTTTCCTACCGCACCATTTTCCAAATATTCCTGGTGAATGGTTTTTCCTTCCCGGTGCAAATCAACCGGGTAAAACGAATAGGAAACAGCATCTTCAAAATCAACACCATTTATATAATCGTCGTGGGTTATCTGGTAAAGTCCGGAAATCCTGTAAGTTTCCCTAACTGCAGTCTCTGTTTTTAGGCTTGCGATTCTGATGTTTTCGCAACCCGGAAAGGTTTTTAACTCGCGCAATACTTTTAACAATTCTTTTCTTCCCCTAATGTTTGCATCTGTGTGTGTTACTGAACTTGTGGAATCTGCCTCCGGAACATAAACATAATTGTATGGCGAAGTTGTTGGGAAATTATTGGGTGTTCCTTCTTTTTCTGAATTGGTGAGCATATTTTGCCGCAGCAAACTGTGGTATCGTTTGGGAATTTTGTCAAGATTAAGTTTAGAGTAATCGTAACCCTCCAAGGCGAAAAGTAAGGAACCAGGTTGTGTTTCTTTTTCTCTTAATACTTCGCATCCGGCCATTGAACTAATGAGCGCATTTCCGGTACAGTCGATTATCTGATTACACTTAATTTGTGAGAAGCTTCCTTTTCCTGCAGTTTCTACAATCCAGTTGTTTTTTTTGAATTCCACGGCAACCGGACTTTCATAATACCGGATATCCACGCCCGCATCAATACATTTTTCTTCGGCAAGCAAAACATATAAGGCACTGTTTATTGCAATCTGGTGGCGCCAGTGTCGTACAGTGGTGTTGTTTATTATAACATTGAAGTTGGGCATTTGGTCACCATTCATTTTTACACATTCACTGACTATTTCCCAGCCAATGCCGCCAATAATTTGTTTTCTCCAGGCGTGAAATAAGCCGGGAAAAGTAACTCCTCCGGTAGTAATTGTTCCGCCTGGTTGACTGCCGCTTTCAATCAGTATGGTTTTGGCTCCGCATCTTGCTGCCTGAATCGCGGCAATCGTACCGGCTGTTCCGCCGCCAACCACCAAAATATCGCAGTTAATTTTATTTTCCGATTGTACTTTTGTCGGGAGTTCTGCTTTGGCAAACGGTGCTGAAGCGATTCCAACGGAAAGCGCTCCCATGCTTTTTATCATCTGCCTGCGTTTGATTTCTGTCATTTTTGTTTACTGATTTAGGCAAAACGTTGGTTTTTCAAAACTAAAATATGGAATAAAACAGCTCTTCTTAAAAAAAGGTTATCGGCTTGATCTGAATAAGTGGACTTACGCTTTAGTAAATTTATTTTTGCAAGACAATGGTTTTGTTCCCGACCCCCATTATAACTTTACTTGTGGTTTCAATAAATAAACCGGTTTCCACCAACCCGGGGATGCTTTTTAGTTTGATCTCCAAGTTTGTAAGGTTGGTTTGATTGGAGATGTCGATGTCCAGAATATAGTTTTGCTCGTCAGTAACAAAAACAGAACCGTCCACTTTTCGTAAAACAGGATTTAGGTTTAACAGTGCCAGCTCTTCCTTTATTTTTGATGCAGCAAAAGGAACAACCTCTACCGGCAGCTTAAAAGAACCCAGCCGTTTCACTTGTTTTCCTGAATCGGCAATAATGATATTAATTTTTGAATTGTGCGCCAGAATTTTTTCGCGAAGAAGCGCTCCGCCTCCTCCTTTAATCAATCGCAAATAAGGGTCAAACTCATCCGCTCCGTCGATATTAATGTCAATTTTTTCAATCTCTCCAAATTCTTTTAGCGGAATTCCATTTTCAATAGCCAGCAGCCTGGTGTTTTCGGAGGAAGGAATCCCAAATATCGATAAGCCGGAAGCAACTCTTTTTCCCAGCTCTTTTACCATGTATGCAGCAGTAGATCCCGAGCCGAGCCCGACTACCATTCCATTTTTTACCAACTTTACAGATTCAGCGGAGGCCAGTTCTTTTTCTTTTTCGTAATTCATTCAACCGAATTGTCTGATTAATAAAAATTTTCTGCAAAAATAGAATTAACCTTTTAATATGTAAGCATTTTTTTGCGCAGTTAATGCCAGCTCCGTAGCAAGAAAACAATGATCCTGTGTCATTGCCGTTTCGGTTCGGTTAACTACATCGTTTACCAGTTGTTCTCCATACGGCATATTTATTTCGGAACAATTGTAATATTTGGTCTCTTTCTGATTAACCAAAAAGAGATGGTTTCCGCCTTCACGGCCGGCGATGTCAATATACTTTCGCATTTCAATATAGCCCTCTGTACCCAGAATAAATGTTCGCCCATCGCCCCAGGTATCCAGTCCCTCCGGAGTAAACCAGTCGATACGAATGTAGCCGGTAGCATGTGGGCTACGGACATTCATATCTCCAAAATCCATATACTGCGGATACTGTGAGTTCCCAAAATTTCCCAGCTGAGAAAGCGAAACTTCAGCTTGTTGAGATTGGGTGTAAAACAAAAACTGATCGCATTGGTGTGAGCCAATATCACATAAAATACCGCCTGCTTTTTCAGGATAAAAAAACCAGTCGGGGCGCGACTCCGGGCGCATCCGGTGTGGTCCCAGACCAATGGTTTGAACCACTTTTCCAATGGCGCCCGCCTGAACCAGTTCGCCGGCTTTTACCGATGCCGGGTTTCCCAGGCGCTCGCTGTACATGATGGAGTAAATGCGTTGGGTTTCTTTTTGTGTTTTTTTTACTTCATTAAATTGTTCAAAGGTAACAATACCCGGTTTGTCAGCCATATAATCTTTGCCTGATTTCATCACCCGGATACCCAGTGGAGCTCTTTCAACCGGAATTCCGGCGCTGGCAACCAGCTGGATGGAACTGTCTTCAAGAATTTCTTCTTCGCTTTTGGCTACTTTTACTTCGGGAAAACGCCTTGTAAACGGAGGGAGTAATTCCGGTTCACGCGAATACACCGAGACCAGCTCACCACCACCACCAATAAGTGCACTCACCATTCCGTAAATATGGCCATGGTTAAGACCAATTACCGAAAAACGAATGGAGTTTTTAGGCGCAGAGCGATCTTTCGATTTCAGAACAATTTCCTCCGGACGATTGGTGCTGTGGAGGCTGCGACCAAACAATTCACCAGGCAAAAAAGCGGCAGCTGTAACTCCGGTTGCTGAAGCTATCGACTTTTGCAGAAATTTTCTTCTGTTAAGTTCCATAAGTTTATATTGTTTTTAAGTTGTTGGTTTATATTCTTAAAATTTATACGAAAATAAAAGATAATTCAATGAAACAGCATGAAAGCCGGGGAAAATAAAATTTCACTGGACCAATTTTTTTATTTCCGCTGAGGTAAGCACTCGGTCGAAAACTGCCAAACCGCCGATTAAGCCTTTGTAAAAGTTACCCATTCCTTTTTTTTAAAAGAACGGAACCAACAGTAAAGTCAGAACCATTGTTTCCCATTTCACCCGGAAAATCCTGTTGAAGTTAGTCACGATATGAAGATTATTATTTTTCGACACTTATTATCCCACTGTTTATTGTGTGGCATGAACGGTGGTAAAGACAGGTTTTCTGAAGAAAACTTAGGGAATTGATATAGTTTGAACTTTGGTTTAGTCAAAAAAACATTTTGGTAAAAAGAAAAATTACTCATTGTTTGCAAGAATACTATTTTAGAACGTGTTGTAACGAAAGTGGCATTGTTCTTTCATTTTTCCCTGATGAAGAGCCAAAACGAAACTTTATCAAAATGCGTCGGTATGAATTGTACAAGTTACAGGCTTGTGATCCGAAGCAGTAGGGAAGTCTTTATATATAGGATTTCCGCTATTTGTATTAAAGTTGATTTTGGCACCACTCACCCAATGGTTTATCCGGCTATACAAAATGTGGTCAATCCACGAATTAATATATGAATAATTAAAAATTGGATCAGCAAAACTTACGGTGTACAATGAGGAAAAATCGAGGTCATTTTTTTTCTTGTCATCAAGCGTGTCAAAAATAGAATTTCCCAGGCACAATTCAGGTTGCCATATGGAACCCATCAGGCGTTCAATACCACTGGCATTTATTTTCATTTCACTGGCATCGAAACCTGGTCCGTCATTGATATCGCCACAAACAATCAAAGGAATATTTTTGGTGTTATCGTTGCTTAAATAATCATTTAAAAAATTTGTGCGAAGTTGGTGGCACTGAGCAACTATCTTTTTCCGGTTGCCATCGGCTTTGGCTCACCATTTCGACCATTCGAGGGCATCAAAAATTCCTTTGCTTTTCAAATGCAGACCGATGATTCTGAATTTTTTCCCGTCAAACAAATTTATTGATGCATACAATGGTTTTCGTTCAAATTTGTGCACTTCTTCAATACCGTCACCATCTGTGTCCATTGTAAACTCATTGGTGGCTTTTTTTAAGGTCTCCGCTTCTACTGCTGATGCTATGTCAAACCAATCAAAAGGAGGATCGGCAAACAGCCCTTTGTCGGTTCGTACAGCCAACCCAACACTTTGCGCCCCCGTGGGCTGCACTACACATTGCCAGTTGCCGTTAATATCAGCCTGATCAAAAAAGAGTTGAAGTTCAGTACTTTGATTTGGACCTTCTACAAGAATCCAGATATCGGAATCAATGTCGTTAATAACACCGGTTAAATCCCGAATTCTGTGACCGATAATTTCTTTGGTCATGTAACCTTTTTCATAATACGATTTAAATTCCGGAGGATTCCCAGTAAATAATTCATTAAACCATTCTGCATTCCATAGCGCAAATTTTATTTCAGCCATTTTTTTGTTGTAATTTAAAAAGAAGTCATTTGTACTTTGTTTATTTTCCTGATAAACAGGAATAATGAGAGCTGTGTCATTGTTTAGAATAAAATGATATCCTATTTAAATTACAACAAATAATTGGGGAATCAATTTATTAAGGGCAAAAATTTTGAAGCAGAAATTGAAAGTTCCTTTTTAATAAAAGAGTTCACCGGCGGTGTCGACTATTTTTTAAAATTGATGGTATAGTTCTTTTCGTTACCATAGATTTTATAAAATTTGAACCCGGCATTCCGGCACAACGTTTTTATATCGTTGCTTTTTAGTTTGTCGGGATCGCCAGCCAGCTCTGAAACCGACAAGATTCCATCTGGTTTTAACATTCGATAAAATTCCAGGATGTAAGTTTCTTTGTTCTCAACCTCGCCAATTACAGTTACCATAAAAATTCGGTTAAAGGAATTGTCGCTAAAAGCAAACTTGTTTCCATTACATAGATAGTATTCAGTGTTTTTAATTCCCTTTTTATCAAGGCGCTTTTGGGCGAGGTCGAGCATTTCCTTTTGAATATCAGCCAGCACCAATTTCCCGTGTTGAAGAAATCCTGCCACCTTTAAACTAAAATAACCGGGACCGGGGCCTACTTCCAGTACCAACGAATCAGCTTTTAACTCAAGTCTTTTTATTAGCTGATTAGGTGATAGAAAAATATTTCGTAACGGGATAAGAAGTGTAAATGCCATTTGATAGGGAAATATACCTTTGGAAGTAAACCGCTTTGTGACGCCGGTTGAGCTGTTTTTAGTCATTTTCAGAATATTTAACTTTTTATCGCAAAAAAGTAAATCCAAAGTATAAATAAAATCTGTAACGGAATTCTAAACCACAAATAAATGGGGCCGGCTCCCTGGAATGTCCCTTTCTGGTAGTCGATATGATTAATGGCTGCATAGACATTTGCCGGCAGAATAAGCAGGAAAAAAGCGATAAGCAACCATCCTGTCAATGCTCTGAATGCCGGGAGAAAAAGTGCGAAAGCCGCGACAATCTCGATAGCTCCTGTCAGGTAAACCAGTTCTGTTTTGAATGGAATAAAGGAAGGAAGCATCATCGACATCCCTTTTGTAAAAACAAAATGCCCCATTGCTGTAAAAACAAGCATTGCTGACATCGCAATTCGGCCCGGAAGAGCAAATTCAAAATTTCCACGGAATACCTTTATGCCCAAAACCGATATAATAAATACACTAAGCAGTACAACGAATGGTTTCATAACTAAAAGTCTTTGTTTGCAAAGTTGCGCTGAATTGATAAATAAAACAATGAACCAGGGTTAAGAAATTCTCTTTCGTATTCTGCTTAAGGCCTGTGGGGTGATTCCAATATATGATGCAATGTATTTTAACGGAATTTGTTTGATCAGTTCGGGCCGGGAAGAAAAGAGGTCGAGGTAACGTTCTTCGGCTGTTCTGTTTAGCAGAGAAATTTCGCGGTTTGATTTGATTAGAAAAAGCCTTTCTGCATTCCGTCTGCCCAATTCGTTTCCTACTCCTGTGGTCTCATAAACTTTCTGTAAATCCTGATAATTTATCCTGTATAAGGTGGTTTGTGTAATGGTTTCAACCTGGTAAGGACACGGTTGTTGAGTTAAAAAGGAATCGTAAGCACTTACAAAATTATTTTGAAATACGAATCCAAAAGTTTGTTCACCACTTGTTCCCCGAACATAAAATCGTACAACTCCGGTTTCAACAAATGACAAATACTTTTCTACGTCGCCCTGTTTTAAGATGATACTTTTCTTTGTGAAGGTCTTTCTGATTAGTTTGGAACTAAAAAACTCCCAGTCATGGTCTGTCATTTCAACAAAATTCTCCAGGTATTTTCTTATTGGGTTCATACGCTCACTTTTATTTGTGCATTTGAAATGAAAGGTACTGTAACAGTATCATCTGTTTTTAGGATACAAGCTTGCTAAGCTATTTAAAACCGGGTTATTATATTTTAATAATCCCGTTTCTGTATAAATTCAAAGCCTGATTTAAAATGGTTTCAATTGTATCCAGGGGGAGGTCTTTGTTTGGATTTACCCTAAAAATTTTCATCCTTGATCGATTTCCTGTTTCCAGATCAGGGTGATTGAGATGTCTTCCTTCTACCATAAGTATATAAGGTTCATGTGTTTTTTTGTCCGTCCAGAGGTGACAGAACATTTTTTTTCTGTAACAAAAACAGGGCATGCCATATTTTTTTGTTTCGGTTACATTGTTATCCTGTTGGAGAATGATGTTCCGCAGAGCCAGCAAACAACTTCGGTTTGGCTCTTCACTACTTAAATAAAAATTGTCTGATGCTTTCATTATGGTTTTCAAGTTACTTTAAATCATCTTAAAAATCAATGAAAGGTTTTGTTTGGTTTTTGTTTCCGGGAAAAAATGAAACAAATTTTCTGCAGGAGTTGAATTCTTTTTTTTGTTTTAGATTAACTCAAAAAAGAAAACCCCGGTTCAAAAACCGGGGCCTTCATCTAGTTTATAGTAAAATGGATTAGAAAATGGTCTATTCTTCTTCCTGCTCAGCTTCGTAAGCTTTTAACAGTTCATCCTGAACATCAGCAGGAACTTTTTCATATCCGTCGAAACTAATGTCAAATACTCCTCGTCCTCCGGTAATTGAACTTAACGAAGTGGTGTATTTATTCATCTCTTTTAACGGAACTTTTGCTGTAATTTTTTCCATTCCTTTTTCAGAGCCCATTCCCATAATCATGGCGCGGCGTCCCTGCAGGTCACTCATTACATCGCCCATTCTGTCGGAAGGAACCCATACATTCAAATCGTAAATTGGCTCCAGAATTTTAGGCCCGGCGTTTTTAAAAGCCATACTAAATGCATTACGACCGGCAAGTTTAAATGAAATCTCATTTGAGTCTACCGGGTGCATTTTACCATCGTAAACATATACACGGATATCGCGTGCATAGGAACCGGTAAGCGGGCCTTCTTCCATTTTTTCCATAATCCCTTTCAGAATGGCCGGCATAAAACGGGCATCGATTGAACCACCAACAATACAGTTGCAGTAAATTAATTTACCACCCCATGAAAGTTTGTGCTCTTCAACTGCACGAACGGAGAGTTTCTGTTCTTTGTCACCGAATTTGAACATTGATTTTGGTTCGCTACCATCTTCATATGGTTCAATAACCAGGTGCACTTCCCCAAACTGTCCTGCACCACCTGATTGTTTTTTATGGCGGTAGTCAGCCTGAGCCGCTTTGGTAATGGTTTCGCGGTATGGAATTTTGGGCTGAAGATAATTTACTTCAATCTTATGTACATTGTCAAAATACCATTTTAATACATTGGTGTGGTATTCTCCCTGACAGTGAACCAGCAACTGTTTTAATTCCTTTGAATAATCAATAATAAATGTAGGATCTTCATATTTTAGTTTATTCAAAACTTCACCTACTTTTTCATCATCGGAATCGTTTACGGCTTTTACTGCCACGGTATGTCTTGATGAAGGGAAAGTTATCGGTTCAAATTTTGTATCAGCTTCTTTTGTTGTAAGCGTTTGGTTAAATTTGGTTTCCTTTAATTTAACGGTACAACCTAAATCGCCGGCAACCAGCTCATCTACCTTTTCACGGTTTTTACCGGCCGCAACAAATACTTGCGATAAACGTTCCTTATTTCCTGATTTGCTGTTGATTAAATCGAGTCCTTCACTAATTTTTCCGGACATTACTTTGAAATAGGTAATTTCACCAACGTGAGATTCAACAGTAGTTTTAAAAACAAATAAACTTGGTGGTTCTGATTTTTCCATTTTAACAGCTTTGCCACTAACTACAGTCCGCATTTCTCTTTCGTTTGGTGCGGGAGCTATATTGGCAATAAATTCGAGCAGGCGGCCGGCACCGATACCTTTTTTTGCTGTAGTACAAAATACCGGATACAAATCGCGTTGCAGCATTCCCAGTTTCATGCCCTTACGCATCTCGTCTTCAGTTAAACTGCCTTTGTCAAAATACAGTTCCATTAAAGCCTCTTCATTCTCGGCTGCCATCTCAACCAGTTCGTTGTGCAGTTCTTCTGCTTTTTCAATTTCTGAATCCGGAATATCCAGAACTTGCACTTCTCCTTTATCGTTGTATTTATACATTTTCATTTTTAATACATCGATAACAGAGGAAAAACTTGGACCGGCATCAACCGGGTACTGTACAATGGTAACTTTGTTTCCAAAAGTTGCTTTGCACTGGTCGAGTGCCGCATCAAAATTTGAATTGTCGTGATCAAGCTGGTTAAAAACAAAAACCATCGGAGAGTTCAGTGCTTCGGCATGACGGCCTGCTGCTTCGGTACCCGCTTCAACACCATTCGTAGCATTAACTAACATTAAACTCAGGTCGGTTACATTTAACGATGAAACAACACCACCACATAAATCATCCATTCCAGGAGTGTCAAGAATATTGATTTTTACACCGTTTTTTTCCGTATATAGTAAAGTTGGCAATACCGAGTTGCCATAATCGTGTTCAATGTCGGTGTAATCCGAAACGGTATTTTTAGCCGTTACTTCACCTTTTCTGTTTATCACTCCACCCTCGAAAAGCATAGCTTCAGCAAGGGTGGTTTTCCCACTGCCAGCATTACCCAACAGTGCAATGTTTCTGATTTGATTTGTTTTATAAACTTTCACGTGTATATGTTTTAGTTAATATTTTAAATATTTACAGAATTATTTGTTAATGCTGTATTTCTATCCAAATTTTTTAATCATCTCAGGCATGAAAACTTACTTCTTTGTGAAGTGAATTTTTCCCATTTTCTTTTCCCGTTTTTCGGAAGTTTTATAAAAAAGGTCACCAAAATTAGTAATAATTTATTAACAATCAAGTTCCATGAATTTGCGAGTTAATGTTATACAACTATATTTTTTTTACTGTTTTATTTAAGCAATTATAATTCAGTTGTTTAAACGTTTTTGTCGATAGATCGGTGTTGGGTTAATATTCTCATATTCAGATGTTTGATTTTGTTTTCTCGGAGGCCGTTGAATAAATATGATTTTAGTCGATTGTGTAAAAAGGATGCAAGAAGTATTTGTGCAAATAATCAGCTTTTTATATGTCTTATTTAGACTGAATAAAAAAAAGTTTTAAAAAATGGTTTGAAAAGAAAAATATTCATTTACATTTGCAATGTGATAAAAATCATAAAAAAAATGAAGCAGTATTCTTCTGAAATAAAATTGAATCCGATGGCATGTATGATGTGTATGTGTTGTCATATTCATTTTATGCGGAAGGAATTTAAAATTTGAGAGTATATAATTAGTTAGGATTTATTGCCCTTCTGCAAACAGCAGAGGGGCTTTTTGTTTTATAGGGATGAATGTTTAAACCTAAAAATAACTGAGATTGAAAGAAAACATAAAAATAAGTAGATTTTATCTTGAAAATTTATGGTTGTGAATAAGAATAGGAGCAGTGAAAAAATAAGGGAGAAAAAGAGCCGGAGCATTGTAAAAACTATTTCCTGGCGAACGATAGGAACTATTGATACCATAATAATTTCGTGGATAATTGTGGGAAATGTGAATTTTGCCGTAACCATTGGCGGGGTTGAGTTGTTTACTAAAATGGCACTTTACTTTTTACACGAAAGAGCCTGGAATAAAAGCAACTTCGGCAGGGTTAAAGAAGTGCCCGTTGAATACGAAATTTAATAAATATAACAATGAAAAAGAATTTTCTGCCAATTTCCATCAATATTGAAGGGCAAAAAATTTTAATTATCGGAGGTGGAGAAAGCGCCTTCAAAAAAATAAAAATACTACAGCGTTTTGGAGCTGAGGTTGAGGTATTGGCCATCGATGTTTCTGATGAAATAAAACAAAGCGGAATAAAGTATTTTGAAACAGCATACCAAAAGAAACATTTGACAGGATATTTGATGTTGTATTCCTGTACCAATAATTATGAACTGGATAAACAGATTCTTTCAGATGGAGAAGAAATGGGGGTTTTGGTAAATATTCACGACAAACCTGAACTGTGCCAGTTTGTTTCGCCGGCCATATATAAAAATGGTAAAATGACGGTTGCTGTTGCTTCAAATGGCGAAGATGTATATGAGTCAATTCGGCTTCGAAATAAAATCAGTGAATTTCTAACAGATAATTTTCATAAAAACTAAAATGAGTTTAAAATCGAATCCATTAAGTGAAAAGCAGAAAATTGCTTTAAATGAATTGGTGAAAGATGTAACAGTTGAACAGATAATTTGGCTGAACGGTTTTTTAGACGGACGACTGGCCGGACTAAATGGAAACGGAAGTCCTGTTGAGGTAACATCAGTAGTTACCGAGGCTGTAAAGGAAACTACAACAGTGGCAAACCTCACCATTCTGTTTGGTACCGAAACGGGAAATGCCGAAGAGGTAGCCCAAAAGCTGGCTGAAAAAGCAAGTTTTAAAAATGTGGCTGTTAATGTGGTAGATATGTACGATTATGATCCTAAAAAATTAAAAGATGAAGAAAATGTTGCAATTATAGTTAGTACTCACGGCGAAGGAGAACCACCTGATATGGCGGAAGAGTTTCATAAATTTGTTACAGGGAAACGTCTTCCCAAGCTCGAGAACTTGAGCTTCTCTGTCCTGGCCTTGGGCGACAAAACGTACCGAAATTTTTGCCAAACAGGTGAAGAAATTTATAATGCTATAAAAAAGAGTGGTGGCTTTCCTGCTACTCCACTCGCAAAGTGCGATGTTGATTACGAAGCCACTGCGGAAGTATGGATGAATAACCTGCTTATCAACTTAGCGCCATCCGAAACGACAACAAAAGTTGAAACGGCAGTTGAAGAGACCACTGTTATTACCTCGCCTCCAGCCACCAAAGTTCCGGTTTCAGAATTTTCTAAAAAGAATCCTTTTAGTGCAATGGTGCTCGATAAAGTTCGAATTACCGGTAATGGTTCCGACAAGGAGGTATATCATCTTGAACTTTCGCTTGAAGAGTCAGGATTAACATACGAGCCTGGAGATTCTGTTGGCGTGTTTACTAAAAATCCGCCGGAACTGGTTGACGATATTATTCAAAAATGCGGATTCGACCCGGAGAAAAACATTGCTTTTGGAGAAGAAGAAGTGTCCTTGTTAAATGCACTCACATACCATTACGAAATTACTGTAATGACATTTGATTCATTACAGAAATACTACGGGAGAACAAAAAATCCGGAACTCAAAATAATTCTGGAAGATGACAAAAAGCTTGACGAATATCTTTACGGATGCGACTTGCTTGACTTACTCGATGATTTCCCGTTTGATTGGAACGTAAACAAACTAATTGAAATTTTACGACCACTTCCTCCGCGTTTGTATTCCATTTCTTCAAGTATGGAAAGTGTTGGCGAAGAGGTTCATATTACTGTTTCTGTCGTAAATTTTGAAAGAAAGAAACGGCAACGTTTTGGTGCCTGTTCATCCAATTTGGCTGATTTTATTGACCAGGATGATAAAATTCCGATTTATATAGAAAAAAATCCGGGTTTCAGATTGCCGGCCAACGGTGCCCGAATTATTATGGTTGGGGCGGGAACCGGAATCGCTCCTTACCGTGCATTTATGCAACAACGTGAAAGTTTGGGAATGAAGGGAAACACCTGGTTGTTTTTCGGTGACCGTCGGTTTCAATCTGATTTTTTGTATCAAACAGAATGGCAGAAGCTGTTGGAAAAGAAACTTCTGGAAAGAATGGATGTAGCTTTTTCACGTGATCAGGAAGAGAAAATTTATGTGCAGCATAAGTTAAAAGAGAATCGGAAGGAGATTTTTAACTGGATGGATAACGGGGCACATTTTTATCTCTGTGGAGACCGAAAAAATATGGCTAATGATGTAACAAAAACTTTCCTCGAAATAATTCGAACAGAAGGTGGTGTAAGTGAAGAACAAGCTGAAAAATATTTAAAACAATTAAAAAAAGAAAAACGGTTTCAAACCGATGTATATTAACAACTACTAATTATCCGGATTTACCTGAAAACTATTTTTTACTCTGAATGTCTGTCTTTTTATTCAGGTAAATCACCGGAAGTTTTTTTTGATTTTATAACCTAAAGAATTAATCATGAGTGAATCGATTAAATGGGAAGAGTTATCTGAAGTTGAGAAAATAAAATTCGACAGTAATTATCTGCGGGGAACTTTGCTGGAAAGTCTGGCTGATCCGATTACTGGCGCGATACACGCAGATGATACGCAGGTATCCAAATTTCACGGTATTTATCAGCAAACCGATCGGGACACCGACAAAGAGCGAAAACAACAAAAACTGGAACCGTTGTATTCGTTTTTAATCCGTGTGCGCATGCCGGGAGGTACAGTAACTCCGCAGCAATGGTTACAAATGGATACTATTTCCAACGAGTTTGCTAACGGAACATTAAAACTAACAACCCGCCAAACGTTTCAGTTGCATGGTGTGCTTAAGAAGAATTTGAAAGGAACGATTCAGAAAATTAACGATCGTTTGCTGGACACCATCGCTGCCTGCGGCGATGTAAACCGAAATGTAATGTGTCATGCAAATCCGGCCGAGTCTCCACTTTATCCGGAAATTATTGAACTGGCAAAAAAAGTGGGGGGGCATTTATTACCTCAAACGGGTGCTTACCACGAAATATGGCTTGACAAGAAGTTGGTGGCCGACAGCAAAGAAGAAATTGAACCGCTTTACGGAGAGCGTTATTTGCCGCGTAAGTTTAAAATAGGAATCGTAATTCCGCCGCAAAACGACTGTGATGTTTTTTCGCAGGATTTGGGTTTTATTGCCATCATCGAAAAAGAAAAAATAGTGGGATACAACGTCGTTGTTGGCGGAGGATTGGGCTCTACTTTTGGAAAGCCTGAAACTTACCCCAGAGCAGGAAATGTGATTGGTTTCTGCAAACCTGAACAGGTAATCGATGTGGCGGAAAAAGTGGTATTGGTGCAACTCGATAATGGCGATCGCCAAAACCGGAAACAGGCACGTTTAAAATATACAATCGACAGGCTTGGCCTCGACTGGTTTGTTGATGAGGTGGAAAAGCGACTTGGTTTTTCGTTGGAGAAAGCGAGGGCTTTCAAATTTACACGCACCGGGGACAACTTCGGATGGAAAAAAGGTACCGACAATAAATGGCATCTTACTTATTTTGTGGAAGGTGGTCGTGTAAAAGACGACGGAACTCGCCTGCTAAAAACAGCTCTCCGTGAAGTCGCAAAAATCAGCGACGGGAATTTTATTCTTACCGGTAACCAGAATTTAATTATTGCCGGCGTTTCCGAAAAGGTAAAAAAGAAGGTAAATACTATTTTTAATAAACACGATGTCTCTCCCAACGGAATTTCTGGCTTACGGAAAAATTCGATCGCATGTGTGGCTTTGCCAACCTGCCCACTGGCATTTGCCGAGGCTGAGCGCTATTTGCCCACGCTGGTTTCAAAAATTGAAACGATTTTGGAAAAATATAACCTGTATAAAGAGGAAATTGTTATCCGAATGACTGGCTGCCCCAATGGCTGTGGCCGCCCATACCTGGCCGAAATTGGCTTGATTGGCAAATCGCCCGGTTACTATAACCTTTATCTTGGTGGAAGTTTTAACGGTTCCCGCCTCAATACCTTATACAAAGAAACGATTTCTGAAGAAGAGATTTTACAGGAATTGGAACCAATCATCAAAGATTATGCGGAATCGCGAAATAAGGGAGAGCATTTTGGCGATTTTATACTTCGAAAAAATTATGTAAAGGAAATAAAAGAAGGGAAGGAGTTCAGGCACTAAAGAATGAACTAGTTCAATTTTTATAAAAAGTTGAAAACGTAGTTGAATGTAATAGGATTATTTATTCAAAAAGAATTTTATGATAAAAAGAGTATCCATATTAGGTTGCGGGTGGTTAGGAACTGCTTTAGGGAGAAGATTGATGTCAAAAGGATATGTGGTTAAAGGTTCTGCTGCTACTTCTGAAAGTTATACCAAGCTTGAGTTTACAGGAATTCAAACCTATCATATTCGCGTTGAACCCGACTCGTTAACAGTTGATTACAATAGCTTTTTTAACACCGATGTTTTAATTTGTTGTATTCCGCCCCGACGAAACGAAAATGTAGCGGATATCTTTCCAAGACAAATAGCGCAAATAGCGCAGCAGGTTCAGAAGATGGAAATTTCAAAAGTAATTTTTATCTCTTCCACTTCGGTCTATGAATCGGGAAACAAAGTTGTGCGGGAAGGAGAGGAAGGAAATCCGGAGAAAGCGAGTGGCCAGGCTTTGTTAAAGGCAGAGGAGATTTTGCTAACTATTCCCGG
The DNA here is from genome assembly GCF_022267315.1 of Maribellus maritimus. Classification (GTDB taxonomy): domain Bacteria; phylum Bacteroidota; class Bacteroidia; order Bacteroidales; family Prolixibacteraceae; genus Draconibacterium; species Draconibacterium maritimum. The sequence continues at coordinate 220,622 of NZ_JAIKLE010000004.1, forward strand.
GGTTCAGACAACTGTGGTTCGCTTTGGCGGATTAATTGGTGCCAATCGTAATCCGGCACGCTTTATGGCCGGTAAAAAAAATATTGCAGCCGGTTCGCCGGTAAATCTGATACACCGGGATGACTGCGTGAACATTCTTACTGAGATTATTGAAAAGGGAGTTTGGGGCGAAGTGTTTAATGCCTGTAGCCCGGAACATCCCACCAAGGAAGAGTTTTATACAAAAGCTGCCAAAATAAGTGAATTACCTCTGCCTGAGTTTTCAGAGAGAACAGAGAACTACAAAGTGATTAGCAGTGAAAAGTTGATAAACAGGCTGGACTATAAATTTCAGTATCCCAGTCCAATGGATTATCTAAAAGAGCTGGAAGAATGGACATATCGCATTTGATATCGATCGTAGGTGCCGGCCCCGGCGATCCTGAATTACTGACTGTTAAAGCAGAGAGACGTATCAAAGAAGCTGACGTGGTTTTGTATGACGCGCTTATGGGCGGAGCGATACTCGATTTGGTAAAACCAGGTTGTGTGAAAAAGTTTGTAGGAAAACGACATAACGACGGACAAGACCAGAAAGTAAGGCAAACAGAGATCTGTAACGATTTAGTATTCTGGGCGCAAAAAAACAAAAAGATTGTACGTTTAAAAACCGGTGATCCAATGATTTTTGCCCGTGGAGCAGAGGAAATAAGGTTTTGTAAAGAAAACAATTTAAACTATGAAGTGATTCCGGGAATAACAGCCGCTACAGCAGGTGCATCAATATTTTCAATTCCCCTAACCGAGCGCCAGAAAAGTAACATGGTATTGTTTTATACCGCTTGCAGAAAAGAAGATCGCTTCTCGGATATTAATGTGGTTGCCGATGTAATTTGTTCGGGGTCGCCGGTGTTAATTTATATGGGATTGAGTTGTTTGCCCGAACTCGCTGAGAAATTGCAGGATTCTGGTGTGTCGTCATCTGTTCCGGTACAGGTATTGAGTAAAATCTCACAAAATACACAGAAGAGCTACACTACTAATTTAGGTGAAATTGAAACATTTATGGAAACCAATACTCCGGAAACCCCGTCGGTAGTCATCATTGGTAAATATGCGCTGGGGATTTAAAAAGCAGGAATAAAAATTCATAAAGAAACTTAAATATTAAAACCAATAGCATAAGCTGTTGGGAAACCCCTGAATATTGTTTTATTTTTGGTGCCTGATAAAAAACTATGCTCAGGACTACCACTCTTCTGTTTCTTTTTTTAGAAGTCTGCTTTTCATTGGCGGCGCAGAAGAGATTTGTTTTGAGCGGGAACATAAAAGATGCAGCTTCAGGTGAAGACCTGATTGGTGCAACCATTGTTGTGAAAAATTTGCAAAGTACCGGCACTACCTCCAATGCATATGGTTTTTATTCTCTTTCCCTGGCAAAGGGACAATATCAGTTAAGTGTTCAGTTTGTTGGTTATGAAACCGAGGTTTTTAACCTGGTTTTGGATGAAAACAAAAGCCTGAATGTTGAAATGAAAGAAAAGAGTTTTGAGATTGGAAACATAACAGTTACCGGAGAGCGGGCAGACCGGAATATTTCTTCGGTAGATATGGGAAATATAAAAATGATTCCGGGTAGGATTGAGAGTATCCCGGTTATTTTTGGCGAACATGATGTTTTTAAAACCATACAGTTAACTGCGGGAGTAAAACCAGCGGGCGAGGGAAGTTCCGGGTTCTATGTTCGCGGGGGAGGAATTGATCAGAACCTCATCTCTCTTGATGAGGCCCCGGTGTACAATGCTTCGCATCTGATGGGCTTTTTTTCTGTGTTCAATTCAGAGTCGATAAAAGATGCCAACCTGATGAAAGGTTCAATACCGGCCGAGTTTGGCGGTCGCGCTTCATCGGTATTCGATATAAAAATGAAAGACGGAAATCAAAAGGAATACGGTGTTACCGGGAATGTTGGATTAATTTCATCGGGTCTTACCGTGGAAGGACCGGTTGTAAAAGATAAAAGTTCATTTGTTGTGAGCGGCCGCCGAACGTATGCCGATATGTTTTTAGTGTTCTCAAACGACGAAGATGTAAATAATTCAACCCTTTATTTTTACGACCTAAACTTAAAAACCAATTATAAAATCAATAAAAATAACCGGATTTTTCTTTCCGGATATTTTGGACGTGATAAGTTTAGATTTGCGGAAGAATTTGGATTTGACTGGGGAAATAAAACCGGGACCTTTCGCTGGAATCACAATTTTAGCGAAAAATTGTTTTCAAATACATCCTTCATTTTTAGTAATTATTCATACAACATTAATGTTCTTCGCGATTTGGATGTTGATATTCGTTCTGAAATCCAGGATTGGAATATTAAACAGGATTTTTCGTACTACGCGAATGTCAGGAATACGATAAAGTATGGCGGTAATATGATATATCACAATATTCTTCCCGGTGAAATTTCTGTACCCCAGGGTTCCATCTATAGTCCGCTGAAAATAACACGAAGAAAAGCCATTGAATGGGCTGCTTATGTTTCTAATCAGCAAACCATCTCTGAAAAGATAAAATTGTATTACGGATTACGACTGGCATTATTTTCCAATATTGGTCCCGGAGAATTTTATGAATTTGATGGTGATGGTGTATTGACGAATACGGTTGAAAAAGAAGATTTTGAATTTGTAAAAACACAGGGAGGGTTGGAACCAAGGCTGGGTTTAACTTATATGTTAAGCGCTGAGAGTTCGGTAAAAGCTTCTTACAACCGGATATATCAGTTTCTTCATTTGCTTTCCAATTCGACCACAGCTACTCCAACCGATTTGTGGTTGCCTAGCAGTAATAACGTAAAGCCACAGATTTCAGATCAATTTTCTCTTGGGTATTTTAGAAATTTTAAAAACAATGAATTTGAGTCCTCTCTTGAAATATATTACAAAGATTTAGAAAACCAAATTGACTATAAAAACAGTGCGGATTTAATTTTTAATTCAACGGTTGAGGCTGAACTGGTGTTTGGTCGCGGCTGGGCTTATGGAGCGGAACTAACCGTAAAACGAAACTATGGTCGAATAAATGGCTGGCTGAGCTACACCTGGTCAAAAACAATGCGCCAATTCGACGAAATAAATCAGGGAGAGCCTTTTCCTGCCCGGCACGATCGAACCCATGATTTTTCAATTGTTGGAATGTATGATATTAACGACAGGCTTAAACTTTCGGCAACATGGGTCTATTACACCGGTAATGCTGTTACATTTCCCAGCGGGCGTTACGAAATTGACGGTCGGATTGTGGAGTATTATACAGAAAGGAACGGCTACCGAATGCCCGATTATCACCGGCTTGATTTAGGCCTGACATGGATTCGGAAGAAAACCATTAAATTTGAATCGAGCTGGAATTTTTCGATATACAATGCTTATGCCCGGGAGAATGCATATTACATCGATTTTAGAGAAAGCGAGACAAATCCCGGCGAAACAGAAGCCGTGCAATTTTCGTTGTTTAAAATTGTTCCTTCTGTAAGTTATAAGTTCAAATTTTAACCAGTGGATAATGATAAGAATGAAGCTCATATTTCCGGTTTTTATTTTGCTTTTTTGGGGCTGCGAAAAAAAAATTGATGTAGACCTTAATGAAACAAATCCTGTTATTGTTATAGAAGGAACATTATCAGACAACCCGAATTTGGCCTGTGTTAAGATTTCTAATACCACAAGTTACTATAGCTCAGAACCAGCTGAAATGCTTGCCGGAGCTACGGTGAAAATTACCGATGAAGAGGGACGTGAATTTGAACTTATAGAAAATAACGGACAGTATCTGAATAATTCTATTATCCCCGATGCCAATTGTCAGTACAGGCTTTCAGTTACCATGGGCGAAAATGTGTATGAGTCGGTTTCAAAAATGCACAGAACAGTGTTTATTGATTCTATGGCTGTGGCTTTAAATGAAGACTATTCTGTATTTCAGGAAGGTTACAATGTGTATCTTTATTTTCATGACCCGCCAGGGGAGAATAACTATTACCGCTTAAAAATGTTTTTGAATGGTGAAGAGGAGGATGCTCCTGAAGATTTTATTTTTTTTGATGATAATAATACAAATGGGAAGTTTGTTGAACTGCGTATTCGGAGGAAAACTTATGAAGTTGGTGATACTGTAACGTATCAGTTACAAACGCTGGATAAAGCGGCTTACGAGTATTTTAGCGCTGTTTCTGAGCTTATCGATGAGAATTCAGCAGTTTCGGCTTCGCCAGCTAATCCAAATCCAAATTTTTCTAACGGAGCGCTGGGGTATTTTTCCGCATACTCCTGTGATGAAAAAACAATAGTAATTCAATCGAAAATCAAAAGTTTAAAATGATTCTTTTTTGTATTTAAAGATATTTCCATTATGAAAACTAATAAATATTGCTGTCGGATTTTTCCCTTGATTCTTCTGATTCTTTCCGTAATTATTGCAGTTGCCATCTGGTATTTTGAAGAAGGAAGACATTCGTTGGTATTTTTAACCGACAGGGACGAGATTTTTAATTTTCTCGGAACAGTTTTGTTTATCGCTATTATTCCCATCGGGATTTTTTACCTCGCCACCGAACGGGACAAAATCAAAAATAAAGCAAAGGGTTTGGCTTTTATTGGATTTTTGCCATCCCTTGCTTTTCTAGTTTATATCATAACTGCCTAACGAAATGTGCAGGTTCTCAAGTTCCTGTCGGTTTAGCGTAGGAAGTTTTTTTGCATTAAGTTTTCTGATTACCAGCAACCCGGTGACCCGGGCATCCTTTTCCGACTGGAAAGACATGTTTTTCCGGATTACAGGAATAACATCCTGTTTGATAATCCTTTTTTTATTATCGAAAATAGAATATCCCCAGCCACCGTTATCAGTAGTAAATGTTTGAATACTAAAACGTTCCTGATCGAGTTTCGCTGTTTCTGTTTTCTTTTCTTTTAAAGCAAATAAAACCACGAGTGCAGTCAATATGCTTATGAGTATATATGCCGTTTTTTTAATCATTGTCAACTTGTTCTGCGCTTGGATCAAAACACCATAAATCATATAAATAATAACTTCCGCTTCTGCCGGTTACAACATACCCTTTTGAACCGATGGAAAAGCCAACTGCTTCTGTACGCGAAGCTCCCTCAAAACCAGTTTTCTCTTTCCATAAATCCATTTGAGGGTCATACTCCCACACGTTACTCACATTTGAACCGGCAGTTCCACATGCCAGATAACCTTTCCCGTTTAATGTGAATGCCGAGCCGTTCATGCGCGCAATGGTTGTATAGTCATTGTCGTATTTTTCATCATCGTTATAATTCGAAATATGTCGCATTTCTGTCCAGTATCCTGTTGAAGGATCATAAGCCCAAACGTCGTCTTCGTACGAAGCATTGTTGTAGCCCGAAACAACGTATCCGATTCCATCAATCACAAACGAAGCGGCATCACGTCTTTTAGAACCGCCTAAACTGATTATACTTTCCCAACTTTTGGAAGAAGTACTGTAGGTAAAGAAATCTTTATAAAAAAGGTTGTCGCCACGCCCCGTGCCGACATAGCCATTGTCGTCGATAGTAAAAGCAGTCGCACTGTATCTTGCTTCTCCCGGGAAATCATCAATTTGGAGCCAGCTTTGTGTTGAAGGGTCATATTCAAAAAAGTCTTTTAGTGCATCATCTCCGTCAAACCCGGTACCTATGTATCCTTTTCCATTGATGGCTATTCCAACAGCACCATTTCTGGCCGCACCCGGGAAATCAGAAAGTTGTGTCCAGTAATCGCCGTCCGGATCGTAAACCCAGAAATCTTTTAATTGGTCTTCTCCGTCAAACCCCGTTCCCAAATAGAATTTGGAATCAATTACAAAGCCAACGGCCTCACTTCTGGCAGTTCCATCTAATCCTGATTTTTCCGACCAGTTTCCCATCAATTCATCGTCGTCATCACTACCGCACGAGCTCAGACCCCCAAAAAGTACAAAAAGTAAAATAAATAAGTAATTAATTTTCATGACTGTTTTTTAATATGTTATATTAATCCTAAAGTATCAGGAATTTAATCACAAACGTATGCCTCAGAATAGTCAGAAAAAAGGAATTTAGACCACAGTTCGATAAGTATAGATAAACTCCGAAAATTTGTCTCTGAAACAGATCTCTGAAGTAATTTTAGCGATTTAAGGGCGTTAATAAAGATTAAAACATCGACAAATAGCTGATTTATCTATATAAAATTTGGGTTGGTATATATTTCTTTTTCAGGTTCCATTTCTTGTCTTCTTTTGAACCCAAATTAAAATCTTATATGAAAAGAAAAACATTTTCTCTTTTAATAATAGTATACTTATTTATATCGTGTGCAGACGAAAACGATTTGGATTTGGTTAATATTGGGGATAATTTTATCTCTTCTCAAACACATGTTGTTATCGTTGATACTTTTTCTCTTAACTTATCTACTTTTATAATTGACTCTATCCCTGCTAATTCACCAAATAACCTGTTGGTTGGGAGCTATAGTGACGCTTTTTTTGGCGAAGTGAGTTCAACTTCTTATTTCCAGGTTAATGCTCCGACTTATGCCGGAATCGACGACGATGCTATTTTTGACTCGCTTACCCTGGTTTTGGAATATGACGGTTTATCATACGGAGATACAACAAAAGAAAGAACCATTTTTGTTCATGAAGTTTTGGAAGAAATTGAAGGTACCGATGATTCATATATTTATAATACATCAAAGTTTAAGTTCAATGATGTACCGCTTGGCGCAATCAAATTTACTCCTGAACCCAACAAGGATGACTCTTTGGAAATCAGGCTTGACGATAACTGGGGAATAACCTTGATGCAAATGATGAAAGACAATGCAGATGAGATCTCGACAGCCGATGATTTTTTGAATTATTTTAAAGGAATTGCTCTGGTTCCGGGAGATGAAGATGCATCGCTTTTGAGTTTTAAATCCACCGATTCGTTAATAAATATCGTGCTTTATACACATCTTAAAGGCCAAACCCGTACCGAAGCAAATTATCGTTTGCCAATGTATTCTGCCGAGACTTGTTTTAATAACGTTGTGGCCGATAGATCGGAAACATTTATAGAAAAACTAATAAGCCAGAGAGAGAATATTTCTTCTACTCAAACGGATAACAAATCGTACATACAGGCCGGAACAGGAATTGTTACCCGACTTGATTTTACTGGCCTCGAAAAAATAATGGAGCTTGACACCCGCAATGTTTTATATAAAGCAGAACTGATTCTCCGACCAGCCCCCGAGAGTGACGATCAAATTGATTTCCCGGAAGAGCTAATGCTGTATACAACCGATGAATACAACCGCTTAACAGCTGAAGTGCAGAATGACGATGATGAAACTTTACTTGCCGATTTTTATTTTGATAATATGTACCGCGAAGATATTCACTATAGATTCGATATCACAAATTTTATAATGGATGAACTGAGTGATTCGTACTTCAATCCTGAAAACGGATTAATAATAACATTTCCCAAAGAAACATTTCAGAGCACCGGACAGCGCCTTGTAATTGATACAAGGAGTGGAAATAATTACCGGCCAACCTTAAAGCTGTATTTCCTGATGTATAAATAAAGACTGAGTGTGTTATCCGGAAACAGATAAGCAAAAAATATGAAACACCTATTATTAGTATTATTAGTTTTTGTATCGATTTATGTTGGAGCTCAGACTACTGTATCTCCGTATTCTATTTTTGGTCCTGGTGAATTACAAAACAAAGGTTTTAGTCGATCGGGTTCGATGGGAGGTACCGGAATTGCCCTTAAATCGGGCAACAACCTTAACAATATTAATCCGGCTTCTTATACCGGAATAGACAGTTTACGGTTGATTTTTGAATTTGGAGTGAAAGGCAAATATTACGACTTAAGCTCTTCCGGAAAATCAAATACCGGATATACCGGGAACTTCAACTATATGGCACTCGGGTGGCGTTATACAAACTGGTTTGCAGGATCCTTGGGTGTTGTTCCTTTTAGTAGTGTTGGATACTCCGTATCAAAAACAAATTATGTTGAAGGAAAGAATGAACAGTTTATTTCGGAATATGTTGGTAGCGGGGGAATCAGCCAGGCATATTTTGGGAATGCGATCAAAATCAATAAAAACCTGTCGATTGGAATAAATGCTTCATACCTTTTTGGTTCGTTAACACAAGAAGAAAATTTAATTGCTACAGGAGTAGTTCCATCCTATCAGATTGTTCGTCAGGATTTTTTGAAAAGTTTTTATTTTGATTACGGCATACAGTATTCGTTTCCTGTGAAGAAATGGAATTATTCCTTTGGAGTAACATTTAGCAATCAGCAAAATTTGAAATCGAGCCATTTACTTAAAGTTTATGATGCAAACTACAGTTTGGTAGATTACGACGAATATGACAGCGACTACTTGAAAGTTCCAACCAAAATAGGAATTGGGATAGGAATTTACAATTCCGACCGCTTAACTTTTCTGGCCGATTATAATTTTCAGAAATGGTCGGGTGTGGAATATCCGATTCAATTGAGTGATTTTAAGGATTCTCATCGTTTTTCAGTTGGAAGTGAATTTCGTTTGTGGGAAAATCGTATTACCAACAGAGGCTATAAGAACTGGGTTTACAGATTAGGGCTCAGCTATGAAACTTCGTACCTCAACTTCGGTAGCAAAACAATTAGCAATAAGAGTGTTTCATTTGGTGCAGGAGTTCCTGTCCCCGGAAGAATATCAAATGTAAACTGGGGAGTTGAAATCGGTTCGAACGGTACACTTTCTAATCAGTTGATAAAAGAGAATTATATACTGTTTCATCTTGGCTTTAGTTTAAATGAAATTGCCTTTTTAAAACGGAGATACGATTAAATCCTATTGAGGGCTTTTTTTATGTGGTTGGGCGAATTAAAATTGGTCGAATGTAGGATCTTGGAATATCAATATCTATCGAAAGCATTGCTGTTGTATATATTTAAACAACTGTTAGGTAAATACCAAATTCAACGAATTTTGTTTTTTTTGCATCGTTGGCTAAGTTGTTTATTTTCTAGGTAATTATGAACAACCCTGCCAAGGCATATGAAGTTAAAATATTTTATTCCATCCCGATAGGAGCACCTTGCGGTGGCATTTCGTTTTTTATTTCTTTGAATTTCTCCGGATTTGTATTAAAGAACTCTATTTGATGAACAGCATACGCGTAATGTGATTTAGATTCCGAAAGAGATACAGAATTACTTTTTTGGCTGGCCAACGTTTTAAGATCCTGAATCTTTTGCCATGTCAGTGCTTTTACTTCTGATGTGGCATCTGGGTTTAAGGCCAGTTGCATCAGGTTTACCAGGAGTGTATTATTGGCTACTTTCTGCAACTCACCATCCATCCCGCTTGTCAGGGGAGTTTCCCATGTGGCAGAAACCAGTTCGTCCAGTATTTTGGAAAAACCCGGCTGGTTGGTATTCCTTGCATGATATTCGATTAAACGTTGTGCCCGTTGCGGGTTTAACAGTTCACTAAAAACCATATTCGTTAATTTTCCGGCAGCGCTTAGAGGGTCAAAAGTTAATCCGGTATTTGATTTTATGTTTTCAGCAGAACTCCTGCCGTAGCCCATGGGCTTGGGAGGAATCATCCGGAGTAATTTCTCCGGGATTTTCAGCTCTTTGGGCGAGATGGTTTGCAACAGAATCTGTAAAGCTTTCTCCTGGTCTTCGGACGAAATCATTTCAGTTATCATTTGTCCGTCACCTTTTAAAGCATACCGGTAGTTTAATCCACCGATTATTTTTGCTGCCGCAGTAATCTGATAACGATGGTAATAATATACCGGAACAAGAACATCTTCCAGGATAGCGTAAGGTGTTCCTTCAGGAATCGTGTTTTCGCCAAAGTTACTTAAAGCAATCCTTCTGATTTCCATCATTCTTTCCAGTTCTTTGTATGGGTTTTCCCCATTGTCCCACTGGCTGGTATATGGCTGGATGCCTCCTCCGGAAGTCCGATCGGAGAGAAAAGTTGTACCGTTTTTTATATAATCCTGAATGATTCTACCGAGGCCTTCTTTTTCCTTTTTTTCGTCTGAAAATTCGTGGTAGCCATAGTTAATCGCAATTTTATCCCAGTCTCCGATTTTATCATCGTAAGCTTCTGAAAGGTCTATTTTTCCATTTTTAATTTTTACCAGCGGCTGCGGATAATCCATAACCGAAGCACGGTTTTCGCTGCTTGAACTGTAGGCGTGGGCCAGGCCAATGGTGTGTCCGACCTCGTGTGCTGAAAGTTGACGAATACGTGCCAGCGCCATTTCTTTGGCTTTTTCAATCTCTTTTGTGTTTTTTCCAAAAGGTGAAATCAGTCCTTGTGCAATCATAAAATCCTGGCGTATCCTGAGCGAGCCCAAAGAAACATGTCCTTTTAATATTTCACCGGTTCTGGGATCGCTTACTGTTGAGCCATAGGACCAGCCTCGTGTTGAGCGGTGCACCCACTGAATGGTGTTGTAGCGCACATCCTGCATGTCGGCACCCTGGGGCATCTCTTTTAAAATAAACGCATTTTTGAATCCGGCTTCTTCAAAAGCTTCGTTCCACCAGCTTGCGCCTTCAATAAGTGCCGATTTAATTGGTTCCGGAGTTCCCCTGTCAACATAATATATAATCGGCTCAACCGGTTCGCTTATTCGGGCATTTGGGTTTTTCTTTTCCAGCCGGTGCCGTTCAATAAAACGTTTAACAATTGGTTGATCAAAAGGAGTTGCATAGTCCTGATAAGTGGTCGAGAAATAACCTGCCCTTGGATCAAATGCCCTTGGTTTGTAGTCGTTATCCGGCAGTTCAATAAACGAATGATGAATATAAATACTTATCACATCTGAGCTTGGCGTAACGGTGCGTACAAATTTTCCCGCTGGTTCTCCGGTAAATGTAATCAGTGCTTCAAATTCACTGTTTTTTGGGAAACTTTTTAGCCCGTCCCGGTATATTGCCGAACGCGATTTATCAATTTTATAATTTCCTTCTTTGTTCCGTTGTAAGGTTGCAGAAACATTAGCCGCATCCAGGAGGAAAAAATCGGTAGCATCAACATAAAATTTGCCGCTTTCTTCTTTTTCAATTTTGAACCCCCAAAGTACTGATATAGCAAATGCATCGTCAACGGCTTTTATTTCATCGTCGTTTTTACTCGAAGCCCGGTAGTCGTAGTTGGATTGTACAAGTAATAATTTATTTCCTGCTTTTACAAATTTTACCACTTTAGTTCCGGTAAGCTTTCCCCTGTCAAGGCCTAAGTCGTTTGAACCCACCCCCGAAGCAAGAGATGTCACATACAAAAACTCTGCGTCAAGCTTATCAACTTCAAGTGTTACTTTATTTTCTTTTTCAGAATATGAAAAGTTAAAAAAACCGGTGAATTCTTCGCCAAAGGCAATAAAAGGTAAAAATGTAATGAGATATAAAATGGAAGCAGTCACAATTTTTTTCATAAGAACAGATGTTTGTATTTGTTATAAATATCGGAAAATTTCATTTTAAATTCCGATTTTTTGAGTAAGTGCTACTCATGCTAATGAAACATTAACAAACAATCATTTCAATTTGATTAAGTTTCCCAGGTGTTATTTAAAAACTTTTTAATACGTGGTTCAATTTTGGGTTAAAACATGAGATTTACGAGGCAGTTTACCACTTTTTTTTCAAAAGGCAGACATCAAAATGATTTGTTAATTTATTTTCAATCTATTGTGTAACAGGTCACCAAATCTTTAGCATTTCATTTTAAAATTTATCTTTGTCTGCTGGAAATTTTTTTTTATTAAAAACGACCATAAATCAAACTGAGTTTAACGATTCAATGTAAAGTATATTTATTATAAATCTAAACCGTAACAGCAGTTACATAAAATTATCAACTTATGAGTAATATTTTCTTATTAGTACCCATTGCCTCCATTTTGGCACTGGTATTTGCCTGGATTTTCTTCAAATCGTTGATGAAAAATTCAGAAGGTACTGATCGGATGAAAGAGATTGCACAATATGTTCGCGAAGGTGCAATGGCTTATCTGAAGAGACAGTATAAAGTTGTAATAATTGTTTTTGTCGTTCTGTTTATCCTGCTAACAATAATGGCGTATTTTGGTGTTCAAAATCCATTTGTACCCATCGCCTTTTTAACCGGAGGTTTCTTTTCCGGACTTTGCGGATTTTTGGGAATGAAAACAGCCACTTTTGCTTCGGCGAGAACAGCCCACGGTGCTTCACAATCGCTGAATAAAGGTTTGCAGGTAGCATTCCGTAGTGGCGCCGTAATGGGATTAGTTGTTGTAGGATTTGCCCTTCTTGATATTGCCGCATGGTATTTACTGTTGAGTAAAGTGATTTTTACTCCTGAACATATGGCTAACGGTTTGCATTTTCTTGGTCTCCAGTTTGTTCATGAGGGAACAACCGAAACACAAAAGCTGGTTGAAATTACAACTACGATGTTAACCTTTGGGATGGGCGCATCTACACAGGCATTGTTTGCACGTGTTGGCGGTGGTATTTATACTAAAGCGGCTGACGTTGGTGCCGATCTGGTTGGAAAAGTTGAAGCTGGTATCCCTGAAGATGACCCACGTAACCCTGCAACCATTGCAGATAATGTTGGTGATAATGTTGGCGATGTTGCCGGTATGGGAGCCGATCTTTATGAAAGTTATGCAGGTTCGATACTTGCAACTGCTGCGTTAGGAGCTGCGCTTCCGGCGGTTGCTCTGGCCGGTACAGGAATTGACCCGATTAAAGCTGTAACTGCACCAATGATTGTTGCTGCTATAGGTATTGTTTTATCCATCATTGGTATTTTTATGGTTCGTACAAAAGAATCAGCAACACAAAAAACATTATTAAGAGCTTTATTTATAGGAACTTTTGGTAGTTCTGTTCTTATACTTCTTGCCTTGGTAGGTTTGGCATTTATGGGATGGATTACCTGGGGTGTTTTCTGGGCTGTTGTTATTGGTTTGGCAGCCGGTGTTATTATCGGTCAGGCAACCGAATATTATACTTCCGATGAATATAAACCTACAAAAGGTATTGCACATCAGGCACAACAAGGCCCTGCCACAACCATTATCGATGGAATTGCTGTTGGAATGAATTCAACCTGGATTCCGGTAGTAACTATTGTACTTGGTATCATGGGAGCTTTCTGGGCTGCCGGTGGTGCTCAGCATTTTGCAATGGGAGTATACGGAATTGGTTTTGCCGCTGTTGGTATGCTTTCAACATTAGGTATTACGCTCGCAACCGATGCTTTTGGCCCTATTGCTGATAACGCAGGTGGAAATGCTGAAATGTCGGAATTACCTCCTGAAGTTCGTGAAAGAACCGATGCTTTGGATATGTTAGGAAATACTACTGCTGCAACAGGTAAAGGTTTTGCCATTGGTTCTGCTGCACTTACTGCAATGGCACTTATTTCGGCTTACATGGAAGAAGTAAGATTGTGGTTTGGTAAAATAGCCAAAGGTGGTGAAGGATTTGTTGCTAAAGGTCAGTATGTTTTTTATAATGATGTTGCTCCTGCAGTAGAAGAAGGTATAAAAGCTGTAAAAATTTCAGCTGCTTCTGTAAAAGATTTTTCAGCTGCTTACGATATTACATTGTTTAATCCATTGTTCCTTGGTGGATTGTTCCTTGGTTCAATGATGGCATTCCTGTTTAGTGCAATGACAATGAAAGCTGTTGGACGTGCAGCCGGTGCGATGGTTGATGAAGTTCGTCGTCAGTTCCGCGAAATTAAAGGTATTTTGGAAGGGAAAGCAACACCTGAATATGCAAAATGTGTTGAGATTTCAACCAAAGGAGCCCAGAGAGAGATGTTGGTTCCTTCACTTGTTGCTATCATTGTTCCCGTAATTGTTGGTGCGTCAATGGGAGTTGCCGGGGTAATTGGTCTTTTAGCCGGAGGTTTAACTGCTGGTTTTACGCTGGCTGTATTTATGAATAACGCCGGAGGGGCATGGGATAACGCTAAAAAATTCATTGAAAAAGGAAATTACGGAGGAAAGGGAAGCGAAGCTCATAAAGCAGGTGTTGTAGGTGATACCGTAGGTGATCCTTTCAAAGATACTTCTGGTCCTTCATTGAACATCCTTATTAAACTTATGACAATGGTCTCAGTTGTAATGGCTGGGTTAACCGTAACATTAAGTTTGCTGTAAATTATTGATTGTAATAGAATTAATATAATTAAGCCACTTGTATTGTTACAAGTGGTTTTTTTGTGCCTTTTTTAATTTTAAAAATATTAGGATAAATTTAGAATTATTCTTGAACAAAATATTTCTAAATTTAGTTACTTATTGTGAACAGGAATAAAACATTAAAAATCAAATATTATGGCAGACTTATCAACAACCTACATGGGTATAAAATTAAAAAACCCATTAATTCTTGGAGCTTGCAATCTGGTTAACAAGCCTGAAACAATCAAACAAATTGAAGATGCCGGAATTGGGGCAATTGTTTATCGTTCGTTGTTTGAGGAGCAAATTCAACTTGAAAATCTTCAGATGGATGAAGAACTCAATGAGTATAACGAACGTAACGCTGAAATGACTGATTTGTTTCCAACACTGGAACATGCGGGCCCTAAAGAACATTTATATAATCTTGAAAAATTGAAAAAAAGTGTAAATGTTCCGGTTTTTGCAAGTTTAAATGCAATTTACGAACCTACGTGGGTTGAATATGCCAAAGAATTAGAGAAAACAGGTGTTGATGGTTTGGAAATTAATTTGTACGCTACTCCCGGCTATTTCGAAGTGACCGGGAAATCTATCGAGGATAAACAGATTCAGATTGTAAAAGCAGTAAAAAAAGCAGTTAACATTCCCGTAAGTGTTAAAATAAGTATGTTTTATTCCAATCCGCTTAATTTTATTAAAAAGGTTGATGAAGCCGGCGCAGATGCCTATGTCTTATTTAACCGTTTTTTCCAGCCCGAGATTGATGCGGAAAAGGAAGAATATTACTATCCATGGGAGTTGAGTAATCCCAAAGATCACATGGTTAGTTTGCGTTATGCGGGGCTGCTTTACGGAAATCTGGAAGGAAGTATTTGTGCCAGTCGCGGAATTTACAGTGCGCAGGATGTAATTAAGATGATACTTGCCGGTGCAGATGCTGTGCAAATGGTGAGTACGATATACAAAAACCAGCCTTCTGTTGTTTCTGATATTCTGATTGAATTAAACAAGTGGATGGAGGAAAAAGAATACAAGTCTTTGGGCGACTTCAGAGGAAAACTTTCGCGGAAAAATATGAAAGACCCGTTTGCATATCAGAGAGCACAATATGTTGATATTCTCATGAAATCAGATTCGATATTTAAAAAATATCCGATGGTTTAGTTAGAGAGAATAACTAATTATTTTATATAAAAAGCAGGAAGCATATAGTTTCCTGCTTTTTTTTGTTTGACAGGAGAAATTCATTAGTTGTATTTTTTTTTGAGAAAATTATGATAATATAGTTTTAGAAATCAATAAGTAAAGGAGAAATATTTGTTTTGAAAAAAGGCAAAAAGGTATTATATTACATAGTGTTAGGAATAATCGTAAACCATTGAATCATTTTACTATGGAACCATTTATAGGTCAAATAATGCTGTTTGGAGGAAATTTCGCTCCAAGAGGATGGGCACTTTGTGATGGACAATTGCTTTCAATCACACAAAATCAGGCCTTATTTTCAATTCTAGGCACAACATATGGAGGAGACGGCCGAACAACTTTTGGGCTGCCTGATTTAAGAGGGCGTGTTCCAATGCATCCGGGTAATGGGCCGGGATTAACACCAAGAAGACTTGGAGAAAAATCGGGAGAAGAAAATATTCTGTTAAATATAAATCAGATTCCTGCACATAACCATAGTGCATCCGGGACTATTCAGGCAAAAAACGGACAAGCGGATGCTTCCAATCCGGGAGACGCTGTGGCTGCTACATTAAATAAAAATACAGAAGGATATGCCCAAAAAGCAAATACAACTATGAAGGCCGGAGGTGTCGATGTGACTGTTAATAATTCAGGAGGAAGTCTGCCTCACAACAATGTTCAGCCTTATCAGTGTATAAATTATATTATCGCGTTGCAGGGGATATATCCTTCTCGGGGCTAAGAGACATTACATCTAAAACATATGAATTTTGTGTTGGTTACAGTATTTGGTGATTTTTGCATGAAATACCCAAAGTATAAATGTGATTGAAGCCGATGTGCAGCAAGTTGACGATTGATTTGAGTTCCGAAGTTTCCGAAGAAAGTTTTTAGGCAAACGATATCATTGGAATTTTTTTGCAGGAGCAGTACAGAGTTTTTACGCGAAATGTTTTGAGTATGCCGAATAAGGGCGGGAAATGCATTTCCAGCCCATCAATATGATTAGCTGCCGGATTGGTAGGAAAAGGTGTTTGACTAAATAATAGATAACTCCAACGATAATTAAGTGTCTTTTAGGTTTCGTTATTTCTATTTTGTAACAATTTATTACAAGAGGTTAATTTTTTATTACAAAAAACCTATTTTCTTGATTAAAATCAAGTTGAATATAAGAATATTCGGCAAAAGTTTAATTCCTTTGTACTTCTTTGAATATTATTCCCTAAAATATCGTAAAATATGAAATATGGAACGCTTGATACAAATCACAAAATTTTATTAAAAAGGTTTATAGCAATATTAGCCTCATTGAGGGTATAGTTTGTCGCTTGCCACCTTGAAAAAAGTAAATTATTGTCCTTTATATTTGATTTGACAGAGTCCTTCAAGTGGATAACTATGTGTGTAAACTTAGGATGAACTAAAGATAAGTGTCGAATGGTTTTTGATTTATTAATTAACAGCTTAAAAAATCCGAAAAGCTTCAATTATATGCAAAGGGAGCAAGAAAAGATCATTCACTATTTAACTAAATTGAAATTAAACCTTCCCAATGATATTCTTGCAAAGATTGAAAAAGAGAAACACCAGAAGGGGACATATTTGGTTAAAGCAGGTCAACCCGTGTCTAAAATATGGTTTTTGGAGTCAGGTATAGCTCATCTTTTTTATCAAAAAGGGAGCCAAAAAGTTACTGAAACCTTTGCGTTTCCAAATGAAATATTTAGCGTATATACAAGTTTGATTCGGAAAAGTCCGTCCATATTATCTATTCAGCTACTTACAAATGCAGTAGTATGGTCGATGGAATGGGATTATTTTCAACAGATAAGCAAAAGTGTTCCCGTAACAATTGATATTGAACGTTTGTTGATAGCTTGTTGGATATATAATTCTATGGAACGTTCGCTAAATCGTTTTTTTACTGTGGAAGAACAATATTTATTTCTGATAAAACGTCAGCCGAAATTAATAGAACAGATTCCATCAGTCTATATAGCAAATTACCTTGGAACAACACCTGAAACTATAAGCAGGGTTAGATCCAAAATAAAAGATGGAGTGGATTTACCTGATGTTTCACCTTTTGAATACATCTTTATCAAAAGAAAAAAATAGATTCAAGTAATAATGTAATTTTTTTTGCTTCATTTTCATTTAATGACTTATGTCAATTTTAAGATAGTGGAAATAAAATAAAAACTTTTTTCTTTGTAAGAAGATAATATTTCTTATTTATAGAATGTAATTTTCGATACATACAAACCCGTTTTTTTCATTTTAAAATTGTGTCGAAAATTGATGGACGTAAATAATAAATTGTTTAACGATAATACGATTTAAGGTTCAAGCTGTATTCTGTACTGATTGTTTATTTACAGTAATAGATAAAGGAATGGTATAACTTCGCTCAGAGATTTTATATGTGAAATAAAAGAGCTGGTATTCCTTGTTTTTGTAAAGAAAGCATAATGGTACAATTGCAGCAAATTTTAAGGGTCATGAAAAAGATAAAGATACTTTATGTTGACGACGATCCTGCGCATATCTTGTTAATGTGCAGGGTATTGCTGGAAAGCAATTTTGAATTGGTACCTGCCTGTTCAGCTAAAGATGCAATTTCAATTTTAAACGACTCCCCAGAGCTGAAAATAGTAATTAGCGATTGGGTTATGCCAGAGATGGATGGATTGGAGCTGGTTCAGTATGTAAATGAATCGTATCCGGATAAAATTTGCTATATGTTGTCTGGTAGCAACAGGACAGATAAGGTGAAGAGTTTTGAAGAAAAAGGATTTATCAGGAAATATTTTCCAAAACCCGTCAATAAAGAAATATTGATGGAGGAGATGGATAATATAAGCAGTTTGTTGAATTTGAATTAGTTATTGAATATTTTGAAAGTAAAAGAGTGTAAATTTATTATGTGACGCAAAGATTGATGTTTTTACAAACCTCTGGACTACACCGGGAGTTTGAAACTCCCGGTGTTTCCTTTTCCCGTTTTGAATTGATATCTCTGCTGAAAACGAAATTTTGAGAATATGTTTTACGATAATATGAAATAAGTAATAAACTCAGAGTTACATAGATAATACCGTCCGTCCTTTCAGGTTTGCAAACAATGGGTGAAATCCCAGCCCATGAAACAGGATGCCGGCTGAGACATAATCATCTTCAAATGTATTCTACATACCATCACCGTTAGAAGGCCGGCTCCTGTTGTTTGCAACGCCTCTCCCAGAAAAGGCTGAAGAGATTATAGAATTTTTGTTATTACAGATATTCTGAACATTAAGTAGGTTTTTTTGTAGTTGTTGTTACTCATAATTTTCTAAAAAAATAAGTAAAGCCCGAGTCTTTTTAAGTAAAGTGTAATTAATAATTAGGTTTACAAAGCATCGCTTTTCAGCATTAAAAATCTGTAGTTTTATTCTGTTTGTTTTTACTTTGTACTATAACAAATTGATAATATCTTTCAAGATATATAAGAAATGAAGATGATGATTACAAACCTTATTTTTAGAGAGTTTAAAAATTACGAAACCTTTTAAAGGTACTGGACGCAAAACTTTAGAGGTCTAAGAACTATGAAAAAGCTATTCCGAAACTCAGGGATAGTTTTTTTTATGTTTTTTTTCAGATGAATATTCATTCGACTTTTTCCGTTTTTTTATTTTTTTTGAAATAGCCCCAACAACATCGGAAGGAGAAAACTTTAAAATTTTCAGCGACGTCGCTTCTGAGCGCATTACACTATTTTCTCGATTGACCATGTCCTGTACCACCTCTTTTTCAGTGAGTTTATCAGTGGGAGTGGGGTTAGGATTCCATCCCATTGATTCGATATTTTTCTTTGCGTTTATCATATCATCCTGTGGATTGGAAAAGATATCAACTTCTATTATATTGATGGTATCCAATGCAATTTGGATAACCGGATTAACCATTAGATCAAAAACTTTTATTCTTTGAGACATGTATGACACATGTGAAATCATTAGAGAATCACCGGGAAGCACCCACATGTCGAATATACCGTTTTGTCGACTAACGGCTTTGTTGAGGTTGCGGTAATTTAAAATGTATACATCTGCAACCGGATTGGAATCTCCATCAATTATCCGGCCTTGAATATGAAATTCTTTTTCCTGCGAGAGTGCAAAAGAGCAAGTAAGAACAAAAAGTAGCAGAGTTAGCAGTTTCATGACTTTTGTTTTATATCCACTAATTTCTGAAAAACTCTCCTTAAATTGCCTGAAAAAATGGTAAATGATGTTAATGTCTGTTCTCAATTTCTATCGAAGGTTCATCAATTGAAAGTACGCTAATTCGTTTCTATGGCAGAGGCTGTTAGTGATTGTTACCATATTAAACGTATTCCACTTTTACTTTTTTGAAGAATTTGTGCACCAGAATTTTTACAATTCGTTTTACCACAAATTTTCTCAATTCCAGTTCCAGTGGTTGTTCCGGATCCTGGTGTGCCCAGTTGATACGAGTTCCTACAATTATATCAATACTATCGTGTTGAAGTAAAAGTTTAACAACCTGCTCTGGCGGACTATCCTGTAATTTTGTGTCGCTGTCGTAATTCTCCAGAATGTCTTCAACTTTTCCCAGTGTCAAAATTCCTTCTGTAACCATCTCAAAACCTGACATTGTTGCCGAAGGTGGTAATGCTGTTGCTTTTTTTTCACCGTGCTGGATGTTTACTTCAAGATTTAATTCGCGGGCGATAATTTCGGCTGTTGTACCCCCGCAAATAATTTTTTTGCCTTTAAATCCCTGAACGCGTCCAACAAAATCATAGTCTTTAATCTTGTAAAACGGAGGGCCTGTAATGAGCATAAATTTTCTGGGCTCTCTAAAATAAATTACACCACAGGTTGTATCATCTTTCACCGAAAAGTTGTCATTCATTACTGCCTGGTTTAAGATTTTCCGCGAAAGTTTTGTTGCCGAGATATCCGGCATCCGGCCTACCTGATTTAATATAAAATTTTCAATTTTTTCCATTCCCCATCCCAGCGGGAAACGATTGTTCCCCAACCCTGATTGAGGAACCCCATCAGACATAAATATAATCCTGTCCTCTTTAAAAGCTTTAAATTCACGACAACGTAATAATTTTCCCAAATTTGCTTCTCCGCGGATTTTTAATTCATATTCTTTGGGTTGAAATAATTTCCCGTTTCGAAGAATTAAAACAGTCGGATTATCATAGTTAATTATTCTTACATATCCCTCAGGGTCAATTTCAATGATGGTAAATGTGGCGTAGTTTTCCTTTCCGTCGTTACTTTTAGGAAGGGCTTCCATAATAATCCTGGCTGCAACTTCGGGTTTGGTATGTAGTTTTGTATATTTTAAAGCCATGGTTGCGGTAAGTGTGCCAAGTACATTTGCCCTGATTCCATGACCAATCCCGTCGCTTAAAACCAAAATTGTACGACTCTCTTCTTTGGTGATACTCGATTCAAAAACATCGCCGCAGGCAATCTCTCCTTTTGGCTTTTTTTGCTGAACATCAATTTCTACGTGGTAGCCCGGGTTATTCGTCGTCACCATATCTGTGCGATTCAATAATTGAGTTTAAAAGTTCTTCTGTTTCTGCTGCATTTTCGCCTAACAATCGGGCAATTTTTTGTACTGTTTCTATATTCTGGATTTTTATCCGCTGTGCCCGGTTAATGATTTCATCGCGCACCAGCATCGGCGCAGACATGTCGCGGATAACGGCACCTACAACCTTTTGTTTATAAAGAGTTACAACAGAAACATGCAGTAGTTTATTCTGAAACTTAATGTCACGCTCCAGGATCTCTTCTCCTGACGTGAGAATACTCGACATCATTTTAAAAATTACTTCAGGCACAAGGACACTAACATCCGCCCCCTTTAAGCCCGGAATCGTTTCAAACAACTCGGAGGTTTCTTCGCCCATTAGCTGCGCAAAGCTAACGTTCGAATCCACTACTTTGTGGTTATCGTCCATCATCAAAATACCCACGTTAATTTTATGCAACATGTGTGAAGAAACCTCCATCGATTCCTGTGCTTTTTTCAGGCGGGTTTCTGTTCGTTTCAATTCGGTTATATCGTTAATTGAGCCTACAATACCTATAACTTTATCATCATTGTCGTGTATTACGGCTTTGTTAAAAATGACATTATGAATGGTTCCGTCGGAATGTTTAATTTGATTTTCATACACTTGTACACCTGTTGATTCAAGCAATTCTTTGTCGCGACGTGAATAAATATCAGCCATTTCCCTGGAATGAATATCGTACACGGACTTTCCAACTATTTGCTCGCGAAGGCGACCAATAAACTTTTCATGAGCTTTGTTGCAAGCCTGGTAAACTCCATTTAAATCTCTGTAGAAAATAGGAATGGGGAGCGCATCAATAATTTTCTGATGAAATTCCGGGTCATCAATATTATTGGTCAAAAATGATTTTTTATCGTAGATCATATTTTGGTTTTTCGAAATTTGGAATGTGAAAATTAACAAATAAAGCCTTTATTTCAATTCATTTTAAATCTATTTGAAAACAGTTTTTTATGATGAAAAGCTGATTATTTGAATTTTTGTTCGTTTATCTTTGTTTGAAGAACAAATATATCTCAAAAATAAAACCATTTAAATTCAACAGTGAAAATTAGTGATATTCAAAAATTAACAGAAGCCCGAATCATTGCCGGCGACTTACTGACAGAAAAAAATATAAAAAAGGCATTTAGTTCAGATTTAATGAGTGATGTTCTAACGCTTGATGAGGAAGATATTTTGCTGATAACAGGCCTTGCAAATGTGCAGTTGCTTCGCACAGCTGAAATGGCAGATATTCATGTTGTTTTACTTGCCAGAAATAAAAAGGCTTCACCGGAAATGATACAACTGGCCAAAGAAAATAAGATTGTTTTGCTTGAAACTCCATTTTCGATTTTCAGAGCAAGTGGGGTGTTATTCTCAAACGGAATAAAACCGGTGTATTAATGGAACTTGTTTTTGAAATAGAAGGAGGCGATTTTACAAGTGCCGGAAATGCATCGAGTAAAATCAAAAAAGTGTTGAAACAATTAAATATTGATTCAAAAACAATAAAACGAATTGTAATTGCTGTTTACGAGGCGGAGGTAAATATCGTGGCACATGCCAAAAAAGGGATTTTGAAAGCATCCATAGGTAGTCATTTTATTGAAGTAAAACTAACTGATAAAGGGCCGGGAATTGAGGATGTGGAAAAAGCGATGGAAGCGGGTTTTTCTACCGCTTCAAAGCAGGTGCGGGAAATGGGTTTTGGTGCAGGCATGGGACTGCCTAACATAAAAAAAAATGTTGATGAACTGGATATTATAAGTGAGATGGGCAAAGGTACGCTTGTAAAGTTTAAAAATTACTTTTAATGGAAGAGGGGCAAAAATATCATGCAATAAAAGTGGACGAAGAGAAATGTTTTGGGTGTACACATTGTATGAAAGCATGTCCAACCGAAGCAATTCGTATCGTAAACGGAGTAGCCTCTATTCGCCCGGAGAGATGTGTGGATTGCGGCAACTGTTTGCGTGCTTGTCCGGCCAAAGCATTTTATGTGGAACAGGATGATTTGCAGAATATTTTTGATTACAATTACCGTATTGCACTTTTTCCGTCGGTTTTAATCGGGCAGTTTCCTGAAAAATATTCGGAGGACCAGATTTACCAGGCAATTTTAAAATTAGGGTTTACTCATATTTATGAGGTAGAACAACCTATTCGTTGGCTTTCGGAGGAAATAAAGAAGAAAACCGGCAGAAATCGGGAGCATCCGGTAATTTCTTCATTTTGTCCGGCAGTTGTACGCCTGATACAATCAAAATATCCTTCGCTGGCTGAGAATATAACTCCATTAAAAGCTCCCCACGATTTAGCCGCAAATTTTGCAATTGAAGAATTAAAGGCAAAAGGGGCAAATGAAGGTGAAATCGGTATTTTTTATATCAGTCCCTGTTCTGCAAAGATGGCCGCAGTGAACCAGCCGCTTGGAGAGAAAAAATCGGTTGTAAACGGAACCATCAATATGAAGGATTTGTACAACCGGATAATGAAAATAATTTTAAAAGATAAAACGGAGGATTTCTCTCCCTTGCGAAAAAATCTTAGTCGCGACGGAATCTTGTGGAGTTTGCCCCGCGGGGAATCCAGACAGTTTAAAAGCAGGGCCATGTCTATCGACGGAATTCATAACGTGGTGAAATTTTTGGAACGCCTGGAAAACGAAGAGATTGCCGGTCTTGACTATCTCGAATTAAAGTCATGCAGTCAGGGATGTGCCGGGGGTATTTTATTAACAGGAAATCGGTTTCTTACTTCGGAACGTTTGCAAAAACGCGCTCTGCGATATCCGTCTGCATCAAAAACAGAAGTGCCGGATGTTGGCAAAACGATTGTTCAGAAAAAGTTGCAGGCAGATAAAATAGAAGCAAAAAGCATTTTTGTGTTGCATGAGGATCGGGTAAAAGCATTGGACCGGATGCAAAAGGCAGGCAAAATTCTTTGTCAGCTTCCGGGTATTGATTGTGGAGCTTGCGGGGCACCTAACTGCCATGCCCTTGCGGAAGACATGGTTCAGGGGAATGCTAAAATGACGGACTGTATCTTTTTACAAAAGAGATATATAAAAGAAAATAAATTATCGGTTGAAAAAGGATTTAAAAGCCTTGAAAAGGTATGGGGCCAAAAACGTTTTGATGCCGATTGTAATAAAAAAGGCGGACGAAATGAAGGTTTCTGATTTGGTTGAAAAGTTTAATCTAATAGTATTTTCAGGTAATAATGGCCTTGAAAATGAAATATCGGGAGGTTATGTTTCCGATTTATTGAGTGATGTGATGGGAAATGCCGGCGAAGGCGAAGTCTGGATTACACTCCAAACCCATCAGAATGTAATGGCTGTCGCGTCATTAAAGGACCTGGCAGCAGTAATATTGGTAAAAGGATTTGAGCCAGAAACTGAAACATTAAACAAAAGCAACGAAGAGGGAATTCCCATATTAGGAACCCGTTGGGGAACGTTTGAAACTGTAGGGAAACTTTATAATTTTCTTCAGGAAGATTAATCGATTCTCAGGACAATTTTGTTTTGAATTTATAATCTTCAAATAAAAAGAAAATGGCAAAAATAAAACTTTATATTGCACAAAGTTTAAACTCAAAAATCGCTTTGGCCGATGGAAGCGTAGAGTGGCTGGAATCAATCCCCAATCCTGAGAATACAGATCATGGTTATGCTGAATTTTTTGACTCTGTTGGAATAACAATCATGGGGAACAGCACATACAAACAACTAATTAGTTGGGATATAGAATTCCCCTACAAAACAAAAATAAACTATGTTTTTACACGAAATCCGGAAATTCAAAACACAAAATATGTAACTTTTGTAAAAGAAAATCATATTGAATTTGTACAAAATTTAAGGGGAAAATCGAAGCGCGATATTTGGCTAATTGGCGGTGGGCAGTTGAATACCTGGTTTTTAAACGAGAAATTAATTGACGAGGTTTATGTTTTTATTATGCCCATTGTTGTCCAGGCGGGAATTGAGTTGTTTGAAGCTATTCCCCGGGAAACACGACTTGAGCTGACATACTCAAAAGTTTACAAAAGCGGAGTTATTGAACTGCGTTACAAAATAAAGCGTTAACCATCTTCAAAAAAATTGCAAAATGCAAATATTCAGGGCCGATTTACATATACATACACTTTTGTCGCCCTGTGCCGATTTGGAAATGTCGCCCGGAAATATCGTAAAAAGAGCAAAAGAAACGGGACTTCAGATTATCGGAATCACTGATCATAACTCTACAAAACAAGCGCCGTTGGTAAGAAAGCTGGCTGAAAGGGAGGGAATTTTTGTTCTTACCGGTGCTGAAGTTACAACAAAAGAAGAGGTACATTGCCTCGTGTTTTTTGAAAAAGAAAAGGAACTTGAAATCTTTCAACAGTTTATCGATTTAAACATAACCAAAATTCCAAACAAGGAAGATTATTTTGGCTACCAGCCATTAATTGATGAAGAAGAAAATATTTTGGAGATGATTCCCTATTATCTTCCTGCTGCGCTAAAAGTTGGAATCGATGAAATTCAAAATCAGGTTTCCGGTTTAAATGGCCTTTTTATTCCCGCCCATATCGACCGATCCGCAAATGGGATTATAAGTCAACTTGGATTTATTCCCAAGAATTTAAAATATGATGCGTTGGGTGTTTCAAAACATACTTCCGTAAATTATGTTCGAAAACATTATGTTATAGAAAATAAAAAGACCCTTATACGCAATTCCGATGCCCATTATTTGGAACAAATTGGCGAAATTTACACCAATTTTATAATTGAAAAACCCGATTTTTCAGAAATTAAAATGGCTCTGAATCAGAAAAATAACCGATTTGTTCAAATAAGATGAAAACCATATCTGAACATATCCTTGATATCGTTCAAAATTCGGTCAGGGCAAAGGCTACATTGATTGAAATCATAGTTGATGAGGATAAAAAAAATGACATTTACACTTTGATAATTCGGGACAACGGCTGCGGTATGGATGAGCAGACATTACAACAGGCAACCGAACCGTTCTTTACATCCAGAAATACCCGGAAAGTTGGGATGGGGCTGGCGCTGCTAAAACAAAATGCAGAACAATGTGGCGGAAAACTTGAGCTGAAATCGAAAGAGGGGATGGGAACGGAAATAAAAGCTGTTTTTCAGTTATCAAATATTGACAGGCCACCGTTGGGAGATGTGTGGAATTCTTACTATCTCACTTTGCTGAGTTACAAAAAAGTAGAATTGAAATACACACATAAAACCACTAAGAGCATTTTTGAAATTTCATCTGATGACATTATCAAAATGCTTGACGGAATGCCACTAAACAACAAAGAAATTAAAAATGGAATTATCGAACTGATAAAAAACAATTTAACAGATATAAAAGCAACCTTATAAAAAACAACCAATACAACTATGACTAAAATAAAATCACTGGCTGATCTCAAAAAAATCAGGGATGAGGTACAGTCCAAGATCAAATTGCGGGAGAATAGCGATCATCCCGAACAAACTGTGCAGATTAAAGTGGGGATGGCAACGTGCGGAATTGCATCGGGTGCCAAAGAAACCATGAATTATTTTGTGGAAGAATTGGAACAACAGGCTATTGATGCCGTTGTTACGCAAACCGGATGCATGGGATATTGTTACGCCGAGCCAACGGTGGAAATAACGTTGCCCGGAAAAGGACCGGTGGTTTTTGGTTACGTAAATAAATCAAAAGCTGAAGAAATTATCGAAGTCTACATCAAACGTGGCAAGCTGGTAGATGGCATTATTCCGGTAAATTTTAAAACCATTGATGAATAAAAACCTTCAACTAAATTTATTATGAGCGATTATAAAATGCACCTTCTCATTTGCAGCGGAACAGGTTGTAAAGCGTCGGAAAGTGAAGATATTATAAATTCATTTACTTCTTTAATTGATGAGTTTGGGCTGGAAGACGAAGTGCAAATTGTACGCACCGGATGTTTTGGTTTTTGCGAGAAAGGCCCCATTGTAAAGGTATTGCCCGATAATACTTTTTATGTGAGAGTAAGCCCCGGGGATACTGAAGAAATTTTAAAAGAGCATATAGTAAAAGGACGTACAGTTCAGCGTTTATTGTATACCGATCCGGTAACCAACGAAAATATAAGTGATTCCAAAGGAATTGGGTTTTACAAAAAGCAAATCAGGATTGCCTTACGAAATTGTGGTTTTATCAATCCGGAAAATATTGAAGAGTACATAGCCCGGGATGGTTACATGGCGCTTGGAAAGTGTCTGGCCGAATTCACTCCGGAAGAAACCATTCAGGAAATAAAGGAATCAGGATTACGTGGCCGTGGAGGTGGAGGGTTTCCAACCGGATTAAAATGGGAAATTACACGAAAATCGGAGGCCGACCAAAAATATGTAGTTTGTAATGCTGATGAAGGTGATCCTGGTGCATTTATGGATCGGTCAATTTTGGAAGGCGACCCGCATTCTGTTTTGGAAGCCATGGCTATCTGCGGATATTGTATCGGTGCAGACAAAGGTTTGGTTTATATCCGTGCAGAATATCCATTGGCAATTGAGCGTTTAAAGACAGCGATAAAACAAGCCCGCGAATATGGATTGTTGGGCAATGATATTATGGGCGCAAAGTTCAATTTTGATATTGAACTGCGTTATGGTGCAGGTGCATTTGTTTGTGGCGAAGAAACAGCGCTTATTCATTCAATGGAAGGTTTACGTGGTGAACCTACTTTTAAACCGCCGTTTCCTTCTGTTTCAGGATATATGGGGAAACCAACCAACGTAAACAATGTGGAAACCTTTGCTAATATTCCTGTTATATTAAATAAAGGAGCCAACTGGTTTAATAAAATTGGTACTGAAAAATCAAAAGGAACCAAAGTTTTTGCATTAGCCGGAAAAATCAACAATGTTGGTTTAATTGAAGTTCCAATGGGCACTACATTGCGTGAAGTGATTTACGACATTGGTGGCGGTATAAAAAACGGAAAAGAATTTAAATCGGTGCAAACCGGAGGTCCTTCCGGTGGATGTTTAACAAAAGATTTTTTGGATACACCAATCGATTATGATAATTTGATTGCTGCTGGATCGATGATGGGATCGGGAGGAATGATTGTAATGGATGAGGACGATTGTATGGTTTCCATTGCGCGTTTTTATCTCGAATTTACATTGGAAGAATCGTGTGGAAAATGTACTCCTTGTCGTGTCGGCAATAAACGCCTGCACGAAATTCTTGACAAAATAACAAAAGGAAAAGGAGAAGTGGAAGACATTGAACGTTTAAGGGTTTTGAGTTCAGTTATTAAGGATGCGTCACTTTGCGGACTGGGACAATCATCTCCCAACCCGGTACTTTCAACCATTGCAAATTTTGAAAATGAATATTTGGCGCATGTAAATGACGGAAAATGTCCGGCAGGGCAGTGCAAGGCTCTTTTGAAATATGAAATTGCAGAAGATTTATGTACAGGTTGTACACTTTGTTTCCGAAATTGCCCGGTTGGAGCAATTACAGGTGAGCGCAGGCAACCTCATTTTATTGACCAGTCTATCTGTATTAAATGTGGTGTTTGTTTTGAAAAATGTAAATTCGATGCGATAACCCTAACATAATCAAGTAAAAAGAATACAATGGATACGATAAATCTGACAATTGATAATAAATCGATAGTTGTAAAAAACGGAACTACAATTTTGGAAGCGGCATCAGGAATTGGCGTGCATGTCCCCACGTTGTGTCACATGAAACTGCATGATTTAAATATAGAAAATAAACCCGGTGGCTGTCGCGTCTGCGTGGTGGAAGTTGAGGGACGCCGGAATCTTGCTCCGGCTTGCTGTACCGAAGTAGCTGAAGGAATGGTAGTAAATACCCATTCGATCCGGGCTATTAATGCTCGCCGTACAGTGATGGAACTGATTCTTTCCGACCACCCCGCTGACTGTCTGATATGTGCAAAGTCGGGCAACTGTGAGTTGCAGGACATGGCACATCAACTGGGTATTCGTGAAATTCATTACCAGGGGGAACAGTCACATTATCGGGAAGACACTTCCCCTGCAATTATTCGTGAAGTGGACAAATGTATAATGTGCCGCCGTTGTGAAATGATGTGTAATGAAGTACAAACGGTAGGCGTTCTTTCGGCGATAAACCGTGGTTTTAATTCTGTAGTTTCTCCGGCTTTTGAAATGAATCTCGACCATTCGGTTTGCACGTATTGCGGACAATGTGTTGCTGTTTGCCCAACCGGTGCGTTAACCGAAGTAGATGAAACAGGAAATGTAATCCGCGCTTTGTCCGATCCCTCGAAAACTGTAATTGTTCAGACTGCCCCGGCTGTTCGTGCAGCTCTTGGCGAAGAATTTGGAATGGAAGCCGGAACATTGGTTACAGGTAAACTCGTTGCTTCCTTAAAACAGCTTGGATTCGACTATGTTTTTGATACCGATTTTGCAGCTGACCTCACCATTATGGAAGAAGGTACCGAGTTGTTAAACCGTTTGTCAAAACATTTGTCTGGCGATAAGGATGTAAAATTGCCAATTTTGACATCGTGTTGTCCGGCGTGGGTGAAGTTTTTTGAGCACCAGTTTCCTGAAATGAAAGATATCCCGTCTACAGCACGTTCACCGCAGCAAATGTTTGGCTCCATTGCGAAAACTTATTTTGCTGATAAATTGGGTATTAATAGGGAAGATTTGGTTGTAGTGTCAATAATGCCTTGTGTGGCTAAAAAATATGAATGTGGCCGTGAGGAATTTAAAACCAATGATAACCCTGATGTTGACTATGCATTGACCACACGTGAACTGGCTGCCCTGATAAAAATTTCAAACATCGATTTCAGAACACTTCCCAATGAAACGTTTGATAATCCGCTTGGAGAATCAACCGGAGCCGCAGTAATTTTTGGAACAACAGGAGGAGTGATCGAAGCTGCAGTCAGAACTGCTTATGAGATTCATACAAAAAAAGAGCTTCCCCGGATTGATTTTGCTGAACTACGCGGAATGGAGGGGATTCGGAAAGCAACCATAGATTTTGATGGATTCCCCTTAAAAATTGGAATTGCCCATGGTTTGGGAAATGCCCGCAAATTGCTTGAAGACATTCAGGCCGGTAAAAGTGAGTTTCATGCCATTGAAATAATGAGTTGTCCGGGGGGCTGTATTGGTGGTGGAGGGCAGCCCTATCACCATGGAAATGCAGAGGTACTGAAAAAGAGACAGATGGCTATTTACCAGGAGGACAAAAACAAAGTAATTCGTAAATCACACGAAAATCCGTATATCATTGAATTGTACGAGGAGTTTTTAGGAGAACCGATGAGCGAAAAAGCACATCATTTGTTACATACCGAGTATTTTGATCGAACGGAATAGTTTGTTTGAGGTTCTATTACTAATAATTGTCTAATTTCTAAAAGTCAATAAAAAATGCCAAAAATAAAATTAGCAGAAAATACAATACAACTCATAAAAGATACTTGCGCTGAATTTGGAAACAAAGAGAGTGAATTGATTAATGTTTTACACCAGGTGCAGCACAAGCTAGGATATCTTCCGGCTGAAGTGCAGGAAGTGATTGCCAAAGAATTAAAAACATCGGTAGCAAAAGTGTATGGGGTCGTTACTTTTTATAGCTTTTTTACGATGATTCCACACGGAGAAAATCCGATTTCAATTTGTATGGGAACAGCATGTTATGTTCGTGGTGCCGAGCAGGTCTTGGCTGAATTTAAGCGTCAGTTAAAAGTAGAAGTCGGAGAGTCAACCAGCGATGGGAAATTTTCGATCAATTGTTTACGTTGTGTAGGTGCGTGTGGTTTGGCTCCGGTTGTTACTGTCGGCGAAAAAGTGTATGGCCGTGTTGCTCCGAGCGAAGTAAAAAAGATTATTGCAGAATATCGCGAAGGATGTGCAGGTGATGATGCCAAATCAGCATAAAAAAGTGGCGGGTTTTTTAATTCAAAATAGTCCCGCCACTTTTTAAATTTTATGATTATAATAAGTGTTTTTTTGTTTATCCTGCGTTGAAACATCTTTTTTCTTCAAAATTGAAGTTCTCATTTTTTTGTCAAATGAATCAATCGGTTACGTTTTGTCGCGTTCTTAGTTTGCAAGATCATTTAAGCGAAAAACGTTTGAGTAAATCATTTCGGCAACTTTCAGCGAGAAAAGTGTCGTTGATTGCCTTTTCAAAGTTTTCTTTTTCCTTTTCAAATTCGGAAGCATAAAGAAGTTGATACACTTTTAGAATGGAAAGCGAATCTTTTTTTTCAATAAGAACAACTTCGTCACCGGCTTTTACTTCGCCTTTTTGAAGTACACGGACATAAACGCCTGCAAAACCGGAATCGATAAATTGTTTTACCATTTTTTGAGTCCCAAAACGAATCCCCAGCTTGTAACAGGGCTGGCGTGGTTGAGTAGCCTGAACCACAACTTCTCCTATTTTAAAAGTATCGCCAATATTTATTTTTGCTTCGTGCAAACCTTCAACTGTAAGATTTTCACCAAACATTCCCCAGGGCATTTTTAATTCCGGGTAGAATTTTTGCCAATAGTCGTAATGGTCGGCAGAATATAGGTAACATGCTTTGTCTGTGCCTCCATGATATCTGCGGTCAATAACATGATCATTTTCAACATCTTCTTTTCCCAGAAAAATAGGGTGGGGAACCGAATATTTGTAAATTCCGGTTTCTATCTGCTTTCCACGCCACTCAATTGTTTGTGGGGCACCAATATTTGTTGAGATGATTTTCATTTATAATGATTTTAGATGGAGCGTTTTGAGGTATAGACTACCTTATTTTTTTCTGTACTCATTCCTGATTTCTAAAATCTGTCTTAAGCAATTTTTCGCTCCTTTTTTATGTTTTCGTAGGCTTGATTTACCTTCTGGAATTTCTCGTTGGCAGCTCTCTGGAAATCGTCGCCGAGATGGCTAACTTTATCCGGGTGATATTTCATAGCCATCCGGCGATACGCTTTTTTGAGTTCATCGTTGCTGGCCGAACGTTCAATTTCCAGAATTTTATAGTCTGCGTCAGTATTCGGAACAAACATTGCTTCAATTGATTGGTAATCACTATCGTTAATCCCCATATATCTGCTGATTTGGGCAATCATTTGTTTCTCTGCAGCATCAACTTGTCCATCGGCCTGTGCAATACCATATAAAAAATGCAGGAGTTGCAGTCTGGCCGAATAATTCATGTTTTGCTGAATTTGGCGGCACACTTCGTTTACAGGAATGGTTTGTTTTAAAATATCTCGAAGCATTTTTACTGATTCTGTCGCTGAAGCTTCGCCAAAATTCTGCACCATAAACCTTTTTACATAATCCAGTTCCGATTTTAAAACTTTTCCATCTGCCTTCATAACAGCAGCCACTAAAACGAGCAAACTCATTACATAACCACCTGTAGTTGTTCTGCCCGAATATCCGGTGGTTCTTCCTGTTGTAAATCCGGGGCCTCCACCCTGTTGCATTTGTTCCGTACTTCCATCAAAAATTGAACCTACAACAAATCCAAAAATTGCTCCAATTGGTCCGCCAACAGCCCATCCAAGGCCTCCTCCTATCCATTTACCAAATTTTGCCATATTTTTTTAATTTTTTATCTATTTCAATAATTTCAGGGATTATTAAACGTTTGTTGTCATTTATAATTTCAATACTTGCCAGTTTTCTTTTTTCCTTGTCCGTCCATTGTCTGCTTATCCTTTCCAAAACCTGCGCTTCAGAAACTCCATCTCTTTTTTTTACTCTTTCTATTCGATGTCTTTTTTCCGCTGAAACCAAAATATTAAAATCCATCATTTTATAAAATCCACTTTCAAAAAGTATTGCAGCCTCATGAATTATATATTTGTGGTTTTGTTTGTCAACCCAATCATTAAATTTTTCCCGAACAACCGGATGAACCATTTTATTCATTTTTTCAAGCTGAATATTATCATTGAAAATAATATTGGCAAGTTTTTTTCGGTTAACCCTTCCATTGTCCATATAAATTCCCTCTCCAAAGAGGTGAATGAGCTTCGTTTTAATTTTAGAATCTGAATCAAGGAGTTGTTTTGCTATAGTATCAGCTTCAAAAACGGGAACTCCTAACAGTTTAAAAATGTTACAAATGGTCGATTTTCCACTTCCTATTCCACCAGTTATTCCTATTTTTATTGTCATCCTTAATTTCTTAGTCGGTTTCTATTAAATACTCAACTGTTTCTGGTGAAATTCTAAGTATCTCAATAAAAGTTGGCTCGTGTTCGGTTTTTACTCCGATATTTTCAACATTCATTCTTATCGAGTTGTAATCAACGGTTATAACAAAATCAGAAGACGTAACATTCTCAAATTCGCTTAGTCCAACAAGAAATGAAAGTGTAACTTCCGACGGGAATAATTTTATTTTTACATTATCCGGCTTGTTTTTAATTTGTATCGGCACTTTTAACTCTTTTTCAGTAAATTTTTCAACCGGAATTTTTAATGTAATTTTTTCAGGTTTTATACTGGTTTTTTCGGGGTGTTTTACCGTAACCACTTTTTCCATATCTGCATCCAGCCTTTCGTACGATTTAAATTCGGTTTCAAGGAATTGAATCGAGTCTAAAAGTATTGCCGGCCCGGTTACTGACACTGTTTCGGGCAAAATTGAGACGGGGTCTTTTAAATTGAATTGCGGCTTAAAATTCAGTTCGGCATTCATCCTTACCGGAACTGATTTGGTTTTTAAACTATCGAGAACGACAATAAAGTTATCGGGTCGTATATTGGTTACGGAAATCTCGTTGCTAATCTGATCTGAAACAATATTGATTAGATCAGCAGAACGGATTGAATATCTATCGGCAACCGGCTCCAAATCGCGTGTAATTTGAGTGAGATTAATAACAATAGGAGAAAAGGAAAGACTTAATTTATGACGTAATAAAGTAAATCCGTGTGCGTCAACCTGTAATTCAAATTTTGGTGGCAATTTATTTGAAACAAACTGATTAGCGGGCGGACTAACAAATTTTACAGGATAAGAAACCGTAGTAGTGTAATCTTTACTTAAGGCATTTAAGAACCAGAGTGCAGTTGCAATTAAAAGGCAAATCAGAAAAACAACAATTTGTTTATCATCTTTTAATCTTTCAATTTTGAAGTATCCCGTAATTTCTGATAATTTTATTTTCATACGAGTAGCAAAATTAACCAATTAAACTAAAATGTTATCATGGTTTTTTATAATCATCATATTCAAAATGGTATAGCAAAGTGCATTTTACTACATGAGTATTTTTATCGGAATGCGCAAAGGACGTTTACTCTAATTTTTTGTATGTTTTTAATTTTTTAATTAATTGCGGAAATTCGTCCAGTTTCTTTTTTATAATCTCAATATCAAAAGTTTGAAGCCCGATGTTAAGTTCGTCACAATATTTTCTGACGGGTTTACACGATTTCAGGAAAGCCATTTCTGAAAGCTTCCTGGTGAATTCCTCAATTTCGTAGATAATTAGATTATCTTTTATATTTTGCCAAAATGGGAAATGATTATTTTCGATTTCCAGGATTACTTCAGGAAGCGCTTTCTCAAATTCCGTTAATGATTCTTTAATTTCATCTTCGTTGCTATTTTCCGATAGTATTGAAGCTGTGTTGCTATAGCTTAAATGTTTAAAAAGAATGGAATCGACCTCCTTTTTAAAGACGGGTTTCTGAAGGTATCCGTCAAACAATTGATCTATTCTGTCGTTTTTTTGTTTTATTGTAGATGCCGTAAAAGCAATGACAGGAATTTTTACAAGTTTTTCGTCATTTTTTATAACTTCAGTAACGTCATATCCACTCATTCCCGGCATTCGAATATCCATAAAAATAATATCAGGTTTTTCATTATTCAATTTGGCCAATGCTTCTGCCCCGTTTTGGGCTTCGATGTATGTTGCATTTTTTGAGTTAATCAGTTTTTTTAACACCACGATGTTGTAATTGATATCGTCAACAATCATTATTTTACACGGGTCGAGTATGGCATTCGGTTTATAGTCTATGTTTTCTGATTCGTCGTGTTCTGATTTGTCAATTTTCACACTGTTAAAAGTCAGCGTAAAAACGGTACCTTTTCCGGGGGCGCTTTTTAACGAGATAGTTCCATTAAGCTTTTTTAGCAGACCGCTAACAATAGCCAATCCAAGTCCCGTACCTTCAAAATTACGGTTGTTTTGTCCGCTTTGCTGTGTAAAAGAATCAAAAATATTTTTTTGATGATCTTCTTCTATACCAATCCCGGTGTCTTCAATTACTATATTGAGGTTTACTTCATCCTTTACACTGGTTTTCATCGCGAATGCAGAAACATGGACATATCCTTTTGAAGTAAATTTAACAGCATTGCTGATAAGGTTAAAAACAATCTGGTAGAACCTAAGTTCATCCATGTAGATGAATTCCGGAACCGAAGCATCGGTGCTGATTTTAAATGAAAGCCCCTTTTGTTCTATTTTTTGATGAAATATCATTTTGATATCGTTTATGATTTCATGGTAGTTCATCGGCTGTAATTCAATATCCATTTTTCCTGACTCAATTTTTGAGAGATCAAGAATATCATTAATCAGGTTTAGCAGGTTTTTCCCACTGGTTAAAATGGTACTTAAATATTCTTTGTGTTGTTCAATTTTTGTATTTTCAAACAACCATTGGCTAAAGCCTAAAATGGCGTTGAGCGGTGTACGTATCTCGTGAGAAACATTGGCCAGGAATTCAGATTTTGATTTTGAAGCCTGTATAGCCTTGTTTTTCGCTATCATCAATTGCTTTTCATTTTCACGGGACTCGGTCACATTCCTGATGATAACAAGCACTTCATTGCTATTGAGTTTTACCATTCTGGCTTCATAAAATTCAATAAAGTTTACCCTGGGATCTTGGAAATCGAACTGATATGCACCATTTAAAAGGCATTCTTTTATTGCTTTTTGAAATGCTTGTGCTATTTTTTCGTTAAAAACAATATTGATTGAATCGTTTGAAGACTCATTCAGTTTGGCAAATAAGTGAAATTTTTGCGACGATTTAAAAGATTTGATAGTACCATTTCTGTCGATTTGTATAATTACATCGGGAATTGAATTGATAATTATTCGGTTTTCGCTTTCGCTTTTTATTAATTCTGAGTTTATCTTGTTTCGATGAAAGGCATTTGAAATGATGTTTGAGATGGTTTTTAATAACTCAATTTCCGATTTTGTCCACTTTCTCCGTGAGTTACATTCGTCGAAACCAATAAACCCAAAAATTTTATGGGAAGCAATTAGTGGAAAAGCAACAATTGATTTTATTCCCTGGGGGTCAAGAATATCATAAATGTCTTTTGGGAGCTCTTTAATATTTTCCGAGAAAATTATTTTATCTTTCTCCAAACGAACTTTCCACGAAGGAATTAAAGAAAAAGGAACATTCTGCAGGTCTTCTATTTGTGGATTTATTCCCTTGGCGCTCCATTCAAAAGTATTACTTGTCGTTTTTCCATCGGCACTATTTTCAAAAATATAAACACGGCTAACGTTAACATGTTGGCCTATTATACGGAGGGCTTCATTTGTTTTTTTATCGAAGTCTTCAAATGAATTGTAGTTTAACGATATTTTAGAGAGTATTTCTTGTTGTTTCAGGTTATGTGCAATTTCTTGTTCAAATGATTTACGCTCAGTGATATCCAGCATTACTCCGCGAACGCCTATTGTTTTTTCCTGTTCATAAATGGGAGAAATGTAGGTTAATACAGGGAAAATTTCTCCGTTCTTTTTTACAGCATTATACTCGTTTGAGATTGTTTGTCCATTTTCGTAAACCCTGCGAATGTTTTGGCGAACCTTTTCTTGTTCCGGGTACGGAAAAATATCAATAATGCTAAAGTTCGTTTCTATAACTTCCTCTCTTGAATACCCAAATTTATTAATCGCATATTGATTTGCATAAGTGAGGATCCCGTTTAAATTGACTTCACAGATCATTTCAGGAAGAAATTCAGAAAGTTCACGGTATTTTTTTTCATTTTTTTCAAGGTTAATTTGTGCTTGCTTTTGCGATGTAATATCATGGGCTACAACAATTACTTCTGTAAAAGTACATTCTTTTTCGGCTTTCATCGATTGCGCAAAATTTTCAAGTGATAGCTGTTTCTGGAAACACGATTTACATTCATCACTTGAAAAATGTACGTTTAGTCCCATCCAGATTGTTTTATTGTATTTGTTGATTACCGGTAATTCATAATAACTGATACAATTTCGTTTTAAAAATTCTCTGGTAAAATGAGTTTTTATTTTATTCTTGAATTCGGCAGGGAGGAGGTCATATATATTTTGCCCAAGTACTTCCGACCTTTTTATGCCAAGCTTTTGAGTAACTACCATATTGGCAAAAATGATATTTCCTTTTAGGTCAAGTCGAAGAATCATGTCGTTAATACTCTCAACAAGAAACTCATAATCTTTTTCAGCTTCCAAAAGTTTTTCGGTTCGCTGTTTTACAAGATCTTCCAGCTTTTTATTCAGAGAGATTAATTTCAGGTTTGAATGATACAATTCCTGCGATTTTGATTCAAGTAATTTTTCAGCTTCAATTCTTGCTTTTTGTTCCCGTTCGAGTTTGTATTTTAAAAGGTTAATTTCTGAATTCATATTTTTTTGATTTGGAAACGAACATTCGGGTTGTTGCTTATTAAAGGTTGAATTTTAATTTTGGCTTTTGTTTGAAAATACGATAATGAAACCTTGATAAGTCTTTCTGCAAAAAAAGCCATTTTTCGGCTTGAGTTGTAAACCAGTTCAACTTCTTTATCATTAATTTTTTTGTTTGTTAAGTATGGTAACACTGCTTTAGGGTATAACTTTAGGACTTCAACATGGGCAGTATTATTCAAATGTTCAGGAAATTGAAAAACATCGTTAAACCCCGCGACTAGATCAGAATACCTTTGTTTGAAAATATTAAAAGCAGATTTTCCAAAATTAAGGTGCAATTTGTCAATTACAATTCCAGTTTTTTCTTCAGGTTCTCTGCTGAGCGCAATCAACTCATGGTAAGGATAAGTTCCAACGGGTGTATAAACTCCATTGCGTTTAAGATTTGATGTGGTTATTATTTTATCAACCATCGCGTAACCAAATCTATTTTCAACCAAATCGAGCAGCATTCTGAATACGATTCCTTCCATAGTTCATGAACTTTTTGTATTAGTTACTGGTTTAAGAGTTTCATTTTTAAAAGAACATATCAAAATATTTTAATACACCTTGGAAATTCTGGTTTTGAAAATAGTTAAACTAAAGCTAAGTGCAAAATTTATAACTAATATATTGATATTTAGATGGATGTGCGGGGGTGTTTGCTTTTTCTCCGTAAACAACTTGAAATATCAGAATTTTTTTTCTGGTGTTAATATAAATACTTATTTTGCATCAAATTATAAAAGGAACGCTGAATCTGTCTTAAAAAGAATCTTAATTAACTCAAAAATACAATAACAATGAAAATTTCTGTAGTTGGAACAGGGTATGTTGGCTTGGTCTCAGGTACCTGTTTCGCTGAAACCGGGGTGAATGTAACTTGTGTAGATATTAATGAGCGCAAGATTGAAATGTTGAAAGAAGGACATATCCCGATTTATGAGCCCGGGTTGGAAGATATTTACAAAAAGAATGTTGAAAAGGGAAGGTTGATGTTTACAACCAATCTGGAGGAAAGTCTGAAAGATTCGGATGCTGTTTTTATTGCTGTTGGAACTCCACCCGATGAGGACGGAAGTGCTGATTTGAAATATGTGATTGGAGTGGCTCGTGAAATCGGGCGCACTATGGATCACTATATGGTTATTGTAACAAAAAGTACAGTTCCGGTGGGCACATCGGTAAAAGTGAAAAATGCAGTACTTGAGGAATTGGAAAAACGTGGGGAAGAAGTTCCGTTTGATGTGGCATCAAACCCGGAGTTTTTAAAGGAGGGAAGTGCCGTTGATGATTTTCTGAAGCCCGACAGAATTGTTATTGGAACCGAGTCCGAAAAGGCTCAAAAAGTGATGAAGAGGTTGTATAAACCATTTTTGTTAAATGGTCACCCCATTTTATTTATGGATATAACTTCTTCAGAAATGACTAAGTATGCAGCAAATTCAATGCTTGCAACAAAAATTAGTTTTATAAACGATATTGCGAATCTTTGTGAAATTGTTGGTGCTGATGTTGATTCGGTAAGAAAAGGGATCGGTTCAGATGTGAGGATTGGCACAAAGTTTATTTACCCCGGAACCGGTTACGGTGGTTCTTGTTTTCCCAAGGATGTGCAAGCATTAATAAGGACGGCTGATGAGAATGGTTATTCGCTCGAGATTCTTAAAGCTGTTGAATCGGTGAATTATCGTCAGAAAGAGATCCTGTATGGAAAGATAAAACGTCACTTTAATGGTGATTTAAAAGGAAAGAAATTTGCTGTTTGGGGGTTGGCTTTTAAACCCAAAACAGACGATATGCGTGAAGCTCCCTCGTTGGTTATAATTGATAAATTACTGGAAGACGGGGCGAAAGTAATCGCCTACGATCCTGTTGCGTCGGAGGAAGGAAAAAGAATACTGGGAGACAGGATCGAATTTGCCAAAGATGAATACGACGCTTGTATTGATTCGGACGCTTTGGTTTTGGTGACAGAGTGGCCCGAGTTTAGGTTGCCCAATTTTAGAGTACTGCAGAAACTTTTGAAAAATAATCTGATATTCGACGGCAGAAATATATATGATCCGGAAGAATTAAATGAAATGGAATTTACATATTATGCCATTGGCCGAAAACCAATAATCAATTAAATTATGAAAAGAATTTTAGTAACCGGAGGAGCTGGATTTGTAGGCTCGCATCTTTGTGAATACCTTTTAAATCAGGGAAATGAAGTGGTTTGTTTGGATAATTATTTTACAGGTAAAAAAGAAAAAATTATCCATTTGCTTGATAGTAAGTATTTTGAATTGGTACGACATGATGTAACGATGCCCTACTATATTGAGGTCGATGAGATTTATAATCTTGCATGTCCTGCATCACCGGTCCACTACCAGTATAACGCTATAAAAACCATAAAAACATCGGTGATGGGGGCTATTAATATGCTGGGGTTGGCTAAACGAACAAAAGCTAAAGTTCTTCAGGCCTCAACAAGCGAGGTTTATGGCGACCCGGAATTGCATCCACAGCCAGAAACCTATTGGGGGCACGTGAACCCTATAGGGATCCGCTCGTGTTATGATGAAGGAAAACGTTGTGCCGAGTCGCTGTTTGTCAATTATCACCAGCAAAATGATGTAAGAATAAAAATTATCAGAATTTTCAATACTTACGGGCCCAAAATGGAACCCGATGACGGGAGAGTTGTTTCTAATTTTATTGTACAGGCTTTGCAGGGAAAAGATATTACTATTTTTGGAGATGGAAATCAGACCCGTAGTTTTCAATATGTGAGTGATTTGGTTGAAGGAATGACTCGAATGATGTCAACTGAGGATTCTTTTACAGGACCGGTAA
Organism: Maribellus maritimus; assembly: GCF_022267315.1. Lineage (GTDB taxonomy): Bacteria > Bacteroidota > Bacteroidia > Bacteroidales > Prolixibacteraceae > Draconibacterium > Draconibacterium maritimum. Next base: position 261,284 of record NZ_JAIKLE010000004.1, read on the forward strand.
ATATTGGTAATCCGGGTGAATTTACGATGTTGGAATTGGCACAGGAGATCATTGGTATTACAGGTACAAAATCGAAAATAATTCATTTACCCCTGCCCAAAGATGATCCGACACAACGCCAGCCCGATATTACTTTGGCAAAAGAAAAATTAAATGGGTGGGAACCTAAAGTGCCCTTAAAAGAAGGATTAGAAAAAACCATAACTTATTTTGATAATTTATTGAAAAAAGAATCAACTATAAATTGATCCCGGACTCATCAATCCGTTTGAAAGTAATCCATTTTCTAGATATAAATGAATTTAAAAACAGAGGAAATTATACCCACCGTTCTAATTGTTGATGATAACCCCAATAATGTTAAAATCATAGCGTTAACGTTACGACCACTAAGTTATAAACTGGTAATCGCAACCAACGGCAAAAGTGCAATAGAGATGGTTGACAAAACTCGGCCTGACTTGGTGTTGCTGGATGTTATGATGCCGGAAATGGACGGGTATGAAACTTGCCGTATAATCAAATCAAAAAGCGAAAATGAAAATCTTCCGGTAGTTTTTTTAACAGCACTAAGCGACAAAGAAAATACAGTGATGGGGTTTGATGCCGGAGGGGTTGACTATATTACCAAGCCATTTAATAAAAATGAGCTGATTAGCAGGGTGAAAACGCATCTTGAACTAAAAAGAACACAAGATAAGTTGAGAAAAACAATGGAACATCTTTCTGAGCTAAATGGATTAAAAGATAAGATGTTTTCGGTCATCGGGCATGATTTGCGTTCACCATTAGGCAGTGTAAAAATGACTCTGGAATTTCTTTCTCAAACTTCTGATGCTGCTGCAGGAGAAGAGTTGAAATCAACTTTGGATTTATTGGTAAAAACTACGGACGAGGTATTTAGCTTATTGGAAAATTTATTGGGCTGGGCAAGATCACAAAGTGGTAACCTCTCTCTTGAAAAAGAAGCCGTAGATTTAAATGATCTTGTAAATAGTGTTTATTTATTGAATAAGGGTAATCTAAATTTGAAGGGAATTAATTTTATTACTGAAATCGCTCCCGATACCAAGGTAAATGCCGACCTGAATACATTAAAAATAGTTTTTAGAAATATTTTATCGAATGCAATAAAATTTACTCCCGAGAAAGGAAAAATAACGATTTCTGCGAGTGAGTCTGACGGAAGAATAAAGGTTGATATAAAAGATTCGGGAGTAGGTATTCCTGAGGAAAGTATTTCGAAACTGTTTGATCAGACGCAGCATTTAACAACATATGGAACCAATCGTGAGTCGGGAAGTGGATTAGGATTAATTCTGTGTAAAGACTTTGTCGAACGTAACGATGGAACTATTCAAGTTGAAAGTGAAGTCGGAAAAGGGACTACATTTTCTCTTTTTCTTTCAGAGGCCTAATTGGAGTGCTATAAATAGATTTTATATCGTTTTTCCATTTATTATATTTAAGTAGATAATTTAATTAAGTTAAAATAATATTTATTTTGTGTTCTATGAATATAATAAAATCAAAGAACAAATAGTAAAAATATGAAACGATTTGAACTTGTTGACTTTTTGAAAGGATTTTCTATATTTACGATAGTAATTTTTCACTATTGTCAATACTTGAAACCTCCTTCTCCGTTTGATAAGTTAATATATTTTGGCGGAACAGGAATTCATTTGTTTGTTTTATTGTCAGGGTTTGGTTTATATTATTCTTATCTAAGAAAACCTCTGACATACCCCGCTTTTTTAAAGAAAAGATTTGTAAAAGTTTATACACCTTATATTGTGGTAGTTTTTATGTCTGCACTAATTTCTTTATTTATTCCCGTTTATAATAATTCTCTCTATGCGTTAGGTGGACATGTTTTTTTATATAAAATGTTTGATGAAAGTATTGTTGGTTCTTATGGATATCCTCTTTGGTTTATATCTATGATACTTCAGTTTTACCTATTATTTTATATTATTATCTGGGTGAGAAAACAATTGGACGAAAAGAAGTTTTTAGTAGTAGGTATATTAATAAGTTTTGGCTGGGCTGCAATAGTTTTTTTATTTGATAAAGGAAATAAAAGAGTTTGGAATAGTTTTTTCCTGCAATATTTGTGGGAGTTTGTATTGGGAATGGTTCTAGCAGAGCGAATATTTAATGACAAAAGAATAGTTGAAAATGAAAGAAGCCAGATGTTTTATTTGATTGGAGGTATAATAAATTACTCAATATGTGCACTTTTAGCGTTAAAAGGAGGAACCACAGGTAAATTATTTAACGATTTTTTTGCTTTAATTGGATATTCATTTATAGCTATTTTTATTTATAATATTAAACTGAAACCAATTAATAATTTGTTTTTATCGATAGGTAAAATTTCTTTCTCTGTATATTTATTACACTTCTTAGTATTACTCTTTTTAACAAGGTTATTATCCGAAATTAATTTGGTTTATATTGTAATTATTTCGCTTATTCTTGTATTTCCCCTGTCTGTAATATACCAAAAGGGGATTGATAAATTTTTAAAGGTGGTAGGATTGTAATAGAAATATTTTGTATTCAGTATTGCTCTGTTATAATTTACACATTTAAAAATGGAAATTTGAGTAAATTGACTCTAAACCCCGGTATTTTTAACTTACATACTTCGTGAATCTTTTTAGATTAAAGGAATTTTTGTTTTGTAAAGGATTATCTATGATGTTTTTACAAACTTCATTGTTTTTTGTACTCGATTCGAATTTAAGTACCTTATAATATAGAGACCATTTTTGAGATTATATTCAGAAATACTAATATTTAGTTCTTGAGATTGAAAATTATTAATGAAATTTTTTGACAAAATTTTTGAGCCATTGATGTCAAAAACTTCAATACTAAAACTAGTTTCTAAATCTTCTGAAATGTTAAATCTCAGGTTATCACTAACGGGATTTTTTACGAGCTCTATATTAGACGTTTGTTCTTCTTCTATTGAAAATGAACTTTTAGAGGTGCCTGTTGATGCACTTTTTTCGCTTGTTGAAGTTGAATCTTTATATCCATAAATAACAATCTCGTTAACCGCTGCATAAACACCCTCGTTCATACTTAACCGAATGTATCTGGTTGAAATGTTTGTACTGTTTTCTTTCCACGTTTTATATTTATCACACGGTTCAGTAAAGAGCGTTTCCCAATTTCCCGGTTCCCCTGCAGATACTACTAGGTTTTGCGAATTGTACATGTCGTGTAATGCAATATTGGTAATATTGTATGTTTCTCCTAAATCGATATATACATGGTAAGGTCCATAATTCATATTCCAGTAGGGTTTCCACGATTCGCTTATGGGATGCAATCCGTTTTCCGGAGTATAGCTCTGTTCATCAACTAAATAGTCAGCAGGGTAAATGCTACCACCATCTACTAAATCAACAATCATGTCTGATGTTAAAATAATTTGTTCAGAAGCAATCGTATCTTCTGTTACTGTATCTTCTTTGTATTCAAAATATTCTTCTCCACCTGGAGCTCCCATGTAAGCATATATCTCAGGAGTTGCTTCCGAGAGAGAATAATCATTTGAGTCAGGAGATGTGAAACTTATCGTATCCAACTCGGCAATTTTATTATTTGCAAAAACTAAGTTAGAGTCAACGCCCGATGCGTTGGTGAAGAAATCTATATCGGTATCATAAGTATTGTTGTTAATAACGATGTTATTGATTTCGTTCATATTCTTGATAATTTCGTCGCCACTGTTGTTTACAAAGTAGTTACCTGAAAATACTATAGGATAATTTTCTTCACTAAATAATCTGTTATCAATAAAAGCTCCTTTGCAAGAACTTATATAATTATTGGAGAATATATTATTTCCCATTCCCATGGTAATAATTCCATATTCAGGTGCACCTATCAAGATATTATTGTAAACATTTGCTACCGAATTATCGCCAATTTGCAATATATTATTTTGCCAGGTTTCGTTATCTTGTCCTGCGTTGAGAAGCGTATTGTTATAAATTTCAACATCTTCTACCATATTCGCAATCTGAACGGCTTCACGGCCAGTATTGCGCACTATGTTGTTGTATATTTTAACGTGTTTGAATTCCATTCCAGGACTAGTTGTTTCTCCTAAGTACATCCCCTCAGTAACATTTTCTATAAAACAATCATGTATTACAAGATTTGCAAAAACGGGTGCCGGAGATGGAGGATTGCCGTCATAATTTTTCTTTGCCATAATTCCAAAGAAGCCTTCATGACTAATTTTTATAAATTCAGCCTCGCAGTCTGAACTTAGTTCGGAGAATGCAAGTCCACACGTATTGGCAGACAGAGTAAAACCATATTTATATCCGGCATGTCCTGTTCCTGAAACTTTTATAAACTGGCAATTTTCAAAAGTTATTGCTCCCCAAGCATCAGGAGCATCAATTTGTACTTGTCCTCCTTTGTTTATAACAACAATGGGGTTGTCTTTATCACCGCTTAATTCTTGAAATCTGAGCGCTTTTGTGCGTTCAGACGAGATGTAGATTGTATCTCCACCACCTGGAGCAGTATCCCAAGTTTCGGCTGTGACATAGTACGAAGACGATTCATCTATAAGATAACTTATTTCTGTTTGATTTGATTTCGCAAAGAATGGGGTTGTGATGATAACAATAACAATAACTGCAATTTTTATTGAAATCTGGTTCAATATCTTTTTCATAACTTACAAACTTTATCTTTCTTACTGCTGTGGATTGTTTTTTTCAATCCTGATTTTTGATAGAAAAGAAGTGCGTCCTTCTTTCTCTAATGGTACTTGCAAGTTAGATATATTGCATTAGAAAACGGTGATACGAAGTTCTGAAAAAGAGGGTTAAAAATGCTGATTATTGCCGCCGCGATTTTATGTTAATAATAGAAATTATTTAGAAAAGAAGAAAAAAGACTAAGGTAATTTGTAAATAAACGCTAATATTTTTTTAGTTGATCTTAATGTGCTAGTCCTTTAGTAGGTTATCCTCTTTTCGCTCTTTCCCATTTTACGGATTGGTTCCCCTTTAAATATCGTCTGAAACCCATGAAAACAGATAGATTCATGATGAAAAAGTAATAAGGAATAAAAAGAATTTTTACTTTTATTTTTCTGTTTTCAAGAAACCAGCCAGTTAACGCCATTATGTAAAAAAGTATTTGGCCATAGAAAAGGAGAGTGTACAAATTGCTGATCTCAAAACTCACATTAATCGCTAAAATTAGATTAAGTGGAATAATTAGTAATAATAAAAGAGGTGTCAACGTCCAACGTAAAACCCGGTGTGAAATATATTGAAAAGACAAAGTTCCGTATTTGAAAATGTTTAAGAGAGGACTGAGACGAATAACTGATTGTATTCCTCCGGCCGATATTCTTATTTTTCGTTTTAATTCTTCTTTTACATTTGCCGATGCTGTTTCTATTGCATAAGCATTCGGGTTGTATTGAATAGTATGTCCGCCCATCGCAACACGAAGAGAAATGATAAAGTCATCGAGTAGAGTATCTTTTTCCACTTCCTGCCAGAGCTCGGTTCGGATGGCAAAAAGTTCGCCTGCTGCACCCACAACCGAGTACAATTCTGCATCCCATTTTTTTAGGGTCGATTCATATTTCCAGTATAATCCTTCTCCTGCCCCTGCTGCCGCATCCGCATCTTTGCTGTAAATGCGTTTTTCACCGGATACACACCCAACTTTTGGATTTTTGAAAAGATTTACAATTTCTCTTATTGAATCTTCTCCCAGGTTTGTGTTTCCGTCGGAAAAAATTACGATTGGGGTTTTTACAAATTGCATTCCCCGGTTCATTGCACCAATTTTTCCGCCACGTTCGTCTAAATGATGAACTTCAATACCTTCGTATTTACGGAGTAAATCAGGGGTTCCGTCATCAGAACCATCGGTTACCCAAAGGTGTTTTACCTTTTCTTTTGGATAATTCAGACTAAATGAATTCTTTACTTTTTTATCAACATAGTCTTTTTCGTTGTATGCTGCAACAAAAAGGGTAACTTCAGGCTCATAATTTTCATTTCCTGTATATGGTTTAGCTAAACCCAGTATTCGTCTTATTTTTATTATCAGAAAAAGTAGAATTCCATAACCAAGATATGAGTAGAAAATTATAAAAAGAGAAATCCAGAAGATAATTTCAAGAGCTTTCATTTTATCAGAATTTAATGGGTTAGCTTTTATTACTATTTAATTCGTTGTATATTTCTTCATAGAGGTTGAGATAAGACTTCGCCATATTTTCCCAAGAGAACTCTTTTGCTCTTTTTATCCCTTTCTCCGTCAATTCTTTTTTTAACGTCTCGTTGTTTAAAATTTTGAAGATAGCATCTGTTATTTCTTCTGATTTGGCAGGGTTTACAATTAGAGCGGAGTCTCCTGCTATTTCGGGCATTGATGACGTATTTGATGTAATTACCGGAATACCGCAAGCCATCCCTTCTAAAATAGGAATTCCAAAACTTTCGCGTAGAGATGGATATAGGAATACTTCACATTGATTGATAATGGCAGGAAGATCCGTATTTACAACGTATCCGGTTAGTTGTATATCTTCCCTGATTTCAGGGTGCCCGATTTCAAAAAGTATTTTATTAAGGGCTGATTCTTCATAATCAAGCATCACCAGTTTATATTTTAACAAACTTTTTTCATTAAACTCAGCAAATGCTTTTAATACATTTATTGTATTTTTTTTTGGGTCGGTATTGCCAAAGAAGAATAGAAAATGGTCGGGAAGTTTATATTTCTCTTTGGCGGCAAAAAGTACTTGTTTGTTCTCAATTTTTTTAAAGTGTTCTCCTACACCGTTATAGATGGTAACCAATTTTTCGCCAAGCCCCATAAAGTTTTTAATTCGTTCTTTTTCAAAATTGGAAACTGTTGATACCCTTTTGCTTTTTCTTATAACAGGGGGAACAACAAAGCGGCGGTACATATTTCCTAACTTTTGATACCAGGTTCCTGCTTTTTTGAAAATGCTAATAATTTCCAGGTAAATAATATCATGTAAAATGGTTATCAAAGGAACTTTAGACCAAACCGGGCCCGTATTGCTGGTACAATGCAAAATATCGCAGCCTTCTCTTTTTGCCGCTTTAGGAAGGGCTATTTGTTCCCAGATGGGGTAGGGGCCGCCTCCTAACTCTATTATTTTGAAATTTGGCGCATCCGGAATACAGCTGTTGTCAACATCGGGTTTTACAAAAACAATATATTCATTTTTTTTGTCTATAAGTTGCAGGTTTTTTATCAGTTCCAGTGCAACCATATCCATCCCGTGTTTTTTCTTTCGATAAAGCCGTTGTCCTTCAATCCCTATTTTCATTTTTTTCGTATTTAACTCTAACTGCTCTCTCCGAAATATTAGCTTAAAAGACTGGAATACAAATCTTCAATTTCACTTATCATGCGTTTTATTCCGAAATTTTTAGTTATAAAATTGAATCCTTCTTCTGCCAAAGAATTGCGTAATTTTTTATTTTTATGCAGCTGAATAAGTTCATTCGCGAGTTTCTCAGGATTTTTTTCAGGAACAATTATTCCGGTTACTCCATTGTTTATTAGCTCAATATTTCCATCGGCAGGAGAGGCAATAACTGGTTTCTTCATAGCCATTGCTTCAATAATTCCAATAGGAAATCCTTCCCAAAGTGATGGAAGACAATATATGTCAATAGCGTCTAATATATCTGGTATATCAGTTCTGAAAGGCTGAAAAATTATGCGATCGTTTAGCTTTAGTTTGTTTACTAGAGCAACTGCCTCATTTTTGAGGTTTCCTTCCCCTACAATTAGTAGCATAACATTTTTTTCGCTCTGAGCAATAATTCGCATTGCTTCTATCATGGAAAAAGGATCCTTTTGCTGTGTAATTCTTACAATGTAACCGATTAACGTTATTTCCGGAGCTATATTTAGCTCAGCTCTAATATCTTTAAAATTTCTATTAGGATTAAATTTTTCAAAATCAACGGAATTATAGATAACCGTTGAACGTTTCATATTAAATAGCTTGATCCCATCTTCTTGGTTGCTATGGGAAACACAAATTGTTTTGGAGGCTTTATTTGTAAGAAATTTTTCCATTCGTTTTCTAAGCTCCCGAACAAAGAACTTTTGATCGATATGGAATGACCATCCGTGTACCGTATAAATTATCGGAATTTTTAACTTTTGAGAGGCCCAAAAGACATTAGACATTGCGCGAGAGCCATGCGCATGAATAAGGTCAATTTTTTCTTCCTTTATAAAATTTGTTATTTCTTTCCATTTTGCAAAATCAAAAGCTTTCTCTGTATATATTACAGAAGTGGCTATATTATTGTTTTTCATTAGTTCGACCATCGGGCCATCTGTAAAAGATAAAACTATCGGTTGGTATCTCACTGTGTTAAGATTCATGGTTAAATCTATAACATGGCTTTCTCCGCCACCAATATTCCCTTGGCGAATCGTTTCAAGTATTTTAAAGGTTCTCATTTTTTTATATGGTGTTTTTACTTTTTATTTTCGTTTTCAACTTTTCGTAATTCAATATATTCAGACATCGAAAATAACCAGCTTGGTTATTTTGATGTATTTTATTTTCTTCTGTTTTTTTGCTATATGTTGCATCTGGTAACTATGATAAAATTTAAGAGTTAGTTTATAAAAAATAGTGTTAGGTCATTTATGTTTTTTTTCATCCATACTTTTAGACCCAATTTTTCTATTCTTTAGTTGTCCATGGTTCCATGTTCTGTATGTATAAATTTTTTGTTTGCTCCTTTTAACTTAAATAATGAAGCAAACATTAAAAAGAAAGCTTTGGGTAAAGTTAAGGCTGCTTTTAAGGTTTTGACAGAATAAAATTTTCCGGGAATACTAAAAAGAAATGCCAAAAACACCAATAAAAATACAGGCCACCATTCGTTGAACCCAAATTTCAAAAAGTTTGCGTTTGGAAATATCAAATCAATAAAACCATATAAAAGAGTAATAATTGTAACTAAGCCAACTAAAAGAACTCTTGGGGGAGAACCCATTTGATAAACTTTATCAAAGAAATCAATATTCCCTTTAAAGAATAAGTGATAGATTCCCGGGAAAAAATATCTGCCAAAATATATGAATTGTGCAGAAAGCCATCTTTTCCGTTGATTTGTAAATACCTCCGACTTTTGAACTTTTTCATCTAAAATAATAGCATCCTGTAAGTATTCTATTTTGTATTTATTTTTCAGAAGTTTTAGCTCCAGTTCTTTATCGAATCCGCCAACAGCTTTTACGTTTGCCATTGTTTCTTTAAAAAAAGAGTAGTCAAATGCCATTCCCGAGCCAATTAAAGCCGATGAAAAACCCAGATTTCGGTGCCCTTTTCTGAAGATATTGTTGTTTACCTCTTCACTTATGGCATCAAGAATTGCAAAAGATGTATTTGTGTTTTTTGCAACTCGATGACCTTGAACTACTTTAAATCCATTTTCAAAAGCCTGATTAATTTTCGAGATGACATCTTCTTGCATGATATTATCGGCATCTAAAATAAGAGCCACATCATAATTATCGCCTAATTCAAACATGGCTTTGTTCAGTGCCTTCGATTTTGTACTCACTTCAAATGAAACTTCGATAACAGTAATGGGGAGTTCTCTTAGTTTTTTGAGTGTTTCGGTTTGGAATGAATCTGCGATGATTACAACTTCATAACTTTCCTTGGGATAGTCTTGCTTTAAAGCTTCCTTCGCAACGTCGATAATAACAGCATCTTCCTTGTAGCCGGGTATTAAAACAGCAAATTTCCTGATTTTGGGATTTGGATTTATTTTTTGTTTTCGTGAAAAAACTCCTGCAAACCCAAATATGAAAACATAAATGGCTGCAAAACCAAAATATATCCAAAGTATAAATTCAAAAAGGTTTATTATGAATTTTAGAACCGCCATTGCTCTTAATTTTTTAATTTTTTATCCCTAAAATTTTTGATTACTTTTTCGAATAGAATTGCCCGGTTTTCCCAAGAAGTTTGTTCTGCAAATTTTATCCTTTCGGTTATTTTATCTCTAGTGTCATTTTTTATTTCATTGTCAATTGCATTGCAAAATTCTTCTTTATTGAACGTAAAAGAGACAATGTTTTTAAACTCGGGTAAATTTGCAAATGAGGTTAAAACAACCGGGACTCCTACTGATAAATATTCGTTAATCTTAAGAGGGTAAATATTTTTTGTATAATCACTACAGATATATGGAATTAGTCCAACGTCGCATTGTTTTAGCAATGCCGGAACTTCGTGAGCCTGAACCGGAGGAAGAAAAGTTACATTGGAATATTTCTGTAATTGTTGTGCTACTTTTTTATTCATTTGGTCGCCAACAAATTCAAATTCATATTCTGGCAGGTTTTGAATAGCATGTTCAACTGTTTCCAGGTCAAATCGGTGATCGATGCTTCCAATATACCCCACTTTCTTTGTTTTGTTTGTCAGAACATCTGTTTTTGTTTCCTTATTAAATAGTTTGAAATCAACGCCGTTTTTTACAACTTTTATATTTGAGTTCAAATGTTTCATTGTATTTTTAAGGTAGTCAGACGTAACAATTACACCGTCGGAAATTTCTGTAAACTTTTGATCTGATTGAACGGCTCTGTCTCCGTATCTTAAAATATCCGGGCCGTCATAACAATAAAAAAGGTGTAACACTTCTTTCAGTTTTCCCTTTAGTTTTAATCCGTAGATAGAGTTGTAAGCATTAATACAAGTTGGGGCATCCATTTTTAATTTTCGAAGGCTGCGTCTAACTGTTCTCGAAAAAATTTTTGCATTAATACTTAAAAGTAAATTGTAGAGCCAATTCGATTTAAATGCAGCAAAAGGCAACATCGGCGGAACTACCAAATGATAAACAGAAGTGTTAAATGCCGTTTTTTTTGTGACTAGCCTTTTCTTTGTTCCCAGCATTCTTGCAACCGGTGCCCGGCCTTTACCCAGAAGAGACATTACTAAATCTTTAATAGTAAAGGGGTATTCTACAAACAGAACTTTGTTGTTTTTTGCGATTAAAGACAGAAGCTGAACTGTTGATTTTGTATAAAAACCCTCCCATGTTGTATTTGAAACACATACAATATTTTGCAAATAGTTTTCCATGTTGAATTAGAGTTGCAAAGGTTTGTTTTTGCGTTTATTACTCTTCTCTCCCTGTTTTAATTCGATTTCAATTTTCTCAATTTGTTTCTAATTTTTAGCGCCGTTTTACGTAAAAATGGAAGATATTTTCCGCTTTTTAAATTGTAGTAAAATGACTGGGCATCAAAAATCATCTCAAAATTTTCGGTGCATAAAACGGGTTTCTTGGTTATTCTGTTTATTTCGAGCGCCTGCGAAAGTGAACTTTCAACGAAAAGTACATAAGGCTTTTCCATGTAATATTTGGCTTTATGCTCAGCATGATTATTCGCTTTTTGTCTGGCTTGCATATCAGGCAAATTGAGCATGATTAGTTCTTTATATCTTACATTGTTCTTTTTTAGCCATGTCTCAGTTTCTATCCTGTATTTTTCAAGTCTTGATGTAACCAGTGTGCCTATTTTAGCCCCCGGAATATATAGCGGCGGAGCATTCAGCACAAAATCGCGATATTTCTCGCCATCGTCATTTTGCTCTTCTGTCGGATCAATACATAAAACTCCGTCAATATCAAAACATGCTTTCTCCAATGAAGTGTGATTAAATACGTTCCATTGAAAATATCGCGGTAGAGGAACTATTTCAAAAAAATAATCTACTTTCTTCTCTTTTCCCGGGATAACATATATTGCACAGTATTTTAAATCGAAGTCTTTTTCTATTGTTTTTAATCTGTCTTTGCTTTTTTGCATTGCAGACCCAGAAGCAATACTGTCATCAACAACGAGCACTTTTTTGAAATTCTTTATGTCAAAAAATTGTCCGCGTTCTCCTGCTTTATAGATATGTCCATTTAGAAATGAATCAATATCAGTATAAGGCCGGTTTAAGTATAACGCCAATAAATTTGCCGGGAGCATTCCACTTCTGGGAATTCCCACAATTAAATCGAAGTCACGGGGAAGTATATTTAAGCGTTTTAATATAATTTGATTTAAATCGGAGATATTTCTGTAATACATGAAACTTATGGTTTAAATATTTTTTGTATCAAGGTTTGCTTCGTAAATATACAATAAACTTTTGATTACTAGCTTATTGCTGTTTTGTTTTTTTATTTAATTTCTTCTGTCTTATTTGCTTTTCTGTTTCCTCTTTATCCAGCTTTGGCCCCATGAACATATATACCATGCAAGTATATATTACAATTCCTGTAGGCATTTGTCCCAGAACGCCATTACCGTATGATGCAACCATTATTCCCCAATAACCGCTCGTAAAGGCACACATAATATTGCGAATTTCCTCATTTTTTATCCTAAAAAAGATAAAAAACATACTTTTCCCTAAAATGTATAAAAGGATAAATAAATGTAGAGCTAATCCAACTACGCCTTGTTCTGCCCAAATCATAACGTACCAACTATCTGTTGGTGTATTTGCAAGAAACGTATTTGGCGTAAATCGTAATCCCCAGTTGCCAGCAGAACCAATCCCTCCGCCAAATGGACGAGCTGCCAGATAGTTACTTAGTTTTTTTTGATTTGCCCGTCGAACTAAATACGAAGCATCTTCTGTGGGATTGAAGGCTGTTCTCATGCGCCGAATGCTATAATTGCCTTGTCCTATTGTTGTATATTTAAAGAAAATGATTACGCTTAATCCTAGAATTGCTCCAACAATCATCACTTTAAAATTTTTTCGAAGAATAATATACAAAGCAAATCCCATTATAGGAACAGCCATTGCTCCGCGGGTTCCGGAGATCATGAGTCCGTAGAATCCAAGAAAGGAAGTAACTAAATAAAATATTTTTGTTTTTTTTGGTAATTTTTTGTTAAAAGAAAGAATTAGAAAAATGACACCTGTCAGCCCCTGTGATGCCCCAAACTGGCCAGCATCTGAGTAGAAGGAAAAAACTCTAAGCTTTCCAAAAAGTACATGGGTCTTATAATTCCCTTCATTGAGCCAAGCCTGCTCAAAAGGATCTACTCCAAAATATTTTTGCATTATGCCTTTAAGTGTCCCCATAATTGACAGGATTGCCCAGATTTTCAGAAAAAGATCAATGTCTTTTTTCTTGTTGAATAGAATAAAAATAAGGGGGATAATTAATAACATATATAACGAAACACCTCTCATAGCATAAAACCAAGCAGTTCTGCTGACTGCTTCTGGATTAAATAATTCAAAGATGGTATATAGATACCAAATGGCAGAAAGTAGTACTAGATCGTTTTTCCCATTTTTCCATGGAATTTTTTTGAAAAAACTCATTAGAAAAAGCGAAATATAGGTTAGAAATAAAAGCATATCTATAGATAAACCTAAAGGAATACCCTTTAAATATCTAGTTAATCCAATTGCAAGGAAATTCGCTATATAAACAGCAATTAATCCTGTTCTGGGAATCATAAAAACCAGATATAAAAATGTAACAATGAAGGGGAGGAGGAAAAGTCCTATTCCTGCAATTAATCCACCTTTCACAATGATAAGCCCCATCATAACAATAACAAGAATAATTATAACTATACTTGATGGCTTAGTTAATAAATCATTTCCATATTTTTGTTCAAATAGATGACTCATTATACTTTCATAAATTCATATATTTTTTTAAAGAACTGCCATCCGTTGGAAAAAATAAATTTGAATTTTAAATGAAGTTCTTTATTTAAATATTGATATCCGATTAAAATACCAATAAAGGTAAATGCAACTGTTACAAGAGCGACAGCTTCTAATGACTTGAAAAAAAACACCGCAATAACATCTCCTATTATATTGGCAAGCGTCATTACAATTACCTTGTAAAAGTTGAGATGAGGGCGATTTATGCTATCTAAAGCAATTCCCGTAAACCTATCGATTGGCAGTAGAATTGAATAAAGGGCGAAGATTCTGAAAATTGTTGCCAAAAGGGGAATTGAGTCTCGAAATTCATTTCCTCCCAAAAATAAAACAAATGGTTCTGCAAAGATTATCCCAAATATTGCCATCGGTATAAAAAGAAAAGTAATTGTCCCACTGTATTCGTAAAATATCTTTTTTACTCCTTCAAGATCATTTTTTAAACTTTTTTGTGCCATCTTCGGAAATGCCGTAATTGTAAAACTTCTCAGTGGTATTCCAAGTAAATCAGTTAATTTGAGCGGGATTGCATATTTTGCTACCCCAATTGATCCTAAAATGGGGCTTAGTCCAATTATTATAGTGTCTGCACTTTTTAATAAACTGCTTCCAATTAATGTTCCCATTGAAAATCTACCAAAATTGAGCATTTCTTTTGTGGAATATCGAGTTGATTTGCGAATGAAAAATAGTCCATCCCACTTTTTTGCAGCGGCCCAAATGCTAGGTATAAAGTTTGTCAATAGAAAAACGAAGACTATAGTAGTAAGTTGAAATTTAAAATATAAATTGTTTCCTATTAAAAAAAGTACAAAACTTCCAGAGCTAAAAATCTTTATAATCAGAATCTCTTTAAACTTCTGTTTTGCTTGAAAATAGGAAGTTGCATTATTCCATGATAAATTGAAAAGTGCCAGTATTGGGTAATATTTTAGAAAAAGTAAATAACCATTGTTTATTTTAGTATTCAAATGGGTTATAAAAAGATAGGAGATAATTAAGATTGCTGAAAGTATTCCAACTAAAATAATTCCTATCTTGAAGCTGGTTCCAAGATAGATTCTATTTTGTTCTTCGTCTGTTCCGGAAGAAAATCTAACAAGAGCTGTACTAGTAAGCCCAAATCTTAATTGGTCAAAAAAAGTTGCGAGGGTTGTGAAAAGTACCCAGTCTCCAAACAGTTCTTTTTCAAGTCCTCTTGTTAGAAGCATAAAACTTGCTAAACCGAGTATTGCGCCAATTACACTTGTTGAGAGAGAAAGCACATTTTTTTCGTATATTATCTTTTTTAATACGGACAACATAACTTTATTCAACTTTTTTAGCTGTATTTTTTTGTTTAATTATAGCCCGAACTTTTACAATATAGAGAGTTTATCTTTTGAACTAAACTTTAAAAGTATTAGTCTTTTTAAGAAACGTCTCACTCGGGAACGTTTGCGGGGAATTTCTCCAATTAAGTCTTCCATTTCTTGTAATTCAACACCATTTAGAAAAACTTGAGGCTCTTTATCTGATGCTTCGAGAATATCTTTTATAGCGAAAGAATCAGATTTTAGCCACTGCCTGTTTGCTCTTGTTACTAAAATTGGGACATCAACGGTTTTAAATAAATTGATCGGGTAACTGTTATTCAAAACTCCCGGAATTTCAATAAAAATGAAGTCGTAATTCGATAGATTATTTTTATCCTTTTCCGGAGTCAAGTCTTCAATCTTTTCTGCTCGGTGAAAAGAATTATCTCTACTGTATATTATTTGTTCTATTTCTTCTGAAATTTTATCTTTTTCATAAGAGATATATAATATTTTGTATCCATATTCGGTCAATCTTTTCAGCAAAAAGCGTAAAATTCTTGTTTTGCCTTCTTTTTCTAAACTGCTAAAGAATAGAAAAGATGAAGGCTTTCTTTTATTTTCTATAGATGCGATATTTAAAATTAGTTTACGGGCTATTATATCGAGTGCCCGTTTTTCGATAGTATCTATGTCAACATATTTACTCACTTTGCTCGTATTTGGATAAACGGCTGCAACATTAAGTCCGGTTAGTTCTTCAACTCTCGCCCAGGTTTTTATGTTGTTGTTCAAAAAGTCCAATACGATTATTATAAAAGTAGGGATAAGAAAACCAATCATAAAAGCGATAAGTACAATGAATTTTCTTTTACTGGGTTCCGCCACTATTGGAAAAAAAGGAGGCGCTATGATTCTCAGGTTTGAGTTCAATTCAATGTTTTGTTGTTTTAGTTTGGCTTGTCCTAAACTTTGCAAAATTGAGAGGTATTCTCTTTCAGCAACATTTATTTTACGTTCGAGTCTTTTCATTGTCGCTCCTAATGGTGCATATGACGAAAATAATCTTTCATATTCTTTTTTTTGAATGTCGGCGACTATAAGTTTTGCTTTTGCAGCTTCTAATTTTATGACGTTTGATAACCATTCTGTCAAAACAGAAGAGGAGGGAAGTCCTTCAGTCGTATTACTCATTGAAAATTGCTCTCTAACCGAGTTTTTCAATTCTTCCTGTATATCAAACGAACGTGTTTTTAAACTTGCTATGTTAGAGATTAAACTTTTTTCTTTAGCTGAGTCACTTTCGTTTTCGTATGTTTTTAGTGCAATTTGAGTATTTAATTCAGAAAGCGAATTTCTTAAATCAAGAATTTTTTTATTATTGACAAATTGTTTCTGGGTAGCTGTCATTTTCTCCTCAAGAATCGAAAGTACTGATTCTGCTGCAACTTTATCTCTTTGAATTTCCTGATGAGCTAAATCAAAATGTTCTTTTTCAGATGCGATATGTTTAGTCTGTTCATAATAATTAATAATAGTGTTCGATTGATTAAAACGGAGTAACTCATTTTCCGCCTCGTTTAGTTTTTCATCGGCCTGTTTTAGTTGCTTCTGAAAATATTGAACAACGGCATCAGACTGGTTAATTTTTATTGTTGTATATTCTTCGATAAAAACTTGAACGATGAAATCAAGTGTGTTTTTGCATATAGCTGCATCATCTGATTGATATTTGATATCAATCATATCACTTGATTGAACTCTTGAGACTTTTATTTTAGAAGCAATTTTTCGAGTACTATAATGGGGGTGTTCGTAATTCAGTATTGCATATATGAAGTTGGAGTAATTTTTATTTTTTAGATTTCTGAAGTTTTCTACTGTCTTTTCCAAATTTCCCTTTACAACAAGTTGTTTAACTTCTTCCGGAACAATTTCCATTAATTTTGAATAGGAATTGTCTGAAATAATCTCATCGGTGGGCTTATCAATAATAAGATGCGACGCAAGTAATCGGATCGAAACTTCTTCAAGTGTGTTTTTTGAATTAATTATTTCAATCAGATTGTCGAAAGCTGCACGAGATGCAAACAAATCAATTTTTGAATCATCGAGTGAAACTATTGATGAACCTGTTGTGATACCTGTGTAAATTCGTGTTGTTGAAATAAAAACTTTAGGTAGCTCTTTTGTCCCAAAGAATACAAGCACCGCCATTAACAAGGGGGATATTATTAGTAACCCTGCGTGTTTTAATAACAGTCTTATAAAATAAACTATTTTCAAATCTTACGGTTTTAAATTAATTTTTATTCCCACTGTTTCTTCCAGAACTTGAAGTGCTGTGGCAAAATCAAGTTTTGCATCCTCAAGCTCAATTAAAGTTTTAGAAAGCATATTATCCAAACGAGCATATTCAGCTACATTTATTTTACCATTATTAAAATCAATTTCTGCCCTGATCATTTGAAGCCGATAAGTTTCTACAGCATTGGTATTTATTTGGATTTTTCTGTAAGATTTAATAACCTCGTTATATTGAACAATAATTAGTTGGCGAAGTTCTATTATTTTTGCTTCTTTTTGGTATTGTAACTTTTCTTTTTCAGCTATTGCTGTTTTTACATTACTTCTATCAATAATATCAGAGATTGGAATTTTTATATATCCTCCAATATAAAAACGAGTTTCTTTTGTTGTTGCCAAGGTGCTTTCTATTGTTGAGTAATCTTCTGTTAAATACAGATTATCGAAAATTCCATATCTGGCATTTCCTTCAATACCGAGAGATTTCATCCACAAACGTTTTTCTTCGTTTATTTTAGAATTTCCGATTTTTATGTCAGCATCCAAAAGTTTAGAAATAGGAGAGTTTTCTACAGCAATTTCCTGTAATTCTGCCAGAGATGGTAACCGTTCAATAATGTCAACCTTATCAATCGGATCTTTGGTAATTTGAATGGAAGACTGCGAATAGATATTTTTTGCAAACAATACTATTGCTACTCCTAAAATTAACTTAATTTGTATTGTCATTTCAAACATTTTCTTTTTGGAATACTGCGCGAAACGTACGTATAATAATCCAAATATCCTTCCAGAATGAGAATTTGCTGTTCGCAATTTCTACATATCTGTTATCAAGTTGTTTGCGTTCCTCCGGCGACATTTTTGATGTTTTGCCCCTCGCTTCAACCTGCCACAAACCGGTAATCCCTGCAGGGCCGTTAAACCGGTCGGTCCATTCGTCGGTGGTAAGAAGTTCGGCCTCATAGAGTGGGAGAGGCCGGTTCCCAACAATCGACATATCTCCTTTTATCACATTTATAAGTTGAGGTAATTCATCGATACTCAATTTTCGAATGATGTGTCCAACTTTAGTAATACGTGGATCGTTCTCAAATTTCACAAATGCACTTTCCTGCTTTTCTTTTTGATGCTGAATATGTTGTTTTTCGTCAACCTCGATATCGTCACCAAATAAAATTGTTCCCGATTCATCAATTTTTTCCTCCTTTTTTTCACTCAGACTATTTTCAACTACACTGGTTTTTTCCTCCTTTTTGTATTGATTTAAATGCTGAAATTCTTTTAGTCTTTTGTCAGCATCGGGATACATCGACCGTAATTTTAGGAAATTAAATATTCTGTAACCTGTCCCTACACGTTTTGATATGTAATATACTTTTCCTTTTGATTCAAGCCGAATTGCAATGACAAATAAAACCAGTATAGGGGAAATAAGAAGTAAAACAAGCCCTGCAAAAAATACGTCGAAAGAACGTTTAAAAAAGGGAGTTTTGTATATATTTTCTTCGGGGTGAACTTCTTTTTTTAACAGCGCCATTTGAGGCTTTAAAACTTTTAAAAACTTAATACGGTTGAAAATCACCTCTGCATTTACAGGCTTGGTATAAATATCATCTATCTTTTGTTTGAATGCCCGGTTTAATATTTCAGGTGTTTTAGTATCGCATAAAACGATGTATGGAATTTCATTTTTTTTGTCAAAATTTTCAACAAACGACTGGTGGAAGTCCAGACCATTTCTTCCCGGTATTTCATACTCACTTATTACACCATCTGTACTCGTATTATTCTCGTCGACCCATGCAGATGCCTGCAACGGGTTGGGGAAGCTTTTAAAATTTACTGTTCCATTCACTGAAGTGAATTTTTCAATAATATTTTTATCTTCTCCAATGTAGACAAGATTTAATTTTCCGTCTTTCATAAAAGTAGGTTTACCTTTCCAGTATTCTTTCAATCCTGATTTGGAGTTCTTCCGGATTAAATGGTTTTACCAGATAATCTTCAGCTCCCATTTTTAAACACTTTATTCTATCGGTACTACTGTCTTTACTACTTAAAACTACTATCGGAATGTCCCTGAAAAAGCCACTTTCCTTTACACGGCTGATCAACTCAAATCCGTCGAGGTTGGGCATCTGCAAATCTGTAATAATCAGATCAGGGATGTTGCCTTCCTGTAACCAGGAGAGTGCCTGAAGCCCGTCTTCTTTTGTTGTTACTTCGAATGTTTTACTCAAAAATTGAACTATAAGTCTGCTGATTGAAGGTTTGTCGTCAACAATTAGAATTTTTTTCATTTTGATGTATGGTTTGCAAATAGAGATTTCTCAATCACAAACAAAAATAAACAATATTTTGAATTACAAAACTTATTCAATGTTTTATTAATGAGATATTTAAGTTGGATTCTGATTTTCACGGGGATAAAAGAAAAATTTGCTGTAAAAAAATGCAATGGTTTCGCTAATTACAGTGCGGGCACCTCTACTTGTTTTCCACCATTTTTTTAGTTCGTAAGAATTGTCTTCGATAGCAAAAACTCCCACTTCAAAATTATCTCCCAATGCTTTTTGGAATAAAAGCATACTTCGCCGGGAATGACATCCTGTTGAAACAACATCTACTTTTGCTTTTTTTATATTTTGCTCTTCAAAATAGGACTTCAATGTAAGACCTGAGGTATATGTTCTGTTTCTGAGAACGGTCTCCCCGGGAATTGCAATAACTTTTGTACTATCAAATCCTAATTCTAGGAAAGTTGCCCGGGTTAGCTCGGCCAATGTTTTTTTTTCTTCAAGATAATACCCAACTGAAAGTTTACCGCCAGTAGTAAATATTAACTTATAATTGTTTGTATTAAAATATTCGATTGCTCTCTCTATGGAATAATCAGACATACTTCCGTCAAGAACCAAATAGTCGCCATAAACAGGTTTACTTTTGCTCAAATAAAGAGGCATTTGAAATATGAAAAGATAGAAAAAGAGCAATAGTATTCCGAGTAGTAAAAATTTTGCAGGCCATGTTAAAACGGTGCATTCTTTCTTTTTTGTCAATTTAAATCGGGTCATACAAATATTGTATATTTCAAATGCAGGACACTAAGAATTAACTTTAAAGGTAATCTGAAAAATCACAAACCCAAATATAAATATTGGCTGCTCAAAATCAAGGCACAGGCATTTTTACGGTGTTTATTTAGTTTTTTTTAAAGATATTATTTACAGGAGTATGTCATACTCCCCCAATATGCAAATAGCTATTCTTCCAAACTAAGTATTGAAAAATCAAATTGGTTATAACAGCTGATGTAGTAGTCTGCTATTTTATTTTCTACCTTACAGTTAAGGCTGTCAAGAATAGCAATTGTTTTCATACCTGCTTTTTTTGCTGCCAGTAACCCTGAAAAAGAGTCTTCAATTGCCAGACAATTTTCCGGTTTTACATTTAATTTTTCAGCAGTGGTCAGGTAAACAAAAGGATGTGGTTTTCCTTCCAATTCATGTTCCGACGACGAAGTGGCATCAAAGTACTCGCCAAGTGCCAACTTTTCCAATACAACCGGAATTATTACTGAAGGTGAATTTGTTGCCAAACCAATTTTATATCCCCTGGATTTTAAAATTCTTATAAAGTTTTCAATACCGGAAATCGCTTGCCCTTCATTTTTGATTAAATGTGCAACGCGCTCTACTACGCCATTTTCTACTTCATCTAATGTTTTGTGCTTCCACGGATATTTACTGTACCAAAAATTCGTAACTTCAGTGGTGGTCATCGATTGTGTAATGGAACATAATTCTTCTGACAGTTTTACGCCGACAGAAGAAAAGACTTCTTTTTCAGCTCTTTTCCATATCTCTTCAGAGTCAATAATAACTCCATCCATATCAAAAATGAAAGCTTCAATCTTATCTTTTGTTTTCTGAGTCATATTTTGTATAAAACAATCTTAACGCATTATTTTATAAAACGCTTTATTTCAATAACTAATTCTTTATATTTTTCTTCAATAACAAGATGCCCACTGTTTGGAATTGTTTTTAATTGGCTACCTGCTATCATTTTACTTAGTTTAATCCCTTTTTCTACTGGTATCCATTGGTCATTTTCGCCCCACAAAATCAATGTTGGTGTGTTTATCGTTCTGTATTTGTCTTGTATTTCATCGGTATATTTCGAATTGGCTTGCGCAATTTGCCTGTAAAATGCGGCCTTGCCTTTTTCACCTTTCCAAGGTTTAATAATTCCTTCAATGGTTTTCTTGTTTAATTTTTTGTATGCAGCAGTTTTAATGTAGGTTTCAACAATTGCTTCATGAATATAATCCGGCATTCCCGAAAAAGCTTCTTCGTGTTTATTTACATGGTTAAAAAACGGAGACCCCCAGGGAGAAATTGCCACAGGGTCTATTACAACTAACTTTTTATAGGGTTTTTTATCTAATAAATGTGCTCTTAACACTGTTGTTCCGCCAAAATCATGACCAATTGCAATGGGATGCTCAAGTTTCCAAAAGTCGATAAGAGCAGCTAATACCTTGTTTTGTATTCCAAGTGAAACATCGTTTTCAGATTTATCTGAGTGCCCATAGCCCAGCAAGTCGAAATAATAGACTTTGTATTCATCGGATAATCCTTTAATTAAATGTCTTAAGTTAAACGAAGACCAGGGTGTTCCATGAACGATAACGATTGCTTTTCCCTGTCCCTGAACTCCCCAGCGAACTTCTCTCCCTTCAAAGTCAAAACTATTTTCTAAAATCCAATCTTTCATAAATACTGTTTAATCTTTAGTTTTAATGATTAATATTGGCCATTCCAATTTTTGATTTCAGTTGAATCATTTCGCCTAGTAATCGGGTGTTGGGAACCAACTCAAGCATTCCCATTTTATCAGCCAGTCTTGAGATTTCGAGGTTTAAACTTTCTATTTCAGTTCTCCTGTTATTTCGAATATCTTCGTAAGTTGAAATAAGCTGTCCATCTGCCCGCCTGCTTATTAACAACAATTTTTCTTCAATTTCTTTTTGATTAAGCGTGATTCCACATTTATTCGCCACTTCAATACATTCGGCAATAATCGTTTTTGCCAGTTTGGTTGCTTCCCTGTTACGGAGGAAGATTCCGTTATCGGTTTCAAGTAACGGACAGATTGAATTAAATGCACAATTGATAATTACCTTTTCCCAAACCACATTCAAAATATTAGGTTCATTTTTAAAACAAAAATGCGGAGTGCTGATTTGATTAACTATTGCATTTAGATTTGCGTTTTTTCCTTGCATATCTCCAACAGGAGAATCGGTAACCATTTTAAAAGAAACCGTATTATTGCTTGTTCGCTGGCTGGTCGAGAACAGAACGCATCGAAAAACATTTTCAAAATCGGCAAACGGCTTTTCTATGTTGAGCCCGTTTTGAAGTATAACCACAGAGAAGTTGTCCCCTTTATTTTTTAGTTTTTGGGCAATTTCTACATTGGCAAAAGCTTTGGCAGTAACCAATACAATGCCATTAATATCTTTTAAATTACCAAACGTGGTTGTGGTTATTTTTTGCTGAAATTTTTGGTTATCCTGATTGGTTACTGTTATGATGTTTTCCTTAGCCGGTTTGTTATCCACACTACCTCGAACAAGTATAACATCTCTCTTTTCTTGCTGTAAAAAAACAGCCAAAGCTTGTCCTATTGCTCCTGCACCAACGATATAAATTTTATCTTTTTTCATATGTTTTGAATCTGTTTGAAGATAATTTTATAGCTTCCTTTTATTTAACACAACAATATATATCAGGTTTATATTTTAATAAAAGCACTTAAATGCAATCTTTATCTGATTTTGCTAATACAACAAGCTGTCAAAATGAAGAAGAGCTTTGTAAATTAAATCCGGGAGATGTTTGACTTCGAATCGATAATTACGGAGCGATGTTGAAGTTCATTATGAAAAGACCTTTTTGTCCTATTTCAGAAAATAGTTTGTCGCCAGCACAGCAATATCTCTTGTTACCTGTGTTGGCGAATTACAATCGCAATTGGTAAGTCCAACAACATAAATATCCATTTCAGGAACATAAACTGCCATTGATTTAAAGCCGAAAATACTGCCGCCATGCTCACGGTCGGAGAAACCATCAATTTCTCTTAAATGCCAGCCATAACCATAGTTAATTTTTTCACCGCTATTAAGCGTATAATTGGTAAATGCCAACTCAATTGTTTTCCCACTAACCAGTAAGTTGTTATTGATTGCATTTTGCCATTTCAGCAAATCTTCGGCGGTTGACATTAACGAGCCCGATGCATAGGGAATATTAAAACTAATGTGCATTTTATTTAACAAAATATCACCATTTTGCTGATAACCGTAAGCCCTGTTTGTAATAACTTCCCGGTCGCTGGCATAGCGTGAATCCTTCATGTCTGCTTTAACGAAAATATTATTTTGGATAAAATCTTCGTAAGTCATTCCAGAAACCAGTTCAATAATATATCCCAGTAAAACATAGCCCGAATTGTTGTATTGAAACTTTTCTCCCGGTTCAAAATCCATAGGCTCGTTTTTAAAGAAATCAACCAGCTCTTTGGGGGTCAAATCCTTTTTTGCTATGCTCATAATTGATTTCATGCGCGTAAAGTCTTTAATCCCCGAGGTATGTGACAGCAAATGATGAATGGTGATCTTTTTACCGTGTGTAGGATAATCCGGGATAAACTTTGTAATGTCATCTGTTACTTTTAGTTTTCCTGCTTCCTCCAGCATAAGAATAGCAACGGCTGTAAATTGTTTGGTCATAGAACCGATTTGAAATACTGCTTCAGGATTCAGATCTACATTCAATTCTATGTTGGCTTTCCCAAAAGCTTTACGATAAACCGGTACTCCATCTTTAGCAACCAGAAAAACGGCACCCGGTGCATCTGATTTATATTTTTCCTGCAAAATGCTATCAATTCTATTTTCAAGAGATTGTGAGAAAACTTCAGGATGTACAAATAATAACAGATTGGATATTAATAAAACAGACAATAATTTCATGATTAAATTTTTTATAATTACTGATTTTATGACAACAACTTTTTTAGTTGGTTACAAATAATTTCCTGGAATTGGACTTTACTCCCTTTATCAGCAAAAACAAACAAAGCGATAATTCTGAAACTACTGCTACAGTCATTACAAGTATTTCACTCGTTGAAGCGAACTCAGGAAACAGAAAATTAACAACACAATCGATTAAATAACTCACTCCGGCAGCAACCACTAACGTTCCCAGCCATTTTGGGAAATATGCTGCTTTAAAAATCAGGGTTCCGAGAATAATGCAACTAATCCCGAAAAATACTCCGCTAATCAGGTAGCCATACGAATGGGCATTCAGAAACACCATCGAAAGTGAGTTAAGCTGTTCCTGATTAAAACTACTGAGATAATCGCCGTTCCCTAAAAGCAAAAGCGGCAGGTAAAAATTCAGCAGATTAATTCCAAGCACAGTTGCCTGTGCCAACCGAAAGAATGCAGCTAACATAGAAAGCCCCTGATTTACAGATTTAAGAAGCAAATAAAAAAGCAGGGCAACACCTACATCGCTCATTACCATTATTAAATCGCTGATAAAACCAATTCGGAATAAAAAAGAATTGGCTGCAATGTTATCTGCAGTTGCAGTAGCATTGCCCGGGACAATGATTCCCGATCGGACAAACAGCTCACTAAATAGCCCTGTGATAATAATTATCAGGTATAAAACGCCGGCAGTGCGCGCATTGGTTTTCATTAACCGAACAGATTGTATTGTTTTCATGACTTTAAATTTTATAGAATGGCTTATTTATTTCAATCTTTTGTAACTCTCCCTCAGGGTGAGTTTACTAATAAAAATATTTATATGTTACTTATTTGAGAAGCTAACTTTTCCAGAGTTTGAAACTTTGGAAAAGCTTTCTTTTTAACTGATATTATGGCAGAATAATTATTGTATCGCGGCTAACGGTGTAAGCGCCAAAATATCCAAGTGCCCCATTTGAAAGGTTGGTTATCGGATTCGCAGGATTTGCATTTCCAATCATCCCACTCTCAAAAATTGAAGAAAGTGTCCGATAATACTCGTAAGTTGATTTGGCTAAAGTTTGTAATTCAACAACCACTGTGTCTTGTTCAAAAAACTGATTATTGTCCCACTGCATCGAAATTTCATTTCCATCTACAAAAGCATCGTCGAATACGCACAAGACATTTTCCGGATCTGTTTCATTTAATTTTGACACTTTCAACCTGTAATAATTTTCAACATCTGCCGAATCCTGCAAATGACAGTTTACAATATAACCACCTGAAAATTCCATATAATCAGGAGTTGGCTCAATGGAAATTGAATCGATAGTTACTTTGTGGGGCATTTCAACACTACCAGTATAGATTTCATTGTTTATTTCAACGTCCAACGTATATCCGTTCCCTTCAACCCCCATATGGTTTTCGGAATAAATTCCCGGACTGATTTCTTCAAGTTGAAATAAATTTCCTGAATTGTCTGTTACGGTAACTATTGCATTGGAAACCGGCGGATAAATTCCCGGTTCAAAGTAATCGGTTGATTTGGATATTTTAACAACAACAGAATCGGTAATTACTCCATCAATAACCAATTTTGGTTCAATAGAATCAAGGTCGATGTCGATTACATCCTGACACGCGGTAAATAAAACCGCTAAACTAAATATGATTGTAAATACTTTAATTGTTTTCATGGCTTTAAAATTTAAAATTGTAAGTAACTGATGGAATCATCTGAAACAGTGCTAAACGCATCGCTTCGGTTTGTGTCGGGTTGTTTTCATTTCCCTGAAAAGTGATAGAAAAAGCATTGCGCCTTCCGTAGGCGTTGTAGATGGAGAAATTCCAGCTCGATTCAAAACGCTTTTTCTTTTTCGGCGTGTACGTTGCACCAAGATCCAGACGGTGGTAATCGGGCATCCGGTAGCCGTTTCGTTTGGTGTAAACCGGAACTGTAAATCCATCTAACGTATATTTTCCGCTTGGAAATGTTACAGCATTGCCAGTGTTATAAACCCAGTTGGCCGACAAATTCCACTTTTCATTTAACTGGTACATTCCAACCACTGAAATATCATGTGTGCGATCTTGTTTTGCAGGGAACCAGTTACCATTATCTATTTCATCCATCGATTTTTCGGTGCGTGAAAGTGTGTAACCAATCCAGCCGGTTAATTTCCCGGTTTGTTTTTTTATGTACAATTCCAGTCCGTAAGCCCTGCCCTTTCCAAAAACCAACTGCGACTCAACATCATCGTTCAAAAGTATTTCTGCACCATTCTGATAATCGATTTGATTCATTAAATCCTTATGGTAAACTTCAATTGATGTTTCAAACATATTGTTATTGAAGTTTTTATAAAAACCCAATGCCAGTTGATCGGCAACCTGTGGTTTTACATTTTTGCTGCTCGGAATCCACAAATCGGTTGGCAACGATGCCGAAGAATTTGAAAGAAGATGAACGTACTGTGCATTTCTTGCATACGAAAATTTGATGGAATTTCTTTTGTTTAAAATGATATTGAAAGTTGCTCTTGGCTCAATGTTCTTGTATTTTTTCACCACCTCTCCTTCAGAAAAAACTTCGGTATTTACCCTTTCATCTTTTTCGTTATATGTATAAACGGTGTCGGGGCCAACAGCCATAAAACCTGAATAACGCAGCCCGTAGGTTACTTTTATTTTATCGGAAATGTTCCAATTGTGCGACACGTAAAATGCACCTTCGAATGCATGTTTTTCATTCATTAAAAGCGAATTAAAAAGGTCGTCTTTATCGGCATTTATTTTTCCGGGCTGGTAATAATGATAAATAGCATTTACTCCAAATTTCAGGGTATTATTTGAGTTAATGTAGTACTGAAAATCTTCTTTCCAGTTAATATCACGAATTCCCGATTTTATGTAAATCATATTGTCTGAGAAATTGTACCCGAATCCGTAATCGTAATCGCTGTAAATAAGCGAACTGTTCAGAAATAATTTATTATTAAACACGTGATTCCAACGAAAGGTACCTGTTTTATTTCCCCATTTTAATGCAAATAATTCATCGATATTAAATACATCGCGACCCAAATACCCGGATAAATAAATCCGGTTGTTATCGTTTATTTTATAGTTGGCCTTGGCATTTAAATCATAAAAATACAGATCTGTTTTTTGTTGGGTTCGGTCTTTTGAGAATACCATAAACATATCAGCATAACTTCTGCGACCGGAAATGATAAAAGAACCTTTATCTTTTACAATGGGAGATTCAAGCGTTAACCGGGAAGACAACAGCCCAAGTCCGCCGGAGGTGGTAAATTTCTTTGAGTTCCCGTCATTCATCTGGATATTGAGAATGGAAGATAATCGGCCACCATAATTTGCAGGTGCATTTCCTTTGTATAACTCCAAATCTTTAATGGCATCGGAATTAAAAACCGAGAAAAAACCCATCAGGTGAGAAGCGCTGTAAACCGGTGCCTCATCAAGGATAATCAGATTTTGGTCAACACCTCCGCCGCGCACATAAAATCCGGAAGTCCCTTCGATACCAGAACTTACACCCGGCAATAGCTGGATGGTTTTCAAAATATCCTGTTCACCCAGAATTACGGGAATCATTTTTGTTTCTTTTGGGGAAAGTTTGGTAACCCCCATTTGTGCTTTCCGAATGTTTTTGTCTTCGGCTTCACTGCGTATAACAATTTCATCCATTTCGGTTGAAGCGGGCTGTAATTCAATATCTTTTGTATTATCAGTTATCCGTTCCGATGGCACTGAAACATTTTCATAACCGATATAGGAATACCTGACTGTGTAATTTCCTTTTGGCAGCGTCAGGGAGTAAAATCCATACGCGTTGGTTGCTGTGCCGGTTTTCAATTCCTCAACATAAATGGTTGAACCAATCAGGCCTTCGCCCGTTTCGGCACTTTTTACATAACCACTTATGGTTATATTGTCATCAGCAAAAACTGATGTAATTGATGTTAGAAATAACATCAGGAAGAATACTAATCTGTTTTCTGTTTTTGAACTGTTTTTCATTTTTTCTGATTTAATTGTTCTTGTTTCCAATGGCTCCGAGGTGAGTAGAATTGAATCCGATGGAGTATTTTAGTCCGTAACCAAAAATTCTGTCAAAAGAGCTGTGCCCGAAAAGAACTATTCCGGCAAAAGCAAGTTCGTTCAGCGAGAATGTATAACCCAATATTCCCAGTAACACAGCTAGAAATTTGTAGTGAAAAGCATTGTAAACTGCCGCTCCAATTTTATTCCCGAACAGGTATCCCTGCATACTAATATCAGGTATAAATAAAAACAGGATAAATACCCACCATTTGTAGCCGAGTAATACACTCAAATAAAATGAGAGTATTAACATGCTTATTTCTTCTATTTTGAGTAGAAACTTCATCTTTCTGATTTTAAATTACTTACAGGCAGAATTAGTGGTAGGAATATTTGTGCGCGACGTTTTTAGGGAAGTCGGACGTACGGATTACCAAAGTCGGACTATTCTACTTCTGATTTGATTTGCACCGTATGGGAACAAAGAACTGTTTCTGTTTTCTTAATTGTTTGTTTTTCTCTGTTTAGCTTTGAGGCGTTAGTTCGTTTCCGGGTTTGTAATCCATTACTGGTTTTCCTCCCCGGAAAATTAACCAAAAGGCAAAACCAATTTCTCCAAAAGCCATCGGTAAACTCAATACATTTTCAACAAATTTTATTTGACTTTCAAATTCGGGAAGAAAGAATTTTGCGCTGTGAATGATGATGTAGGATATGGCAGCAAAAATCAATAAAATTCCCCAGAACCGGAGAATATACTTTGATTTAAGAGCCAGGAAACCCAGTATCAACAGATGAAATCCAAAAATTATCAATCCAAACGACAAGGTCCTTTCAAAAGACTGGAGAAATGACATTATTTGTTCATTTGCCATTTGCTGAGTCATGGCAAAACTTCCATTTAATATTTTTAAAATATAAATGAAATTCAGAATGGCTACACCCAAAATGGCCGAGTAAACAAACCTCAATCCGGCTGCAAATGCCGAAAGTTTTCTGTTTTCATTTTTAAAGAGGATGTAAAGCGCCCAGGCAACCACAACATCAAGTAAAAGAATGACGTGCCATCCCAAAATTTCTGTGTGGAAAAGCCATCTGTGGGATTCTAAATTAACGGCGGTGGCTTCCGGATTTCCCGGAACTAAAAGCATATTATGGATATAACCGTAAATAAAGACTGCTACAGCGGCCATAAAAATTAATGCGATACCGGCTATTAATGCAGATTTTCTATTTGTAATCATTTTCATTGATTTTAGGGTTCAACAATAATTACAACGTTCCCTTTTTTATGCCCTGAAGCAATATAGGTGTGTGCTTCGGCTACTTTTTCCAATGGATACTGGCGATCGATAACCGTTTTTAGGCGACCTTGTTTGAAAATTTCAACCAGCTCAACCAGCATATTTTGCAGTTCTCCGTCGGAACGGAGTCCGGTGGCGGCGAATTTGGCTTTCTTTTTACCGGAAATTGAAGTCCGCATCATTTGTAAAAGCAGCGAAAATTTCAGTACTGGAGATACATACAATCCTGACTCGGAGAGAATGTTTTTGCTTTTTGAGAAAGTGCTTTTCCCAATGGTATCATAAACTACATCATAAGTTTCATCCACTTTTGTAAAATCCTTTTTTGTATAATCAATAACATGGTCAGCTCCCAGTGATTTAACCAGACCCACATTCCGGGTGCTGCAAACGCCGGTTACTTTAGTGTCCATATATTTTGCAATTTGTACAGCGGCTGTACCCAGACTACCGGAGGCTCCGTTAATCAATACTTTTTGTCCGGGTTTGATATTTGCAATTTCTTTCAGGAAATTCAATGAAGTTACATGTCCATCGCCATATGTGGCACCTTCTGCATAACTCATGTTATCGGGCATTGGCAAAATTACACCATTTTCAGGGATAGTAAAAAATTCGGCGTTGGTACTAAAACCAAGGGTAGTTTCTCCAAAAACACGGTCTCCCGGTTTGAATGTGGCTACTTTTTTACCAACATTTTCAACAACACCGGCGAATCCGGTTCCCGGGATGGCATGTTTTGGTTTGGTAATCCCGGTCATCAATCGGCCAAAATACGGTTTCCCGGTTCTCATCATACCATCGGCAGTGGTAGCCGAAGAGGCATGAACTTTTACCAATACATCATTTTCTTTGGGTTGTGGCTTGTCTACCTGCTGCATTTTTAACACATCCGGTGCGCCGTAACCCGTGGCGATAATTGCTTTCATTTTTTCTTTCATGATATTTATTTTTATTGTTTTACTTTTCATTTGATTTGATTTTCAACGAAATCATGAAGCAAATGTACAGGAGATGCGGCAGGTAAAAGTTCGGAAAAACTATGGAGAGGTTCGGAATTATAATTTCGGGCTAAAAAGTCTGAATCTATATAAAAAACAGACCTTGAAGGTCTTTGAAACCTTGAAGGTCTTAATAAGTCTAAAAAGTAATAAATCTATTTTCTAACTTATGCCGTCCGGATTCCAAACTCCGCTGGCGGCAATTTCTTTGGCAAATTCTGAAAAATCAATTGGTTTCTATCCCGGAATTTTCTCAATGTCATCATAAAGAATATCGTTGCCTTTTGCATCAAGAACTTCACTGAAAAGATAATTGATAAGCCAAACATAATCAGCAGGGATACCAGCTTCTTTCATCATTTTGGTATAAGCACCTCATGAGATGGGAGTGTAAATTGAATGTTCCTTCCCGTGGTAGCAGATATTTCCTTTCAACACCTTAAAAGTTAACAATCGTGGCCCGGTAAGTTTATATATTTGGCCGTTATGTTTGTCATTTAGCCCGATTTGTTTTGAAAGTTCAGACAACGAAAGCGGAGTGTCGAGATTTTTAGCGAGGTTTTTTTGGCCATTTGTAACTTCTCCCACTCATCTTTTGGAATGGTTTCCTCTAACAGCATTGTAGCTGTCCCAAAAAGTGGGCCAGCAATAACGTCATCTGGCTTCTGAAGAACATCATTTTAGCTTTTTCTTCGTATTGCGAACAAAACACTTGGCCAACCACCTACTGCATTTCATGCGTCGTGAAAAAATAGAGGCCTTTCACATAATGGTCAGCTGGAAAACCAACTGGTTTTCTGCATTTCGCCAAATAACTCACCTTCCTGATTTGGCAACTTATCAATGTTTATAATATTGGTGGCAATTACAATACACTCCAAAGGTTTTGATTCCGAAACATGATGGATAAATTCAATTTTTTCGTCGGCATAAAACGAAAGTGCCAAGCCTTTTGTATGGTTAAATTCCTTTTGCTTATGGCCATGTCTCATGGTGAGATCAATATTGCCCGAACCGTAAAGAGCAACTGCGATAATAGGCTCATCAAAAAAAACATGAATCAACCGTTAGATTTTCTGAACTAGCTATTTCTGTGAGAATAGTAAAATCATTAATGTCTATTATTTCCCTTATCATAATTTACTTGTCAATTTGTTGAGCTAATGGCAATTAATACCAATTTGAGTATATAGTGTCGCTGTATTATCTTTGAAGCATGGGAAGACAAAGCAAATTCAATATAAAAGAGGATTTAAAAGAACTTGA
>NZ_JAIKLE010000050.1 GCF_022267315.1 Maribellus maritimus
TACCCTTTTTAAGTGATACAAAAAGATAAATGAAGGTTTTAAATTCAGAGACAAATTTAAATGAGGTAATAGAATATATTTATTACTTCTTTAAGGAAGAAGTTGAGGGAAAGGGAATTAATTTGCTCTATGAACAGGGACTATCTTCAAAGGAAGCTACTGTTTATTCAGATCAGAATAAAATCATCGCAATTCTGATTAACCTAATAAAAAATGCAATAAAATTTACAGAAAGAGGATCAATAAAATTTGGATATGAGAAGAAGGGGGAATACCTGATATTTTTTGTTAAAGATAAAGGTGTTGAAATTCAAGTAGAGGAGGAAAATATCATTTTTGAAAGATTCGGGAGAGTCAACACGACGCTTATGACAGATAATAGCGAAAATGGTTTGGCGCTATCTATAGCGAAAGCTTATGTGGAATTATTTGGTGGAAAAATTTGGGTTGAAAGCGAGTTTGGCTTGAGTTCTGCTTTTTATTTTACAATACCTTTCAATTCCCGCCAAGGCGAACAAATAAATCGTAGAAAAGAAAAGAATTTACAAAAAAAGCAAGATGCTTTAACTGAAGATATTAAAATCCTAATCGCCGAAGACGATGAATTTTCAGAAATACTTATCCGGGAGTTGCTGAATAATTTTGCGCGCGAAATGATAACTGTAAAATCTGGAAGCGAAGCAGTGGATTTCTGTCGAAACAACCCGGATACAAATTTGGTACTAATGGATATTCGAATGCCTCGAATGAACGGATATGAAGCCACCAAACAAATACGGCTTTTTAATAGTAAGGTGATTATTGTCGCACAAACTGCAATGACTTATAACGAGGAGTGGGAGAAGGCCGTTGATGCAGGATGCAATGATTTAATTTCAAAACCTTTTACAAAAGCTATATTTGAAAAATTGTTAGAAAAGCATTTTAAACTGGTACAAATTTAAAGTTACACGTGAGGATGAAAAAGAAAAAATAGAAATCTTATAAACATTCTTCATTGCTTCTTGCTCATTTACAAATATCTATAAAAATGAAAATAGCATATATTGCCACTTATCCACCACGTGAATGTGGTATCGGAACATTTACCAACAACCTGTATAAATCAATGTTAATTGACAATAAGCCAAAGGAACAAAAGCGTGAAGGCTTTGTTGTCGCAATAAATGACAACAATCTTAATTACAAATACCCGGAAGAAGTAAAATCAATTATAAGACAAGAATACCAGGAAGATTATTTAAAGGCGGTAAAGTACATAAACCTTAGCGGTGCTGATGTTTGTATACTACAACACGAATTTGGCATTTTGGGTGGACAAAGCGGGGTTTATATTCTTCCGTTGCTTCACCGGCTTGAAATTCCGCTTATTGTTACTCTTCATACCATCCTCAAAACCCCTTCGTATAACGAAAAAGCTGTTTTGAAAGAGATTTGCAAAATGGCTCATAAGATTGTAGTGATGAGCCACAAAGCAGTTGAGTTTCTCACAAACATTTACGATGTACCAAAAGAAAAAATTGCACTAATTGAGCATGGTGTGCCAGATATTCAATTCAATCCTGAAAAATCGAAAAAAAAGTTCAAAATCGAGAACAAAAAAGTATTATTAACCTTTGGTTTCATTGGGCGAAGTAAGGGTATTGAAACAGTTATTAAAGCATTGCCGGAAGTGGTTAAGAAATTTCCTGAGCTAATTTATATTGTTTTGGGGAAAACACACCCAAATGTAATAAGACATTCCGGCGAAGAATACCGGATTTTTCTTCTTCGGCTGGTGAAAAACCTTCAGCTTGAGAATCATGTGACTTTCCTGAATGAATTTATCGACGAGCAGGAATTATTTAAATATTTATATGCCTGCGACATTTATATTACTCCTTATTTGAACGAAGCCCAGATTACCAGCGGGACGCTTTCGTATGCGGTTGGAGTGGGCGCAGCTGTTCTCTCAACCCCATACTGGCATGCTGTTGAATTACTGGCAAAAGGAAGAGGAAGGTTATTCAATTTTAATGATTCGGACGACCTTGCAAAAACTCTAACCGGACTTCTTGAACATCCTGAAGACCTCAGCGAGCTAAAAAACAATGCCGGTGAATATGGGAAAAAAATTACCTGGCCAAAAACCGGCGAAAAATATGTAACACTTGCAGAAAAAACAATGAAGGATGAACATTCTATTGTTATTCAAAAAGAAAAGGAACTCGATTTACTTATTCTTCCCCCTTTTTCGCTTGCGCATATTAAACGGCTCACCGATGATACAGGCATTATCCAGCATGCCAAATTTGGAATTCCTAATTTGAAAGAGGGTTATTGTCTCGACGATAATTCGCGTGCTCTACTGATGGTTTTGATGGCATACCGGGAGATGAAAGACAAACGGGCACTTGAATTATCGCCCATTTATCTGAGCTACATTCATTATCTGCAAAATGCAGACGGAACTTTCCGAAATTTCCTGAGCTTTAACCGAAGTTTTTTGGATGAAATTGGCTCGGAAGATTCATTCGGCAGAACAATCTGGGCGCTGGGATACTTACTGGGAAATGCTCCCAATGATGCGTATTACCAAACCGGGAAATTGGTATTCTTCAATGCAGCTCCTAATTTTGAGAAATTAAAATCGATCAGGGGAATTGCCAATACAATGATTGGAATTAGTTATTACCTGAGAAGTAATCCATCGGACGATTCAATGACTGAAAGATTAAGGAATCTGGCAAATGTATTGATGAAACACTATAACGAAAACCAGGCTACTGACTGGAACTGGTTTGAGTCTTTACTGGCTTATGATAATGGTATTTTACCATTGGCTCTTTTACATTCTGCCCAGGTACTGAATGACCCCAAAATTACAGAAACAGCAATTGAATCGATGAATTTCCTGACTACCCATACTCTTAAGGATAACTACCTGTCAATCATTGGAAATGAAAAGTGGTACAAAAAAGAAGGGGAGCGTTCTGTTTTTGCCCAGCAGCCTATTGATGCAATGGCAATGGTATTAATGTACCACCAGGCATATTTTGTAACAAAAGACAAGGATTACCTGAATAAACTTTACACTTCATTTTTATGGTTTTTGGGTGAAAATGATCTGCGGATGAGTTTATACGATTTTGAAACGAAGGGTTGTTGCGATGGATTTGAAAGTTATGGTGTAAACCGGAACCAGGGAGCAGAAAGTTCGCTCGCTTATTTAATTTCGCATTTAACGGTTTTGCAGGCTTATGAAGAATTTCACCGGTCAGACTTGAAATTGGTGTAAAAAAATCCCGCATAAAGCGGGACAATATTTAAATGACTGTAATATTTAACTAAGCTTTCCTGACATTCACAGCATTTTTACCTTTTCTTCCTTCTTCCAAATCAAAAGTTACTTTATCATTTTCCCGGATATCTTCTTTCAATCCTGAGGCATTAACATAGAATTCTTTTGATGAATCATCATCTTTAATGAATCCAAATCCTTTTAGACTATTATAGAACTTTACTGTTCCTTTATTCATTGTATTAAATTATTAATTGTGTGTAATTTAGGCTTAAAAATCGGAATCGCACATTTTATTGTAACAAAGATTGTTAATTTAATTGTTATATATTGTAACAATGGTTAAAAGAATAATTTTAACCGGGAATATAAAGGTTATTCTTCTATTTTGGGATGTTTCAGTTTGTACTTATTCAGTAGTGAATTCAGTGATTCATAGTAAGATTTTAAATGATTAAGAGATATTTTCTCATCATTTCCCGATGGAATAGTCACGGGCATTTCTGCTAAGTATTCCGACAGTTCTGGATACTTTTCCAAAATTGTCATCGAAATTCTCAGGATGTCTGAATTAAGTTCTTTTTCTGATTTCATAACTGTTTCCATATGATGATTAAAATGCTTCTTTCATAATCTTTCTTTTGTAATTTCGTGAACATTGTTATATTTTGGGTCAACTAAGTTACTAATCGTACTTCCTGTAATTGTTACATAACTTTTGTGAAAATTTACATGATTCACATATTTTCTAAAACGTGAAAATTGGCTGTAATAGGGCTACCGCAGACTTTATTATTTCTTCCAAATTATTTAGAGAAAACTATCAACCTATGTTAAAAGACTACAACATATACATCATGCGAAGCACTTAATATTAATTACCCATATCCTTTTTAAAGTAAAAATAAGAATAAAAAAAATAGGAAATAATTCTAATATTGATATAAGCTTACCTATTTAAATTAGAAATTTTTGTTTTAATAATCTTTCTGGAAAGATTAATCCACATCGGGCTTATAAACAAAGTAAGGGCAATAGTACCAATAATTAATTGGTAGTCATAAATTTTGATAATGCCTGAATAATAACCTGTTGACCCCAAAATAAAACTAAACTCTCCAATTTGTGACAGCAAAGCACCTGCGTAAAAACTTATTTTCCAGTCTTTACTGAAAATACGCATTATTAAAATATTAATGGTATTGTTTACAATTAATACAATTAATACAAGTGAACCTATTATAAGGGCATTCTCTTTCAAAAAATGCAAATCAATTAACATGCCTACTGAAACAAAGAATAAGGCTACAAACATAATCTTAAAAGCATGCAAGCTATTGTGTACCCATTGGGTAGATTTTGTGGATGATAAAACAGTTCCTGCAATAAAAGCTCCCAAAGCCGATGATAAACCAAATAATGCCGTTAATATAGAAAATCCGAAACACAGAGTAAAGGCTACAAAAACCTGTACTTCATGATCTTTACTGATATATTTCATGAAAGGAAGTTTAACCTCTTTTTTTACTAAAATATAGACAATGATTCCAATAATTAAAACTCCGCCAATTACTTGTTTTATTATTTCGGTAATTTCGGGGTTATTTCCTCCAAGATAACCCATCATAATAAGCATGGGTACAATTAAAATATCCTGTGTTATGAGTACCCCAAGTACATTTTGCCCCACTTCTGTAAACAATTCATTTCTTTCTTGCAAAAGTTTAACAATAACCGCAGTACTGCTTAAACTGATTATAAACCCCAACATAACTACCTGATTGATTTTCCAGTTAAAAAAATTGCCCAATAGCCAAACTATTATTACACTTACTACTATTTGAATTGAGGTTCCGATTATCGATACTTTCCAGTTTGTGACTAAACTTGGCAAGTGAATTTCCATTCCAACAAAAAATAATAATAAAACCAATCCCAATGAGCCCAGGTTGGTAATAAGGATTTCATCTGTTATAAGCTTAAATCCGAAAGGCCCTACCAACACGCCTACAATTAAGTAGGTCACTATTGAGGGTTGCTTAAATACCTGTAATACAAAACCCACAACAATAATTATCATTGAAAGAATAACAAATTTAGACAGAACAGGGTCTATGTTAATTGTTGCAATCATGTTTAGGTTTGTACTTTAATTTGAAAAAAAAGTTTGTAAAATACCTACTATGCATACGTTATAAAGCCTTTTAGTGCCTTTCCCTGTTCTTCCAAATCATGGTTCAATTTATGTTTAAAAGTGTCCCATTTTTTTAGTTCCATCAGGTCTGTATTCACTATTTTTTTTGAATTTAATTTTTCTTAGCTTCAAGTTCTGCTATAATTTTTTTCATTTTTCATTTAAGTTAAAATAGATGTGTTCATTTTTTACTTCATACTTTTCAAGTATTTGAAAAGCTCGCTGTCGGTAGATAAAATCACCGATGTAGTTGTATCAAATGTTGTTTCGAAAGTTTCCATCGATTTTAAAAAACCGTATAATTCGCGTGAAGCAGATGTTTGGTCATAGGCTGAAGCATATATTGCTGCGGCTTTGGCATCAGCTTTTCCTTTTATTTCTTCCGCTTTTCTAAAAGCTTCGGATTGGATTGCTTTGAGCTCCCGTTCTTTTTCGCCATTAATACGTGAAGCTTCACCTTGCCCCTCAGACCTGAATTTATCGGCTATGCGAAACCTTTCACTTTTCATACGTTCGTAAACCTGCGTACTTACTTCCTCAACATAATTAATCCGTTTAAACCGAAAGTCGAGTATAACAATTCCATGGTACTGCGCCTTCTGGTTGGCGGATATAAGAATCATACGCTGTAATTCCTCCCGGCCAACAAATATGGAGGCAAGCGAATCTGAAATCATTTCACCGGTTGCGCCTGAAGAAGCCGGGACCCTGTTCTGAGAACGTACAGCTTCTTCCAGATCATGTGCTGCAATGTAATCCCTTGTTTCACCATCAAGAATATCATCCAGACGGGATTGTGCGCCCCTTTCATTTGTCATTCTTTTAAAAAACTGCAATGGATCAGTAATTTGCCAGCGTGCATAGGTATCAACAAATATGAATTTTTTATCTTTTGTTGGTACCTGGTTCGGATCCCCATACCACTCCATGTAGCGTTTTTCGAAATAATTGGTTTTTTGAATGAAGGGTGTTTTAAACTTTAGCCCCGGTTCTGTTTTAGCATCTCCCACAGGTTTTCCGAATTGGGTAATAACCACCTGTTCTGTTTCTTTCACAATGTATGCACTTTGTATTACTGCTATCAGCACGATTATCGAGGTGACAATTAAAAATATAATTTTATTCTTCTTCATTATTCCGAGGTATTATTTGCTTAATTGCATTTGTAACAAGGGCAATACATTGTTCCCATGTTCGTCGATAATGATTTTACTGCCCAACTTTGGTAAAACTGACCCCATTGTTTCGAGATAAATTCTTCTTTTAGTGACTTCAGGCACTTTAATGTATTCTTTATAAATGGCATTAAAACGGGCAACTTCGCCGAGCGCATTATTCACTCGCTCGGTAGCAAATCCCTCCGCCTGTTGTATTGTTTCTTCTGCTTGTCCACTTGCCTTGGGTATAACCTTGTTGTACTCCGATTTTGCCTGGTTAATCAAGGTCTCCCTTTCCTGTTGTGCTTGGTTTACTGCATTAAAAGCAGCTTTTACCGGTTCGGGAGGATTAACATCTTGCAACACTATCTGGTCTATTTTAATCCCAAGTGAATATTCCTTGCATATTTGGTTCGCAAGTTCTACCATTTTAGTGGCTATTTCTGTGCGCCCAACAGTAAGCACTTCATTTACTGTGCGATCTCCGACAATTTGTCGGAGTACCGCTTCCGAAACATCGCGCAATGTATTTTGAGGATTCCTAACCTTGAACAAATAATTGTAAGGATCTGAACTTGCAACAAAAAATTGGACATTCAGTTAAGTTATGCTGCAAATTTTTGTTTGTTAATTAATTTTCCAAATTCATCCGGCGACAGATAGTTCAATGAAGAATGACTTCTTTGTGTATTAACGCTGGCTTTAACTGTTCGGAAACCAAACTCCAGTTTTTGTTGCCTTTCAACAGGTACTTTATACACCCGTTCAATAAAAGGCATTTTCATATTAAGCCCCGATTCAACTTTGCGTACATATTTACCAAAGCGGGTAATAACACCTACTTCTTCGGGTTCAACCTGGAAAAATGAGTTAAAGACAAGCAATATTGAAAAAAATGCAATAATGATTATATTTCTATACTTCAGCATTTTTTTCAAAATAGGCGATTCTATGTTTTTTGTGTTGAAAGAATCTGTCATGAATTAAAATATTTGATTGCCAATAAATTTACCCCCAATAAAAGTGAAAAGGGTTATACAATTTCAGGAATTTGTTACATTATTCACACTTTCCCTTTACCCATAGTGATGGCTATCCTTCTTTTTAAATGATAGTACCATTGTATATAAATTTTAAGTTGGGTTTTTAAAATTCATTTTCCCATTACGATGAAAAGTAACATTTATAATCATTCCCCTTTATGGCAAAAAAAGGTGATGCCTGGTTCCATCTTGTTCATTTATTTCTTATTTCATCAAAAAAAGGCGTTCTTTTTTCTTCAACACATTTTGCAGCATAGAGATACATTGACGCACTCCAGGTTTGCCAGTCCTGTCCCAGTGGTTTTCCA
The DNA here is from genome assembly GCF_022267315.1 of Maribellus maritimus. Lineage (GTDB taxonomy): Bacteria > Bacteroidota > Bacteroidia > Bacteroidales > Prolixibacteraceae > Draconibacterium > Draconibacterium maritimum. The sequence continues at coordinate 7,983 of NZ_JAIKLE010000050.1, forward strand.
TTCTGTGCTTTAATCCATTCGTTAAAACCAAAATGTTGGTTTCCGGATGCTGATAGTTTACTACATTGTGTAAGCGCTTCCAGTTTTTCAGCGGCCAGTTTATACCGTTTGGCGGCAACTAAGGCTGCTATATAAAACCCGCATATAAATGGCCAGATTCCTCCGTTGTGGTAATCTCCCGGATTATTATATTTGGAATATCGCTCATGCCAGTCAGGATCTTCTGGTTTAATGAAGGGAAAGAAATTGGGTGGCAATGCCCCGGTTAGTTCGCCTCGTTCATGCATTCCTGCGCATTCCTCTTCAATCCACGAAATCATTTCATCGGCTCGCTTAGGTGAGGCAATCCCGGAAAGAATGGCCAGGCTATTTCCAAGAAGATCAAAACGCTCGCTGCTAAAAATTTTATAAGACCAAAATGCATAATAAGGTTTGTGTTTTACCACCAGACCTTCATGCACGTGTTGGTGCATGGTTCCTCCTGTAACGGTAAAACGGCTCATTGCGTGGCGCATTTTTTCTGCTGACTCATGTTCGCCAAGAATTCTGAGATAACTGTAAACAAGTGAATTTACATACAGTCCGTACCCGACTACCCATTGTTCGTCGCGCCAGTCGCTGGTGGGTTGTTGTGCAACCAAAAACCTGTCAGACGGGCTTTGATAGCTCATCCAAATCAGAGATTTTTCAACAGCATCAGCCAGAAAATCAACCTCTCCTGTAACTTGTCTGAATATACTGGTTGCCAGCAAAAACAATGGAGTTGTATCACTAGCTCCGCGATCTTCATTTTCGTGCACCAGCGAAGGAATATGACCATGCTCCGTTTGATTTTTTGCCAGTGTTTCCAAAACATTTCGAACACTTTCAAGCAATTTTTGATTTCCCGACACTGCAATCCCCAGAATGGAAATCATCAGATCCCGTGTGTAAGGTTCCGGATATCCCCAGCCCGCTGTCCGCGGTAATCCTTGAAATGGTCCGTGGGCATTATACAACAGCACTTCCAGTGCTGCTTCTTTTGCTTGTTTTATCTCTTTCGAAAATTCAATACGCATTTTTATTTAATAAGTAGTTGAGTAAAAAGGGTTGGATTTTTTTTAGTTTCCAATTTCGGTCTTTTGAATTCCAACGTTTCGCTTTAACTTATCCCTAATTTATCATTGATAATTTGCACAAAGCGTTTTGCAACCACCCGGTAATCGAAATTCTCTACAACCCTTTCTCTGCCTGCTTTGCCCATTTTCTCACGCAATTCGGCATCTTTCATAAGCTGCAATAAATACTTTGCTATATCCTGTACATTGGCCCGGTAATCGACCGTGCGTGGCACTTTAAAAATTACTTTATGCTGATCTTCAAATCCCGACTCTTCGCCAAGTATAACTCCACTAACAGTAATTTTGCGCGCTACTTTTGCCAGAAGCGCCGTTTCTTCATGAATGAGCGTATCCAGCATACCCATTGCTTTAATGCTAACTACAGGTTTTCCACATGCACCTGCTTCTACCTGCGGCATTCCAAATCCTTCCAACCGGGAAGGAGCTGCATAAATATCGCAGGCCCCAATCAGGTAGGGCATAAAATTCCGGGAAATGGTATTGGTTGCATACGTTACGTTTTTTTCAATACCAAGATCATTCGCCATTTGAAGATCGGCCAGGTTTTGTATTTTGGTTCGCGGCTGAGGCCATACTTTGCAAACATACTTCCAGTCGGGCGCTTTGGTATCGATAATGGCCATTGCCTGCATTACCTCCTGGGCACCTTTCGAGGCGGCGTCACCTCCAACGGTAAGAATCATTAGTTGGTCAGGTGAAACACCCAAAGCTTCGCGCACAGCCAAAATTTTTGGATCATCCTTTTGAAAAGGAATAAATGCGTCAGTATTGCAACCTACAGGTAAAACTTCAATTTTACTGCCATCGATACCATCGCGGACATACATCTCTTTCACCCAGTTAGACGTTACAAGGATTAATGGTAGCGCATTTAAAACTTCCTGGTAATTGGCAATATAACCATCGGCAACCAGCCATGGAACAGGCTGCACACCGTAACGCTGCGGGTGAAGAACCAACTGCGGTGTGTGCCCCCAGTATCCAACGCCAACAACAATGTCGGGCTCAAACCAGCGGTAATACCATTCCTTTTCCTGAGCCGATTCGAAATGCACAGGGTGGGCGTCAATGCCCATTTCTACAAGTCCTTTGTAAAGCAAATCTCCCTGGGTAGCAAGTCCCCCCGGCGAGGGAGGGTAATCGTATAAAACCAATACTTTCATAAGTAAACTCCTCCGTTGTTAAACCATTTTACAGCCGTAAGCGAATTTGTAAATTGACGGAAAGCTTCATCCCTTGGTGTTGTTTTTGCCTCCCAGCTATTTTCATCAAATCCATACGTTTCTGTAATCATGCTGTATTTTCTCTTCCAAATTCGCCCGGTGAGTGTGCGGTATATTGCAGCATCTTTCTCTGGTCGGGGATAATACTTCCTTTTACCATCTTCATAGGCAAAAGTCCAAAGTTCGTCGGTGGATATTTTCTTGTTGTACCAAAGTTTTATTACGGCTTTACTTACTTCTTCGTGTCTAATATGTCGCGTATATTCCCCTGATGGATTATGGGTAATAATTAAATGATAATTTTTAGCCGGTAGCAGATCAAGAATGACTTGCTCCACTACTTTAATATCGAGGGGAATTTGTTCAGGACTGTCATCCAGCGTACCCATAGCACCTTCCGCTCTAAACGTTTTTAATGCTTCGTAAAATTTAGGGGCACGCTCTTTATCGTTTCCCCGGCAAAGCGAAATAATAAAACAGTTCCACGACAGTTGACTTAATATTGTTCCTCCCGCCCACAAAGTTTCATCATCAGGGTGGGCGACAATTACGACAACGTTTTTCTGTTTTATTTCATTCATCAAACGTTACTTATTAGCCATTTTCCCGTGAGCGTTAAAGAAGTCTTTTACAAAGGCTTTTTGTTGATTATTGGTCATATTATCTGCTGGTTGAACAGAAATTCTTATTTTTTCAAATTGGCGGTTACTTTTTAACACATTGAATAATTCGGTTTTGGCATCAGTAGGTCCAAAAAGCAGCACATCGCTGTAATCATTAATTACATAACTCAATTTTTTGTAAAAAGCAGATTGTTCATTTTGCTCTTTGTTGTGCATCAGGCTTTCATCCATTCTTAGATTTTGAACCTGGTCTGGGAATGACGGAATTGATTCCAGCGTTTTTGATACTACTGTATCATATAATAACTCAAATATATTGGCAGTTGAATGATCCATCCATATTCCTAACCGTTTTACTGATTTCATGATATTCTATTTTTATTGTTTTCATTACTATTTTATTTCTCTCTAGCTTTTTATCACTTTATTTTAATGAAATAAATCTGCCATTAATGCTGTTGAAATCAGGATTTACTTTGCTTTTTTGTTGGGATAATCAAAACCGGAATAGTCGTATTTTGTAAAACTTTTTTAGTAACGCTTCCCATGGTTGTATTTTCAAACCATTTCCTGCTGTGCGATCCCATTACAATAACATCCGCATTAATTTTATATGCAGCCTTTAAAATAGCTTCTGCGCAATCACCTTCTTCAAGGAGCGTTTGAATGCGATTATCCCCAAGATATAGTTTTGACTTATCAAGAAATTGCATGGATAATTTTTTAGAATTAAAGGTATCTTCCTGCATCACCTCACTAGTATCCAAATGACCTGCAAAACCCATAACAGTAATATGTTCAGCGACCTTATAATCCTGTGGATCTGCTAACACATGTAATAATGTTATTTCGGCCTTCATCGTTTTTGCAAATGAAAAGCCTGTTTCCGCTACTTTTTGGGCACTTGGATCATAATCCAGCGTAATCAATATTTTTTTCATTTTTTCATGTTGATATTTTGCCCTTTCTCTTCCCTCAATACCCCCAAAAAATCGTTTCAAAAAATTTTTCCTTGTAATCATTTCTCTTTTTGTCTCCTTTCCAGGGGTACAATACCGGCCATTTCGCCTATAATGTTTACCAATTCTGCACCGGTTGGAATAACAATTTTTGCATTGTTCTCCAGTGATGCTTCCAGTGCTTCCAGCTTTCGCAATAGCTGTGCATTTCCAATAAAATACTTATCGGCAGCTTCATTTACGAGTTTTATAGCTTCCGCTTCTCCCTCGGCATGTAAAATCTTCGACTGTTTATAACCTTCGGCTTCTTTAATTTTGGCACGTTTTACACCGTCAGCAACAGTTTCAGCGGCAGTGGCAGAATCAATAGCTGCAATTTTTTCATTTTCAGCTTTTACCACTTTGTTCATGGTTTCCTGTACATCAGAAGGCGGATCAATCTGTTTTAATTCAGTGCGTATAATTTCTATTCCCCAGCTTTTGGTTTCTTTATGCAGGGTTTCATGCAGTTCGGTGTTTATTTTCCCTCGTTCGCTGTTAGCCGATTTTAAGGTAAGTGTACCTATAATGTTACGGAGTGTTGTACGGGCGAGGTTAACTATCTGCCACTGGTAATTATCAACATCATAGGTTGAACCTTTTATACTTTCCTCATCCGATTTTACCCTGAAATATACCTGAGCGTCAACGCTTGCATTCAAATTATCGTTGGTGATAATTTCCTGAGGTTCGGCATCCACCATTTGTTCCGTGATGTTTACCATAAAAAGGCGATCAACAACCGGAATAACCCAGTGAAATCCTGGATCCGCAAGTTTCTTATATTTCCCAAGTCGCTCAATAAGCCCCCTGTGCGTTGGCCTTACAATTCTAATTCCCAATAGTAAAAAAATTACTATCGGAATGATCAAATACAAATAATTCATGTGTTTTTTATTTATTGTTTTTTATAGGTAACGCAAGGAACTCGCCATAATTAAGCTCCTCTTTTTCAAAAAGCTTATTGTGATGGCTCGTTTCATTTTAATATTTTAGCTTGTTTATTTGCCTTCAGGAAGAATACTCCAATGAGTCAATTTCATCCATCAATTCCTTTTTTGTTTTACCCAATTTGATAGAAATATTTAGTAACAAATCTGCTCTTGATACTCGCCCCCACTCCAAATCTACATCAGTTAATTCCGGATATTCATTTTTCAGGTTATCCTTTATTCTATGCCATTCGTTCATGTTAAATTTTGTGTCCATTATTATATTTTAGCTATTTAATGTTTTTGATTTTTTTATTAAACAAAATACGAAGCAGGATAATAATTCCGGATAACGGAATAAGTAAATGAACAATTCGTGGAGGGGACTTAAAACCATAAACCATGACACCCCATAAAATTAAAAGTAAACCTGCAATAATATATATTGAATATTTCATGACTTTGATGTTTTGAAACCCTATAATAGATTCCGAGATTGTACATAAATTTACGGGAAATCCCTGCAAGTTATATTACACAATTTAGGATAAGAGTTACATCATTCACACATTCTCCAGATGGTGAATCAGAAAATGAAATTATGATATTCCATTAAGAACAGTCACAAACATCAACAGAAACTATAGGAAAAGGACGGGAAGAATGAAAAGGTTCAGTTATGGTATTTAGTTAAACAAAAATGCCTCATAAAATTCATCTTTTAACATCCCAATTAGTTTTACGATTTATTTTGCAAACTGAACTTTGAAATATCCACCACCGATAAAAGGCATTTTTGATCATCTTCCGTAACCACCCCTTCCATATATACAGAACACAACGTTTTTTTATCATAACCCAATATTACTTCGCAGAATTCTTTTGCGTTACTGGTGTAAATTTTTTTGAAAAAATTATTAAATACAGGCTTTGAATCTTCTGAAATAAAAAGTTTAAAGTTGCTGTCTATTAAACTAAAATGTCGCTCCCCGAGCATTTCAGCACCCATAAAGTTCAACTCGCAAATGGCTCCATCTGAATCGAGGGTAAAATAGCCCATGGGAGATAAATCGAATAACATGGTATATTTTTTAAGTGCCGTTTCTGCGGTGATGTACGCCAGACGCAGCTCCTCATTCTGCATTTCCAGTTCTATCTGGTGTACCTGCAATTCATGAAGGAGTCGTTTTGTATCGGTTTCTTCAGGAATACTCCCCTTCTGTTGTTTTTCTTTGAGTACTTCTTCCGCTTTTTTGCGCAGTACTTTGGCATTCATAAAATCCATTTCATCGCTAATCATGACTTAATTTTTTTTTGATAATTATTACTTCCAATGGCAATTTCTGATTATTGGAAAGGACATTAGCCGTCCATTCGATTTCCGTTTCAGCAGTACCTGCTATGATTGTCTTCATTTCTATTTTATTTTCACCTGCCTGTTTCAGCAGTTGGTTCATTAATTGTTCTGTTTTACGCCGTTCAGGTTCAGGAACAAACAATTTCAAATAATTTTTATTGATAACATCATCGTGCTTTATCCCAAAAACTTCTTCTGCAACTGAATTAAACTCCAGTATTTTCCAATCGGTTGATAATTTAATAATTACATCAGGAGATGAATCGAATAGCAGGCGATGGAACTGACTGGTTTCGTTTAATTTTTCTTCCGCCTGTTTCAAATCAGAGATATTAATAAATGTGATGACCAGTCCGTCTATCCTGTCGTCGAACGTGCGATAAGGCATGATGCGCGTTGAAAACCACTTGCCGTCTTTTGTCGGAATTTGTTTCTCAATAAAGATAAGCGTCCTCAAAACTTCAATTGCATCTTCAGCCAAATCCGGGTAAATGAGTTGGGAAACCTGGTCGGTAAAGGGTCGTCCGATGTCGCTTTTAATAAGTTTAAAGATTTTTGTTGCCTGGTCGGTAAATCGCCTGATATTTAATTCCTTATCAAGAAATAAGGTGGCAATATCGGTGCTGTTAAGTAAATTTTTCATGTCGTTGTTAACCCGCGAGTAATCATCAACTTTCGACTGTAATTCGGCATTAACGGTTTGAAGTTCCTCATTCAGGCTTTGCATTTCCTCTTTCGAGGTGGTCAGTTCCTCATTGGTTGACTGCAATTCTTCGTTGGTTGATTGCAATTCCTCGTTAGTTGATTTCAACTCTTCCTGCGAAGTTTGCATTTCTTCCAAAATATTCTGTACTTCCTCACGGGTACGCTGTAATTCTTCTTCCAGTTCTTTTTCCCTGGTGCTGCCGGCGGCCTGTTTTCCGCTTTTCGAAAGTGTTTTATTTTCAGAAGTTTTGGCAACATCAGTAAAAATTATCAATACCTTCCCAAATAAAGCCTCTGGCTTATTCACCCACTGAATAGTAACGTTTAATGCGATGGTGCTTCCGTTTGTGCCAATTTTGACATTGTGCAAAATCACCGTTTCCTTTTTCATGACTACCCTGCGGAAGGCAATGGCAAAATCGTTTTGAAATCCGGGACGTAGCATGGCAAAAATATTGAGGTTTGCCTTTCCTACGGCAGGTTCCAGATATTTTCCCGTGCGTCCGCTGATGTATAAAATATCGCCATTTTCATTTACCAAAACTCCGGCAGGTGAAAATTGATTGAGTAACAACTGATCAACATGCGTTTGAATATTCATAGTGGGTTTATCGGATATTTTATTTTCGTTAACAGTAAGTTTTGCTCGTGAAAAGGAAGAAGGAAAATCGAACAATTCGGGGTCCAGGTTTGAATTACCACGTTTGTAAATTTTCAGGCTGGAATATTCGGGTGTAAACAAATGACTTTGAGTCCCCAGTGTTTCTGAGTTACCCAGCAGCAAAATCCCGTCAGCATTGAGACTATAAAAAAACAACCCAAGCAGTTTTTTCTGCAGTTCGGGATCCAAATAAATCAGCAGGTTCCGGCACGAAATAATATCGATGTTGGTAAAAGGCGGGTGCATAATAATGTTGTGTTGCGCAAATACTATGGTTTCCCTGATTTCATTATTTATACGATAACCATCATCTGTTTTGGTAAAAAAACGGCTTAACCGTTTTGGCGATACATCTGCTTCTATATTTACCGGGAATATTCCTTTTCTGGCTGTTTCAATAGCATCGTTATCGAGATCAGTGGCAAAAACCTGTAAAGAGAATCCTCCGTAAGGGTTTATTTTTTCTGCCACTTCCTTAAATACAATGGCTAGTGAATAAGCTTCTTCACCGGTAGAACATCCGGGTATCCATACTCTTATTGTTGAGGCGGGTTGGTGCTTGCCAACTTTTGCCGGAATAACCTTTTCCTTTAACTTTTCCCAAACAAGGGTGTCGCGAAAAAAATTCGTAACGCCAATCATCAGTTCCTTAAAAAGAATATGCACCTCATCCGGGTTTTCCTGCAGAAAGTGAACGTATGAGTTTATTTGATCAATTTTATGTACGCCCATTCGTCTTTCGATACGGCGGTAAACCGTATTCTTTTTATACAACGAAAAGTCGTTTCCGGTGTGTGTACGCAGTATAATGATAATTTTTTCAAGTGCACTTTTGCTGTCTTTCCCAATAATCCGGTCTGTTTTAACCACCGGTACGTGGTCAAGAAATTCAATTAATTTTGAATGAATTTCATTCGGCGGAGCAACAACATCAATCAATCCTGAATTAATAGCATTACGCGGCATACTGTCGAATTTTGCCGTTTCTGGTTCCTGCACAATGGCAATTCCGTTTTTTTCTTTAATTGCGCCAATTCCAATACTGCCGTCGGAACCCATTCCTGAGAGAATAATACCAACTGCGCTATCCCTCTGATCATCGGCCAGTGAACGCAGAAAAAAATCGATGGGAAGGCGCATTCCCCTTGCTTCAATAGGTTCAAACAGATACAGTAATCCTTTTAAAATCGACATGCTTTTATTGGGTGGAATAACATATACACAGTTGGGTTTCACTTTCATTTTATCTTCCACCTGGAAAACTTTATTTTTGGAGACCCGTTGAAGCAGTTCAGGAAGCATGCCTTTATGTGTAGGATCCAAATGCTGAATGACCACATATGCCATACCACTGTTTTCAGGTACCTCTCCAAATAGTTGTTCCAGCGCTTCCAATCCTCCGGCCGATGCACCAATTCCAATTATTGGAAACTTCTCCTGATTTTTCTTAAGGGATGAAACAACTGGTTCTGTTTTTTCTGTTTTCAAATTTTAACTTTCTTATAATTTACTAAGTTATGAATTAGTCTGAAACTGACAGCAAAACCGCTTGCCAAACTAACTCTTCAAAAAAGTGAGGGCAATTCAACGCTTACTGTTCCGGAAAAAGTGAGAAATAGGATTAAGACCATTTTGAAAATAATGTAATTTGACTGTTAATTTTGTTCAATTAATAATGACCAGACTATTCTTGATTTGATTCCATTTCCGTCTGACTGTTTTCACTATTATCTTGTCTGTGAACTGAACCGGCCAACCACCTTCTTCCACCTATTAATAGAAACACTAGTATTACAATAACAGCTAAAATAAAATATAGACCCATTTCCTTCGACGAAAGTCTTTTCTGCATCTTTTTTTAATGAATTATTCGGGTACTAAAATAGAATGTCAGGACAGTAGTTTTGTTACACAACTCCGTGAAAAATTTACACAATTCACACTTTTCTGCAGAGATGTTGGAGTGCAGATGCTTTGTTTCTGTATTTATTTCGCTTGGTTTTAAGTTTTCAAACTAAAGAAAATGTTATTCGAATGTGTGAATGATGTAACTTAATTTGAAGGTTGTGTAACATTTCATCGGTCAAGGAAGCCTACCTTTATTCCACAAATAGTTAAGAAAACAAACATTTCTAACCTGGGATAAAATGGCAGATTTTGAAAAAAAATTGAAGAAAATAAGCGTGAAGGATTTACGGGAAGCTATTCCAGAAGTGGATATTATGAAGCTCAGAAGCCATCTTGATATTATTTATAGTTCAAACGTTGCGATATTAAACAGTCGCAATGTTCCCACAAAAAAAATATTCCCAAATCATGTTTAAAAAACGTGAATACACGCTTGAAAAGCTAAGAGACTGTTTTGATTTTAAATTTTAAAAATATTATAGCACTATTAACACGAAGATGTTGGTAATTAACTAATTGGTTATCAGTTAACCACACTACGGTAGATTTTCTTTGCACTAAAATAACCACAAATTAGTGTATGATGAAAAATTACCCGAGTGATTTAACCGATAACCAGTGGCAAGTTATAAAAGATTTGTTTGGATACGGACGAAAAAGGAAACATAGTTTACGGTCAATATTGAATGCAATTTTGTACATAACCAAATCAGGATGTCAGTGGCGTATGCTACCCAAAGACTTTGCTCCATGGCAAACGGTTTATTATTACTTCAGGCAGTGGAAGTTAAGTGTGCTGTTGGAAGAATTGCATGATTATCTTGTAGAGAAGGTTAGGGTGCAAAAAGGTAGGAACCCTGTGCCTTCTGTTGGCATAATTGACAGCCAATCCGTAAAAACGGCCAATGTTTGCCAGGGCGAAATCGGGTATGATGGCGGCAAGAAGATCAAGGGGAGGAAAAGGCACATTGTTGTTGATACTCTTGGGTTACTACTGGCAATTGTAGTCCATTCAGCAACACCACATGACAGCAAGGCAGCGGAGCTTGTATTTAAAACCCTCAAAAATAAATACATAAGAGGGATAATCAAAATATTCGCCGATGGTGGTTATCGTGGTGAACTTGTAGAAACAGCCAGGATAAAATTTGGATGGGTTCTCGAAATTGTTAAAAGAAATGAAACTCACAAATTTAAAATCCTGCCTAAAAGATGGATTGTTGAAAGAACATTTGCATGGATTTCATTTCATCGAAGAACTTCTAAAGATTATGAAAGGTTAACTGAAACAAGTACTGCTTTTGTCCAGTTATCAATGATAAGATTGATGCTTAGTAAATTTTAAAAATGATTTCAAAACAGTCTCTAAGTATAATTTTTCAGGTGATGCTAAGCATCGCTTGTTTTAGTTTTGTTTGGTGGTTTGAGATATCTTCATCAAAAGCGCACATAGAATCGGTTAATGAATTAAGAAATTCTTTGGTAGTAATAGCAGTCGTATGGTTGTTTCTGCTAAGTTTATTTAAATCAGGCAAGATAGATCAGTCAATTAGTTATTTCCCCTTAATTGTGGCTTATATGAAACCTGTTTTAACTGGCGTATTGTCCTTATATATTTTTAACATCTTTTTTGGCTATTCTGCATTGGGAGTAAAGAACCTGGTCATATTTGGCACATTTAATTTATTCGTTTTAATCACCTATAAGAAATCATTTTTCACGGTGATGCGCTTTTTTACAAAAAAGCGTGATTACAATGTTCGACGGTTATTGATAGTTGCTGATGAGGGTTCATCTGAATATATTGAAAAAATTATCCGCGCAAAAGATTGACGTTACAATATCCATGGCATTATGACCAATTGCAAGGATACAGAAGAAAAGTACAAAAACAGATTCAAAATTATTTCTGAAAGCAAAAAACTGGATGAATTGTTTCGTGAAGAAACCATCGATGAATTAATTTATTGCAAAGCAAAAAATAATCAGCATGAAATACGCAACTATATCTCTAATTGTGCAGAAGTTGGTATTTCTTTTCATCATTTTAATGAAACGGCTCAGAGTGAAAACGGAATTCAAAGTAAATTACTTTCTTTTCGCTTAATTGACCAATTGCCATTAGTAACCTACAAGAATACACCCGACAACTATTTAGGATTAAAAATGAAAATCGCCTTTGACTTCCTGTTTAGCATTACAGTAATTATATTGGGTTTTCCAATCTTTTTAATGATTGCCTTCGCCATCCAGCTTGAGGGTAGTGGCCCGGTCTTTTTCAAGCAGGAGCGGATTGGTTTGAATGGTCGCCGCTTTTTATGTTTTAAATTTCGTACAATGGCTGTCGGTTCGGAAGCGCTTCAAGCCTCATTGTTGGGGCAAAATGAACAGGATGGCCCTGTTTTCAAAATCGCAAATGATCCCCGGGTTACGCGTATAGGAAGGTTTCTGAGAAAGACTTCACTTGATGAATTACCTCAGTTTGTAAACATATTAAGGGGAGAGATGTCAGTAGTTGGACCACGGCCTCCAATACCCACGGAAGTAGAAAAATATGAACAGTGGCAAAAAAGGCGATTAAGTATGAAGCCAGGAATTACCTGTACCTGGCAGGTTTCACGAAGAAATAATATTTCATTTGAACAATGGATGAGATTGGATTTGGAATACATTGATAACTGGTCATAACGAATGATTTTCTCATAGTTTTTAAAACTATTAAAACAGTAATTACTGCAACCGGAAGATGAGCAGGGAACATAAAAGTTAAATGCGAATCGATGTCGGTTTTATCCAATCACTTCTTATTGAATCAAAAATTTATTTTTTCATCTAACCAACAACAGGTTATTTATTCAAATGTTCTGGTTTCGAAGAACTGAAAATATCCAGGGACTGAGTGGGTAATGTAATTTTAGTTGAAAGTTATGTAGTATTTCGTTTTTATTTCATGAAAACGAAGCGATGTAGTTTTATTTTTTAGTCTTTAGAGAGATTCTGATTTAAACAATTAAACAGTTAATAATATGAAAGAGAGAAAAATAGTTTTATCTGTAGTTTTAAGCGCAGTTTTTATCTTTACCGGCTGTGCCATGTGGGATAAAACAACAAAAGGGACTTTAGAAGGAACTGTTGCCAGCGACTCTGCAGGTCCGGTAATTAGCCGTGCTTCGGACAGTAATGCGTTGAAGTCAATAACAGAAGCGGCCGTTGGCGGAGCCTCCGGCGCTGTAATTGGCCGGCAGATGGATAAACAGGCAGAGGAAATTAACCAAACAGTGCCCGATGTAAAAGTTGAACGTGTAGGCGAAGGCATTGCAGTGGAATTCAACAACAACGTGTTGTTTGCGTTAGACAAATCGAACTTGTCAGACGGTGAAAAATTATCCTGGACAAACTGGTTGTTGTATTGGATAGTTATCCTGATACCAATATTGAAGTTCAGGGGCATACCGATAGCAAAGGAAGTGAGATTTACAATCAGAACTTATCAGAACAACGGGCCGCCACCATTTCCGGGTACCTGTATGTTAAGGGTATTGCTTATAACCGTTTAACAATTAAGGGATTTGGCGAAAATGTACCAAAATACTCAAACGATACATCAAAAGGTCAGACACAAAATAGCAGGGTCGAATTTATGATTACAGCAAATGAAAAAATGAAGGCTGATGCCCAACAAAATGCTGTAGACTAATTTTACATTTTAAGTTCGTTATTCCTGTCATTTCTGTTGTTCCTGAAGAAGGAAGGGGTTAAACCGGTAACTTTTTTAAACTGAGTGGATAAATGAGCTACACTACTGAAATGCATTTTGAAAGCAATGTCGCTAAGGTTTATATCTGAATAAATGAGCAGTTCTTTTACACGTTCAATTCGTTGGGCAATAATATACTTTTCAATGGTAATATTTTCCTTTGCTGAGAAGATAGTGCTAAGAGAGTTGTAACTAATATTTACTTTTTCGCTGATAAAATTGGAATAATCTGGTTTTATGTGATCGCCAGTGAGATAAACTAATTGATAAACCGCATCCTTAATTTTTGCAACAAGTTGACTTCTTTTATCCACCAAAATTTTTAACCCCAATTTTTTGAGGGCTGAATCGAACAATTGTAATTTCTCGCCGGAAATATCCCCTTCAAATTCAATTTCACCCAGTTCCACTGTAATGTTCTGAAGACCCAGTTTATCCATTTCTTGCTTCACCAGTATTTTACACCGGCGACTTTCCATATTTTTAATTTTTAGAATCATTCAGATTGCATTTTAGTATGCTGTGCTATTCGGGTTTATCATATTTCCAATAGATGCCAGTAACCCAATATAAAATTATTGCATTTACCTTTTTAAGTCGTTACACAATTCTTTATAAAAGTTACATTATTCACACATTCCGATTGTTTTATGAGTACAATTCAGGAGAATGATTCGTTTCCCAAAAGAAGCAATACGGTTTTTATGTATTTACAAAGGCAGTCTGTTGTTAAAAAAATAAACACCGTACTCTTTGCAGGGCACGGTGTGGAAGCCTTTCTGTCAATAAAATTTTATTGATATAAAAGCTTATATATTTCCTGTAAACCAGGCGAAAGAATTACTTCGATACTTCGAGCAATTCATCGACAATTGGTTCGCAAAATTACGGCTAAGCTGGTGAAGTACTTTATCAATTCTGTTTTTATATACGTTTTGATTAAACGACAATCTTGATATCCAAAAATATTCTGTAATTGCCTGGAATATTGATTGATCAATCCACTTGGAAGCAAAGGTCTTAAAATTGAATTCTTGTGAACTAACCAACCGGTTGGCCGCTGATATCAGTCCCAGATTTCCTTCAAGTATTAAATCACGTAAACTTAAACCCAATTCTTGGTATTGCTTTGCAATTGATACAACAAGTCCAAGATTTGCTTCAACCAGCTCTTTTAATGCATCCGTATCGTTTTCACCAATACGCTGTATAAGTTCATTTTCCTTTTCAGCATCTATCTGTTTTATTTCACTAATAAATTGCAAATAAACTTCCAACGAGATTTGATCTTGTGAATTATTTTGATAGGTATTTTTCAATTGTCCCATACAGAATAGTTTTAACTATTCAAATTTTGTTTATTCTGCTTAACTTGAGTTACACAATTCTTTCAATAATTTACATTATTCACACATTTCTATTGTATTATGAGGTCATTCAGAAATATGATTCGTTTCCAGAAATACAGTCAGGTCTTTCTGAAATTTGTACAACCGGATTGTTAGTTTATGAGTATTTTAAGGACAACCCCATAGGAAGCATTAGTTAACTTTCTTTTTAAAGCTCCCAAAAGATTTAATGAAATTGTTTATAATAAAAAAAAACGCACTCTTCACTGAGTACGGTTTTGTAACTTTTGATCGGTAAAAGTCACTATTGATATAAAAGCTTATATATTTCCTGTAAATCAGGCGAAAGGATAACTTCCGTCCTTCGATTTCCGGCTCTTCCTTCAGCAGTAATATTTGAGCTTACAGGATGAAACTGACTTTTCCCTGAAGCAGTTATGCGGCTTGCATCGAAACCATTATCAATGGTTAGAATTCGAACGATAGATGTTGCCCTTGCCGTACTAAGATCCCAATTGTCTTCAAACATTTTTGTTTTAATTGGAACATCATCGGTATGACCCTCAATCGATACGGTGAAATCTTCTGAACTGTTTAAGATAGTGGCAAGCGATTTAAGCGCTGCTTTTCCTTTTGAATCGACAACGTCGCTGCCCGATTTAAAGAGCAGTTTTTCTGCCAGCGATACATGAACGTTTCCATCCTTCATGTAAACAGTAAGCTCATCCGCTTTATAATTCTTTAGTGCATTTCCTATAGAATTTTTTAACTTATTGGTTATTTCCGCCTGAGAATCGATAATATCCTGAAGATTTTTTAATCGAATAGCTTGTTCTCTTATTGTCATGTTTGATTCTGAGGAAAGTAGCATCAGATCATTTTGAACTGATGCATATTCTTCTTGAGCTACAACTTTTTCTTTTTGCATGCTTGCTTCTTCATCCTTTAATTTCATTAATTGTAAATTACGTTCGTTAAGTTTACTGGCCATGTTTGCATTTTCTTTTTGTAGTTTATCCACCCTGGCTTCTGAAGCGATAAATTTTTTATTTGATACGCATGACGTAAATAATAACCCAATGATCAAGGCAAAGAAAGTAAGTGTATGGATTGGTTTTTTCATTTTTTTTCTTTTTAGTGAATATTTAATGTGTTAAAGTTGAGGATATTCAAAGTTGGAAGTATTACATAACTTCTGGAAAGAATTACATCATTCACACATTTTAATTTAATTACTGTAAAATGAATAAGAACATATCAACTTGGGTTAACTATTAAACACAGATATATTCTTTTAGTATGTTTTTAGCTCTAAGCTTTTTGATTGCACTATCTTTTATTTGACGCACCCTTTCCGATGATAGTCCATAATTAAATGCTATTTCGCTTAAAGAAAGAGGTTCAGGGCTATCGAATCCATAATAACTACGCACTATTGCTGAATCTCTACTACTAAGCACTGTGAGTGAACGTTCAATTTCTTTACGAAATGAATTTTCATTTAAATGTATATCTGGACTGGGAGAATTTTCATTTAAAATCAAATCATACAAATTTATTTGATCTTCGGTGCCAATAGGGGCATCCAGTGATATTTGAACATTAAATATATTCAATACATCTTCAACTATTTCAGATTGCAGATTCAATATGCCAGACAGTTCGTCGATGGTTGGTTCGCGAAGAAACTCATGGCTTAACTGATTATATGCTTTAGAGATTTTATTTTTTAACCCTATTTTATTTAGTGGGAGCCTCACTGTTCTTGAATTCTCAGCTATCGCCTGTGAAATAGATTGTCTAATCCACCAAACAGCATAAGTAATGAATTTAAATCCTCTGTTTC
This sequence comes from Maribellus maritimus, assembly GCF_022267315.1. Lineage (GTDB taxonomy): Bacteria > Bacteroidota > Bacteroidia > Bacteroidales > Prolixibacteraceae > Draconibacterium > Draconibacterium maritimum. The sequence continues at coordinate 24,463 of NZ_JAIKLE010000050.1, forward strand.
TGTCAAAACGTTCGGCAGCTTTTAACAAGCCTAGGTTTCCTTCATTTATCAAATCAGATAAACTCAATCCCTGGTTCTGGTATTGTTTCGAAACTGAAATAACAAACCGTAGGTTGGCTTTAACCATTTTTTCAAAAGCATCTCGATCGCCTTCACTAATCCGACCGGCAAGTTCTGCTTCTTCATTTGCGGTCAACATATCTATTTTACCAATTTCCTGCAAATAGATATTTATAGAAAGGTTATCGCGATTAGTTACTTGTTTCGTTATTTTTAATTGTCTCATAAACTAATTTATAATAAATATTCATTTTGTGAAAGTCTTTCATTTTGTAAAAAAAGAGATTATATAATTCCATTAAATATTTACATTATTCACACATCTCCACCTTTTTCCAATTTATTCGGAATAAAATAGGTGCTGATTTTCCAATTTCAAAATCACGGAAGCTGAAATCGACTGCTTTAATAGAGTTCTGTTTAAATACATTAACACCTCTGCCCACAATTTCGGAAAGAAGAAAAAAGACTGTCGAAAAGTATTCTTCACCAGGTTTTCATTTGTTTATGGTAAAAGGATGTATTTTAACATGAAACTTGCTCCGGTTTTAGATATAAAGTTGAGCGAAACTGTAATGTGTCGCCAATAGAATGTCCGAATTGTTCGAGCGTTTCGATGTTAATATTCTTGATAAATTTTACTTCATTAGAGCTGTAAGGTTTTGCATTAGCATTTTTTGCGCAGAGGCTGTTAAAACCGGCTTAAAAAACAATCGGAACATACATTTAGTTGAACCTGTTTCGTTCAGAGTAAGTTTCAATGTTGTTTTCATGAAAGTAGATTGTATCTTTTTTGAGCTGTAGTCTCCCATGTACAAATGCAAAATCATTTGTTATCAATAAAACAAAGTATGATTACAATTCTGAATTTCATTTTCATATTCCATTTCCAACTGTTTATTCTTTTTCTTTTTCAATTAATTCATTTTCAGCTGCATTTTTTATTTCTTTTTCAACTCTCAATTGTTCTTCTTTTTTGGCTTTGAGTTTATAGTATCTTCTAAATAAGAAATTATGTTTGAGCGCTTCCATATTTTCGTTCAGCCCTATACTACTTTCTTTAAGATTTATAATAGTTTCATCAATGTTATTAACGATAGATGTATCCTTGAGCAACATTCCAATAGCTCCTTCGCCACTGTTTATTTTTGTCATAATTTCGCCAAGCTGGTTGGAGGCAACTTCAGTTTTTGCGGCCGTTTTCTGCAAACTCTCCATAAAAGCAAATACATTTTCTTTTGTAACTTCAATGGTTTTATCCAACCCTTCAGAACTCTTTTTGAAATTTTCAACAATTTGATTAACGTTTTCGGCAATGGTTGAATCCTGTATTAATCGGCCAAGCATTCCTTGTCCATTATTAATATTCGTCATTATCTCAGCAAGTTGCAACGTAATAACTTCGGCACTCTCTGCACTGGTTTTTAAATTTCTCATAATATCATCGGTTTCAATCGGTTCTCTTGACAAAATATGATGTCCGTCTTCTGCCATTGGTGAGTTATTGTTTCCCTGGTTAATAATGATAATCCGATCGCCAATAATTCCTTCGGAACCAATACTTGCATAACTATCAGCTTTTATAAATTGCTGTACATTTTTTCTGATTAGCATTTCAACCTGCACAGTTGAATCGTTAATTATTCGAATGTTATCGACAATACCCACATCGATGCCCGAGAAGCGGATATTGTTTCCGGCTTGTAGACCGCTAACATTATAAAAGTTGGTTGTAATTTTAAACACAGGATTAAATAAATTCTGTTGTTTGCCAATAATGAAAATGGCAATTACAAAAAAGACAATTCCTCCTGCAATAAAGATTCCTAAACGTGCCTTAAACTGTGGTGTATAATTTTCCATTTTTTATGCTTTTTGTTTGAAAAAAGACTGGATTACCTCATCAGTTGAATTTTCAAAATCATTGATGTTGCCTTCTGTGTAAATCTCACCGTCTTTTAACATGATAATTCTGTCAGCGGTGGCGCGGGCACATTCAATATCATGCGTGATTATAATAGATGATGTTTGGGATTTTTTTTGAATATCATTAATTAGCGCGCTTATTCCGTCGGAAGTCACAGGATCGAGTCCGGTTGTCGGTTCATCATACAGCATAATGATCGGATCGACAACAATGGTACGCGCAAGACTTGCCCGTTTACGCATTCCTCCCGAAAGCTCAGAGGGCATCTTGTGTGACGTGTCGGCCAATCCTACATTCTCCAAAACTTCTTCAATTTTTTCATCCCTTTCCTTTGTCGTAAGTTTCTTTTTTATTCTGCGCAGTGGAAATTCAAGATTTTGTTTAATGGTCATAGAATCGTATAGAGCGCCACTCTGAAAAAGGAAACCAATTTTTTCCCTCAATGTTGCTAATCCCTTGTCTTTTAATTCGTTTACATTTTCACCCAGTACTGTAATTGTTCCCTTGTCTGGATTTAGCAAACGGACAATACATTTAATAAGAACCGACTTTCCGGAGCCTGATTTCCCGAGCACAACAAGATTCTCACCATCAAAAACCTTTAACGACAAGTTCTTTAATACCTGTAGAGCGGCAAAACCTTTACTGAGATTGTTGATTTCAATAACCAGATCAGGTATTTTTGTACTTACCGGTATAACCGTTTCATTTTTAAACATATTTTATTTTTTATAAAAGCATATCGGTTATCTGAACAGCAATCAGGTCAACAATTATCACAAGCAGGGAAGCAAGCACCACTGCTGAATTAGCTGCCTTGCCCACACTTTCTGTCCCGTACCCCGCAGAATAACCTTTGTAACAACCCACAAGCCCGATAACGGCGCCAAAAAAGAACGTTTTAATTACGGCGGGTAAAAAATCCATAAATTCAACCACCCTGAATGCCTGACTAAAAAACAACACAAAAGTGACGCTTTCTTTTAAGTTTGCACCGGCCCAGCTTCCCAAAATCCCGAGTGCATCGGCATATAAAACCAAAATCGGAACCATCAGAGTGGCAGCCAAAACTCTGGTAACCACCAAAAAACGTATCGGATGAGTGGAAGATACTTCCATGGCGTCAATTTGTTCCGACACTTTCATTGAGCCTAGCTCTGCCCCCATGCCTGAACCGATTTTCCCAGCACAAATTAGTGCGGTAATCACCGGCCCCATTTCCCTGATTATAGATAAAGCTACCATTCCGGGAAGCATGGATACAGCCCCAAAATCAACCAAAACCGGCCGGGATTGAATGGTTAATACCAATCCCATTATGAGACCTGTTACCGAGATAAGCGGTAACGTTTTATACCCGATTTGAAAACACTGGCGCAGGAATTCACTAAATTCGAAATCCAAGGAAAAGGTTTCTTTTGCCATTCGCCGAGCAAACAAAAAGAACTCGCCTATTCCTAAAAAGAATATATTGACTTCACGCGTTTTTTCACCTAGCCGGATAACCTGCTTTTTAACTGCAACCGTGTTTATTTTCACTTTTTTTAAAGGTGCAATTTTTTTCACTTTGTAAAGGTAGGAGAGTTCATACTGGGAAATTTTACAGTATTCCGGATTAGAGTTACATCATTCACATATATCCCGGCTAATCATTCCATTCCGCGACAAACCATATTCCACTTCCGTTTTATTCTTTAAGAGCTGGCTTGGTCTCCGGTGGTTCCGGCATGGTATCGCCCAGTAACAAACCCCAGGGTTTTAATGGCTTAATGTTGTCGAAGATAAGTTTAGCAATAGCTGTGAGCGGAATGGCAATTAACATTCCCTGAATACCCCACAAAGCGGCAAACACAATTACAGCAACAATAGAAGCCAGGGCATTAAGTTTTACTTTTGAGCCAACAATTCTTGGAGTGATGAAATTATTGTCGATGAATTGTGTTACTATATAGAGTGCCAAAACCAACAAAGAAAACCATGGCGATGATTTTGTCACGATAGCAATTATCATCGGCAATGATGCTGCGATGATTGAACCCAGATATGGAATTAGGTTGAGAAAGGCGCCTATTATGCCAAGAATTATTGCATATTCTATACCAAGTATCAAAAGGCCTATTGAGTAAATAGCAGAAATTATGGCCACTTGTAAAAGTAGTCCAATCAGATAACGTTGAATCAGCGTTTTTATCTGGTTTATTATTTTATTCACTTTATTTCGGTTACTTTTCCCGAATAACCTGCGCAAAAATTCAATTAAAATAGGTTTGTAAAACAGAATCATAAACACATACACAGGTATTAAAAACAATAATGCCAACTCGCTGCCTACATTGAAGATGGTTTGCCCGATTTTCAAGCTACCGGAGAGTTCATTTTTAGTTTTTGTAATCCATGCTGTAATTTCTCTGTGGCTTAAATTAAAATGTTCCGAAATATAGATAATCGTTTGGTTGAGAATCTCTGTAAATTTATCCGCCAGCTCGGGCAGAGATTCAGAAAACCGGCTTGCCTGCGAAAACAAGAATGTACCTAAGGCTGCAACAGTCAGAAAGGCCAGGAATAAAGCAATAATAATAGACAAAACCCTGTTTATCCTTAACCTAATAAACAGTTTTACAACCGGATGTAAAACAATAGCAATTATGGTTGCAAAAATAATGGGAATAATGATTCCTTTACCGATATACATAACTGCAAAGAAGGCAAACAAACCAATAAAAATAATAGGAGCTTTTACACTTACAGGAATTTTCATCTTATTAAAAATGTTTATTTTATAAGGTGTAAGATAGCCTGTCTGGGATTTTCGGGATATCTCGCACGATTTTAGTAATTATTATTTTTGTCAATGTATTTTATGTACCTGCTTTATTTCTATTATTGGTCTCGACTTGCATAATTTATTTTCCTTTATGAAAAATTTAGTGTGAAATAAATTGGCTTAATGTCTTTTGTGCTTTAGGATTTTTGCAGTAATATTAGTAATACCAAATTGCATAACAATTCCCAAAAATCTTCTAAGTTTATTGTTTGACTCACCTGTAATAACTCTTTTCAAAAGATGACCGGTGGCTAATCCAACTGTAGCGTTTAAAAGGTTATTAACCAGGTAAGGAGAAGTCGAAATTTCTTTCAAAGTATTTTCGATTAAATTGACAGGCCTCAAACTTTCATAGGCTAAATGAAATTGTTTTTTCATTAATTTTAACTTGACGGCCTGCTCCGCTTCCAGTAATTCGATAGCAACCTGGAGTTCGGCGGTGGAAGATGTATTTTCCATTATATTCTATTTAAGTGCCTGTTTAACGATATAATCTGAAATCTTCTTTTTAATCCGATCGTGCATAAAGAAATGCAGCACAAGTCCAATAATTCCATAAAATGAAGCAACTACAAAAAAACCGTAAAACATATTCCCGAAGATTTCCCCCAACCAAAAAGCCACACCCAAATTGAGAAAAAGTAGGAACGACGTCAAAACTAAAAAAACAACAGCATGTGGTATTAAAGAAGAAACCACATCTGATGTTTTATTAATCGTCTTAAGTTTTACAAGTTCGTAGCTTGTTTTACCATAATCGGCAGCACTTTCCAGTAGCGATTCAATTGAATCCACAATGTCTTCCATAGCTTCGGGCATGATACTCTTGTTTTTAGATAAGATTATTTAAATTTTTAACGATTAACTATAGTTAACAAAAACACCGTTTCTTTCCAAGTTGTAAAGCTGTAATTAACTTTTTTGTGAAGTTTAAGCAACTGACCTTCTTTAAGAATTATTGATTCTTTTCGTGTATGAAGCTTTAATTTTCCCCCAACTACGAAAAGAGTAACTGAATCATCTGATTGAAAAGAATCAATTTCAGTATCCTTATGAATGATGGTTAGCACAACCTGTTTGTCAGGCCTGTTTACAAGAATCTTTGAATTCAATTCCCCTTTCATCCAGGTTCGTTTAAGTTTCATCTATTCAAAAATTCTTGGCAAATACAATGAACACAATGAGCCTGTAACTTGCCTGTTCGTTTTGTCGCAGTAATTTGATTTCAAGGCTCATGTTTTCATTCCTATTCCATTTATCGTAATTTCGCTAATCTGAAACATTTTTATACTCAGGCTGTTTTTGCGTTTTTATCCGCTTCTTTGGATTTACCCGTTTTCTTTTCAGCATCGTCAGTAACTTCATTTTTTACTTTTTCTGCATAGTCAGAAACATCTTCCTTTACTTTTTCAAATTTTCCGGTAACGGTGTCAAGTAAATCATCAATTTTTTCCTTAAATGTATCGGCGTAATCTCTTCCTTTCTTTAAAATCTTTTTTCTGGTTTTCGAACCTTTTGCAGGGGCAAACAAAATTCCCGCCAATGCACCAGCAGCTGCGCCAGCCAGTACGCTCAATAAAATTTTTCCTGAACTCATAATTATTTTTTTAATCGATTTAATTGATGTTACAATGATCATCCTCCTTTTGTATCTTACACAATTTCGAAGAAGATGTATATTATCCACATTTTGAAGTAGCTAGTCTTCTTTGTGTTTTCTAAATATTATTTGTTTCAATGGTTTGTTTTTTTAATTTAATACCTGGCAAATAGTCCATTTTGTAATTTCGACACGTGGATTATTCTTCTTCGGCCATAATCCACTTGGTAATTTTATTTGAACTTTCCAGATTTTTGTAGATGCCCTTATCTTACAGAATTTGAGTTTTTTGTGATGATATAAAAAAGATATGAAAGCCATCTCGCTTATTCATTTATCGGATTCAATTTTATTTTGTATTGCTCACTGTAAAATCGGAAAATGCTTTTCCCAATTCATCCATATCTTTTTTAAACTCAGACTTGAAAATCTGCCACTGATCTGTTCCTTCTTCTTTGTAATCAGCCAGTTTAATTTTTAGTTCATTGTTCCTTTTTTCCAACTCGGCCAATTTCTTTTCGTAAATGCCCTTATTTTCTTTGGTTGCATCTGCAAAACTTGTTTTTAATTCTGCGGTTCTTTTTTCGTTGTCGATTATTTTTTCATCATATTTGGCTTTGAATTGCTGAAGTGCGGTAAGTGAATCTTGTTGTGTTATGTCTAAATCGCTTTTCGTATTTAATATCGGCACTTCTACATCCTGTACTTTATTTTCAGTATCTTTTGTTTTTTCAGACGACGAAAGACATCCGGTTAAAAATGTTCCGGTAATAAAAGCAGTAGCAGCTAGAGTGAATAATATTTTTTTCATCTTTTCAATTATTAATTGTGCATTTGAATTAATGCATATTCAAAGGTATTTCAATTTACCGCGGTAACTGTTGCAAAACTTTATGAATAAGTTACATCATTCACACATTTACCAAATCACCTTAAATATTGATGGATCAAATCCATCAAATCCATCCGGTTTGTCGGTTTTGAAATATAACTATTACAACCTGCCTGAATTGCCATTTCGCGATCGTCAGGAAGCGCGAAAGCTGTTTGTGCAATAATTACAACCTCTTTGTTAAATTTACGGATTTGACGTGTAGCTTCATAACCATCCATTGTTTTCATCCGGATATCCATTAGTACCAGGTTGATACCCGGATTGTGCCGGCAAACTTTAATGGCTTCATGACCAGAAGTGGCCTGAAATATTTTACCTTCCAAAGGCTTGATCATCATATTTAATAGTATTCGTGATGGTTCGTCATCGTCAACTATCAGAATCTTCCATTTTTTGTTCGGTCGTATTTTTTCCTCTGATACAGTTTGAATGAGCTCTTTTTTTTTATTGCATTTATGATAAGGAATAGTAAAACGGAATGTTGAACCTTGCCCAAGTTTGCTTTTCACCCAAATTTTACCTCCAAGCATTTCAACATAAGCTTTGGAAATTGCCAATCCTAATCCCGAGCCTTCGTATTCGCGGGATAGCAATTCATTCCCCTGTCTGAACCGCTCAAAAATAATTTCTTTATATTCATCCCGAATACCAGGTCCGGTATCTTTTACATAAAATTCCAGGAAATCGCCTTTCTTTTCATAACCGAACTCAATGGAACCGGTTTTTGTAAATTTAATGGCATTTTTAACCAGGTTGGTGAGCAATGCGTATATTTTTTCCCGGTCTGTCCGGATTAATTCATTGTCGGAGTTCAACCCGTTTTTGAATGAAATATCTAATTTTTTTTGCTCCGCTTCCAGCTTGAAAAAATGATAAATATACTCTACCTGTTCGTTTATATTTGTATTTGAAACCAGAACTTCAATTTGTTGTGAATCTATTTTTGAGATACTAATAATGTCATTTATAATGTTGAGCATACGGACGCCACTTTTTTGAATGATATCAATAAACTCCCGCTGCTTTTCGCCTGTCAGGGTTAGCGTTTTTAAAAGTTCTGAAAACCCCAGAATGCCATTCATGGGTGTCCGTATTTCGTGGCTCATGTTGGCAAGAAAAGCTGATTTTAGCCTGTTGGCTTCTTCTGCTTTCTCCCTGGCTTTTATCAATTCGTCCTCGGTAAATTTAAGCTTTGTGATGTCAACCAGTGTCAACATGCATTTTTCCTCAACATTGCTGGTAATACCATTGACGAGTACATATCTCATTGAATCATCGCCTCCTGCAAGTTTAAGCTCGCAGGCTTGCTTTAAATTTGTTGAGAATACGTCTTGAAGAAAATTATTATAAACGGTTCTTGCGTCGGAGGAAACAAAAAAACCAAAGCTGCTATTAATTAATGATGTTCGGTTTTTCCCCAACAAATTTTCTGTACCAATATTCAAATCAATAATTTTACCTTTGTTTGAAAGTGTCAGATAACCAGACGGGGCAAAATCATACAATTCAATATATTTCTTTTTGGCAACTTCCTCCTTCTCTTTTGCCAGCTTTAATTCTTCGTTTTGCATTTCCAATTCTATCTGATACACCTTAAGCTCTTGAATGAGTTTATGAGTATTGGGTTCGGAAGGAGATACTTCAGCTCCTTCATTTTTCTCTATTTGTAGAATTTCTTTTGTTTTGTTCAGTTTGTAAGTTTCTTTTAAAGGTCTTTTTTGTTTTTTCATGTTAAATTGCTAATAGTATGTTTTTAAAGAAACTTCTCATAGCAAGCAGACAAGGCTCTCAATCGGATTTTGATATGTATAGATTGGAGTGTTCTGAATTTTATGGACAAAGTACCCATTGGCTATTATGTAAGGGATTAATTCAGCTAAATGATTTGGGAATAAAACCATAGTTCACTGAATTAAAAGGAAAAGTCTATGCCAGCCAACAGACTAAACTCAAACTAGAATTATTACTTTCCTCTAACTATTAAATACTCCAAATACATATAATAACCAAAACACAAGAACAGCTACCACAATCGCATTAAGAATATTTTTAATACTGCGTTGCGCTGGAACATAATTATTTATCTGCCAAAGGATAATACCAACAATCAGGACGACAATAGCAATGGTTAAGGCAGGCATATCATTAAATTCAAATTGAAAACAAATTCTATCAGCAAAAATCAGGTTTCCATTGATAATGTGTATTGCATCATATTATAAAAAGATTTACATCTCACAAACACTCACTAACGGAAATTGATCATTAAAAATAATTTATCGCTCAAATATAAAAGACAACCTTTCAGTTGCTTTTTGAAATGTTTAACCATTTGTCTAATGGTTAAACATTAACTGCTCCTCTATAATTAAATTACTCATTTCAGTAAGCATCATTTAAAATTCAATTTTAACCGGCTCTTATAAACGTAGCATTACTTTTTAAAAAGTGTCAGTGCGCAGTACAATTTGTTCTCCCGGATATTGTACATTCGTTCCATTTTCGGTTGTAATAAATACTTTTACCGGCCTGTAGGAGGACACCGTTTCCAGGGATGCAGTATGGCGTTTTGACAAAAAGCCGGTTGAACTTTTTAATTGTCCGAGGTTCTCAACATTGCCTTCGTCGGTTTCCATCCAAACTATATAAGTAGTTTGAGATGATTGAACCTTTTCGACTTCAGCTAAATCAGATACCTCTACTTTTATTATATAATTCTTGTTATTATCCTTTTTCAACTTAACATAACCATTTGCTGCAGGGACAACACTTGAACTTAAAAAAGTGTACTTTTTCGCGCACGATGTGAATGGAATTATCATCATTGCCGCAAAAACTACTAAAAGAATACCTTTTACCGGGCTGTTTTTATTTTGCATTTTCATATTCTGTTTTTCTAAATTTCCGCAGCTGGCGGAACAGTTGTGAATGAATTTTCACAAGAACAAGATCATTATTTTGTGTACGTAAAGTATTACACAATTCTGAATTAGAGTTACATCATTCACACATTTTTATATGCTTTTTGAAAATCCTATTGTAAACAAATTTAATATTTCTGACTTTAGGTTGTATTTTGCAGATTATTTGCTTCTTTTTAATTCATTCAGGAGTTCCCTAAGGTTTACAGTTGCATACGTTGAGGCGTAATCCGACATGGCATAAGGAATAATCAAATCCTCGTTTTGAATCATTGAACCACAGGAATAAACCACATTGGGGACATATCCTTCCCTTTCATTGGCGTTAGGGATTAGCAAGGGAGATTTTAACCTGCCAATCTCTTTCTCCGGATTTTGGAGATCGAACAATGATGCCCCGAGAACATATTCACGCATTGGCCCCACCCCGTGGGTAATTACCAACCAGCCTTCAGGTGTTTCGATGGGTGAACCGCAATTCCCGATTTGAACAAATTCCCACGGAAATTTAGGCTTTTGTAGTAATGTTGCTTTGCGCCAAATTGAAATATTATCTGAAAAAGCTATGTAATTATTAAAGCCATCGAGTCTGCAAAGCATGGCGTATTTTCCGTTTACTTTACGTGGAAAAAGCGCCATCCCTTTGTTTTGGGCGATTTCTCCGTGAAGTGGTAAAACTCTGAAGTGATAGAAGTCTTTGGTATCAAGCAATTTGGGCAATATGGCAGTCCCGTCATAGGCCGTATAAGTTGCATAGTAACTCGTTTCGTTGTTATCATTGGTGAATTTTACAAAACGGGCATCTTCAATCCCATTTTTTTCATTTACTGATACGGGAAAGATAACCCGCTCTGAAATATTTGTATCTAATGAAAATTCAAGTTCATAATGCGACGAGGCAAGCCAGGTAATCTGATTAAACAGTGCTTCTTTCTCGGTTGTCAAGTGTAAAGAACTCCTGGCTTGTTTTATACAATCCCTCAATTCGCCGTAAGTGAATTTATCATTTAACTTGTCTAAAATCAAACCGGAAGGAATAATGGCATGAATATCCTTCATTTCATTTAATTTGGCGCTAAACGAGGTTTTATCATACACATGCCGCCTGATATGTTCTGCTTCTTCCAGCATTTTGCCAACAGGCTCTAGCGATAAATTATTGTTTTTATCCAATACCCCCGTTCTAAAAACGATGGATGAAATATGCCCTTCACCTGTAGCTCTGAAGCTCAAAATGACTCTTTTTCCGTCCTTGCCAATTTCTGACTGGTCGGGATGTTCTACAATCGATGGATTGAAAAAGGCGGCTGCCTCAATTGAATACTCCATCGTAAAATAGGAACCTATAAGTATTTTCTGTGATATGTTAAGTGATTCAGGTTCAGTTCCTAACTGTTTCAAAAGGTGAGCAATCCTGTTAAAATGCTTTTCGAAAATTTTAGAGATATTTCTATGTCGAAGAGAGTAGTCTCTCAGCACAGGACTTAATGTTTGTGACACCGAGGTCTCAGACAAATTAAGTACTGAACGTATGGCATTAAGCGCCCTTTCGTCTCCGGTGTAAAGAAATCTTGCGATTTTTCTGGAGGCATCCGGGTAAAATTTAATATCCTTTCGGTTTACTGTTACCTGCATCTATTTATTGTATTTGTACTTTTCTAAAGGTAATGGATATAATGGAACAACTACGGATATGATGAAAGTTAATCTATTGGGAAGATCTTAGGCATCATTTAATTAACAAGACGGTACTTTTTTGATAATCAGATAATATTCTTGAAAATAAATCACGGTCGAACAGATACAAGCAATAACGAATCTTTGTGTATGGGTTTAATTTCTTGTTTTCATTTTCAGCTATCTGATCAACCGATGTCAGATAAATTTCCAGTGCGTCATTTAACTCACTTTCAGTAAATTTACTTTTTATATTCAGAATTTCCTGTACAAATCCGTCTACTTTGAATTCAATAAAATTATACTCTGGAAAATACTTTAAGGCTACAAATAAAAAGCGGAATACATCTAATGGTTTATTTTTCTCAACAATTTGCCCTTGTTTTAATCTTCTGTTTATTCTTTTTTCTTCCGAAGTAATTTCATCGTTTATTCGCAAAAATTCATCGTCTGCAATCTCGAACAATGCGGATAAGCGATTTATTCTTCGCTTCAGGCTCTGTGGAATACTTTTCTTGTATTTGATTTTATGGTCCAGAACACTCCATGCATCCTGGATGATAGTCCTGATTTGAAGCTCAAACTGGATACTTGTGTAACGAACATATTCTGTTTTTTTCCCATATTTCCCATTCAATTTAAGATCCAGGTGCAAACTCTTATAGCCAAATTTATCATCGGTGCTTTCAATCTGAACGGTTTTATCGGTTATAGAAACTTCTCTGAAATATTTTTTCAGTTCTTTTCGGACGATGTTTATATCCTTCAGATATGGACAAACAACCCGTATCCCTACAAAATCAGACAAAAAGTCAATAACTTTGTAATCCATGTTCGAAGTTTCGATTCCTGGTAAATACTTCCGCTCAAATTTGCTAAGGCATTCATCGTAATCTTTTATCCGACCGGAAAC
>NZ_JAIKLE010000051.1 GCF_022267315.1 Maribellus maritimus
TTTAGGTCACCTTTTAGTTCACGTGGGAACTGGTTTTTAATGGTCTAAAATGATATGTTAAAAAATCAAAAAAGCCCACAAACACTGGCGTTTGCGGACTTTTTATATCCTTTAAATTCCCTTTCGGTCGGGGTAGCAGGATTCGAACCTGCGACCCCCTGCTCCCAAAGCAGGTGCGCTAACCGGACTGCGCTATACCCCGAATTTTACTAAAATTAACCAATGGATAATTACATCCAAAATTGCGGTGAGGGCGGGATTCGAACCCGCGGTACAGTATTACCCGTACGCTGGTTTAGCAAACCAGTGGTTTCAGCCACTCACCCACCTCACCATGCAGGTTTATTGCTAAAATAAATTGGCTTTAGTAACCAATATTTTTTATTTATTATTCTCAAAGAACAAAGGCTGTAAACCTGTTTTTTTTCGTGCGTGCAAATGTATCAATTGTTTTTACATTGGCAAAATCTTTTCAAAAAATATTTAACTAATTTTTACTTCTGAATCTTTCGTACTCCCCTACCCCTTTTTGTCTGAATCGTTTAATGCTTGGAGCAAAATAATACAACAAATTAAATCAAAGTTCTGAATATCATAAAAATAGTTTAAATCACATCATTTTAGTAAAGAGACGTTTTTCCCAATTCAAACACAGCACACAACTACCTATATAACAACACATTAAATATAAAACAATAAAGAAAAAAGTTAAAAAACTTGCAAAAACAAAAGCTACGAACTACATTTGATTTAAGAAATCAGAGTTCTTTGACTGGAAAAAGATATTGTCCGCATTGATTCATCAGTTGGTAAACTCAACAGAAAAATTTAAACCGAGTAAGCTCTTTATGGTCGCTAAAACAGGCCTTGTAGTCCCGAATTTTTGGGATGAGTCCTCGGACCGGTGGAAGTTTGATCGACCGGGCGCTCAAATCCTGTTAATCAGGGGTTTTACACAAACGGAATTGATGCGGATTTTTTCTGTCTAATTTTGAATTGAATTGTTGTCTCAACACCATTATATTTCAGGATCTGGCTCCTCCAGTATTTATCCAAAATTAAAATCAACTACGTTGTCTCTAAGCACCTACAAACCAGACACTAACCTTCGGGTATCATTTGACCATTCTGTTTATGAAAGCAGTTCCCCGTAAATCAGCTTAAATGGCTGACAAAAAATTTTATTTGAAGTAGAATTTGCAAACGAAATTTTCGCGGCTAAAATAAAAAAAAGCACTTAAATCATTGATTTTAAGTGCTTTTAACTAAATTTAGTTTATCTGCTTGTACCCCGGACGGGATTCGAACCCATGACCTACTGCTTAGAAGGCAGTTGCTCTATCCAACTGAGCTACCGGGGCAGCCTCTTAAATTGCCGTGCAAAAGTATAAATCAATTTGCAAAAAACAAATTCAGGAACTCAAATAAATTTTATATTCTGAAATTTTTGCCGTTAAAGCAAATGAATTCCATTTACCTTGCACTTTTCAATCATTTCCTCGGGCCAAATACTTGATTGAATTTCGCCAATGTGAGCTTTTCTTAAAAAGTACATACAAAGCCTCGACTGTCCGATTCCACCTCCAATGGTTAAAGGCAATTCATCGTTTAACAGCTTTCTATGCCACATTAATTCTTTTCTTTCTTCCAACCCGCGATATTTTAATTGTTGCATCAAAGATTTCTTATCAACACGAATTCCCATAGAAGAAATCTCAAAAGAACGGTTTAAAACATTATTCCAGATAACGATGTCTCCGTTTAAGCCTCTATGACCTTCCGTGGTTGCTGTTATCCAATCGTCGTAGTCTGGTGCACGCCCGTCATGAATCTTTCCGTCAGGAAGTTCTCCTCCAATGCCAGTAACGAAAATTGCTCCATGTTTCTTTGCAGCTTCATTTTCTCTTTCGAAAGGTGTTAAATCAGGATATTCTTTTGCTAAATCCTCCGTATGCAGAAACGTAATTTCTTCAGGAAGCTCAGGCTGAATGTCGAGATAATTTTCAGATACTAAAAACTCGGTGCGTACGAGTGCTGAATAAATTCTACGAACAACAAATTTCAAAAAATCAAGATTTCGTTCCTCTGATGTAATTACCCTTTCCCAGTCCCACTGATCGACATACAAAGAATGTATATTCGTTAATTCTTCATCGGGTCGGATAGCATTCATGTCTGTATAAATACCAAATCCGGGTTTTATTTCCAGATCGGCAAGAGCTAATCTTTTCCACTTTGCAAGCGACTGCACAATCTCCGCAACCGTCTCGTTCAAATCTTTCATAGGAAACGAAACAGGGCGTTCTATGCCGTTTAAATCGTCGTTAATACCGGTACCCTGTTTTACAAACAATGGTGCTGTCACTCTTCTTAATCTCAACTCTGACGCAAGATTCATCTGAAAAAAATCTTTGATCTGTTTAATAGCCTGTTCGGTTTGATTCACGTCCAAAACCGACTTGTAGTTTTTTGGAATAAATAAATTCATAAATCTGTCTGTTTTTGTCTCTTGTTACAAAAATATAATTTTGCTTTCAATAATTCTGATGGATTGAAAATAGGTTACAAAAAAGGAAATTCAAAAGCACAGCAAAAGCCTTCAACTTTAAAAACAAATAATTTGGTATTGACTGAATTCTTTTTTTAGAGGGACACAAAATTCAGCCAGAAACTGTTATCCTCATATTCATCGACGACATTTCGGTTATCGGTATATAAAAAGCCAGCCATTAATTCCGATATTTCCTGTTGAAGCATAGTAATTCCTCCTTTAGCCAAGTCATCTCTAAATCCTTTATTCATAATGTTTAAAACCTGATTCATAGAAACTACGCGACCAATTACCTTTCCCAGACTTACGAGATTGCGCTGCGACATTTGAAAGTTGACATTAAAATTTACCTGTTTCTTAACAAAATTTGCTGACTGACTGGTAAGCTCAAATCCACTCAAAAATCTAAAAAGGTTATTTTCTTTTGCACGTTTCATAAGTTTCACCAGCCCTTCTGAAATTTGTGCGTAGAGAATATCATTGGAACCCTCAAAAATTTGAAAAGGTCGGCTATCTGATGTACCGCGTCCTGCAATATGATTTAATCTATAAGCCTTTGCTCCAACCAACTGCAATAAAGACTGGGCCGCGTCCTGCATTAAATCTGTAACAACACTTTTTACGGCATTTGCTTCTAGTCCATGAGGCACAAGATCTACATCTAGTCCAGCTTTTTCACTGCTATTAGCACACATTGCAGAACAAATGGTATACGATGCTTGAAGCTTCGCCAAACGGTTCTGCACCTGATCATAACTAAATAAGCTCTTCCCTCCTACAAAACGATTTTTACAGTGTGCAATTGCTTCATCAAGCATTCGTTTTATAAAACCCATTGCCATTCCAGGAAATTGCATCCGGCTTCTGTGTAAGAGGTCCAGCATCATTTTTACTCCTGTAGTTTTAGGATCCAGTTTTTGTTTTTCCGGAATCTTCACGTCAATGTGATTGCGACCATAGGGAATCATATAGAGTCCAAGATTTTCAAAAATCTCCTCCACTTCAATTTTTTGTTCAGCTATACTTACATCGCAAATAAAAAAATCGATATCGCGCAGCAAGTCTCCGGAATCAGATTGTTGACGGGCAGCTACCAGCCAAAAATCAGCCCAACCGGTTAATCCCGCCCAATGTTTTTTTCCTTTGATATAATAATTACTTTTTTCTTCAGTGTAAAATGTCTGCATATTCAGAGCATCGCTTCCATAATCTGGTTCTGTAATCATCAAACCGCCCATGTTTTGCTCCTCCAAAAAACGTTTAAAAACCGATGCTTTTACCTCTTCTTTAGCGTATTTTGCCACTGGTTGCAGAAATAAAGCGGAGTTAATCCCAAAGGTTAGCGATAAGGCGAGAGATTCATAGGAGGCGGCAGCCATCAAAGCTATATTTTCATGCATTAGTCCGCCACGTCCACCATATTCAGCAGGGATGCCTACCGACAAAGGATTTGCAGACATTATCTCCCGAAACGCTCCCTCTGGAAGCCCCCGTTTTATGCTTAAACTGTTAATGTCATTTTTATCATAAAAAGCACTCTTCATTTTTACTTTCAGGGTGTCAATAAACTCTGATAAAGGAGGAACTTTAGTTTGTTCCTGCGTTGAGGCATCATGTTCTGAATTTATTAATCGGGTCATAAATGGTTTGATTATTTTGTTTTAACTGATTCTTTTTCTGCAATAATTTCTTTTTACCCAATGTCAAACATTTAACTGTTCCTAATGTTTTAAAAACATCGCTTTCGTATCTACTAACGTTGCAAAAACAATGTTTTTTAAATAGACAAAGAAAGGCTACTAAAGACGTCCTGCAGTCATAACATTGATTTGTATTTTTTAACGCTGTAGAAAACCATTTAATCCGCTATTTTTGTGGCAAAATTCAATTTTGGCAAGCTTAAATAAAAATATTACTCAGCTTTACCTGATTAAAATTTCAAAATGGTTTAACCTGGTTATGCCTGTTGTGGTTTTATTTTACCAGGATAACGGCATGGGAATGCACGAAATTTTTGTTCTGAAGGCAATTTATTCCGTTGCCATTGTTTTTATGGAAATTCCATCGGGCTGGATGGCAGATGTGTGGGGAAGAAAAAAAACACTGATTCTAGGCAGTATCCTTGGAAGCGGAGGCTTTCTGATTTACAGTTTTTCCTATGGATTTTGGGCATTTGTAATTGCAGAAATAATTTTAGGCATCGGACATTCATTTGTTTCGGGAGCCGATTCTGCTATGCTTTTTGATAGTCTAAAAGCATCTAATAAAACAGGCAAATATGTAAAACTGGAAGGCAGAATAACTTCCATTGGTAATTTTGCTGAAGCTATTGCCGGAATTGCCGGAGGTTTTCTGGCAGCTGTTAGCTTGCGAACTCCTTTTTATTTTCAGTTTGGTGTGGCAGCAATTGCAATTCCTGCCGCCTTTACCCTGGTCGAACCAAAAATTCATTCAACAGGACAAATTCACTCGTTAAAAAAACTGGTTCAAAACATCAAGATTACATTTATTCAAAATCATAATTTGCGTATAGCAATTCTTCTTTCAGCAGTTACAGGAACGGCAACACTAACATTTGCATGGTTGGTACAGCCCTTTTTTAAAGCAATAAATTTACCGGTTGAAATGTTTGGTATTTTCTGGACAGCCTTAAATTTAACGGTTGGTGTTTCATCCGTTTTTGCCCATAACTTTGAGCGTTTTGCCGGGAAAAGATGGTCTTTGATAAGCATTATCATTCTGCTTGCCACCGGATATTTTTTCTCCGGAATAACCGTATCGGTTTACGGCCTTGCATTTCTGTTTTTATTCTACCTGGTTCGGGGGCTGGCAACCCCAATTCTTAAAAATTATATTAATCAATACACTGAAAGCGAAGTTAGAGCGACTATGTTGTCAGTTCGTAATTTTGTTATTCGGATTAGTTTTGCGGGAATCGGACCGTTACTTGGATATATTACCGACAATATTAATCTAACCAGTGCTTTTATTTTAGCCGGAGGCATATATTTGCTTGCCACTTTAGTTATTGTTTTGCCCTGGTTAAAACCCGAAAACAAATAAACAGGCTGCCAAACAAATCGATTAAACACTAAAAGCCTTCAGCTTAGTTCCAGGGATCCCTCCTTTTCTCCATCTTTTTCTTCCATCTTTTTTGCAGGAGGCCATCCCTTATGCTCCTCATCCAAAATCGCCTCTACTCTTGAAATAAAAAGAGATTCTTTGTCAACACCGGACTCTCCGTAAGGGCCAACGTTAAAATTATAGTAATGAATTTCGGGTTTTAGCTGCTCACTTGTTGCCCTGTATTTTACCCATAATTCCTGGTATTGAAATGTTTTAAGCCCTGTCGTTAATATGGCAACCAAGGCCGAAACTCCCACAACAACAAACTGAAAATCATATCTTTCTCCGTTTATTGCTGCCAGCACAGGTGTTATCGCCGATAAAACAATCAGAATCCACTGAAAATTCCGATACTTCTTTTGATTTTTTGCTGACGATTTTCCATAATACCTCAGCTGAGAATAATATCTGTTGTCAAGATAATCATTAAACATCTCTTTCTCCATAACAAATAATTTTCTGACAATTAATTTGATTTCATTTGGACTTTATGTGGTTTCTCATTTAAAATTCCTTTTTTAAAAAGATCTAAAAAAGTTAAATTACCATTCCAGCGAACAGAGTCTAATTGCGAGACTAATTCTGTGTCAGGCAATCGCCACCGTCGGAAGGTTTTGTCCAGGGCCCCGGTGTATACTATTTTATTATTGGTTGAAAATGCGACAGACGTGACCGGTCCGTTGTGCCCGTTTAAAATTTTAATTAATTCACCATCTTCTGCATTCCATATTTTTACAGAATGATCTACTGAACCGGTAACAATCATTTCACCATTGTTTGAAAATACAGAACACAGTACCGTATCCTGTAAAAGATTAAAAGCTTTTCGGGCAGTTGTATCAAGCACAACATTACTGGTATCAGCGGGCCAGATAATTCCTATTCCTTTATCAGACGCGGTAAATATTTTTGCCCTGTTTGGCGAAATGGCAACAGATACAATACTGTCGTTAAACTCCAAATCTTCCTTTATATAAACTACTTCGATGTTGGTACTTCTTCGTTTGGTTCCGTTTAAATTCCATTCAACAAGTCGGTGATTATTCATTGCCGATAGCAATTTATAACCAATAACCCGGTACTGAATGGGAGTAATACTTATAATTTTATCACCTTCCTCCATTTTCAAATTACGGTAATGTGGATTCTTTCCCCAGTATCGAACCGTTCCGTTTTTATACAAAGCCATAGCCTCTGTTGAATCTTTGGGAAAAACAACCTGTGCAAGCTCAGATAAATGTGTCGTGTCTTTTTCGCCATGCCACAAACGGAATTTTAAGTCATCATATCGGTCTGTAAATATTCCGTTTACAAAACGTATATCAAATATTGTATCTTCCGGATTTTGAGGTTCAACAATTTTGTACAGCGCAAAATCCTTTTTTAATACTGAATCCGCTTTATCTTGCACCATTGTCCCGTTAACAGCATATGTAGAGTCGAGTTTTTTATATTCTTCGGCGATATATGAAGAAATATACCGATATTGTTTATCACGCAAGGTATCAATACTTTTTGCTGAATCAAGATTTAAAAAAGCAGCATTAAAAAGTTGCAAAGACAAGGTAGGATTTTTATCCATAAAAGAGGCATGCAGGATATTTGTCTCAGCCAGCGAAATCAGTTTCTTGAGGGGATCAATATCATTTTGAAAATTACTTATTTGTGCTTGTTTATCAGAAAGATAAAATGAGTATATCAATAAAATAAAAAACGCTCCTATCAGAGAATAAATCCCCGCTTTTTTTCTCCTCCTTTTTCGGCGCAGTACTTTTTTACTTTCCTTTATCAGCTTTCTTTCTTCAGCGGTTAATTCCGATTTTATTTTATCAAGATAAGGTTCAATAAAATTTATTTGTTTTTCTGTAAAATACTCCCTGAAATCGTCTTTCAGGGAAGCTTTGCTTTTGATCAGACGTTTCACTTCCAGCTTTGAAATATCGTCCTCACTCCTTTTTTCTGTTATTTTTAAGGCCAGAGAATCGTGGGCCAGTTCATACAAATCTTCGTCTTCCGATTTATTCAGAATTCTCTTTTTTGTAAACAATTCAACAGAATCCTCAATAAGTGTTACATCCAAGTCCGACTTTAAACGATTTACTAACTCTCTTTTTGAAATCGGCTCTTTTGTTCCATCAAGCGTACAGAAATTTGAAAGTATTGTCCAGATGATTTCGGAAGTAACGGTCCTTTTATTTTGACTCAACTCCCTGCTTATATTTTTAACTTGTTCTTCAAGAAAATCCTGTAATACATCGTCAATATCGCCGATATTCTTTAAATCTTCAAGTAATATTAGTGCATCTGCCTGATGACTTTCATCGTTGGTTTTATTTATATATAACTTATCAAGAAAAACCTGAAGATAAGGCAATTGTATGGTACGTGTAGTTTCTTTGTCTTTAAGCCGTTTAAATATCTCTTCTGTAATCTCATCAATTTTTTCTTTTTCAACCTTAACAAGCGAGAGCTGGTAATCATTAATTCCCCTGATTACATTTTCCAGTTTGGCAAACGACATGGGTTCAACCCGCAACTTTTTTCGAAGAAGCTGTGGCACCTCTTTTTCAAATTGATACAAATAACCCAGATACTCTTCCCGAATGCTTAAGATAATTTTTACCGGTTGATCAACTGTTAGAATTTCCTTTACAATTTTAATAAAATGCTCCTGCTCTGTTTTTGAGCCTAAAACGTAAAGCTCTTCAAACTGATCAAAAATAAGATATAACGGTTTAAATGACGCTTTGTACACTGCATCTATTTTTCGGGGAAGTTTTTCAATCAAAAAATCATTGTGCTCAACATAAGTAAATGCTTCGTCGCTTTCGTAACAAAGCGCTTTATCAAGCGATGAAATCAGATTTCCACCTCTCCGGATATAAAGAGCCAGCCAATCGTAGGTATGAAATCGGTTTGCCAGGCCGCACTGAATCAAACTTGTTTTTCCTGTTCCGGATGTTCCGTAAAGTACCAAAATTTTGGTTTGAAAAATCATTTGGTACAATTCATCAATTTCTTCATCGCGCCCAAAGAAAAAATCCTTATCATTTCTTTGATAGCTGTCTAAAAACTTAAACGGATATTTTTTTTGCATGCGGAATTCAATTTTAAAGATTACCCAGGAGGTCGTCGTTTATCTCACTGACTTTGGGTTTAAACTTGAAATTTGTACCCAACAGCGTATTCATTGCTTCTTCAAACTGTTTGCTAACCATATCCAGGCGAATATTCTTCTGAAGTTCATTCTTTTGAGTCTCTGATTTTATTTCCATCGATTCAGCGGCAGTTGCCATGTAGTCGATAACTTTTTCTTTTTCGCTTTTGCTCGAAAAATATCTCAAACCACTCTCACCTTCCCGGCATTGATAAAAAAGCAATTGAAAATCAGATTCATTGGTTAATGCATTGTAGTCAATTAAAAAAGGA
The DNA here is from genome assembly GCF_022267315.1 of Maribellus maritimus. Classification (GTDB taxonomy): domain Bacteria; phylum Bacteroidota; class Bacteroidia; order Bacteroidales; family Prolixibacteraceae; genus Draconibacterium; species Draconibacterium maritimum. Next base: position 9,107 of record NZ_JAIKLE010000051.1, read on the forward strand.
AATAAATTAACCGATGTATTTCTGTTCCGGAAAAATACAGAATATGTCAACTGGGGTGTATTGTCAAATTTGAGGTAGCGGAGTAAATTTTTTGACTCATTGTTTTCAAGAATGTTTAAATCCTTGATGTACCAGGCTACTGAATTTCGCGACTCTTCATATTCAATCTTTTTTAAGGTGACCAATTGGTAATCAGCTAAAAAAATAAAATTGGAAAGAATAGTTGTTAATGAAATTTCAGCAGTGTGACAATGCCCCAATCCAAATGCTATTTTTCCCGGATCCATTAATTCCAAATTCTCAAGTTCGGCACAGGCGAGGTTAAATTTACTTTCGGGATTCAAAAATTCATCTACATCACCCAATTCTTCATTTTTCAGCGGAAATTCAAGTTTATTCGTTTTATAAACTTTAATCAGAGATTGGAACAAATTGCGAAGTTCGCTCAGTTTTAAATCTCTACTCGCATTAAAAAAATTGCTTATCTCATCGTTTTTTGAATTTATAGCGGGATTGCTGCTTTTTTCATCCCACAACTGCGAGATAAAAAGAAAATTAATAAGCTGAAGTGAAATTCGGTAGGTACTGAAACAGTGATTCAGATACTCATCAATTTTTGTTTCAATTCTTTTCTCTTTGTCATTTCCAATTGAAAATAATCTTCTCATCTCCCACCCTATTATCCAGACAAAACTCTCTACCAGTATCTCTTGTGCGTCTCTGAGATGCATTCGAATGCTTTCCCAATTATCTTTATCCTCTTCCGGTAAGCCGCTAAGAAAAGACTGAGGTTTTTTCTTATCTTTTAGCAGAAGTATCAAATCTCTGGTTAAAACACCGTTAAATACTTTGTTGCTTGTTACAACACCAAAGTTTGCTTCATTAATGTGCTCGATGTTGTATACCTTATTTTCATAGGTGACATTCGAAACATTCTGATTTTTCACCAATTCTTTTAGTTCAGCAAGTTGATTGTGAATTGTGCGTATCTCACCATTCACATTTAGTGTCATACCTTTTTCGCTGACCTCCTGAATGATAATTCTTTCAGTCCCCTCTGTATGTGTCATACCAATCCGAAATTATGAAAAGTTAGCAGTATCAATTTTATCGATATTGTATACCTTCTCTGCATTTTGAGTAATATTCTTTTCGCCTGTTTTCTGTTCAGGTCTTTTATTTTTAGTAAATCCATCTGTTTCCAGTCTGTCGAGTTCTTTATTAAACTGGTTCCACAAATCGTTAAAATCTGAAAAGCCCGAATAAAAATGTTTCAGGTCCTTTAATTTCTTCTTAAATTCAATAAGACTTTCATCTTCATTATCAGGGGAGTTTTTAAAATAGGTAAATATAAACGGCTTTTGTGTTGTATGAAACTGTCCAAAAGCGTTTTCAAATTCTTCAGCAGTATACATTCCAACTTTTGAAAAAGCCAGAAAAACAAACAGGTCAGCATCTTTTACATATTTGTTGTACTCACTTTGGGAACCTGTTACAGACATTCGGGCAGATAAATCTTCCCAAATGTCGAGATGGAGAAAGATTCCTCTGTCAAACCACGACTTACACTTCCTATAAATTTCTATCTCCATTTGCTCTCTTTCCAACTTAAGTTCTTTTGAAGAAGCGAGGAATATTTTAATCTTTTTCATTCGTCAGTTTAGCTTTACTTTTTATGTTTCCTGTTACGATTCTTCCCTGGTAACAAGAATTAGGTATATCAATATACGAAATAAATATCATTATTTAGAAGTTTTCTAAATAAATTCATCTATGTAGTTCCCTAACATACATACGATTAACTTGCACTCCTGCTTTTAATAATACTTCAAAAAAGTTTTAGTTGAATTTTACAACTTGGATTTGCAGGCAAAAACGGAAATGAATTTGCCGGAATGACAGTTATGCCAGCCTTTATTACAAATTATTCAACACCAATTTCATACCATCGTATCCAACAAAAACATTCGCAGGTAGTTTTTTCTGAATGTCTTCGTGTTTACCGAAAGCGTGACTTAAATGTGTCAAATAAGCTTTTTGGGGTTGAATTCTGTCGATTACTGCCAGAGCTTCGTCCAGATTAAAATGCGAGATATGTTTCTCTTCCCGAAGTGCGTTGATTATTAAAATTTTTGTTCCTTCAATCTTCAGCATTTCTTCATCTGGAATCGAATTGGTATCGGTAATATAAGTTAAGCCACCAACCCTGAAACCGTAAACCGGCAATCTGTGATGAAAACAGCGGACAGGCACAAATTTTATTTCATCAATTTTAAACGAACGACCGCTAACCATGTGCAACTTCATTTTGGGTATCCCCGGATATTTATGGTCAGCAAATACATAATTAAAAATGCGTTTAATAGCTTCCTGAACACGTGATTCTGCATAAATGTCAACCGGCGATTTTTGCACCCAGTTAAAAGAGCGGATGTCATCAAGCCCAAAAATATGATCTACATGCTCGTGGGTAAGCAAAATGGCACGAAGTGTAAACAATTGTTCACGTAACATTTGCTGGCGAAAATCGGGTCCGGCATCAATGACAAAATTTTGTCCGTTAATTTTTAGCAACAACGAGGAACGTAATCTTTTATCTTTAGGGTTTGTTGATTTGCAGACATCGCAATTACAAGCAATTACGGGAACCCCCTGAGACGTTCCGGTTCCCAAAAAAGTAGCTTCAATTTTAAAATTTTTGTGTTCATGCATTTCACAAATTTAGCAAAAGCTGTGTTCTGAAAATGAATATATTTATTTTTACAAAAAATTTAATATGCCAAAATTATTTCTTGTTCCCAATGTTTTAAGTGAAGGAGACTGGCAAAACGTTTTGCCGGCGGGTATTTATCAAATTCTCTCCAATACAAAATTTTTTATTGTGGAAAATATAAGAACCGCACGTCGTTTCTTAAAACAGGTAAACAAAGAAATTGACATTGATAGTTTAACCTTTTTTGAATTAAATAAATACACTCAAAGTTCCGAGCTTCCTAAATTTCTGCACCCTATTCAAAAAGGGTTTGATATTGCGGTAATCTCGGAAGCCGGCTGCCCGGGAGTTGCAGATCCCGGAGCTGATATTGTAAAAATTGCCCACGAAAAAGGCGTAAAAGTTGTGCCACTGGTTGGCCCCTCTTCGATATTACTCGCACTGATGGCTTCCGGATTAAACGGGCAAAATTTTGCCTTTCATGGGTATTTACCTGTAAAACCAAACGAACGTACACGTGCCATTTCAGCATTGGAAAAACAGGCAAAAAACAATAAACAAACACAAATTTTCATTGAGACTCCGTACAGGAATAATCAAATGTTAAGTGATTTGTTAAAAACCTGTCACCCTTCCACCCTGCTTTGTATAGCAGCAAATATTACGGGAGACGATGAATATATTGGAACAAAATCGATAAAAAACTGGCAGGGGAAACTGCCTGATTTGCATAAAATCCCAACAATCTTTTTAATTGGGTGAATAACAAATACAGCCTGATATCTATGCCCAAACCCGGTATTATCGAAGTATCTCCTGTTAAAAATTATTATTTGTAACAGGAGCTTCATAATATATTGATTTCTACCTATTTATTTTGTAATTTACTGTAAATCAATAATCAAATTCTATGAACACACATATAAAACTGTTTACTCTTTTCTGCTGCAGTATATTTTTTTTAATATCAGCAGTGCCCAAAATCAGAAGACTGTTCTGAACTCCAAAATCGCTGAATCATTTATTACAACGTTAAATCATCAAAATTTCAACCAGTTTGAGTCGCTGTTTTCTGAAAACGCAAGGCTATGAGGAAGTATGTTCCGGTAGATTTTCCCAGGGAAAAACTGCGATTAAAAACTATATTGTTGCGACAATTGAAGGAATGCCGGACTCAAAATTTGAAATTGTATCCATTGTCGCAAATGAAAATCAGGCTGTTGTTGAATGGGTTTGGGAAGGTACAAACTCAGTTGGCTGGCCACAAATGTCAATTCCGGCTACGAACAAAACAATGAGTTTAAAAGGTATATCCATTATGCAAATTGAAAACGCAAAAATCAGTATGAATAAGGATTATTGGGACTGGAATTCTCTCATGAAAGGGATAGGGATTAAATAAATTATAGCAGTTTTGTTTCTTTTAACAACTCAAATTCATATTCAAAATTTGGAGTGAAAATTCCTGTTCCAATTTGTTTTTCGATCTGTTTTAGGGTCCAGAAACGGGCCTCAACCACTTCTTCGGAACGTACGTTGAAATTTTTAGAATCAAAAGTGGTAAAAAGATAAACCAGTTCAGCTTCCTCTTTTGATTCCCACTTATACACCTTTTGCAGTTTAGCAGAAAACTTTTCCAAACCAATTTCTTCAAAAGCTTCCTTTTTAAGTGCCTGTTCCAAATTTTCGCCGGCCGAAATATGGCCTCCAACTGCCGTATCCCATTTATCCGGCTGAATCAATTTATCTGGTGGTCGTTTCTGCAGAAGGATTGCCTTGTTCCGGTTAATTACGTGCATATGCACTACCGGATGCAGAAGTTTGCTTCCATTATGCACCTGGCTTCGCGGAGCCTGTCCTACTACTTTTCCTTCTTCATCAACCAGGGGAACCCACTCTTCTGTTATTAATTGTTTTTGTTGTCGTTTTTGTTTTAAAAATTCATACACAAAATAAACACCAAAAAGAATATAAAATAATCCACCACTTATAAACGCCCAGGCTTCTTTACTCATAAAGAAAGCAGCATAAAAAACCAAAACCGTATGCCCGAGAAAAATATAAAATAGTGATTTCAGCGTTTTTCGCATTTGGCTAGCCTGCGCTTCATTAAAAGCAGTGCCTTTCAGATATCGCTGGCTCATCAATCCGACAATATTGACCGATGAGAAAGCTGAAACAGCGAGCACGGCAACCAATACCAATTCAATTAATCCTGGTTTTAGCTTAAAAAAGATATCGTTATTGAGTAGAATGGAAACCGCTCCAAGACCGATCAAAAGAAGGGTATCAAAAAGGATAAACTTATCAAACCGTTTTTCTCTGATCCCCACCCACGCCATTTCAGCGACTCCTGTTCCGACAGCAACAAACAAGCCAATTTTTGTTCCCCAAATTTCATCAGCTGCAATAAAAACAAAAAGAGGAATAAAACCAGGAAGTAGCTTTTTCAGGAGTTCTGCTCTACCCATTGTCCAGCATTCAACTATTCTTCAGACTCTTCAGGCACTTCGGCGCGGAAAACTTTATATACTTCAACCTCCATTAATAAAGTGGTAAAACCGGAAACACCATAGGTTCCACTTTGTCCGTAGGCTATTTCAGAAGGCAGTACCAGACTTGCTTTTGTGCCTTTTCGCATATAGGTGGCTGCTTCTTCCAAGCCCGAAATAGCACTTCCTTCTCCTACAATAAACTCGTAGGGTTCATACCGAAGTCCCAGAGAATAGCCTTCACTTTCGTCAATCAAGACAATCGAATCACTGGCTATCAATGCCCAGGTAGAATAAAAAATCTGAACCTGATCACCAACCTGTATTGAATCACCTGTTCCTGCCTCGGTTTCTTTATAATACAAACCAGATGGCTTTCGATAATCGGTATAATTATGTTCTGTAATATATGCATCTAAAATTTCCAGTTCTTGTTTTCTCATTCTTTCATAACCATTATTATCGTCTTTACAAGAAGAAAAAGCAATTAAAATTACCACCGATAACAAACCGGAAATACGAAAAATCTTCATTTTATCTGTTTTTAATTTCATTGAGTATGTTACTGTTTTTTAATATCAACCATTCGAACCACAAATATAAGGGAATTATTTGGTGGAACACTTCCGTACCCGTCCTCTCCGTAAGCCAAAGTTGAAGGAATCATTAGTTGTACTTTAGCATCTTTATTTATTACTTTCATTCCATCGTTCCATCCGCTGATTATTCTATCGTCTCCTAATTCAAAAGTCCAGGTTGAATCAGTTTCACTGTATTTCGAGGTATCGAAAATATTTCCGTTAATAAAATAACCAGAGTATGTAACAGTAAGTGTATCACCAAACTCAGGATAATCACCCGTTCCCTCTTCCATTGTCACATAGTAAACTCCCAGAGCTGTAGTATCCACATCATGTCCTTCTGATTCCAAACCTGTTATATATTGATGTAACTTAGCTGCCTCATCTGCAAGCGACTGACTTGGTTCTTCAGAGTCAAGACAGGAACTTAAAAACATTGAAAAAACAATCCCAATCCAAACACTCATCAACATTTTACTTTTCATTTTCATCTTTTTTAAATTTTTGTTTCAAGTAACTGATGTTTATACCTAGGTAAAAGTTGCTTGAACAACTCAATTGTTTTATTAAAATCGTCCTTGCTCTCGCCGCCGGCTGCATTTAAATGTCCGCCGCCGTTAAAATGGGTACTGGAAAATTCATTGGCCGGAAAGTTTCCCTTTGAACGGAACGAGGCTTTTACAAATCCCTCCTTCTCAATAAACAGGGCACTGAAAACAATATTGTTGATTGATAGTGGATAATTTACAAATCCTTCGGTATCGCCAGGTTTAAAACTGAATTTTTCCAACTCTGCTTTTGTTATTGAAATAACAGCCGAACGCAATTCAGGAAAAATTTCCATCTTCTCGTTTAAACAATATCCGAGAAGTTTCATCCGGTCGGAAGAAAAATTGTGATATATATTTGACTGGATTTTGTCGGTGTTTATTCCAAACTTCATAAGCTCCGAAACTACCCTGAACATATTGGGACGTGCAGTATTATGGCTAAATGAACCTGTGTCTGTAAGAATTCCGGTATACAGTGCTTCCGCTGAATTATGATTCAAATATTTTTCAAATCCGATTTTACCAACAAAATCGAAAATCAGCTCAGCAGTTGAACTGTATTTGGGTTCTGAAACGGTGTAATCGCAAAAATTTAAAGGATAAGGATGATGGTCGATCAAAAGTTTAAGATTAGAAAAACCCAGGATCTCTCTTTCCATCTTTGCTGCCCGCTTGGCATCGTTAAAATCAACACAAATTAATAAGTCAGCTTTTTTGAGATATTCTTTAGCCTTTTTCTTTTCTCTTTCAAAAACAAATATTTCAATTTCGGAGGAAAACCATTTTAAAAAGTCAGGGTAATCGTTGGGTGATATAATACAAACATTCTGACCGCTGTTTTTCAAAATCTCGGCTAACCCAATTGACGATCCAACAGCATCTCCGTCGGGATTCTCGTGAGGAACAATTACAATATTCTTTGCACTTCCGGCAAGAAATTCACTCACAAAATTAAAAATCTCATTTCCAGTGTTTTCCAAAACCATTTAAATTTGAACCGACAAATATAAGAATTCTGTTGTTGGTGTTAAGATTAATTATTTCAATTTTTATAATATTGTGCTTTATTTACAAATTTTAAAAATGTAGAAAATGGCAGGAAAACTGACCTTCACAATGATTAAGCCAACGGCTTTCAAAAACAATTATGCAGGCCCGATTTTAAAAATAATTAACGAAGCGGGGTTTGTTCTAAAAGCAATGAAATTAACCCAATTAACGCCATCTCAGGCAGGTGCATTTTATGCAGTACACCAGGGAAAGCCGTTTTACGAGTCGCTGGTTGAATTTATGAGTTCAGGACCAATCATTGCAGCCGTTCTTGAAAAAGAAAATGCGGTTGAAGATTACCGCGCATTAATTGGTGCTACCAATCCAGAGAATGCAGCAGAAGGTACCATCAGAAAATTGTATGCAACGAGTTTGCAACAAAACGCAGTACACGGATCCGACAGCGATGAAAATGCAACAATTGAATCCGACTTTTTCTTTTCGAAAACAGAAAGATATTGATGTTTTAATCTGAAAAAATGAAAGCAGGTTGCTCTTTTACGGGCAACCTCTTTTATCGAAATACTATTTTCTGAACGATCTCCTCTCCCGCCTTTTCATTTATTTTCTGCCGGATTTCCTCACGCATCATTAAAAGCTCGTTTTTTACCACAGAAGAGCTGATTTTTACATACAACACTTTTCGGGCTATATAAATATTCGTGGTATAGTTTGATATTGTTTTTCCAAGTAGTTCTTCCCAGTAATGCAATGCATCAACTTCTTTAAGCTTACGTTCCATTCTCATTTCGCGAATGTACTCCTGCAAAACCTCACTCAACGATTGTGTATTGTTTCTCCTCATCTTAAATCTTTTACAGTTCCCGATTCTACATGAAAAATACGAAAATCAGTTTCCATTTTCCGGATTATACCATCCAGATGCTCACGGTTGGTGTCGGTTATAAAAATCTGACCAAATTGCTCTCCTGTAACAACCTTAATAATTTGCTCCACACGATTTTGATCCAGTTTATCAAAAATATCATCAAGCAATAAAATGGGATTCAGTTCTGAAATTTGTTTGATAAAATTAAATTGAGCCAGTTTTAATGCTACCAGATATGTTTTGTTTTGCCCTTGTGAGCCGAGTTTTTTAATCGGATGGTCACCAATTTTTAATTCCAGGTCATCTTTATGTATCCCAACAGTTGTGTGTTGAACCATCCGGTCTTTGGGAGTCGAATCTTTTAACAAATCCTCAAAATTATTGTCATAAAAGTCCGACTGATGTATAAGTCCCACCTCTTCATTTCCTTGCGAAATAAAAGTGTAATATTCCTGAAAAACAGGGATGAGTTTTTCCACAAATTTTTTTCGTTCTTCATGAATACGAGTTCCGTATTCAACCAATTGACCATCCCATATTCCCAATAGTTCAGCATCAAAATACTTATCCGACACAAATTGTTTTAGCAGATTGTTCCTTTGTTGCAACGCCCTGTTATACTTTAGAAGATCGTCGAGGTAGTTTTGGTTGTATTGCGAAATTACGCCATCCATAAATTTTCGGCGCTCGTCACTACCTCCCAAAATCAAATTTACATCCGAAGGTGTTATCATTACCAAAGGCAACAAGCCAATATGTTCAGCCAGTTTCTTATAAACTTTTGAATTTCGCTTAAATTGTTTTTTCTGGCCTTTTTGGAGGCCACATGAAATAATTTCGTTTGAATCGCGGCGAATATAATTCCCTTGCAACATAAAATAGTTCTCTGCGTGGTTGATATTCAGGCTGTCAATTGAATTAAAAAAACTTTTACAAAAAGAAAGATAATATACAGCATCGAGCATATTGGTTTTTCCCGCCCCGTTGTTTCCAATAAAACAATTTAATCTGGGAGAAAACCGTACTTTGTTTTCTTTTATATTTTTAAAATTTACTATTGAAATTTCCTCAATATACATAGAGAATAATTTTATCTGTTTTACAAAACTAATCAAAATGAATGGATGAAGTCATTCTCCGAAAAAAATGTATTACAAACAAGTTTATGTTGATTAATATTCAAAATAATAGCGGCATAATTTATTGAGTTGTGAAAAAAAAACTATTTTTGCCACACAATTTTGAAAACGAAAAAAATGGCAAAGAAAAAAACTCCGCAAGTTGATAATTTACAAGAACTTGAAAGCGCTTTAACCAGAACGGAGCAATTTATTGAGGATAATCAGAAAATAATAACCTATGTAGTTGGAGCAATAATTCTAGTTGTTGCAGGTTATTTGGGGTTTAATAAATTTTATATGCAGCCAAAAGAAGATGAAGCCAGATCGCAAATGTTTATGGCCATCGACTATTTTGAAAAAGATTCGTTTAACCTGGCAATTAATGGCGACGGAAACTATTTGGGTTTTCTGGACATTATAGATGACTATGGAATGACCAAAGCAGCCAATCGCGCCAGTTATTACACCGGGATTTCATATTTGCATTTGGGACAGTACGAAGACGCACTGGATTTCCTGAATGATTTCAAAACAAAAGACATGTTGCTTGAGCCGGTTGCAGAAGGTGCAAAAGGAGATGCGTTCCTTGAACTCGGCGAAATGGATAATGCATTGAAACAGTATAAAAAAGCCATCTCTCTTTCTGATAATGAATTAACAACACCGGTTTACATGATGAAAGCTGCAAAATTACTGGAGTCGATGGATGAGCTGGAGGATGCACTTTCAATGTATGAAGATATTAAAGAAAAATATCCGCAATCAACAGAAGGTACCAACGTTGACAGATATATCGCGAGGGTCAAAATTAAATTAAGCTAAACTATTTTCTATGGATAACCCCTCAGAAAAGAGGGGTTTTTTATTTTTATATTATGGCTACAAAAGATCTTTCTCAATACGATGTTAATTCAGTTCCTTCTGCGCAAAATATTCGATTTGGGATTGTTGTTGCAGAATGGAACCAGAAAATAACTTTTGCACTTGCAGAAGGTGCTATAAGTACATTAAAAAAACACGGGGCGACCGACGAAAATATTTTAGTCAAATATGTCCCGGGAAGTTTTGAACTTCCATTGGGAGCGCAATATTTTGCAGAGATGGAAAATGTTGATGCCATTATTATATTGGGTTGTGTTATTCAGGGAGAAACGAGACATTTCGATTTTATCTGCCAGGGGGTTACACAAGGCACAATCGACCTAAACTTAAAATATAACAAACCATTTATTTTTGGTGTCCTGACTACAGAAAATCAACAACAGGCACTCGACCGGGCCGGAGGAAAACACGGGAACAAAGGAGATGAAGCAGCGATCACAGCAATTAAAATGGTCGCTTTAAAAACTTCGTTCCAATAAAAAGGGCTTACACATTTGTGCAAACCCAATAACTTTAAAGAGATTATTAAACCCTAACGGCCACCGCCGCCACCAAACCTTGACCGTCTTTCTTCAAGGTATTTTTCATATTTGCTCCACTGTTCATTAGTAAGAATGGCTTTCATCTTTTTGTTTTGTTCTTCCCTTACTGCAGTCATTTTTTCGCGCATTGCCGATCTGTCCCCTCCTTGATTCTCCCGAAACATCGCCTGCATTTTTTTACTCGTTTCAAGATTCAGGTCATATACTTTCTTTTCCTGGTCACTGTTCAAACCAACAGCCTCTTTTATCTGTTCGGTTTGACGTTTTGCCATGTCCTCAGGATTCATATTTCTGGGGCCTTGCGGTTGTGCTATGCAGAGAGTAATCCCAAAAACTATGGCAACAAATAAAAAACCTAGCTTTTTCATTGGCTCAATTATTTATGTTATTATAATTTTTAACAGTAATGAGACCAATAAAAAGACCAAAGGTTTAATATTTTAATGATTTTTCCCTGAAAGACAGACTGCCTTACAGCCTGATATTCATATTCATTCCAATAATATCAGTAGTATTCCAGTAATCGAAAGATTTTATTTTTTCCAGTGAATAATAAACCTTCATTTCAAAATGCCTCCAGTTTATCGTGTTTATTCCGGCATATACACGAGCCAGATGTGTTTTTTCACTGTTCATTTTAATAAAAGACTCTTCAGATGTAAAAAAATTCAGACCCCATTTAAAAACAGGAGGAAAACTAATATTTAATTTTTGCCGGAATCTTAGATGTTCGTTGGCTTCTTTAAACCATCGATACTCAAATCTTCCGGACAAACTAAAATCGAAATTCTTTATATCTTTTGAAAGCTCGGTCAAAAGCATCGTACGTCTTTCCTCAAGCCAACTATTATTCTTTCGGACATAGTTCATACGAAAACCACCGGCATATTCAAACCAGTTATTGCATTTACGAGTCAGCCATAAATCTCCAAATTTCACATCCACGCTGTTGGTTTGTGTTGTATAATGAATCTTTTCGACCACCTCAAGAGAAGTTTTCGGACTTAAAGAAACGGAGACTTTATTGTAGTTCCACAACTGTGTTTTTCTTTCTTCCTGAGAAAAAGAAGAAACCGAAAGAAAAACAGCGACAAACACAAAAAAATACTTTGACATAACGGCTGGTCTGCTTTTAGATTTTTAAAACTTTTAACTACGCTATAAAAGCAAAAACCCGAATTCGTTGGTTACGAACCGGGTTTCTTTTATATTTCACCTTAAATAATATAGCTGCTTATTATTTTACCTTTTCAACGATTGCTTTGAATGCTTCAGGTTGGTTCATGGCCAAATCAGCGAGAACTTTCCTGTTTATTTCAATATCATTCTTTTTTAACAATCCCATGAATTGTGAATACGACATTCCTTCAAGGCGCGCGGCAGCGTTAATTCGCTGAATCCACAATGCACGGAATGTTCTTTTTTTGGCTTTCCTGTCACGGTAAGCAAACTGCTGGCCTTTTTCCCAAGTATTCTTGGCAACCGTCCAGACATTTTTACGGGAGCCGAAATAACCTTTTGTTTTTTTCAATAATTTCTTTCTCCGGGCCCGTGATGCTACATGATTTACACTTCTTGGCATACTTTTACTTTTTTTGATAATCGGCGTCCTCCGCAACTTACGAAGATACTTTAAAGCTCAATCATCTGGTTAATTACTTTGTTTACCTTTCTCTTTTAAAAGGTTTTTATCCGCCGGTTGACGGATTATTTCATGTTCAACAAAAGCTTAACGTTACTCTCATTGGTCTTGTCAATGGTAGTCCAATAAGTCAGATTACGTTTACGTTTTGTACTTTTTTTAGTCAAAATGTGGCTTTTGTAGGCATGTTTCCTTTTAATTTTTCCACTTCCGGTAAGTCTAAAACGTTTTTTAGCTCCGGAATTTGTCTTCATTTTTGGCATAATCCTACGAATTAAATTTTTTCAAAGAACTATATTATTTCTTTTTCGGTGAAATATACATTGTCATTCGTTTCCCTTCCAGCTTAGGCATTTGTTCAACCGTTCCCAGTTCTTCCAAAGCTGTGGCCAGTTTCAGCAAAAGAATTTCGCCTTGCTCTTTAAACAGAATCGATCTTCCTTTAAAAAACACAAAAGCCTTTACTTTTGCTCCGTCTTTCAGGAATTTCTCGGCATGTTTCAACTTAAAATTAAAATCATGCTCGTCGGTTTGTGGTCCGAAACGAATTTCTTTTACGACCACCTTTACCGCTTTGGCTTTCATCTCCTTCTGTTTCTTCTTTTGCTGATAAAGAAACTTTGAATAATCAATTATTTTACAGACGGGAGGATCGGCTTTAGGTGAGATTTCCACTAAATCCAGCTCCATTTCGTCTGCAATACGTAATGCCTCTCGCAAAGGATAAATTCCTGGATTTTCAATGTTATCCCCTACCAGCCTTACTTGAGGCACCCTGATTTTATGGTTAATACGGTGTTCCGGTTCCTGTTCTCTTCGTGGCTGGTAATTCCTTCTTGGACCTCTTCTTTTAATAGCTATTTTAAATTCCTCCTATTATTAGTTATACAATCCTGATAATTGATCTCTTACTTCTTTTACTATAAAATCAGCGAATTCGCTGTTTTTCATTGTACCCTTGTCTCCTTCTCCCTGGCGACGCACAGAAACGGTTTCTGTTTCTGCCTCTTTTTCACCCACAATAAGAAGATAAGGTATCCTTTTCAATTCGTTGTCGCGTATCTTCCTACCAATCTTTTCATTACGGTCGTCAACGACGGTGCGAATATCGGAAATATTTAGAAAATTTGAAACTTTTTTTGCATAATCATTATACTTTTCACTAATTGGCAAAACGACAGCCTGCTCAGGCGTTAGCCATAACGGGAACTTCCCGGCGGTGTGCTCGATTAACACAGCAACAAAACGTTCCATTGAGCCGAAAGGAGCTCTGTGTATCATAACGGGACGATGGCGGTTGTCATCGGCACCAATATATTCCAGCTGAAAACGTTCCGGAAGATTATAATCTACCTGAATTGTTCCCAATTGCCAACTTCTGCCAAGCGCATCTTTAATCATAAAATCGAGTTTCGGACCATAAAAGGCAGCTTCCCCCAACTCGGTAATTGTATTTAATCCTTTTTCTTCACACGCTTCAATTATGGCTTGTTCCGCTTTATCCCAGTTTTCCTTTGAACCGATATATTTTGCCGGGTTATCCGGATCGCGCAAGGATATCTGGGCAGTGTAGTTTTCAAAATCCAGCGCTTTAAAAATGATAAAAATAATATCAATCACTTTTTTGAATTCATCTTTTAACTGATCCTGGCGACAAAAAATATGCGCATCGTCCTGGGTAAAACCACGAACACGCGTCAATCCATGTAACTCTCCACTCATCTCATACCGATACACTGTACCAAATTCGGCCATACGAATGGGCAAATCTTTGTATGACCTTGGTTTCCATTTGTAAATTTCGCAATGGTGCGGGCAATTCATTGGTTTCAACAAATATTCTTCTCCTTCGGCCGGAGTAGAAATCGGTTGAAAGGAATCTTTCCCGTATTTCTCATAATGCCCCGAGGTTTTGTACAATTTAACATCGCCAATATGCGGAGTCATCACCTGGTCGTAATCATATTTCTTCTGCACCTTTTTAAGGAAATCTTCCAGTTGCATACGAAGCTGCGTTCCTTTGGGCAGCCACAATGGGAGTCCCTGTCCTACCGCTTCTGAAAAACCAAAAAGCTCCATTTCTTTCCCTACTTTCCGGTGGTCTCTTTTTTTTGCTTCTTCTACCATTTCGAGGTATTCCTGAAGCATTTTTTGTTTCGGAAAGGTTACACCATACACACGGGTAAGCATTTTGTTGTGTTCATCGCCACGCCAGTAAGCGCCTGCAATCGATGTCAACTTAATCGCTTTAATATAGCTGGTGTTTGGCAAATGCGGCCCGCGGCACAAATCTGTAAAATTCCCCTGGTTATATAAAGTTATTGTACCGTCTTCCAATTCACTAATCAACTCCAGTTTAAGTTCGTCATCTTTCTGCTTAAACATTTCCAGCGCATCTTCCTTCGAAATTTCGGAACGTACAATATCATTTTTCTGACGGGCAAGATCCAGCATTTTTTGCTCTATCTTTTGCAGCTCTTTTTCTGAAAGCTGCTTTCCTTCCGGCAAATCAACGTCGTAATAAAAACCAGTGTCAACGGTCGGGCCAATTCCAAATTTAGTTCCCGGGTAGAAAAATTCAATTGCCTCTGCCATCAAATGGGCCGATGAATGCCAGAATGTTTCCTTACCTTCCCTGTCTTCCCACGTGTAAAGTTTTACGTTAGCATCCTCGCTTATCTCACGAGTTAAATCCCAAACCTGCCCGTTTACTGAAACGGACAAAACATCTTTTGCCAAACGTGGTGAAATTGACTTTGCAATTTCATATCCATTCACCGCTTCGGAGAATTCCTTCACACTTTTATCAGGAAGAGTAATCTGTATCATTTAAATCCTAATTTTCTTATTCTTTTAAAGGTTGCAAAGATATTGATCTTCCTTATTATTAACAATACAAATTCTGATTATGTTTGGCAGAATACACATATGATTAACAATTTTAATTTTACACTAATCTATCCATATTCAATATAAATTCGCACATTTGCGACTATAAAAATTACAAATTGTTATTTATTTAAATGAATAATTATTTTATTTGCGTTCTGCAAATTCAGTTACTAAAGATTTAACAGTCAGCAAATATGAAATTGACAAATCCGAAGGAATGCATTTCGGCAGAAGAAATCAGAAATCAGATTGATAAAATCGACAAACAAATAATCGAATTGTATGGTGAACGCCATAAATATATTGAAGAGATTGTGCGGTTTAAGGATGATGAAGAAGGTATAATTGCACACGACAGAAAAAAACAGGTTATCAGCGATCGGAGAAAATGGGCAGAAGAAAACGGACTGGATGCCGGCACTTTTGAGAAGATGTACCGGGTTCTGATTGAGAATAATATTAAACGTGAACTGGAGCTTCTTAAAAAGAAAAATCAGGGATAATTTAGTCAGCAAATTTTTCAATACGAACATAATATAAAATGTATAAAAAAGATATAAAAGTAATGGACTGTACGGTTCGCGACGGCGGACTAATGAATAAATGGCAGTTCAGCGACGAATTTGTAAAAGGAGTCTATGATTCCTGCGTGGAAGCAGGAATAGATTACATGGAAATTGGCTACAAGAGCAGCGAACGGGCTTTTTCGCGCGATGAAGTTGGTCCATGGAAATTTTGCGACGACAAAGATTTACGGCGAATTGTAGGCGACAATAATACATCGCTTAAACTATCGGCAATGGCTGATATTGGCCGTATCGATCCGGAAGATATTCCACCAAAAAGTGAAAGCGTAATTGATATGATGCGCGTGGCTTGTTATGTGCACCAGGTTGACAAAGCTGTTTGGCTGGCCGAACACTGCATGGACAAAGGCTATGAAGTAACCATTAATTTAATGGCAGTTTCAAAAGTAAACGAGGCAGACCTGGATGAAGCGCTGGCAGATCTGGCAAAATCCAGAGTTCCAACCATTTATGTAGTCGACAGTTTTGGAAGTTTGTATTGCGAAAGCATTGAAAAACTGGTTTTAAAATACAAAAAAGCGCTTCCCGGAAAGGAACTCGGTATTCATGCACACAATAACATGCAACTGGCCATGTCGAATACAATAACCTCGCTAATGAACGGGGCGACAATGCTTGATGCAACCCTGCTGGGAATGGGACGTGGCGCAGGAAATTGTCCAATCGAAATTTTAATTGCTTTTTTAAAAAATCCAAAATACAGATTGCTTCCCTTGCTCGACGCGATTCAAAACCATATAAAACCATGGCAGGAGAAAATCGACTGGGGTTATCATGTTCCGTATTTAATAACAGGTGCATTAAACGAACATCCCCGCAGTGCAATGCAATGGATGGATTCTGAAAAAAAGGATGATTTTGTATCCTTCATGAAAGAGATGCATGATTACGAACTACTTGAATAAAATGGGCTCCACTATAAAAGTGGAAATATTTTATAAATTGGAATTTGAATTAAGAAAACGCTTTCTGAAAAGAAGGCGTTTTTTGATCCATTCCACCAAACCTTTGAGGTTTTCAAAACCTCAAAGGTTTAGTTTACTGCGGGTATTCATACCATAAAACGGGCCAACCATTTTTTATCCTTTTACAGCTTCAAAACTGAAAAAGGAAAAAAGGAAAATCTACATCCCTCCTCAAAGAACGTTTGAACACTGTGCGGATGAATCGACCTTTGAGCATCTGCCAGACCTTAAAATGTATAAAAACAGAAAGAAAAAAATCATAAATACCCAAAAGCCGGAAACAACGCCAAAGATTTATTTTCTTTTCCATTTTTGTATGGCCCCGGGGCATTTTTATCCAAAAAGAACGGATTTCCGTTCAATAAAAATGCATTTTGTTACCGTCAAATATTCTTTTGTGGGTTCATTTTTCATTTTTGTTTGTTTAGTTTGCTTTTTTGTATAGTAAAATGTCATTTTACGAACCGGAAAAGTAGCTGAAAACACCAGCCAAATACAAAAAAAGCCAAACGAAGCACTCTGTACCACCGCGAAAAGCCCCGTAAAGGATATAAGGGCATTTAGTTGCGACACAATGATATTCCGTAGTGGTACAATAACATTCCGCAGCGGAATTTTTCGTTTCGCGATGCCACAACGATATTTCGCCGCAGTACAGCAGCGTCTCGCAGTGGAATCCTGCTTTTCGCCGCAGTCGATTACATTTCCACAGGATAAAATTGCATTTTGTAAAATAACTCTGGCTACTCAAAAAACGGAACCCTATAAAAATTCACGTTTGTTTCATTTCTCCCTTATCGAACAATTTTTACTTTTGTTTTTGGTTAGTTTATTAATAAATCAGAAAATCATGAATAAAATATTTCTTGTTCTGCCCATACTTTTTTTCTCACTTGCCATACAGGCCCAAACAAAACAGAAAATTACCTTTGAGGATATTTTTACAAAAGGAACTTTTCGTGCCCGGTCTGTTTCCGGACTAAACTCAATGAACGATGGCGATCATTACACTACGCTGGAAGAAAGAGGGACAAAAATTGTAAAGTTCAGTTATAAAACAGGAGAACAGGTAGATGTGGTTTTTGATATTACACAGGTTCCGGATGCTCCGGTTTCCAGCTTTATGAGTTATGAATTTAGCAACGATGAGACCAAAATACTTTTAACCACTGATATTAAACAAATTTACCGCCACTCGTATACTGCCGAATACTATGTATGGAATTCGGTAACCGAAGAACTTACCCGGCTTTCAGAAAAAGGAGCGCAGCAACTGGCAACTTTTTCTCCCGACGGTGACCGGGTTGCTTTTGTTCGCGAAAACAACCTTTTTATCAAAAACCTGCGTTTTGGCAGTGAAAGCCAGGTAACTTATGATGGCAAAAAAAATGAAATTATAAATGGCGCTCCCGACTGGGTTTATGAAGAAGAGTTTGGTTTTAACAAAGCTTTCTGGTGGTCGCCCGACAGCAAATTCCTGGCTTTTATCCGTTTTGATGAAACAGAAGTACCCGAATTTACAATGCCCATGTATGCGGGAGAAAGTCCGCTTATGAAGGAAAATAAATTGTACCCAGGAGAAGAGACATTTAAATATCCGAAGGCAGGAGAAAAAAACTCCGTTGTTACTGCCCGGGTATATGAAATCCGTTCAAAAACAACTATTACTGTTGATTTGGGAGAAGAAGCTGATATTTACATTCCGCGGTTAAACTGGTCGCCTGATGCCAACGATTTGGTAGCAATGCGCCTGAATCGCAGGCAAAACCAAATGGATATCTTTCTGGCCAATCCGTACACCGGAGACAGCCGCCCTTTAATTACCGAGAAAAACGATCGTTACATATCTGAAGATTTCCTCGATGCATTTACATTTTTAGATAACGGAAATTTTGTAATTATCAGTGAACGTAATGGCTGGTCGCATATCTATTTGTATGATCGGCAGGGATTTGAACTGGGACAGATTACTGATGGCGAGTTTGATGTTACCGATTTTTACGGCTACGACGAATCCAAGAAAGTGTTTTATTACCAGGCAGCTGCTGAATCGCCACTTCGCCGCGAAGTATATTTTATCAGTCAGGACAAAAAGAAATCGGGTAAAATTTCGCAACTGGAAGGAACAAACAGAGTAGTTTTTAGTAAAAATTTCAAATACTACATCAATTATTTCAGCAACAATACAACTCCAACATTTATTACCCTTCATGAAAACCGCAAGGGGGAACAAATCAGAGTACTGCAGGACAACACGGTTTTGAAAAATACCCTGGAAACCTTCGATATTCCACAAAAAGAGTTCTTCACCTTTACTACTTCTCAAGGAGTGGAATTAAACGGTTACATGATAAAACCGGCGGGATTTGACACCAATCGGAAATATCCTGTATTGATGACCCAATACAGCGGACCAAACTCGCAAAGCGTATCCGACTCATGGGCTGGTGTGAGCTGGAACCATTATCTGGCACAGGAAGGATTTCTGGTGGTTTGTGTGGACCCGAGAGGAACAGCAGCCCGTGGCGAAGATTTCAGAAAAATAACCTATATGCAACTGGGCAAATACGAATCGGACGACCAGGTGGAGGCCGCAAAATATGTAGGTACCCTCCCCTATGTTGACAAAAACAATATTGCCATTTTTGGCTGGAGCTACGGCGGCTTTATGACCTGCCTGGCACTGGAAAAAGGCGGCGACCTGTTTAAAGCCGGAATTGCCGTTGCGCCCGTTACAAGCTGGCGTTTTTACGACACCATATATACCGAACGTTATATGCGCACGCCGCAGCAAAATCCGGAAGGCTATGATGACAATTCTCCCCTTTCACATGCAGGAGATATTACAGGAAGACTATTGATAATTCATGGTTCGGCTGATGATAACGTGCATGCACAGAACACATTCGAGTTTACAGAAAAAATGGTTCAGGAAGGGGTTCAGTTTGATATGGCTATTTACACCAACCGCAATCATGGAATTCGCGGCGGCAACACTACGATGCATTTATACACAAAAATGACCAACTTTTTGAAAGACCAATTACAATAATTGGTTAAACATAAAATAAAAAATAGTCGTTTATTTTTCATCGTTGATTAATTTTCAGACCGTCATTCCAAACTTGTTTAGGAATCTGTAATTTAGCAAAAAAGATGCTGAGCTAAATTAAGTTTGAGAGGACGGAAATAAATACCACGTTTTAATTCATATAAAAAAACGATAATGAAAAGAATAAGCGCCTATTTTTTGCAGGGAATTCTCCTGGTAGCTCCAGTAGCCATTACCATTTATATTTTGTACGGTATTCTTAAAACTGTTGATAGCTGGCTGATAGAAAATATAAAACCAATTTTGGGATTTTATGTTCCCGGGCTGGGAGTTTTGATTTTGTTTGTTGCTCTTACCATTCTTGGATTTATTGGGCAGACAACAGTTTTTAAACCACTGAAAAAAGTTGCGGGGAGAATCATTCTTAAAATACCAATTTTAAATTTACTCTACTCGTCGCTAAACGATTTATTTTCGGCTTTTATGGGAAAAGAAAAAAAGTTCAATATTCCTGTAAAAGTCCGTTTCAACAAGGAAAACAATTTGTGGAAATTGGGGTTTATTACCAAAGAATCGTTAGATGAATTTAAACTATCAGAAATGGCAGCGGTATATTTTCCTCATTCCTACAATTTTTCCGGCGAATTGTACTTGGTACCTTCAGAGCAAATCGAAACACTGAATTTATCTCCGGCCGAGGTTATGAAATTTATAGTTTCAGGAGGTGTTACACGTATTGAAGCAATTGAAAAATGAGCATCGAAATCATTTCAACTTTACTGTTTCTGGTTTTTATAACCGCTGTTTTACTTGTCGATTTATTACTGGTTGGCCGAAAAACACATGTTATTTCCATGCGCGAAGCAACGATTTGGAGTGTTATATGGATTTCAATGGGATTGGCATTCTATTTTGTAATCCTCCATTTTGGCCATATGCTTCACGGCATCGATTCGATGGATAAACTCAATGAAATTGTTGGTAAATACAACCCTTACCTTCAGTTTAAAACAAGCACTTTTGAAACGATGTTAAAGGAATATAAACAATCGCAGGCCATCAATTATATTTCCGGCTATTTTATTGAAAAGACGCTTTCTATCGACAATATTTTTGTAATGTTAATGATTCTTCAAAGTTTTTCAGTTCCACAAAAAGACTATAAAATGGTACTTTTCTGGGGAATTCTCGGAGCCATTGTTTTGCGTTTTGTTTTTATTTTCGCCGGGGTGGCCATCATTCAGCAATTTGAATGGATATTACTTGTTTTTGGTGCCTTCCTTGTATTTCAGGGTTTTAAAATATTTTTTGAAAAAGACGGGCATGAAAAGGATCCGCACGATTCGTGGTTATTTAAATATTTGAGCCGTCACATCAAAATTCATCACAATTATGAAAAGGAAAAATTTTGGTTCAGGGACCAGGGCAAACTGATTTTTACACCATTGTTTGTGGTTCTGATTATGATTGAGTTTTCAGATGTCATTTTTGCCTTTGATTCTATTCCTGCAATTTTTGCTGTCTCCCGCGACCCGTTTATCGTTTTCTTTTCCAATATTTTTGCCATTCTCGGACTGCGTTCACTGTTTTTCCTCATCGCTAACCTGGTAAACAAATTCAGATATTTAAAACCTGGAATTGCTGTTTTACTCATATTTGTCGGAATAAAACTGTTGCTTCATTCCAAACTAAGATCCTGGGGGTTTCAGCCTGAATATTCGCTCTATTTTATTGCATTTGTAATGACGGCGAGTATTGTTTTGTCCATTATCTTTCCAAAAAAAGGCCCGGCGAATGAACCTTTACCGTGATAATTTCTTATTTTATTAAGCCAGCTAATTTATGAACGGACTATTAAAAATATTTTTCCTTCTCTTGTTTTTTCAAGTAGTAACAGAAACCAAACACCCGGAGATTACCCGTTTACACCAGCCTTCTTTTCCGGAGCAAACAGAAAAGATTATTCCGCACTATATCAATTTTAGCGACACCATTCACAGCGACACGTTGTATGAATATGTTGCAAAATCGGGGTTTCCGGTAATGTATTCCAGAAAAATTCCTACTGCAGTGTGTATCGATGATGAATGTCGCCCGGTAAACATCGAACTCTACTGGAATAATACCGGGAGGTATTTGGGGTATAAACTTCCGGAGGGTGAGTTTTTGAGTAAAACCAAACACAAACCTTTTGTCGCAGAAGAATACGACCGTTTGCATGCGCTTCTGGGCGATCCATTGTCGGCGCTGGCGCACTACTCCATATCAGAACTCGTAAAAACAAAAGACACGACAAATACCGGTGTTGATGCAGTCTCAACTGCCACAATTGCTGCGGTTATGGATTATATTGTTCCGGGGGCAGTTTATACGAGTTACACGCTCTGGCATATCGTTTACGGCGAAACCAAACGCGAAACAGAACTGCGCACCTCAAAAAAACTAAATTCGGAACAGGTGATAAAATTTCTGGATACCGACGCGCTGGAAGACAAGGTCTGGGTGTTGAATCATTTCCCCAAAGACATGCAGATTTCAGATGGCCTGCTTACGAAGTTATTAAAACTGATTTCCGGAGACGATATCTACCTGGCGGAACGTGCACTATATGTTATCCGTCCAGAAAAGTTGACCAAAGATGTACAGCTTCAGTTAATTCAGCGTTTCAGAAAATCGGGGTACCTACAGAAAAAGCTTATTGCGGAAAAATTAAGTGAAGCACCCGTTTTAGCGCCCGAAACAACAGAATTGCTGGCAAATGAACTAGAAAATTTAAACGCCCTGTTGGTAAAAAATGTACTTGATTTATTTCAAAACCAAGAGGTTGAAAACATACAAGTAAACAACGAGGTGGCTTTATTGTTAAAAAACGAAAACAGATACATCGCGAGCCATGCACTAAAATTTCTTGAAAGCCGGCAAATGCTGGATAAAAAAATTTCAAGACAAATAAATAAGTATCAAAAAAGAAACTGATATTTTTAGCCTCAAAAAGCCAAATGAAGTGCATACCCGACAATTTTAACGCCGTTATTTTTGACATGGACGGAGTGCTGGTCAACTCCGAACCGTTTTATTTTGAAGTTGAAAAACAAAACTTTGAAAAGCTGGGACTTAACATTACCGACGAGGAACACCAAACCTTCCAGGGAACCGCCACCGACCTGATGTGGAAAAGACTAAAAACAAAATACAAACTGCCGCATTCGATTCCTGAATTGGTAAATATGACCAATTCGATTGTAACCCCTTATTTTGAATCGCTCGAAAATATTGATCCCATGCCCGGCATTAAAGAATTAATTCAGCTTTTAATTAAAAAAAATATTCCACTGGCCGTAGCGTCATCGTCTTATCCGGATGTGATTGAGTTGATTCTAAAAAAAACAAGATTAAAAGAATACTTTGGTGTGGTGGTTGACAGCCAGATGGCAGGAGCAAGTAAACCCGAACCTGATATTTTTCTCCTGGCAGCCGCAAAACTGGGAGTCTTACCCGAAAAATGTCTGGTTATTGAGGACTCTACCAACGGGATAAAAGCCGCGCAAACCGCCGGAATGAAAGTGGTCGCTTTTGCCGGTCCCGGTTCTGAGTTTCAGGATCAGAGTGAGGCTGATTGGGTAGTTAAGGATTTTATAGAAATATGCAGGTAATTATTTCTTATGACTTCATCTTTTTCTGCAATTACAAATCGCAGGCCCATCAAAACAGGATTCCAACGATATGGAAGCCTTTAAACGAACTGGCGAGTCAACAAATATTTGTTACGTGACGACTACTTGAAAAAGGTTAGAATTACCGCAGGCAAAACTATCCATTCATTAAAACAGGTGAAATAAATAAGAATGGTAAACTCAATAAATGAACTATTTCAGTCTTTTCGATTTTGACTGGTCCTGAAAATAAGCAGCATTGATTAATTAGTCCCATCTCCTCATCTAAACAACGGCGTATTTCCTCTATATGAAGAGAGAAAGACCAGAAGGCAAAAATTAAAGCTACCTTCCTTTAGATGCCAAACTGAGTTTCAAAAGCCTGCAAAAAGCGAATAAATATTTCAGATTATGTATCATCAGGATCAAATAAAATCAAAATCAGGTCAGTAACACGTTTTACACGGGCCTAACAGACCGGAGCTAATATCAATTTTTAGTCTTGCTGATATTTTGCCCAATAAATAAATGAAATGATTATTAAACCAATAAAAATTGACGCGTCTAATAACTTAATATGAATAAAAAACAAAAGCCCAATATTGAATTAACAGTTCCTGATTTGAAAATGATGAAAAAGATTACCTTTCTAAGCCTAATTGTATTAGTGATTACCATCTCTGCGTTTGCACAGGGAGGACCAAATGGCTTACTTATGCCAAAATTTATAAAAGCTACTGATAACAGCACCAGCACCGTATTAACCAATCTTTCAAAAGAAAGACATTTTTTTAGGGAGTTGCCTGCCGACAGTGAATTGAGTCTTTTAAAAGACATTGTTTTTCACGAGTCAAAGAGCATTGACGGCGATCCCATGTCGCTTAAGATGGACGTAATTACCTATACCGATAACAAAACTCGTCCCTGTGTGGTGTATGTTATTGGAGGAGGATTTTCATTTGCAGCAAAAGAACGAAATCTTTATGATCGTCACAAAATTGCAAAGGCAGGTTATGTTGTCGCAAGTGTTCAGTATCATGTAATCAATACAGGAATTTACAGCGATGCCGTTAAAGATGTAAAAGCAGCAATCCGATGCTTGCGAGCCAATGCAAAAGAATATGGAATTGCTCCTGAAAACATTGCTGTATGGGGTGAATCTGCCGGAGGCTACCTGGCTGCAATGGTGGGCACAACTAATGGAGTTAATAATTTTGAAGAAGGCGAGAATCTGAATCAAAGCAGTGATGTAAAAGCAGTTGTTGATGCTTATGGATTGTCGGACTTAACTAAAATTGGTGCCGACTACGACGAAGACGCTGCAAATGCCCATTTTACGGTCATATCTCCCGACGGCCAGTTTATACCTGGCAAAAACAGTGGACTTACAAGTCTCGACAAACCAGAGGTAGTTGCCAAAGCAAATCCGATTACTTATATAGATAAGAGTGATCCTCCATTTTTGCTTTTCCACGGAACGCAGGATATGGCTGTTTCTCCAAGCCAGACCTTGTTGTTGCATGATGCATTGCGTGAAAAGGGTGTACTTTCCACCCGTTATGTGCTTGAGGGAGCAGGACATGCTTCCGGAGAATTTTCAGATCCACAGGTTATTAATATCATTATTGATTTTCTGGATAAACATCTAAAAAACCAATAATTATTTAAAAATCAATCCATGAAAAAAAGTGTATCGCTCACAACCGTATTATTATTTATCGCTCAGCTCACTTTGTTTGGTCAACCACAATTCCAGATTGATGGGAAAGAAGTTTACAAAGGTGAAGATGTAGTTTTTCACCAAATTGATGAAGATACCTGGGTTGGGACAGGAAAAATGATGTCAAACGAGAGTTTATACCTTGTTGAAGGAAACGATAAATCAGTACTTATTGATGCTGGAACAAACATCAAAGATTTAGATAAAATTGTGGCGTCAATTACCGAAAAACCAGTAATGCTGGTTGCCACACATGTACACCCTGATCATACTGGTGCATCCATTGATTATTTTTCTGAATTGTTTATCAACCCGGCTGATTCAGTTGGAATTCCTCAGTTTATGCCCAATTATAAAGGGGATGTGAAATTCCTGAAAGACAGGGAAATAATTGATTTAGGTGGTAGACAACTGGAAGTAGTTTTTACACCCGGACATACACCAGGTTCAACAACCTTTTTGGATAAAAACGCAAAATACGGATTCAGCGGTGATTCATTTGGTTCAGGTAATTTACTGCTCTCTACAAATTTTTCCACCCTGCAGTCAACTTGTAAAAAGACAAGTAAAATTATGGCTGAATACGGAATTGACAAATTTTATCCCGGCCATTATTTTGGCGGAAATCCAGAGACTAAAAAGAGAGTAGACGATTTAAAAACCATTAGCGACGGTGCCTTGTCGGGGAGAATAAAAGGAGAAGAAAATCCGAATGGATTTATGGGTTTAAATCTTCTGATTAATCAATACGGGGTTCGCGTGAACTACAGTAAAAATGCATTAAAATAAAAGAGCTCTTTGAAAATTAAAGTTGAAAAAAAGAAATCCAATAAATAATCAATAAAATGAAAAAGCTACTATCCCTAATCTTCATTTTTTCTTCGATTGCAGTTTCTGCACAGTTTGGAAACCGGTTACAAAATAATGAATGGGACGCAAGTTGGGTTTGTGTTCCCGATGCCGGAGAGACCGATGCGGGATTGTATATTTTCCGAAAAAAAATAAACTTTGAATCAGTACCTCAGAAGTTCGAAGTGCGTGTAACAGCCGATAATCGTTATAAACTTTATGTAAATGAAACACTTGTATCTCTGGGACCTGCTTTGGGCGACATTCAGCATTGGAATTATGCAACAATTGATCTTGCTCCATATTTTAAACAAGGTGATAATACTATTGCTGCATTGGTTTGGAACGAAGGAAATATGAAACCCGTTTCTCAATTTTCTTTCAAAACCGGCTTTTTATTGCAGGGAACATCTGATGAGACAAAAGTTCTGAATACCAACGACTCATGGAAATGTATTGAAGATAAAAGTTATACTCCTGTCAGACAAAGTGTCCGTGGCTATTATGCCGCTGGCGCCGGTGATAAAATTGACATGAATCTTGCTGTAAAAGGATGGAAATCTGCTGATTTTGATGATAAAGACTGGAAACCTGCAAAAGCAGTTTTTGAACGTTCAAGACGAGGAATGGCTTTCAATACCCGCGGAGGCTGGACCTTAATTCCCTCCGTTATCCCCGAAATGGAGCTGACACCTCAACGACTGGTCTCTACAAGAAAGGCAGAAGGTGTCGTATGCCTGCCAATTTCCCAGCTGAAAAAACAGCTTTCGAAATTCCAGCAAATACCACTGCAAAAATTTTGCTCGACCAAGAAGTGTATACAAAAGCATATCCAACCTTACTATTCAGCGGCGGAAAAAACAGTATGATAATTATTACTTATGCTGAAGCGCTTTACAACGAAGAAGGCGCCAAAAACAACCGTAACAAAATTGAAGGGAAAACAATTTCAGGCAGACAGGATACGATTATTTCAGATGGTTCACGAAACCAGGACTTTACTTCTTTGAACTGGAGAACCTACCGTTATGTTGAATTCCCCACATAAGCACATCCAGAATAGAGTTCAAATAAATTACTCTATTCTTTCCGAGCCAATTAACTACTGTTGCTAACGCGTATTTCTCTCC
>NZ_JAIKLE010000052.1 GCF_022267315.1 Maribellus maritimus
CGAAAACATTCAGATGGATAGCTTGGAAGCGTGGAAAGACCTTGGGATTTCCCCTGAAGGAAAGGCATTCTCAGGTTCTGCAACCTATTCTGTTTCTTTCAATTTAGATGAAATAAAACCCGAAACGGATTATTTATTGGATTTAGGAAAGGTAGAAATGATTGCAGTTGTATCGTTAAACGGAAAAGAATTACAAACGCTGTGGTCACCGCCATTTCGTTTGAATATCAGCGAAGCAATAAAACAAGGAAGGAACGACCTTACCGTTGAAGTGACAAGCTCCTGGTTTAACCGACTTGTTTATGATGCAGGGCAGCAGGAAGAAAACAGAAAGACATGGACGATAAGCGGACCATCGATGGATTCTCCTCTAAGAGAAAGTGGATTAATAGGACCGGTGAGATTCTATATTATAAAAAACTGAGATGAGTTTTTTGTTTTTTCATGTTCATAGGATCGTTATATACTTAAAGATATAATTTAAACAATAATTCAATAAATAGTGACAAAGAACGAGGTTATTTTAAAAGCGCTCAGCAACCGGATCTCTGATTATTGTTATTGAAGGATTGCCTATGTCACCAAAAGATAGTCATCAATCCAATAGATTAAATCAATATTAATATCCTGAACAATGCAAAATAACCCTGAAAATACCATTGAATTGCTGCTTGATTTTCTACAGAAACGAGAAGACTTTGAAACAACACTCTGTTATCAAAATATACAACAAGTCTCTGAGAAAATAGAGCCAGCTTTAGTTCAGAAATTTTATTCTATTGAAGATGAAACAATGAAACGCTCCTTCATCCAAAATATACATGCCCGGTTGGTTTGGGAGATTGATTATTTTACTGAAATAAAAGAACCGGATGCAAAGGGTAATTCAAAGAAGGAACCAAAGAAATTGAGAGAAATTACTGAAGCAAAGTTACTGGAATTAAAATATGAAGCTTTGCAGATTATGGATGAAGAAGATGACAGTTTAATCATTTTTAAAACCCGACAGGAGAAGTGGCTTGACAAAGAAATTGTTGGGAAAGAGCGGCAAAACCTGGACACATTTCTATAGGTTAAGTTGTCGAAGTACGAGATTTCGTTTTAATCTGACAGGTTTTATGAATCAATTACATCTACAAGGTTCTTTGACATATTGAAAATAAGCGATCTATATATACTTGTCGATCCTCCGGGCAAAATACGGTTTGGAGGATCGACAACAAATTCATATTAAAATACTATTTTTGAAAAACGTAGTTCCTTGAAAATGAACTATTTTTTTTGAGTCGTCGAAAGACTCGCAATCGTACCAAAGTGGAATTGAAAATTACCAGATGGAATACCTGGTATTAGGGAAGTGGCTCGCAATCGTACCAAAGTGGAATTGAAAATTTCAACAGCCAGCATTCCGTCGCGGCTTCCGCTTCTCGCAATCGTACCAAAGTGGAATTGAAAATTGCTAATTTTTGCTTTTGCTGTGCTTTTTCTAGCTCTCGCAATCGTACCAAAGTGGAATTGAAAATGGATTGCAACAAACGATGTAATAAGTGGGGATTACTCTCGCAATCGTACCAAAGTGGAATTGAAAATTCCAGGTTCTCCGGTTCAGAACAAATAAAACCAACTCAAATCGTAGAAGGGTGGTCACTTTGACCGGTTTTTTCAGTTTAACAAATAATTTGCCTACAATCCCAAATTATTAAATTTATTCGATTTGAGAATTTTAAGCCAGAAATAAAGCCTCAAAAACTGAATACAAAAACTACTTGCAATAATTAATTCAGATTATTTTTGCTCAGGAGAAGTAATTCCGGCAATATAATTTCGGAGAGCATAAAAAACTCCCCGGTCTCTCCGGGGAGTCAAAGTTTGCAAGTGAATTTTTTTTTCCCTAACAAACTAAACCATATCTTCACTTTTTTTATATCAATAACTATAGTTTCAGCAAATCGGGTTTTGCACCTGTTTTTTTCGACATAATCTGATTGGTTCAAACCTAAAAGATATTGAGTATAAAATCAAGTTCCTGCGATGAATGTCCTTCTGATTGCGACGTTTGGAAGTTTTTTCAAAATTAAGTTTACTCTGCTTAGTTCATAAAAAACAATATTAAATCCGAACTGTGTGTATTTAGTACCATACATCGTAGTTTGTTTATTATTCATCGCAGGAATTTGTTTGTTTGCAACACAAGAATTAAGTTTAAAAAGATTATGTGTTAAGATGACAAAGAATCATACTCCAATATTTTTAAGGTATCGTTTTTGGTGGCATGTCCTGTTTTGGGTGGTTGTATTGTTAGTATTCTGGCTCATTTATGCCGGGTACAGGGGAGAATACTATCGGGAGTTTATTATCAATGTCATTCAATTACCTGCCAAAATGATAGGTACTTATGCTTTTATTTACCTACTACTTCCGCTGGTAAAAAAGAAGAAGTATGTGATATTTGGGATTTTGGTACTGATTCACTTTTTTTTGTACGGAATTATTGTTCGTGCTTCCATCTATTATACTAACCCTTTTCCTGAAAATATTTCTTTTGCGAGAAATAACTTTTTCGATTTGACCAGGATTCTCAGTAAAGCCGCGTCAGATTATGTTTTGCCAGGCATAGCCTCTGCCATCTACATTTTTAAAAGATGGTACAGCGAGGAACAGAAAAATAAAAAAATGCTTGAAGAAAAAATAGCCGCTGAACTCAATTTTTTAAAAGCACAGATACATCCTCATTTTCTGTTTAACACGTTAAATAATCTATATACATTAATTTTACTAAAGTCAGAAGAAGCTGCAGATATTGTTTTAAAATTATCAGAGTTGCTTGACTATATGATTTATAAGAGCAATATCAGGTTTGTCCCTCTGGCAAATGAATTGGAAATTGTTGAGGGGTATATTGACCTCGAGAAAATGAGATATAGCGAAAGACTGGAATTATCATACGCGGTAAACGGAGAAGCTGATAAACACCAAATTGCGCCTCTTATTTTACTGCCATTTATTGAGAATTGTTTCAAACACGGTGCGAGTAAGGATCGTATGAAACCAAAGGTTAACATTGAAATAAGTATCATGTCTGAGTTTCTTACTTTAAAAGCAATCAATTCAGTTCCTGAAAAAAAAGGAAAAGAGGAGCCTGAAAATGAAGGTATAGGTTTGAACAATGTAAAAAGAAGACTTGAGCTGATTTATCCTGATAAATACGAGCTTAAAATTAATTCAAAAAACAGGTTGTTTGGGGTAGAATTAAGAATATTTTGGGTGTAATATTTTACTATGGAAACAAAAGTACAGTGTCTGGTTGTAGATGATGAGCCTCTGGCAATCAGGTTGTTGAAGATGCATTTGAGTAAGTTTGGTACTGTAGAAGTTGCAGGGGCTGTTGAAAATGCAGTCGATGCAATCGATTTTCTGAATACGCATAAAGTTGATCTTATGTTTCTTGATATTCATATGCCTGAAATGAAAGGAACAGAATTACTAAGATCCTTAAAAAATCCTCCTGCCGTTATCTTTACAACAGCCTACCGCCAGTATGCGCTTGAAGGCTACGACCTGAGTGTACTCGACTATTTGGTAAAACCTATTTCATTCGGGCGTTTAACGCAGGCCGTCGAAAAATATTTTGCTTATCATATCCAGGGAAGAAGCAAGTTTTTACGTAAAGCTGAAAAAAGCGAAGAATTTCTTTATTTGCAGGAAAGAAGTTTTATTCACAAAATTCCGCTCATCGAAATTGTATATGCAGAAAGCATGGGGGATAACCTGACTTTTTATCTCAACGACAGAAATATTACCAGCAGATGCACTGTTTCTTCGGTAGAAGAATTTTTGTCACAGAATGGTTTTTTAAGGATACATCGTTCCTATGTCGTTTCTCTCAAGCGAATAACAAGCTTTGGCCCGGTGAGTGTTTTTATTGGGAAGAAGGAGTTGCCCATCGGAAAAACTTATCGGAAAAACGTGCTTGAGCAGCTTAATTACAAAGCATTTTTTAACAAATAAAACTAAACCAATGAACCGAACTAAAAAAACTAATACATCAGAAAGATCTTTACTTACGATGGTAATGTTGATGGTTTTTGGAGCCTCTTTATTTACCGCATGTAAAACGAATAGTTATCCCCAAAAAACTGAGCCTGTTGGTTCGGGCGATGTTAAGTGGGAAGAAAAACAGACTTCGGAAGGATGGAGTATGGTAAGCAATAAAAACGGGACTACTCTTGGGTATTCCATGACTTCGGGGCTTTCACTTATCCAGGTGGATGGATACGCATTTAAAGATCTCAATAGAAATAACTTGCTGGATGAATTTGAAGACTGGCGCCTTGACTTTGAAACAAGGGCGAAAGCCATGGTCGATGAGATTTCGGTTGAGCAGATGATGGGCATGAAAATGAATCCTTTTGGCGGCTGGAGGGTTAATCCCGATTCACTTGACTCCGTAATGAAAAATTCACTGGATCTGGGTTACAGACAACTTCGGGCGCCCCGTGGAGGCACTGCTGACGCAAAAACAAAGGTTAATTGGAACAATATGGTACAGGAATATATTGAAAGCCTTGATGAAATAGTCTGTGTTCCCGCGGTTTGGATAGATGATCCCCGGTCGGGAGACGTATCAAACTGGCCAGGTAATCTTGGTATGGCGGCGACCTTTGATCCTGAAATTGGAGCCCAATATGGCAGAATGATGTCAGAAGAATGGCGTGCAATGGGGATATCAATGCAGGTCGCAACGCAAATGGACCTTGCAACAGAACCACGATGGAAACGAATTCCAGGGACGTTTGGCGAAGATCCTGCGCTGTCGATGGATATGGCCAGGGCTGTAATCAATGGCTGGCAATCAACCTACGATGAAGAAGGAAATGATCTGGGCTGGGGAAAACATAGTGTAAACAATCAGATGAAACATTTTCCCGGAGACGGTGCCGCTGAAGGTGGTCGTGAGTCGCACACACGTGACGGAGCATATAACATTTTCCCGGGAGGTCAGTTTTTTACACATGTTTTGCCATTTCTTGCCTGCATGGATTTGCCCGGGAAAACCAAAACGGTATCGGCTGCCATGACAAACTATTCGGTAGGAATTGAAGCAGATGGATCGCCGGTGGGAGATGAGCGTGTAGGCTCAAGCTATAGTCAATATAAAATCAACGATTTGTTGCGGGAAAAGTACGGCTGGGACGGATATATTTTAACTGACTTTGGCATTCTTACCAGCAAGAATTATGGCGTTGAAGATTTAAGCCCGGTTGAAAAAAGACTAGCCATTCTGGAAGCGGGTTGTGATGGATTTGGAGGCGAAGGTGGTGGCTTGCAGGAAAGTGTTGATATTGCAATGGAATCTTATGAACTTGGGTGCGCCAACCTGGGTAAAGCTGAAATGGATAAAATCATGAAAAAAGGAACGGAGAGGATTCTTAGAACTCACTTTAATATCGGTATTGTTGACAATCCATATCTGAGTGTTAAAGTTGCCGAATCGACCTATAAAAAACCTGAGCATGAAGCGGCCGGCCATCAGGCACACCTTAAATCGGTCGTAATGCTGAAGAACAGCGGCGGCATCATTCATAAAGCATCAGCTGGAACTGAAAGACCCAAAGTATATATTCCCCGGTTATATTCGGCAGCGACAGGTGGGTGGAGAAGGACACCTGCATCCGCCGAACCGGGATTTAATCTTGAAGCAGCCGGAGAATATTACGATGTGGTGACCGATGCGCTGGCTGATAAGTTTACCGGCCCGGCTGATGAAAAAGGCAATCCAACCTTATCTCCAAACGATATTATACGTGCATCAAAAGAAGAAATAGCTGAATGTGATTTTGCCGTTCTAAGAATAACCAGTCCGCAAAACGGAAATCCAACATTTATGGAATCCGGAGGCATGAGGGATGACGGTGTGGAATCTAAAGATATAGCAGCTGAGCGCGAGAAATATATCTATCTGCCAATTTCATTACAATATCGGCCATATACTGCCAATTCAGAATTTGTGCGTCAGGAGTCTTTAGGGGGAGATATGATAGAGATATCAGAGCAATCGGCTGAGGGAGAAACAAAGAAGTTCATAAAGGAAAATCGTTCCTATTATGGCAAGACAGGAATCATAACAAATGAAAGTCATCTGGACCTGGTGCTGAACATCTCGGCTCTGGCTGATAAAGTCATTGTTGCAGTAGATGCATCAAGTCCTATGGTTTTTGGGGAATTCGAGAGCGAAGTTGATGCAATCCTTGTGGGATTTGGTGGTGGCCGGTCTGCCTGGTTGCCTGATGAGGTATTTCTTGAGATTATAGCGGGGAAGGTAGAGCCTTCCGGATTGCTGCCACTTCAGATGCCCGCGAATATGGAGACTGTCGAGGTGCAATTTGAGGATGTGCCAAGAGATATGGAATGTTATACTGACAATGAAGGCAATAGCTATGACTTTGCATTTGGTCTGAATTGGTCTGGTATAATCAGCGACGAGCGAACAGAAAAATATAATGTAGCGCCAATTGTAGGTCAGCCACCACAATTAAATTAGGTGTTACTGATGGTTTAACTTTTGATATATCTACTAAAAGTTGAGTAATCAGGATTGGTTGTAGCACGTAAGCTAAGACTTTAAGCGCAAAATTTTTTGAGAACCTTCTCAACTACGATCCAGCAAAACAAGGATTGAAACCGTCTGCCAACGATAGTAATCTTGGTCATATTTTAAAAAGGATCCAGCTATAAATAGTTAATCCTCAGTATTTTTTAATTATACTTTGTGAAGCGGTATCAGTTAAAACAATGTTTGAAATAACCTCATTATATCATGAGAATAATATCAACTAGCTTTTTCCTTACTGACTGCTACTGTATAAAGTGTGCTGTGTAAGTGTTTGGTTTATAGTGGTTCTGAGTAGGAATGTTAGAGGTTGCAAATGTAATGTGAAACAATTGAGAATCGTCTATTATTTTGTTATTGTTAACTTGAGAGTAGAGTAATTCTTTTCCAATTAAATAGAAATAAGTGTTAAAGAACACAATGTGTTATCATTGAAAATATTTAGAAAAAATAATCTCTAGATATTTATCAGTTATCTCTGGAGTATTTTGATCTATAACAAAGAAATCTTTCATCCAAAGATAATCGTCTGCGACAAAATAATATGGCAAATGCTGGGTATCTGCATTTAGCCCAAATGAATCTTCAAGAATAATATAGGCAGGATAATTTACCTCATTCGACCTACACATTAGAAATAATGATCTAATATTTTCATATGCGACCAGTAAGATAATATTATCAGAATCAATATCCTTTGACTTTCCTTTTAACCTTAATAATTCTGACTGTACACAAGATTCACAAGTCAATACTGAGAAATAAAAAATAAGCTTGGGCTCTTTTGAAAGAATATCTATAAATGATAATGTATCTTCATAAACAGTAGATAGTCTCATTTCAGGATTAAATTGAAAAGAGTTATCAAGAATCTCAAGAAGACATTTGTTCTGGAGGTTTTCGAGTTTAGCACTAACTATTTCGTTTTTTGCTACTATCAAATTTTCGTTTCGCTTTTGCTTTTTGCAGAGAACTACTAAAAAAGCGGAAAGAATACTCAATACTGTTACTATTGCAATATTCAAATATTCATTTTTCATTTCGTTATTTTTTTTCGGTGACAAGCATTATAACCGCATTATCTAAAACATTAGAATTTTCAATTTTTTTATAGAAATCGTTTTTCTGCTCAATATTTGTAATATCAATACTCTTGTGTGGATAATTTTTTAATAGCTGCTTAAATTCATAAGGATAAAACGTACAATACAATCTTCCATCTTTGAGTGCGTCCACAGGTAAAAATGGGAATCCACCATCTATATCATTAATAAAAGCTGTCTCATACGCTAGTCTAAAGTCTTCCGTTTTCAAACAGAAATTAATAGCTTCATCCTTTTTTTTATCATATATTATATGTTTTAGTTCATTATTACGGATGCCTTTTATGAAAAACAAATACTTTTCAAATTCTATAAAATATGCAAAAAAGAGATTATCCTTTTCCAAAGAACCCCGATTTTTTACATTATTATACCCCTTATAATCAATGGTATATCTTGGAAACAGATCTCCTCCATTAGTAACTCTATAAATTGTATTTAAATGTATTTCCCAGAAAGTCAATGAATCGCAATAATAATTTAATCGGTGCTGACCTGCTTCCGCCATTGCTTGCTGCGCGGCCTCGTTTTGCCTGTTAAAACTATTTCTTATAAATTTTCCGTCAAATGAGTAAAGAGCAAAACAGTAATTGCCATTATCAATAAACAGGGGTGTTGCATATGTTATTATCAAACCAGTATTATTAATTACTTCTATACTACTTGGATAGGGCGTTCGAAACCTGAAATCGTATTGATAATTGCCATTATAGTCGTAGCAAATTACTTTCTGTAAGTACCTGTCTAGAACAAATATTCGATCCTTCAAAATATCTATCGAAAAATCCAGTACCTTAACATATTGGCCAGGGCCCCTGCCAATGCCACCTACATTGGCAATAAATTTTCCGGAACTGTTAAATATTAATAATTGTTTACTATCGCTGATAAATACTAGACTATCATCAATACTGATTTTTTTAATATCATCCATTAAACATTCGTTGGTTGTTTCTAAGAAAATATACTCGACTTTTGCAGCAATTTCACTCAATTTCATAGTTTTTTCACTACTGGTTAAACCAGATGTTAAGTCAATCAGTTTAACACGACTATTTACTTGTCCTGACAATTTGTAAGAGAAGATTAAGCCACAAATAATTACACAATATAAAGTAGTATATTTCATCTTACGACTCGTACTTTCTTCGTAGTAACTCTTCATAAACAATTTTTTCTGATCTTGGAAAGGTATAAAAAACATACCATTGGGGTTTTGTGTTAATCATTACTTATTTTGATGTTGTTTGGTATTCGTAAAAAGGCTCGCTTCATCAATTAGCAAACTAAGAGGAGCTAATGACTTTCACAAAAAGGCACTTTACTGCTTGACATTATAAATATAAAAATATTGGTTTTTGCTGTATAATAATTAAACTATTCATTAAAAAATTATTACAAAATAGGATCGTATATAAGGACTTGGATTTGCATGTACTGACCTAAATTATTAGTGTAGTTATAAGAAAGACAGACAATGTGCTTTTGATAACATAGGAATCTTCCAGCTTTTGGAATTCACTGTTGTTTTAAGCTTTATGAATCAATATCTTTGAGTATTTCTTATTCCTTGTTAATTGTTTTTTTCCTTATTCTAACTTATCTGTTCAATCTTCTAGCCTGCTCTTTGACTAATCGTTCGGGTTTTTGTTGTATATCCATTTTCTGTTAGGCACCAGTAATAATTGAGGAGATAACAAACTTTTACCTTTGTTGAGGGTAAAGAAATTTTAGGGGTTATCCCCAACCACGTCCAATGGGCGTGGTTGTTTATTTAAAGTATTAAGAGGAATTAGCTCTGTACGTGCAGATGGTATATCATTGAAACCACCGTGCTTTGTATACATGCATCTCTGGAAATGACAGGTTTCCTTCCGGGTTAAGAAATTTTACGTGATATGTCCACCAGCTTTCTTCCGGAATGGTAAAAACGTAGCGTCCCTCTTTGTTTTGATTGATGCTTTTTATGTTCTCTTTATCGGGAAAACCATCTATCTTGCTGAATTTCTTGCTTTCAATATCAAAAATCCATGCACCTGTATGCTCTGTTACAAAAAGATGCTTTCCATCCGGAAGCATTTGCAGATCGTGTCCGCTTATACCGGGAATTTTCCATTCTTCCAGAAGGGAAAGTTGGTTATTGTTTCGTTTGTATTCACGCAATGTTTTATATCCCAGTGCAAAAAGAGAATTCCTGTTTTTGTCCCAGATTACACCATGGGCAGAATATAAACTGTCAGAGAACAAAAGCTTTGCAGGATTTGCAATTTCAAATAGCATTAAACGATTTCCATTATTGGCTGTAGACGCTGCTGCAACCAGTTTGTTGTCGGGTAAAAGTTCGATAGAATGTGCATTAGGAACTTCTGCATAGAAGAGGATTTTTTTATCATCTTTATTAATCATGGCCACAGCACCTGACGATGAAGAGACTAAGATTTGTTTACCCCCATTTATAGCTTTACAATCATCTATCGTATTAAATTTTTTGGGGTTAAACAAAGGAGGAAGATTGGTTGCTGTATGTGCATCCCAGCTCCAGATAATATCAGGAACTGTATCCTGGGAATTAGCTGCAGCTTTTGTTAGCAAAACTTTGCTATCGCCGCAAACCAGTACCAAATTCTTTTCTTTTATCTCATTATTACATGATAAAAATCCAGTTAGAGATGCCAGTAAAATAAGGATAAGAAAGAAATTTAGATTGAAAAAAATCTTTTTGTTTCTAAAGCTTTCTAATGAGCGAATCGCATTCATTATTTTGGGTTTTAATTATTTGTTTGAAAATATACTTTTTTATTATTTGCTAAATCGCTTTTCTATTTAAAAAGAAGAAACAACATGAAATTTTCTGTCGTTCCTTCTTTCACAAAAATTCAATAGTATTTTCTATTTGTACAATAAATCCCACCCCGGATTCTGCTCCAGATTTGAATTGAGTGTTAACTCTTCTCTGGGAATCGGGTTTAAGTATTCCCAATTTCCAAATTCCGGCAACGAACGGTTTAAATAAGGCGCTATCCTTCCTGATGTTCCGTTTGTCAGGCCATTGTTTTCACTTAATTTTAAATATTGTACTCCGCTTACTTTATTGTCAGGAACATCGTCATTTACGCCTAAAACATACAAGTCAGGATTCCCATCCTGATCAAGATCGATAAGTTTTTTCATTCCTGAAATGTAGATACCGGAATACTGAGCCCTGAACCTGTGCCCTTCTGCCCAACGGATTAAATCGTCTTTTCTGAATCCTTCAAAAGCCAGTTCAACACGTCTTTCTCTTCTAACCTCCAGGATAACAGGGTCTGAAGTGTTGCTGTATTCCTCATTTAATGCAGCATTATTGGTAACAGGTAGAGATAGATTTGGAAGCCCTGCCCGCTGACGAATTACATTTAATGTAATATCAACATCTGTTTGTGTAAGTGTTCCTAATTCTGCTTTTGCTTCCGCATAATTTAACAGGATTTCTGCATATCTGATAATAATATTATCGCGAGAGTCTGCTCCCTGATCTTCTGACGGAGGTCCTACTCGCTTAATAATTTGATAACCTGTCCTATTCTCGGCAAAATCATTAACGGCTACTGTGGTCGTTCCAATTCTTATATAGCCAGGAAAAACAACAGTCTGATTTAACCGGGGATCGCGATTTTGAAACTCGTTGTAGTATGACATTGTATCCCGTTCTTCTGCACTTGGGTATTTTTCCTGGAAACTTATACCGTTATCCATTAAGTAAGAAGATATAATCGAGTGAGTAGCCCCGTAGTTTCCATTGGAAGTAGAGGTAAACAAAGGTGTATAGTAATATCCGGAGCCTTCCACCCACGATTTTGCCATAATTACTTCGTCGGTACTAACACTTGTTGCCTGAAACAGATTGAAATAGTCTTCATTTGGATTACCTGTTGTGTATAAATTATATACATCAGCATCCATCAATTCTTTACTGGCATCCATTGAATAGTTTATAAATTTATCGGCATCGGGCAAGCTGGCATCGTTATGGTATTTTCTCCAGGTTCCTTCATACAAACAAATTCTGGATTTCAAAGCTAATGCAGTCCATTTTGAAGCTTTGTTTTTGTACCTGGTTTCCGGGAGGTATTGAATGGCAAAATCTAAATCGTTTACAACAGAGTCCATAACCAAAGTTCTGCTGTCTCTTGTTTTATACAACAATTCTTCATCATTGGTTTGTAATGGTTGTGAGTACCAGGGCACATCTCCAAAATCACGAACCTTATCAAAATAGAACCAGGCTCTGAAAAATTTTGCAATGGCTAGGTATTCATTCTTTATATTTTCATCGATACCTGATGCACTGCAGTTTGCAATGAAATAATTTATATTTCTTAGCTGTTCCCAGTCCCAGCCACCGCTGCCCAAAGCAGTAGGAACATTATAATCGGCAGAACGAATGGTGGGAAGTGTAGTAAAACGTTCGCAGTTGTCGCTGTTGAAATCATCTGTGATTTTTGCATAGTCTATATAACTATAGAAAGAGTTGGTAAATGTTTCCAGCCCGCTTTCGCTTTCAAAAAAATCGGCTGATTCGCCGAGTTTGGTATCGGGTGTAAGCTCCAGATAATCGTTATTACATGAGTATAACAAAAGAAAAAGGACTGGTATAATAAATATTTTATTTTTCATGGTTTAAATTTTAAAAGTGAATTTCCATACCAAATGAATAAACTCTTTGAATAGGATAGGAAGTTCCTAGTCCCAGGTTTGAGCTATAGCCGTCAGGGTCTTTTTGCAATCCTTCCGGATCCAGTGAAAAATGCAGTTTGGTTGCTTCCCACAGATTTTGTCCGCTAAAATAAATTCGCAACTGTTGTGCTTTTATTTTTCTTGATATTTTTTTAGGAATTGTATAACCGATGGTTAAATTCTTTAACCGGATATACGATGCATCCTGCAGATATTTTGTCTGCGGGAGGCCCAGGTCTCTGTCTCCCAGGGCGATGTAACCTTTCGGGCGGGGGAAATAAGAATCAGGGTTATCTTCTGTCCAGCGGTTTTCAACCACATGTTTTAATAATATTTGGTACTTTCGATTATATGAACCCCAGAAATTGGTAGCTTCTGCTCCCGGGTAAATATCGCGTTTACCCACTCCTTTAAAAAAAGCATTTATGTCAAATCCTTTCCAGTCAGCATTTAAAGTTATTCCGTATTGATACCGGGGGGTGGAATTCCCTATAATTTTAAAATCTCCCGGGTCATCTAAAGTCCATGCCCCCCTGCTGATAACACCATTGTTATCTAAATCAGCAAATTTAATATCACCGGCAGCAGCGTAAGCTCTGTATGAATTTGTAATAGAAAGAGGGCCGTTCTGAGCTTCTTCGTCAGTTTGGAAAAAACCTAAAGTTGTAGCTCCCCATATTTCACCAATTTCCTGCCCTACATAATAGTCTCCCAGGTAATTGGTCATATTGTAATAATCGGTTATAACGGCTTTGTAATCATATAAATTTAAGCGTATGCCGTAATTAAACACATCACCTTTTACAATAAAGTTGTCGTGCCAGTTCACCGAAAGCTCCCAGCCCCGATTTCTTAACGAAGCTATATTTTCTTTGGGAACGGTAGCTCCGTATACCGAAGGAAGCGAGTGATACGGAGATAACATGTTGGATGTTTTTCTTTCATATACATCGAAAGTGGTATTTAAGCGGTTTTTGAACATCGAAAAATCAATACCCAAATCAATTGTTTTTGATGTTTCCCATGTGAAGTTTGCCGATTTAGGTTCCGGGGATGTTGTATAGTTCACCCTGTCACCTTCAAGTGTATAATTTGATTGACTCACGCTCATGATGGGTAAGTAATCATACGAGCCAATGTCCTGATTTCCCAGAGAACCATAAGATGCCCTGAGCTTTAAATTATTAATTACATTTTTTACTGGGGTGAAAAATTGTTCTTCAGAAATTCTCCATCCACCGGAAACAGAGGCAAACATGGCATCTCTGTTCTGTTGCTCAAATTTTGAAGTGAGGTAGTAGTTGGCATTTATTTCCAGTAAATATTTTTGTTTGTAGTTATAATTGATCCTTGAGAATGCACTTCTTGAAGCATTCTTATCGTCGTTGTCGCTTACTTTGGTGTCTCCTGTTGCCAGATTTAATGCGTGTTGCGGAACTCCTGACAGAGGATAAGTACGTTCGGCATAAAAATAGAGATACTTGTAACTCTCCTGGTTAAAACCAACCATCCATTTAATCTCGTGGCTTCCCAGTGTTTTGTTATAAGTAGCATAAGTATTTATGTTGTTTCTTTTGGTATTCCACATGCTACGGTATATAGTAGACGGACCTGCATCAGAATAAGCTTCCAGAACTGTATTTCTGTTGTTAAATGAATTGGAAAGATAAGGACCGGTATTGTCCCACCACCTTAGTTTATTTGTATGGCCAAACTGGTAGCTGAAATCACCATGAAGATTCAAATCGCCTTTAAGAAGTTTTATATCGGTTCCAAATGTCGTTAAAACATCGTGCATCTCCTGATTTATATCCGATTGATTGGTTACAAATTCCCTGTAGAATCCAAGATCTGTAGGAACCATTGTTCCGTCAACTTCAACATATTCGGGCATTAGCGGGTTCGAGTTTTCAATAAAACGCCATACGTTTGAACAAAAGTTATAAAGATATAAGTTGGGTAAGTCTTCATCTCTTTTAACCATTGAGGTATTGTTGAAAAAACTGATATTGTCAGTTAAATTATATGTTACATTGGAGCGCAAAGTGTACCTGTTTACTTTTTCGGGCTTGAATTTTAAAGCACCCTCCTCATAATTATATTCCCCTGAAACATAATACTGGAATTTCTCGCTTCCTCCGCTTAAGCTGATGTGATGATTCTGTTTTGGTGCATATTTGTTAAACCATTCTTTATAATAATTATGAACTTCACCACCAAGTAACAAAGTTGAACGGCCACCGATTATTTCAAGTTTTGCATGGGGCAGTGAAGGATCTGCCGCTACCTGTAAAGGGTATTCCAGCTGAGCATCCGTATAATATTTGTGTCCTATATTTTTATTGAATTCATTTTCCTGAATGCTCAAATAGTCAGTAGGGTCGTCGTAAACATCGGGTAACCATGTAGCTTTGCTAAATCCAAAGTAGTTGTTATATTCAATTTTTAAATCACCAGCTTTCGCTTTTTTGGTGGTTATAAGTATTACTCCATATGCAGCTCTTGCTCCGTAAATAGCAGCTGACGCTGCATCCTTTAACACAGATATTTCCTGAATGTCCTGAGGGGAGATATTATTCAGGTCGCTGCCCGACTGTGGAACCCCGTCTATTATAATTAACGGATTTCCCCCGTTAATGGAAGTTGTTCCGCGGATATTAAAATCAGCCGATCTTCCGGGTTTTCCGTCTGCAACAGACACATTCATGTTTGCAATCTGTCCCTGAAGAGCCTCTCCAACTGTATTGGCTTTTAAAGCTCCAATTTCGTCAGACGTAACCCTGTCAACAGCGCCTGTCAGGTTTACTTTTTTCATTGTACCGTATCCAACTGCAACAACTTCATTTAGTCCTATAGACTCATCTGTCATTACTATGCTAAATTCACTTTTGCCATCAACTGGTATCTCCTGGGTTTTCATTCCCATAAATGAAAAAATTAGTGTTTCAGCATTGGGCGGTAGTGTTAAATGGAACTTTCCATCTGTGTCTGTTACGGTTCCTGTGGTGGTGCCTTTTACTATAATTGAAACCCCCGGAAGCGAGTTTCCTTTTTCATCAGTTACTTTTCCGTCAACCGGTTTTTCCTGCAGTCCTTTTTCTTCTTTTGTTAACAAAAGAATCTGGTTTCCCTGAATGGTGTATTCAATCTTTGTACCTCTAAATACTTTATCTAAAACTTTGTTAATACTTTCTCCTTTAATTTCAACTGTAACGGTTTGATTAAGTTTTAATTCCTTTGAGTTATAGAAGAAGGAGTATTTTGTTTCTTCTTCAATTAACTCAAGTACTTTGGATAACTTCAATTCTTTTGTTTTCAGGTTGATTGTCTGGAATAATGAGCTTGTTGCTGCATTCACCGACAAATACGACTGTGAAAACAGCAGTACCAAAACTGCTATTAACTTCAGTCGCTTGTGGTTTCTGACTAGAAGTCTCCGCCAGCACTTTAGTGTCTGTAAATAATTCATACTTTTGTTTTTTAACAAGTGTTAGTTTTTATATTTTTAATTAATACTCGTATATGGGTAGTGGCCTTAACACTACCCATTATTCTATTTTTTCGAGGAAAATATGTGTGTCTTTAATGGTTGCTTTGGCGTTTGTAGAGAGTT
The DNA here is from genome assembly GCF_022267315.1 of Maribellus maritimus. Taxonomy (GTDB): domain Bacteria; phylum Bacteroidota; class Bacteroidia; order Bacteroidales; family Prolixibacteraceae; genus Draconibacterium; species Draconibacterium maritimum. The sequence continues at coordinate 16,043 of NZ_JAIKLE010000052.1, forward strand.
CAATTAAACGGCAAATTTCATTTATGCTTTCATGTTGGACTGTAAATGTGTAAGTCGGATTGGTTCTTTGTAATTCCGGGTCAATCGAAATAGAATATCCAAAGCGCCGTTCCAGTTTACGGGCAACTTCTGTAATCCCAGTGTCGCGAAATACTAGTTTCCCAACTTTCCACGACGTTTGATCGGATGTTTTTATTTTATTTTTTACCAGTGTTGAGTTGGTGATGTTGAAAACAGCCTGCTCTCCGGGCACTAACTTTTCTAATTGGTTTCCTGTTTTGTTATATAAAGCAATGGAGCCTTCTTCAAGAGTAGAAGAGATGGTTTGTTCATTGGGATAAGCCGAAACATCAAAAGAGGTTCCCAGGACACGTATGTCAATTTGTGAAGTTTGTACAATAAATGGATGAGCAGCATCGTGATAAACCTTAAAGTAGGCTTGTCCGGTGAGTGTAACCAAACGATTCTCCTGCCTTTCAAAATTCTCCGGATAGTTTAACTGGCTTTCTGAGTTTAGCCAGACTTCGGTGCTGTCTGGTAGAAAGAAATGTTTGGTTTTTGTATATGTTATTTCAGTAGTAATTTGTACGATATGCTCATTGTTCCCTGCTTTTTTGAAATAATGAATTCCAGCGTAAATGGCAATTGGAAGCAACAGTGTTGCTGCAATTTGTATAATTTTTTTACGATTGATGTACCTTTTTTTATTATTGGGCGATTTCATGTTGGTTTTTACATGAATCTCTTCAAGTATTTTATCCAGTCTGGACAGATCGTTTTCAGATAAATCGGTATTTAGTAAACTCCAATGCTCTTTTAATAGCTTCGAAGTTTGAGCATCTTCAATGGTTTCCCGGAGTAATTTTCTTATTTCAGATCTTAGTTCATTGTCGACCGGATTTAAACGGAGCCGGTCAAGTAGTTCCTGAATTTTGTGCATCTATTTTGACATTTTTTGTTGATTTATGTGTTACACACACGAACCACCTAAAATGCCCATGCGCCTAACGATTATTTAATAAATATGAATAGAATTAACATTCCGTTAAAACCCAGACTACTTATAAAGTGTTGAATTTCTGTAGATGCAGCATTTATTTGATTACGTACTGTTTTTGTTGAAATGCCTAGTTTTTCGGCGATTTCAGGGTAAGAAAGAGAATGTGTCTGGTTGAGGATGAAAATCTCCTTTTTTCGTGGGCTCAACTTATTAATGGCTTTTTTGTAGAGGTTTTCCAGTTCGTTGTAATTTAGTTCCTGATCGAGCGCAGATACTGGCTTTGTGCTGTGCTTTTTATATTCCAGAAATAAATGATGGTAATTGGTTTTTCTGATATTATTAAGAATGGTGTTTTTACTCATTGTAAATAAAAAAGATTCAAAAGAACCGGAAGGTGATAATTCATGACGCTTGTCCCAAATTTTTAGAAATATCTCCTGTACAGTGTCTTCAGCTTCTGTCTGGTTTCTTGACAGGGATAATGCGAATGAAAATACGCGTGGACTAAAGAGCTTATAGAGTTCGTCGAAGGCTTGTGCACTACCGCCATTTAGTTGCTCTATAAGTATTTTTACAATGTTTTGCGTTTCCATTTACCGATTTGGTTTTTAATATTCGTTAGGAAGCAAACTTATACTTTGAAAAATACAGTTGGATTACATTATAAATAAATGAATGTTAAAACCGGAGCTATACACTCTGTTATAAAACGCCTATGGAAATAATGAAGGAATACGAGTTTTTAATCAGTTAATTAATTCAATGTAGAAATCAATTCGGCCGAATGGAAGAGTTTGTTTTCAATGATTTTACTAATGAGGTGGGAGATTGAGATATTTTAACAAATTCAGAAAAAAATAATCGTTTATATTAAAAAAGTGCTTTAATTTTTTTTATGGTGAATGCGTTATGTGACATGTGAATTGTAAAGTGACCTGGTTTTTGTGATTCGGTGTAGCCTATTGATGTAAAGTTGGTATCAAAGCAAATTTTAATTCTATCGTGCAGTATTCCATTGTACCTATCATATTGTATAGACACCTAAATATAGGTGTAGAATTTTGAAAGGGGAAATAAAGAATGAAGTTGGAAATTGCTTACGGATGCTTTCAGGTCAGAAAGCTTATGCTTTTGAAGAACTCAATGTGAGGTTTGACAATGTTCACCTATTGTATTGATAATTGTTTGTCCCAAAGTTTCCATATCTGATTTGATGGATATTTTGAAGGGCCATATTCAGGTAATTAATAAGTTTAAGGACCTGAAACAAAAGCAATATTGGGGCAATCATTTGTGGTCCAAAGTCTACTGTGTTGATAAGGTTGGTTTGGATGCAGAAATAATAAAAAGATACGTGAAATTTCAAGGAGATAAAGATAAAAGAGAAGGTCAGTAGTGGTAATATTTGCAGAGACAACAAACTTTACCCTTCTTTGAGGGGTAAAGGTATTATATTCTCTTTTAGGGGTTTTCCCCAAGCTTCAATGTGGCTGATATAACATTCTCTTTTATTACCTTATCCAATTTTAGTAAAGCCAGGCTACATCATTCCCTGTGAACAAGGCCATTTTACAAATGCGTTTTATCCCACAAAAAGAGGACATGGCAATTGAAATCAAAATCTGGTTCTCTCCAAACTTTGTCCCACTATGCCACTCGGCTGGGAACAAGGTACTAATGGGTTTTATATTGCTGTTTTTGTTCATGCTGTATTAAGGCCTGAATACTTTGTGATATTATTGCAAGAAGATGAATACTTCACAACTTTTGATGGGTCTTTCAATTTTTTATTCGTATTTTTCACCCTATGACTAATATTTTTTACTGCTCGTGTCTTTATTTCAATGTATTTAATATGAGTAATATTCGCAATGTTTATTCGTTTCTGTTTTATATTTTTAAGTTCTAAATCATTTCACCGTAGGCATTAATTTATAAGTAATCACATATTTTTTTCAACCGGTTCCGGCAGTAAGTCCAGAAAGCGGCAGTTTTTAGCTCTAAATTCTTTCAGCAGTTGTTCCCTCATTTTTCTTAATCTCACTTTGTATTCCAGTTTAACAGCAAGGTTTGTCAATTCTTCAGGATCATTTTCCAAATCATACAACTCTTCGATATAATCTTTATAGATGTATCGTACATATTTGTACTTACCTGTTTGTAACATCATCCATGCTTTTGTCCCTGTATTTCTATGCACGATAAACTTTGACCAGTCATCAGTTTTATGAGCTTTTTCCAGTTCGCTTTTAATGGTGTCATTTCCGTATATCAAACCAGTGTATAATTGAACCATCGACTCATTATTCCAGGAATCAGCTTTAGGCTTGTAAATTAATTCTGTTAAATCCCTGCCATCTAATTTTTGTGAAGGTTGAATATTACACAAAGAATGGAAAGTTGCAATTATATCGGTTCCGTTTACCGGAATGTTGCATACCTTATTTTGAGGAAAATCATTTGGTCTTACAAAAATTAAAGGTGCAAGTAAGTTGGCGTCATAAGGTGCAATTTTGAGATTGTAGCCATGTTGTCCCCATGCATACCCCTGGTCAGAAGAAAAAACAACAATTGTGTTTTCAAGTTGACCGGTTTCTTCCAATGTTGTCATTATCTTTCCAATTCCTTCATCAATAGACCTGACTGCCTCGTTGTATTGTTTCACCCAACTATCAAGTGTCCTGTTTTTTTTCATTGGTTTTCCGGTAACAGGATCTTTTTTGAATGTTTCCAGATTCACCATATGTTCTGGCTTATCAGGACGTGGAGCAAAAATATCTTTTGGGTTTTTAACTTCAGGAGTATTTTCATAAGAACCAATATGCCTGTCCGCAGGGGTATGAGGACCATGAACACCGCCATAACACAGCCAAAAATACCAAGGTTTGTCTTTTTCCTGTGCTCTTTCTTTTAGAAATTCTAAAGTCATATCGGTATATGCGTCTGTACTGTATTTTTCAAGCTTTAATAATGTATCGCCATTAATTCTTAAGCTTTGGTCCCAATAATAATTGTGACTGTTGCCAGGCAAATAATGTTCATACACAGCCGACCAATCCCAGGTTTCTTTGTGGCGGGGTACGTTCCAGTGCCACTTTCCAATCATACCGGTATAATACCCTTGTTTCCTAAACTCAACAGGCCAGTAGGTTGTAGATTTATCATAATTATGCTGTAACATTCCTGTTAAGGCGTTTCCCCTTGAAGGCACACATTTGGCACCGGTATAACACGTGCTAAAACGCACTCCTTTCTCCGCAAGTTTATCAATGTTTGGTGTTCTGATCCAGGGGTGTGCTTCAGGATAACAGCTTAATGTTCGTATAGACTGGTCATCCGTGAAAATATAAAGGATATTGGGTTTCCTCTTTGAGTTGGCATTTGCAAATGAGGAGACGTTTACCAGTAAAAATAGTGCAATTAAGTTTCTTACTAAAAAAGAAACCCTTCTATAGCTAATGCCATATACAATTTTACCGTAGCAAATTTTTAGTTTTTTCATTTAGTTTAAATTATTATCCTCATTATTCTACTTATTCAACAAATATTTTCCATAACGCATTGTAAATTCATAACTGTCTTGTGAAGCTTCACTTGCTATTTTTCTGACGTCATCGTTTAAAATCCCTGTTTGTTCAATGGCGCTCATAGCATACATTCCAACAATTTTGTTCTTATTCTTTAACTCCCGGCCTAAAGCAGGAATAGGATAAAAATCAGGTTCGACTTTAAATAGTGCCAGATTTGCAGCAATACGCACACTGGGTTCTGTATCTTTTATTAAAGCTTCCAGTTGCCTTTTTGCTGAGGTAATTTTGTTAACTCCCAGCCATGTGGCAGCCCAATATCGCTCAGCAGGCTCTTTTGAATTTAAAGCTGCAAGTAAAACCGGGGTATTTTGTTTTTCCCCAGCCTCTATAATTCTGATCAAACGGGGATTTATATTCTTGAACTCACGCTGTTTCATGGCCGTAAATTTGTTGCCATATTTTTCTCCCAGTTCCTCCAGATAAGGTTCAGGAATTAGCCCGGGATCATTGATTTGTGTCATCCAATTGTAAAGTACCAATCTTAGCTTTTTTAATTCAGCTTGATAAGCAGGATCAAAGGCCAGATTGTGAATTTCAAAAGGGTCTTTTTCCAAATCATATAATTCTTCTGTTGGTCGTGTCGGGTTATAAAACTGTGCTTGTAATTCATTTAATTTATTTAACGCAAATAGTTCCCTTGTGTGTATACTTATCTCTTTCTGATCTTTGTACTGATTGCGTTGTGCATGAGGTCGGTAACTTAGAAAATTGCGAATATATTTGTACTTCTCTGTTCGAACTGCCCGGATGATATCCGTTGTTTCATCACAACGGTCGCGGCTGGAAAAAATGTATTCCTGCTTTTGATAATTCTCAGCAAAAATATTTTTGCCCTGAATGTTTTCAGGAATTTGAAGACCTGCAAAAGCCAGCGAACTGGGCAATAAATCGATGTGTTTTACAATATCATTGCGAACAGTTCCTTTAAACTTGCCATTTGGAAATTTTACAATTAGCGGTACTTTAATTCCTTCATCATAAAGGAATTGTTTACCTCGCAAGTGAGAAATCCCGTGATCTGTCAACAAAAAAATAAGTGTATTTTCAAATACTCCTGCTGCTTTCAGATCGACAACAATTTGTTTTACATCCTTATCAGTGTCAAGCCACGAACCAAGATATTCCTTCCAATCATTGCGCATGATACTATCTTCAAAATAGTATGGAGGCAATTTAAAGTTTTCTGTATTCGCCCTTGTTTTTCTGTTCTTTCCTCCCTTTAACTGAATTTGAGTAAAGAATGGTTTTCCTTTTGGGCAGTCTTTCCAACTTTTACCAGAATAGATAATTTTATTATCAAAGTTGTAATCTTCTTTTCCCGATTTGCCGTTTATATTTTCGTTTGTTACAAAATAGCCTTCATCCTCAAAAAGTTTGCTCGCCAATGGAATTTCAGCAGGTAAAATAAAGCTTTCAACATACGCTAAATCTGTCCCTTTTCCTTTACTTCTCTGGCTGCGATGGTTATGTGCATCAATGGTATTTTGATACATGCCAGTAACCAATGCCGAACGTGAGGGAGAGCAAACCGGAGCAGTTACAAAAGCATTTTCAAAACGAACACCTTCAGCAGCCAAAGCATCAATGTTAGGTGTTTGAATTGCTTTTTCACCATAACAACTAATGTGGCAAGAAGCATCTTCTATTACTATCAACAAAATATTGGGTTTATTTTTATTTTCTGAAGAGCTACAGAACAGACCTGATAAAATCATTACCAGGAGTAACAAAAACTTACTATTTATTATCCGTTTATGCATTGTTAAATTATTAAAAGATAAAACTATCTGGTTACAATTATACCCCCTCCAATCTTGCATCGAAAACCAATTCATTCTAATATGTGGTCGGGGGTTATCTTTTTCAGACCACGTTAGGGACGACATACGGCAGACGGTAAGCCCTTGTAAGTAATGCATTTGCTGCATCATCATCGACAATTTTTTCCTGGTCCATATTTGATCCCATAAATTTTAGTTCACGTTGAAGCCGATAGGAAATATTTGCTGTTAAAGGCAATACGGTAGAAAAGAATCCTTCATTGATGTCGCAATGCAGATCTTCGTTCTTTCCTGAACGGATAGCATCAATAAAATTTGAAAAATGGGCAGTGTTGCTTGGACCGGTAAGGGAAATGTCTTTATTGCTTTCCGCTTTGGTTTTTGAGCCTGCAAACGGTTCTTTTTCCCTCTCCCGGTAAGCATTCCATTTCCCACCGTCAATTTCAAGCCATCCCTCTGTTCCGTAAAAAATGTTTCCAATTCGAATACCAAGGTTCGATTCTTCGTTAGAATATCTGCCACGTGTTTCAAATTCAAGCATTGTACCGTCTTTGTATTTAAATATAGAATTTTGGGTATTCGGGGTTTCCTGAGCGCATTCTTCCGGATGAACTCCGTAAAAGCCACCTGAGGAATAGATAGAAACCGGGTGTTCATTTTTGTTAAGCCCCCAACGAGCTATATCGAATTGGTGTGGCCCCTGGTTTCCGGTATCGCCGTTTCCGGTATCCCAGAACCAGTGCCAGTTGTAATGCCCTTTCTTTTCGTTGTACGGCCGCCATGTTGCGGGCCCCAGCCATCGGTCGTAATGTAAAGAGGATGGAGGAGCTCCGTCTTTCGTAATTCCAAATGAATCTCTCGGTTTGATACACAGTCCACGGGCCATGTAAACTTTGCCGATACCCCCGTCGTGGAGAAACTGAATGGCCTCCATTACCTTGGCTTTCGAACGGTTTTGAAATCCTACCTGGACACGTCTGTTATATTTGCGGGCTGCTTCAATCATTTTCCTTCCTTCCCATACATTGTGGGAAGCCGGTTTTTCAACATAAACATGTTTCCCTGCCTGGCAGGCCAAGACTGTGCCCAATGCGTGCCAGTGGTTTGGCGTTGCAAACGATACCGCGTCTATGTCCGGATCGGCCAGTACTTTGTGCATATCCCATTCTGTTATGGGCTTTTCTCCTCCATTATCAACAACCAGTTTTGCCCGCGGCCCCCAAAATTGTTCATCTACATCGCAAAGTGTTTTTAGCCGAACATTGTGGCTATCTTTCAGCTTGCACCATGCCTCAATATGTGATGTTCCTCTTCCCCTGATCCCAATAACGGCCATTGTAATACGGTCGTTGGCACCGATAATTGAAGCATACGACTTTGCACTGAATCCCATGCCTCCAATGGCTATACCAGCAGCACCTATCGCACTTTTCTTAATAAAATCACGTCTTTTTGCCATTTTGTATTTCTTTTTTTATTGTCAATGTTTGTTTAATATGTTTTAGAATTTATTGGCCATTGCATTAATCTCATCATCAGTGAGGTCGCCGCCAATTATAATCTTGTGTTTAAAAACAATCTGTTCGCCAGCTTCCAGAACTACTTCTACCAAATCTGCATCTTTGTCGAATTTTTGTCCTCCCAGATTATTGGCGGCAAATAATCCGTAACCTCGGGCATGTGACCACGCCGGGTAGTTTATATTCTGCTTGTTATCCATAAGAACAATGGAAATAACTTCGCCATCTTTATTGGCTCGTAATGCAACCCATGGGCTTCGTTTTCCCCATACATCGTTACCTGAAACCCCATCAGCATTATAATAAACTCCACTTGCCATTTCATTATTTATTACCGGTACTTCTGTAATGTTTCCACTGGCATCTAAAAATATTTCGGGTTTCTCCGAAGGTCCTTCAAAGGCGCGGTCAAGTCTCATCCCTATTATTCCTTCCTTCGATTGATTAAATGTGACTTTTTTTACAGCTTTGAGTTTCGTGATACGTTCAATGGTTCGTAAATTTCCTTTTCCACTAAAAAGATAAGTTGTTTCTTCATTCAGCAATACATTTCCCTCGTTGTCAACCCAGTCGGCAAGCGTGACCAATTTTCCTTTTTTTTGATTTTCAGAAACAATTTTCTTGAATTTGATAGAACCATACTTCTTTTTTTTCTTTGGTTTAGCAGCAAACGAATTGTTCCAAAAGTCCAGACCATTAACGTTCCCAAAATTAAACCACAAACCCACATGATGGGGATGGTCGGCACGTTCATATGGCCGGGGATTCCGGGGATATCCACGGGTAATAATTTTTCCCGAAGCTGAATAAATAGGATAAAGTGTTTGTTTTTTCATGTCGTCGGGATAGATGTAGGAGGTAAAAAATTTACCTCCTATGTACACCTCAATCTTTTTATTCTGTGGTTGGTTTTTAAATTCCACTTTCTTCGGTTTGGCAGCGAATACCATACCAATGGATAAAAAAACTCCAACTAATGATAATTTCAAAATCTTCATAAGTAAGATTTATGTAGTTTTTAATTCCTTAATCTTGAAATTTTTAAGACTATTCAGATGGTTTTATTTACCAGTATTTTGTGCTAAATAGTAAATAAAGCTAATACCCAGTATTTTGATCTTCCTGATTAATCGCTTTGTTTCTGTTAATTTCCGATTGAGGAATAGGAAGAAGTACCCTGTAATCATCAACTTCTTTAAAATCAGGATATTGTGAATCTTGTTTCCGAGCTGTATTTATAGTTTCGATTAATACTCCCCACCTTTTTAGGTCCATGTAAGTTGAATATTCACAGGCCAATTCAATTCTTCTTTCTTTTCTTACAGCGTCCTTGAATTCTTCATAAGTCAAATCAGATAAAGGTTCGAGCCCTGCCCGGCTGCGAATTTCATTGATGGCAGCATAAGCTTCTAGATTTGGGCCGTTGTTTGATTCATTAATTGCCTCAGCAAGCAGAAGTTTAACACCTGAAAGTCGTTTGACAATTACATTACAATCACTTGTTTCTTCTTGTTTGTCATTATCGTACCAGACTTTTGCCACTGCGCATGAATCTGCATCAACGTCACTTAGAGGATTGAAATTATTACCATCAAAGCTAGTCCTTATTGTATAAAATATCCTTTGATCACCTGTTTCAAAATTATCCAGAAAGTCTTTTGAAAAGCTTAATTTATTCTGCCGGTTTTTTTTGATATTTATCCACCAATTACTCAAATTATCTTTTCCATCCTGATTAAGAAACTGAAAGCTAAATAACAACTCACCTGAGTTTTGATTTTCTATGGTGAAGATATCTTTAAATTCGGGCTCCTGCGTCATTCCCGCTATTGCATTTTTGGCTTCGGTTATGCAATCAGCCCATTTATTGTTGCCACCGCCGATTCTGGTTTCGGGTCCGCTTAAAGTAGCATATACTTCTGCAAGATATGCACTCGCTGTATTATTGAATGGCCTGCCGGCATTCTGCTCACTTTTTGAAGGTAAATAATCTCTGGCAAACTTAAAATCTTCAATTATCAAATCATATACTTCTGAAACAGATGCACGAGATATTTCTTCTACTCTACTAACATCGTCAGTAGAGGTTAGTATTGGTACACCCCCAAATAATCTCACAAGATGGAAGTAGCTGAATCCTCTGTAAAAGTGGGCTTCGGCAATCTGATACTCTTTAATTACTTCATCATAAGTAGCATATGGAACTGCATCAATTACAGAGTTAGCTCTGTATATTGATTGGTAAAAACCGGCATATGCCTGTTCTATAACTTTGTTGTCAGCGTCAAAAGTGTAAAGAAAAAGAGGTTCTCTTGAGCTGTGTCCAAAATCTCTCCCGAGATAATGATCTGCAGTCATGCCCCAATAGATATAAGGGAGATCTTTTCTAAACATTTTACTTCCGTTCCAGTCCATCGTTATCCCATCAACCAGCGAGTAACCTGTTTCTGCAGATATTAAATAAGTTGATGGATCATAGAAGCTATATACGTTTTCTGTAAGTCTATCCTCACAAGCTGAAAATATTAATAATACGAAGAAAATATATATTGTTTTTTTCATGATTCTACGAATTAAAATTTAACATTAAGTCCAATAGTATAAGTGCGAGTTGTGGGGTAGGCATTATAGTCTCCACCCAAACTTAACACATCACTTCCGGTTGTACTGACTTCAGGATCGAAACCCCTGTAATTGGTAATACAGAATAGATTTTGTCCATTCACATATAGAGTGACATTTTGTAGCCAGGATATGCTTTTTACGGGGAACCTGTATGCAAACCTGAGATTTTGTAAACGTAGAAAAGAAGCGTCTTCCACTATCCTGTCAGAAACCTTTTGTCCCTGATTATAGCCTGAAGCCGATTTTGGATATTTGTTGCTTGGAGCATCTTCTCTCCATCTTTCTCGTCCTGCCTCGGCAAGGAAGTTTGCTGATGGGTTAGGTGTTTCCCATTTTGCCCAGTTAACATTAACCAAATCATTTCCGACAGCAGAATTGAACGACAAATTCAACTCAAAATTTTGGTAAAAGAAATCCATATTTAGCCCTGCTATAAAATCAGGCATGGCATTCCCCAGAATAACTCTGTCATCTGCAGTTATTTCTTTATCACCGTTTTGATCTATAAATTTGATATTTCCAGGTTCGCTATCTGCAATTGAAAAATCATCATTTGTTTGATATATACCATCAGTTTGATATCCCCAGATATTTCCAACCGGCTCTCCCTCTTCAATTTTCAGAAAGTCTCCCATCTGCGAAACTCCCTGAACCCAATAATCGTCTCTACCTTCAATATTTGTTACCGTATTTTTATTGGCTGAAAATACCAAGCCAATATCCCATCTCAGTTTATTAATATTCAAATGAGTATTAATACCAAATTCAAATCCTTTGTTTTCGAGATCCCCCAAATTTTGGGTAAGAAATTTCTCTCCTCCTGCTGTTAAGGGCAAGGGAACATCAATTAACAGATCGGATGTCTTTTTGATATAATAATCAGCAGTAAAGTCCAATTTTGAATCGAAAAAGGCCATATCTATCCCGATATCAGTTTGAGCCGTTTTTTCCCAACGAAGATCTTTATATGGAGGAGATGATGGGTAAGCTGCAATAACTTCAGTGTCATTAAGAAAAGTTACAGAAGTACTAATTTTCGATAGGGACTGGTATGGACTTATTCCCTGGTTACCAGTCATACCATAGCTTAATCTAAATTTCAGATTACTAAATACATTGATATTTTTAATAAAATTCTCTTCACTAGCTCTCCATGCAAATGCACCGGAAGGGAAATAACCCCATTTATTGTTTTCTCCAAATTTGGAACAACCGTCAGCCCTAATAGCTGCAGTGAATAGATATTTTTGTTTTAATCTATAATTTACACGTGCTATACCTGACAGTAAGTCCCATCTTTGCCTGCCTGTGGTAATATATTGAACTTCTGCAGCACTAATTCCCTCAATACCAAGAGCATCATTTAAAAAGTTTTCACCTTGCATATCCCTTTCCTTTAACATATTGCTTTGCTGGGTAAATCCAACTACCGCATTAAATTCATGAATTTCATTAACATTTTTATCGAATGTCAAAGTGTTTTCATTTAACCAGTCTATCGTTTCCTGGTGATTTATGTTACCTTGAGAAAGATCATTGTCAGTTAAATAGGAGGGTGTATAGCTTTCACTATTTTCATTATAATAGTCAATGCCCCAAGAAGTTCTAAAAACTAATCCTTTAATAATTTCCCAATTTACAAACATGTTGCTAAGTACCCGGTATCTGGTAACATCATTTGTTTCTTCTTCAACAGTTTGCAGATAATTGGCAACATGTGATTCAGCATAAACATATGGATAATCTTCCACGGGAACATAATCACCATTTTCGTCCTTATTAAGCATTGTTGGCAATGCCTCAATAATATGGTTTTGAGGCCTTTTTCCGTAATTAGAAGTCCGGGATAAAATAGTAGAACTTCCAATTTTAAGTTTTGAAGTAATTTCGCTGTCATGCCTTAAACTAAAAGTACTTCTGTTAAAACCAATATTTGGGGTTGTCCCGGTTTGTTCTAAGTAACTGCCTCCAATTGCATATTGAGCTCGTTCAGTCCCACCTCTTACAGAAAGCTGATAATTTTGCGTAATGCCTGTTCCACCATATGCCAGTTTAAGCCAATCTGTGTTTGCAGACCTCCATGGCTCTTCTATTGAAGCAGAATTTCCAAGTACTTCTTCGTAAACATCAAGGTATAAATCACAATCTGCCAGTTCGGGCATGTTTACCGCACTACTGAATCCAACATAAGAATTAAATTCTATAGAAGGTTTTCCTGTTTGGCCTCTTTTGGTGGTTACAATAATAACTCCGTTGGCACCTCTTGAACCATATATTGCAGTTGCTGAAGCATCTTTTAATATTTCCATTGATTCTATATCACTGGGATTAAACATACTCAGGTTTTCAACCGGATAACCATCAACAACCCATAAAGGGTTATTACTGGCTGACAATGAATTCCCTCCCCTGATTCTGACAGTAGATGTTTGACCTGGTTCACTATTTAATTGAGAGACATTAACACCGGCAACTCTTCCCTGTAAGCTTTGGTCGAATGACATTACCGGTCTTGTTGAAATTTCATCGCTACCAATACTTCCTATAGAACCGGTCAGGTCACTTTTTTTCATTGTACCATAGCCAATTGCTACTACTTCTTCAATACCAATGGCATTTGCCTCCATTGTGATATTAATTGTTGTTTGGTTTCCTACCTTAATCTCCTGCATTTTCATTCCAACAAAGGAGAATAACAAAATAGCATCTTTGGGTACGTTTGAAATTGAATACACTCCATCTGCATTGGTCACGGTTCCTTGTGTAGTACCTTTTACCACGATCGTTACTCCTGGAAGAGCCATCCCATTTTTATCTACTACCTTACCCGAAACAGATAAGTTTGCCTGTTGAGAGTTTACTTTTAGTACGATCAGGTTACCACCAACTATTTCATACGAAATATTCGAATCAGCAAATAGTCCATTCAGCATTGATTCTATGTCAGCATCTTTTGTTGAGAATTCAATCTTTCTGTTTATATCCTTAAAATCAGCATTATAAAAGAACCTGAAATTGCTGTTGCTCTCAATAAACTCAAAAGCATCGCTGATTGTTTTGCCTTTTAACTCCAATCCCAGTTTTGCATCCTGAGAATAAACAGAAGCATTTAAACTAGTTATAATGGTGAAACACAAAAGGATTGTTAGTCTCATAATTAATAAAAACTTTTTCAGCCTTACCTGAGCGGGCAAAGCACGGTTAATTAATTTTTTTTTCATAAATTTGATTTGTTAAAGATTTGATATTTAATGCCATAAGTTTTGATAGACTGGCATTATCAAAGTTGAATCATTTAATAGGGAAACAGACCTGCAAATTTGTTTCCCTTTTTGTTTTATTGCATAAGCATCAGTTTTAGTTAGAAATTTGATTATGTTTATTGTAGTTGTTTTTCGTATTCGTTCATTCTTTCACTATTCACCATAAGTGTTACCACATTCCCATCGATACTGTAATCAAAAGGAGCTGATAATTTAATCGCATCCAACACTTGCTGTAATGTTTCATCATCGAGTGTTCCTGTAAATTTGTAATTTTGAATCTTATCAGATTTACATTGAAACTTTACATTAAATTTCCGTTCAAGCTCTATCAGTATTTCTGAAAGCTTTTTTGCATTAAAAACCAATTTATTATTCTTCCACGCGATATCTGGTATAGGATCTATTTTTTCCTGTATTATCAATTTGGCTGAAGCAGCCATTTCAAATTCTTTTCTGCTATCAGATTCATTATCAGGAATATATTCCACTTCCACTTTACTTCTTTTTTTTACCAAAACGGCCTTTTGATTTGGGAGTAAATAAATATTTTCAGAAAATTTATATGCATTTGCCTCACTTTCCAATTTAACCTTTCCTTCAATCAGAGTGGTTTCAATCACTTCATCATCTTTGTATGCTTTTACATTGAATTGAGTCCCTAATGCAGTTATTTTCAGGTCCAATGCATTTACAATAAATGGAAGTTCCTTATTCTTTCTAACATCAAAGAAACCTTCACCGGTTAGAGAAAGGTTACGATTAGTAACATTAAAATCAGTTGAATAGCGCAATTTACTACCTGCGTTTAGCCACACCTTTGAACTATCGGGTAAAACAACCTCAGATCTTGCGCCATAAGGGGCTACTACTTCACAATACTGTTGTTTTATTTGTTCTTTTTTGAGTGTCTGCCTGAAAACTAAAAATGAAGCCAGTCCGCCAAACAGAAATACAATGATCAACACTGCCGCAACTTGTAATAATTTTTTTAAGGGAACTATTTTTTGATGTGAATCAATTCTGCTTTCAACGTGTATTTTGCCTCTTATTTTTTCATATAATACTTCATAGTTAAGATTACGGGAGTAGGTACTAATTAACGTATTTAGTTCTCCATCCATCCATTCTTTTACCTGTTCTCTGTCTCTTAATTGCTCATCCAATTTTCTTAAGTCAGATAATCTATATTGACCAGATTCTATTTTGTCTACTAAATTCTTAAACTCCTGAAAGGTCATAATTCATTTGTATGTATATAAGTAGTACAACAACCCCGGGCGAACTACTCACAAGAAATGCAAAATAATTTATAGCTTTTACCAGATGCCTAATAAATTGACCTACCTAACTAAAAGGATAACTATGAGAGTAACTAAAAAATAGTTACGATGATTGTCTGTAGTCAGCAGACAAGTTAACGATTAAAAAAAGAATAAGTATATCTCCGCTCAATTTACTTTTAATAAACTTACCAGCCCGGTAAATCTGATTCTCAACTGTTCGAATAGAAATATTAAATTTTTTAGCAATTTCAGAATGTGGTGTTCCGTCTAATCTACTAAGTTGGAAGATTTTACGCTGTTTATCAGGGAGTTGGGAAATAATTTGGTCAATTGTTTCTTTGAGTTCTTTAAAATAAATTTTATCTTCAATATCGTTCTCAGAATTTATATCATTATGTATAAGATAATATTGAAATTTACGCTCAACTACTTTCCTTTTTAAATGATTATAGACTTTATTAACTGCTATCCGAAAAAGATAACTTTTCACTGATTTATCAATTTGCAGATTTTTACGGTTTTCCCAAACGCTCAAAAAAACATCCTGAATTATCTCCTCAGCTTCAGTCGTCTCTTTAAGATACTGCGATATGAACTTAAGAAGTTGCTGACAATACAAATCATATAGTTTTTTAAATGCATCAACGTCATCGGATTTTATTCTTTCTGTCAGCTGGTTTTCATCATATTTTGTTTGTCTTCCCAAGTATAGGCAGATTTAAGGTGGCAAACAAAATTATAATTTTTTATCACTATTATCCGACAAAAGTCGGGATTTCAAATCTTATTTTCTGTAACACCTTGTTTATGGGCATTTAATTTTCTGTTTCAAAACGCCCCCTTAAATCAGGTTTAACTGAAGTTGACATGGAGGTTTCCTCAACTTTGTATGCGCGGCTGTTACATCGGTAATTCTATCATATCGAGAATGCTAATCAGTTTTATTTTCCGGTTAATGGTTAAAACCCAACAATTTCATTGCAGCAACTTTTGTTTCTACAAATTTCATAGATTACAGCATTCCCCTTAAATCCTGTCAAAGTTACTTCGCCGTCCGGAAAAGTTAAGGGTGGCTGAAATTTCCTTTTTAAAATGCCAGCCGTCCTTCGGAGCTGTTCAGTTTAACTTCACACACTTCGTAAAACTGACATAGCCCCTTGACAAGAATCCATCCGACTCAATGACATGCACCAAAATTTAATGGCGTGCCAGTAGCCCAAATAAATCCCAAAGGCATGGGTGGATTCAATGAATAGATTTGATATTTATGAAACAGTTACTAACCTGATTGTTGAACGCCTGGAGGCAGGTGTAGTACCATGGCATATGCCTTGGAAAACTGCCAATTCTATTCCTCGGAATTTAGTCTCTAAAAAGCCTTACCGAGGATTTAATTTCTGGTACCTGCTTAGCTTTGGTTTCGAACGTCCTTATTTTCTCACTTTCAAACAAGTTCAGGAGCTTGGAGGCAAAATCAAAAAAGGTTCGTCCTCTTTCATGGTTATATTCTGGAAAATGGTAGAATACGAAAAAGATGATGAAGCCAAAGAGATTCTGATGCTTCGTTATTACCGGGTGTTTCATATTGATGATGTGGAAGGGATTGCTCCAAATAAAATCCCTGACAACGAATCTTACGATCATGAATTTGATCCTATTGCTTCCTGTGAACAGATTATTGAATTCTGGTCTGATTCACCGGTAATAAAACTGAACAAGAACAAAGCATGTTATATTCCCTCGCTGGATGAAGTTCACATGCCGGGAGAAAGAACTTTTTTCCAGGATGAAGAATTTTATTCCACGATTTTCCATGAGCTAGTTCATTCGACAGGCAACCTCAAACGCTTAAATCGTCACGAAAGGTTTTCTAATCTGAATTTTGCAAGTAAAGATTATAGCATGGAGGAACTAGTCGCAGAAATGGGAGCTGCTTACCTTTGTGGGATGTGCGGTATCGAGAATGCTATTATCGATAATAGTGCAGCTTATATTCAAGGCTGGCTCAAAAAGCTTAAAAGTGATAAAAAATTTATTGTTCAAGCTTCCGGATTAGCTCAACGGGCTGTTGACTATATTCTGGAGCATCAAAAAACACCTTAAATAAAATATTATATGAAGACCAATAGGTTATTCTGATATTATCACATGTCTTATTGTATCAAATGATTTTATTATAATCTTTAAAACCACCTCCTTTGGTGGTGGTAATGTTTAAATGGCTTTGCATCTAAAATTATTAACTTAGAGAAATGAGTAATTTCAAAAAACTAAGCCATGTTATATATTGGTGTACCTTATCATATTGTTTGGACACCAAAGTACCGATATCGAATTCTAGAAGGTCTTGTTAAGGAACAACTTTTAAAAGATATTCCGATGCATTTAGAATGGAAATCATGTGAATTAATTGAGATGAATATTCAAATAGACCACATTCA
>NZ_JAIKLE010000053.1 GCF_022267315.1 Maribellus maritimus
ATTTTTCAAAATTTAATGATTTAGCTTTATGAAAATTTGATTGAGTCAGGAAATTTTGTTTTGTAATATTTGGCTGTCAGATTAAATAACTACCGCATTTATTCCGAATGGAAAATCAGCTTGGTCTGCCATTCATTAAACCCGGTCAAAAATATTCGTCGCCCTGCGGAAAAGTTAAGCGCGCCCTGTCGCGGTTTTCTGTTTTAAGTTGTTCATAATAAAATATTATAAGGTGTGCGGGCTATTAGGTGAGCTGGGTTTTTTGTTAGATTTAAATCACCTTTTATTTTGTACACACAGTTAATGTCACAATCCAAAAAGAAACCGGAAATATGTATGGAATACGTGATATGGCAATCAACCGTACTTTGTGTATAAATACAGGATTTGGAGTAAGTGCATTTTCATGTGGTATCTACAAGGATTGAGAGGGAAAAGGACTGGAAAATAATATTGTTTGAAACTGTTGAATATGCTTTCCTGGACGATATTTATCGGTAATTTTTAACTTCCGAGATTTTTTACTTAAAAAACTTGCTTTTGCCTCAGATTAGTGTTGTGGCTAGTTTTTTCTTATTAATTTCAATAAACGACTATATTCAATATTTGCTAAATTCCAGTTATATAGTTTAGGATCAGTCGTATTCGTAAATTGAATAACCACAGCATCAATATCTTTGTGGTATTTGGCGATGCTTTGATATCCGGGAACCCACCCTTTGTGTTCATACTCATAAATTGAGGAATAGATTTCCTGTTCACCATCATCAAACAGTGTTCCATCGTTTAACGCACGCAAAAATATGCCAACATCTTCTGCTGATGCTACCATTCCTCGATTGTCAGTTTTTAAATCCAGTGGATATCCAACATGATAGCCGCTCATCACATCATTTATATTAACATCATTAACTGATTGGAAAGTATTTTTTAGATTCAGTCGGTCTAGAATTTCTTTCTGAATGAACTCAAAACGAGGATATCCCAGAATTTTATTCGTAATTTCGGAAAGCAACAAATAATTCGTATTATTATATTTATACTTTTTACCGGGCTCAAAATCAGCAGGTAAATTAAAAATTAATTCAAGATTTTCTTTGTTGCTTTTTGGCGGAGTTGCCCAATAATTCGGAGTGTCGGTGTAATTAGGTATGCCACTACGATGTTGTACCATCATTCTCAAGGTAATTTTTTCAGCATTTTCAATTTTCCCTTTAAGCTCAGGTAAGTAATCAGCCAACGTTTTATCGAGAGACAAATGTCCGTCGCTAACTAATTTTGTGACAGCGACAGCAGTGTAAAGTTTACTAATACTACCAATTTTAAATAATGCGTGTGGATTAGCGGGTATTTTGTTTTCGCGGTTGTGCAAACCAGCGGAAAAAAACGCGGGTTGCTCGCCAGCTTCGTCAACATAAACAATAATGCCAACAAATCCCAGGTTAATGGCTTCATCTAACTGTTCCTGAATTGAATCAGGCAGCGGCAATATCCAGGCTTTGACCAAAATCCATGGTACAAAAAACAAGGAGATAACCGTTCCTGTAAACAAGAATATTTTAATAATAAGTTTAGCTTTTTTCTTTTTCATAATGAGTGTTTCTTAAAATTAGCCATAACGGCAGTCTGTGCAAAAACTCCATTTTAAAGATTATTTTTTTAAAATTACCATTCCAGGTTTGATTAACCGTTGTTAAACAGGTAAAAATTTTGTTTCACTGCAAATACTTCTGTATTGTTTTTGTAAAACACAGACAAAAAAAGGTCGGAAAAAGGCTTGTTATTAATAGTAAATGCACTGGAAAATAGAAATTGGTATACATAGAATTTTAATTTTGGAAATGTTTATCGGCATTCGATTCTTCTCTCTGCAAAGCAGAACCATTTGTAACTTCAATATGCAATTTCTTCCATTTTTTGTTAAATGTCATCTTTACTCTTTCTGAACGAAGAAAATAAGGCGTCTAAATAAAAGTGTTAGCCACGAATATTATTACAAAAACTAATAATCCCTTGTTGTTATAATGCCCCATGAGCTTGATTTGTATTGAGTTTCGTGTAAGTTATCCGCTAAAAATATTTTAGTTCATACATTTTCTAATGGCCTGGTGTTTTTACTTTTTTCTTTTAGGAGAATAATCATTAGGTTTCGTCACTCTCACAATCAGCTTTTAAGGTTTAAGAAACTCATTTCACAAAAAAACGGAATAAAATAATATTCTTTCCGATAGGGGTATTTTCGAAGGAAGTTGTCCACGCATCGTAAAAACAATTTTATAGTGAACAATTAAAAAAAACTAGTAATGAAAAGAATTTATTTTTTATTGACAACTTTGTTCCTGGCCTTTTTTATAATAAACAAGACACAGGCTCAAAACGAAAGAAGAGCCCAATTTACATTTTTTTATCCCATTGGTTCTTCCGGGCATAATTCAATTGATTACAGCTATAAGTTTTCCTTTAACACCATTTATGGAATCAACGGTGGAGTTAACGGATTTGAATTGGGTTCTGTTGGTAACGTTGTTAAAGGAAGTGTGAACGGTTTTCAACTGGCAGGTGTTTTTAATCTTACCACACAAAACAGTTCCGGGGGAATTATTTCAGGCGTAATAAACAGCAGCAAGGCAATGGAAGGCTTGAGTCTTTCAGGAGTTGCAAATATTGCCAGAGAAGAGGCAAACGGTGCTATAATTTCTGGGGTAATAAACCAGTCTAAAACAATAAAAGGATTACAATTATCAACTATTAACATTGCTTCGGAACAACTAAACGGAGCACAAATAGGAGTCGTAAATTTCACGAAAAAAGGAAAAGGTTTTCAACTGGGCGTTGTTAACGTTGGAGAAAATGACGGGGATTCCATTTTACCACTGGGGGTTATAAATATTTATAAGAATGGGTATTATGCACTGGAACTTTCAACCGACGAAAAGCTATTTACCAATGTTTCGTATAAAATGGGGGTTGAAAAATTATATACCATTTTTCGTATGGGCATTGGTTTCCGAAACAGTACTCAATTCTATAGCCTGGGCGGTGGATTGGGAACATTCTTCAATATTGGAGCAAAAAACAAAATCAATCTGGAAGTACTCAGCATTCAGTTTTTTGAAAATGATTTCAAATACATCGATGATATTCTGAGCCAGGTCAATTTAAGCTATCAGTATGAAATAACAGACCGTTTAGCATTGAAATTTGGCCCTACATTTAATTGTTTTATTGAAGATAAAAACAAGACCAAGAAGAACGATGCCTTTCGTGTACCTTATTCCATTGTTGAAGCAAAAAGCGACAATCATATAACTTCGCTGTGGATAGGGGCAAACGCAGGATTGGTTATTAAACTTTAAAAGGAACAAAATGTTAGTAGCTGCAACAGATATTTCTATTTCTTGATAAATATTTCAAAGTAGAATTATTTATTTTGCAGCTACAATCTTCCTGAATGAGAGCTACCGATACCAAATGGCATACAAAATCTGGTTTTGAAATTTTGTTTAAAAAGCATTATTCAGCATTGTGCGCTTACTGCTATGGTTTTGTTGCTGATTACAGTTTAAGTGAAGACATTGTTCAGGAGGTATTTTCAAGGCTCTGGACAGATAAACGAAAAATAAAAATAGACTCTTCAGTTAAAGCGTATTTATACAGCGCAGTTCGGAATACTGCATTAAACGATATAAAACATCAAAAAGTAAAAAGAGAATACGAAAAGCTAAATAATAACGGGAATAATTACACTGAAAGAAGTATAGAGGACCAAGTGGTTGGAGAAGAATTAAATGCAAAAATTCAATCGGCAATTAATAATTTACCGACCGAGCGCCGCAGAATTTTTCTTATGAGCAGGATGGATGAATTGAAATATAAAGAAATTGCAGAAAAACTGGATATTTCGATAAAAACTGTTGAAAATCAAATGGGAAAAGCACTGGCCAGTTTACGCAAAGATTTATCGGGTGAGTTCCCTTTGGTTTTGTTTAACTTGATTTTTAAAGCACAGAAAATAATGAGTAAACAGAGAAATAACTAAAATGTGAATAATCCGGCGAAACATATCGACGATACTTTATTAACCAAATTTCTTTTGGGAGAAGCTACATTTGCCGAACAGGAAGCTGTTGCTGAATGGATTGAAAGTTCGGAAGAAAACCAGGCATATTTCGAAAGCTTTGCTGCACTTTGGCAAAATAGCACAAGTGATGAAACAAAGCGCGCAAATCCAGACGCAGCATGGGAAAAAATGGAGAAACAAATACACACTCCTACGTATAAAGTTTTACTCCCGTACATCGGAGCAATTGCCGCTATTCTTATTATCGCCTTCTTTATTTTTGTTCCCGAAAAATATAATACAACTACATTTACAGCGAAAAGCATATCACAGAAGCAAATCTTACCTGATGGAACAGAAGTGATTCTCTCCAATAATTCACAACTAGATTATTTTTTCAACACAAAAACAGAGACAAGAACTGCAAAACTGAAAGGGAAAGCATTTTTCCATGTAAAAAGAGACACAACACAAAAATTTATAGTTGAAACCCTTTATGGAAACGTTGAGGTATTGGGGACACAATTTAATGTGGATGTGGTTAAAAACGATGGTGTTTATGTGAATGTTTTATCCGGCATAGTAGAACTCGCCAAAGAAAATGTGAGTTCACTGGTTCTCAGAAAAGGAGAAAGTGGTTTTATCCCCGCTTCCGAAAAACCAATTAGCGGAATAACTCAAAAACCAGCGGAGTTTTTCAACATTAACCAAACACTTATTTTTAACAATATACCACTAAAAGAGGTATTCTTAAATCTGGAACATTGCTATTCGACCCAAATAAATATTGATAAACAAGTGAATGCAAATTCACTTTTTACATCTCAGTTTAAAAATAACAGTATTGATGAAATACTAAATGTAATTACCCAAACTTACGGATTGAAATTTAACGAGTTAAACAACGAATATTATATTACATTAGAAAGTGAGAATTAAGTATTTCCTGCTATTTTTTCTGAGCTTTTTGTTTTTAACCCTGGCAGCAAAAACACAAAATTTGCTGAATATTCGCATTAATCTGAATGTTCAGAATGGGAATATTAGCGAAATACTAAAAGACATAGAACAACAGGGTAATTTCTTTTTTGCCTATAATCCCGACAATATTAACGAAAGTAGAAAAGTATCACTTTCTGTCCAAAACATAAAAGTTGAAGATGCTTTAAAAAAATTATTTCAAAATCAGGTTACTTTCCGCCAGGTAGAAAATCACATCATTATAAATGAAGTTTCAAAAAGCAGCACTCAAAGTAACTTTCAAATTTCCGGACGAATTGCTGATGACACGAATGCTCCGCTGGATTCTGTAATTGTTTACGATCCCGAAAATGAACAACTTGTCATTAGCCAGGGAGATGGTTCATTTTCGTTTGATTTTAATACCAACAACAAAAATATTGGGCTTTATGTCAGCCGCCCGTTTTATAATGATACTGTAATTTATGTTGGCTCCGGATCGCAAAATATTCAGCTTAGCCTGTACAAAAGAGAATCGCCTTTTGCCATGATTCCAAAAGGCACTGAGGCGGCAGAATTCCGACTAAAAGAAAAGAAATTTGAAAGCTTGTCGCTGGTACGAAAGTTTGTCCCATCAGAAGCCATTTATGCATCTCATTTAAACACTGAAAAAGTAATGCCGGTGCAACTTTCTTTTTTGCCAAAAGTAGGAACCAACTCTTTTGTAAAAGGACTGCGCGTAAACAACGTTTCGCTAAATATGTTGGCAGGCTATTCCAAAGGACTAAAAGGTGCCGAATTTGGAGGAATAGCTAATATTATTCAAAAAGAAGCGAAGGGATTTCAGGCGGCAGGTGTTGCCAACATTGTTTTGGGAGATGTACACGGAATACAATTCTCGGGAGTTTATACAAACGATTTCAGTAATGTTTCCGGGTTTCAAGTAAGTGGGGTATACAATACTCTCCAGGGAAACATCCGCGGCGGGCAAATTAGTGGCGTATTTAATATGGCTTATAAAAACATAAACGGGACACAAACAGGAGGTGTTTTAAACATTGCCAAAGAAAAATTGGTCGGGGCACAAATCAGTGGAGTGCTGAATATGAATTATGATGAAGTTTCAGGCGCTCAAATCGCAGGATTGGCAAATATCTCCGAAAATACAGTAAAAGGATTACAGTTGGCAGGTGCATACAACGAGAGTGTTTCAACAAACGGGGCACAAATTTCCGGGACAATAAACCAGAATAAGGCAGATTTGAAAGGGGTGCAAATAACGGCATTAATGAATAAAACAAAAACGCTGCATGGCCTTCAATTCGGACTTATAAATGTTGCTGACACCATACATTCCGGGTTCCAGATAGGATTGATAAATATTGTAAAGCATGGAAATTATTCCCTTGATTTTCTACATTCTGAAAGCTTTCCGGTAGAAGTTAATTTAAAAACCGGAAACCCTAAATTTTATTCCATTATAAATGTAGTTGCAGGCAACGAAAAGATTGGTTTTGGCTATGGTTTTGGAAGGAACTTCGCAATTAAAAATAAAATAGGAATTAGCTCTGATATCATTAGTACTTCAATCAACGACTCCCAAAAATTTACTTTCCAAGGAACAAAATTGAGCATGCGAATGGCTTTAAACTACCAATTATTTAACCACCTGAAACTGACAGGCGGTGTTTCAGGAAATTACTTTATTCCCGAAGATATTAATGACACAACGGCAAAAGAACTTAGTGAAAGCAACAACTACATTAACAAGGCGTTACAAAACGGGAAAAATAATTTTTGGGCCGGATGGTTTCTGGGCATACAACTATCAAATCAGCATTGATATTATTAAAATACAATTGGCTAAGATTGAGAAAAGGAAAGATTGAATCTTTTTATAAACCTTAAGGAGGCAATTGACACTAATTACTTTAGTCGAACTCAACAGGATACGAAGTCATATTTTTGCCAGCCTCTTTATTTTTTGCTAACCGTTTTATTTCTGCAGCACTCAGTGTGGATGCATCATCTTAGTGGAAACTGCCACCCGGTTTAAAAAGTTCATATGATTAATGGCAATGATAATTTGTGCCGTTTCATTTTCGCTGAAGTATTTGCGAATCGTCTCAAAAGTTTTGTCAGAAACTCCATCTTTGCTTATTTCTGTAATTTCTTCCGTTAATTTTAAAACTGCTTGTTCTTTATTCGAAAACAAGGGGCTTTCCTTCCAAGCCGGCAAAGCAAATATTCTCCGTTCTGATTCCCCAAACTTAATGGCATCTTTTGTATGTAAATCGATGCAGAAAGCGCATTTGTTGATTTGGGAAGCTCTGATTTTGATGAGCTCCCTTAGTTTCTTATCTAAGCTGGTTTTAGCTAAATAATTTTCGATAGCTATTACTAACTTCCAACACTCCGGTTCCAATGTTTTGATATTAATTCGTTGTTGATGTTTTGATGTTAAAGACATAATGTTTGAATTTTGTATTGATAAATCCTTTTCTTTTGTATAGTCGCTGTGCTTTTTTATTGTCGTTTCCTGTTAAAAGCCACACTTGTTTTCGTTGTCCTTTTTCCGAAAATTTCAAAACAGTATCTACTAATTGGGATGCGACGCCTTTTCCCCGAAAAGATTTCAGAACAAAAAGGTCGTTCAGTACCCAAATTTCACTCAATTTTATTGTTGAAAATGATGGAAATAATTGTACATATCCAACTAGTTTATTGTTTTCTTCAGCAACAAAAATCACACTGTCCCGATTATTAATTCTGCTTTTAATAAAAGTTTGTAACTCTTCCGGCTTGGATTCTTGCTGGTAAAAAGTCCGGAGTTCCATCATTAGCCGGGTTAACTCTTTTATATCAGACAGTTCTGCTTTTCGAATAATCATCATTTTGAACTGCGTATTATTGATGAAGATTTTTCATTTGGCAGTTTTCTTAATTATTAAACACCTCTGCCAATTTATTTCTCAGGTTTTCGGCCCTTAACCCTTTGGCAACAATTTTTCCTTCTTTATTGACTAACACGGTATAAGGAATTCCTTCAATACCATATTTTGCAACTAAGGGAGAGTTCCAGCCTTTTAAGTCAGAAAGTTGTGCCCAGGTAATGTGGTCTTCTTTGATGGCTCTTTGCCAGGCTTCTTTATTTACATCCAGAGAAATGCCTACGATTTCCAATCCTTTTGAATGATATTGATTGTAAATTTTAATCATGTTGTCATTCTCGTGCCGGCAGGGGCCACACCACGAAGCCCAAAAATCAAGAAGCAAATATTCCTGGTCTTCCGCCAACTCCGAAATTGCAATTTCTTTGCCCTTTACATCTGCCAGTCGAATGTCGATAAATGAATTCCCCAGAGCTGTTTTTTCTTGAGCTGTAATTTGTTTTTTTAGCGATTTCCCGATTGAAGAATTTTTGATTTCGCCATCAAAATTGCTGTACACTGATTGCACAAAAGGCATTTCCAAATCGGTTTTCGACATCCTTAAAATGTAAGCTGTCGCCAAAGAATTTGGGTGTTCTGTGATAAATGCTTTTTGGCATTTCACCATTTCCTGAATAATGGTATCCATCTGAGCTCTTTTGCGGGTTAGAAAACCAGGGGTGTCTTTTTGCAGATTTCGTGCTTTTACAATCTCGTCGCGCACCTTTTGTAACTCTTGCCGGAACGGAGCAAATTGCGCGTTAAATGTTGCTAACTGATCATTTAAAGGAGAACCACTTATTATGGGAGTACCTGTTTGGGGCGAAAACCGAATTTTAGTAGTAGTATTTTCCAGAAAGAGATAAACCGATTTATCGTTGTCAAACCGTAAAACCACGTAGTCAGGATGCATTATCGAACCTTTCATCCTGAATTGGTTATTCTTAACAGATGAATGGGCGATAATTGTGCTGTCGTTCAGATCCTCATCAAGAAATCTTAATTGTACATTTTGCGTTTCCCATTCAGCAGGGAACGTACCTTCAATAATTAAATGCTCCTTTTGTTTGCAGGCCGATATAATGATTAGTATTAAAAGCAGGATATTTGCACTTTTCATCTTTGAATGATTTAAATGATTACTTCGTGCAAAACTATATCGCCGGGAATTCAAAAAACTTAAGTTGGTTTAAGAAATATATTTCCTACGGATTTCACTCATATATTCAGGAGTAAAACCCAAAAATGAAGCAATCAGATACTGAGGAACCCGTTGAATAAAATCCGGGAAATTATCACGGAAGTGCAGATATAATTCTTCGCGGGAAAGCTCATAAAGCAACTTTATGCGATACTGAGAAGCAGCATACGCTCGTTGAAATACCAAATGAAAATAACGTTCCAGTTCAGGAATAAATTCTAAAAGTTTATTTTGTGCAGACTTATTTAAAATTAGTATTTCAGAGGGCTCTATCGTTCGAATAGAAAATTTTGATGGTGTTTTATTGGCAAACGCATTAAAATCTGTTGTCCACCAGTTTTCCAATGCAAAATCGATGGTTTGTTCTGTTCCGTTTTTTTTCATATAGAATATTTGCAGACATCCTTTATTTACAAAAAATAAATCGCGACAGATTTCTCCTTCTTCTAAAATCAGTTTTTTCTTTGGTAGTTCTTTTATTTCAAAATAGTTACCAATAGAGGTTAGTTGAATATTTTTAATATTTATGAAATTAGCAATATGGTCTTTCAGGTTTTCAATCATCTATTTTGTTAGTTGTACTACCAATATTTGTTGGATTAAAAAAGCCAATTATCAATATACCAACAAACTGTAAGACCTTATGTTTTGCTAATGAATTGTTTAACTTTTACCCGATTGGTAATGAAATTCGAATGTGCTTAGAGCCAGTTCAGAATCAACTCCTAATTACCTGAACAAAGCCAAAGATATGAATAACACAATGGTTGGTTATATGATGTTTGTTTATGGAATAGTCGGGGTTATGGCTAATTGGGCCGCCGGGAAAATGTTGAATAAAAGTGTAACGAAAACAACCGCCGGATTTTTTTCCGGTACAGTTCAAATACCCATATTACTGCATTTCTCCGGGAAAAATTTTATAGCTACAGTTATTGTAATAGGTCTGTGGGGATTTTTGTATTTACCAAGTTTTTTTAAATGTTTCTACTTATATGATTTAGCCTGTGCCCAAGTCACTGGAATTTGCTAACAGCCTTGCCATATCATTCGGTAATCTAGGTATTTTTTGGAGAACCACTGTTGGAGGATGGCTTATAGCTGCAAAAAGTGTTGCATACACTTCCTGGTTAACTTTATTATTTGGAATCCTGGCCTTGCCGATGATTGGCTTAAGGAGTTTTTTGGAGAATAAAACTAAATCCAGAGAAATAAGAGCATAATTTATATACTTTAAATTAATTCTTCTTAATTGATGATTCTTTATCTTCCTTAGCTGTTCTTTCAAAAAACAGTTTGATTTCTTATCTGGTAGTTTACTTTGTTTAGTAAGTTTGTATAACTTATTGACTACTCACTTTTTTAAGTTTCTATTTTCTGACTATAAAGAACAGAGCTAAACAGTCTTCAGTAAAATCATCAATGAAATAGTCTGTTGAAGTAATAGAATCTGTCAGTTTTCTGTTGTTATTCAACAGCAAAAGCCTGTTTATCCGGTTCATCAAATCATAAGGGATTTTTAATACCCAGCGTGGTAATATTTGGTTTAGCTTCAAAACATCAATCTTCAAAATTTGATCAACCGACAATTTATTTTTTTCATAATATAACATTGCATTTTCACTGCCGTGAACACCTTTCATTCGAATCTCTGAGAAATTTTGAGATAGGAGCTTAAAAAACTCATTCCCGGAATATTCTTTAATATGCCAGGGATTTCGAGTGAGTGACTTTTTTTTGTTAGGCGTTGAAATAATTAGTTTTCCATTCACCTTAAGTACCCGGTGTATCTCATTTAATAAAAATTCGCTGTTCTCAATATGTTCAATTACTTGAAAACAGATGACATAATCAAAATAATTATCGGGCATGTTTGTTAAAGGAGGCACTTTGTTTTTTATAAATCGGGTATTTATATACTTTTTGTAATCAATCGGGATATAATGTTTATCCAATGTCCAGAATTCTTTTGATTTGGGCGCTATTTCTTCAATACCATAACCGCTTCCGGTTCCTATTTCCAGCACATTCCCAGAAATTATTTTGGCTGCTGTTTTATAAGCCAGCAACGAACGCTGAAAAACAAAATTATCCGATGGACTTAGAGAAACTCTTTCGGCAGTTTGAACAACACTAATACTAATCACGACAAAATATATTTAATGTTTCTATACTCTTAAATTTTTTCGATGGGCCAAACGATGACCGCTGCATTGAGCTTTTGTGTGCTATTAAGATCGCATAGCGGAATTATGTTGCACTATTTTTTTTAAAAAATACCTTACAAAACCCGTAAAAAAGAAAATTTATGATAAGAATGGAAAAGTAAATAATTGATTGGCAGGGAATATCTATCGCTTTTGAAAGTGATAGTTTAACGTAATATTTGCGCCATAAGATTGCTTATAAATTGCCATATCCTGAACAGAAGCAAATTTTTTTAACGGATACTTATAATAGGCTCCAGCCCCAATCCAAACTCCTTCTGAAAGTTTGAAACTGGCAGTTAGTCCGCCATAAAGAGCCAGTTTGTAAGAAGTGAAATTCATAACATTTTCAACCACATCCAAAGTCCCCGAATCGGTATATGTTTGTCCATTTGAATGTAAATGGAATTGATTAATGGCACCCAGTTGAAGGCGAAAGTCAGTTGCAGGATATTTCCAATGATAACCCAAAACTAACAGAATCTCTAATTGAACATGATTGCTTTTTGGATTAAAAGCGCTAAGCGAATCCAAGGTTGGGGCATCCAGGATTCGGTTGTTTATATTTTCCCTGTATTGACTTATACCAATTCCTGTAGTAAACGATACTTGAAAAACATGGTAATTTAAGCGAATTCCATATTTGATACCCACCAAATCGCTAGTATTGATCTTTATTGAATCAATTTGTGGAGTATTGAAGTTATATTTATAACTGGTTTGTTGAAGCACCGGACCGGTAACCAGCTCGACACTAAAAGTTCCCCTTAAAAAAGATTTTGTATCGAGTTTGCTTCCTTTAGACGCAAAAGTTAGTCTTTGCGATTGATACCGCATTTTTCTTTGGGCATTTTGAATGCTGCGTTCAGTCCGCTCGTTTTTTATTTTTTCTTTTTTTACAGGCGCTGTTTCCACGTGAATTGTTTTTTTCTGAATTTGCATCCCAGCAGATTGTCCTCTGCGAGTTTCTTTTTTTAGTCTCGTAAAATCAGCATCAAGTATAGGCAGTTTTTCAGGAGGAACGACTCTGTTGATATAAATGGTGTCGTAAACCCAGACCGTATCGTAACAACGATAGTATCATAAACCCATACGGTATCATTTGCAGCATAACAACCGTTGTTTCCGCTGATATTACCTAGCCTGAAAAAGGCAAGAGAAATAACAAATAGTACGAACAATCTGGGTAAGGTAGAGGATAATAATTTTAAGGTTTTCCTATGCATTTTTTATAAAGTAGTAGAAATCAGATGGAATCGTTTTTTGCGGTTTGACTCTCCAGAATGACTTGCTTTTTTTTAATTACCTTTTTACGTACCCAAACTTTTTTCGATTGAATAACTGTCTTGTCATTTTCTTTTTGTGTATTGTCAACATTTGAAATATTTGTGGATTCATACGAACTGATTTCGTTAGTTTCAGCCGAAATATCTCCCGGAGTTGTGCTAGTCTGGTCTGTGGAAACCGGATACTGGGAAAAATCACTCTGTTCAGAAAAATCTGGGAGCGGCAGTGTTTCAGTATTTTG
Organism: Maribellus maritimus; assembly: GCF_022267315.1. Classification (GTDB taxonomy): domain Bacteria; phylum Bacteroidota; class Bacteroidia; order Bacteroidales; family Prolixibacteraceae; genus Draconibacterium; species Draconibacterium maritimum. The sequence goes on from NZ_JAIKLE010000053.1 coordinate 12,887, forward strand.
GCTCTGGCAAAAAAATATCAGCAGCGAAATTCCTGTAATTCCAATAACGTAACTAAATATCCACAGCATTTTTTTTCCGGCAAAGAACATCAGCTTTCCACTGATTTTGCCAATTATTTTATCACTTCCTGATAAGGGAATTTTCAAAGGATGACCAGGCGTAACGTTGTAGTCTTTCAGTTTATCAACAACCAGGGTATCGATATATTCCAATTTCTCGTTCAAAACAAGCAATATTGATGTGAAATACACTTTTTCTTTGTTCTTCGACTTCCCATCTTTTTCAACTAACTCATATATTTTTTTTTGAATCAAACTTCTGGCTCTTAGTAATTGCGACCGTGATGTGCCTTCTGAAATACCAAGTTCTTTGGCAATTTCTTTATGCCTGAAATTTTCAATGGCATAAAGATTAAAAATGGTCCGGTATCCAAGGGGTAACTCTCTGATTATCTTTAAAATGTCATCTTGCGAAACATTTGATTTCAGAACTCGCTCTTTGATATCAGACGAATTGTTTCTTTCAAAAGAATCGAAACTTGTTTCTCTAACTTCATCTATATTATAAGTTATATTTTCTTTTCGAAGGTGCTTTAAAGCAGTATTTACAACAACTTTTCTCATCCACCCTTCCAATGCAGCATTTTCTTTTAGTTGTGCGATTTTAGAAAAAATAGTAATAAAACTCTCATGCAAAATATCTTCTCCCTGTGCCCGACCACCAAGATACCGCACGCAAACACCCAGCAATACAGGAGCATAACGTTTGTATAGCCACTCCCTTGCCTGAACATCGCCACTCTTACAGTTTTCTATTAGCTGATAATTATCTGCCTTCATTTTTTATTATGATTCAAAAACACCGAAAACGTTGCATGGAGTTTTTTAAAATATCACATTATTTAAAAATAAGATGGTTGTTTATAACAATTTATCTATTAGAATAAGAATCAAAAAGAAGGACTAATAATCATCACTTTAAAAAATAAACTACCGAAAAAGTCATTCCATGGTTATACAGCCTCGCTTTACCTCCACTATTGCCATATTCATCAGTAAACGTTAAATCCTTTATTGTTGAAATAAAACCCCTGTTATATCTTAATTCAAGAGCTAAGTTGTCAATAATGTGATAAGAAACTCCGGCAACAACTCCTAAATCAATTTTACTATCATAAATTGATTTTACATCGGAAGAATTACTTCCATTTTTTGATTTCGCTGCTATTCGGAATGAACCTTCGGGGCCAAACAAAGCTGAAAATTGTTCGAAAGGCGAAAATTCAAAAACAACAGGTAAAACTAAATAGCTAAGGTTGATTCGGTTATCAGGATAAATTGAGGAGCTCAGTTTTGTTCCTTTCAAAGTATAACCCGGTTCATATCTAATCCATAATTTATCGCTAAGTTGAGATTTAAGGATTGCATTAAAATGCATTCCTATCTTGTAATCAGAATCTCCCCCGGGAATATTATTCATGACGAGGCCTGTATAATTTATACCTGAGCCAATTCCGTAGTTGAAATTTTGTGAATATCCCTGAAAAAGAAAAAAGGTCATTAGAAAAAGAATCAATATTTTTTTCATAACATATGCTTAATTTGTTGTTTCGATTAACGACAATTTGTTCTAAATATTGCAGTAAAAATTATTGTCATATCTTCAGGAGCTTCCCGATTTTTAATTGACCGTTATTAGAACGAAAAAATAAGAGACTACAGGGAGTGTGATGGCTTCATAGCAACTCTTCTTTCACTCGCTATTTGAAAGAATCACAGTAAATAAAATTAAAGAAGTGTTGGAATTCATTTCGGTGCCAGGCCCCTGAAAAGCAATCTTAATTGTTGGTTGTTTTTGCATTTTGTAACAAAATGCGGGTCAATTTTCCCATTTTTATTTAAACAAAGTGGCCTAACTTGATTGTTTTGTCAAAATAACGTTATTTGTGTATTTAATTATAAGTATTGTAAATGAGGCTTTTAAGGTTTATAGGATATCAATACGTACACCGGGAGCTTTTATTGGTTGGAGTTATTCAGTTTTTCATTCCATTTTTTGCATTTTCCCTAAATTCAGAAATTAGTTTCGATATTTTTTTCCAGGAAAATGGGTTGCCCAATAACCAGATTCAGTGTATTTATCAAGATAGTAAAGGGTGGCTGTGGATAGGTACAAGTCAGGGGCTGAGCAGATTCGACGGATATAACTTTGAAAATTTTATACCTAATTCTGATGACACAAATAGTTTGAATGGCAACCTGGTTCGGGTAATAACCGAAGATAAAGACGGGAATTTGCTGGTTGGAACTGAACACGGAGGATTAAATATTTTCGATCGGGAAAAAGAACGGTTTTCCCAGTCATATAAAGCTTATGAGAAACTTATTGACAGAGACGTTTCTGTAAATGCAATCGAAAAAGATCGATATGGGAATACATGGATAGGAACTGAATTTAATATTTTTGTTATTGACACAGCCGGATTACTGTCTGCTGTAAGTCCAAAATATTCTGATTCCGGGAAAATTTTTGAACAGAACTTTATTCGTAATTTACGTTTTGACAAAAACGAGACATTGTGGATTGGTACCAATAACGGTATTTTTTTTTATAATCCTTCTACCAATTTGATTGAACCTTTTGAACTTCCCTTTGGCGAAAATCAGAACAAGCAAATAGAGGAAATTTATGTTGACGAAGAAGGTTTTATTTGGATCGGGACCTACTCATCCGGTGCTTTTTTAATAGATGCGGAATCAAAAAAATTAACAAAAATAGAACTTAGTCCGAATGTTGAGCGATCAGAATTGGTGCGTGCCATAACAAAAGGAGCTTATGATGAATACTGGATTGGCACCCGTGCTGGCCTTTACGTTTATTCTAAAAGCCGCGGAGTTACCAGTTTTTACAGACACGATGAACGAAACCCAACCAGTTTGTCAAATAACTCAGTTCAATATGTTTTTTGTGATACACAGGGAGAAACATGGATTGGAACACGAAAAGGATTAAACCTGCTTGCGAAAAGCAAGCAGGTCTTTCATAGTTTTACGGCTTTCCCCGGAGATAAGCATTACCTTAACAGTAGTAGCGTTTATGCATTGTGGATTGATGAAGATGAAAATATATGGGTTGGTACCGAAGATGGAGGAATTAATATATATAATCCTGAAACAGGAACTTATGAGTATTTGAAACACGAGAAGGGAAACAGCAACTCAATCTCGCAAAATTGTATTAAAGCATTTGAAGCAGATGGGAAAGGTAACCTATGGGTTGGTACTTTTCTCGGTGGTGTAGATGTTGTTAACTTGGAAACAGGGAAAATCTCTCATTTTAAACATAATCCTGATATTCCCGGAACAATATCGAGTGATGAAGTTTGGGATATTTGTCTTGACGAAAATGGTGAAATATGGGTTGCGTCATCGGGGGGAGTCGATAAATATTTAGAAGCATCGAATTCTTTTCTTCATTACCCGCAAATAAACGGTGATGAGTCAGTTTTCTGGGTAGAAATCGATTCAAATGATAATATGTGGTTCGGTAGTTTAAACGAGGTTATTATATATAATCCTACAGAAAATACAATTAAGCGGTATTTCGAACGCTCAAGATCCATGTATGAAGATTCAAAAAATAGAATATGGATCGCGACGCGAGGAAAAGGCATTGCAATATACACCGCCGCCAAAGGACCTTTAACATATTTAAATGAAACGAACGGATTGCCCAATAACGAAGCGTTATGTATAGAAGAAGATAGTAAAAATAATTTATGGATTAGTACGACAAACGGATTATCGAAATTCGACCCGGAAAAAGGTTTTTTCAGAAATTTTACCAGTAAGGACGGTTTGACTAACAATCAATTTTGCTACCAGTCTTCATTTAAAAATAAATCAGGTGAGCTGCTTTTTGGTTCGGTATCAGGCTTTAATATTTTTAATCCAGCTGAAATTGAGTCAGAAGATCCAGATATTCCCTTGGTATTCACTGATTTTAAAATATTTAACAAATCCGTCCCAATTAGCGATGAAAAAGACGCTGTACTTGAAAAAAGTATATCCGAAACTGAACATCTGGTTTTAAACTACAATCAGGATGTGTTTACGCTTGAATTTGCAGCTTTAAATTACGTAGCTGTTGATAAGAATCTTTATACATATAAATTGGAAGGATTTAACGCAGACTGGAACGAGCCAAGTAAAATACGCTCGGCTACCTATACCAATTTAAATCCCGGGGATTATGTTTTAAGAATAAAACGGTTTCTGCCTGGTATAGGAAAAGAAACAAATGAATTGCAGTTAAAAATCACTGTTTTACCTCCTTATTGGAAGACATCATGGTTTTTGGGCATACTTATGGTACTTACTGTTTCATTGATTTATATTATTATACAGTTTTTTTTAAATCGTGAAAAGATAAAGCATCAACTTGTTTTGGAAAAGGTAAATGCACGTAAACTGCATGAGATAGATATGATGAAATTAAAATTCTTCACTAATATCTCGCACGAAGTAAGAACACCGCTAACGTTGATATTGGGCCCGCTTAATAAATTAATCCAGCAAGATTATTCCAAAGAAGAAGTAAAGGAGAACCTATATCTGATGCTTCGCAATGCTGAGAAACTGGATAAATTAATTAGTCAGCTTCTTGATTTCAGAAAGCTCCAAACAGGAAAGTTAAAGCTGAATTTAACCGAAGCTGATATTGTAGATTTTACGAGAAAAATAGTTAATTCCTTTAATAAATTTGCTGAAGAAAAAGAAGTTACGTTAAAATTCAATACCCTTAAAAAAAGCTTAAATGCAGCTTTTGATCCGGATAAAGTTGAAAAAATACTGGATAACCTTCTTTCCAATGCATTTAAGTACACTGCACAGGGTGGTGCAATTACGGTAAATCTGTCACTGGTTTTCGATTCAAATAATAATGATTTTAATGAAACAGAAAAAGAAAAACAATTTATAGAGATTACAGTAAAAGACACAGGAAAGGGGATTCCTGAAAACAACCTTAATAAGATTTTTCAACGTTTTTTTCAATCTAATGCTGAAGATGAAAATCATGGTTTTGGAATAGGCCTGGCATTAGTAAAAGAACTGGTTGATATACACAAAGGAGACGTTTTTGTAAACAGTAAACAAGGTAAAGGAACAAAATTTACGATAAGGATACCTTATTATTCCAGCATACAGGAAAGACCAATAGACGTCAGAAACGAGACAAATGAAGATCTACATCTTACCGAACCTTTTTTTGAAACTGAGGGGGATGGAATTAGTACGTTAAATTCCAAGATCATGCTAATTGTTGAAGACAATGCAGATGTTAGGAAATTTATATCCGGGCACTTTATCTCTACCTATAAAATTATTGAAGCAAAGGATGGAGAGGAAGGGTGGCAAATGGCTTTGGAAATTGTTCCCGACATCATTATAAGCGATATTTTAATGCCTGTTTCTGACGGTTATGAGCTTTGCAAACGACTTAAAAATGATGAACGAACTTCGCATATACCTGTGCTGATGCTAACTGCATTACACTCAAGGGAAAATGAAATAAAAGGATTAACAACCGGGGCAGATGATTTTATTACAAAGCCTTTTGATTTATCTGTTTTGCAGGCAAAGGTTGAAAATGTACTTTCGATTCGTGAATCACTGAAGCAAAAATTTATGCGAACTGTTTTTCTTGAACCCAGAAATGTTGAAATATCATCTCCTGATGAACGTTTTCTTCAAAAAGCAATTGATTTAATTGAGTCTAATATTTCAAACAGTGATTTAGATATTGAGAGTTTTGCCAAATTGATAGGTGTCAGTAGAATGCAGTTGTACCGTAAAATACATGCCTTGACCGATATGACGGTAAAAGAATTTATTCGTAATATAAGGCTAAAAAGAGCTGCTCAACTTTTAGTTCAGAACAAAATAAATGTTTCGGAAGTGGCTTATGGTGTCGGCTTTAAAGATTTGTCACATTTCCGGAAGTGTTTCAAACGTGAGTATGGAATGAGTGCTTCTGAATATATAATTAGAAACAAGCAATCAGGTTCGGAAAATATCCTGAAAGAAGTTTGATACACTCAGTCTGCTAACCCTTCGTTCCATCTTTCCCTAGAAAAAACAAGCACTATGTAAAAATCCCGCATTTTGGGAAGAATTGCCCTTTATGGGAAATATAAACTTGCTATTTGGGACGATTTAAATGTATCGAATTTTTAGGTTGTTTTAAATTGGAACGACCAAACTTAAACTATAACTTATGAACGATTTCCGGCACAAACTGAGAAAAATCAATTTTGTAATTGTAATATCTGCAATCATCCTTTTTGCAATAATCTTTTTCCTCTATAGAATCATATCATAGCTTCATTTTAGCTTGATGATATATATGTTAAACCTAATTTACTAATAATCTAACAAAAAAAGTATGACAAATTTTTTTAAAAAAACACTAAAATGGAAGAAATACCTTCATTTTGTAGTGATTTTATTAGCAACACAGTTATTTTTCTCAACATTGACATTTGCGCAAACGCAAATAGTAAGAGGAACGGTAACTGATTTGCAAACAGGGGAACCACTACCCGGTGTAAATGTTGTAGAGAAAGGTACTACCAATGGAATCGTAACGAATGCTGATGGTATTTATTCCATTAATGTTCCGGCTAATGCGGTATTGAATATCTCATTTATTGGTTACGAAACGCAGGAAATCCCGGTTGATGGAAGATCAATCGTTGATGTTGTAATGAATGTAGCATTCACTGAAATAGACGAAGTTGTTGCGATTGGTTATGGTGTACAAAAAAAATCGGATGTAACTGGTGCTATGGTAAGTGTTAATTCAGAAGAGCTTACTTCCCGTCCGGTAAACAATGCTGTTGAAGCCATGCAGGGAAAGGCAGCCGGTGTTGATATTACTTCGAATGAGCGCCCCGGTACAATTGGAAATATTACCATTCGTGGTGTACGCTCGCTTACTGCGTCAAACTCTCCGCTTTATGTTGTAGATGGTATCCCTTTGGTAACCGGTGAAATTGAAACAGCTGTTACTACTTCAAATACAGTAACACTCGGCGGAATTGACAACCTGAATCCCAACGACATAGAGTCAATAGATATCTTAAAAGATGCATCGGCCACAGCTATTTATGGGTCGCGGGGTGCCAACGGTGTTGTTATTATTACAACCAAAAAGGGGAAGGCAGGAAGGTTTAACCTGAATTTTGACTCATCAGTAACTATCGAAAAGATACATGAATATTCTCCTTTGTTTGATGCGGCCGGATATATTGAATACCGTCGCTGGGCAAAATATAACAATGGAGAATCGGATGTTAGAGGTGATCAACCTACAGAGGCAAATGACGCTGGAATTTTTACCGGTGATCCAACAGCCTGGGCCAATATAGAAAAAGGCTGGGCAGGTGGGAGCTGGGACGGATCAAAATTAACCACTACTGATTGGACTGATTTTGTAACCCGTACCGGAATTACTACACAAAATACCATAAGTGCCAGTGGCGGTACAGATAAGATGACAGCATACGGTTCCTTTGGTTATACCGATAATAAAGGGGTGGTAAAGGGGCAAAGCTTCAATCGTTACAGTGCAAATGTAAGTGTAGATATTAAACCAGTAGACTGGTTCTCATTTGGAGCAAAACTGAACAGCTCATACAGTACCCAGGAATATGGCCAATCTACTGCAGGCAACGTCAGTGTATCTGCCAGAAGTGGATTATATGAAAGCGCATATGGCATTTTTGTGTATGCATTGCCCTATGATGCTGATGGCAACAAGGTAGGTGAACCGGGTGGAGACAGCGCCGTTAAAACAATTATCGATGAGGATAAGTATTCACAGGATCAGCGTGTTACACTACGTGCTTTTGGTAGTTTTTATGGCCAATTGGATATAGGCGCCCTTATACCTGCATTGGAAGGGCTAAGATATCGTGCCAATTTCGGCCCAGATATCGAAACCTGGCGTGATGGTATCTTTCTTGATGGCCAATCCGTAATCAGAGGCGGTTCCGCTTATGCTGCTTTAGAAAAAAGACAACGCTTGTCTTACACGCTCGATAACCTAGTGTACTATGATAGGACCTTTGGAAAACACAATTTTGGTTTGACTTTATTACAGAGTCAAACACAATTTGAAACAGAATCCAGTTTCATGGAAGCAGATAACATTCCTTTTCCCAGCCAAAAATGGAATGCTTTAGACGCTGTAGGGTCCCTTAGCGGGTGGGATTCCGGAATCACCGAACAATCGTTGTTATCCTATATGGCCCGTTTAAATTATAGTTTTGATGATAAATACCTGCTTACGGTATCTGGACGTTATGATGGGGCCTCCCAATTATCAGAAGGGAACAAGTGGTCATTTTTTCCCAGTGCAGCTTTAGGATGGCGTTTAGATAGAGAAGCCTTTATGGCCGACGTAAACTGGGTAACCCAGTTAAAATTACGTTTTGGCGTGGGGGTTACCGGTAATGCGGCTATTGATCCTTATGAAACCAAAGGAAAGCTTGCGGGGTTATTCTATCCCTTTGGCAACACATCTACTGCAGGCCAGGAAAATGATGAAACTCTGGCTAATCCGGATTTAGGTTGGGAGCAAACTACGCAATACAACATCGGTCTCGATTTTTCAGTATTGAATTCAAGAATTTATGGAAATTTAGATATTTACTTTTCCAACACCACCGATCTGTTACTTCAAAAATCAATCCCTACGGTTACCGGTTTTGAAAATACATTTGCCAATATCGGGGAAACCAAATCTAAAGGCTTTGATTTGACGGTAAACTCAGTAAACATTAGAACCCATGATTTTGAATGGTCAACTACACTTAACTTTTCATACCAGGACAACGAAATCGTTTCGTTAGCCAACGGCAAAGAAGATGATTTAGTCAACGAATGGTTTATAGGTGAGTCTCAGGATATAATTTACGACTATGCGGCTGCAGGAATCTGGCAGGAATCGGATGCTGCAGAAATGGCAAAATTTAATGCTAATGGCCATACATTTACCGCCGGTAATGTCCGTCCGGTCGATCAGAACGGAGATTATGTAATTGATGCGAATAACGACCGCGTAGTTATCGGTAGTGAGATACCAAAATATATTCTCGGTATAACAAATACTTTTGATTATAAAGGGTTCGAATTATCTGTATTCTTATACGGCCGAATGGGATATAAATACGATGCCGGAGGAGAAGGACTTGTGGGACGATATCAACAAAGAAAAGTGGATTACTGGACTGATACAGATACAAAATCCGATTATCAAAAACCAATATATTCTGCCGGTTATGGCGACCAGTATTATGGATCGTTGGGTTTTAAAAACGGTTCTTTCTTAAAGATTCGAAATATTACTTTGGGGTATAATTTACCCGGAAAAATTGCCGGGAAAATTGGCGCTTCCAAATTACGGGTTTATGTTCAGGCATTAAATCCCGGTTTTGTTTTCAATAATGTATCCTGGGTTGATCTTGACGTAAGATATCATGCTTCAAACAGAGGTTTTGTAACCGGTATCAACCTACAGTTTTAAACCATGTTAAATTTAAAAAGTATATGTTATGAAAAAAAATATAAAATTTTATACACGCCTGTTCACGCTCTTGATATTAATAGCGGGTGTAATTTCCTGCAAGGACTTTCTGGACGAAAAATTGGATACTGAAAGGGACTTTTCTTTTTATGAAACGGAGCAGGGTATTCAGGAATTAGCCGTGGGTGCTTATTACAGAATCTTTGCATCGCCTTTTGATTCAGAATATCAGTTTGGAACCACCAATTACGGTACCGATGAGTTTCATGTAGGGGGTGACGATACCAACAGCGCATGGAATAATTACGACAGCAGGTTTGGTTCAATAATTACGACTATAAGAACCACTGCAGAGGAACCCTGGGATAATATATATATTGGTATCGGTTTGGCTAATCAATTAATTGAATCGGCGACCAATATCGAATCGACATCCCCTGCTATAAAAGATATTGCTCTGGGAGAAGGTTATTTTTTTCGCGCTTATAGCTATTTAAAATTAGTGCGGCAATATGGGGCCGTCCCTCTAAAACTGAAACCAAGCACTACTGTGGAGTTAGAATTTACGCGTGCAAGTGCCCAGGAAGTAATGCAACAGGTAATCGATGATTTTACCCAGGCCTATAACCTGCTGAACAATTCGGTACAACATCCGAACAGGATTAGCAAAGATGCTGCCGCTCATTTCCTTGCGAAAGCCTATTTGACGCGTGCCAGTGAGATCAATGACTCATGGAACTCAGACACCAAAGCAGCAGATCTTCAAATGGTTGTAAGTTTATCAGACGAAGTGATTGCCAATCATCCGCTTGCTCCTAATTACCAGGATCTTTGGGCTTACACAGAACCCGACGGAGCCAATGAGTTTCTGCCGGAATTGATTTTGTCAGCATCATTTAGCCGCGACCCCGTGCTTGAAACTTCTAACAGAAGTCATATATTTTACACCGCAAGATATGATGACCTTCCTATGATGAAACGCGACTTAACCGGGATGCGTCCCTACAGCCGTTTGGCCGCAACGTATTTTACCTACGATATATTCGACCATATTAACGACTCACGTTTCTGGAAAACCTTCAGAACAAAACATCGTGTTAATGCCGGTGGTGAGTTTGGAGGTATTACTTATACTCCCGGGGTAGACCTGGGGATTATGTACATTATCAATTCGCCCGACGACACGCGTTTTGAAAAAACGATAAACAACAACAATCCCAATATTTTATACAGCGAAACGGGAAAAACAATTCCACACGTATTTGTTGCCTATGCTGCCGACGGTGTTGGGCTGCTGGCAAATCCGCGGTTCCCGTCCCTTTCAAAACATTTTGAATCGGACAGAACAGCCATCAACGATAACCGCGGTATGCGCGATGAAATACTGGCACGTTCCGCCGAAACCTATTTGATGGCTGCAGAAGCGAAAATACGTCTGGCCTCACTGGGTAGCGGTTCGTATACTGATGCGTTGCCGTACATCAACGAGGTTCGGAACCGCGGAGCTTACCAGGAAGGAGAGGATCGATCCTACTACATGGATGGCGCCGAGTCGTATCCTACCTCTGATTTTACACAACCATTTAGCGACAATTCTTATATGAACGAAAATTCATATTATGAGTCTAACAATATTCCGGTAACGACAGCAGCTACTGATTTAACAATTACAAGCATATCAGCCTTTCCCGAAGAGGATGAAGCCGTAATTGCAAAATTGGGATACGCCGGTGACTATGATCGTATGTTGTGTTTGATTTTGAATGAACGTACGAGAGAGCTTTGTGGTGAATGGCTTCGCTGGGAAGATCTGAGCCGCACTAAAACATTGGTGGCCAGAGTTAGGGCTTATAATCCTGAAGCATCTCCAAATATTGAAGATTTTCATAGTTTAAGACCTGTCCCGCAAAAGTTTCTTGATGCAATATATAAAGAAGGAAGTCCTTTGACTCCTGAAGAAAAAGCAATGTTGCAAAATCCGGGCTATTAAATGTATCGTGCTTTTGAGCCATATTGATATAAGATAGAAGAGATAACTCCGGATATCAAAGATTTGTTTAATATCCGGAGTTTAACAGAATGTTTATCAGATATGGACTGTTATTTTATAACTTCAAACATTAACAGTATTGATAATATTTATTGGAACCAGGGTAATTTATTGTTTAATATAACATAGTTAGTCTTAGTTAAAACAAAATCCGGTACGTACTCCTTTTGCAAGTGAGCTACCGGATTTTTTTCATTGAATATTCAGATCTGAATTTTAAAAATAAAACAATACTACAAATACTGATGCGGAACATTACCAAAAAACAGGCAGGTTCAAATCATTATGTGATATTATCGAGCTCTAACAGCAGGAACAAAGTTGTATTCACGACTCCGACTTTGTTTTCGGATTTTGAAATCCTTAAAATTGGATGTTCTGTGCCTGGATTTTTTATTTGTTTAATTCAATAGCTGCCAGGATAAACGCACCAACACCTTTTGAATCGTTATCGATTTGTCTTTCTGAGATATAATAATTGTAGTCAGCCATACGATATGGATTTCCTCCCAAGCCACACGCTCCGCAAACGTTTGTTAAAACGGGCAACCCTTCGTCGCTGATTATTACCATGTTTTTTACCATACTGTCGAATGCATTACCGGCGATATTGTAGAATTCTTTTTTGAGGTATCCTTTTTTAGCTCCTTTGGCATAGGCATAAATAAACATGGCCGATCCAGAAGCTTCAAGGTAGTTGCCGTCATGTCCGCCCATATCAAGAACCTGGTACCATAGTTTTGTTTTTTTATCTTGCACTTTTAACAATGCAATACTTAAATGATCAAGTATTTCGATCAAGACAGGGCGATCAGGATGATCTTCAGGAAGATAATCCAGTACATCCACAATTGCCATCATGAACCAGCCCGTGCCGCGACTCCAGAAATGCTTACTCTGTCCTGTTTCTGGATTACACCATTGCTGCGTGCGACTTTCATCCCAGGCATGGAATATTAGGCCGCTTTTTACATCCAGTGTTTCCCTGTAAATTTTCTGAATTTGAAATGTTACTTCATCAAACCATTTTGGTTCATTAAAATCTTTTGCATATCGGGCAAGAAAAGGCGAAGCCATGTAAATGCCATCCAGCCACATTTGATAAGGATAAATTTTTTTATGCCAAAATCCACCTGAATTTACGCGGGGCTGATTTTCTATTTGGCTCACCAACGTTTCAATCGCTTTTTTGTATTTTTCATCTTTGGTGCGCTTATACAACTCAAGCATGTTGAATCCCGGTCGAATGTTATCTAAGTTGTAATCAGTGAGAGTGTAGTGGTCTATGCTTCCATCCTTCTGCACAAAATAGTCTATATATGTCTGCATGTAATTTGAATATTTTTTGTCAATACTACCCAGTTGGTCAATGGCTGAACCGAGAAAACTAAAATCATATCCATATTTTGCTTTGTCTGTTAAGTAATAAACCAGCCTATCTGATCTCTGGATTACAGCATCAGCAAACAAAGATGCGTATGGTACCTGCCTTTTCTCTGTTTGGCTATTTTGAGCTTGTGTTGAGCAATCATTAAACAGAAATATTATTAGTAATAGGGGGCACAATTTTAATTTACTACTATTTTTCATTTTTAATTTTTTGGGATGCTTTCTTCTTGAAAAAGAGTTTACATATGATGTTTTCTAAAAATATGAGAAACGCCGTTTTTAGCCTCTTGATATTTTTGCGTTTTTATTCCTGAAGATAAAAATACAAAGTAGCTAATAATTCGATGGGGCAGGTTATACCAGTTTGCGGGTATTTCAAAAGGAAATATTCACAAATACTACATTTTATGCGATTGAAGGATATTTTTTATTCAAACCGGAATCTGTATGGATGCTTTAACCAACTTTATCCCTTTCAAAAGGTCTTATCGAAAATGGTTGCCTGAATGCGTGCTGCTATATGATGAAAAGCTTAAGACGACCTGTATAATGAATTTTTTAATGATTTATTTTAAGGTGTAAAAGAAACATCCACTATAATATTGGGTGTTCTTTTTCTCTCCGTGAAGAAAAGCACTAATTTTACTAGAAAAGATCAAATGCTACTTCAGGTTGCCCTGTTGCTTTCTATGCTAATTCAATTGGGAACAGCCATAAACCTTCCCATTCATGACGGATCAATACTCGGTTTTCCCGGTAAATTGTTGGCATTTTTTGCAAGCTTTATCGCTGCAAGCCTCCCGGTAACGGGGTTTATTCTTTGGTTAAAGAGACGAAAAAGGAGGCGCTCGTTAATCAAAATGATTGATGTAAACTAAATGGCTTTATATCAATTTCTTTGTTTTTTTGCGATACAGGATAGAGATGAGAATTAGCTGTAAAATGATAGATTCTCGTTCCGGAAACAACGAATATAAAAGGAATCATCTTTTGAAATTCCTCTAAAAATCGATACTTTTACGTCATCTCGTTAGGGGTGTCTGTCTACTGAGGCCGGCTGAGATTATACCCTGTAACCTGATATGTATAATAACAGCGGAGGGAAACGAGGATTGTATTTGATTTTATAATGAACAAAGATACAGGCCGTTTCGCATTTCTGCGGAGCGGCTTTTTGGGTTAAATAAATACTTATTATGAGTGAAAAAATGAAAAGTGGTTTCGACGAGCATGCATCAAAATACGATGCATGGTTTATGAAAAATACAAATGTGTTGTATTCCGAAGTGAAATTGGTGGCGCATTTTCTTAAAGATTCAAAAGATGTTTTTTCAGTAGGTTGTGGCAGCGGCCTTTTTGAAATGATTCTGGAAAAAGACTTTGGGATTTCCATAAAAAGCGGGTTGGAGCCATCGGAAGGAATGGCTGAAATTGCCCGTAAACGTGGAATGACAGTTGAGGTAACAACTGTAGAAAAAGCAGAACTGGGCATCGAAAAATATGATACTGTACTGTTTAATGGCACGCCAAGTTACATTACCGACTTACAGACTGCGTTTGATAAAGCTTTTGCAGCACTGCGTCCGGGGGGTAAAATTGTGGTAATTGATGTTCCCAAAGAAAGTTCATATGCATTGCTCTACAACCTGACAAAAGCGGTTGGAACCTGGGAGCATCCTTTGTTAAAAGATGTTCATCCGGAAGACCCGTATCCCATTGAATTTGTAAAAATAGCCAATTGGCGAACTACGGCAGAAAAAGTGGAGATGTTACAAAAGTCAGGATTTAATAACTTGGAATTTGCACAAACGCTAACGGCGCATCCTATTTATTCCAATAATGTGGCAGAAGAACCCAGAGAAGGATACGACCGCGGTGATTATGTAGCCATTTGTGCCCGGAAATAAATTGTGTAGAATTAAAATATAAATACTATGATAAACGCAAAATCAATTGCAGCCGATTTGCAGGCTCTAAGAGATAACACTCCTTTGGTGCACAACATCACCAATTTTGTAGTAATGAACAACACTGCCAACGCTTTGCTGGCCATTGGTGCTTCGCCGGTCATGGCACATGCTGTTGAAGAAGTGGCTGACATGGCTGGTATCGCCTCTGCATTGGTGATTAATATTGGTACACTGAATCCTTTATGGGTAGAGGGAATGATGAAAGCCGGAATTGCCGCAACAGAGAAAGGGATTCCTGTAGTGTTCGACCCCGTTGGCGTTGGCGCTACGCCTTACCGGAACGAAGTGGCCGTACAGATTATTGAGAAATGTAAACCTACGCTTATTCGCGGAAATGCTTCTGAGATTATGGCGCTGGCTAAAGAGAATGTTGCCACCAAAGGAGTTGATAGTACCGTTTCTGCCAATGCCGCTCTTGATGCAGCAAAAAGCTTGGCAAAAGAAAGCGGGGCTGTTGTAGTAATTAGTGGCGCCGAAGATTTTATTACCGATGGAGAACAGGTTATTACGATAAAAAATGGTTCACCATTAATGCCAAAAGTTACCGGAATGGGGTGTACGGCTTCCGCAGTTTTGGGGGCTTTTGCCGCAGTAAATAAAAATACCTTGCTGGCCGCAGCCCACGGAATGGCGGTAATGAGTATTTGCGGCGAAATAGCTGCAAAGAAATCTGCCGGTCCGGGAAGCTTGCAAATGCACTTTATCGATACATTGTACAACCTTACAGATAAAGATATTGCTGACGTTTTTATCGCTTAAATAGAATAAAATGAAATCATTTGATTTAAGCTTATATCTGGTAACCGACCGTGATTTGTCGCTTGGCCGCCCATTGGAATTTATTGTGGAAGAAGCCGTGAAAGGTGGTATTACCATGGTTCAGTTGCGTGAAAAAAATTGCAGTTCGAAACAGTTTTATGAACTGGGAATCCGCTTAAAAAAGTTGCTAAAATCGTATAATATTCCACTTATTATTAACGACAGGCTCGATATTGTGCTGGCCATTGATGCCGATGGCTTGCATATTGGTCAAAGCGATTTATCGTGGGATGTTGCCCGCCGACTTCTCGGAAAAGATAAAATACTGGGCTTGTCGGTTGAAACGATGAGGCAGGCAGAAGAATCCAACAATTTGGATATTGATTATATAGGTATTTCTCCTGTTTTTGCCACGCCAACCAAAACCGATACGTTTACGCCTTTCGGATTGGAAGGGGTAAAAGCGGTTAGCGCTATTTCCAGCCATCCGAATGTGGCAATTGGCGGAATTAATCTGGAAAATGCAGCACAAGTTATGGCATACGGGGCAAATGGTGTTGCTGTGGTTTCAGCTATTTCGTCGGCTGAAAATCCAAAGCTTGCTGCCGAATTATTAAAAAATGAAATAAAAAGAAAAAACATATGAAGTGGAGTGATAAAGCATGGAATGAATGTGCATCTGTTTACAATAAAATTTTGAAATTGCCTTTTTTGAACGAATTGATGAACGGCACACTGCCACAGGAAAAATTTCAGTTCTATTTGCAGCAGGATGCAATTTATCTGGCTGAATACGGAAAAATTTTGGCAGGTATAGCTGCAAAATTAAATCGGAAAGAATGGCGCGAAGATTTTCTGAAATTTTCATCAGATACCGTTTCAGTTGAGCAGGCCTTACATGAGTATTATTTAAAAAATAGTGACAGAGATATTGATGCAACCCCAACCTGTGCGCTTTACACCGGACATATGTACCGGCAATTGGCCTGTGCATCAACTGAAGAGGCACTGGCTGCTATTCTTCCCTGTTTTTGGGTGTATAAGAAAGTGGGTGATTACATTTTAGAGAATCAAACAAAGATAGAAAATCCGTATCAGCCCTGGATTGATACTTATGGAGGTGACGATTTTGCGCTGGCTGTTCAAAAAGCAATTACTATTTGCGATAAAGCGGCAAATGAAACGACTCCCGCTTTGCGAGAATCAATGACACAGGCTTTCAAACTGTCTTTTAAAATGGAATGGATGTTCTGGGACAGCGCGTGGCGATTGGAACAATGGCCGGTATAAATGGAGTTAATTTGTTTTCTTTACAATACAAATACCTTAAGGCTAATTTTATAACTATTTTCGGAATGAAAAAGCGGATATTAACAATTATCATTTTAATATTCAGTATAAATACTGGATATTCTCAAATTATTATTCCAATTTTATTTGGAGAGGAGATAGTTCCTGAGCATGGATTTCTACCCGGTCGGAAATTTCCAATATATAAGACAATTAATGCATTCGACTTTAATGCTAAATCTTTTCGGGTTGAACTTATTGATGACAGGTCAAATTCTCAACTAAGAAATATAAGATGTTCATCCTTAGATATTGAAAATACTTCCGAACTGGCTTCAGCTCAGACAATATTTAAACTTAAGGAGTATGTTGATTCCGTATTCAGCCAGTCGAATTTAAACATTGATAGTACAGCTACAAGTAGTATTGTAATTAAGCTACAGGCAATTGATTCAAGAATAACAGGTTTTGGGAAAATCAAAGTCCACGGATTATGCCAACTTAAAATTAGCGTTGGTTCAAGTGAAAATATTTATTGTTGTGACATTGTGGATGGTGATGAAAATGCTCCACTTGGTTCAAATGCTATTGTCACAAGAAAAACAGCGTCCAGATTTATGGCTTCTGCTGCAATTCGTGAATGCTTGGAACAGTTTTTATTTGATTTAAAAGAGAATTAAAAGTGGAATTAAAAGAAATAGGTGAGTTTGGTTTTATCGAGCGTTTCGCTCCGGATTTTAAAGCTCTTTTGTCGGGAAAAGTATTGGGTATTGGTGATGATTGCGCCATTTTACCGATGAATGAAACTTCTGATTTGCTGGTAACCACTGATATGCTGATAGAAGATGTTCATTTTCTCCGGGATAAAATTAGGCCATGGCAACTGGGCTACAAATCGGTGGCAGTAAACCTGAGCGATATTGCTGCAATGGGTGGAACTCCGCTGGGAACATTCTTGTCTATTGCTGTTCCGCCAGGGGTTGATGTAGAATATCTGGATGAATTTATGAAAGGTTATCATGACATTTCTGAGAAATACGCAACGCCGCTTTACGGGGGCGATACAACCAAATCAGTAAAACATTTGGCCATTAATGTATGTGCAATCGGGAAATGTCCAAAAGGAAAGGTGAAATTGCGCAGGAATGCCCAAAGTGGGGATTTGATTTGTGTTACCGGAAATCTGGGCGATTCGGCAGGTGGCTTGCAAACTATGTTGAAAAAAATGGATCCCTCGGCTGATGTTGAATATTTGCTGCAACGGCATAATCTACCTGAACCGTGCATAAAAGAAGGACAGATTTTGCTTGGCTTTTCCGGCGTTCATGCTATGATGGATATTTCGGATGGGATTGCTTCTGATTTGATGCACATTTTAAAAGCTTCGAAGAAAGCAGCACGAATAGATTTGGAAAATCTGCCCTTGTCGGAACCGTTGAAAAGAATTTGTGCTACGCAAAACTGGAGCCCGGATGAACTGGCAGTTGGCGGTGGCGAAGATTACGAACTGGTTTTCACTGTTGCCCCTGAGCAACTACATGAACTGCAAAAGGAATTTAAATGGCAATTTGGGAAAACGGTTTATCCTATTGGTAAAATAGAAGAAGGCAAACCGGCAATTGAATGGTACAAAAACGGGCAGAAAGTTGTTTTTTCGAAAGCCGGATTTAATCATTTTCAAGAATAAAAACAAAAAATGAACTATAAACGCGTTTTAAGTATAGCCGGGAGCGACCCAAGTGGCGGGGCCGGCATTCAGGCCGATTTAAAAACCATATCGGCATGTTGCTGTTTTGCCGCAACGGCAATTACTGCTATTGTTGATGAAAATACAGTCGGGGTTTTTGGGGTACATCCGGTGCCTATCAATTTTGTAAAAGGACAAATTAAATCGGTGTTGGACGATATTGGCGCTGATGCCGTTAAGATTGGCATGCTGCATTCTTCGGAGTTAATTCGGGCAGTGAAAGATACGCTACAGCCGTACAATATTCGTAATATTGTTCTGGACCCGGTAATGGTGGCTACTTCGGGCGATAAACTTTTGCAGGACGAAGCCATTGAAACCCTTAAAAATGAATTGATTCCTATGGTTAGCGTAATTACTCCCAATGTTCCGGAAGCCGAAATCCTTTCAGGAAGGAAAATCTCAAAACAGGCCGATTTGCCATTGGTGGTAAAAGATTTATCATGTAACGGAACGGTATCGGTTTTACTAAAAGCCGGGCATTTAACCGAAGACGAGCTGGTGGATGTTTTTTACAATGCCGAAACCGATGAAATTATTGAGCTTCGTTCGCAGCGCGTGTCAACAAAAAATACACATGGAACAGGTTGTACATTTTCATCGGCAGTAGCTTCTTTTTTAGCGCAGCAATTACCGCTGAACGATGCTATTCGCAGCGCCAAAGATTATATCAATCGTGCAATAGTAGCTGGGGCCGATTATGAGATAGGGAAAGGTCACGGACCGGTTCATCATTTTCATCAATTCTGGAAATAATGCGGGTTACGGCACAAGGCGAGTTTACGCGGGAATTATGGGAAGCAACGCTTCCTGTCTTTCAGCAAATAATAAATTGCCGGTTTGTCTCCGAACTGGCTAATGCTACACTTCCCCGGGAATGGTTTACTCATTATTTATCGCAGGATGTACTTTACCTGCAACAGGATAATGAGGCGCTGGAACTTTTGTCGCAGCGGGCTACGGATGAAACAGAAAAAAATTTTTTCCGGCAATTGGCCGAAGATGGTATTGCCGTTGAACAGGCCATGCAAAAAGAATATCTCGTTTATTTTAATATTCAAGCAGCGAAAGAACAGTCGCCGGTTTTTGGTGAATATGGGAATTTTTTGCTTCATTCTGCTCAAAATGCACCTTATCCGGTTGCATTGGCGGCTTTGTTGCCTTGTTTTTGGTTGTATGGTGAAGTTGGTCAACACATAATAATGCACCAGGTTGCTGATAATCCGTATCAAAGATTTATTGATACTTATGCCGGCGAAACTTACGACAAGGTAACTGTTCGCTTTATTCAACTCATTGAGAAACACGGGCAGCAGGCATCCGTCAATCTAAAAACGCAAATGAAAGAAGCTTTTTTACAAAGTGCCCGGTTTGAATATTTGGTTTTTGAGGAAGCTGAAAATGTTAACTGACTAAGTAGAAATTAGCCTTAAGAATACAAAACAGCTTATATTCCAGATGGTGAAATAGTTTTATTTTTGAAGAATTGTCCCCAAACGAATATTCCTATAATATTAATATACAAATGTTGGAATTCTAAAAGGAGACGCGCTTCCTGCTTATACCAATTTGAGTATATAGTGCCGCTGTATTATCTTTGAAGCATGGGAAGACAAAGCAAATTCAATATAAAAGAGGATTTAAAAGAACTTG
>NZ_JAIKLE010000054.1 GCF_022267315.1 Maribellus maritimus
ACAACACCCTTATCCTCACTTTTCATGGGTAAGGGGTTTTGTGTTCAAAAATCGATAAATCAGACAATATCCGTGGTTTTCGTTATATACAATTTGAAATATGGACTGGTGCCGGGCTTGTTATATTTTTTAGGTGTGGTTGTTCATACAAAAAGAAACCCTGGGCTTTTGGTCCGAGGCATCTGTTTTCTCTTATCAGATGATTTTAAAAAAGTATGATCATTTTATGGGTATGTGATTTGAGAAGAATCAAAATGCTGAGTGAAAACAGCTTTAATTTGAGTCGTTTTTTCTACTGATTAAACATTTTTATCGATTCTTTTGTAATAATAACTCGTTTTTTCTTCTTTTACATCGAAAGTGTAAATTTCTGCATTTTTGTCAGAAGAAAAGAGCGAAAGTAGCCCAATATCGCCGGCGCAGAAAAGGCTGTGTGCACTCATTAAAATAATCCAGAAATAAAATATCGACTGGTTGAGCGAAAAAAGAATTCCGAAAAGTGTAACAAATTGAATAACTACCAGCGGAGCCAATGCTACAAAGGCAAATTGTTTCCGATTGAGCACATGTTCATCGGCTTCTGCATAAAAAACAAATTTCCTAAGATAGCCGCCGTAATTTATTTTTGGGGCTCCGGTTACTTTTAACGCAATTCCGTGAACGAGTTCATGAATAACAATAAGAACAGAAACACAGAAAACAAGTGTGGCAATTGAAAAAAACAGCGGCAGAAAATTATACTGAAAAGCTAAAATAACCGAGCGCGTAAGAAAAAAAAGGCCAAGCAGAACCATTAACGTTTGGTAAATCATGTACCAGCGAACAATTTTTGTATTGGTGTTGCTTAGTTGCTGAATTACAAAATCTTTTATTTGCTGATGATTAAATTTTGCCAGCAGCTCAAATTTGTCTTCGTTTTGCAGTTCCTGAATTGTTGGGTTGGCCATTTTTATTTGTATCGTATAATTTGATAGAGGTCTTTCAAATTAAATAATTTCAATAAGAATGCAAAAAGTGCGGAAGTGAAGATTACAAATAAGTAGCCGTAAACCCAGTTCTCAAAACGTTGCGAAATGGTTCCCATCGTAACCGTAATTCCTGCAAAAAGAATGAGTTGGATAATAAATCGGACACTTGGTTTTAGTTTGAAAATGATAATTGCCAGCGTGATTTGTGCAATGGCAGTGCAAATTTGAGTAATTAAACTGGCATAAGCAGAACCAAATGCCATAAAGCGTGGAATTAAAATCAGGTTAAGTGAAACGTTGAGCACCATTCCCAGAAACGCCATAATGTTAAGTTGTTTCATACTTCCGTTTGCTGTGAGCAGTGTGCCGAAAATGTATGTGCTGGCAATTCCGATAAATCCGGTCATCAGAATTCCGAGAATTCCCGAGGAATGATTGGTGTTGGAATGGTATAAAAGATCCATAATCTGTTCGTTGTAATAAACGCTCGAAACCGCAATAATTATAGCAGGAACAACCAAAAGCGTGTAGGAAAGTTGAACCATGGAACCAACATGTTCTTTTTGTTTTATCATTCGCGAGAAAATGGGCAAAAGTAAGCCGCCAAATAGAACGCCAAACATCGAAACTGCGTCGAGCAAACGAAATGCCTGCGCATAAATTCCGGCTTGTTCTTTTCCAATCGGGTCGGGGAGGAGGCGCTCAAGCATTACCGAATCAATCCGGTTGTAAAACGACATCAGCAAAACCAAAAGTGCGTAAGGATACGATTTCCGAAGAAAAACAATAAAAAATTTGAAATCGAAGCGGAGTTTTATTTTCCCTGATTGCGCCAGAACAATTATAAATGTAATAATTGAAGTGAGCAGATAAGCAGCAGTTTGTGCGTACACAAACCATTCAATGGTAAAAGAAGCTTTAAATGAGCTGTTGAATAAAAGAACGCTGCAAATAATTATCATGATACTTCGGTCGAGAACCGAAATAAAACTGTCGGTGCGAAAAAGATGCAGCCCGCTGATATTGGACCGAAGATATAAAGTAAACGAAATAAGAAACTGGTTGAAAATGAGGAAGAAAAGCAAATGAAATTGCACCTTGTTGTAGCCGATAATAAATGCAACTGTGAGTGTAAAAATGGCATAAACAATGGCGAGCATGAGTTTCAAACCCACAATATTTGAAAGATGTTTGGGAAGCAAAAACTGGTGTTGTGCAATATTCCTGTTATTGTAATTGGTAATTCCTACATCGAGCAGGATATTCAGCAACATTGAAAAATTAAACAAGGCGAAATACATACCGAAAGTTTGATCGCCAACCATGTTTTGAACGGTTCTGTCAATTCCCAGAAGCCAAAATGGTTTTATCAGGAGGTTCAGGAAAAGTAGTAATATCAGATTGGTAATAAATTTGCGTTTCAAAATCCAGTATTTATCTTTTAAGTCGCATAATTTGAAAGCTTAAAAGTAAAAAATATTTAAACAGACTTTGTACATTTACCCAAATTTGAATTTACACTTTATGGTAATTGCCGTAAATACCCGCTTGCTTTTAAAGGGCAAACTTGAGGGAATTGGTTGGTTTACTTTGGAAACGCTGAAAAGAATGACCATCAATCACCCGGAACATCAGTTTATTTTTATTTTTGATCGGCCTTACGATTCCGACTATATTTTTTCTGATAATGTTACTCCGGTGGTTATTGGTCCGCCAACGCGGCATCCGGTTTTGTGGTATTTGTGGTTTGAATATCAAATTCCGAAAGTGCTCAGAAAATATAAAGCCGACCTTTTTCTTTCTCCCGACGGATACTTGTCGTTGCGAACAAAAGTACCTCAGCTGGCCGTAATTCACGATATTAATTTTGTACATCGTCCTGCCGATTTGCCTTGGTTGAAAGCAAAATATTACAATCGGTATTTTAAAAAATTTGCCAAAGTTGCAAAACGAATTGCAACGGTTTCGTTCTATTCAAAGGAAGATATTACGCGTTCGTTTAAGGTAGATTACGATAAAATTGAT
Source organism: Maribellus maritimus (assembly GCF_022267315.1). Lineage (GTDB taxonomy): Bacteria > Bacteroidota > Bacteroidia > Bacteroidales > Prolixibacteraceae > Draconibacterium > Draconibacterium maritimum. The sequence continues at coordinate 2,994 of NZ_JAIKLE010000054.1, forward strand.
GTGGTTTACGACGGCATTAACCGGATTTTTTGTCCAACGTCGCTTGAAGACCAGCAAGTAATTCGACAAAAATATTCCGACGGGAAACCCTATTTCTTGTTTGTGGGCGCTTTGCATCCGCGGAAAAATATTTGCGGGTTACTAAATGCTTTTGATGCCTTTAAAAGTGTGGATTCAAATGATGTAAAACTGGTAATTGTTGGTGGTGAAATGCACAAAACCGGTGAAATTTTCGAAACCTTCGACAACATGCGTTTTAAAAAGGACGTGGTTTTTACCGGCCGTGTAAATACCGACGAATTACATCAGATTTTTGGCGCAGCAATGGCGCTTACTTTTGTTCCTTATTTTGAAGGTTTTGGAATTCCGATTGTAGAGGCGATGAGCTCCGGCGTTCCTGTAATTTGTTCGAACACAACTTCTATTCCCGAAGTTGGCGGAAGTGCCGTTTTATATGCCGACCCGTGCAAAATAGAACAAATAACCGAAGCCATGATTAAGATTTCGGCAGACAAGGAGCTGCGCAAATCGCTTATAGAAAAGGGAATGGTTCAGAAAGAAAAATTTAGCTGGGACGAAACGGCACGTTTACTTTGGATGAGCGTAGAACGGGCTTTACAATAAAAAGCCCCTCCCAGGCTCCCCTGCGGAGGTGAGAAAACTTAGTGCAAAGAATGAAATTCAACAAACTATTATCATATTATAAAAAAAATACTGTCGAAGCTGGTTGCGATGAGGCGGGGCGCGGTTGTCTTGCAGGGCCTGTATTTGCAGCGGCTGTAATTTTGCCTTGCGATTTTGAAAATGAATTATTAAACGACTCCAAAAAACTCACTGAAAAACAACGTTACTTTTTGCGCCCACTCATTGAAAAAGAGGCGATAGCCTGGGCAGTGGCTTCGGTTTCGAATAAAGAAATTGATGAAATTAATATTCTGAATGCTTCGTTTTTGGCGATGAACAAAGCTGTGCAGCAACTACAAATGGTGCCGGAGCATTTGTTGATTGACGGAAATCGTTTCCGGCCGCGCACCAAAATACCGTTTACCTGCATGATAAAAGGCGACGGGCGATTTTATTCCATTGCGGCAGCTTCTGTGTTGGCAAAGACCTATCGCGACGACTTTATGCAACAAGCCCACAACGAATTTCCCAATTATGATTGGAGTAAAAACAAAGGTTACCCAACCAAAAAACACCGGGCAGCCATCAAAGAATTTGGAACTACAAAATACCATCGCATGTCCTTCCGCTTGCTGGATGAACAGTTGGTTTTGGGTTTCCCTCAAGCAAAAGAAAACAAATAGTTTCGAAAAAGAATTTTGAATTTTTTTTGACGCACAGGCAACGTTTGAGTTTTTTTCCGCATTTTAAGAATGAAAGGAATTTTAATAAAACGATTTAGTGCAGATTCAAAAAATTATTAGTAAAAGTTCAAAAGGCGACCGGCGGGCGCAAAAGCAGTTTTTCGATTGGTATGCCGACCGTTTGTTTGCCGTGGCCAAACGTTATGCTGTCTCAACTGAAACAGCTGAAGAAGCACTTTTTCAGGCTTTTTTGAAGATTTTCCTAAAGTTATCTGACTTTGAGTTTATAAATGAGGCTGCATTGCTGGCCTGGTTGTCGCGTATTGTGATTAACCAAACACTAATGGACCGCAGAAAAGAATTGAGCACGCTTTACAAACTGGAGCCAATTGATGAAGAACATCAAAACACAATGTATTACGAAGAGCCCGACGGGGAAACGCTAAACGAATTGGTGAATCAGCTGCCGGTGGGTTATAAAACCGTTTTTTTGATGCATGTGGTTGATGGTTACGCACACAAAGAAATTGCAGAAATGTTGGGGATCTCGGAGAGCACCTCGCGTTCGCAGTTTTTTAAAGCAAGAAAGTTATTACAAAAGAAATTGAATTACGATTATGGACAATCTGGAACATAAAATAAAGGAAGCCTTTGCAGAATCCGATGCTAATACAACTTTCTCAGGGAAAGAAGTAATGTGGAGTCGGCTTGATACAACAATACACCGTTCAAAAAGTGTTGCTGCCTGGTGGAGGGTAGCCGCTGTTTTTCTGTTTTTCTTTTTCGCGGCCGGTGTTTATGCGGCGTTTACTATCAATAGAAGCCTACAAAGTAAGCTGGAATTAATACAAAGTAAGAATGTTGAAATGCAACACACCATCGATTCCCTAATAGCTGCTCCTATCCAAATAAAAACAGAAACCAAAGTTGTGGAAAAGCTCGTTTATCACGATCGTTTTGTTTCTGTCAATAAATTGGACGACAACTTGGTATGGCAGAAAAAAATCAAACAGTTGGAAGATTCGACTCAAGCTTTGTTGGCTGTTCAGAAAATGAATCACCAGATTGAGAAGGAGACGTTGGAAGCAGAACTAAAAAAAGTTAAGGATGAATTGTTCACTTTTCAGAAACAAAAAAAAGAAACAGAAAAGAAAGGGAATGAGCCTTTTCAGCTAAAAAGCGAACGCGTGGAAATGGGCGTTCAAAGTGGTGCCGTTCCAAAAAATTCAGCCCTTGAATTGAAAATATTTCCCGGGAAGTTTACAGAAAACAAAAACGATTTAAACAAAACACTATTAAAAAACAAGTAAGCTATGAAAACAGTTAAAACAATTATTTCAGTACTTCTTTTTCTTTTTGTTACACAATTGCTGGCAGCCAAAAGCGATGTTTTTAAAGGCGATACGATTCGGTACAGGTTTGATAAAATGTTAGTGGAGATTTCCAGTGCCGGTTTTGCTGAGGAAAGTCCTGAAAGTCCCCGAATTGAAGAGCATGTCGAACAAATTCAGAAAATTTTGAAAGAAATGTCGATGGCAACTCCTGAAGAAGACGAACGCATTGTTATTTCTTTGCGAGAACTGGCAAACGATTTTACGGTATCCAATTATAAAGATTTGAAACTGACGCTCGAAAAAAAGGATTCAAAAAAATTGATTGTTTTTGATGACGGAATTGTTTTCGAAAAAGAATTGGGTCAGTACTGTATTTTTATTGTTACCCGGGATTTAAACGTGAAAATTTATGTTGACGATTTATCTGCTCTTTCTGTTTTTTCTTCAGAAAATTTCAAAATGAAAGCCCGGAAGGGAACTGAAGCTCTTACTGAGGAGATAGGAACTGTTTACCGGAAATCGCCGGTTCAGGCCTGTGTTGATTTAAGGGAGAATGAGCCTAAGGTACATGTTCAAACTCCTTCATTCAAATCGCTGGATATGTTGTATATAATGGGAGGAGTTGGCTCAGGTTGGGTGAAAAACTCATTTGTTTCTGATATTAATTTTCGTTTGGGACTGGGCTTTTCACGAAAAGGGATGATAAAAAATATTTATTCAGTAGGATGGAACATGATGTACGATTTTTCCGGATCAACCGACGATAATTTTTTCGAGTTGAATCATTTTGTTTCAATAGGCTGGGATCATAACTTTTCAGGTTCTCCGCTTCAGGAAAAATGGTATGGGCTTTCAGTAGGATATCTTGCGGTACGAAATAACGATTTTTTTAAGGAAAATACTTTTCGGGTGTCGGTAAAAAAGAAAATAAACGATTCCATTAGTTTAAAGCCGGAACTCTATTTCAACGATTTTCTGAAGAATATTTACCCGGGAATTCGTTTATCTGTAACTTTTTAAGGCACCACTTTTGTTTCTCAAAACTTATAAAGACTAATGTCTCGTCAAGAGTAAGATAACGGTTAAGTATTCGACTCCGTTCAGCCTGACTATCATAGGGCATGTTGAATGGAGTCGAAACATACCTAATGTTCTTATCCGAAATTTGAAGATTGACGCGACACCAGAGTGGTGTTATTAGTTTGTAATTATTATGTGTCTTTTGTAATCAGTCACAGGCAAAAATTTATATCTCAACGTGAAAAAGAAATATCTAATTATACTCGCTTTTTTTTTAGCGGTTCAATTTTCGCGCGGTCAGGGAATCGAACATTACCACGCTGGTTTTAAAGTTTTGAACTTAAAAGATACCTCACGAATATATAAACCGGAAACAGATATTCATGATAGTTTACATTTCCGCCCGGTGGAGATTGATGTTTGGTATCCTTCGGAAGACAAAGGACAGAGTCATTTGTTGTTTGGCGATATTTTTAAACTGTTTGAACAGCGCGCTTCAGCATATGGAGATACAAATTACGAAGGTTTTAGCGAAGAACTGGCTACATTTTTTATGGCTGAACTGGGGCTTGATCCAAACCCACAGAAACTACTGAATATTCAAACCTACAGTTTTTGGGAACTAAATCCTGTAAATTCAAAAAAATTACCGGTTATTATTTATATGGCCGGGATGAATGGGATGGGCTTTGAAAACTACAAAATTCTGGAGCGCCTGGCACAGGAAGGCTTTATCGTTTTATCTGTTTGGTCGGTTGGAAAATATCCCGGAGAAATGTCGAATAAAATAACCGATATGTTGGAGCAGGTTTTTGATGCTGAATTTGCTTTGGAATTTTTAAGAAATAGTAAGACGTTTTCTCTACAGCCTGACTTTGACCAAATTGGTGTTTTGGGCTATAGCTGGGGTGGAATGAGTTCTGCGGTGTTGGTTGCCCGGAATCCTGAAATCAAATCATTTGTTTCCTTTGATGGTTCAGAGATTTGCTATTTTGGTGATCCTACGGATTATGATGAAGATGGACAGCTCAACGACGTACATGTTAAAGAGATACTTAACCAGAATCTTTTAAAACCGGAAGTACAAACGATACCGTATCTGTATCTTGAAAGTGACGGGAAATTAAGTGGTTTTTCACCAACATCAGATTACAGTTATTATAATTTGCTTTCTTCGGAGAAAAGATATCTGCGATTTTTGGGGAGTAACCATTCTGATTTTCTTTGTATCCCTTCAATTCTAAATGCATCTCAAAGTTCGGTTCATATTTATAATGAATTAGAGGATATTACCGTGCGCTTTTTTAATAGTACCTTATTTGGAAAAGGCGACTTTGACAATTTCTGGACAGAAATAGTCAACTCTGAAAATAACACAACCTCCCCGATTAATTATTCAGAAAGAAAAGACAATAACTCAGAGAGAAAAATTAACGGGAAGATTTTGGATGCAAGTACAAGGGAACCATTACCATACGTGAATATTGGTATTCTTAATAAAGAAAGAGGAACAATCACAAATGAAAAAGGAACATTTGAATTGCAGATGAAACAAGATTATTTGAATGATACTCTCCGGATTTCGATGGTAGGATATCACCCTGAAGAATTGTTAATAAGCGATATTGCCAAAAGTGATTCCGTCGTGTTGGTTTATTTGAAAGAAAAAGCAGAAACAATAAATGAAGTGGTTGTTTATGGGAAGAGTTTCAAAAAGAAAACATTGGGCAATAAAACAACATCAAAATTTATTAGCACAGGATTTAGTTATGATCAACTGGGGGCGGAGATGGGAATAAAAATCAATGTCCATAAAAGTCCCGCATATGTTGATAGTTTTAGGTTCAATGTTCCATACAACCGTTTGAGTGCCACATCTGTATTCAGATTAAATTTTTATGATGAAAAAGGCGGGAGACCGGGTGAGAATATTTTAGCTAAAAATATTTTTATTGAAATTGAACCTAAGCGAACCGGCGTGATCTCTGTTAATTTAAAACCTTATGATATTGTATTGGAAGACGATGTGTTTGTTACACTGGAATGGGTGAAAAATAATGGAGAAGTAAAAAAAGAGGAAGCCATATATTTCTCTTTAGGATTGCTAAATAACGGAACACTTATTAAACGTGCCAGTCAGGCGCAATTTAAAAAGCATAGTAGTTTAGGGGTAGGTTTTAATATCGATGTGAGACAATAAAAATCAAGCAAAAATGAAATCTATAAAATATTGTATATGAAAATTATTCAAAAAAGAACTTTGAGAAATTTCTTAATTCTCACAATAGTAGGGTTTTTACCAGGCTGTTCTTCAAAATTAGAGAGTAAAACTGAAGTTGACTCACAACCTTCCATCTTTAATCAATATTCCGAGTTTGTAAAAGACACTTTTTATATTAATGTTCAACTACCAAATGAATATTATGAGAACCCGGACAAAAATTATCCTTCGGTTTACGAACTGGACGGAAATTTTTATTTTCCAATTACTTCACCTATTGCCCATCAATATGAAAATACGGGGCTTTTGGAACCTTTTATTTTAGTGAGCATCGGTTATAAGAGTTTCCAATTAATGGATTCTTTAAGAGTTAGAGATTATCTCTATCCAAAATCAATACCTTCAGATGAAATGGATGCAATTGGTGGAGGACAGAATTTTAAAAAGTATATAACAAACGAACTGGTTCCAAAAATTGATAGCGAATTCAGAACGGACAAAACGGACAGGACATTGTTTGGTCATTCTTTTGGAGGTTATTTTGTACTTTATGCTTTAACGGATCAAATAAACAAGAGTACTGATGACTTTAAATCATTTATTTCAGCAAGTCCTACGTTGTGGTATAACAATTTTTATTTGAAGCAATTGCCGGAAAAACTGAAAAACAATAAAGAAAGTTTGAACATCTTTTTAAGTGTTGGTGGAACTGAAGATTCTACTTGGTCGATAAATCCGGTTGTTGACATCTCAACCGAAATCGAAAAAATGGACCTTGAAAGTTTAAATTTTAAGAGTAGAGTTTATAGTAATTTAGATCATATGGATGTTGGGCTGATTTCATTTATTAAGGGTTTGCAGGAATTAAAACAACCGATACAAAAAGAATAGCCCGGTTATACCTTTCTTTTTTCCTGATATATATAGTTGAGGTGTTGGTATCTTTAAATATTTGCAGTGAAATTGAATTTAAGATGAGTTGTATTGGTACTCAAATTTTTCATTTTTTCTGAAAATGGATGGCCAGGCCAGAGTTAGCTTCAATCTTGGATTGTAATTTTGAGTTTACGTTAACATCCCGTTTTTCAATATTTACCTTTGTTTTTGATTTAGAGTTGGGATCGTATGTATAAATAGTAGCCTGGTAGTCGGTGTTATCATCAAGAAAAGTAAGATCGAATGAAAACGAATGTGCCTGTTCTCCGGTTAAAGAACCCAAAAACCAATCATCACCTGATTTTCGGGCTATGGTAGCGTATTCACTTATTTTGCCTTCCAGTACTTTGGTGTCGTCCCAAACGGTTGGCATTTGTTTAAAGAACTCCAGTTCAGGAGTTACTTCTATATAATCTTTGGCTCCGGGAACTCCGCCAATTACATCCGATGAATTTGGAGGGCGGTCATACCAAAAAAGGAATTGCCACGGACTATACATCATAACCGCTTTTGCCAGTTGCGAAACATGCCCGCCCATGGTTTCTGTAACGCGGGGTGCAAAATAGCAGATGGTGTTGTCGCCGGCACCTGCCAGCATACGGGTAAAAAGCGTGATTAATGTATGTTCGTTCGTCGGGCTTTCTTCATCGCCGCGAATTCCTTCCTGTGTCATTAAATTTGGGTACGTACGCGAAAAACCAGTGGGTCGGTATTCGTCGTGAATATCCACCATCAGCTGATTGTCAGCCGCTTTTTTTACAGCCTCGTGCAACCATGCTGTCCACTCTTGCGAACCCACCTGAACAAAGCCGTATTTTACGCCTTTTATTCCCCACGATTTATACAGCGGTAAAATTTCGTCAATTTGTTTTTCCAAAGCACGGCGGTTTACATATAAAATAACACCAATACCTTTGCTTTTTCCGTAGTCGATTACTTTTTGCAAATCCAGCGGCCCTGGCGAACGTTTGGGATCTACGGTAATGGTGGTCGCATCCGATGTTTCTTCGTATTCGTTGCCATACCATCCGGCGTCAAACTCTATGTATTGCAGTCCGTTTGCCGCTGCAAAATCAACACAGGCAATTCCGCCACGTGTGGTAAGTGTCACTTCGCGAATTACTTTCCCTGGTTTTATCCACGACACATCTTCAATCGCACACGGATCATTTAGATTCTGAAGGAAATAGTTGTTTTCCAGTAATTCTCCGGGAGTACTTCCAATCATAATCGTACGCCACGGTGTTGTATATGGAAGTTCGACTTCGGGTGAATCTTCAAGTGCTGCAATCAACGAATTGTTATTTTCACCGGACTGAAGTTTCATACGCGAAAAATCAATCAATTTTGCTTCGCCAACGGCAAGATATTTATTTCCTGCTTCAACTACCAACGGTCGTTCTGCCGGTTCTTTTATTGAACCAATTGGAACATTGCGGTATTCCGATTGCGCCCGGTCTGATACCCAGCAATCGTAATCTTCATTAAAAGTAAATTCTGTGAGTTCCTTTTGAATCGTGAACTGTTCTTCATTCTCCCCTGAGAGGAAGGTCGTATTAAAAGCCACTCCCTCGTTGTATACGCGAAGGGCAATTTCAAATTCTCGGCTTTGTTCAGTCGTTTCTTTTAAACGTATTGTGGTTTGGTTGTATGTATCCGGTACTTCTGCCAGTTCGCCATAAACGGGTTTCCAGCTTTGGTTGACTTCCATTTCCGAAAACGAAACAATTTCCACGTTGTCGCCAATTTTCGATTCGTCTTCCAACTGGTATCCAATAAATGAAGGCAAAACAATGGTCTCTCCTTCATAACTTACCGAGTAATGATTATCTGATGTTTCATCAATCCAAAAGTCAACTTTTATTTTTCCATCGGGACTTAGAACTGAAACAGATTTGGGATTACCACAAGCAAAAAGCAAAAGTGGAAGAAGTGCTACGACAAGGTTTTTCATGGGTATAAGGTTTCAAGTTTGGCGTGAAAATACAAAAAGAAAATCGAAAACATCTTTTGTTTTTGAAAACACCTAATGTCTTTTTTAATGCTCTGTTTTAGTTTTAGGTTGTAAAACAGCATGATGAAGTATTGCCGGAAAACAAATTGTTGTTAGTTTTAAAAAACATAATCATTAACCTTTTATAATCATGAGTTGCTTGCCCCACAATATACTTTGCAAAAATCAGAAACAATTGCAGCTTTCTATAATTTTACTTTGTGTTTTTCAAACTTAGATATGATACAATTTCTCTAATTTAGTTGTGTGAAAAAGTACTTTATTTACAGTGTCTTATTACTGCTTGTTAATTCTTGTAACACGGATAAAGCGTCCACTCCAGAAAGAAGAGAACTGAAATCGGATAAAAAATTGCTGGAAGAAATCATTTCGCCTGATTTTCTGACAAGGGTGAATGATAATTTGATTATATCCAGCAGCAATAGCAAGTCAGACACGATGTTATACATCTATTCATTACCTGATTTAAAATATGTAGCCGGCGCAGTAAAAAAAGGCTCCGGGCCCGGAGAGATGCGACTGTTTCCAATGTTTTGTGAATCATCAAATCAGGCACTTTATGTTTGGGGCTATGGTCCGCAGACAATCAAAAAGTTTGACATAAATAAAAAAGGAGAATTGAAGTTTCTTGACTTGATAAAGTTGCCCCGCTATGAATCGTTTAATAACATGCACATTTTAAATGATTCTCTTTTTATTTATTATCTGCCGGACAATTTAGAAATTGTAAAGGTCGATTTAAAAAGCAATAAATGTTTGGATGAAATTCAGATGGAAAAAGATGCTCATAATGAATCTTTTTTTTATAGCAACAGAGGCACAATTGCTGTAAACGATTCCTTTTTGGTATTTGCCTATTTGTTTAAAAAGCAAATTAATATCTATAGGGTAAACGATTTCAAATTAGAAAAGGAAATTATTGGAGACTACGAACACCGAGAGCCAGTGGCAGGCGATTCTGATACACCGGTATACTATACTCAAATTATCGCAGGTGAGCGTTTCCTTTATGCTCTGTGCAAGGAGAACAAGAGTAATGGTGTTTTTATGGAAGTATATAATTTCGACGGCTTAATTGTTCGAGAATTTACATTTGATATAACCCCCAACCTATTCGCAGTTGACGAAAACAATAAAACAATATACGGGTATGGTTATGATGACCGGTTTGAACCCTATTTGCTTAAATTCAAATATTAAGCCTAAACAGCTGTAAAAGGGATGGTAATTTCTTATTCTGGCAAGCATTTCCGAAGGATTCAAATATTTATAGAAATTTAGTAAAGTTGAAGGGTACGACTCCGGCCGGAGTCGAATGGTTTTCTGTACAAATAATTTTTATAACCATACAATGCCGCTGGCCGCTGGCATCAGAGGAAATAAAAATTATTCCGGTTGATACCCCTTGTCTTCCAGAAGATTAGGCCCCATCGATGCTTCTACAGCCAGTTCATCGCAGCGTTCGTTTAAAGGGTTATTGGCGTGGCCTTTTACCCAAATAAATTTTACGCGGTGTTTTTTATAAATTTCAAGAAAACGCATCCACAGGTCGGGATTTTTTTTCCCTTTAAAGCGTTTTTTCACCCAGTTGAACACCCAGCCTTTTTCAACGGCATCGGCTACATATTTTGAATCGGTGTAAATGGTTACATCGCTTCCAGGAACTTTCAATGCTTCCAAAGCCGTGATTACAGCCAGCAACTCCATTCGATTATTGGTGGTTCGTTTGTATCCCTGTGAAAGCTCCTTCCGGTGTTGTCCCGAAATTAATACAATTCCGTAACCTCCCGGTCCGGGATTTCCGCGGGCTGCACCATCAGTATATATTGTAATTTTTGGTATGGTCATTTTATAAAAAGATACAAAGTAGTGAGTAAAAACTCAGAAAAACAAACGGGCAGGGTAATAAGGGCAAATAAATAATCCTGTCAAAAAATGACAGGATTATTTATGATTTAAAATATTTTCAACTCTTTTCCTGGTTGAATTCAGAGAGGCTTTTATTCAATAATTTTCATTTCGTCAATCAGGTGGGTTGCACCGGCGTATTTGTCGATTACCCACAATACAAAACGAATATCTACGCTGATACAGCGTTGTATCTCAGGTTCAAAAGCAATGTCGCCACTCATCGCTTCCCAGTTTCCGTCGAAGGCAATTCCAATCAGTTCTCCTTTCCCGTTAATAACCGGACTTCCGGAGTTTCCCCCGGTGATATCGTTGTTTGAAATAAAACAAGCGTGCAGTTTTCCGTCGTCATCTGCATAACGGCCAAAATCTTTGTCAAGCAGCATTTCTTTCATTTTTGCAGGGACATCAAATTCAGCATCTCCCGGAATTTCTTTTTCCAGGTAACCATCGGTGGTGGTGTAATATTTGTATATTACGCCGTCGCGAGGTTCATATTCCAAAACTTTTCCATAGGTTAAACGCATGGTTGAATTCGCATCGGGATAGAACGTTTTATCCTTTTCCATTTCCATTAAGCCGGCAACAAAAAGTCTCCTTCCTTTTAACAGGTTTTCATTTCCCTGCGATGCAAGATCACTGACATCCCGAAATGTTTTAAAAATATCAGAGGCCGCCTGAAATGCCATATCTTTTTGGAGTGTTTTAGCAGTAGGTTCATTCATGAACTCTGTAAGTTCTTCTTTGCTTGCGAATATTGTTTTCGCAAACATCTTATCGGCATATTTTGAAAAATCACCTTTGTATTTTTTCTGAACTTCAGCAAAAAAGTTGGGATAGAATTTTGCCGGGTTATTTTTTGCATACAGCTGCATGAGTGCTCCGGCTACTTTTTTATCGGTTTCTGCATCGTAATCTTTAAAATAGGAATCCAGCGATTCTTTTATAGCCATTGTTACTCTTTCAATTCGTTCTTTATTTTCTTCCGGTTTTTCGAGCAAATCAATCATTGGGCGCAGGCGAACTGCAAACATAAAAATCTCCGGTCCGCGAAGTAAAGCTTCTGAAACATATTCCTGGGCTTTATATGCTTCGTCATCAGCATAAGAATCTTTGATATAACTTAGGGCTTCCCCGTATTTTTCTTTTCTGGCCGAAGTAGAATTTACCCATTCTGAAAATTTGTCTTCCAGCATTCTTTTTTTTGCAATTACATCCAAATCGTCTAATCCTTTGTTTTGGCCAATACTGTATTTATAATAGTTTGAACTGCGGGCATATTTTGAAGCATACTGGATGCGTGCTTTTTGGCTGGTTGTCATGTACTTGTTTATGATTTCGAGCTTTTTTTCGCGTACCTCAATACGAACCGGATTGGTTACCTGCATGGTATAATTTACTCCAAACGATGTTTTGTAACGGTTTGTACTTCCCGGATATCCCATAACCATAGCAAAGTCGCCTTCTTCAATACCTTTTATTGAAACAGGGAAAAAATGTTTTGGATGGTAAGGAATGTTCTCTTCCGAATATTCAGCAGGTTCTCCATCAGGGCCGCAGTAAACACGAAACATACTAAAATCATTTGTGTGACGGGGCCACATCCAGTTGTCAGTATCGCCGCCGAATTTACCCATCGCTTGCGGAGGTGCGCCTACCAAACGTATGTCTTTGAAGGTTTCCATCACAAAAAGATAAAACTGGTTGTCGTTAAAAAAGCTTCTCACATACGTTTCGTAATGTGTGTCACCTTTTGCTTCTCTTTCCAGCTGATTTGAATTCTCATCTATTTTTCGCTCTCTCTCTTCTTCGCTCATGTCGTCGGAAATGTCGACTAAAACTTTATCGGTAACATCTTCAACACGAACTAAAAATGAAACTGTTTTTCCCGGGTTCGGAAGTTCTTCCTCTTTCGACATTGCCCAAAAACCATCACGTAAATAATCATGCTCAACACTTGAATGACTTTGAATTTCTCCAAAGCCGCAATGGTGATTGGTGAGTAACAGTCCTTCTTCCGAAACGAGTTCTGCCGTGCATGAGCCACGGTCGAGTGCTACTACTGCATCTTTCAGGCTGGAGTTATTAATGCTGTAAATGTCTTCGGCATCCAACTCGAATCCCATTTGTTGCATTTGATTAATGTTCAGCTTATAAATAAGCGAAGGCAGCCACATTCCTTCATCGGCCACTGCCGAGCCATAAATAAATATTGAAATCAGCAGTAATAATTTAAATTTTCTCATCTTACCTTTTTTCTATTAGAATTTGCAAATATAATTTTTCATACTACATAATTATGTGATAATTATCTTTTTTCATTTTGATTGATGAGCTCTGAATACCACCAAAATAACAGAGCCACTGACATTGTTATCATTAACGCAGCGCCAAAAGTAACCACCGAATTTGGAGCGATAAATATTTTACTTATCATCCCAAGAATTGGTATCATTCCGAAACCAAAAGGAATCCATTCGAAATGGAACCGGATAAAAAAGAAATAGACAATACCAATTAAAACAACGGTTATTATTGTTGTGATTATCCAAACAGAATAATTTTCAAAATTAATTCCGTTTAACGAGAGTCCGCCTAAAACAGCTAAAGATATCCCAATCCATTTGTTTCGTGTCCAGCTTTGGGTATAGCTGTGTATCCCGTAAAACAGAACAAAAGCAAAGGCCGGATATAAAATGACGCCAGGTGTATTTGAAACAGCCAGCAAAAATGATGGTAGTTTGCCGTTCAAAAAGTCAAAGCTTATCCAGTAAGGTTCTGTTTTGGGCAGCAGGCTCTGAATGGCAGTAAAAGTTCCGGTTACAAAAAGACCTAATCCCAATGCGTATAAAATATTTCTTTTGGGCAGCGATGATTTCTTAAGGGGTGTCCAACCGGGTGTGGCGGCAATAAAAATGCTGTAAAACAAAGTAAAGAAAATGCCGGATATTGCGATGCCAATCAAAAGTGTTGTGATAAAATTTGACATTGGGAGCTGTGTTGAATAGTTTGCGATTGCAGTTGGCCATGAAAACCAATTTTCAACAAAATAAAGCAACGCAAAAACAATAGCCAGTTTTATAAATAGTTTTAGCCTGAATTTTTTTCGTGTCCATCGGATAATGGCTAATACCAGTCCCAGTAAAACTGTGCCTGCAATCAGAATTGTTGATATCGTTTTGATGATTGATTTTTTGTTTTCTGTCTCTTTGTAATTTCGAGTCCATTCTTCAGGGACATAAACAAAGGAATATGCACTTGTCACTTCATCGCCGGCAATCTTGATGCGATACCTTCCCTGTCCCTGAGTAAGCGGGAAATTGGTTGTGTCGGCATAAATAAATTCCCAGGCTGTTCTGTTTTCCTGTTTTTCCGGAGTAACCGAGATTCTTTTTAGTGTTTCTTTTTCCAGTAAGAAACCAGACAAAAGAACTGAATCAGCGATGGTTTGTGCTTCATTTTCTGAAAGGTTTTTTCCTTTTGCTTTCTCAGGAAGAATATGTGAAACAGCAAGAATTTTCTTATCATTGCCTACCTGTACGGCATATTCTTCTGTTTTATCCTCTGCCTTTCCCTCGGTTTTTACCAGTCTGATTTTCCAGTGTGGTGGCGCCAGGTAGTTTTTTAGCATTTGCTTGTAAATGGAATCTCCGCCAAGCTGCCAAACAAAAATATCGCGAATATCAACAGCGTCATTTACTGATGTTAAAATGGTCCAGTCTTCAAAATTAATATGGTATCGATCTGTTAATTCCGTTTTTGCAGTTTCTATGGCAGCCGTTTTATTGAGTTGTAAAACCGGTGCGTCCATTTCGAAAGGCTTGAATAGCACCCAGACAATCAGTCCTGCAGCGCCAAGGGCAAGAATCCATTTTTCAACATTCAATTTTTTTGTCTCAATGGTTGGGATTACTTCTGATTTTCTTTCGATAAGAGCCGGTTCTTTCCATGCACCGTTTTTTTCTTCTTCCGGCACTTTGGTCCATTTTTTATTTCTAAAACGAATAAAAAGAACAATAAAAAGCGGAACAAAAAGAAAGAGCAGAACCAAACTCCGGTCAAGCCAAATTCCTTCGGTTGATGAAACCCAAAGTGGCAGGCTTATCCAGAAAACATCAACCGTATAGTGTGCGATTACTCCTGGGAGAATACCGAAATATATATATATAATTCCCATTATTGTAAAAGGAATAATCATCTCTAAAACCCTCGCGTAGGAAGGTTGCTGGGCATAGTTGGCATGTGCCGATCCAAAAATCAATGTTTGAAGAATGAGTACAAAAACAATCCAGAAGTTTCTCCATTTTTTCCCTTTGGTGAGAATAAAAACACCTGCAACCGGGACAGCTCTGAACAATGCTTCTTCCCAAAAGCCTGCTTGTAATGATATGGCTATTGAATCGAGCCAGGGGAGGTAAGTGGCCAGAATATTTGGGTCGGATAATGTTCCCGCCGGGCTCCACCATCCAAAATGTGTTGTTGTGGTAAGATAAAACAGCACATCGAAGGCCAAAATTATTACTGCAAAAAGATATCCGCCGATGGTCTGTCCAAGAACCGGCAAACTTCCTCCCGAATTTTTTGACCAGATTTTCCACCATTGGATATGTTTCGGGAATGCCATTCTACCCAGGCCTTCGGCAGCCATAAAAGAAACCGCTATGATGGAGCCAAATCCCAAAGCACTAAGTAAGCCGCTTAAAAGTTGCCGTGTTAAAAAGTTTGATTGTGAAGATGAGGTGTCGTATGAAAACCAGGAAAAAGGCAGGCTGTTCAGCGTCAGCAGAAAAACAGAAGCAAATGCAATTCCCAGTCCCCAGTATAACGCCGGTTTCCAGATTAACCGGTGTTTCCGCATTAGCATAAAAATGCCCAGAATTACACCCAGTAAACCATAAAATATGGCAATTGCAGCCGATGAAATTGTAGCGATGGTGTTATTGGCAGAACGCATTTCAGAATAACGACGGTTAAAATCTTCAGGTATTTTAACGCTGTAATTAACTGTGCTGAGTTTGTCGCCGCTAACTACCAGTGTAAGTCGGAATTTTCCGTCTCCAACCGATTGATCGTTTCGCTCATACACAAAGGTGTGATCGACACGACCACTAATCTGCTCTTTTTTTGATTTTTCAATTAAATCATAAGATGTTAAATCTACATCCCAATTGTAAATGGCAATGTGTTCTGCTATTCGGAGTGCCTCATCCTGTTTCAGTGCTGCGCCTTTTTGGGTTTCGGGAACTTTTTCCTTAAAACCATAAATGTCACCGTTGGGTTTGAACCAGAAAGTTACTTCGTTAGCATCCTGTTCTTTAAAATGCCGAACAGTCCAGTTGTATGAATAATAATATCCATTGGAAATAATGTTTGTAAAAGTGTCGAGGCCTCCGCATTCCAGTTCTACAAAATTCTGAAACCTGCTGTCGTTTCTAAATGCAGCAGTTTGCTTAAATTCCTGCGGGCCAATTTCAAACTCCTGCGCCAGCAGGGCTGCTTTTTTTAACGCAGCTTCACGATCCATTTCAATTTCGATGTTTATTAAGCTGTTGGCCTTATCAAAATTAAAGTAGACGTAGAAAACAGATATAAGCGCAAAAACACCTAAAACAAACCATCCCTTCGGACGGTTGAAAATATTTTTATTTCTCATGATACCTGGTTGGTAGTAGATTGGTCTTTTTATTTAAAAATAATTACACCATACTAAATTTAAAAATCTAATTTGAAGAACAGAATTTAATCGAAGGTTTTTCGTTGCTTACTTTAATGATTAAATCGAACGGTGAATTGGTTCGTTAAAAAATCAAAAAGTAAGAAATTGTTTATCAATTCTTTCTAAATTTGTAGCTCCAAAATCGAAATGGTGGAAGAACAAAATAAAAAAGAGAAAAAGTTTATCCGGAAAATAAGGGATCAGTATCGGTTGATTATCTATAATGATACAACTTTTCAATCGGTATGGAGCACAAAACTTTCACGCTTGAAAGTATTTACAATAACCAGTTTACTTTCCGCAGTAATTGTGGTGCTTGTTATATTGTTAATTGCTACAACCGGACTGCGAGAGTATATCCCGGGTTACCCAAAGGCTGAATACAGGCAAATGTTGGTTCGTTCAGCATTGCAAGTCGATTCACTTGAGACCGAATTAAAAAAACGTGACGAGTTTTTTAAGGGGATCCAGGCGATTGTTTCAGGAGAAGTACCCGAAGATAACTTAATTATTGAAACAGAAGTAGAACCCAATGAAATAGAATTTCAGGAATACAATCACGATTCTGTTTTTCAGGATAAATTACTGGCGGAACAGTTAAGTCTCTCTATCCAGAATAATGAAAATAAAAACACCGGATTAAGTCAAATTCATTTTTTTGTTCCTTTGGAAGGCGTGGTTAGTAATCAATTTGATGGGGGGAAGGATCATTTTGGTATCGATTTGGTGAGTGGACCAAATGCAAGAATTTCATCGGTGTTGGGAGGCACAGTTATTTTTGCAGGGTGGACACTTGAAACAGGCTATGTGATGTATATCCAACACGAATCCAATTTAATATCGGTTTATAAACACAATGCAGAGTTGCTGAAAAAAACAGGTGACCGGGTAAAAGCAGGTGAAGCTATCGCCATTGTAGGGAATACTGGTGAACTCACCTCAGGACCACATCTTCATTTTGAACTTTGGTATGAAGGGAAAGCTCTGAACCCTGAACAATACATTGATTTTTAGTATGAAGAAAAGAATAGCAATTCTGGGGTCAACAGGTTCAATTGGAACACAATCACTGGAGGTTATTGAAAAAAACAACGATAAATTTGAAGTTGAAGTTTTAACCGCAAACAATAATGTCAATCTTTTGATTCAGCAGGCTAAAAGATTTCAGCCCAACGCTGTAGTGATTGCTAACCCTGAAAAATATAAAGTTGTTACAGAAGCATTAAAAGATGAACCAGTGAAAGTTTACGCCGGCAGCGAAGCTTTAACCCAGATTGTACAGATGGAAACGGTTGATTTGGTTTTGACTGCCATGGTAGGGTATTCCGGTTTGATTCCAACATATCATGCTGTAAAAGCAGGAAAAAATATTGCGTTGGCAAACAAAGAAACATTGGTGGTGGCTGGTGAAATTATTACGGGGTTAGCCAAAAAGAAACAGTGCGATATTATTCCTGTCGATTCAGAGCATTCTGCTATCTTCCAATGTTTGGTAGGTGAATATATGAATCCGATCGAAAAAATTATACTTACCTGTTCCGGAGGCCCGTTTCGCGGTAAAACCCTGGCGGATTTAGAGTCGGTTACCGTAAGAAATGCACTCAACCATCCCAACTGGAATATGGGGGCAAAAATAACCATCGATTCTGCTACTCTCATGAACAAAGGTTTTGAGATGATTGAAGCACACTGGTTGTTTGGATTGCCTTCGTCAAAAATAGATGTGATTGTGCATCCGCAATCGATCATTCATTCAGTTGTACAATTTGAAGATGGATCGATGAAAGCACAAATGGGATTACCTGATATGAGACTCCCCATTCAATATGCAATGGGATTTCCGTATCGAATTAGAAATGAATTTCCAAGATTCAATTTTATGGATTTTCCCACACTCGACTTTGAGCCGCCAAATACAAAAATTTTTCGTAACCTTGCACTCTCTTATGAGGCACTTAACAGAGGAGGAAATGTGCCTTGTATACTGAATGCGGCAAACGAAATAGTGGTTGAAGCATTTTTAAAAGAAAAGATAGGGTTTCTGGAAATGCCGGAAATTATTGAAAAAGTAATGGATAAAGTAAGTTTTCTGGAAAAACCGGGGCTCGAAGATTTAATTCAAACCAACGATGAAACAAGAACCGTAGCAAAGTTGTTAACAGAGAACAAAAATTAGAAGAGAATTTGAATGGAAGCAATATTAGTTAAGACAGCACAGTTATTATTAAGCCTTTCCATACTTGTGGTATTGCACGAGTTTGGACATTTTATGTTTGCCCGTTTGTTTAAAACCCGTGTTGAGAAGTTTTACCTGTTTTTTGATCCGTGGTTTTCACTTTTTAAAGTAAAAAAAGGTGAAACAGAATACGGAGTTGGTTGGCTGCCATTGGGCGGTTATGTGAAAATTTCAGGAATGATTGACGAGTCGATGGATAAGGAAGCAATGAAACTTCCTCCAAAACCTTACGAATTTCGTTCTAAACCTGCATGGCAGCGTTTGCTTATTATGGTTGGAGGTGTGTTAATGAACTTCATTTTTGCCATTCTTATTTATGTGGGGGTGTTGTATGCGTGGGGAGAATCATATCTCCCAACAGCAAATGCAAAATACGGAATCGTTGTAAGTGAAGTAGGGAAGGAAATCGGTTTTCAGGACGGAGATAAAATATTATCAGTTGATGGTAAACATGTTGAAAGTTTTAGTAAAGTAATTCCGACCATAGTTTTGGATGCCGCAAAAACCGTTCAGGTAGAACGAAACGGGCAAAGTGTTGATGTTGAGATCAGTGATGCTGACCTGGCTCTTCTTTTGAAAAGTAAGGAAGTTTTTGCTCCCGGTATTCCCTTTAAGCTTGGAGTGGAGAGTTTTTCAAAAAACTCTGTGGGAGAAAAAGCCGGGTTAAAAGTTGGAGACGAAGTGAAAGGGATAGACGGAAATTATTATACATATTACAACCGCTGGATTCAGGATATAAAATCAAAAGCTGGTGAAGATATCGTATTAAATATCGAACGAAACGGAGAGCCAATGGATATAGCAATGAAACTTGGAGACGATGCTGCCATTGGATTTGTAAACAGTCATTACAAAGCAGATGTTTTTGAATGGCAGACGATTAACTACGGTTTTTTTGAATCGTTTCCGGAAGGAATTAGGCGGGGAGTGGAAACAACCGGCGATTACCTGAAACAATTTAAACTGTTTTTTAAACCTGAAACCAAAGCATATGAGTCGCTGGGAGGTTTTGCAACCATTGGAAATATTTTCCCTTCCACCTGGGATTGGGAATCTTTCTGGAATATGACCGCCTTTATTTCAATTATATTAGCCATTATGAATTTACTGCCCATCCCTGCTTTGGATGGCGGACATGTGATGTTTTTGGTTTTTGAAATGGTATCAGGGAAAAAACCAGGCGAGAAATTTTTGGAATATGCACAAATTGTTGGTATGGTTATACTTCTTGCGTTAGTTTTATACGCAAATGCCAATGATATAATAAAAATGATAAACGGAACATTTTAATAAAAAAAATTCTAATTTTGTAACGAACCAATAACAAAGAGTATCATGAATTTATTTGTAATTGCAGGATTTATAGGACCTCAGGAAATAATTATCATCTTAATTATTGTTCTTTTGCTTTTTGGCGGACGTAAAATCCCGGAATTAATGAAGGGTCTGGGAAAAGGGATGAAAGAATTTAAGAACGCAACAAAAGAGGACGAAGAGGATACAAAAAAATCGGACCCGGAAAAGATTGAAGGCTAAATATTTCACTCTTGATAGAGAATCCCGTTTCTGGTGATACAGGTACGGGATTTTTTATTTCTAAATGGTAAGGTTTTTGTATGTATTTTAGGAAAATCCTAAAGCTAAAAAAAATGAAAATAAGAATTTGTAGCGTTTTACTGTTGTCTGTGTTTGTAAGCGGGCTTTTTTCCTGTTCAAATAACAGTACAGAAATGTATAAAAATATTACCGGGAAAGCTGGTGAAATGATTGTCGTCATTTCAGAACAGTCGTGGAATGGAGAACCGGGAAAAGTGCTAAGAGAAACATTGGCACAACCACAACTGGCATTGCCTCAGGATGAACCTATTTTTGATTTGGTTGACGTTCCGCACGCTGCTTTTAAAAGTATTTTCAAAAGTACGCGCAATATAATTCAAACCAGTATTTCATCAAATGTAGAAAAGGAAGAGGTTAAGTTTACCGATGATGTTTGGGCATATCCACAGGCTACAGTTCAGATAACGGCCAAAACGCCGGAAAGATTTGTTGAACTTTTTAATGAAAATAAAGGCAAAATAATTTCCTATTTTATTTCGGCTGAGAAAGAGCGGCTTACCATGAATTATAACCAATATTACGAAAAAGCGGTTTATAATATTCTTGATCGTGATTTTGAGGTTACGATGAAAGTTCCCCCGGGGTTTCAGGTAGCTAAAGAAGCAGAGGATTTTATCTGGTATAAATATGAGACACCTGAGATTTCGCAGGGAGTTATTTTTTATTCTTATCCCTACGTTTCCGATAGTGCATTTACAAGCAATTATCAAATACGAATCAGAGACAGTTTGTTGAAAACTCATGTTCCCGGCCCCAGAGACGGAAGTTATATGAGTACTGAAAAACGTATCGAACCGATAGTTAATGTATTTAAACACAATGGTAATTACGCTACTGAAATGAGGGGGCTTTGGAGAGTTGAAAACGATTTTATGGGCGGCCCGTATGTTTCAATCGCTGAGCTCGATACAGACAAACAAAGAGTGCTGGTTGCTTTTGGTTATGTATACGCCCCAAGCAAGGATAAGCGGAATTTTATACGACAGGTAGAAGCTATGATTTATTCGCTGAAATTAAATAACCAGGAAGAGAATGATAAATTAAACAGGCAAACAGAGATGGAAGTGACGATAGAAGGCTGATAAGAAAAAAATAAAAGAAAATGTCATTCTTGTTTTTATACAGGAATGACATTTTTTTATGCTTTAAAATGCAGCTTTTACAATCTCTTTTACATTGTCGGAGATGCCGTAAGTGTAAATGTGCAACGATGGCGCATTATGGGCAACCAGGTCTTTCGACTGATAGATAGCCCACTCTGTTCCTACTCTTCGGGCTTCTTCGTTGTTTTTGCATTTCGCCAGTTCCGAAGCCAGTTCGGCAGGCAAATCAATACTAAATATTTTGGGCAGAACCGTAAGCTGGGTTTTTAAATTGATGGGTTTTATTCCCGGAATAATCGGAACAGTTATTCCGATTTCCCTGCATTTGTCAACAAAGTCATAATAAACCTTATTGTCGAAAAACATCTGTGTAACAATATAATCGGCACCTGCATCAACTTTTTGTTTAAGGTAATTCAAATCGAGCTCCCTGTTGGGGCATTCAAAATGTTTTTCCGGGTAACCTGCAACACCTACGCAGAAATCGAGCGGAGTACTGTTTTTCAGATCTTTTTCCAGGTATGTCCCTTCTTTTAAATCTTTGATTTGTTTTACCAACTGAACCGCATTGGAATGCCCGTTGTATTCGGGTTTGAAAACGTGTTGGTTTTTTACTCCGTCGCCGCGCAATGCAAGCACATTTTTAATTCCCAGAAAATTGAGATCGATTAAAACATGTTCGGTTTCGCTTTTGGTAAATCCGCCACACAAAATATGCGGCACAACCGGAATATCGTATTTGTGCTGTATCGCAGCGGCAATCGCAACAGTGCCGGGGCGTTTTCGTATCGTTCTTTTAACAATTGAACCGTCTTCCATTTCTTTGAACTCAATCTCATCACGATGTGTGGTGAGATTAATGTATTTGGGATCAAATTCTGTTAAACTTTCAATGGTGCGATATAATTTACTCGTATCATTTCCTTTTAATGGAGGCAGGAGTTCAAAGGAAAAGACGGTTTTTTTTGCGTTATTAATTATGTCGATAACTTTCATTTCGAATTAATTATTTCTGTATAACAAAAATAGTAAACTGATTTCGTTAATATTAATTTCGTTTTGTATTTCAGTTTCAATTTAATATTTCAATCTTTTGCCTATTTATAATTTAAATTTGTAGGAAGGAATTTTTCAACAAATTCAACGGTTTGATTTTTTCTGCGTGCATAATCCTCAATTTGATCTTTACCCACTTTTTCAAGGCTAAAATACCTTGATTCCGGATGAACAAAAAATTCGCCCGAAACGGATGCGTTGGGATACATTGCAAAATGTTCGGTTAAGGTAATTCCAACCTCCTGTGCTTTTAGCAGATTGAAAAGGTTTTCCTTTTCAGAATGTTCCGGACACGCCGGGTAACCCAATGCCGGTCGGATTCCCTGGTATTTTACTTTTAGTAAATCATCAAGCGACATGTTTTCTTCCGGAATGTAGCCCCAGTATTCTTTCCGAACCAGTTCGTGTAATTTTTCGGCAAATGCTTCACTCAAACGATCGGCCAGCGCTTCCAGCATAATGGCGTGGTAGTCATCGTTGTTTTGAATGTATTGTTCTTTCCATTTTTCAATACCAATACCGGCTGTGGTTGCAAACCCGCCGCAGTAATCAATTTTGCCTGATTCAAGCGGAGCAACAAAATCGGAAAGACAGAAGTTGGCCAATCCTTCTTTTTTCTTTTCCTGCTGGCGGAAATGGAAAAATCGCCCGGCCTCTTTTTCACGGTTTTCGTTTTCATATAAAACAATGTCATCCTTGTCGGTATTTGCCGGCCAGATTCCAAACACCGCATTTGCCTGCAACATTTTCTTCTCGATAATTTCATCAAGAAATGCGTTGGCTTCGGCTAATAGTTTTCGCGCTTCTTCTCCTTGTTTTTCATCATTTAAAATTTGCGGATAATGTCCTTTTAAGCCCCAGGTCAGAAAAAAGAAAGTCCAGTCAATGTATTTCCGCAGTTCTTTCAACGGATAATCAATCAATTGTTTTACTCCTGTAAAATTAGGTTTATATATCGGGCTTGTTTCCCAATTGATTTTATACTTATTCTTTCGCGCTTGTTCCAGTGTTAAATATTCTTTGGCTTTTCGCTGCCCCTGAAATTCGCGAATTTGGGCGTAATCTTCTTTTACCGAGTCGATATATTTTTGATTTTTTGCAATCAGATTCGAAACAACATTAACTGCCAGAGACGCATCTTTTACATGGATTACCGGATTTGAATATTCAGGTTCTATTTTTACTGCTGTGTGAATTTTTGATGTGGTTGCACCGCCAATCAGAACCGGAATATCCATTTTGCGGTTTTCCATTTCTTTGGCAATTTCTACCATAATTTCCAGCGAAGGAGTAATCAATCCACTCAATCCAATTACGTTTACATTTTCTTTAATGGCAGTGTCAAGAATTTTTTCTGTAGGAACCATCACACCCAGATCGATAATGTCGTAATTATTACAACCCAGCACCACTCCTACAATATTTTTTCCGATATCATGAACATCACCTTTTACAGTAGCCATCAACACTTTTTTTCGATTGTCGATGGTTTTAAGTTTTGCTTTGTCCGCTTCAATATATGGAAGCAGATAGGCAACCGCTTTTTTCATTACCCGAGCCGATTTTATAACCTGTGGCAAAAACATCTTTCCTGAACCAAATAAATCACCAACCACATTCATCCCGTCCATTAGCGGTCCTTCAATAATATTTAGTGCCGGCTGGTAGATTTTTACTGCCTCGGCCATGTCTTCATCCACAAACTCCGGGATTCCTTTTACCAGCGAGTGTTCAATTCTTTTTTCCAAAGGCAATTCACGCCATTGGTCTTTTTTCACTTCTTTGGTTCCTTCCGATTTTAGTGTTTCGGCAAATTCAAGCAGGCGCTCGGTTGCATCCTGTCGTTTATTTAAAACCAGATCTTCAATTTTTTCAAGAAGATCTTTTGGAATTTCGTCGTAAATCTGCAGCATACCCGGATTTACGATTCCCATGTCGAGCCCGGCTTTTATTGCATAAAACAGAAATACCGAATGCATCGCCTCACGCACAATATTATTTCCGCGGAAAGAAAAAGAAACGTTACTTATTCCGCCACTGGTTTTTGCAAGAGGCAGATTTTCTTTTATCCATCTCACCGATTCAATAAAATCAACAGCGTAATTGTTGTGTTCTTCAATACCGGTTCCAATGGTCAATACATTGCTGTCGAAAATAATATCCTGCGGCGGAAATTTAACTTTTTCAGTAAGAATTTTGTATGCGCGGCTGCAAATTTCAATACGGCGTTCGAGGTTGTCGGCCTGACCTTTTTCATCAAAAGCCATAACGATTACGGCCGCACCATATTTTTTGATGGTTCTGGCCTGGTAAATAAAATTTTCTTCGCCTTCTTTTAAACTGATAGAGTTTACAATGGCTTTTCCCTGCAAACATTTTAATCCGGCTTCAATCACTTTCCACTTCGAAGAGTCGATCATCACCGGGAGTTTTGCAATATCGGGCTCGGCCATCAACAGGTTTAGAAATATAACCATTTCTTTTTCGGCGTCGAGCATGGCATCATCAAAATTGACATCAATAACCTGTGCTCCGTTTTCAACCTGCGCCCGTGCAATGGAAAGCGCTTCTTCGTATTTTTTTTCTCCGATTAATCGCGCAAATTTTCTGGACCCGGCAACATTACACCGTTCGCCAATATTTACAAAGTTGGTGTTTTCAGTTAAGGTAACCGGTTCGAGGCCGCTTAAGTGAGTGTAACTGTCGGCATGCCTTATCTCGTGTGGTTTGGCATTTTTTGCGATTTTTGCAAACTCCTGGATATGGTCAGGCGTAGTTCCGCAACAACCACCAATAATATTTACAAAACTGTTGTCAAGATAGTCTTTTAAATATCCGGCCATTATTTCCGGCGTTTCGTCGTAGCCGCCAAACTGGTTGGGAAGTCCGGCATTTGGATGGGCGCTGATATGAAAAGGTGCCTTGTTGGAAAGCTCTTTAACATATGGTCTCAAGTCGGTTGCACCCAACGAGCAGTTTAGCCCAACACTTAATAAATCGACATGTGAAACCGAATTCAAAAATGCTTCGAGTGTCTGTCCTGAGAGTGTACGTCCGCTGGCGTCGGTAATCGTTCCGGAAACCATCAGCGGGAGATTTATATTTCTCGCCTCCAAAGCTTCTTCTACAGCAAAAATGGCTGCTTTTGCATTGAGTGTATCAAATACGGTCTCAATCAGAATTAAATCCACGCCTCCGTCGAGCAATCCTTCCAGTTGTTCCCGGTATGCTTCTTTTACTTCGTCGAAAGTAACGGCACGGTACCCGGGATCGTTCACATCAGGTGAAAGCGAAAGGGTTTTGTTTGTTGGCCCGAGCGAGCCTGCAACAAAACGAGGCTTCCCCGGATTTTTATCCGTAAACCGATCAGCAGCTGTTCTGGCAATTTCAGCTGAAGCTTTGTTTATATCATACACATATTTTTCGGTATGATAATCAGCCTGAGAAATGCCGGTTGCATTAAATGTATTGGTTAAAATAATATCTGCTCCGGCCTCCAGATAGCGCGAATGAATTTCATCTACAATTTCCGGTTTGGTAAGCGCCAGGATATCATTGTTTCCTTTTTGGTCAAATTCAAAATCTTTTAAAACCTCTCCGCGATAATCCTCTTCAGTCAATTTATACTCCTGAAGTAGTGAGCCAGTTGCTCCGTCCATTACCAGCACCCGGGTTTCCAATTCTTTTTTTATGTTTTTTGTTCTGTTCATCTGGTTCCTTTTTTGATCAAAATAATTTTGATACTCTTCGTGTAATTAAATCTTCATGAGATTTTTGGGAAAATCAGCAAATTAGCTTCAATTCAACGTTATCTTATTTCAATAGCCTTATTTCAAAGTCACCCCGAATCCCAATCTGATCTTCACAAATTATCAAAAGTGATTTTATTTCGGGATATTTTTCCGCCATATTTATTACTTTTTCCACATCGTTTGGCGATTTTACCTTATTTCCAAAAGCGGTGGCAAATGCATCGGCGAGAACAACATCGTCGCAAATAACAACTACAGCATCAGCTTTTCCGGCACTAAATGAAGGTCCTATAGTTCCGGCCGATGTACATATACCAAATTCACTCATACCGTCGGGAATGGCTAAGCCAATTCTTTCGGAAAGCGGTGAATTACCAGCAAAAACGGATAAAACCAACTCTTTGTTCAGTAAAGCAAAAATATCGCCTCCGTTTTCAACAATTATTTCTTCTGTCTGAAAGTTTTTTTTGAGTTCTTTTCCTATCTCTCTGGCAAATAACCCTGCCACTGTGGCCATTGGACCGATGCCTGCTTTCTCTGCAGTTGAAGCCATTTCTTTAGCTTCCAGTGGCGCATTCTCGGAAGGGTGGAACGGCTTTAAACTTTTTTTGAAAAAGGGCTCAGTTTTTATATACTCATCCAGTTTTTTACGCAACGATTTAATTTTTGAAAACGCGATTTCTTTCATTTCCGGTTTGAACGAATCCGGATTTACACCAATCCATAGATCGGTCTCCTTAAATTCTACTTCAAACCCGGTAAATCGCCCGGTGTTAAATTGGGTTCGGTATGTTCGTTCTTTAAACATATCAGTTAAAATCGATTTTAAACAGTTTTAACGGGCAGGCTGGAATACAAAGTTCGCAAACCACGCATTTGTTTTTGTCGAAGTTCAGTTTCCAGTTTGTTTTGTTCATTGTAAGTGCTCCGGCAAAACAAACGGCGGTGCAGTTGCCGCAATCGATACATTTTTCTTCCTGAAAATAAATTCGTTTGTCCAGTGGCTCGCATTTTATTTTGTGGCTAACAATGTATTCAACACCTTTTTCAATATTTTCTTTTTTACCCTGTAGTTCGAGCAGTAAACTCCCCCGTTTGCCCGGGAAAACTTCAGCTTTTAGAATATTGATTCTGATGTCATAGTCTTTTACAAGATGATAAGTGAATGCTTTATCGCCACTTTCAGGCGGAAAATTTAAAATAAATCTTTTTTTAATCATGGTCAGCCTCCGTTTCTTTTAAGCTTTTTAGTGATGTGTTTTGTGGAAACATTTGAACCGGTTTGCTGATTTCAAAATTACCTGTTTCCAGCCATTCTTTTAGTTCATTTGCAATTTTTCGTGCTTTAGAAAGGCTTGCAACCGGCGCTGTTCGAATCTTTTTACCGCCTATTTTAATCGAACCGGAACGAAGTTCTTCGTAGGAAACCTCTCCCAGCTTAGGTGTTCCAACTGTTCCGTAGTCGAGAACCGACGATTGTATCTGGCTGTTGTTTACCGAAACCCGTTTGGCTATTTCTACATTTAATACAGGAATAGGAATTCCGATCCCTACAAACATACTAACGCCGTATTTTTCGTAGTAGGCAGCCTGAATATATTCCGGCGACATTTCTTTCAAGTTCCCCATTACAGCAATAGTAGCTGCGTTTGTAACCGGAACACCAAGTTCATTTTTAGGTCGGGTGGTATGAAATTGTGTTCCGGGCCAAACAACAAACCCTTGTGTCCCGCCAAGAAAAATGCGTGTTCCGATTCCGATGGTTTTAAACTCAGGGTCGTTGAGAAGCGGACTCAGTTCGCCAGAGGTGGAATAAGTAGCATTCCGCAAGTTTGGCAGCAAGGTCCCCATATAGGTATGAATCATTTTTTTTGTTGTGTTTACAGCTACATTGTAATTTTGGTAGGCGTTTCGCGGATTAAAAAGAATCAATTCATTTATCGTATTGATATTGATTTTTGTTTTGATGTGTTTCCGTGGGTAGCAGTCGGTGCCTTTCCCCCAGGCTTCCAAAACAATATCTTTCCCTTCCAGTAAATCCTGAATAACATGAGCTCCGCCGTAAGTTGGATTGTCCGGGTCACAAGCTGTTGCTCCGATGTAGGAATCAACAGCAGCCAGGCCTTCATAACAGGGAACACCGTTTAAACGAATTTTTTCCATCCGGATAGGAGGTGTTGAATGACCAAAATTAACAATCGCCCCGGAAGAGCACATGGCTCCAAAAGTTGCAGTGGTAACCACATCCACCTTTTCAACAATTTCTTCGGGACTGGCTTCCTGTGCCATTTTTGAAACCTCTTCTGCAGTTAAAACCACTGCTTTTCCATCCTTTAGTTTTTGGTTAATTTCTTCGTAGGTTTTTATTTTTGACATTTTATCTCGTTTTCATTTATAAATAAAAGTGAAATTCTATCAAGTTGAACTCAAAAAATACAGGTTAACATTTTTATTTGTTGGCTGTTAATCGAGCAATCTTGATTTTTTTGAATAGCTATTGAAATGCGGTTAAGACCGCTTTTTCATACACATATTTGTTCCGTGCATATAGCTGATAAAAAATAATTTGTGTAGTTGTCTTTTCATGATCGTGTTCAAATTATAATTCCGTTACCGGCCGGGTATTGGCACCTTGTCCATTTTGGGATGGTTGCCAGAGTTTCTTCGAGCCCGATCTCTCCACTCTTCTGTATAATCAAACACTCGGTGAAGAATATTTGATATGCTGCAAAATTAGTTGAAAAATGCGGATTTCAAATGTTTTTTCAGCAATGAGTATAAAACATTATATTTTGGTAATGATTTTCAAACATTTTGTTTGTGTATTTTCACGCAAAGTTGTAAACTTGCACTCCGAAATCTGATATTTATAAAATAATATCATTCCGGGCCTATAGCTCAGTTGGTT
>NZ_JAIKLE010000055.1 GCF_022267315.1 Maribellus maritimus
GTTTGAAGAATTGACTTTGGATTTGGGCGAATTTTATAAGGGCAAGAAATTTACAGTTAAAGCGCGTAATGTTTCAGACGAGAATTTTTATATCCGGTCGGCCACATTGAATGGCGAAAGTTATAACAAAGCCTGGATTAGGCACGAAGATATCGTGCAGGGAGGAACCCTGGTTTTTGAAATGGGACCGCAGCCGAATAAAAAATGGGGGAGTAGTCCGGCGGAAAAACCGCCTTCGATGAGTGAAAGTGATTAAAGGCAAATTTTACGGTTGTCAAAAGAAGAACTAGAGGTTTTAAATATAAAGTGGTATATTATTATTGAGTTACTTCATTGTTCCGAGTTTTTTCTCAATAATATATTTTCCGAGAGTGTAAGTAAAAGTAATGTAAGGTTAATTGTTTAAAGACGACCCCCTTTTCTCAAATGTCACTAAGAACTGATTTAGGATGGTAATCTAATTTAGAGCGGTATTATTAAAAGGTTTGAAGTCTTTGTTTTCAATATGTAAGTTATTTCTGAAAATGGATAAACCCCGTTATTTACTGGTCCGAGTAGCATATTTACCTATGCGAGTGGTCATCTGACATATCCGAGTAACACTTTTTTGCCAATCGAGTAAGGATTTGGAACGTCCTGTTGCATATTATCCCGAACGAGTATAGGTTTTATGAAGTCGAGTAGGGGATTTGGGTATGCGAGTAAAGAATTTGAGTTTACGAGTGGAATATTCTATTTCATGCAGGAGCTACTAAAAATAAAGCTTTTCTTCGCTCAAATTTTTATAAAAAAGTGTCCTGATTTTAAAATATTCAAAAGGTTATATAATTCTTTACTGCAATTTGTTCTGAACGAATGTAGATTACCAAACACAAATTATCCGAATTATTTGATATTTTTAAAATTCCAAATAAACCTAAAACAATGACCACGTTGATTCTTAGCAAAAGAGTATTCTTTTTGGTGTTGATAGTCGTTTTTGTTTCCTGTAACTCAAGGGATAATCAACAATCACAGGAAAACTGGATAAGCTACCTGTCTGCATTGCCAACAATCGAAAATTCGGAAGACCAACAGAGTGATGTCCATAAACTATTTGACGATTTTCAGCGGAAGTACCGCTGGCAAAGTTTTTATCTTTTGAATTATCAGGAATTTGCCAACTGGGTTAATAGCGGAACCAGGGAGCCGTTGGCCGATAGTTTATTATCTAAACATCAAAAAGCACTGGGGGATTTTGTTGTGGTTTTCCGGGAAAAAATCAAAAATTCGGCGTCGCCTGCCTCGCTTGAACAGAAATTGAAACTTATTGAGGATATGGTGCGGTTTGGTCAGAATATCAACTCTTTTGAAGCTATCGATTTTAATTCGCTGCAAGCAGCTATTTTAGATATTCAATCAAAGTTCCATGAAGAATACAACGGAACATTATTTTTGAATCAGTTGGACGAAACCAAAGAAAAATACGGTAATGTAAAGACGCAACTTATAAATAAAACAGCATTCTGTAACGAGGCGCTGGCCGGTTTTATTGCTTCCTGGGAATCGTTAAAAAAGGAGGCTTTGTTGGCCAATCCTTTGCTTACCCACCACCCAGTTGTTTTTGTTACACGACAGCAGTATACACCGGATCATCACAATACCGCAACTCTTTTTCAAACCAACGAGATTAATACCAATAGTTTTACTCCGGGCGGCTCATTAAAAATTGTCGATTTTAAAAACGGAGGAAAAGTAAAAACTCTGTTGAAAAGTGAAGAAGGTGTCATTCGCGATCCGGAAATAAGTTACGACGGAGAAAAGATACTTTTTTCCATGCGGAACAACATTGATGAGGATTACCATATTTATGAAGTGGATAGCGATGGGAAGAACCTGAAACAGTTGACAAAGGCAGAAGGGGTGGCAGATGTCGATCCGCAATATTTACCCGATGGGAATATTGTTTTCTCATCCACACGCGAACCGAAATATTGTATGTGTAACGTCCATATTATGTGCAATCTTTTTCGCATGGAAGGCGATGGTGCCAATATTACGCAGTTGGGAAAAAGCTCGTTGTTTGAAGGACACAGTTCAGTTATGCCCGACGGACACATTTTATATGATCGCTGGGAATATGTTGACCGGAATTTTGGCGATGCGCAGGGCTTGTGGACCATGAACCCGGACGGAACCAACCAGGCTGTTTATTACGGGAACAACACAAATTCTCCGGGAGGTGTGATTGATGCGCGGCCTGTTCCCGGAACTGAAAAGGTGATTGCCATTTTGGGGTCTTGCCACGATCGTCCCTGGGGCGCCCTTGGAATTATTGACCGGGAAAAAGGAATGGATGGGAAAAGTCCGGTTGAGCTCACATGGCCTGCTTCGGCAGCAGAACTTATCGGCAAAGGGAATTACGATATGTTTAAGCAGGTTCGTCCTCTTTATGAAGATCCGTATCCTTTAAATGATACCTACTTCTTATGTTCCAGGACGATGGGTTTGGGTGAACAGATGGGCTTGTTTCTTATCGATGTTTTTGGAAATGAGCAGTTAATATACACCGAAGCTCCCGGCTGTTTTGACCCGCTTCCGTTAAAAAGCCGCGAAAAGGAATATGTAATTCAGGAAAAACGGGATTATAAATCGGGAGCAGGAACGTTTTATGTGCAGGATGTGTATCAGGGAACCCACATGCAAGGAGTAGAGCGGGGTGCCGTGAAATATTTACGTGTGATAGAATCGGTGGAAAAACGAAGCTGGACAATTCCTGCCTGGAACGGTCAGGGAGTTCACCGCCCGGCAATGAACTGGCACAGCTTTGAGTGCAAACGAATTTTGGGAACAGTTCCGGTAGAAGCAGATGGCTCCGCTTATGTTGAAGTGCCGGCAGATAAATATGTTTATTTTCAACTGCTGGATGAAAACAAAATGATGATCCAGTCGATGAGAAGCGGAACCATGGTCCAATCCGGAGAAACTTTGGGGTGTATTGGGTGTCACGAAGACAGAAGGATGGCGCCACCATCGTCATCGGTGCAAGTAGCCCAAGCTTTACAGGCACCGGCGCAAAAGTTAAACGGCTGGTACGGCGAAGCCCGTTCATTTGGATTTGTTAAAGAGGTGCAGCCGGTTTTGGATAAACACTGTGCAGGATGTCATGATTTTGGGAAGAAGGCCGGGGAGAAGCTCATTCTGGCTGGTGACAGGAATCCATATTTCAATGCAGCTTACATCGATATGTATAAACAGAAGGTGATCAATCCGATTGGTGCCGGACCGGCTGAAATCCAGCCCGCTTATTCGTGGGGCGCGCATTCAAGCAAACTGATAAAGAAAATTCAAAACGGCCACGCGGGAGTTCATCTTTCAGAAGAAGAAATGGAGCGGCTGGTTACCTGGATTGATATCAATGCGGTTTACTACCCTGATTTTATCTCGGCTTATCCGGCTTATCCGGCAGGTAGAAGCCCCATTTCGCAAGAAGAATTGAACCGGCTTGGAGAACTTACACATATCGATTTTGATGCGCAAGGCGGGCATGCACGACCTTTAAGAGCTCAGGTCACTTTTGAACGGCCGGAGTTAAGTCCATGTTTGGAAAATATCGGGAACAAAAAATCTGCAGAATACAGGGAAGCCCTCGCCATTATTATGAAAGGAAAGAATCAGTTACTGACAACTCCGCGTTTGGATATGGAAGGTTTTGTTCCTTCCGAAACTGATAAAAAACGACTTGAAAAATACACTTACAGGCAAGAGGAAGAACAAAAAAGCAGGAAAGCTATTTTGGAAGGAGAAAAACATTACGATCCGGAGCTGGTGGGGATGAAACTCTAAAAACAGATTGAAACCAAAATGACGGAATTTGTCGCATGATTTAACAACTTAAAAATGAAACCAACACTTTGTCTAAATATTTTGCTCCTTTTATTTTTACTTTTTTCATGCTCGTCAGAACCCGGTAAAATAATGTCGCCCAATCAAAGTGTGTTTGGTGAAAAGCAGAATCTACTTTATGTTGCCGATGAAACAGCCAATCGGATTTATATTTTAAACACGGCGGAAGCGATTCCAATCAAACAAATTGAGTTGAAAACAAAACCAGGCGGACTTGCACTTTCTCCTGACGAAACAAAGTTGTATGTAACACTTTCTGCTTCGGAAGGAGAACTTTTGGAGATTGATTTAACAAGTTTGAAAGTTACCCGGCGTTTAAAGGTTGGTCATACGCCAATGTCTCCGGTAGTTACCCCCGATGGAAAGACACTCTTTTTCTGTAACCGATTTGCTAACACGGTTGTTAAAGTAAATCTTTCTGATTTTTCTGTTGAACAAACTGCAAGTGCCGACCGCGAGCCGGTTTCTTTGGCCTGCGTTCCCGGCGCTGATTTGCTGCTTGTTGCAAACCATTTACCAAGCGGAAGTGCAAAGGAGAAATACCATTCCGCAAAAGTGTCGGTTTTTGATGCCTCTTCCACGCGAAAGATAAAGGAGATTGATCTTCCCAACGGTTCCAACGGATTAAACAAAATTACAATTTCTCCGGATCAGAAATTTGCGTATGTTACCCATGTTTTAGGGCGTTACAATGTGCCAACCAATCAGGTGGAACGAGGCTGGATAAATACCAATGCACTGAGTATTATTGATGTTGCCGAGCAAAGATATCTGTGTACGGTAATGCTCGACGATTTGGATTTGGGAGCTGCCAATCCTTACGATGTGGAATGCAGTAAAGATGGAAATAGTCTTTTTGTGTCGCATGCAGGAACGGATGAATTGAGTATTATCGATCGGAAAGCTTTGCATATCCGAATTGAGCATGTTGCAGATGGAAGCCAGCCTACATTATTTGCGACTTCGCTCGATGAAATTCATAACGATTTGAGTTTTTTACAGAATATTCGAAACCGAATTGACTTGCACGCAGTTGGAGCAAGAGGGATTGCCTTAGGCGCAGATAAAATTTATGTGTCAATGTATTTTTCGGGGAGCCTTGCCGAAGTTGCTATTGCAAAACCTGCCGAAGTTGTTTCTCTGTCACTGGGAAAACAAGCTGAAGCAACCGAAGAACGATTGGGCGAAATGTATTTTAACGATGCGCGGCTTTGTAAACAATATTGGCAATCGTGTACCAGTTGCCATCAGGGAGATGCGCGCGTTGACGGCTTAAACTGGGATTTACTAAACGATGGAATCGGAAATCCGAAAAACACAAAAAGTATGTTGCTGGCCCATGCAACTCCTCCGGCCATGGTAACAGGAATTCGAAGCAGCGCATCTGTTGCTGTAATTGCAGGTGTTGAGCATATACTCTTTACGCGGCAACCCAGGGAAATTACAGATGCTATCGATGCTTATTTGACAAGCTTAAAACCGGTAGCCAGTCCGTATTTGGTAAATGGAAAATTGAGTGAAGCAGCTCAAAGAGGGGAAAAAGTTTTTGAGAAGGCCCGGTGTTTGCATTGTCATTCCGGAGCCAATTTTACGAATTTGGAAAGTTTCGATGTTGGGGAAGGAAGCGGGGCAGATGAAGGCCGGAAATTTGATACGCCTTCGTTGATTGAAGTTTGGCGAACAGCTCCCTATTTGTATGACGGAAAGGCAAAAACGATAAAAGAAGTTTTAACTACATACAACATCAATCAAAAACATGGACAAACGGCAGATTTAACCGAACAGGAATTAAGTGATTTGGAAGAATATTGTTTGTCGTTGTAAAAAAATTATTGTTGCATATTTTCAAAAGATTGTGATTCTTTCAGGTGATTCCCGTACGAACAGCAGCTAAGTCGATCAGGTTTTAAGCGATTCCATTGGTAATTGTTGTATTTTTCCCTTCCTGCTTATCTTTTTTTGCTTCCAGCTGAACAGGAAACAGAAAAACGGCTACAGGATGGCTCAATTCCAATCAAGATTCCAGCAGTTCGTTTTTCTGTTACAGACAGTTTTATGCCTGTTTATGCTGTTTAAGCATGTGTTATTTTTTTAGCGGTAATTTTGCGTGTGTGCTTTTAAGCCAGTCTTCAAGTTTATTGTTTAATTCATTTACTTTTTGCGGATTTTGTTTTGATAGTTCATTGGTTTCTGCCAGGTCATCCGCCAGGTTGAAAAGTTCAAATTCGTTTCCTTCGTAACGTTTTATCAGCTTCCAGTTGCCGTCTCTGATTATACTGTACGGAACAACATCTTTTCCCCTGTAATGAGGGAAATGCCAAAAAAGAGGGACCTGTGGAAGTTTTTTATTCTGTAATAATGGACTAATATCCCGGCCATCAATCGTTCTGTCGGGAAGAGAAGTGTGGGTAATTGCGCAAATTGTAGGCAAGAAATCTACGCTTGAAACAGGAATATCGCATGATGTGGCTGCTTTGATTTTTCCTTTCCAGTATACAAACATGGGTTCCCTGATTCCTCCTTCATAGGGATACCCTTTTCCTGACCGTAAGGGGGCGTTGTTTGTCGGTCCAACTAATCCGCCGTTATCGGAAAAGAAAATAATGAGCGTGTTATCCATTAGGTTTTCTTTTTCCAGGGTGTTTATCAGTTTTCCAACAGCCTGGTCAACACTTTCAACCATTGAAGCATAGACTGCATTGGTTTGTTTATCGACTTTGTTTTTTGCTTCATATTTATCAATCATTTCGGGTTTTGCCATCAGAGGGGTATGAACAGCATAGTAGCACATATTGATAAAAAAAGGTGCGTTTTTATGTTGCTGAATCACATCAACCAGTTCATCTGCCAGGCGGTCAACAAGATATTCTCCTTCTTTACGTGGCTCTAATGTGGGAAAACTAACTCCTTTGTCATTGGCATAAGGGTCAAAATAATTCACGGGCTGCCCCATATCGCATCCTGCAATATTTACATCGTATCCCTGGTGTTCAGGATAATAATCGTCGGGGCCGAGATGCCATTTCCCGATATGGCAGGTGAAATAGCCGTTTTCCTTCAGCAGTTCGGCTGTTGTTATTTCGTCTTTTTCCATCCAGTATGGATTTGACGGTGTCATTAGTTCTTTTCCTTCGTTTTTTTCATAGGGTGGAGGAGTGTTGAGCTTTTCGTTATTAACCTGAAAACGTGCTCTAATCCAGTCGGTGACTCCAATTCTGGCAGGGTAGCGCCCCGTTTGTATGGAGGCCCTGGTTGGTGAACAAACTGCACATGCTGCGTAAGCGTTGGTAAAAGTCATTCCCTGCGATGCCAGTTTATCAATGTTGGGAGTTTCATAAAATTTGCTTCCCATGTAGCCAACATCCCTCCATCCCAGGTCATCGACAAGCAAAAAAATGATATTGGGTTTGGTATCTGGTGTTTTTTCTGTTTTCGCAAAAGCTTGCAGTTGAAAAGCAAATAAAAGAATGATATAAATAACCTTTTTTTTCATCGTATATTGGAATAAAAAAGGCCCTTTTTACAGGGCCTTTGAATTTTTATTGGGTTTAGTTGTACCCCGGATTCTGTTCCAGATTCGGGTTTGAATTTAATTCAGACTGTGGTATTGGAAACAAGGTCATATAATCCTGAGCGTTACTTGCACCACGTGCTTTTGCGCGGGATATCAGTTTCCCTTGTCTTATCAAATCCATTCTTCGCAAGCCTTCTGACACAAATTCCCAGCCTCTTTCATCAAGAATGGCATCTCTGAGTTCATCTTTTGAGCTAAAATCTGATACGTTGTATAGCGGTACTCCGGCTCGTTCTCTTACTTCGTTTATAAAGTCAATGGACTCCTGATTTGGACCATCCAGTTCATTTATAGCTTCAGCGGCATTTAATAGTATTTCAGCATATCTCATCATCGGTATATCGTTACCATGATTTTGTGAAATCGCATTGGGATCGGGTACGTATTTGAAACACCTAACTCCGCGGCTTACATCATTGGGAGCAAGACAATCGTGATAAACGCCGTTAACATCGGTATATTCAAACAACATCCATCCCAACCTTTTGTCATCAGCGTGATAAGAATTTACAAAATCACTGTATACAACAAATTGAGCTCCCCAGTTAATCCAATTGCTCTGAATTTGATAATTGGGTGGAAAAACGTGAGGCATTATACTGTTGCCATTAAAAGTAGTTGATGCGGGGCTCGTGAAAATAACTTCATCATTTTCTTCATTTTCAACGGCAAACATATTGGTCAAATCGCCGTCAAAAAGCTCATACTGCTGGAGGTTGACAACCTGTTTTGATACATCGGCGGCTTTTTGCCATTGATGTGTATTCAAATAGAAACGGCTAAGAAAAGAAAGCGCGGCACCTTTTGTTGCTTTTCCCCATAAATCCTGTTCCAGAGGAAGATCTGCCGCAGCAGCAGTTAACTCTGTTTCTATAAACGAATTAAATTCTTCATTGCTTGCTTTTGCCGGCTCAAAATTAAGTTCCTCCGTTGTAGTTGTCAGCGGAACCGGGCCAAACATCTCCCACAAATAATAGTAATCTGCAGCCCTGATAAATGTTGCTTCAGCTTTTAACTGCTTAACCTTAGTTTCACTTAGCGAAGTAACATTGTCGATATTATCAAGCAGAGAGTTTGCATTACGTATACTGGTATATAAGTTGTTCCATCGTCCTTCAAACTGCGATGTTTGTGAGTCCCAGTTATACGTCATATAAACTGTGGCGATAGCTTCAAAACCTCCGCCCCATTCCCACATAATATCCCCCGGGAATTCTCCAAATGTAAACATCCGTTCACGCAGCGAACTTCCGGTGTATTGTAAATTATCATAAGCCGCAACTAAAACACTGTTAATCCCTTCTTCGGTTTGCAAAAAGGTATTTGGATCATATTGCGTGTAGACTTCCTCTTCTAAAAAATCGCTGCAGCTAAAAAGGGAAAGCGCAAGAGCTGTAATCCAGACTATTTTTGATTTAAATATATTTTTAAACATGATATTCATTTTAAAATGTTAAAACTTAATGTTTGCACCAATCCTAAATACTTTTGCTAGAGGATAGTTATTGTAACTGGTTTTCACAACACCGGTTCCTGACTGGTTCGCATCCGGGTCAAACCCTTCAAACTTGGTAAAGGTCAGTAAATTTTCTCCTGAAATGTAAACGGAAGCAGCTTTAAACAGATTGAAGTTTTTTAACGGGATGTCATAACCTAAGGTAATATTTTTAACACGTAAAAATGAAGCATCCTGCACACTGTAGGAATTAATAACTTTTCCACCGTTAAAGTAGATGGATGAATTTACTCCCGACGGGTATTCTGCGCCAGGATTTTCGGGTGTCCATCTGTCGGTATAATGCTCGCTCATAATGTTTCGGTCGAAATTAATAGGCTTTAATGACTCGATAACATTACTGTTCAGGGTTTCTATCCCTTTTACACCCATAATATAAATCTCCAGGTTGAAGTTTTTATATGAAAATGAATTGTTCAAACTAAAAGTAAGATCAGGGAATGGTTTTCCAAGAACAACCCGGTCATCGGAATCAATATTTCCATCTTCATCATAGTCAAGGAATATGGGTTCGCCGGGATTTGCATTGGGCTGGGCCGAATTGGCTATGTCATCATTTTCCTGAAAAATTCCCATCACTTTGTATCCATAAAATGCCCTCATGGGAGAACCTTCCTGAACCAACGCAAAGTCCTGGGTAAAAGTTCCAATGCTTCCGGTTGTTATGATGTCTCCAACAAAAGGAGGAAGTTTAATTACCTCATTTTTGAGTGTTGAAAAGGTAAGGTTGGTTCTCCAGCTAAACGCTCCAACAAGGTTTTCTGTATTAATGTTAAAGTCGATTCCTGAGTTTCTTACGTTCCCAAAGTTGGTTCTTACACTGGTAAAGCCTGTTGATGCCGGAACCGGTTTATTAAATAATTGGTCTTTTGTATTTTTTACATAATATTCAATACCTCCGGAAATTCTGTTTTGCAAAACTCCATAATCCAGCCCAATGTTATATTCTTCCGTGGTTTCCCATGTCAATTCCGAATTAGGGATACGTGCCGGTTGGGCGCCGCTTAGCTCAGAACCTCCAAGGATGGTATTTCCTCCGGAAACAAATGTTTGAATCGTTTCAAAGTTATTTATCCCTTCGTTCCCCATTTGTCCGTATCCGAATCGTAATTTTAGCTGACTGATGGCGGGGATTTCTTTTATAAAAGATTCTTCGCTTAATCGCCATCCAACAGCAACCGACGGGAAAATTGCATATTTGTTATCTTCAGAAAAACGTGACGAACCGTCTCTTCTTAAAGTTGCTGTTAGCAAGTATTTTTCATTATATACATAATTTAGCCTTGCAATAATAGATTGCAACGCATGGGTATATCTTGAAGAACTTACATCGTAGGTTTCTTTTATTCCACTGGAAAGAAGATTTGTATTGGTAACGTCAGACAGAAAACCTGCAGCGTAAGAATATTGGGAGAGGTTTTCAAACTCTTCCCAGGTGGCTCCACCCATTACCGAAATATGGTGAACCTGGTTAAAATATTTGTCATAATTTAAAAGTCCTTCAAACATCCAGTAGCTGTTATCGTTGGTTGTGATACTTCCAATCCCTCCGGAAGATTTTCCTTTTTCGGTAGTTCTGTCTTTATACGAATCGTAACGACTGTTATACAGGTTTGTGCCTAAACGAACAGAAGCTTTAAGGCCGTCAATAATGCTGTATTCGGCTAAAACATTTCCTGAAATGCGGGTGTTTTTCTGGTTATCATCATAGCCGTATGCCAATGCCAAAGGATTATCAAGTGCAATTGAAGCATTTCGCTGGTATTCCCCCTGCTCATTTTTTTCAGTTGTTAAACGGGGATCAAACTGAAGCGCTGCATTTAACGGATCCGCATTTTCGTTTGCAGAATTACTGTCGTTAGGGATGATGTCTTTTTTACTCAGTGCCCCGTTTAAATTTATTGCAAACTTGAATTTGTCACTCGGTGTAAATTCGAGGTTTATTAAAGTATTGTATTTTTTTAACCCGGAGCTTATCAGGATTCCATCTTGATCCAGGTATCCGAGAGATACATAGTATTTTGACGTATTTGAGCCGCCGTTTATTGAGAAC
The DNA here is from genome assembly GCF_022267315.1 of Maribellus maritimus. Taxonomy (GTDB): domain Bacteria; phylum Bacteroidota; class Bacteroidia; order Bacteroidales; family Prolixibacteraceae; genus Draconibacterium; species Draconibacterium maritimum. Next base: position 11,029 of record NZ_JAIKLE010000055.1, read on the forward strand.
TGGTGATTCATTGCAAATGCGTTTCGCATGAGAACATCCTGCCAGTCAGTTCCCTTTCCTGCCGCCGAAATTTCCTGATCAGTAAAAGGAAGTGTTTTTCCTCCATCTTCACTTATGTCATTTATCATTTGCATGTATTGAGTTGCATCCAGAACATCGAATTTATAATCCGGTGTTTGCAGCGCAAAATAGGTGTTGTATGATACAACGGGCGTGCCGGATGAGCCCTGTTTGGTCGTAATTAAAACAACTCCGTTAGCAGCTCTTGTTCCGTAGATTGCTGCTGCTGACGCATCTTTCAGGATTTCAATCGACTCAATGTCAAGCGGGTTCAGACTGCTGGGATCTGCTCCCGGAAGTCCGTCGATAACAACCAGTACACTATTGCTGCTGTTAATGGATCCTGCTCCCCTTACTTTAATAGAAAGAGCTCCTCCCGGTTCTGAATTTGCCTGGCTGATTTGTACACCCGATGCTTTTCCCTGAAGCAACTGAAGTGCATTGTTAGCCACACCTTTTACAAAATCTTCTGAATTTACCGAAGTTACTGAACCGGTCAGGTCACTTTTTTTCATTGAACCATAACCAATTGCAACAACTTCGTCCAGACCTATACTTTCTTCTTCCATTACTACATTAAAAGTTACTTTGCCTTCAACAGGAATTTCCACTGTGCTCATCCCCACAAAAGAAAACTGCATAATCTCAGCATCATTGGGAATAGACAGGGAAAATTTGCCATCGGTACCTGAAACTGTTCCAATACTTGTTCCTTTTACGATGATTGAAACTCCGGGTAATGGTAAGCCTTGATTATCAGTAATAATCCCGGTAATGTTTTTTTGCTGTTGTTGGAAGTAGGTAGGAACATTGTCCGATTTACGGATAATAATTTGCCTGTCGTAAACATCATAAACCACTTCTTCTCCTTGTAAAACATTGTCGAGAATCTGATTGATTGTGGCATCTTCAAGCTTAATATTCACCTTTTTATCCACGTTGAAGTCTTCATTTTTATATAGAAAAACAAACTCGCTGTTGTCTTCTACATAAGCAATTACATCCCGAATAGTTCTGTTTGTCAGTTGAATATCCATTTTGGTCACTTGCGAATAACTGTTGGCATTCGCTGTCATTATCAATCCAAAAATTAGTACTACTGTGATACGCATAATACGCCCCCATTTTTTTATGATTCCCGGATCATGGGAATCCAATAACCACTTTTTTTTCATAAATTTGATTCGTTTTTTTATGTTTAAATTACTTTAAAAGGTATTTAGACAAACCGGAAAATGTGCCACCATTTTCCGGTTGTTTTTTATTTGATTACATAGTTATTTGCATTTAGTTCGATAAAATCCAATCCGGTGAGGTTTGATAAATATTCAAAAACTTCATTCTTTTCTTTTGTAACATCGAGTTTCCCTGTTATCTGAATGCTTCCTTTTAAGGGGTCGTCAAACTGAAAGCGGATGTTGTAAAACCTCTCCAGTTTACGGATAATCCGGTTCAAATCGGTATTTGAAAAGCTGAATAAACCCTGAATCCAAAGTGTATAGTATTCAACATCAACATTATAAATTACAGTCTCTTTGCTTTTTTTGTTAAAATAGGCCAGTTCGCCGGGTGCTAGTTTGATTTTTTTATCAAGCAGACTTGCATTGGAACGCGAAAGTTCAACACTTCCTTCAGCCAATGCAGTTTGTACCGAATAATCTTCAGGATACGCCGAAACATTAAATTGAGTTCCTAAAACTTTAATTTCAACGTCGGCCGTTTTTACAAAAAAAGGTTGTTTTTCATTTTTAGTAACCTCAAAAAAAGCTTCACCAACCAAAAAAACTTCACGTCTTTTATCGACAAAAGCTGAAGGGTAAATCAACCGGCTGCCAGCGTTAAGCCATACAAGGGAACCATCGGCCAGCGTAATTTTTGAACGGCTTCCGTAAGGAATAATCAATGTGTTCATTTCAGGGGTGTCATCCTTGGTTTTCTTTTTTACCAGTTCTTCTCGGTTTACAATAATGTCATCCGAGTTTGAATAGTCCAGTTCCGACTCTCCCGGTTTAAGTTTTATTTGTTGCTGATCATCAATGATTAAAACAGGATCCTGAGCATGGGCAGGCATTACAGAGTTCTCTACTACGATTTCCGGCTGCCTGCTGTCCATGTACAGGTAAACTAGACTACTTCCAATCGAAAAAAATAAAAATGCTACTGCAGCATATTTGATTATATTTTTTACAAACAGTGTATGTTTCTTCTTTTTGTCAACAGCATCAAGTTGTTTAACAATTCGATATGCCAGTTTTTTCTTACTTTCCTCGTCAATTTTTTTATTCGTGAATTTCAGATATTTCTCAAAGTTTGATTTTAGCTCCAGCACAGCATCGGTCTCTGCCGGATTTTGCTCGAGGTAAGCTCTCCAATAGGCATTCAATTCTTCTGTAGGATGAAAAATCCATTTAAAAAAAAGAGGATTCTCTATTAATCGACTGTATATATCCATCCGTTTAAGTTTAATTAAATAAAAGAGGAAGACACATGGAAAAGGGGACAATAAAAAAGTGTCAATTTTTTATGTTTTATAACACAAGAAGAACAATTCGAAAAAATTGTTTTGAAAACGTTTTCTGAAATATGCTAAAATGCGCTGAACTTGTTTTTTTACAGTATCGGGTTTAAGGTCAAGTAACAATCCTATTTCAGTATAGGTGAGCCCACTGTTAAATTTGAGAAAAAGAAGCTCGCGTTTGCGGCTGTCCAGATTTTTCATTTCTTGTTTGAGTAAAGAAATTTGTTTTTCAAGTTGCTGTTCATCTATTGATGATTCTTCCACAGGGAATTTCAATTCAAACAGAAACTCATTTTCTTCACCATAATCAAAACGACGGTTTTCCTTTAGTTTTCGAACAATGTTATGTTTGAGTGTTTTAAATAAGTAATACTCAAGGTATTCGGGGTGTTGTAGCTTTTTCCCATAGCTGTAGATATTGATAAAAACATCCTGAATGGCATCTTCGAGTAAAAAGTTATTGGATGTTAATTTTGAACCATACGCAAAAAGTACATCGATAAATTCGTTGTAAATGGTTCTGAATGCTTCCCGATCTCCTTCCCGGAATTTATCCCAAACCATCTGCCAGTATTCTTTTTCTGTACTTTTCACCAACGTTTGTTTAAGTTCGATAAACTGACAAATATATCAAAAGAGTTTCATCAAACAAGCCGAAGTTTTCGGAAGACGCTATTGTTTTGCTGTTTTTAGCCTTTGCTTTTTCAGCATCTTGAAACATTGGTATCTGTCTGTCTGTGTAAAAGAGAAAAGAAAAAACCACTATGTTTTTTTTATTTCATTTTAAGGGTTAATTTTACGTTTATAAATAGTGCTGTTATCATTCAATCTAAACTGATCTATCATGCCTAAAAAATTCAATTTAACATTCCTTTTTTTTCTTATTTTAACCATTGGATTTGCTGAAGAATATAACCTGCATTCCCCGGATAAGAAGATTTCGGTTGGAATTACAATTGATAAAAATATCAGCTATTCGATTTCTTTTAACGGGGAGCGAATTATAAATCCGTCTGAAATTTCCTTTGTTTTTAAGCAAGCCCCGCCTTTAGGGCAAGAAATGAATCTGTTATCCACTGAGGAGTATTCTTCCGATAAATATTGGAAACCGGTACTCAAACGATTTGAAACAATTCATGACCACCACCGCGGAATCGTATTCCATCTTCAGGAAAAAAATTTTCCGCAGCGTTTAATGGATATTGAATTCAGGATATTTGACGATGGTGTTGCATTTCGTACTTCGTTTCCTAAACAATTTGGTGAACGCGAATTTGTAATCACGGATGAACTGTGTGAGTTCAGTTTTACGGAAAATCACACATGTTGGGCTGAAAACTGCGGGTATTACATAACGTCTCAGGAAATAGAGTTTTTCGAACGAAAAATCAAAGATATTACTCCCGATATGATTATCGGGCTTCCTTTTACGGTAAAAGTAAATGACAAGTGTTATGCTGCGATAAGCGAAGCAGCATTAACTGATTATGCCGGGATGTATTTGAAGTCACGAACAGGAGAAAAGCAGTTTTCTGTACGAACAGCTTTGTCTCCCCTAAAAGGTCAAACAGAAAGAGGAGATAAAGTGAATTTTAAAACGCCGCATCAAACTCCGTGGAGGGTAATAATGATAGGTGAAACTCCCGGTAGTTTAGTTGAATCAGAAATTATACAGAATTTGAATGAACCTTGTGAGATTGAAGACCCTTCCTGGATAAAACCGGGGCTTAGTGCCTGGGATCATTGGTGGAGCGCCGAAGTAAAGATGGAGCAGCCTGTTATTTATGAATACATCGATCTGGCATCCTCTATGGGATGGCCATACATGTTAATAGACTGGCAGTGGTATGGAATGTATAACGAAGAAGGAGCTGACATTAAAACTACTGCGCCTCAGTTAAATATGTCTGAAATTCTGGCGTATGCCAAAGAGAAAAATGTTAAATGCTGGCTATGGATGCACAATACAGATGTTTTTCGTTTGGATTTTGAAGAAGCTTGTGCCTTATATGAGGAGTGGGGAATAGCAGGAATAAAAATCGACTTTATGAATAGTGATGATCAGGAAATGGTAAACTGGTACCATAAAGTTGTAAAAATGGCTGCAAAGTATCATTTAATGGTTGATTTTCACGGGGCATATAAACCGACGGGCTGGCGCAGGACTTATCCGAACCTCGTAACACGCGAGGGTGTTTTGGGAAATGAATATAATAAATGGTCGTTGCGAGTAACACCTGAACACATGTGTACATTACCTTTTACCCGTATGCTGGCCGGCCCAATGGATTTTACACCCGGAGGTTTTTTAAATCGGAATCCGGATAAATTTTTGAACGGAACGCCCGCTAATGTTTTGGGAACTCGCTCAAATACGCTGGCGCAATTTGTGGTTTATGACAGTCCTTATCTGGTGGCCTGCGACCATCCGAAAAATTATTATGGACAAACAGGAGAGGAGTTTTTAAAAGAAGTGAAATCAATGTGGGACGACACAAGAGTGCTAAACGGAGAAATTGGTAAATACATAACTGTTGTACGCCGCGATGGAAGGCGTTGGTTTATCGGTGCGATGAATAATAGCCATGAACGGGAGTTGGAAGTTTCGCTCGATTTTTTGTCGGAGGAAAAATATACAATGACATCATTTTCTGATTTGGAAAAAACAAAAGAAAATGCCGAAATTGCGGAGAAAAAGAAAAGCATTGTTGACAGAAGTAGTACAATAAAAATAAAAATGGTTCCTGGTGGAGGGTTTGCGGCATGGCTTGAACTCGTTCAGTAAACAGATGGCAGCGAACAATGAAAAAATAAGCTTATTAGAAAACAAAAGTTTAAATTGTAAGCTTTGAACTTAAAATATTAAACTCAAAATCATGTTGGAAAAACTAAAGGAAGAGGTATTTGAGGCAAATCTTGAGCTGGTCAAACACGGACTTGTAATTTTTACCTGGGGTAATGTTAGCGGAATTGACAGGGAAAGAGATTTGGTTGTAATAAAACCCAGCGGTGTATCTTACGATCAAATGAAACCCAAAGATATGGTGGTTCTGAATTTGTATGGACAGGTCGTGGAAGGAAATTTAAAACCTTCGAGTGACACACCTACGCATCTGGTTTTGTACCGACAGTTTCAGAATATTGGCGGAGTAGTCCATACTCATTCCGAATGGGCTACATCCTGGGCGCAGGCAGGTAAAGGGATTCCGGCGATTGGTACCACGCATGCCGATTATTTTTACGGAGAGATACCTTGTACACGAAAAATGACAAAAGAAGAAATTGAAGGAGAGTATGAACTGGAAACCGGGAAAGTAATTGTGGAGAGATTTAAGGATTTGAACCCCGATCGGATTCCCGGAGTTTTGGTAAACAATCACGGGCCATTTAGCTGGGGCACGAATGCTGATAATGCAGTTCATAACGCAGTAGTCATGGAAGAAGTTGCAAAAATGACTTTTCGTTCACTGCAATTAACTCCTGACACAACAATGAGCCAGGAACTGCTGGATAAACATTTTTTAAGGAAACATGGTAAAAATGCTTATTACGGTCAATAATTTATTTTTAAATTGAATTTTAAAAGTTAAAACAGAAATAAACCAAAAAATTAATCAATAATAAATTCAAATGGCAAAGTATACAATTGGATTGGATTATGGTTCGGATTCGGTCCGTTCATTAATTGTAAATGTTGAAACCGGCGAAGAGGTCTCCAGTGTTGTCTTTAATTATCCGCGGTGGCAGAAGGAAATGTATTGCGACAGCTCCAAAAATCAGTTTCGTCAACATCCGAAAGATTATTTGGAAGGCCTGGAATATACAATTGGAGAGGCATTAAAACACGCACCGAAAGGCGTTGCTGAAAATGTTGTAGGTATTTCGGTCGACACAACAGGTTCCACCCCGGTAGCTGTTGATGAGAAGGGAACGCCACTTTCATTAACCACCGGATTTGAAGAGAATCCAAATGCTATGTTTGTATTGTGGAAAGACCACACAGCGGTAAACGAAGCAGAAGAAATAAACAAATTGGCAAAAAAATGGGATATTGATTTTACAAAATTCGAAGGTGGAATCTATTCATCTGAATGGTTTTGGGCAAAACTTTTACATGTAATCCGCGAGGATGCAGGTGTTTTTCGTGCTGCTTATTCCTGGGTAGAACATTGCGACTGGATTCCTGCTATTTTAACCGGGAATACAAATCCCAAAACATTAAAACGAAGCCGTTGTGCTGCAGGCCACAAAGCCATGTGGCACGAAGCATTTGGAGGATTGCCTTCTGAAGAATTTTTAACCGCGCTTGATCCCATGCTGGCCGGTTTAAAAGAACGGCTTTTTAAGGAAACATTTACCTGTGATGTTTCTGCGGGTACATTAACACAGGAGTGGGCTGATAAACTTGGACTTTCAACCAACGTGGTCGTTGGCGTCGGTGCTTTTGATGCGCATCTTGGAGCAGTAGGTGCCGAAATTGAACCCTATTATTTGTCTAAAGTAATGGGAACTTCTACTTGTGATATGCTGATCGCACCAATGGAAGAAGTAGGTGACAAACTGGTAAATGGAATTTGTGGTCAGGTAGATGGCTCAATTGTTCCCGGCATGTTGGGACTGGAGGCCGGACAATCGGCGTTTGGAGATATTTATGCCTGGTTTAAAAGGGTTCTGGAATGGCCGTTAAAAAATATTCTTGTTGAAACAGAATTGGTTGATGAGGAAACGAAACAAAAGCTCATTGACGAAACAGCAGACAAAATAATCGCCAAATTGAGTGAAGAAGCCGCAAAGATACCGATTGACGAAAGCGGTATTGTAGCGCTCGACTGGATGAACGGGCGTCGTACACCCGATGCCAATCAGGCATTAAAAGGAGCAATTGCCGGATTAAACTTGGGATCTGATGCTCCGCGTATCTTTCGTGCGCTGGTGGAAGCAACGGCATTTGGTTCGCGCGCTATTAACGATCGTTTTATTTCAGAGGGGGTAAGAATTGATGGAGTAATTGCATTGGGAGGTGTGGCAAAAAAATCGCCTCTGGTAATGCAAATCGTAGCCGATGTATTGGATATGCCAATAAAGGTAGCCCGCTCGGAACAGGCCTGTGCGCTTGGTTCGGCAATGGCAGCTGCAGTTGTAGCAGGTGTGTATCCAAATACTTCTGAGGCACAGAAGAATATGGGAGGTGGGATTGAAAAAGAATATCACCCGATTCCAGAGAATGTGGAAAAATACAAAGTGCTTTACGAAAGGTACAAGAAGTTTGGGAAGTTTATTGAATTTGAATATTAAATCAGATTTTAACCATAAAACAAAAAAAGGTCGCCTGAAAATCGCAGGTGACCTTTTTTATTTTTAAACCTTCTCCTGTTTCTTGTCGAGTTCTTGAAGGTTAGACTTCAAAGAACCAAAAAAAAATATTTTGTTTCGCTATCCAATACCATTCGTTGCATAAATTTACTCCGTAACGGCACGGTATGCATTTACCCTGCCTTTTCCATATAAGTCAGAAGTTCCGTTTCCGTCAATGTTATCGGCTGTTTTTAGAAGCTGCTTTTCAACTTCATGAGGAGTAATGTTTCCCTGATTTTTTGCAATAATTAATGCGGCTACTCCCGCAACATGAGGCGACGCCATACTTGTTCCGGAGGCAAAAGACCATCCTCCGCTAATAGTACTATAAATCATGTCATAATACCACAGGTCCTCTTCTGAATCAAAATCTCCTCCCGGTGCACTGATATCAACCAACGATCTCCCGGTATTGGAATAAGAAGCAATTTCATCCAAATCAGTGGTTTGGTCATATGCCCAGTTTAGTGGTGCTGTTGCCGACACTGAGATTACATTATTCAAATCAGCGGGTAAAACAAAGGCCGAGCCATTTCCGTCTGCATTCATATAATCGTTTCCAGCAGCTACTACAATGGTCGCCCCGCTTCTGGTTGCAAAATCAATCGCTTTTTGCATTGCATGTTTTAAATTCTGAATGCTTTGGGGGGCATATCTGCCCAATAGATTCCCCTCTTCGTCATAAACAAAACCATTTGTATTAAGAACGGTTCCTAAGCTCATATTTATTACGTCAGCACCTTGCAAAGCTGCGTATACAATACCTTCAATGATCCAGCTAAAATCTCCTGAGCCGTCAGATTCTGAAAGTACTTTAACTGCAACAATTTCGGCTTTTGGAGCTACACCAATAACACCGGTATTTAGATCGGTAGCTATATTGTCAGCTGCCGCAATAATACCAGCTACGTGTGTGCCGTGATTAAAATAAAAGCCCGGTTGGATGTTCCAGTCTTCATCCGGAACAAATGATTTGGAAAGAGTTGTATTTAGATTTGGCGACAGATCCGGATGTTCTGCATCAATACCACTATCCAGAATAAAAACTTTTGCACCTTCCCCCTTGAATCCAGCATTCCATGCCTCCGGTGCATTAATAGCATCCAGTCCCCATTGGAGAGGGAAGAATTCTTCGTCGTCGCCAATACTTGGAGGACTTGCCATTGGAAATACCTTGACAGGCTCCAGCCACTTGAGACTTAAATCAGCAACTACGGATTGTACATCAGAGAGTTTACTGGCTTTTGTTTTAAAGTTGGGAGCAGTTGTCTTAATGACAGCAATCCCAATTTCCGGTATCGTTTTTACAATTTCTCCCAAACTGGCAAGCTCATTAACCAATCCCTCCGGTAGTGTTTCCGATTTTGAAATAACCATAAAGTTATTTGCTTTTGCACTTTTTAAAGTGATACCTTCCGAGTCAAAATCGATTTCTGTTTCAAGGGGATCATTTTGACATCCTGTAAACACAGCAAAAATTACTACTCCTAACACCCTGGCAAAGAACCTTAGGTTTTTGTTGTAAAGTTTTCTCATAATTTTTTTTATTTTTTATTGACACATACAAATTACAAAATTAAATCTCCAAAAAGAATATTCAGATGAATTTATCTTTGTTGTGTGCCTGCGAAAAATAATAATTTGTTGCTGAGGCTGGTTTTACCAGAGGACCTTTTTGAAAGCTAAACAAACAGATTTTAGGTTTTATTATGGTAATAATGGCATATTTCAGGTAGAATAGAAAAGAGGCTATCTGTTTATACAAATGGCCTCTTTTTATTTTGATATTTTTTAGTCTTCAAAACAATACAATGAATTGAAACCTCTCAGAATCAGTTTGTCTCCAACAATTACAGGAGATGCATGGAAATCGTCGTCCAGTTGATTCGAAGAAAGAATTTCAAAATTATCACCGGCTTTAATAACCAGACAAATATTTTCAGAGACCACATAAATTTTATCGCCGACCCCTGAAGGAGATGAGTATAAGTCGCTTATTCCCTCCAGTTTTTCTTTTGAATATTTTACTTCACCGGTTTTGGCATCGAGGCAGGTTAGTTCGCCATTGTTTGCACGCATAAAATATAACCTTTCTCCCAATAAAAGATTATCCGGTGTGTAGGGACAATCCTGGTTGTACTGCCACAAAATAATATTGGTATCGGTGATATCTCCGCTGGCTTTTACAATATCGATGGCCATTGTTGCATTTCCTCTAAAACCACTTGACAGATATAAAATTCCATCAGCAATCTTTGGGTTTGGAATAACATTCCTGGTTAATCCGCTGCAGCTCCAGATAATTTCTCCGGTGTTAAAATCATAAGCTCTTACCAGGTTTGTTGCCGCCGAAATTACCTGAGGTTTTCCGTTTATTTCAACAACAAGTGGAGTCGCCCACGACGAGGGTTCATCCCGTTCGTCACTCCAAACTGTTTCCCCTGTTTTGGTGTCAAGTGCAAAAAAACGGGAATCTCCCTGATGGTCCCATTGGATAAAAAGGCGGTTTTTATATAAATACGGGGAAGAACCCTCTCCAAAACTCATCACTTTCTCCATTTGACCAAAATCCCTTTCCCAAAGAATATTTCCATCAAAATCAAGACAATAAATTCCTCGCGAACCAAAGTAAGCGTATATTCTTTCGCCATCGGTACAAGGGGAATTGGAGGCCCAGCTTCCAAGTTTGTGTGTTCGTTCTTCCGGTTTTTCGCTGGCAACTGTTTTTTCCCAGACAATTTTGCCATCGTTAAGATTTAGAAGGATCACTTTGTAATCCAAAACCAGATTGGTTTCGGTTGCATCCATCCAACTGTTACCGTCTTCCAAAATTTCACTGTTTGGTTTGCCTTCAAATCCTTTGGGCACAGCGGTTTCAATAATAATCTTGTCCCCCCAAACAATCGGAGTTGCATGTCCTTTTCCGGGAATCGGTATTTTCCACTTTAAATTTTGTGTTTCGCTGAACTGAACAGGGGGATTTCCTTTTATCGCTGCGCCTGTCGCCATTGGTCCGCGCCACTGTGGCCAAAAGTCTTCACCCGGCAGATTTTGTCCGGCGAGATCTACTGAGATAAAATTCAGAAACAAAAATGCAGCAAGTAAAAAAAGTTTGATTTTCATGAATGTAGTTTTGAATGTTTTATTTTTTTAAGACCAAAATAGGGAATGAGGGTTTAATTTGCATCACACGATCTAATGTAATCTGTTTGTACTTGTTTTTGATTTAAACTTCGCGTGAATTGCTGTATTTCTCTATGCTTTTAGAATCGTTCCAAATTACAGAAATGATTTCGAATGGCAAGCAATACCATAATTTTTGATTGTCTAAATCATTAGCTTTGTCCATTTTATTATTGTTCCTATTTCTAAATAAAACTGTTGATTTCCACAATGAAAGAAATTCTTGCCCCAGTAGTAATACTCCTGTTGTTTTTTTCTGTTTCCTGTGAATTTACACCTTCTGAAATTCAGGAAACCTTTGTAGAACAACCGGATGAACATGCACCTGTTTTGTATATCGAAGTACAGCCGGATATGGATACATTAAAACTTGCCAGTGATGTGTGGACACAGTTCAGGCTTACTTCTCAGGAGGCAGAAATTTATTGGGTGAAGATTGATTTTGATGACAGTAATGTTTATTATTCTGACTATAATTCAGGAGCTTTGCCCAGTGTACATGTTTCAATTGGTAATTACTCAGAAGGGCTTCATTATTTTACAATTCAGGCATTTACTGCAAGTAACAGTGGAAGTATTGCCGATAAAGTAGAGGCCGAAGGATATTTGTATGAAGTTCAGTGGCCGGTCATAATCCATCATGGGGTTGATACACGAATTGATATTAAAAAAGTGGAATATATGGACGGACCAGTTGCTGTTAGTTGGGAAAAATACGATTACTACAATTTTCAGAACTACGTGCTTTCAAAATGGAGTTCAACACAGGTTGACGGAGTTAAGTACACTATTTCAAATCCCAGGGTAACAACAGTTCTCGATACCACTTTTCTGGAAGGAGAATATGTGAGTTACTCCGTTAGTCTGAATGGCGGATACAGCCCGGGCGTTTCTTTTGATGTCCCGATAAAAACCCCTGATATTCTTCTGAATGAGGAAGAAAAAATGGTTGTTCGCTGGAATCGCACACAAAATCCCAAAAATCTTGGATATTATCATGTGGCTTTAAAAGTCCCGAATACATATTCTTACCAGGAAATTATAAAAGAAGATGCTGAAGATACCGTAGCGGCTTATGATATTTCGCCCGGTTTTGGCGACAATTATGAATTTCAGGTTCGTTATGTGCCCAAAGGTTTTGATCAGCCTTATGTTATTTATAATTCTTCAGGGGGAGAGGCGCTTTTTTCGCTTGGAAATCAGATGTTGGGTTTTGAAAATGCAATGAAGATAGGAGATACGGAAAACATTTTGTTGTATAACGATGGCTTGTTTTATAAATATAATATGGTAACCCATACAATTTTAGATTCTGTTCGTGTTACCGGACTTACGAATCCCGGTTTTATCAGAATCTCGCCAGACGGAGATTTTTTTAGCTATTTCACCAATACTGATTTTGTAATGCGGAAAACATCAGACTGGGGATTGGTCAGCCAGTTTACAACACCAATTATGGATTATGGAACGGCTCGTTTCTGGAGCGCTTCCATTTCCGACAATTATCATCTTGCGGTAATTCAACACTCAAATATTCTATCAGTTACCGACATAAGGACAGGAACTGAGTTGTTTAGAAAAGAAGGAACGCAGGGTGAATATTTTTCAGATGCAGTTATAAATTCAGAGGGCGATAAAATACTTTATAAAACGTATGTCTATGATGATGGTACAAATTATTTACGTCTTGTTAATTTTGATGGGAATAAATTAACAGAACTGGGGGAAACAACTGCTGCAAATCCCGGAGCGAATTATGAAATCATTCAATATGCTATCCTGGAAGATAAAGTATTAATTTTAAAGTGTATCTCAACGTACCGTTACAGTTGGGAGGAACGAAGTGCAAGCGATTTTTCATTGATAAGCAGTTTTGATATACCTGACCGGTTTTTACCTGTTGCTATCGATTTTAACAAACAACAATTGGTTATGCGGTATAGATTTCGGACTACTTATGATGAAGCATCTGCCTTGTATTATGATTTTGAAAAAAGTATCACGCATAAAATAATCCCGATTATCGAAGGACAAAAATTTGTTCTGTCAAATGAAGTTCTGGCCAATGGCAGTGGAAGATATTTACCTCTAAATGATTTAATTCAGGAATGATGAGACAACTACTTGTTTTTATTATGATAATTGTGTTTGGTGTGCAAGGAGTGGCACAGAATTCTGTGCAAAAAAACAGCCTGAAAATAAAAATAGGAGCTTATGCCGGATATGCTTTTTATTCGTTTGAAAATCTGGAAAGTTTAAATGAACAGGTAATAAGTCAAATGCCATTCGAAGTAACCGTTATGGACGATTTTCCGGCACGTTTATTTTTTGGCGGGGAAATTTTAATCGAAATAGCCGATTGGTATTCGGTGGGGCCTTCATATGAATTTCATTCAACCGGTTCACGTGTTGGTGCGAAAGATTATTCAGGAACATACCATTTTGATCAAATTTTGTCTACCCATCAATTGGGAATCGAAAACGAATTACGAATTTTAAACGGAATTCAACCTGCTGTTTTTATAAATTTAGCAGGAGGTGTAAATCTTTCATCGTGGAAAATGGAAGAAGAGCTTGAACTAGCAGAGGAAGTTCAAACAGATGATAATGATTTTGTTGCAGTAAAACCCTTTGTTTATCCATCGTTAAAATTAGAATATCCTGTTTATCAGAATATTTATGTGTTTGGAAAAGCCGGGTATTTGTTCGATGTAGGTGGAAAATACCATTTATCGGGCAACAAGGATTATGAGTCAACGCTTAAAGTGCCGTGGAGTAGTTTTCGTATTTCTTTTGGCCTTAGATTTGGCTCTCTCTAATGACTTATTCCTTTTCAATATTTTTGTCTTTGTTATTGCTTTGGGTCAACCTCCTGATTTTAATGTTAAAATAGGCGAAGAGTATCGACATCATCGGACTGATGATATTAAAGAAGGCATACGGGGCATAGGCCATCGTATCCACGCCAAGCACCCTCGATTGAGTTGCTCCGCAGGTATTCCACGGAATTAAAACAGAGGTCATTGTTCCGCTGTCTTCCAATGTTCGGCTTAAAACTTCAGGGGCCAGGCCTTTGTCCTGATAAGTTTTCCGGTACATTCTGCCGGGCACAACAATAGCCAGGTATTGGTCGGATGCAGTGGTATTAAAAAAGATACAGGTTCCCACGGTAGAAGCAACTAAACTGCCGGTACTTTTTGCATACCTCACAATTGGCTGTGTAATTCTTTTTAACAATCCGGCTGATTCCATAATGCCGCCAAAAACCATTGCCGAAAGGATCAACCAGATAGTATCCAGCATTCCACGCATCCCCGAAGTGCTGAGTAAATCAGTTACCTTCGGATCACTTGTGGTGAGTGAAACATCGCCAAACATCGATTGCATTAATGAAATATAGGAGGCTTTTAGGTAATCATTGGCTACTCCTGCCACTTCTGTAACAATTTGAGGTTGAAAAATAATGGCAAAGACACCTCCCAGAATTGTCCCTGCAAATAAGGCTGGTAAAGGTGGTACTTTCAAAATAATAATTGTAATTAAAGCTACCGGCACTAAGAACAGTAAAGGATTGGTGTTAAACGTTCCTTCTATTGCTGTTTGCACATTCTCAACATCAATAACAGCACCGGAGAAATCATAACGAAATCCCCAAATCAGAAAAATAATTAAGGTTACAGTCATTGACGGGACAGTGGTAAAAGCCATGTACCGGATATGGGTAAATAAATCGGTGCCTGCCATAGCAGGTGCCAGATTGGTTGTATCGCTCAGCGGCGACATTTTATCGCCAAAATATGCACCACTAATAATTGCTCCGGCAACCAGGGCTTCGCTCATTCCCAGGGCGTTTCCAATGCCAAGTAAAGCCACTCCAATGGTCGCAATGGTAGACCACGAGCTTCCCGTGGCTACACTTACAATGGCGCTGACAACAACCGCAGTAAAAAGAAAAAGCTTTGGATTTATGATTTCCAGTCCGTAATATATCATCGCCGGAACAACACCACTTATCATCCATGTACCCGCAAGCGAACCAATCAATAAAAGAATTAGAATTGACGGCATTGCTGAACCAATGGTTGATACAATTTTTTCTCTGATTTTGCCCCATTTTAGTCCTAACCGGTGTGCGATTAAACCTGCAATTGCCGCTGAAATTATTAATGCAATCTGGTTCGCGCCACCAAGTGTGTCGTCAAACAGAATGACATTCAGGGTTAATAAAATGATCAAAATAATAATTGGTAAAAGAGCTTCGAAAAGTGATGCTTCGCGTTTCATTCAAATTAATTTCGGATTTATTTGTTGGCAAACTAACATTTTATATTTTAAATTGATACATATTACAGGGGTTTTGTTTAAAAAAGATCAAAATTATTTTCAATTTGTCACGAATAATTTATTGTTTTTATCTTCGTTTGATTTTAAATGAAAGAAATTTACATGAAGGGCTTGTTTTTTAAATCAGTCATCTTTTTCGTTTTTCTACAGGGAGTAGTTCCTTTTTCAAATGCACAAAGGAGCAATGGTTTAGCTGTTGAAGGAAAAATCAGTGTGGAAGAAGGAAGTGTGGAAGGAGCTGTTATTGAAATGTATCAGGACGGTCGGCGGCTCGATAATTATGGGGTTGGCTCAGACGGAAATTATAAAGTGGAATTAAATTACGGACACAAATTCGAATTGATTTTTTCGTTGGCCGGAAATTTTTCTCAAAAAATAACCGTTGACACCGAGCTTCCTAGAGAAGTGGCGTTGTCAAATCCTTCGTACCCTCCTTTTCCTGTTGATGTGAAACTTTTTACTGAAGTTGAAGGAATTGACAAATCGTTTTCAGAAAATACGGTTTTGAAGATATATTACAGTCCGCAGGTTGGTAATTTTATTTCTGATTTATATTATAATAATGCACAAATAAAAAGTTTAATCGATCAGGCCATTTTGCAGGCGCAGATGATTGGTAAGGAAGAAGATTATCTCTCTCGCCTGACACGTGCGGAACTGGCTGAGTTACGGAAAGAATATGACCAGCTTTTAAAGGAGGCTGATGCGGAATACGGAGACGAAAAATTTTTGGATGCGCTGGATGGATACAAAGCAGCAAACCAGGTTTTTCCAAACGAGCAATATCCCAAAGACCGGATTGCTGAGATAAATGATCTTTTGGGTATAATAATGGTTGCTGAAGAAATGGATAAAGCTCTGAATGAGCGATTTAATACACTTATAACAAACGCCGATCAGTTTTTTAATGCGCAAAAGTATTTTGAGGCCCGGAATTCATATAATCGTGCGCTTTCTATCCGCCCGACTGATAATCATGCCAACCAGCGTGTTAACGAGATAAATGAAATTCTAAAAAATCAGCAAACCGAACAGCAATATCAGGATTTAATTGTTCGCGGGAATAACGCTTTTAATGAAGTGCTTTACGATGAAGCCTTACAGATTTTTACAGAAGCATCGCAATTGAGGCCTAACGAAGCATACCCCAAATCAAAAATAAGTGAAATTAACGGGAAACTGGCTGAATTGGCTAAAAATACAGAGAACCAGAAAAATTATGAACAGGCAATTTTTCAGGCGGAGTTAAACTATGAAAAACAGTTTTACGACAAATCTCTGGCTTCGTATGAAAATGCTTTAAAATATAAACCGGGCGACGAAAAAGCAACATCCCGTATTCAGGAAATAAAAGAATTGATGGACAGGCTGGCGAATCAAACATTGTATGATAAGTTGATAAGTTCGGCCGACAAAGCATATAAAAAAGAAGAGTTGCAGGATGCATTGGCTGATTATGTAAAAGCGCTTGAAATCTTTCCTGAAGAGGCACATCCATCAGAAAGGATTTCTTTGATTCGGCAGACTTTAAATGCAGAGGCCGATTTTATAGCTGCGGTTCAAAAGGCGGATGAGGCTTTTGTAGCCCAACAATATCAAAATTCAAAAAATCTGTATAATCAGGCGCTGGAATTAAGAGCCAATGATAAACATTCGCAGGACAGAATTAAGGAAATAGACGGGATTCTTGCTTCTCTCCAGGTTGACGAACAATATAACTCAATTATTGCTGAAGCAGATCAGTTGTTTTCCGGAGAGCGTTATGAAAATGCAAAAAGCAGATATAACGATGCACTGGCTTTAAAATCAAGAGAACAATATCCCAAAGACAAGATTTCAGAAATAGATGGTATTTTGCGGGGTATTGCAGCTCTGGATCAACGGTACAGTCAAACCATCAGCCGCGCTGATAATTTGTTTTCGAAAGAAAGCTACAACGAAGCAAAGACGGCTTATGCGGAGGCAGGAACTATAAAACCGGAAGAAACTTATCCGCCTGAAATGATTCAGAAAATAGATAATATTCTGGAGGATCAAGTTCGGCTTCTGGCAGAGCAGGAAGCTGCTGAACAAGCCCGTTTGGAAGCGCTTGCACAGGAAAAAGACAGACAATATCAGCAGACAGTGGACGAAGCAGATCTGTTGGTTGAACAAAATGAACTGGTAGCAGCGGTGGCAAAGTTCAGAAAGGCTCTGGATATAAAGCCGGAAGAACAATATCCGATTGTTCGGATAGAGGAAATTCGTGGAATGATAAGTCGCATGCAGGAAATGCAAAAAGCGTATGACGAAGCTATTGCCCGGGCAGATAAACAGTTTCAAAACGAGGAGTTTGATGCAGCTCTTAACTCCTACAACAGTGCTAAAAATACGAAACCAGATGAAACGTACCCGGATGAGATGATTTTCAAAATCGATTCGATTGTGGAAACACGGGCCCGCCTGGCATCGGAGGCAGAAGCAGCAGAACAGGC
>NZ_JAIKLE010000056.1 GCF_022267315.1 Maribellus maritimus
AATAGAAATGCAACCCGAAACCATAATGTCAATAACCGGAAACAAACACTACCTAAAAAATTTCAATGCGGCATTTTGTATTTAAAATGGTATTAATGACCTTCTTTGTAAAAACAATTGGCTCAAATCCAATCCCGTATGAATGTCTATTATAGCATCAGAAGACAAAAAATGTTAATTCTCGGTCTCATTATTTAGCTCTATATTTTGCATTTCTGCCGGTACAATTTTCTTTTTTCTTTTAAAACGATAAGTTAACATTACTTCCTGGTTACTGTGAGCAATATTATCCATGTACTGATTGTTCATTTCGTAGGTATATCCCAATTTAAAGTTTTTAAAATTTAAGCCCATTCCCATCAAAATATTTTCCTCAGTGCTATACGTTGCTGCAAACCAAACCGGTTTAAATCTAAATTTTAGTGTTATATCCAGTTGGTTGACTCCATAGGGAAGATACTGACATAAAACTATCGGTGTGATTTTAAAACCATCCTCTTCTTTTGACCCAATATCAACACTTGTGTAGGCATAAAAATGCTGATAATCGGCTTGTATAAAATACGGAGCCGACAATCCCATCTGAAAACTTCGGTACTGATACAATGCACCTATTTCATTAATAAAAAACTTCTCGTTGTAATAGGCAGAATTAATGATATAAGGATCATCTAAATCCATTACATCAATTTTATTAATATCCATTTTGTACCACGACATTCCAAGTGATAAACCCAAATTTAGAAAATGCTTTTCTGCAAACTTTACACGATAAGCATAGGACCCCTTCAAATCATTTATAGTGAAGGCTCCCTGGCTCCCATTGAGAAGAAATAAACCCAAGCCTACTTTATCAGAAACAGCGCCATTAAAGCTTATCGATTGGGTTAAAGGAGCATCCTCATAGCCAACATAAGACTGTTTTACATTTGCATTGAGGTTTAAATAATCGTCCTGAAATATTGCTGATGGATTAATCGCATAAGCATTTTCGTGAAATAAACTATGGCTAACGGGCAATTGTGCCATCAAAAACAAATTAAAATACAAAAAGAGTCCGAGTAGTATATATTTTTTCATTTTATGCTGTTTTTAATAAATTAAGTTGATTATACCTTTGAAAACGGCACTGTTATCGGGAGTTGAAATAATGTAATAATATATACCAACAGGCAGTGAATTCCCATTGTATTTACCATCCCATTTGTTGTTTGTATAATTATCTGTTTCAAAGAGCTTCTCTCCTTTAGGTGAAAATATTCGGACTATAAAATGAGCATATCTTTCCTGATTATATATTTCCCAATAGTCGTTTTTTCCGTCGCCGTTTGGAGTAACCAGGTTTGTGGCTTTTAACTCATAAATCAAAGACAGAATTGCATTTTCGGTCGCATCTTCGTTGTTAACAGAAAAGTTTCCTGTTGTTCCATTGTAACCTTCCGCTTCAACCGAATAACGAATACTTTCAGCAGGAACCATTTCATCAAAAACGGCAATTCCATTTTCATCAGAAATCGCTTCTCTTTCCAGTTCTATTAAATAAACACTCGCATTCGAAATTGGCACACTACCCGATTCCGCATCTGATTTTATCTGAAAAGAAACATTAAATACCGGCACTATTTCCAGAGAAACCAATACATTCTCTGTCGTAAGTTCAACTGTGCCTTCGGTTTGTAGATAGTCTGCATGGTCAATACGATAATTGATACTTCCGGGAATAACATTTTCAATCTTAACAATACCATCATTGTCGGAATATTGGGTTTCATAGCCTTCCAAATCGATAGCCATCCCGGCAAGAGGTTCACTTTTATAACTTAACTGAAAGCTTACGTTATACCGGGTTAACTGTAACAGAGCATCGATAGTATCGTTAACCACTGCTTCAACATTTCCGGTCAGTTCATCGTAACCATTACATTGAATTTTATATTCCAGGGTATTGGCAGGAATGACGTTATTAAAAGATGCAATCCCTTGCTGATTAATCTGCATTTTCCCGTAGTTTTTGAGATAAACCGAATCTGTCTCTAAAAATTCACCATCAAATTCTTTATTAATCTTAAAAACAAGATGTACATTCAAGTCAATATTCTCTACAACATTCCTGTCTACAATATTTACATAACCAGAAGCGGGGTTATAATTGTTATTTGAAACAGTGTATTCAAGTTGCCCTTTTCCTGGCATTAAACCGTTAAATACGGCTCTGCCGGCAACATCAGTTGTTTTTGCAACCTGATTCATTGACGCCGATGGAAATTTGATATAATCTACCCAGACACAGTCTTTGCCTTCGGTGTTTGAACCATCTTTTTTGTAGCTCCATTTAAAAGTATGCGTTCCTTCTTCTAATAAATAGTCAGCATAAAACCACTCTGTTTCACCCGACCATCTCTCTTTTTCTTCTCCATCAATATAAAAAACCAGGTAATCGTAGCTTTCTTCAGCAGAAACTTTTGCAAAAAACGAAAATATTCCCGGCTTCACGGTCTTTTGAAATTGCACTTCAGACGATTGGTTGTCGTATATTTTTCCTGAACACAAAGAATAAATCCCCATAAAAACTTCAGAAGTGTCAACATTCCAGCTATTATTCCCGGAAGTGTTTAAATAATCAGGCATCATTGAGTTGTCAAAATCCTCCACTACCGGAGATGCCGGTAAAGTTAAAACGATATTGCTCCCGGCTACCGGGTTTTCACCATCGGATACATTAAAAGTAGCTGAATAGGTTGTATACTTTAAAGAAACCTTTTTATTAACATCCTGATCAACGACGGCGATACTGCCGCCTGTCTGGTTATACCCATCCGCACTTACTGAATAGTTTATTTGGTCGTTAATTAATACTTGGGGGAAAATCACATTTCCGTAAACATCAGTTTTTTGAAAACCGTACCCATCAAGAACGACTTCTGCATTTTCAACCGGAAGTTCGCCATTCATAAGATTAATTGTTACCTTAAAGGTAGTGAGTGTTAAATCTATCGGGAGATTAATGTCGTTATTTACATCCACGCTTCCGGAAAAAACATCGAAGTTTGCTGCATCAATGGTGTAGGCCAGACTGTCGACTGGTAAAATCTCACCAAAGTGTGCAACTCCAACAGCATTGGTTAAAACCGAACCGTATCCTGATAAAGTTACTTCGGCGTTTGCAACCGGAGTTCCATTATCGGTGATAATAAAATTAACATCATGAGTTGTAAAAATAAGCTGTAAATCTTTATTCTGATTGGTTGGTGCCTCAATAAGATCTGCCCCGAATAAAACATCATATTTATCATAGGAAACCGAATAATTTAATCTGCTGTTTGGTCTTATACCGGAAAAGCGCGCTATTCCCTCTTCATTTGTGAGCACAGAACCATGGTTCTCGAGCTCTATTTTTGCGCTGTCAAGCGGAGCATTGTCAAGGCCTGTAACCACGTAATTCCGGGTTAAAGTGAGTTCTATTGTTTCAGTAACATTTTTATCAACAACAGCGAAGGTATCAATATAAAAATCATAGTCGGCAGTGGTTACCGATACCAAAAGCGAATCACTTGGTTCAACAGCATAAAAAGTAACGATTCCCTGATCTGTTGTGTTGATCGTGCCATATCCTCCAAGTTCAACATCTGCATTTTCAACCAGATAGCCATCCGCGTTTATATATAATTTTAAATTGTATGTTGTCAACGAAAAATAGGGATCGTTAGGGCGCCCAAAAGTAGCGTTGGCCGAGAATTGCAGTTTTTCAGCAACCTTAATCACTTTGTCTTCGCTATCATCATACATGTAAATTGTAACCTCCTCTCCACTGGTTTCATTACTGTAAATAAGCAGGTTTGCTATATAACGGTCGTCGGAGGGTAGATAAGTAATTGGCTTAGCGACGCCTCTGCATTCCGTTCCAACAAAGGCCGCTATTTTATCATTCATATCCCTGGATTCTTCGGTTCCAAAAACCAGTACAGATGTAACAGTCATTGAATACTGATATTGATTCGGGACAACAGTCCAGGTATCAGGATCTGCCGAATCTGCAGCATAAAGTTTTGATATAAACAGAAATATGATACAAAAATTTATGATTATTATTTTTTTCATTTATGTAATTATTTGAGTTATTCCTTTACTATTTTTTTGTAAATAACATTATTCTGACTTTTTATTTCCATCATATAAACCCCGGAAGCAAAAGATTGAAGATCGACTGTTTTAACAATATCCAGACCTCTTAAAACCGGTAATACCATCAGTCTTTTACCTTCCATATTCAGAATACTTATTTCAACATCACAAGCCACGGGTTGCCCGATGTTGATTGTAACTTTATTTTTAACTGGATTGGGATAAACATTGTACACAGCTTCTCCCACCAGATTATTGTTGCTGCTACTGACCAAATCATTACTTACATAAAAAACAAAAGGAAAATCGGTACTTCCTTCAACATCGTCCTTAAATAACAAAGTCTCAGAAAGCTCAACACCTATCCCGTCAGCAGTTATATATTCAAAATTGAGTTCTTCTTCGTACCGGTTACTGTATATGGTTATGAAATACATCAACTTGTCATCACTGACTTCAAGCGGAGAGGCTACTCCTCTTAGTTCGTTTTCAAAGTAAACTCTTATCTGATCTTCGTTGTTCTGCTTTTTTGGACCTTCAACAACTGCAACCAGTGACATCGTGTATTGATAATCTGCCCAGTTAGGCACAGGATTGTCTTCATCTTTATTTTCAGGAGCAGATTTTAACATTGTTCCTGCTTTGGGGTAAAACAATTGTTGTTCGTCTGGTGTAACGGTACTTTCCAGGTATTTGTATTTGTATCCCTGGTTTGGCCTCAAATACTCGAGTGTTCCAACCCATCCCATATATGTATCGTACATTGAAAACGAAAACTGAGACTTTATTACATCCCCGTGATTTGGAGTAAATTTCCCGAGTGCATCATTAATACTAACATTTACTGAAGGAGTATAGCCAATCCAGTTCCATCCACGTAAAATTGGTATCGGTGTAGATTCTGCATCAAGCGATACGCCTGTAATTTGAAGCGTATCTGCAACACCAACCTGGAACATGTACATCTGCTCAGGCTCAAGAAAATTCAAAGTACCGATCCAAGAATCATAATATTCGGTATAACTGGTAAGCCCTTTTATCATATCTCCATTAATAAAACTATAATTATCAAGTGTTTGAGAAAGAGTTTTACTACGATCGAGCGCCAGGTTACAAGAAAGCCAGTTCCATCCTTTCGCCATTTCAATTTTTTGAATAATCGTATTGTTTGCTTCCAGCTTTATGGGTTCAGAAGGAGATCCGTAAATATTGTTATCGATAAACTCATAATGTTTAGGATATTCTTCTGGCGCTTCCTTTAATCCGTCTGCTGTAATGGCTCTGAATTCCTGTCCCGAACTTGCATCCCAAATGTGTAGTTCAAAATACTCTCCATACACTTTGTTGCTGTATACATCAAGATAAACTTCATATAAATCGTAATCTTCAATATATTTGAGCGTTGCCATTCCCCGGCATTCATCACCAACAAATGCAGCAACCCGGTCGTATGGGTCTGCGGAAATCACTTTATTTACGGAAACAACACCAATTACATTCATCGAATGTTCATAATTTTGTGGTGTAATCTTCCAATCAGCAGGAAGCGGTTTGTAAACCTGAAGGTTTACCTGCAATTTTTCATCATAGCCAAAATCGGTAACCAGGCTTATGTCTTTGCTATATGTTCCTACGTTAACACCTTCGCTCACCGTAAATGTTATCTCCCGGGAAGTAAGCGGATCGAGTGTTCCTTCCTGTGGAGAAACGGTACACCAATCGGGCAGATTTTCAATACTAAAAGCTTGCTGCTTCCCACTGCTATTTATTATTTCCGTTGTGAAAGTTAGTGGCTCGTATATCTCTTTTTCCAAATCAAATTTGTCATCTCCCCATTTCATTTGATTTCGGTCGACAAAGGCACTCCAAGTAACAGGTGAACCCATTTTGTTTCCATGCATATCCTCAATATCTTTTACAGTGATATCCAGGATACAATTTTCAATTTTTTCGTTTGGCTCGTTTAATACAAAGGCCACACGATTATCCTGGGCAACGAAACTAAAATCAACCTTAGAACTGGGGCGTATCATTTGAACATTAGGCACATCACTAGCCTGAATGGTGACACCAAGGTTGGTTGACACAGCGCGTGAGTTGGTAATAAAATCCTGTTTTGTTCCTGTTATCAGCGGAACCTCCATCACTTCCTCGTAACTTTCAAATGGAAAATAAGAAACCAGGCCTAGTTCATCGCCATCCAAACGGGTATTGCTATTTCTCTGAATCTGTGTTTTTTTTAGGGCTGAACTCCAAATTCTAACCTCGTCTAAACTACCGTTAAAAAACTGGTCAAACTGAAAGCCTGATATATTGGGATTGAATAATCCCCTGGCTCCTAAAAACAGACGAGCAGCTCCAAATCCGTTCCATTCGGTACTCGGTTCCGATGATTTCAATTCACCGTCGAGGTAAATACGCGTATTTCCAACACGCTGAACCACCAGTGCAAAATGATGCCATTGATTATCAAAATAATTAGCCTCATCTTCAAATTTTATTCTTTTCCCGTTGTTGTTGATCCGGAAATTACCGCCAGCATCAGTATTTATACTCCAGTATGTAGGAAGGTGTTTCCCAAAACGCAACAACTGTTCTTTATACTGTTCAACTTTGGCCATTCCCATATGGTTAGCTATAGCTCCCAAAAAATCAGACTCATTATGATATATTTTACCAACCAATGGTTTTAATAAATTTTCTACTCCATCTTCAAGTGGTAAAACATTGGCAGTTGAGGCCAGGTTTTCGAGAGAATAATAATACAAAACAACGTCGTTTTCATCGCCGTACCCATTCGAGAGCAAACAAGTATTACTTCCTTCGTCGCTTTTAAACCAGAACTCGATAGAAAAATCCTGCTCCGATGAGAAAGCGACATCACTAAAGTCCATATTTAAAAGTCCTGTTGAGCCGTTTAAGGTAGCAGCATAACCTGTAGGTGTAATATGCCATTCGGTACTAACAGTGGCATTTCTGCGATGCACTTTTTCGGCGCCCAGCGAACCATAAGCTTCATCAAACGGCCAGTACCCGATTAAGCCTGTTTCTTTACCACTAAGCGTTATCAGCATATTTGCAGTTATACTACTGGCTGTTCTCGGGCGTTCCCATATTCTTAACTCGTGGATATTTCCACTAAATGTTTTTGAATTATCAATCATCGATTTTCCCAGATAGACGTCGCCATATCCGGTATAAGAAGGGTTTAGTCCAGCTGTCCCAACCGGTTCACCATCCATCATTACGATTACTTCTGTCCGAATACGGTCGTAAATAAATGCCCAATGATGCCATTCATTTATAATACCAGCCGTTGATACTCCATCTTCATAGTATGTTTTATCGCCAATATGAAATTTAAATTTACCGCTTGATGTTAATTCAATATACACCGAATTATCAGGGTCAGTTCCCTGTGAAAAAATACACTCATCTTTTCCGCTGCGTAAAGTTTGCATCCAGAACTCGATTGTAAATGATTTGTTTACCAGATTTATACCATCAGGAATACGAACAAAATCTTCAGTATTATTTCTAAAACCAAGGCTCACATCGTGACGTAAATCTGTACCATTTAAAACACCGCGAATATCAAAATTTGCCAATTCCGATAATTTCGCACCGTAAATATCTTCGTTAAATTCAATAATTACATCGTCATCAGGAGACAAAATGCCATCTGCCGGCTGAGGGGTTCCAAATACTTGTGGTGCTTGTCGGTCAACTACTCCATTCCAAACTTCCGAGAGATCAAAAATTTCGTTCCCTTCCGGGTTGTATCCACAATACGTTTTTGCCCTTAAATTGTACTCCCCGTCAGGGTATCCTGATAAATCCCACTCTAATGCAGTGTAGTTTCCAGGAATTTCCAACTGGTCTTCTTCAGCAACCACGAATAAGTCTTCCATCGCAATCCAGTCAGGATCTGCTTCTGACTTAAATTGAAAATTCAACTTTTCAAAAATATCATTATTTAAGTCGTAGCCCGACAACAAAATCGGAACCTTGGTTTCTTTTACTCCATTTACAAAAACCTCATCCTCGGTGTTGATCACAAAGTCGTTATCCGGGCGGATAATTTCCACATCGGTACAGGATGGAACAAAATGCACAGAAAAAGTTGCAGTGTCAATTGCCTCGGCCGGCATCGAATATCCATTCGTATGATAATCCCATTCACAGGAAGAATAGAGCACTACCTGGATGTCGTCGTATTCCAACACGTCAGGACGCCCGATTGTTACGGTTAATGTTTTATTTATATATTCTCCGGCGGGAATCTCAAATGTACGCTGAACAGCTGCACCATCAAGTAATATTTCAGCTCCATTTGGATTAGTCTCTTCCAAAACACGGAGCTCATACCACATGGTTTCATCAGAATTGGAATTATTTCCAAGTTGTAATGATATATATGCCGTGTTATCGTCGGGGACATTTTCAACTAAACTCGTTGAAGTGGTTAACACCGGAACTTCTCTTCTTACTGTAGAAATACCGGTAGTATTTTTTGCATTCTTTACGGGCTCTCCGGCAATCTGATAAATATAACTTCGGTACCTTGCCCATTCGCTCAGTAATTCATCTCTTTTATCAGATGAAAAAATGTATATCTTACTAAAACTACTATTCCCATCTGTTTCGATTTGACTACTCATATCCTGAATATCAGACTGAGAAAGACCATCCAAATTATCCGACACACTTTCGAGCAAGTTTTCGTTTCCCCCCAGGCTAAAGTCAAGATTCATATTTATCATGCCCTCAACAGCATTAACCAAATCAAATTTATTTTCAAATTCCCGGTCTTTTATTTGATAAACCTGAATATCAGCGTCGGATGGAATTATGTTTTTAACACCGTCAGAGATACTAAAGCCAAAAGAAGAAATGTCTTCAAAATCTGTCAAACCTGTTTTTCCATCCCAGGAAAGAATTTTTAATAAGTCGTCGCTTATTTCCATACTTTGAAGAGTATTTAGGTGTTCCTGCGAAATAAGGAACTCTTCCGGAATATAATAATTCAATGTTGTTGCTGTTTCGTGGGGGCACATACTTCTTCCCCCCTTTATTTTGAATATCGGCCCCGTTCCAGTACCTGCATCCATTACATCCACGGAAAAATAGTCTCCTTGATCGGGGTCATGTAACACGTATCCAAAAGTATTTGTAGCCACGCTTGTTGAAGTAGAAGCCTTCCCTGTGGTATAATCAAAACTGAGCCCCATGCTAATACCACTACCTATTCCTCCAACTTCAGCCCCCAGTTCATTCATAACTTCGGGATTTACTCCAACTTCAAAGCTTGAGGTATTCGACTGTGTTACTGTCGTCTCTACCGATTTTTCAAATGTCGGGCCTGCATCATATGAAATATTCTGTATCAACTCTGCATGATATTTTTCCATTTCATTGCGTTCCAGTGCCTCCTGCCACAACCTTATCTGCTGATTGTATTCACGCACCATATCCGTACTTGATGGTACCTTTTCTCCACTACTGAGAACCAGGGAATCAGGAGGAATAAAAGTGTAGCTTGCTCCAGAATAATCTTTGGTTATATCGGTATTTACAGGATCGGTTGTAGTTGCTTTGTTTCCCCATTGCACATCATCATTATTTGTCCCATAAAGCGCATTACTACGGGAAATATTACTTTGATACGCAGGATCGTTTACAAACAAGTTGTTTCTCAGTGCAATAAGATTAGGAATCAAATAGTTTTCAATATGATCGGCAGTATAAATAAAATAAGTATCATCACCAGACGGTGCAGCCACCAACGATTTATTCAGACAGACTTTAAAACCTCCTGCTCCTTCACCCGCGCTGGGCAAGCCTTGTGCATCAACAAAGTCAGATGGCAAGATAGTAAGATTATCTGCCAGACTTACAATAAAGTTTTTGGATGCTCCCATAAATAAATCGCTGCCCGCGCCTGCCAATTCCGGTGAATCATCGGTTTGCCAGGCTTCTGTTGTCGTATATTCAGTTGTTAAGGTTTTATCGCTGTTCCATGATTTTGTAGAAGTGAATCCTATACTCAGATCGTTGGTCACCTCTGTTTCCACCGTATATCCTATACCAGTGGAGAATTCAGCTCCCAATGATACTTGTCTGGACATGCTTTGAGACAGAGAAAAACTCGTAGAAAGAGACTCTTCATATGAAAAACTTGACCCTTCTTCCAGATACGAATAACTTTCACTTCCGGGAGGATCTCTCAAAATCATATCTACCACACTTGGGCCATTGGTCACAAAGTCACTCCCTTCTATTGCATTCGCACCCAATACATATCCCCTAAAATATTTATCGTCGGCATGAAGATTACTGAGCGGGTACTCAAAACTCAAGTTTGCCTTACTATCAACTGGTTCCCAGGAGTATCCAACACCATCGACATTAACCACCAGGGTTAAAACACTGGTATAATCACGCCAGGGGTAGTTTGCGTCAGTCAAAAGATTGGGTTCTCCCCCCCGGAAAGCATAGATTACGCTTCCATTGGCAAGAGTTAAATCACCCGGATTTTCTTCTACTGCGAGCTGATTATTAATTGTAACCGTACCATCGTCAACAGGAACCCTATCAAGTATTGTCTCATCACATCCGTTAATCCCATCGCAGATGTCCTGGTTATAATACACTTCTTCTGCAAAAACGATTAGACCATAATCTTCCCCCTGCTGAAAAACAGGATAATACAAAGGATTCTCAGCCACATTAAACTCTTTAAGGGTTTTAGACACAGGATCTTCATATTTCACTTTTGTTTCACCAGCAAATTCGCTCACACTATCAAGAGATGTAACTCTAATTTCAGGTGCTCTTCTGTAAATTAAATTATACTCGTAATTATAGATAGCGGTATCAGTTCTGTTGCTTCCTTCAAACTCAGTATTAATAAATGTAACCGAAGAACTTTGATTCAAAGGAAACTGATAGACGTCATTTTTATAAGTAAAGCGTGCAGTTTGTCCGTTGTTTATAATTGAAACAGAAACATTAACGGCAGTTTCGCCTTCTATTTTTATTGTAGCCATCTCTTTTTCTGCATCAATGGTAACTGTACCGCCCACCACTCCCGAATAGGTATGCGTAACTGTTTGTTCCGCATTAATTACAGAAAAATCAGCTTCGGGAAATTCAGAGAAATATTCTGCAACCACAGGATTTTTTGAGACATCAAAATCTTTAATCAAAAAAACCATTGGCGGGAGTTCAGCGGAAAACTCACCTGTCAGCGAATCAGTTTTTACGTCAAAAGAATAACAATCTTTTGCCGATTCAAAAGTAAAATTCGCAACGCCGATATTATTGGATGATAAGCCCAAACCCGGATCTTTATCCCCTTCGCGGGTTCCTCCAACCACTCTACCCAAGACGGTAACTTTTGTTTTATCAACAAAACTAAGCCCTGAAACAGGTTCTTGAAAATCAAAAGTAACACTCTCCGGTCCTGGAGGAAACTTATAACTGTCAAAAATATGCCCTGATTTTGCAACACTTACATAATGGTCTCCAACAGGAACATCTATTTCAAATTCGCCATTTGCATCAGAATAAACTACACTTCCGTTTTTCATTACGGCTTCTCCGTCAACGTAAAGAATCGCCCCTTCAACACCACAAGTTGTATTTTCATAAGAGACCGACCCGTTTACTTCAAAGGAAGAAACATCAGTAAAATCCTGTCCATTTAAAACGGATGCTCCTTCACCGATAAACACTGTTCGGGAAGAAGGATCAAACTGATGTTGTTCGTAGCGTGGGGTAAGCGTAAAATTCTCTCCACTCCCTAAATAGGGAATATAAGGAATAATATATGCACCATTTTCATCGGTTTTTCCCATCCACCCCAATTGAACTTTGTTGGGTATTTCATTACTCCAGCTCACAGAACCGCTAAAAATCCCGTCATTTCGATGAAATTCGCCATTACTTTTGGAAGCGTCATATACACTGGAACCAAAATTTTCGTCACACCTCCAATAAGCAGCCAGCCCACTCTCGTCGCTGGCAAGAACACGTGCATAATCATAGTCGATATCTTCAGCACTACGGTCCTCGTTCCATAGTCGTATTTCATCAATCTGCCCATTAAAACCTTCTCCAATAACCAGTGCTTCCGATGAATTATTAATGTTTCCGGCTATATCCATATAAGTTCCGGCAATCAACTCTTTTTCGGTGATAACCGGAGTTAAAAACGGGAGTAACAACTGCGCCTGATCTTCTCCCAATACATTTTCTAAATTATTTCTGAAACCGGAAATATCAGAATACACATTATTCATTAAAGACGAGGCTTCCAATGCAGCTACAACATCCGAATCAATTCCCACCTGATTAAGGTAGATAATGTCTTCATCGGTCAGTATGTAATATGTGTTATGCGGAGGCACTCCGTTAACATATAACTTCATCCCTTCACTGTCTTTTACTCCTGCAACATGAATGTAATCGCCTGCAACAAGCACATCCCGAACTAAAATTTCATTCCAGATGCCATTTATATTAATGCCAAAAGCGACATCATTGTCTGACTGATAAAGGCGATACCCGAGTGAACCACTTGTTTTCTGCACAATAGACGCCTCTCCGGATATGCTTTCAGGACGTATCCAGGCTTCTACATTCAGGTATTCTGATGGATTGAGTTTTGAGTTATCAGGGACTATTACGTAACCACCACTAAAGCTTAGACTATTTCCTACAGATGATGTAATTTTTTCGGCCAGAACTTCTACCCCCTTTACGTTTACTCCACTTTCATAGCTTATATTACCGCTAATAATTCCATAAGGGATACGAAATCCTACGGCGATTTTTGAGTTTGATGAATTTTCAGAATTTTCACACTGAAGTTTTCCAGTGATTCGATACTCGTACAAAACACCACCTAGTGCATTTGTATCTTCGAAAGAATTTTTCCCTTCAACAGTACCAATAACCGAATAAGCATTTTGTCCGGCTTTTGTTCTTTCAATTTTGAAATTATCAACTAAAGAAAGATTCCCGTCTTTTACCGACCATTCCAAAACAATTTTTCCTGGGAAATAGGCCTTCGAAGCGTCAAAGTCAACAATATACTCATCCAGTTCAGGATTTAACCTGATGCCTGGAACTGCATCCGCTCTTATGCCTTTCAGACCGTCGTTATCTGTACATCTATTGGCGGCGTACAACTCATATGTGTAGGTTTCACAACCATTAACAGAGTTATCAATATAACTTTCCTGATCTTCGTCAATTTCAAATTCTGTTGTTCCACTTGTGCTATTTCTAACAATAAGGTATTTGTTGTGGTAATTTGAAGCCTCCCATGATAAACGAATCTTGTTTTCGTCAGGGTTTGTTCTGCTCGCACTGAAACTTGTCGGTTTGGTAGGATTACCCGAAGTAACTCCTGTTACAGTACTTGTCCAGGCTGATTCATTAATTGGCCCAATGGCTCTGATTTTATATTTAACAGAACCATAAGCACCAATTTCATGAAGCAATTCGCGTTCATCTCCATTGGCTGTCAAAACTGTTCCATCTGCGTCAATTTCAAACTGGGTTGGTTCAACATCTCCATAATAATCCCAGCTTAATAAAACATTTCCGTCACACCTGTCAGTAGTGGCACTGAGCCCCACAGGTTTTATGACTACCGGAGGTTCAGGAGTTTCAACATCATCGGTATACGGCCCCAAAACATAACACCCACCATTATCTACTGAATGATATCCTCTTATTTTGTATTCTTCCTGATTTTCATTTGCATTTTCATCGGTCCATGTTTCGGTACCTTTTTCAACCGTTGCCACAATTATTCCGCCACGTTCAATAATAACGCCATCAAAATATTCATCGTTTGAATCACTCCAGGTTATCGTTGTTTTTGCGTTATCGTCGATGGTAAGCACCACTCCTGTTGGCACTCCCGGAGATTCCATTTCTACTTCAACATTCTGGCTCCCGGCCAACGCTCCACAATTATCTGAATTTCCTGTATTACAATCCAAATTTTCAATCTTTATATTTAGTTTCCCCGACTCGATCATCTCTTGCGTAGGTGTAAATATTAACTCAACGGCAAGACGATCAGCATCTCCTGAGTTTTCTTCTACAGGAACACCATCATTCTCGGTACACCAATTTACTGATTGCAAGCCATCGTGCTGCCTGGTAACCGAAGCCCCCGGGTCCTCATAATTAAATGACCATGTTCCATTTAAATCGTTCCCATAAACAGACGCAATGGTTTTGTTATTTACTGATACATCAAAATTGGCCCATGTATCACTTTCATCATATTCACATACGTAAACCTTTATCGTTACCGTTTGCGTACAATGTTGACTTATACTAGCACTGCTAATATAACCAACAGCCAAATCCTCTGCTTTTAAATCATAAAAAGTAAAAAGAGAGATAAAGACAAAAGCTAAAAATCCCTTGAAAAATGAGGAAAGGTCGTTTTTTCCGTTTTTAAACATATTATTCATTTCTCCGATATTATATTAAGAGTAAACCATTTGCAAAAACATGCAGCCCATAAAATTCTTTTTTATGCAACAGCAGTAAACTATTCAGTAAAATCAAACAGAACTATATTATTTATGCGTCAACGAAAGATTATTTTTGAATTCTATTTTTGGTTTGTAATTTGGGTGAATGTAAATTGAATAGTATTATTCGACAAAACTTAGCACTCTTAAAAAACAGAAATGATATCTCAAAAGATGGAAACATAACTCACAACACACTAAAATACAACATATTAAAAAACACAAATACAAAAAAAGAGCTATTTGTATTTTATAGTAATATCCGATTAAAATTGAACATTTGATACAATAATGTACAGTACGAAAAACAAAAGTCAGATAGTTGGGAATGTATATTTTCAGGCTATGAATCAGGAAATTAACGGTGTATCCAATAATCACAGGCCTCATCTCAACATTTAAAATGTTGATCAAACCGTAATGACATTTTATGTTTAATGCTAACTTAGAGATAGAATTATAAGCCATTTATACAAAAAGAAAAGCTTATGTCATAAATCAAAACGGAGAGACAACTTACAGCTTGTTTATTTCGTGATATTTACCTGGAGACAACCCCGTTTGTTCTTTAAATACTCTAAAAAAACTGGATAATGAATTAAAGCCGGACATTTCGGCAATACTCTGAGTACTGTATAAAGGATATTTATTCATTAAATCTTTTGCTTTCTCCACTCTGTAAAAATTTACAAATTGGTTAAAATTACTTTTTGTGTAAATTTTTATAGTTTCTGAAATGTATTTATTATTACTGTTTACAGCTTTTACCAAATCTTGCAAAGTAAATGCTGAATTGAGGTAAAGTTCTCTTTTATTCATCTGGATCAGAATTTTTTCCCATAATTCATTATAAGCAGAGTTTACTTCCATGCCACTGAAGCTTTCCTTTTTCTCTACACTCTTTATATTATTAATTTTGAAAAGATTGTCTTTTTGTTGTTTTTCTTTTAAATATAATGCGTGGTAACTATGGTGTAATCTTGTTTTATAAAAAAATACCAATACCAGTAAACCGGTAAGAATTGTTATAACAACTACGGCTATTTTTAAATTTTTTTGCTTCTGTTTAAGAAGCTTTGCCTGGTCTTCAATTTTGCTAATTTTTTCTTCAGTCTTATATTTTACTTCAAACTGTTTAACTGCTGCTGCCATCTTTTCATTAAAAACTGAATCCTTTAATGCTACGTAGTCTTGCAATTCCTCATTAAATTCATCAATGGATTTTTTACGCGCTGCAATTTCAATTTTTAAAAATCTCCTACTCTCTTCTGTTCTAAGGTTTGAAGTATCAACTTTTGATAAAACAACTTCAGCCTCTTTTATATCACCTTGTCGTAAAAATATTTGTGCTTTTGTTATTTTTGCTCTGTTAAACAGGTATATAAAATTGTTTTGCTCAGCCAATCCTGATGATTCGTTACAATATTTCATTGCACTATCAAAATCTTTCATTTCCAAAGAAACCAGAGCAAGATTGTTTAAAATATTTGCACACTCATAAGTACTCCCGTTTTTTTTATGAAGCGTAAGGGATTCTTTCAGTTTTTCGTACGCTTTGCTATAATTTTCCAACTCCTCTTCCAGTATAGCTAAATTGTGCAGCACTAACCCCAATCCCTCAGAATTATCTTCTTTTTCAAAATAATCCTTTGCTTCCTCCGAGTATTTGCGCGACTTGTCAAATTGCTTCAAGTAGTAATAAAGTAAACCAATATTTGTTTTTACAAGAGCTACACCTTCAAGATCTCCCAACGACAAATCAATTTTCATTGAGGCAAGATAATTTTCCAGGGCACGCTCATATTCATCGGCCATTTCATATACTACACCAATATTGTTGTAGCACTTACTCCTGAAAGCATCGTTTGTTTTGCAGAAATTACTGTTTAACGATTTTTCATAATAGCTGGCGCTTAAATGATACCAACCTTTATAATAATATGCTACTCCCAAACAATAATTAGCTTTTGCTTTCACGGAATCCTGGATATTTGGTCTCAGCAAAATCTCTTCAGACATCTGAACCGCAGAGTCGGTATCAGTACTCATTATTTCGAATATATCTTTGAATAGATTGGAAGGCTCAGCTACATTGTCTCCTTTTACACTGGAAGAAGAAAATAAAAAAACAAATAGTAACAGGAAAAGACCTGCTATTTGACCATGATAAACTCTAAAATTATTCATTTACAAAATCGGTTTAGTCTGTTTGAGGGCCGAAGACTATATAGGGAAGAAACAACACAATAAATGCTTTCTACCAACAAAATCTCAACCTTTATCTTTTCTCAATATCAATTAATCATCCCAAAAAGAATAATAACGAACGTACAATTAATTAAAAAAATGAAAATAATATTAATGGACAAATAAAAAATACGAACAAAGATTTTTTAACTCAAAATCACGTTTATTTAATAGTATTCTTTCTTGATTTACATAGTTCCTGCTGGAAAGAAGAAATTGTTTAACGCAAACAGGGCAAACTTCTGAAATTTCGTTTACTACAGGAAAGAGACCAAGAACATTATAAAAACAAAAAAGGCCAACTTTCGTTGACCTTTTTCGTGGGAACAACTGGATTCGAACCAGTGACCCCCTGCTTGTAAGGCAGCATAGTTTCAATATCATATAATCTCATATATTTTCTTCTATATTCATTATCAATAGATTATGAAATATTACTTTGTTATGAGATTGGATTTATTTACCTTTAAACATCAATTTGTTGTCCCTATGTTGTACCCATAAACAATATAAATGATTAGTTTTAAGACCGTTCTGAAAAAGAAAAAATTATCTACAGGCAAATATCCAATTTATTTGCGGATTACGAAAGAGAGAAAGTCTGTATTTTTCCGTACTCCTTATACTTGTTTGGAAAAAGAGTGGAACAAAAAACAGGGAAAATTCAACAAAAATGCCCCAGACTATCTGAAAAGAAACAGGATACTGTTAAAATTCATAGATAGGGCTACCGATGTCGTAACTGACCTTGAACAGAAAAAAGGCTTTTATACACTTACGGATATAGAGAGCGTAATGCGGATACAAAGTAACCCTGTTTACAAAAACATTTTTGCTTTTTGGGAAGAAATTATTGCCGACATGATACAAGCCGGGAAAATAGGAAATGCCAGGGTTAATTTAGACACGTTAAAATCAATAAAAAATTTCAGTCAAAACAGATCTTTAACTTTTGAACAGATAACACCTGTTTTTCTCGAAAAATATGAAGTAAGTCTTCGTGCGAATGGAGGAACTGACGGAGGAATTAGCGTTCGGATGAGAACATTGAGAGCCCTTTTTAATTCTGCAATAAAACGGGAAATAATCAAACAAGAAATTTACCCTTTCACAAAATATAAAGTTTCTAAACTAAAGGGTAAAGGAATAAAAAAAGCACTGGCACTTGAAGATGTTCAAAAAATCATAAAAAAAGATTTAAGCACTTATCCAAAACTAGTTAATGCCAGAAATTACTTTGTTTTCAGCTTCTACACCCGGGGAATGAACTTTGCCGATATGATAAAACTACGGTGGAAAGATGTTATAGATGACCAGATTTATTATACCCGCTCTAAAACAAAAACCAATTTTAGAATAAAAACATTACCCCCTGTCGAGGAAATTCTGGACTATTATAGAAACAGGAAAAATGGGACTGATTATGTTTTTCCCATTTTATTAAAAAATGAACTAACACCCTCTCAAATTGAAAACCGGAAGAAAAAAACGTTGAAGCAATTCAATAAAGATTTAAAAGAAATTGCCGCTTTATGTGAAATTAATAAATCTGTTTCAAGTTATGTTGCCCGGCACAGTTATGCCAATTGTCTAAAACAAAAAGGCATAGCAACTGATATTATTAGCGAATCAATGGGGCACCAAAACATAGCTATCACACAGGCATATTTAAAAGAACTTGATAACTCACTGGTTGATGAAGCAATGGAAGTATTATTATAATGATTTCCAAAGTCTTTCCGTTCAACCCCGTAAACACCTCCGGCTACATTTCCGGAAAATTTTCAAAAGGAAAAGGAATCGTTACTTTACCTCATAAAGAGTTAAAGGTAAAAACCAGACTGTTTTTACCTTTAAACAAACAGCTCCACTTACTGCATTAGCTTTAGAAACGGAATAGATAAAATCTAATATTTATATTAAGCACAGTAAGTTAATTGAGTTAAAGCCAGAGAGTATATCGGGAAAAACCCATTAACGATTTAAGCCACTCAACAGGAGCATTAATAACAAATTATTATGCAAGTTTATGGAATTGATTTGTCAAAAGGAAAGTTTGACGTTAGTTATCTCGTTGATAATAACGAAAAGAAGGTCGTAATCCCTAATAACCTCAAGGGCATTTGTTGCTTTCTTAAAAAAGTATCTAATGATGGTATTCTGGTGGCTGAGTTTACTGGAAGTTATGGAGATCTGTTAGTGCATCTTTGCGATCTGGAAGGTATCAGGATTGCGTTGGTCCCAGGTTACAGCATAAAACATAGCCTTGGATTACAAAGAGGTAAAAGTGATGCTGCGGATGCCTGCAGGATTCGAAAGTATGGTGAACGATTTATTGAGGAACTTCGTTTTATCAAACCAAAAACAGAATCTGTTAAAGAGTTAAAGGAGCTCTACTCTTTACGGGAACAGTTGTCAAAAAGTAGAAAGTCACTCTTTCAGGGGCAAACTGCAAGAGCACAGAGTTCATCTCAAAGCATTGCCGTTCACCAAGTTTGTAATAGAGCTATTGCGCAATTAGATGCAGAAATTAATGCCATTGAAGTAGAAATTAAAAAGGTTATTCAATCACAACCGGAATTAGAAGAAAATTATAAATTAATTACCAGTATTAAAGGTATTGGTCCGGTAATCGCAAACAACCTAATAATTAAGACTGAAAACTTCAAACGTATCTCTACAGCCAGAAAGGCTGCTGCATTTGCCGGAGTCTGTCCTTATCCCAATTCTTCCGGGAAAATGTCACTAAAACCTAAAACAAGCCATATAGCCGACAAAAAACTAAAATCACTATTGTTTCTCGCAGCGAAAACAGCCGTTGCACATAACAAAGAGTTTAGTTTATACGCAGAGCGAAAAAGACTTGAAGGTAAACCACATTATCTGATAATGAATAATGTGTCCAATAAAATGCTCCGAACTGTTTATGGTATTGTTCAAAGCAGAAAACCATACGATCTAAACCATATCTGCAATGATCCCAGAACCAATAGTGAAATCAATAGTTTGCCTTAATCAAAATCTTAAGCACTCCTGAGCAAGAGAATGGTTATAATGCAAAAGGAAGTGGAATAAATGGATTGGGGGCTGGCAGGTGGGTTTATGCCGAACTCTTTTGCAGTAAAACCATTCGAGGATAACTTTGCTATAGATTTTGATTACACCAAAAAAAAGTTTCAATCTTATTTGGTTTTTAATAGAGTATATAAATAGAGAGTGGAGAAATTGCATGTGTTGATGAATGGTTTCAAAAAGGGTTGATTGCAGTTTACGGAAATCATATCTTTTTGAAACTGGCTTGTGCGTTAGCCAAAATCAACTCTTGCAATTTCGGAACGAACGGTTTATGCCGGAAGCTTTTGAAAACCCGGAGGGCTTGTTTTTTGAAAATGTTGGTATTTCGTGAAAGGGATTGAATGAGCTTTTATTCCCGGTTTCTATTCAGTAGTTTTAAAAACAAGTTGCCTTTCTCGGTTATCTGAAATTTTTGTTTTGAACTTTGAGGTTTGTCTTTTATTGTCCAGTCAATTAATCCGCCTTCCTGAAGCCTTTTTAATATCTCATTAAGTTGACCAGATATAGATTTTTGCCCTAATTCTAAAGATATATCTTTTCTCGATTTTGACCCGTCTTTTAGTATTTTCAACACTTTTGAGAATAAAGATTCTTGCTGCAACTCTTGCTGCAACTCTTGCTGCAACTCTTGCTGTAACTCTTGCTGTAACTCTTGCTGTAACTCTTGCTGTAACTCTTGCTGTAACTCTTGCTGCTGCAAATAGTCTTTATTGGTAAATGTAACACGGAAAGCAATTCCCGGCTCTTTCCACGATAACTCTATCTCAGGATAGGACTGCATTTCACGTGCAATTAGCCTAAGTCCATTGCCCCATTGTTCAATAATTCCCAAGCGTTTAAAAACCGGTGCCAGAATTTTATTTCGTATGTCGGACTGACCGGAATCCATATCGCTAAAATCCACAGTCGGCATAAGTTTGCCAGGACTGGTAATTTCAACTTTATCATCAAAAATGGCAATTTTAATGTCCTTGCCAGAGAGTGAATAATCGCGGTGAATCACAGCGTTCCTAATAACTTCCCGGATTGCAATTATTGGGTACTCCCAACGGTCATTTCTGAAAACTCCCTGATAATCGGCTGCACCTTGTGAAATATGACGCAGGATAAACTGGTAAGCTTCTTCTGCCTGCAGGCCAACATTTGAATCTATTGTTTTCTGGTCGATAAAATTTCCGGGATCGGTTCCTTTAAACCTGGCACATTCAATTTTTGCATACGGAAACATCTGCTTTCTTAACTCGTCATCAGATAATAGTACAAGGGCATTAGTTGGCAATTCCCGTCCTTGTTCTGATTTATACAATTCTAATTTTTGCAAAACTTGTTTAGCCAATTTCTCCTCTGTTTTTTCAACAAATAATGTTTTAAAGGAATCAATATTAATCTCGTCTAATGTTTTTTGGAAAACCAATTCGCTATCGAAAGAAATGTTCTGCTTTTGTCGTTCGAGTTCCCGAATTATTTCAGAGCTTGCCTGCCGGTTTGAAGAACCAACCCGAATAAATGTCCCAGTTTCAATTCCTTTATTTTTTAGGTGATATGGAGGAGCACTCCCTTTATAAACTTTGGTATATATAACATGCTTTCCTTCATGGTTCAGAAATAGAATTTCCGGCAATATAACAGGTGAACACTGGTCATGAATAATGTTACTTATTTTTTCTTCAAGGGCTATCAACTGATCTCCCTCAATTCCAATTACTTCCCGAGGATTATCTTGAATGCCAAGGAAAAACTCTCCTCCAGCATCGTTGGCAAAACTGACAATGGTCTTAGCTAATTCGGCATTGGTCGGCATATTAGCCTTAAACTCCAATCGCCTTCCTTCGGGTTGTTGTAATATTTCGTTTAATTTCGACATATAATGTTTCAAATATCGCCATTTATTCCATGATATTATATAATTAAACACATAGAATCTGGATAAAAACTTGACAATTGATTAAATTTAGAATAGTTATTTACCTAATTTTAAGTTGTTTTGTTATCGAAAAAGAGAGAGGCTTCAGAATTTTCTGTTAAATATGTCATTGGCGATTGTGAAAATATAATAAAAAGCACAAATGACTCTGATTTTAAATCATAATAGAAATGTCAAATAACACTATAAATCAATTTATTACGCTATTAAAAAAATATTTTAAGATTTATCTGGCGATCAGCATTTCTGTTTTCCTGTTTATTATGTTTTTCCAGCCTTTCCCTTCGCATAAATTCGAATCTGAGAATAAAAATTTGTTCATCGCGGGTTATGGTTTAATAATTTTCATCATTCAGTTAATCGTACAAATTATTTTTCAGCGCCATCTTCTTCGCAATAATACGGATGAAGAATATAATCCATTGCTGAATTCCCTGTATTATTTTTCACAGGTAGCTTTAACCAGCCTCGCTTTCGTTTTTTATACCCGATATGTAGGGAATACAGGCATTACATTTAATATTGTTCTGCGTGTGATAGTTATCAGCCTGAGTGTACCTGTTACCATACATTTGAAAAGTATCTTTTCTTCGATGCACGAGAAATACAAAAATCTGTTGGAGGAAAAAATCATTATGCAGGATAAACTGAAACAATTCTCGGAGAGTTATGCGAATAAATTTGTCGAATTGAATTCTGAGAATGAATCAGATAACATAAGAATACAGGTATCAGAAATTATTTTTGTAAAATCAGCCGATAATTATGTAGAAGTGGGTTTCCGTGATGGCGGAGAGTTTAGAAAAAAAATGATAAGGAATACCCTAAAAAATATCGAAAAACAACTGAAGGAATTTAAGAATTTTGTACGGACGCACCGTTCATGTATTGTCAATATCCAGTACATAGATAAATTGAATAAAAACTTTAATACCTACTGGTTAACACTTATTGATACAAAAGAGACAGTCCCTGTATCCCGTCAGTATTTAATGGCTGTAAAGGACTTGTTCTAGGCGTCAGGGACGAATGGTATTCACCATCGTTTTTTAGCATTCATCTTTCCAAACCGAATTTTATCCCAAAAAAATTTTGTTAATCCCTTTCATTTTATTTAGGCAAAATCGTGGTGTATTTTTATGATGTTTATTATTCGCTGAGATAAACCAAAATCGTAAGTGGTTCTTTTGTAATTCAGCGTCAAGATTTAAAATTGTCATGAAAATATTGTTAATATATCCGAAATACCCCGATACTTACTGGAGTTTTAAACATGCATTAAAGTTTATCTCCAAGAAAGCTGCCGTGCCTCCTTTGGGGTTAATCACAGTCTCGGCTATGCTACCTGAAAACTGGCAGAAAAAGTTGGTCGATCTAAATGTAGAGGTGCTTAAAAACGAGGATTTGGAATGGGCGGATTATGTTTTCCTGAGTAGCATGTATGTTCAAAAAAAATCGGTGTCTGAAATTTTAGCCCGTTGCAAAGAGTTCTCTAAAAAAGTCATTGCCGGCGGACCTCTTTTTACCCAGGAATATGATAATTATACTGAAATTGATCATTTTATTTTAAATGAAGCGGAAATTACACTGCCCTTGTTTTTATCCGATATGCAAAATGGCACCCCGCTAAAAAGAATTTACCGGACAGATGAATATGCCGATTTAATCCTTTCTCCGGTTCCCGACTTTCACTTGCTGAATTTAAAAGCATACGCTTCAATGAACCTTCAGGTGTCACGGGGATGTCCCTTTTCATGCGATTTCTGTGAAATTACGGCGTTGCTCGGGCATAAAGTAAGGATGAAAAGTAACGAACAGATAATAAACGAACTGGATGCATTGTTCCGCCTGAAATGGCGAGGAGGAGTATCCGTAGTGGATGATAATTTTATCGGAAATAAAAAAATCATAAAAAATGAGTTGCTTCCTTCAATGACAGAATGGATGAATTCACATAATTATCCATTTAGTTTTAACGCTCAAACATCAATAAACCTGGCCGACGACGACCGGTTACTGACGATGATGCGTGAAGCAGGATTCACTTCAACTTTTATTGGAATTGAAACTCCTGAAGAAGAATCTTTACATAGCTGCCATAAAATTCAGAACGAAAACCGGAATTTACTGGAAAATGTAAAGCAAATTCAGAAGGCAGGGCTTCAGGTTTCCGGTGGTTTTATCGTTGGGTTCGACAGTGATACTTCGTCCGTATTCCAGCGACAAATTGATTTTATTCAGAAAAGTGGAATTGTTTCGGCGATGGTTGGGTTGCTTAATGCCCCAAAAAATACCCGGCTGTACAAACAAATGGAAGAAGAAAACAGGTTGACCGTTGATGCAACCGGGAGTAATACCGATTTTACAATGAATTTCATACCCAAAATGGATAACCAAAAATTACAGGAAGGGTACCAATATATCATAAACAATATTTATAAAGAAAAGCCCTATTACAAACGCATCAGGGAATTATTCCAAAATTACAAACCAGTAAAAGTTGGTAAAAGCAACATTGACTTTACCCGGATAAAGGCGTTTTTCAAATCCATTTTTATATTGGGCATGCTGAACAAAGGCAGGTTCGAATATTGGAAGTTTATAGTCTGGACATTAGTGAATAAACCGAAACTTTTTATAGACGCCATTACCTTTGCTGTATACGGCTATCATTTCAGAACAGTTTACGGACTTAGACAAACTAGACACAAATATTAAATCATCCGATAAAAATTATCCTGAAAATCAAATCAAATATTTGAGAAGAAAACATTAAAATTCGGTTATTGCAACTATAAGTTTGATAGCTAAAGCCACTCAGAAAACAATAAAAAATTAGAACAATGGGAAACATAAAATATTCAAAAAATAAACTCGATTTTACAACTGATTTGAGAAATTCGGTAAACGAGTATTTTAGCAAAAACAATATACAACCGCATGGAAATTGGAAAATCTATGTGAAAACTATTTTTATGAGCCTTTTATATCTGGCTCCTTTTATACTTATGATTTCAGGATTAGTATCTTCTGTAATCCTGGTATTGTTGTGTTGGTTTATTATGGGGCTTGGAATGTCGGGACTCGGAATGGTTACCATGCACGATGCCAATCATGGTTCTTTTTCCAAAAACCAGAAAGTGAACCGATTTTTTGGCAATTCATTGTATTTGCTTGGTGGTTTTCCGGCCAACTGGCGCTATCAACATAACACCCTTCACCATGGATTTACCAATATTGAAGGACATGATGAAGATATTGCACCTCCCGGAATTTTGAGATTCTCGCCTCATCGCTCGCTAAAAAAGGTACATCGTTTCCAGCACATATACGCATGGTTCTTTTATAGTTTGATGACGATTTCGTGGATTGTTGCCAAAGATTTTAGGCGATTAAGAAAATACAGGGAAATGGGAGCGAGACTAAGTGGCAACCGAAAATTTAACAGGTTGCTGGTTGATGTAATAATCTCAAAAGTTATTTATTATAGTGTATTCCTGATAATTCCGCTATTGACAATTCCTGTTTCATGGTATTGGGTAATTGTCGGATTTTTACTGATGCACTTTACAAGCGGGCTGGTATTAAGCACTATTTTTCAAACCGCTCATGTGGTGCCAACTTCAGAATATCCGGTTCCTGACGGAAATGGTGAATTAGATAATAACTGGACAATCCATCAGTTGTACACTACATGCGATTATTCACCTAAAAGCACAATCTTTTCCTGGCTGGTTGGGGGCTTGAATTACCAGGTGGAACACCATTTGTTTCCTTACATTAGCCACATTCACTATAAAGATATTTCGAAAATTGTGCAAATCAAAGCCATGGAATATGGCCTGCCATATCATGTTAATGAGACCTTTGCACGGGCAGTATGGCAACATATTAAAATGCTGAAGTTACTTGGAAGGCGCAGGGATTCAGTCAAAATGACTACTCAGGTTTCTGGAAGCCATAAAGTCGTAGCAGTTTAGACCAATTAACTTATGAAAATATCTTATTAGAAGAGACATCAGTTACTTGCAGATGGAAGCTAAATTGCCGGGACGTGAATAATGGTTTGGGATAACCCACGGTTGCCGATGGTGCGAGTATGTTTCATCTTGTTCTATGAAAACAGGGGCTGATTTGACAAGAGTTTTTGCGAAAGTACTATCCAAACTGAAAAAAGAGTAACAATGTGTAAAATATAACAGGGATTCCTCGCTAAACCCTTTTATTAGTTGTAGCTTTCAAGATTATAAAAATCAATAGTTAAAATATGAATAATCAAGAATTTAATGTATCTGAAATACAACAACTCATCAAAAAGCATTACATGTCAATTAT
This sequence comes from Maribellus maritimus, assembly GCF_022267315.1. GTDB lineage: Bacteria > Bacteroidota > Bacteroidia > Bacteroidales > Prolixibacteraceae > Draconibacterium > Draconibacterium maritimum. The sequence goes on from NZ_JAIKLE010000056.1 coordinate 26,266, forward strand.
TATTGTAATTGCACTGTTAATTGTTGGGTTTGGTTCGTTTTTTCAGGTAGGCACAGAAGAAGAAGGAGTGGTAACGCGTTTAGGAAAGCACGTACGGACGGTTACTCCCGGATTAAAAATGAAAATACCCTTTGTGGAAAAGGTTTACAAAGTACCAGTTGAAAGGCAAAAAAAGCAAGAATTTGGTTTTCGTACACAGCAGGCAGGAATAAGAACAGAATATAGTCGTACGGGGTCTGTTACGGAAGACGAAGCGATAATGCTGACCGGCGATTTGAACCTTGCCAATGTTCAGTGGGTGGTTCAATATCGCGTAAGCGATCCTTACAATTATTTGTTTAAAGTGCGCAACCCTGATAATACCCTTCGCGATCTTTCCGAAGCTGTTACAAGGCAGATTGTTGGAGACAGGACAGTTAACGAAGTACTAACCGTTGGAAGGGCTGAAATTGCCAGCGAGGTAAAAGTTCTGTTGCAGGAGATGTCCAGGGAATATTCACTGGGAATTGAAATAGCCCAGGTTGTGCTGCAGGACATCAACCCTCCGGAATCGGTAAAGCAGGCTTTCAATGCAGTAAATGAAGCACAGCAGGAAAGAGAAACCCTTATAAACGAAGCCAAATCAGAATACAACAAGGTAATTCCCCGGGCCAGGGGACAGGCGGAAGAAACCATTCAAAAAGCTGAGGGATACGCTACCCAGCGCGTGAACAATGCACAGGGAGAAGTGGCCAGGTTTAATGCCCTTTACGAAGAGTATGTTCAGGCACCCGAAGTAACCAAAAGAAGAATCTACCTTGAAACATTACAGGATGTTCTGCCTAAACTTGGAGATAAGATTATCACTTCAGAGAATGGTAACAACATAATTCCTCTACTTAAAAAGGAATTGAATTAGAAGTACAAAATCAATTTGCTTAAAAGAATGACAATGAATAAAAAAAATAAAATAGTACTTATTGCAGCAATAATTATTGCCGGCATTATTGTATTGACCCAAAGTCTTTACGTCGTAAACGAAACGGAACAAGTGGTAGTAACTCAATTCGGAAGACCAGTGGGTAAAGCTGTGACCGAACCCGGGTTGAAATTAAAAACTCCTTTTGTGCAGAAAGCGAATTATTTCGAAAAGCGGTATATGGAATGGGACGGGGATCCAAATCAGATTCCCACAAAAGAAAAGAAATTCATCTTTGTTGACAGTTATGCGCGCTGGCATATTACTGACCCGTTGCAGTTTTATAAACGCCTCACCAATGAGCGGGGAGCCCAAAGCAGGCTCGACGATATAATTGACGGCGAAACCCGCGATCAGGTGGCCAGCCACAGTCTGGAAGAAGTTGTTAGAAACACCAACCGGCAGGCTGACACGACAGCTAAAATAAGTGATATTATCGAAGATTCTCTTGCTTTCATCGAGGTGGGTAGAAAAAGAATTCAGAATATTATTCAGGAAACAGTCAACGAAGAAACAAAAGATTTAGGCATCGAAATTCTTGATTTCCGTTTTAAACGTATCAATTATGTGGAGGATGTAAGGGAGCGGGTTTACGACCGCATGAAGAGCGAACGAATCCGTATTGCCGACAAATTCAGGTCGGAAGGTGAAGGCGAAGCTTCAAGAATTAACGGAGAAAAAGAGCGCGAATTGAGCCAGATACAATCTGTGGCATACAAAGAAGCTGAAACAATTAAGGGAAAAGCGGATGCTGAAGCTGCCCGCATCTATGCCAATGCCTATAATAAATCAAGGAGTTCAAGAGAATTGTACAGCTTTGTAAAAAGTATGGAAACGTTTGAAAATACGTTTGATTCCACTACTACCATTATTCTTTCAACCGACAGCGAACTATACAAATACATGAAAAGTATGGAATAAGGTACTATAATTGTTTATATCAATACTGTTTTGAAGTTCTACATCAAAAATATGGTTTGCATACGCTGCCAAATGGTGGTGAAAGCCGAATTGGAAAAGATTGGGCTTCAATATACGTATGTAAAGATTGGAGAAGCTAATATTATTGGGAATGTGGAGGCTGAACAATTAAAACAGCTTGGAACAGCATTAAAAAAATCCGGGCTACTTTTAATGGATGATAAAAAGAGTATCCTGGTTGAGAAAATAAAAAGCGCAATTATTGAGCTGGTGCACTACACCGAAGAACAGATTAAAGTCAACCTTTCCGACTACCTTAGTGATAAATTGAATTATGATTATACTTATCTGGCTAATCTTTTTTCAGAAGTTAAAGGCACTACAATTGAGAAATTTTACCTCACGCACAAAATTGAAAAGGTAAAAGAACTCATTGTTTATGATGAGCTAAATCTTACTGAAATTGCCTATAAAATGCATTACAGCAGCGTTGCCCACCTGTCAAATCAGTTCAAAAAAAT
>NZ_JAIKLE010000057.1 GCF_022267315.1 Maribellus maritimus
CAATCGTAGATATTTTGGCGAAGCAATATTTAATAGGTTGCTCGTGGCTTGTGTGAGTTACAAAAATACCTTTGGGTATAAATACGGATAATCATATAAAATAATATGGAAAGAGTTGTAGAAAGATTTATTCAGTACGCAAAAGAATATACCACTTCTGATCCCGAAAGTACTACTTATCCGAGTACGGAAAGGCAAGTTGATTTTATGAAAAAACTTGAAAAGGAGTTAAAAGAGATTGGTTTACGCGAGGTGGAAAGAGATAAATTTGGATACGTGACGGCGACAATTCCTGCCAACGGAATTGAAAACGCTCCCGTTGTAGGTTTTATAGCCCACGTGGATACAAGTCCTGATTTTTCAGGGGAGAATGTAAATCCGCAGATTATTGAAAATTATGATGGCGGGGTGGTGCAGCTAAAAAACGGAGTAGAAATCAATCCGAAAAGTTTTCCTGAAATTTTGAACTACAAGGGACAGCCGGTAATTACAGCCGACGGCACTACTTTACTCGGTGCCGACGATAAAGCCGGAGTTGCCGAGATTGTGACAGCGGCTGAAATTCTTCTTCAGAATAAAAAGTTTAAACACGGAAAGATAAGGGTTGCATTTACGCCCGACGAGGAGATTGGTAAAGGAACCGATTATTTTGATGTGAAAAAATTTGGAGCTGACTTTGCTTACACTTTGGACGGCGGCGAAATTGGTGAGCTTGAATTTGAAAACTTTAACGCCGCAGGAGCTAAAGTAACTATCAACGGGCAAAGCGTTCATCCGGGGGCTGCAAAAAATAAAATGGTTAATGCATTACTGGTGGCGCAAAAAATTATTGCCATGCTTCCACCTACTCAGCGGCCTGAACATACCGAAAAATATGAAGGATTTTATCACCTGCTTTCATTAAAAGGAAACGTGGAAAAAGCTGAGATGCAGTATTTAATCCGCGACCACGATTCTGACAAGTTTGAAAAAAAGAAAAAATTACTCACCGAAATCGTACAGATTGTAAATTTGGAATTAGGTAAAAAAAGAATAGAACTGGAAATAAAAGATCAGTATTATAATATGCGTCAGAAAATAGAACCGGTTATGCATATTATTGATATTGCAGAACAGGCAATGAAACAAGCCGGAGTTGTTCCAAGAATAAAGGCAATTCGTGGCGGAACTGACGGAGCGCGACTTTCTTACGACGGACTTCCATGCCCAAACATTTTTGCCGGAGGGCATAATTTTCACGGGCCATTTGAATTTGTACCTGTTCCTTCCATGTTAAAATCAGTGGAAGTAATTTTGAATATTGCTCAGCTGGTTGGTAAATTAAATTAAGATGTTCAATCGGTTTTTTGAATTCGTAAAAGAAAAGCAACTTTTTGAGTCTCATCAAAGAGTGCTACTGGCGGTTAGCGGCGGTATCGACAGCATGGTTCTTTTGCATTTATTTGAAAAATCGGGTTTTGAATACGGTATTGCTCACTGCAACTTTAATTTACGCGGCGAAGAATCCGACGGCGATGAAAAGTTTGTTCGCGGGCAGGTACAATTTCATGGAATTCCTGCTTTTTTTCAGCGGTTTGAAACCGAAGAATATGCAAACCTGAATGGCATTTCCATTGAAATGGCAGCCCGTGAGTTACGCTATGATTATTTTGAAAAAATACGTGTAGAAAAAAATTACGATTTTATTGCTACTGCCCATCACCAGGACGATCTGATTGAAACATTTTTTCTGAATCTTTCGCGGAAAACAGGAATTAAAGGATTAACGGGAATTAAAGAAAAGACAGGTAGAATTATCCGTCCGTTACTTTTTGCCTGCCGGCAGGAGATTGAAGATTTTGCACGATCAAATTTTATTGAATTCAGGGAAGATTCCTCCAACATTGAAGTAGTTTATCTGCGTAATTTTTTGCGCCATAAAATAATACCTTTATTTCATGAGTTGAATCCTGCTTTTAAGAAGAACATTCTGGCAAGTATAGAAAATTTAAAAGAAGCGGAGCAGGTTTATTCCAGATGCCTCCGGGCCGAGCACGACAAAGTTGTTGAAAAAAATAAAGAGGAAATAGTAATTAAAATTGAACCCCTGCAAAACACTTTGTTTCCTAAAGTTTTGCTGTTTGAAATTCTTTCGGATTTTAACTTTAATTCATCAGTAACAGATGAGATTTTTCAAGGTTTGGAAAATGATTCGGGGAAACAATTTTTTTCAAAAACCCACCGGTTGGTAAAGGACCGCGACAGGTTGTTTATAACACCTTTTTCAGAAAAGGAAGAACGAATATTTTATATTGAAAAAGATGACATTGAATTGTTTGACCCCTTGGATTTACTCATCGAAAAATATGATGCAAAAGATTTCCTGATAAGTAAAGAGTCGAATGTTGCCAGTCTTGATCTCGGTGAACTGGAGTTTCCCCTGCTTATCCGAAAATGGAGACAGGGAGATTATTTTCAGCCACTTGGGATGACAGGTTTTAAAAAAGTTAGCGATTTTTTTATCGATGAAAAAATACCGTTGCATCAAAAAGAAAACATTTGGTTGCTTTGCAGTGGTAAAAAGATTGTGTGGATTATTGGGCTTCGAATCGACAACCGTTTTAAAATCACAACAAAAACAAAAATGGTTTATACGATTGAAATGAGGAAAAGCTGATGTTTTGTCTGCTCAGAATATTTTTGTTTTCCTTAAATCAACTTTTTCCCTTTTCCCTGATTTGTCAAGTAATTCTAATGTGATATTTTCTTTCGGCAAAGAATTGTACTGAATAAAATCGCAAAGCGGGGAATTTGAATTAAAGAGAAGCGAATCAACTTTTAGGATTTGCATTCCGGGAGTAACTCCCGCCTTTTCTGCGGAAGAGTTTTCAACAACCTGCATCACATACATTTGCTTTTCGCCGGAATACCCCACGTTAAATCCAAAAGTAGAGTAATCCGGAAAAGTATCATCAACCGGTTCCAAAAATATCGTTTGCGTTTTAAAATCGATGCTAACAATAAAACGCGACAAAACTTCAGTTCCCAGTAAACCTGATTTTCCGGTTTTTATTTCCACTTCCGGAATTTTTAAATCGCCTGCTTTTATGGTGTCGGCCAATGCAAGCTCTCCTTTTAGTTCACTTACTTTTCCGCTGATTCCCGATTGAGAATAGCCGCTGACCTTTGCCGTTTTCTCCACGATTTCGTGTTGTTTTAAAACTTCAAATCCTTTTTTGGGTAAAGTAATTGAACCGTTTGACCCATAATCCAGTTTTAAATTTTTTAATTTTGCTTTCCCAAATTCAAACTGAAGTAGTTGACTGTACTGATTGTCTGAACGAAACGGAATCTGATAACCGGCGTTGGATAACAGGTTTATCGTATCATTGAATAGTGCGATTTGGTTGTTCTGATAATCGATTGCCCAACTGCAGTGCCGCATCAAATTAGATCCAATTATTCCGTCTATATTCATGCAAGCTATAACTGGATTTTTATCCAAATCAGTCACAAATGCGGTTTGTTCAAAAAAAGGTATCTCGCCAATAAAAAGAGTATCAATCTGTACATATTTTACTCTTGTTTTGTGGTTATCGGAATCGACTATATTGCCTCGGCTTACGGTTTTAAAATTTAATTTTTTCTGCACCTTCTCAGAAATACTCAGAATGGCACCTGTGTCAAATAAAAACCGGTATTTTTCGCCATCAATTTCAACCGGAACAGTTAAAAGTCCGTTTTCATTTTCAGAATATATTATTTCAAAAAAACTGCCGTCCTGAATTTTTCCTTTTTGAATAGCCTTTGTCCAGCTTTGTGTACAACTTTGCGAGAAAAACAGAAAATAACCAACTAGCAGAGAAACAATAACGGTTCTATTCATTCGTTTTTGTGCAAAAAATGTTATTTTCTTGAGTGAAGTGCTACCCGGTTTCCTTCTGAATCCAGAATCAGAGCCATAAAACCGTACTCATCTGAAATTTTGGTCTTTTTTTGGATTACTTTTCCACCTGCAGGTTCAACTTTTGCCAGTTCATTTTTCAAATCACCCGAATGAGCTGTTAGATAAATTAGAACTCCGTCGGCAGAAGGAACATAAAATTCAGGGTGTTTTACCAGCGATCCGGGAGAACCTGCACCTTCTTCTGTCCATGGAAACCAGGCCATGTCAAGCGGTCCCATCATATTACGCTGAAGTTTTAAGTCAAGAACCCGTTCATAAAAACTTATGGCTCTTTCCATATTATTTACAGGAATTTCAAACCAGCCTACTGCATTGTTTTTCATGGTTTTAATTTTGAGTTTAATCTTATAACAGACAATAGTATTCAAAAGTTGGCTTTGGGAAAGATGTTTTTTTCTTTTTCTGTATTTTATAAAAAAATCAGATTTCAACAGGAAAATAAATTCAAATTAAGTTACTTTATAAGTTGAAACCTTGTTAAATTTTAATACCTAAATCAGTAAAACCTGTAGTTATGAATCGAAGCGAAATTCGAAGAATAATTTCCGTCGGATTTATTCTTTTTTACACCATTTTAGCTCATCCTCTTTTTGCTCAGGTGAAATTGTCGGAAGAGTTGTGGACTTTGCCAACATATCCGGTGCTGGCGCCTGAAAAAGCGCCCGTTTTTTTTACACACGAAAATTACCAGGGAGCTTCTCGTTATGTATACCCATATGCATTAAATGATGTCATTTCAAACGAAAAGCAAGAGCATGACTGGAAGGCGTTGATTTTGGAAAATGAGTATATAAAACTTTGTGTTACTCCCGAAATTGGCGGAAAATTATATTACGCCACCGATAAAACCACCGACTATAATTTTGTTTACAAGAACAATGAAGTAAAACCCGGAAATTTGGGGATGACCGGAGCTTGGGTGTCGGGTGGAATTGAATGGTGTGTGTTGCACCATCATCGGGCATCTACATTTTTGCCGGTTGATTATTCAACGGCTGAAAATAAAGACGGAAGTAAAACCATTTTTATTGGCGAAACCGAACCTCGCCACGGCATGCACTGGACAATTGGAATTACTGCTTTCCCCGGTAAATCATATTTTGAAGCTGATGTCGCCATTTACAACCCAACACCTTACACCAATACTTTTTTATTCTGGGCCAATGTTGCAGCCCATACCAACGATAATTACCAGGTTATTTTTCCACCCAGTGTTCAACTGGCTACGTTTCATTCCAAAAACGATTTTACACACTGGCCAATTTCTACTGAAAATTATCGGGGACAGGATTTTACTGAAGGTGTGGACATAAGCTGGTGGAAAAATGTAAAAGAGTCGGCGTCGTTTTTTGCACACGATTTACAGGAAGATTTTATGGGAGGTTATGATCATGGGACAAATACAGGGACGGTTCACATTGGAGATCATAATATTGTGAAAGGAGCAAAATTGTGGGAGTGGGGCAGCGGCCCGCGCGGGCAGGCTACTGAAGGTCGGTTGACTGAAACCAGTGGCCCGTATGTGGAAATTATGGTGGGTGCCTATTCGGATAATCAGCCGGATTACTCGTGGATAAAACCTTTTGAAACCAAACGCTGGAAACAATACTGGTACCCGGTAAAAGATATTGAAGGTTTTAAAAATGCAAATTTGAATGCTGCAGTGAATCTGGAACAACGTGATGGAAACACCGTTTTTCTTGGATACCACGCTACGCAAAAATTTGAAAATGTTCAGGTAACTTTAAGAAATGGCGGCCAACTTGTTTTTCAAAAAGATATTCAGATTTCTCCTGAAACCGCTTTCACTGAAACAATTGAATTAGGGGCAAATTTCAACTTGATAGATTTATACACTGAGTTAAAAAACCTGGAAACCAATGAGATTTTAGTTTCATATCAGCCCAAAGAATTTGAACAAGCTGAATTGCCACCGATTGTTGAACCGCCTCTTTCTCCTGAAGAAATATCAACAATTGAGGAAGTTTATTTGGCAGGAAAACGAATTGAACAGTTTTATAATCCGCGTTACAATGCGCTCGATTATTATATGGAAGCCTTGAAACGCGACCCGAATGATATTCGCACCAACACTGCTGTTGGAAATCACTTTTTAAAAAATGGCGATTTTGAAACCGCGAGGGAATATTTGGCAGCAGCAACCAAACGCCTTACGGCCGACTATACCCGTCCATCCAATTGTGAAGCGCTCTATTTACAGGGACTCACATTAAAAGCGCTGGGTTTGTATGATGAGGCTGTTGATACATTATATCGTGCAACCTGGGATTATGCATATCATTCTGCGGCCTTTTTCGAACTGGCACAAATCTCTTGTTTAAAAGGAGATTTTGAAAAAGCTTTAGAGCAAATTAATGAAAGTTTATCAACCAACACCAAAAATTACAGAGCTGTTGCTTTGAAGGCTGCAATTCAACGTAATTTGGGTGATTTTGCCGGTGCTGCAGAAACGTTATATCTGATTCCGGAAAATGATCCGTTAAATTTCAGGTTGGCAAACGAAGTTTATTTAATTGAAAAAGCTGCCCGCAATAACCCATCTGAGGAAAATGAGCTTGCGGAACTGAAGAAAAAAATGCGCGATTTTGACCAAAATTACCTGGAACTTGCCGTAAGTTATATTGACGATGGAATGCTGCCCGAAGCAGAAGAGGTATTGCAAAGGATAAAAACTGATAATCCAATTATTCACTACTATCGAGGCTACATTCAGGCTAAGCTTGGGAATACTGATGCAGCAAAAACACTTTTTGCAAAAGCTGAAAGTTTGGCGGAAGATTATTGTTTTCCTTACCGGTTTCAAACTATTCCGGTATTAAAAACTGCGTTGGAAACAAATTCAAAAGATGGAAAAGCCTGGTATTATCTCGGAAATATTTTGTGTGACAAACAACCGGAAAAAGCAGTTGAATATTGGAAAAAAGCTGTGGAAGCAGCTCCTGATCTGGCCGTTGCATCCCGAAATCTTGGTTGGGCGTACCACCGTTATTATAAGGATTATGAACAAGCGATTGCATGGTATGAAAAAGCAATGGCTCTAAATCCGGTTGATGCCATTTATTACAGTGAACTCGATAATTTATATGAACTGAATAATAGCGCAATAAATAAACGGCTGGCATTATTTGCCGGGAAAAACGATGTGGTGAAAAATCGTGATGATGCATTTGTCCGGCAAATTACAGTGTTGACTCTGGCAGGGCAGCCCGAAAAATCAGTGCAGTATTTACAGGATAAAAAATTTAGTTACCGTGAAGGAAATTCAAGGGTTCGTGAGGTGATAATTGACGCCCAATTGAGCTTAGGCTTAAAGTATTTTGCTGAAGAGGAACATGAAAAAGCATTGGAACATTTTCTTCTCGCACAAATTCCTGATGAAGAAGCCGGAAGTGCCCGCTCAGGCAACCGCGATATTCAGGTAAATTATTTTATTGGCGAGGCTTATAAAGCTTTAAAAGATGAACAAAAAGCGAATGAATATTTTGTTTTGGCTACAGAAGCTGAAGGCAGAACAAGTGTGATGAGTTACTATAAAGGCTTAAGTTTTTTGGAACTAAAAAAGGAAAAAGAAGCAGAAGAAATTTTTGATGCTTTGGTTGAGAATGGCAATCAACGTTTAAATCCTAAAGAAGGTCAGGGTAACGACTTTTTTGCGATTTTTGGTGAACGCGAGGCTGACAAAACGCGTCAGTCGATGGCTTATACCCTACGTGGGCTGGGGTATAAAGGACTCGGGAAAAATAAACAGGCAAAAGAAGATCTAAGCAAAGCAGTTGAATTGTCTGTTGGAAATTTGTGGGCACAAACAGAATTGAAAGAATTATAAAAAGAACAAAAATATGAAATCAGAGAAAATAAAATTTTTGCAGTTTTTATTCATTTTATTTCTAATTCCTTTTGTTGGAAACACACAAAACGATTGGGAAAATTCCACCATTTTCGATAAGAATAAAGAACCCGGGCATACCACTTTTGTTCCGCTCGGTTTGCAAAATAACTCAGTGGATTTCGACAAGCAAAATAGTCCTTTTGTAAAAATGCTTAATGGAAACTGGAAATTTAACTGGGTTTCTAAACCTGCAGATCGGCCTTTTGATTTTTACAAAGTTGATTACGATGTTTCTTTTTGGAAAGAAATTCCTGTTCCGGCCAATTGGCAACTGCACGGCTTCGGAATCCCGATTTATACTAATATTGTTTATCCGTTTAAAGTAGATCCACCACGTATTCAGCACAATAATAACCCGGTGGGATCGTACAGAAGAAATTTTACAATTCCTGAAAATTGGGATGGAAAGGAAGTTTTTCTTCATTTTGATGGAGTGAAAAGTGCTTTTTACCTCTGGATTAACGGTCAAAAAGTTGGATACAGCCAGGGGAGTATGACACCGGCAGAATTTAACATCACAAAATATTTGAAAGTAGGTGAAAATGTATTGGCTGCTGAAGTTTACCGCTGGAGTGATGGAAGTTATCTGGAAGATCAGGACATGTGGCGTTTTAGCGGAATTTACCGGGATGTGTATTTGTTTGCCACACCCAAAATGCATATTCGCGATTTTTATATCACTACTGAGCTGGACGAAAAATTCAAAAGTGCAGAATTAAAACTGCAGGCTGAAATAAGAAATTCAGGTAATGAAAACATTGACGGATATTCTTTAAAAACTACTGTTTTTGAAAAGGATAATCCATCGGAAGCGATTGTAACCATGAATTCTGATGTATCGATTGGGGCTTCTCAGAATGTGCAGTTGCGTTTAAATAAAAGGGTTCGAAATCCAAAACTATGGTCGGCCGAATCGCCAAATTTATACACCATAGTAATTGAGTTACTGGATGAAAATGGAAGTGTGACTGAAAAAGTGGGCTCTAACTTTGGGGTCAAAAAAGTAGAAATCAGGGGTGGTGAATTTTTTGTAAACGGAAAATCGATTTTATTTAAAGGAACCAACCGTCATGAACACGACCCTGATTTTGGACGAGCTATAACCCGTGAAAGTATGATAGAAGACATTTTGCTGATGAAGCAAAACAACATAAATGCAGTTCGTTGTTCGCACTATCCCAACCAGCCGTTATGGTACGAACTGTGCGACGAATACGGCTTATATCTGTTTGATGAAGCGAATGTGGAATCACATGGAATTGGTTATGGAAAAAATATTCTACCAGGTAGCGATCCCGATTGGACCAGCGCGGTGGTTGCCCGTGCCGAACGTATGGTTTTGCGCGATCGCAACCATGCAAGTATTGTGGTTTGGTCGTTGGGAAATGAAGCCGGGCACGGCGATAACTTTTATAAAATGGCAGATCGAATAAGGGAACTGGATCCAACACGTCCAATTCACTACCGCCAGATGAACGAGGCTGCTGATATGGATAGCCAGACCTATCCAACTCCGGAGTGGATTATCAATCGTGCTCAGGAAAAGCCGGATCGGCCATTCCTGATGAATGAATATGCCCACGCCATGGGAAATTCGGTCGGTAATCTGGAAGAATACTGGGAAGCCATTGAGAAACATCCTGCACTGATTGGCGGTTTTATATGGGATTGGGTCGACCAGGGTTTACGGACAAAAACACAAAATGGCATTGAATATTTCGCATACGGAGGTGATTATGGTGATAAACCCAATGATGCTAACTTTTGTATCAATGGGCTGGTTTCGCCCGACCGCGTGCCAAATCCTTCGTTGTACGAGGTAAAAAAAGTGTACCAAAATATTTCTTCAAAATTATTGGATGCAGAAAGTGGGAGGATTGAAGTTTATAATAAATTTAATTTTACAAATACATCAAAATACACAACAAATTATGAATTGACAGAGAATGGAAACATTGTTGATAAAGGAGATTTAGGAGCGCTTAGCATTGCCCCCGGAGCTAAAAAAGAAATTGCTGTTCCGGTAAAAGAAATGGAGCCCGGTAAAGAATACTTCCTAAGAATCGTTTTTTCATTAAAGGAAGACGAAAAGTGGGCCGAGAAAGGACATGTAATCGCCTGGGATCAGTTTCTTTTGCAGGAAGCTAAACAGCAAACCGGAGAATTAAAAAACGGTAACGGAAAACTAAGATTGGAAAATTCTGATGATTTGATTCGGGTTACCGGAAATGATTTTCAGGCTTCTTTTGATGCCGAATCCGGAGAGATGGAAAGTTTAAAGTATCGAGGCGACGAAATGATTGTTTCTCCCATCGTCCCTAATTTTTGGAGGGTCCCTGTTGACAACGATTTGGGCCATAATTTTGAAATCACTTCAGGGGCATGGCGAACTGCTTCGTCTGACAGATTAATAAAAAAAGTTGCGTCGATTGATTATAACGGAGATAGCCTACAGATTTTTATAACTGCAGAACTTCCGGTTTTTGCTATTCAGCACAAAACAGTATATACGGTTTATAAATCTGGTTCAATAAAAGTAAGTTGCAGTATGGATGTTGAAATGGAGCGGCCCGAATTGCCTCGATTTGGTGTTCAGTTTGAAATACCTGATGAATTTAGCCAGATGAGATGGTATGGACGCGGACCACAGGAGACATATCAGGACAGGAAAACAGGAGCAGCTTTTGGCATCTATTCCGGAAAAGTAGACGAGCAGATTTATCCTTATATCTACCCGCAGGAGAACGGAAATAAAACGGATGTGCGCTGGGTAACCTTTACAAATAGCTCTGGCGAAGGACTAAAAATTACAGGGTTGCCACAGGTGGATGTAAGTGCACGGCCATACACCGATCTTATTTTGGAAGCTTCAACCCACAATTACCAGTTGCCTGACATGTCATTTTATTCTGTTCAGATTGATTATAAACAGCGTGGTGTTGGAGGAAACAACAGTTGGGGCTTAAAGCCTTTGGATAGTTATCGTCTTCTCGAAAGTTATTATGAGTATTCGTTCGTGATTTCTCCGGTGAAGTAGGTGGTTGGTTTTATCAGATAATTCCTCGGTGTTTAGGACTGATCTACTTTTCCCCCCGGAAATTTAGGAGCCTCCGAAGAATGTCAGACAGAAGGTTAAAATAGCTTGAAAGATGTCATCCAAAGGCGTCTTTTTTGTGTGTAATAGTTTCACGATACCTGAAAATTATAATTCACTTCGAAAACGAGCTATTTTTATCAAGTTTATTATTGATTTCCGGTTTCATGGGGCAGCTAAATTTTGTTATCTTGCATTGAGACTTTTTGTTGTTAGACTTCTGTTAAAAACAGGCGTCAGGAAAATTATAAAAACCCTTAAGATTATGCAACTTGACCAAACCCAGTATTTACTTGGCGTAATTCGCAGTTTTCACGGTGTAAACCAGATCCTGGTTAAGGAGAAAGATCCTGAAAATTTGATAATTCAAATATGTGAAGTGTTATCAAAGAACAGGAACTCTTTAGTTTACAGGGTTGGTCTTCTGAAAAAAAACGGAGACATGAGAGTTTTTCGAGCTCTTGAAGAGGGAGAAGAAAGTTCGAAGGTGTATTTTACAATAGAAAAATCGGGTTTATCAGAATATGGTAAAAAGTTATTAGCCCAAAAAGAAACAGTATTTTCTGAGACGTCGGAAAAAGAGTGTGCGATAGTGCAGGAAAATAGAAATATTGCAAAACCTTGTTTTTCCGCACCAATACATTATGGCGGAAATGTTTATGGTTTGCTCTTTTGCTTTTTACCCGACGAATTTTTTAAACTGGAAGAAGAAAGAGAATTTTTTCGCGAAATTAGAAATGGATTAGGGTTCGCATTAAATTCAATTCAGACAGAAGAAAAACGCGAAAATACTCAAAGAGCTTTGAGTCATGAGAGATTTTTGGTAAACGCACTTATGGAAAATTTGCCCGAGCTGATTTATTTTAAAAACCTGAAGAGTCAATTTATCCGTGTCAATGAGAGCATGTTAACACGTTTTGGCTTAAGTGGGGCTTCTGAAATTCTTGGAAAAACCGATTTTGATTTTTACGGACAAGAACATGCCCAGGCGGCGTTCGAAAGCGAACAGGAAATGATCAGTTCAGGGAATCCGATGGTTGGTGAAGAAGAAAAGGAAATATGGCCGGACGGAAGCGTCTCCTGGGTTGTGTCGACGAAATTGCCATTGAAGGATGAAAATGGGAAGGTAGTTGGGACTTTTGGAATATCAAGAAATATAACAGATAAAAAGCTTGCAGAACAACAGAGAAATGAAAGCGAAGAGAAATTTAGACTGATTGTCGAAAACCAGGGAGAAGGAGTTGGTATCATGGACGAAAACGAAGTTTTTCTTTTTGCCAACCCGGAGGCCCATCGGATTTTTGGTCTTGAAAAAGATCAACTTATCAATCAGTCATTATTGAAATTTATTTCCGATGATATTGTTGAACAGATAAAAAATGAAACAGAAAAAAGGATACAAGGACAGTCTTCAAAATACGAAATAGAAATAATCAGACCGTCAGGCGAAAAAAGGCAAATACTGGTTACTTCTACTCCTTATGTGAAAAATAACAACGAATTTGTCGGGACCTTTGGTGTCTTTCGGGATATTACTGAACAAAAGGAAGTGGAGAAGATTCTTAAAGAAAGAGATTTGATTTTAACTAAAATGACCGAAAGGGTTCCCGGAGTTGTATATCAGTATCAATTGTACCCGGACGGAAGTTCAAAATTTCCATATGCAAGTTATGGAATTGCCAATATTTATGGAGTTAGCCCCGAAGAAGTAAGACACGATGGAAGTAAGGTATTTGATGTTATTCATAAGGACGATTTAAGTGCAGTATCAGAATCAATTCAAAAATCATTTGATAGTCTTGAACCATGGGAGTTTGAATACAGAGTCATTCTCCCCAAAAAAGGTCTAAGGTGGTTATCGGGAGAAGCTATGCCAGAAAAAATGAACGATGGTTCGGTACTGTGGTACGGATACATTCACGATATCACAGAAAGGAAGAATTTTGAATCGAAATTACTCCATGCAAAACAACAGGCGGAAGATGCTAATAAAGCAAAATCAGAATTTCTTGCCAATATGAGTCATGAAATCCGTACCCCAATGAATTCGATTTTGGGTTTTAGCGAGGTGTTATTAAATACAGCAAAGGATGAAAAGCAAAAGGGATACCTAAAAACAATTTTAAGCAGCGGAAACACTTTGCTTTCTTTGATAAATGACATTTTGGATCTTTCAAAAATCGAAGCTGGTAAGATAGAAATTAGTCCCGAACCTGTAAATTTAAAGATACTAATCAGGGAGATTGGAAAAGTTTTTGAACAGAAGGCAGAAGGAAAAGGAATTGAGTTAATTATTGATTTAGATGAAGATTTCCCCGAAAATATTAATATCGATGAAATTCGGATCAGACAAATACTTTTTAACATTGTTGGAAATGCAGTAAAGTTTACTTCAAAAGGATATGTTCGAATTGAGCTTCGACTAACTGATCGCACAGAAGAACATGTTTGTTTTGATATTTCTGTTTCGGATACAGGTATTGGAATTGCAAAAAAAGATACCGAGAGAATTTTTGAATCGTTCAGCCAGCAATCGGGGCATGCTGCCCGTCAGTATGAAGGAACCGGGCTGGGGCTTTCCATTTCGAAGAAATTGTGTGCTCTAATGAACGGGAACATTTCAGTAAAAAGCCAAGAAGGTGAAGGGAGTACATTTATAGTTTCTTTTACCGGTGTTTTTTATTCAAATGAAGTGCTTCCAGAAAAGGATTTTAATGAATGGGCAGACAGCGCTATTTATTTTGAACCTGCAACAATACTGGTAGTTGATGATATAAAGTATAACAGAGAGCTGGTTTTTTCTTATCTCGAGAATTTTAACTTCAATTTACTTGAAGCAGAAAATGGTGAAAGCTGTATTTCTCTGGTGAAAAATAACAGACCGGATTTGATATTGATGGATATTCGAATGCCGGGAATAGACGGATATCAGACAACGCAAATACTAAAGAAAAGCGAAAATAATTCTGCACTTCCGATTGTGGCTTTTACCGCTTCAATCATGAAGAGTGAAACTGAGAGAATAAGAAAATTTTTTGACGGCTATTTGCAAAAACCAGTACAGCAAAGGCAACTCGTTTTAGAGCTTGCTCGCCATTTAAAACATAAAATATTAAAAAGCGAAAATTTAAATGCTGAAAATGGTGAATCAGAAAAATCTACGATGTTGGATCCTAAAATCAAAAATGAATTTCAGGAACAATTTTTTGACCGAATTGACGAGTTAAAGCGTACAATGGTTTTAAAGGATTTGAACTTCTTCGCTGAAGATTTAAACACATTTGCACACAATACCCAAATTGAATTTCTTAAAGAAAAAGCAATTAACCTAAAAACATTTATATCAGAGTTTGATTTTGAAAAGATTCCTCATTTTTTAAATACCATAAAATCCGAATTTGAATAGTTATCTGTTGGTTATATATGGTTTACATATAGTGACGTAAAACACCGAAAATATGGTTTCGTCGAATCAGGAAAGCCATCCCTGATCCGATACCTTCTCTATAGGAAAGAGAGTTTAGGGATTATTTATGACAGGCATTTTTAACAATACCGGAGAACCTTAAATAATTTTTATACCTTTTGGAGAATCCACCTCTGTTTTAATTTCGCCATCAGGTTGCATCGTATGTTTAACTTTTACAACGCCCATTGGCGTAGGGAAGGTTCCTTCTACCCACTCCAGGTTCCCGAGGTGAGGTTCAATTTTTAATGTTTTGCAACCTGGCTCAACAACTTTTATCCCCAAAACATTTTCCGTTAACCAAGCAGTTACTCCCGACGACCAACCGTGGCAAAAACTATGTCGGTAACTGGGATAACAGTAATCGCCAAAATCGCCGTGAATATCGTTCATTCCTTCCGGGGTAAATTCATCCAGCCGGGCAGAATTTTCTTTCCATTCGATGTTAAAATCTTCCCAAAAAGTAGTAGCTCCCATATCGAGCATACCTCCCCAGTAGTCGCTTGCAATATCCAGTGCATCCTGGTACCGGCCTGCCATTGAAAGTGCGTCGAGCATGTACAAGCCATAAAAGGTTGAAAAACGTTTGGCGCCGTCAACTGCAATTACGTCGTTACAGGCTTTTTGGGGATCCAAAATCCCAGCCACAGCCATCAGCGCAGCGGCCTGTTTTAAATCGTTATGATCTTTTATATTCTTATTTAGTTTTTCAATGGCTGAAAGACATGTTTGTGCAGATTCTTTTTCATCCAAAATATCACAAAGTGTTTTTGCATCATTTAAAGCCCAAACCAGCAATGCACGGTAACCCGCTTCCACTCCTTCAGCGTTGGGTGTTGAAGGCCAGTCGAGAAAACGGAATCTGCTTAATTCCTCGGTGCCATCTTCATTTATTTTTGAATCAATTAAATCGATTAATCCAACAATATAATTTTTGTGTTTTTTCAAAAAATCAAGATCCGCATTTTGCATGTACCAGTCGTGGTGGATAATTAGATACCACATGGAATAAGAACTCATTCCGTTCATCCACTGAGGCAGAGGATACTGTTGGCATGCCAGATCAAGACTTTTGGGAACTACTTCGTTATATCCAAAAACTTTAGTAATGGTTTTTAGTTCAGGATGAAAATCACCCAGCCATACGAGACGATCGCGTTTTATACCATCCCACAAAAATTCCTGCATGTTCAAATGGGTTGTATAAGCTCCGGTAATCCATATGGAATCCAGTCGCGAATTGCTGCTTTTAAACGAACCCAAATAAGGAATGTCGCGGTAGCGTAAAATCGCACGTGCCTCTTTCAGGTTAATGGTTGTATTGGGTTGAAGCAAATCGATACGAACAAACCGAAAACCGGTGTTTCCGATTTCAATTAAACCCGAGCGCGGAATTTCCATTACGATATCGCGTTTGGCATGGTCATCGGTTGAAAAACCCATTAACCAATCGGAATTGTAGGTGGTACTGTTTGCCTCACCAACAGATTCTCCAAAACGAATGCGAACCAATGAGGGCTCTCTGCGTGAAGAACCTCCCATAACCAGTTGCAAACCGCCGTGTAATTCTTTACCATAGTCGAGAAGGATTGAAGAGGTGTCGGTTTCTGTACTTTTAATAGCACAAAATTGGGTAACCCGACTCATATCTGATTGGCTGTTTCCCGGTTTTAAAAGTACATCAGGGTTTTTTACGAGTTCACCTGTTTCATCTGATGTCCACATGATTCGTACAGGTGAAATAAATACCCGGGTTAATTCATCTTTTTGCGCGATTTTTTTGTATTCCGAGCCAAATACAGGGGGGAGTTGAGAAAAGCTGGTGAATCCTGTTATGAGCAGAATCAATATTGGGAATAAAATTTTGATTTTCATTGTTAAGTTGTTAAAGTTTATTTTTCAATTAAATTCAAACAAAGGAAGGCTTGGTCTGATTTGTATCCAAATTCCTTATTGAGCAAAAAAATGCTTTTTCATAAATTGCAGATAAATATCAAAATCTTTCGGAACATTGCCATGTCCGCCGGAATGCATAAAATAGCCTAAATCGTTTAAGATTGGGACTCCGGCTTCGGGCATTTTTTCGGTTTCCAAAGCTGTTTTCCCCAAAAGTGTATATACCGGTGCCGCAGCTACGGCAGCCAGAAATTCTCCTTTCGGGTCCGACCAGTTATCTGTGTCTCCTGTTTGCAACAGCAGCGGCCGCGGGGCAATTAAAGAGATTAGCATGTGCGCATCGATAGGTGAAGTCTCAGGATTGTCGGCATATTGAGCGCGGTTGCCGCAAAACTGATAAAAATAACGCGACGGGGCAATCATGTGTCCGATGGTTTCTCCGTAATTACGTGCGGAAAGCGCTGCTCCGCCTTCGCCGGAACAACTGGCCAGAACCATCGCAAAACGTTGGTCGCGGGCACCGGTCCACAGCACTGTTTTTCCCAAGCGGGAGACTCCGTTCAATGCGACTCGTTTTGCATCTACCAGCGGATCGGTTTCCAGATAATCCATCACATAACTTAATCCCCAGGCCCAGGCAGAAATGGTTCCCCATTCGTCAGGCTCGGGCCAACTTTGTCCATTCTTCAAAAAATGCCCTCTGATACCGTATTTTATTCCTTCAGCAAAATCAGGTTCAATATCGCCATAATAGATGGTTGCTACACCAATTCCTTCTGAAATATATTTCTCTACATCAAAAAATCCCCAGCCTCTGCCTTCTGAAGCCGAAATTCTTTCTCCGTCACGGTTCCACATTGTTCCCGTTTTTATCCCCGGATCATTAATCTTAAGCGAGTTGGGCATAAAGCTAATCATCAGAAAAACCGGCACCGGTTTGTTTGTGTTAGCAGGAGTGTATAGCAATAGGTCAGCTTTATAGTCCGATGTATCTTCTGTAAAATACAGGGTAATTTGTTTTCTGAGTGCTTTCCCGTTAAATGCAGGTGTGCCTGAATCAAAAACATTAAAGTTCTGTTTGTGGCGTTCAGGGCATTTCCCAAACTGTTCTGTTTCATATAAATGTAAAACTTCAGGACGACGCTTTTTTATCCATGTTTTTGCCGAAGTTACTTTTTTCCCGTTTTGTAAAACCAGTGGATCTGGAAGAGTGTATGTTCCGGTTTTCGATTCATCATAGTTTACCGGAATGCCTGCAACATCTTCCGGTTTATTTTGGGCATAGCAAACAATTCCCGATGTGGTAACTATGAGTACCGCGAAAAAGAACCTTATTAAATGATTGTTTTTAAGCATGGTTTAATAAATTAGTTTAGATATGTTTCAAATATTTGCTTCTCTCTTCAAAAATATACAATAACAAATCATAAATCAATTTTATCGGTAGAGAAGCAAATATTGTTTTTATTTTAGTATCCCGGGTTTTGTATAAGAACATCCGGATTAAGTTCTATCTGGTCGTATGGAAGAGGGAATAATAATTCGTGGTCTGACACACTTAAAGGTGAGTTCGGATCCCCGTATTGATATATCGAAATAGTCGTTGGAAGAACCACTTCATTCTCTCTGTTATAAAATGCATCTACAACCGTTTTTGTACGTTCGGTGCGCAGAAGATCAAACCAGCGGTGTCCTTCCATACACAGTTCCAGTTGCCGCTCATCCTCAATGGCGGAAAAGATACTTTCGTAGTTGGCGTCAATGTCGGTTGTTAACCCTGCACGTTCACGAATTCGCCGGATCTGCCCGATAGCTTCCGTATAATTACTTAATTCATTTAAACATTCTGCATATTTTAGAATAATATCAGCATATCTTGAAATTATCGTTTCACAACCACTATCCGGCTGACCTGATATCCCATCTGTAACATTTTGATAGTCGAAATATTTTAGTGTCATGGGAATCGTGCAGCTGTAGTCCGGCGAGATAAGATCAGTATAAACAACTGTTCTTCGGTTATCGTTTTCAATAAATTTTGCTTCAAGTTCATGTGTCATCATTAAAATATTTACACCGTAAATCTGACTGCCGGAACCATCCGGATCGATAGGGATACCCTGTATATTGCCTAAAGCTGCGCTACCCAGATAATTGCCCATTGAAGGAGATTGGTTATTTGCATATTGAACCGCGAAGATTATCTCTTTATTATTGGCGTTATTTGCATCGAATATTGAAGCGTAGTTCTCTAATAGTCCCAGGTTTGCCCCTTCTTTAGCGATTATTTTTTCAAAATAAGTTTTTGCATTTGAATAGTCGCCCCGTGTTAGATAAACGTCGCCAAGAATAGCTTGTGCGGCAGTAGCCGACGCTTTTCCTTTATCATTGTTTGATTCGTAAAAATCAGGTAGTTTTGATTCAGCATCTTTCAGATCCTCAATGATCTGAGCATAAACCTGTTCAACAGGTGTCCTTGCATATTCAAATACAGCCATATAATCGGTGATGTCTTCGAGAACCAGAGGTACATCACCCCAAACTCTTACCATTACATAATAGGTGTAGGCCCGCAAAAATTTTGCTTCTCCAACCAACTGGTTATAAACTTCGTCTGTGGATGCAACCATTTCCATATTATCGATTACAAGACAACACCTGTTAATGATTTGATAACAGGCATACCACAAATCACTTAGAACTCCATTTTGAGAATCGACTGTTGACTCGTGAAGTGCAATGTGATTTGATGAATTATTTAATTTAAAGTCATAGGCATTGTCTGTAGGAAGATCTCCGATATAAACGATACTGTTGGCAAAGGTACCGCTCATAGAAGAATACGCTGCATTAAGTACCGTTTGAATTTCGTCTGTATCTTTCATGTAGTTTTCAACTGTCATACTGTCTGTCGGATACTTTTCAAAGAAAGAATCACTGCAGGAAGTATGAAAAAGTAGTGCTATGATTAGAATAATGATATATTTTTTCATTTTTGTAGCAATTTAAATGTTAGAAATCAATATTTACCCCAAAAGTAAATGTGCGGACTGACGGGTAATTTCCACCATCTGAACCTCCTGTTGAACCGCCCATGCCAGCGGCCTCCACGGAGTAGCCAGGGTATTCATCAAAAGAAAATAGATTTTGAGCGTTAACATTCAACCTTAAATTTTTAAGACCAATCTTATTTGCCAATTCTTTCGGAATAGTATAACCAAATGCCAGATTACGGATTTTCAGATAGTCGGAACTAAAGAGGTAACGTTGCTGTGAAACCAGTGCACCATAAACGTTGCTGGAACCGGCTTTCTGTGAAATTCCGTCACCAGTTTCTGTTTCCGAACGCCAACGGTTTTTTGCATATATGGAGAATGCATTTTCCATGTGTCGGTTTAATCCGGCTCCGTATCCAAATCCCCAATAAATTAGACCTCCATACTGCCCGTCGAGCACAAATGAAAAATCAAAGTTTTTATATGAAAACTGGCTGGTTAAACCTGCATTAAATTTGGGCATATTGTTTCCCTGATATACCATATCATTTGAATTTATCGTTCCATCTTCGTTAACATCCAAAAATTTTAGGTCTCCAATACTTTGTGTATATAATTTAGCGTCGTTCGCCACTTCTTCGGCCGAATTGAATGTGCCGATGTTGACATAAGTGTATATGTCTCCCAAAGGACGGCCCACATAGTTGCGGAGCATGCCGTTAACAGAACCATAATAGTCATTCCCTGTTGCCAGAGAAAGCAGCTTGTTGCGATTAAAGGAAATATTAAAGCCTGCAGTCCATTTGAATTCTCCGTTTATTATTGGAGCAGTTGCAGAAAATTCTATTCCCCTGTTTCTGATTTCTCCGGCATTTATGGTTACCGTGCTGCTTTTTCCATTTAGATTAGGGATTGATGCGGAAAGCACAGCATCACTTATCCTGTTGTAGAAATCAACCGTTAAAGCTACTCTGTTGAAAAGGCCGAGATCCAATCCAAAATCAAACTGTGTGTTTTTTTCCCATCCTAAACCAAGGTTGGAATACCCTCCCGGATAATAACCGGTAACACGTAGTGAGTTGGTGCTTTCTCCAAAAATGTAATAGTCGTTTAACAATGTCGAAGTCCAGACATAGTTATTACCAACCTGGTCATTTCCTGTTACACCATAACTTCCCCTGATTTTTGCAATTGACAACCATTCATAATTTTCCATCCAGGATTCTTCTGCTAAATTATAAGCTGTGGAGAAAGACCAAAAAATGCCGGCACGGTTAGCCGGACCAAATTTACTCGAACGGTCCTGTCTAATTGAGCCTGAAAAGAGTAATTTGTTTTTATAGTTATAATTGAGGCGGCTAAATACAGCATCAAATGCATATTCGGTATTGCTTGAAGAACCATTCCAGATATAAGCACCATTAACATTTGTAATGTTGGTGTTCCCGTAGGCAATCGGATAATTTTCATCTGTCCTGTCGTCTTGCCTTACAGAATATCCGTTGTCATAAGCCACGTCGTAGCCTAACAATGCAGTTATCTCGTGGTCTTCTGTAATTTTTTTGACGTAGGTAGCTGTTGAAGACCAGTAAATATTATAACTAAATATTGCTGCGCGATAAGCATCAATTGCTGCCAGATTAGGATTCGACTTATTTCCTGTCCTTGAACTACCCGGACTATATGCACTTCTGTAATACTCGTGTTTTTGATTTATTGTTGTTGCATTAATTTTTGAATTTACGGTTAAACCTTCAAGTGGTTTTACCGTGATAAAACCTTGTGACAAAGTTCTCAGAGTATTGTAATCATTATCTATTTCGAGCAGTTTACTCAATGGATTTGTCAACTCAGAGTTAAAGTCGGTTCCTGCGGCATGCTGTGAAATTTGAAAATAGTCTCCATTTTCAACATAAGGACCGTAAATGGGAGGAAAGGTAACTGCCTCTGCGATAGTTCCTGCAGTTACTGATGTATTTCCGCCGGAGGTTTGCTGCACCCGCTGATAGGTATAAATGGGCTGAATTGACACCCCAACCGTAATAATTTTATTGAGGTCAGATTCAATAGATCCTCTGATACCAATTTTATGATTAAAAGAGTTTTGAACTATGCCTTGTTGATTCTGATACTCAGCAGAAATTGAATACCGGGATTTTGGCGAGGCTCCGTTTACCGAAAAATTATAACGTTGAAATCCTGCGGTACGAAAGAAAACATCTTTTTGCCAGTTTGTTTCGTTCCATTCACTTGGATTATCCAGGAGGGCAAGCGGAGCCATTCCCTGGTTTTCCCTGGCATCTTTTACCATCAGGGCAAATTCCGATGCTGATAACACGTCAATGTATCGTTGAGGCTGCTGAAATCCATAAGCAACACCAAATTTAATTTCCGGTGTATCTGTTTTCCCTTTTTTTGTTGTTACGAGGATAACTCCGTTTCCGGCCCGCGAGCCATAAATGGCGGCTGAAGCTGCATCTTTCAAAACATCGATTGACTCAATATCGTTGGGCGAAAGATTCATAAAATAGCTGGCGTCTGCTGTTGGATAGCCGTCAATAACATATAAAGGGTCGCTTGATGCGGTGAGAGATCCCGTACCGCGTATCCTCAAGGTGGGTGAGCTTCCGGGTTGCCCGTCGGCATGTACAATATAGAGGCCGGACAGTTGTCCATAAAGTGTCTCTCCAACCGACCCAACCGGCATTTCTTCAATTTTTTCAGCTTTTAATGAAGAGATTGCAGTTGAAACCGACCGTTTTTGCATTGTTCCGTAGCCTATTGCAACAACTTCTTCAATTCCAATCATTGCTTCCTGCATTGTTATTGAAAACGTACTTCTTCCTGCCACCTGTATTTCCTGGGTTTTGAGTCCAACAAATGAAACAACAAGTGTTTCCGCGTCGGGTGGGATTGAAAATCGAAATTTACCATCTACATCTGTCACCGTTCCAATGGTAGTCTCTTTTACAACGACTGAAACTCCGGGCAACGGTAACCCGTCCTGATCAACAATGGTCCCCGATATCTCCCTGTCGGTTTGTTGTTCAATTTCCTGGTTTTCATTAATCTCTATCCTGGTGTTTTGAGGCTGACTCCGGTCTTTTGTAATGATTATCTGTCTGTCGGTAATCTCAAATTTTGTTCCACTGTCTCTGAAAACTTCAGTAAGAATCTGTTCAATATTAGATTCGTTCACAACCACATCATATTTTTTTTGTAGATCAATAGCTTCATTTTTATAGATGAAAACAAATTCTGTTTGCGATTCGATTTGTTTGAAAACTTCAACTATCGAAACATTTTTCATGTCCAGCGAAAGCCTTGTTGATTGAGAATATATTGAAGCGCTAAGGCTCATCAAACCAAGAAAAAATGTGAGGACAGTAAGTTTCATTATTAATAATATTTTTTTTCCCTTGTGACAATAGAAGTCACAGAAAACATTCCATATTTTTTTCATAAATTTGTTCTGTTTAAAATAATTACAAGTTTTAAATCACATTTAAAGCTGGCGGATACTCCACTATCCTCCGGCTTTTTTTAGGTAAATTCTATGTTTTTACAATTTGACAGGTGTTTAATTCATAAGCATATTATTTTTTAGATTCGTATTTTTATTGATTTATTCAGTTATAATATAGATTTGTTTTTCGTTCTGGTTCAAATGACCTTCCACTGTTTTTGCGAGGTGTATTACAGCATCGTCAAATTCATCCGATAAAACCAATTTCCCTGATATAAGTGTGTTTGCGAGCTCTTCGCCCTTAATTAAAATTTCTTTGTTATAATATTTTTCAACTCTTCGTACGATGTTAATCAGGGGCTGATCTTTAAATTGTAACCACCCGTCTTTCCAGCCCACGTAATTTATTATGTCTACTTTGTTTACGGTCGCCTTGGAGGTATTAATGGAATAGAAATAGCCCTGCCCGGGTTCTAACGTATATTTTGGGTTGCTGAACAGCTTGTTTTTTTGTGTAACGTTCACACTCCCTTCAACTAAAACCGCAGATGCAGTTTTTTCATCTTCGTAAGCCGAAATATTAAATATTGTGCCGGTTACGTCAATATCGAGGTAGTCGGTGATAACCACAAAAGGCATTGCCGAATTTTTTGCCACCTCAAAATATCCCTCTCCTTTTAAATAGACTTTACGGTTATTTCCTGTAAAATTTGCAGGAAAGATAAGTTGACTTCCCGAGTTAAGTTGAACTGTTGTGCCGTCACACAAGGTTATGCAGTGCCGTCGTCCGAAAGGGACAATTATCTGGTTTAGATTTTTTTGTCTTTCATTTGCCGGGTTTTTAAGTTTTTTTTCTGTATTTCCGGCTTCTGTAATAAAAATTTCTTCGCCACTGGGGTCATATTCAACAGCCGACTCATTTTTTTGCAGCTTGTGTTCCAAGCCGTCGGAGAGGATAAGCACCCCTTCTTCATAGACTTTCTCGCTGCTCTCCACTATTTGTTTAAATGAGCGTAAATCTGATTGCGAATGGAAATAATATCCCAGCCCAATTAAAATAACAATACCAGCTGCAACTTTCCATATAGTTGAAAATATCTTCCGGTTTGTTTTTTCGGGTGTTATTTTTTCCAATTTTTGCCTGTCTCGAATTTTACTCCAGATTTCCGATGCTTCATCTCCACTTAATCTTCTATGTTCAGCGGTTGTTGATTTTATAAATTGTATGGCAAAAAGAATATCTTCCTTTTTTTCGGGATATTGCAGAACCAGGTTTTTTACATATTGTTCTGCTTCTGCCCCGCCTTTTGTAATCTTATCAACAAAAGACTCATCCCGTAATAATGATTCGAATTCTATATTCATTTTGTTTTGACTTCGATAGTAGATGATTTGTATTGACATTTATAGACATAAATTTTAGTTTTTTTCTGTGTGAAAAACAGAAGGGGAATACATCCTACTGGGCGAGAGGTTTTTCGGAAGAATTATTTATCTGGCTTTTTAAAAACAAATTGTTTCATTTGTTTGAGTGAACGGTAGATTAAAGTTCGTGCCGATGGGATACTTATTTCCATAATTTCAGCAATCTGTTCGTAAGTGCAGTTGTTTGTATATTTCAAAAAAATAGCCTCGCGCTGATGTTTTGAAAGATTTTTTAAAGCAGCCGATAAAATTGCCTGCCGGTTGTGGTGTTCTTCCGAACCGGCAAAAAGAGTGTCCGCATAACCTGAATAATTTTCTTCAGACGAGAATATTAAATTTTTGATTTCATTCCTGCGGTTTTGTGTACGCAATTCCTCTAAAATTTTATTCCGAAGCGATTTTAAAATATAGGCTTTTACGTTCGATGAAATGGATAGTTTGTCCTGTTTCTCAATTAGCCCGATAAACACGTCTTGAATAGAATCTTTTACCAGCGATTCGTCGTGATAAATTTTTATCCCGTAAGAATACAGATCGTCAACAAAAAGCAGATAAAGATTTGAAAGGGCCTCTGAATCACCGCGAAGAAATTTTCTCCAATAATTTAGTTCGTTAGGTTCGCTCATGTTTATCCGGTTCACAAGAATCCAGAGTCGAAATTAAAAAATAATATTATTTATCACAATCTTTCAAAATTAACTAAATTCTCCAATTTTAAAACGAGAATTAAATCGGTTCCATTCAATATAATGTTGTTGTTACACCATCCCAGCTGATAACCAGATTGTAGATTCTATATTAAAACAATGAATATTTTTTTTGCTGTTTGGCAGCAGTCAGAGAATCAGAGATGTAACCAAACTGATTTTTCTGCGTCTTAAAGATACTTTGGTATTCAATTACTGTCATTAAACCTTCTTCATTATGATTAAAAACGTACTAAAACATAGCCTGCATGCCTTAAAAAAGCAAAAAGGATATGTGGCAATTAATATATTTGGTTTATCCATTGGGATCGCCAGTAGTTTAATCATTGCCCTTTTTATTATTCACCAACTAAGTTTTGATCAGTATAACCTCAAAAAAGACCGTATCTACCGGTTGACACTCGATGGTAAAATAGGGGAGCAGGAAGTAAATGCTGCCTATACCGCCTCGATAATAGGGCCAACCATGGCAATGGATTTCCCTGAAGTTGAAAATTTCTGCCGCTTGAATATTTTTGGTGAAACTATCGTAAAAAAAGAGGATCTTATATTTTCAATTAAAGATTTTGTTGAAGTCGATTCTTCATTTTTTGAGATATTTTCCATCCCGCTTTTGAAAGGAAATACCCAAACCGTACTAACCGAACCCAATACCATGGTTTTATCGGAATCGATGGCTAAAACCATTTTTGGCAGCGAAGACCCGATTGATAAAATGCTCCAAATAAACACGCGAACAGAACCTTACAGAATAACTGGCGTAATGACTGATTTTCCTGAGGAAACACATTTTAACGCCGATATCCTGACTTCATTTGTTACCAACAGAAGAGCCAACGATCCGGAATGGCTCAATAACAGTTTCTCTACCTATGTTTTGTTAAAAAACAATACTTTGCCCGAAAATGTTGAAGCAAAATTTCCCGGGATGGTTGAAAAATACATTGGCCCGCGGGTACAGCAACTGTTTGGCGTTTCATTAAGCGATTTTCTTTCGCAGGGAAATCGATATAACTTTCATTTACAGCCGCTCACCAGTATTCATCACGATCCCTCCGTAGAACATGAAGTAAAACCGGCCATCGACCCAAAGTATCTGATTATTTTCGGAAGTATTGCCATTCTGATCATTGTTATCGCATCCATAAATTTTATGAATCTTTCCACTGCGCAGGCTACCAAAAGAGCAAAGGAAATTGGCGTAAAAAAAGTAAGCGGTTCATCAAAAAGTATGCTTGTTTTACAGTTTTTAACCGATTCCGTAGTGATTTCGTTTATTGCCTTATTTATAGCTGTTATAATGGTTTTTATTGCACTCCCGTTTTTTAATAACCTGCTGGATGCAAGCTTCAGATTTAACCTTTTCAGTCATTTTTACAAGATTCCTGTCTTGTTGCTTTTTGCTTTTGTGGTGGGAATACTGGCCGGAATCTATCCAGCATTTTACCTTTCATCATTTAACCCGAGCACGGTGTTGAAAGGAAAAGTCAGAGATGGTGTAAAAAACGGAAAACTAAGGAGCATTCTTGTTTCGGTACAGTTTTTAATTTCTATTGTGTTGATTATAGGAACCATTATTATGTACCGACAATTAACCTACATGATAAACAAGGATTTGGGGTTTGGAAAAGACCGTTTACTGGTTGTTGAACAGGCGGGGTCTATTGGCGACCAGGTAAATACATTTAAACAAGAAGTGTTGAAACTTCCCGGAATTAAAAATGTGTCGGCATCTACCGCTGTTCCCGGGCACAACAATAATAACAATGGTTATATGCTTGAGGGGCGGGATGGTCAAACATTCCTGATGCAGACCGCCTATGTTGATTACGATTTTCTGGATACCTACGGAATGCAGTTGACCGACGGCCGTTTTTTTGATCGCAGCTATGGTTCCGACAAGGAAGCTTGTATTGTAAACCAGAAAACCATCGAGGAGTTTGGTATTGACGATTTTCAACAAACCCGGTTTGTAGTGATTTTTAACGATAGCGGAGAGAAAACATATATGCCAATTATCGGTGTTTGTAACGATTTTCATTTTGAGTCGCTTCATAACCGGATAAACCCATATATTATGAGGTTTAAGCAGGAAGGAAACAACTGGGGGTATATAACAGTAAAATTCAATTCTGATGCATCTGCCAATTCCGTCAAACAAATCGAAGATATCTGGAAACGGTTTGCCTCCAACAATCCGCTTCAATACTTTTTTATGAACGATGATTTCTCTCACATGTACAAAGCCGAGCGGCAAAACGCTGAATTATCGGTGGTTTTTGCTATCCTTGGTATTTTTATTGCTGCTCTCGGACTTTTTGGATTAACGTCGTTCACTATTGAACAACGAACCAAAGAAGTGGGGGTACGCAAGGCTTTGGGGGCTTCAGGGTTCAGTATTTTTTATCTCATATCAAAGGAAATTATTATTTTGGTTTGTATTGCAACCGCTGTAGCCTGGCCGCTTATTTACTGGGTGGCTTCCAACTGGTTGCATAACTATTATTACCGCATAAACCTTCGGTTTTTTGAATTTGTTGTTGGCTTCACGCTTGCAATTGCCATAGCATTGATTACCATAAGCTATAAAACCTTAAAATCGATTCAGATAAATCCGGCAAATACGTTGCGTTACGAATAGCATTTTTTAGGAATTGAAGAGTGTGGCTTTGACATAATTTGTTTGAGAATTCATCTGAATTACGAACGACAAATAAAAGAGAAATTATTTTTTAGCAACAGAAAAATACTGCTATTGAAAAAATTAGGATAGATACAGTTGGATGCAGCTAATGTGAGAGAACAATTTTTTTAATATTATGCGGAATTTAAATTACTTGATGAAGAGGGAAAAATTATAAGTTCAAATGCCATCCAGCCATCCGACGATAAATTGAAGAAACAATTTGATGAAATAATCTAAAATGAATGCCCGTATATTTACCTAAGATAATTATCTTTGGTAAAACGCATAAATTATGAGCTTAATTGATTTCATATCTCAATTTCCTGATGAAGAAAGCTGCAAGCAGAAGTTCAAAGACTACCGCGAGCATGTA
>NZ_JAIKLE010000058.1 GCF_022267315.1 Maribellus maritimus
CACCTTTTATTCTGTAGGGCCAGTTAATACTGACAATACGGAAGATTATGGTATAGTTCCATTTGATATATTTTGGCATGAAATGGAACTTTTCAAGTGACCTGTCAGGTGACCTTTATAATGGTTTATTTTCCAGTTAATGGTTAAACCCCTGCAACTTCATTGCAGCAGCTTTGGTTTCTACAAATTTCATAGATTTACAGTATGGTCGATAATCGAAGTACAAGCCATAGTGTAAGTAAGCTATCTGTTCATCTTGTCTGGGTGGTATCAGAACATGTGATTTTAATTCTTATTGATTCAACTGCTTTTTTAAAATAGAAATTAATTCCTCTCTTTTGAAAGGTTTTGTTATATACTCATCACATCCGGCATCAAATGCTTTTTTCTTATCTACATCCATCGCAAATGCAGTTTGTGCAATTATTCGTATATTTTTATTTATACGTTTTATTCTTCTAATTGCTTCCACCCCATCATACTCTCCTGGCATTTTTATATCCATTAATACCGCTGATATATCAGAGTTTTTATTAAATAAACTTACTGCTTCCTCCCCATTTTTAGCGTGAATTATCCTGAAATAACCTGATAATATATTTCTCAAATACAACAAGTTAACGTCGTCATCTTCAGCAATAATTATTGTTGGTTTTTGGTTAGATTCAATCGTTTCAACCTGTTTAATAATGTTTTTATGTGTTCTTTTTTCATCACTATAAGGAATTGAAACGGTGAATATACTTCCTTTTTCAACTTCAGATTTTACCTCGATTGTGCCATTCAGTGCATCAACATAAGATTTTACAATTGCCAATCCTATTCCTGAACCTTCATAATTCCTACTTAACCGGGTATCAGCCTGCACAAAACGTTTAAAAATTTCTTCCTGTTTATCTTCCGGGATTCCTATTCCTGTATCTGATACAAAAAAGCATACAAAACCTTCTTTTAAATAGTTTCCAAATTCTATTTTACCTTTTTTTGTAAATTTTATGGCATTTTTAAGAAGGTTCATTAATATCCCATCCAATTTATGCCTGTCGGTTTCAATAAGTTCTGAAACCTCATTTTTTACTTCAAAATCCAATCCCTTTTTTCTCATTTCAGGATAAAAGAAATCATAATGATATTGCATTATTTCTGTTAAATCTACTTTCGAATAATTAATTTTTATATCACCAATTTCAATTTTTGATATTTCCACAATATCGTTAATCGTATTCAACAAGCGTTCACCACTTTTATTAATTATTTGAATAAAGCTTGACTTTTTATCTTCACTTAAATCGGGATCTTCTAATAAGTTGGTAAATCCAAGTATACCGTTCATCGGGGTTCTTATTTCATGCGACACGTTTAGCAAAAATGCGGTTTTTAAGCGGTCGCTTTCTTCTGCTTTTTCTTTTGCTTTTATCAATTCCATTTCGGCATTCTTTTTTTCAGTGATATCCTGATTAACACCAAAAGTTTTAACGGTTTTACCATTTTCATCCTTAATTACAAAATACCTGACAGCTATATAGCCAATGCCTCCATCAAAATAATTTATTTTATGTTCTAAATAATTCGTAAAGTTGGGATCATTCGTTGTAATTGCTTTTCCTGATTCCAATGCAACAATATCAGCATCTTCAGGATGAACAAATTCTTTTGCATATCTCATAAGTGGAATCTGATAACCACCTATTTCCTCTGCTGATGTATGGTATATTTTTAAAAGATTATCTGAAAATGTAAATATCTGACTTTCAATATCCAGCTCCCAACTACCAAGTTTTGCAAGATCCTGGGCAACTAAAAGTTTCTTTTCGCTTTCTTCTGCTTTTT
Source organism: Maribellus maritimus (assembly GCF_022267315.1). Taxonomy (GTDB): domain Bacteria; phylum Bacteroidota; class Bacteroidia; order Bacteroidales; family Prolixibacteraceae; genus Draconibacterium; species Draconibacterium maritimum. Next base: position 1,831 of record NZ_JAIKLE010000058.1, read on the forward strand.
CTCTTGCTCCTATTAATTCTTCTTCATACCCTTTTTGATGGGTACTGTCTTTTACAATTCCAAAAAGATGAGTTGGGTTCCCAATTTTATCTAAAATAACTTCTCCTGAAACAAAAATATGTTTAGTTTCTCCTGAAACGGTAATTATACGACATTCGAAATCTTTAAAAACTTTTTCTTCAAAAATAGAGTTAAGATTATTTTGGGCAATAAGATTGTCATCAGGGTGAACCAAATTTAAAAAATCATCGAGTACTGGATTTTTACTCGTATCTTCAAATCCATAAATCCGATATAATTCTTCACTCCAGTTTAAACTAAAATTCTTCAGATTCATATTCCAGCTGCCAACTTTTGCAATGCGTTGTGATTCTATCAAAAGTTTTTGTTTTATTAATAATTCCTGTTCCTGTTTTTTGCGTTCGGTTATATCCTGCAGAATTCCATAAGTATTAACAATATTCCCCTCATCGTTTAACTCTGCGTCTCCCGTAATAATCACGTGACGCATTTCACCGTCTTTTCGGATAATACGGTATTCGTGATCTATAAAATGTTTTTCTTTCTCTATCTTTTTTCGCACGCTGCTAACGTATTCGCGATCGTCCGGATGAACAATTTGATTTAAGAACTCTTGGTTATTAAATTCATCCTCTTTGTAAGGATATCCAAATATGTTAAAGGTTTCTTCCTCGAAAATCAGTTTCCCTTCTTTTAAATTAAACTCCCATGAGCCAATCTTCCCTGCACGTTGTGCTCTTTTCAAAAGTTTACGGCTTCTAAGAAGTTCCTGCTCCTGTTTTTTGCGTTCGGTTATATCCTGAGTAATTCCATAAGAACCAATAACATTTCCGTCACTATTTATATCAACATCTCCCATAACATGTATGTAGCGCTCTTCTCCATCTTTACGGATGATCCGGTATTCGTGATCAATAAATTTTTTTTCCTTTTCCATCCTTTTGCGAATTCTGGAAACATACTCACGGTCATCGGGATGAATATCATCCAGGAAAGCTGAATTATTTAGTTCATGATCTTCGTAGTGATATCCGAATATTTTATAGGTTTCTTCCTCCCAAACCAAACTTTTATCTTCCACATTAAACTCCCAGGAACCAATTTTACCGGCACGCTGCGATCTCTTTAAAAGTTTACGGTTTCTATGAAGTTCCTGTTCTTGTTTTTTTCGTTCTGTTATATCCTGAATATATCCATGCCAAAGAATAGAACCATCTTCCATTTTGGTGGGAGTTGCTCTCCCTTCACCCCATATCGTTTCTCCGTTTGGCAAAATAACCCGGAAAGACTCATTCCAAATCGTCATGTTTTTTGCGGATTGCTGTATCGATTCAGTGATTCTGTCTTGATCTTCCTGATGAATAACTTCGAATACACATTCAGCACTTTCATAAGCCTGTTTCGGGGTAACACCATAAACACTATCGCTTATATAAGGGAAATAGGAAGTATTATCTTTTCGTAAATGATACTGGTAAATAACCCCTGGTAAATGTTTTGTAATTTGTTTAAAACGATTTAATAATTCCAATATCTCCTGGTCTGCTTTTTTTCGTTTGGTAATGTCATTAAACAGCAGTGAAAACTGTCCTTTTTTTGGGGAAGATACCCGAATATCATAGTATCGGTTTAAAGATTCATTGAAACGCTCGTAGGAAAAAGCTTCTCCGTTAAGTGCAACCTCGTAGTATTTTTGGGTAATATCATTAGGCAAGCTAAACGGGCCACCCTTCATTTTTCGGCCAATGAGCTCTTTTCTTTTCAGCCCGGTTTGTTTCTCAAATTCTGCATTTGCTTCCAGCATACGATGGTCAACAGGTTGCCCCTTTTCATCATAGACCAATTCAAGAAGGACATAACCACTTGGCATATTTTCAAAGATATCACGGAACCTTTTCTCGCTTTCCAGTATCTTCTTTTCATAATTTACCCTATCCGTTATATCTCTTACAACAGCTTGGTTACCGCCAGTATTTCCATTGTTGTCGTAAAAAAACTGCGCATTCATTGAAGCATCAAAGGTGGTTCCATCTTTTCTTAGGCCTGTACCAGTGTAATCTAAAGCCTTACCGGTTTTCCGTAAAATTTCAAGCAATACTTCTCTTTCTTTTTTATTTGCATAGAGCATTGTTATAGGTTTCCCTAATAATTCGTCGGCAGAACCACAGCCATACATTTTTAATGCCATTGAATTAAAGTATACAATATTTCCATCCAAATCAGCATGAAAATAAGCATCCTGCATACTATCAAATATATTCTGGAGTCTTCTTTCACTTTCCAATGTTCTATTCTGGGCATTTTTCTGCTCACTAATATCATTTATGGCAACAAGAACTACCTCTTTCGACTTTAAAAAGATAGTTGCAGTATTTATCAGTCCGGTCTTGCTTTCTCCATGTCTATCCTGAACCGTTAGTTCAAAATCTTTAATATTCTTATTCTGTTTAATCTTTGGGAGCACAGTAGAGCTTATAAACTCTTTAGAGATGAAATCGATATCCTGCAAATAGCGATCTTCAAGCTCTTCTTTTGAAAAACCAGTTAAACTCAAAAATGCGTTGTTAACATCTAAAAATTTGAAATTATCTGATTTATCTACCAGGCATTTTGCCACCGGGCTTTTTTGGAAGGAAACTGCAAATTTTTCCTCGGAGTCTTCAAGCTCATTTATTAAATAATTTGTTTCAATAAATCTGCTCAAATTGTTCGCAAAAATTCGTAACAAATTTCTTTCTCCCTTCAAAAAAGGGCCTTCATCTGCCTCTGGTTTTTCTGCCAGATAATAAACCTCAATAGAGGTTTCGACTATTTTTTCTGAATGAATAATGTCTGTTAACTTCCAGTTTGAAATTTTAAAGTTTGGTGTTTTATATTCGTGTTCACCAAAAATTATTCTGGCACAACTTATCTCCGGAAATTGCCAAACGGTAGGAATTAACTCAACAATCTTTTGTAATACTGTATCGAAAGAAAGGTCTGGCTTTCCTATTAAAGAATTAATCTTGTTAACAGCATGGAGTTCTTTTGTCCTTTGCTTTAGCTTTGCATCTATCTTTTTATTTTCGGTTTGAAGTATTAATATATCATTTATAAGTTCTTGCTTTGATTTATGAGTCAAATTATTGGCTGAATGCATAGTGAGTTTATCCGAAAGATAGCAAAATAAATGATATTGTCAATTATTGGCGCTAACAGTCACTTGGTCGCGAAGGCAAAGGGAGTTTTATCCTAAATTTCTCATGGAACCGAAGGTGACAGACAGTCTCTTGTCTTACGGCTCTTCTGACTCCTGGAAATAACCGGCTTAACTCTAGCCTTAATAAACTTTCCTCTGGTGGGAACATCCCTACCTTTTTTAAGAGTTCCTCCTACCTTTAAGTAGGTTTTCACCTGTAGTAATTTCTGTCTGTTGATTTTAATTTCGCATTAAACAAAATATTTGTGGAAATGAGTGCAAGATTAAGAAATAATCAACCTACAATATTAATACTCGCGGATTTTTCGGATGGAAGCTGGCAAGCCACTTCCTTCGCAATGCAATTTCTTTATAGAAAGAATTCGCCGGTTACAATTTTACAAACCTATCAAAATCCGGGATGGGGGCACTTAATGATGCGTAAACTGAGCCATCATTTAAAGAAAATTACAAAAAATGAGTTGAGAGCTTTAAAAAACAGGCTGTTGACACATTTTAAGGTTGAAAAACAAAAAATAAACACACTCTCTGTTGAAGGAGAACTTAATTCTGTTCTTAATTTTAAGCCGATTATTAATGGTCGGCATAATCTTGTTTTATCAACCCATAACTCTTTTAATGATTCATGCAAAAGACAAAATGGGTGTCTGGAGACAATTATTAATACGGCTCAAAATCCCTTATTCATATTGCCGGAAAGATTTGAAGGAGAAACCTCAAAAAGAATTTTGTTTATAGGAAGCCCCGGGAAAAAACCTTCTGAACAACTGTGCAGTGAGGTTCATGATATATGTAAAAGGACACAATCAAATTTGGAAATACTTTTAGTATTTAAGTCACAAAACCAAAAAGTCCACGAGGATTTACAATCATATTACCACAAATACTTCGAAGGAATTGATTTTACAATTCGTTCGATTCAGCATAAAACAAAATGCAGAGGTATTAATAACTATCTCCAAAATACAAACAGAGATTTAATTGTAATCGAAAATGATTAGTCCATTATAAAGTTGAAAAAAGAAATTACCATTTAGCAACAAGCGAGTTATGGAAAAGAAAGAATATAGTATTTTGGCCCTTATTTCTCCCACAAAGGAAGGTGAAACAGTTTTAAAAGAAGCTCTGTATTTGCAGAGTACCCTTGAAGTAAAGCTTGTTATTTTAAATGTAATACAAGAGCCTACTTTTTTTGAACGAAATTTTCAACCACAGGAGATTGAAGCAACAATAGAAAAAGCCAAAAAAGAACTGACTGCTTTTGTTGAGAATGTGGTTGGGAAAAAACTGGCAGACAATATTGTAGTTTCCGTTCGTGCAGGTAACCCGGTAGATGTTTTATTAGAAAAATCAAAAACAGACAGTCTTGAATTTTTATTAGTAGACAAAAGCAATGGCCATTATCCGGGAGCCTTGGGGAAAGACGAAGTTAATGAATTGGTTAGTTTGTCGAAATGTCCGGTTTTAACTGTAAATAAAGATTTTGGTGTGCCTGATATTAAAAACATCGCAATTCCTATTGACATAAACCAGTCGACGAAAAAGAGACTTTTATGGGCAACGTTTTTAGCAAAAAAGCATAAAGCAAAAATTACAATTTTATCTGCACTTAAAGCAGACATTAACGTAAAGAAAAGTCTTGCGCTAAAAAATGCACGAAAAATTCGACATTTACTTTGGGAGCATGACATAAAATGTGATATAAAAATACTGAAAGTTTACGACCGGGAGTCACACCAGGTTGTTTTGAAGTATATAAAAGAAGAAAAACCTGAGTTGGTAATCATTCGGACCCATCAGGAATCTATATTCTCGAATACCAGCATTGGAAGATTTGTTTCTGAAATAGTGCATGGTAGCAAGCGACCGGTATTTACGGTCAACTATACACCAAATCCGGTTGACTCGCTTTTTCTTTGATAACGGAAAATTAAATAGCCAAGTTAATTAAATATATCATGCTTATTAAAATTAAAAACTCAATGTTTATAAACAGTCTCCTTTCTATTTTATCAGTTAATAATGGTTTGAGCACCGCTGTACTTTTTTCTAACAAAGCTTGCGTAATAAAATGTCCATCCCATTCAAAATATGATATTGGTTAAGCGTAATAGACAAATGCTTCTTGCTGAAATACCGAAACAAAAATGTTCTTGATTACTCCATGTTGGGGAATTAATTGGTAGTGAAAATTTTTAGACATTCTATATAAAGTAACATGAATAATACTAAAACCAGAACAGGCAAACTCACATCTATTCAGGATTCGTTGGTAAAAGCACGATTCTATGGAAATGTAATAATGGGTGAAACAGCCAATGTCATTGTAGATGGGAAATCGTTACAAGCCGAAGTATTACAGATAGTTGCCGATCCTAAATATGAGGACGCGGGGATTGTCGAAATGCAAGTCTTTGAAGATTTGACCGGTGCACAGATTGGTGATCAGGTGGAATTTACCGGAAAGTCGTTATCTGTGCTTCTTGGCCCGGGATTGTTAACCAGTATTTGGGACGGACTTCAAAATCCTTTATACAAATTAGGTGAACAAAATGCTTATTTGGTACCTGGCATGAAAGCTCCTGCTCTTGACGAAGAAAAGTTATGGGACTTTACCCCCTCTGTAGCTATTGGAGACAAAGTAACCGGTGGTGACACCATAGGTACAGTTCCAGAAGGACGCTTGCAGCACAGTATTTTAGTACCTTTCAATTTTGGTAAGTGCAAGATTGAAAGCATCATCGGAAAAAGTTCAGTAAATATCACAGAAAAGGTTGCTGTTGTTTTGGACAGTCAGAATGTAAGACACGAGTTAAAGCTGGCATTTCGTTGGGCTGTTAAGTCTCCTATTCCGTTTAAGGAACGTGCGATTCCAAGTAAAACTATTTCAACGGGAGTACGTGTGATTGATTTGCTGGCACCTGTCAGTTACGGTGGAACTGTTGGAAACCCCGGTCCTTTTGGTGCCGGAAAAACGGTATTACAACACTCGTTGTGTAAATATGCTTTAGCCGATGTTATAATTATGGCAGCTTGTGGCGAACGTGCCGGAGAGGCTGTGGAGGTATTTAAAGACTTTGCCGAGTTGGAAGATCCGTCTACCGGTGACTCGCTGATGAACCGAATGTGTATTTTTGGCAATACCAGTTCGATGCCTGTTGCGGCACGCGAGGCAAGTGTGTTTATTGCATTAACTGTTGGCGAATATTATCGTTATCAGGGCTACAATGTGGTGCTTCTGGCCGATTCCACTTCGCGCTGGGCTCAAGCACTTCGCGAACGTAGTGGTCGTCAGGGTGATATTCCTGGACCGGAAGCTTTCCCCATGGATATTCCTGATCAGATTAAAGGAATGTATCAACGTGCCGGTGCCGACCAGGGAACAGGTGGTTCCTTAACCTTTATCGGAACAGTGTCTCCCGCTGGCGGAAACTTTCAGGAGCCTGTAACCCAGGCAACAATGGATGCCACCGGTGGTTTCTGGGGCTTGTCGCAAGACCGTGCTGATGCAAAAAAATATCCGGCAATCGATCCGCTTGCTTATACTTCGTCGGTATACGATAGCTTTATTTCGTGGAATGACCGCAATAAAATGTTGCAAACGCTTCAGGAGGCCAATGGTATTGACCAAACGATAAGTACCATTGGGTTAAAAAAAGTTCCGGTTGAAAAGTACATTTTATATCAAAAAGGACTAACCATTGATTTTTGTGTGATGCAACAAAATGCTTTTCATAAAATGGATGCCTGTACGCGTCCGGAACGCCTGATTATTATTAATGAAGCTGTACAGAAGCTGATTGACAGTTCCATTGATTTTGCCCGGGAAGACAAGGAGGATGAAGAGGTGAAAGAGTTGGTGAAGGCAAAATTTGATGAATTGCGACAGTGGTGGAAAGACTGGAATGTAACCGCTCAAAGTTTGGATGAAATGGCAGTTCTTCATGAGAAAATTGAGCAATTTATTTTACAAGAAGAGTACGCACTATGATACGAAAAGAAATAAACAGAATAAGTGAAGTGGGTAAGGCTTTGATTTCCGTAGAGGGAAATCCAGGTGTTGCACTTAACCATGTAGTTGAACTGTTGGAAGCAGAAACCAACCAAAGTCTTTCGTTTGCCAAAGCGATTAATATTACCGAAGAAATAACTCGTTTTCAGGTTTTTAACGGAACGCAGGGCTTAAGCACACAAACCAAATTACGCATGCATGAGGTGCCGTTATCTGCCGGCTTTTCTTACAATATGCTTGGTCGCAGTTTTGATGGGATAGGGGATGTGGCAGATGGCGGTCCTGAAATTATTTTCGACAAGCAAATTTCAACACGTTTAGATACTCTAAATCCTACGGTTCGTTTGGTTCCCAAACAACCACTTTGGACGGGTATTCCAATGATTGATGTGTTCAATACGCTGGTAAAATCACAAAAGATCCCAATTTTTGCGGGTCCAACGGAGCCTTACAACCGTTTACTTTCGCAGATTGCTCAAGGTGCACAGGCCGATGTAATAATTTTTGCCGGTATAGGTTTGAAATTCGACGAGTATCACTACTTCAAAGAACAACTTTCGCAATCGGGAAATATCGACAAGACAATAATGTTTACGCACCTTGCCGGTGACTCGCAGATTAAAGGATTGATGCTGCCGGATGTGGCTTTAAGTGTTTCACGCGAATTTGCCGATCAGGGAAAAGACGTGTTGGTGTTGCTGACCGACATGACCAACTGGTCGAATATTTTGCGTAACGTGGCCAACTACCAGGATCAAATTCCATCATTACAGGGCTATCCCGGATCACTATATTCTGAATTGGCCAAACGCTATGAGGTTGCTGCCGACATTGAAGGGGCTGGTTCCATAACCATTATTGGGGCAACGACGCTTGAATCACTTGAAGATCCGGTGCCTGATAATACAGGCTACATTACCGAGGGACAGTTTTTTCTTGAAAATGGCAAACTAAAACTGGCACGTTCACTTTCGCGCTTAAAACAACAGGTTAATGGCGATACACGAGCCGACCATCGCCCAATTATGACAGTAATGGCTTCATTACTTGCTGATGCAGAAAAAGCATATGAGGCAGCAGAAGTGGGGGCAGCAAACGATACATTCTCCCAAAAGCTTCTTCGGTACCGTGAAGATTTTATAAGGAATATGGAGGAACCTTTTGGTGAATCCATAGAGTTGGAAGCCGCATTGGACAAATGCTGGGATATTTTGAAGCGACATTTTGAGCCAACCGAAACAGGATTGAGTAAAAAACTGATTGAGCAATATTGGAATTAATCATTAATCAGAAAAACAGATGAAACAAAATAGAGAAAATCTGGATGGAATTGTTTCCAAGTTAAAAGAACAGGGTATTAATGCCGGAGAAGAGGAGAAACAACGCATAATTGAAAATGCACAGCAACAGGCTGAAAAATTGATTGCTGATGCGAAAGCAACAAGTAAAACAATTGTTGAAGAGGCAGAATTCAAAGCTTCACAAATTGAAAAAAATGCACAGAAAGCAATTGCTCAGGCGTCACGCGATATGGTTGAAGCTACCAAAATTGCCCTGTTAAACCATCTGAAATTGGTGTTTGGCAAAGAATGCAAAACTTTATTCAGCCAGGAAGAATACCTGAAAGAACTGCTTAAGGTTGTTATAGCTTCTATTTCCGGAAAAAAATCGATTAAAGTGCCTCCGGAGTTGCAAAAAGAAATGGAAGCCTTTCTTTTAAAAGAAACTCTTCAGGAAGAAGTAACATTAAAACCACTTTCGGCAAGCAAAGCGAAGATAAAAGTGAAATCGACCGATAAAGACGGAATTAGCTTTGTGGTGAGCTCAAAAGAAATTGAGACAGGCTTATTTTCTTTGCTAAATAAAGATTTGGTTGCTCGTATCACTAAAAATAAGGAGGACTAAATATGTCAAATATGGTTTATCTTATGACCAGTTTGCCATCGTTGTCCTTTGATCATCTGCCACCTATTACAATTGATGAATTTAACGATGAAGCAAAGGCTCAGTTGTCTGTCCGACATTTTAGGCTGCTTGAATCGGTTGATATTCAGCAATTGAATACAGAAGTTGGGAAAAAAAGTATTGCCTTGTTCCTTAAAACTATAAAAAAAGATCAGGCAGAGGTTCGGAAAGCCAAATTGCAAAACCGTCAGGCGCAACCCGAACGTTTGCCGAAATCGGCACTTTCGGGAAATCCGTTGGAGCGCGAAATAAAAATTTTGCAGTGGCAGTGGCAGGAACTTCTTGATATGGAAGCAGGTAAAACTTTCACATTAATCGAAGTATTGGTTTACAAACTAAAATTACAGATAGTAAGTAGATTGTATTCTTTTGACCCAAAGAAGGGAGCCGAGGTTCTTGCATCGGTGGTAGATCCGGTGAAAAACAGAAAGGACAAATAATGGCAGGTATGAAAATAAAATATACAAAAACAGAACGCGCCCGTCAGAAAAAAATTCTGAAGGTTTCGGAAAGAATGCTGCCCTTGTTTGAAGCGATGGAAAAATCGTTAATGGCAACAATAAATACCATCGCTGAGCGGATTGAGCAAATTCGTGGAGAGATCGAAAAGAACCGAAAAGCAGCAGAACCATGGATCGCTGTAATGAGTGACTCATGGGTAAGCATCAATGAATTTATTTCGGTAAATAAAATCATTACAAAAACGGTTGATGTGGCCGGTGTCCGTGTTCAACAATTCGTTAAGGTTGATTTTAACATCATGGCAATTGATGAGGATACACCTTTGTGGGTTGACGACGCCATTGAACTTATGCGGGAACAACTACAGTTGCTTGCCGAAATTGAATGTTTAAAAGAACAAATCAATCTTTTAGAAGAAGAGTTACTGGATGTTCGGGCACGTGTTAAACTGTTTGAAAATCGCCGGATTCCGAATGCAAAACTCGCTATTCGCAAAATTGGGCAAAAGCTACAGGATGACGAACGTCTTACAATTGCTACAGCAAAAGTGGTAAAAACCAGTAAACAAAAGGAGGGCAAGCTATGATAGCAGAAATGAAAAAGATAATGCTTTTTATGCCTGACTCTGCTGTTGATATTGATGCCGAACTTACTACTTTGGGGCAACTTGGTGTAATACACATTGCTCCGCTTCAGGCAGCAAAACACGAATCGATCGAACGGGTTGATGCACGTATAAAACAACTGGAAAAAGCCATTGCAGTGCTTAATCGCTACGGTGATGAACAGCACGACCGTCCTGATGAAGATGAAATTACCGATTACTCGAAACTGGAGCGAGGTGCAGTTTTTCTTATGGAAAAGGTATTGGATGCGGAACACCTTCGCCAGGAGCTGGAAGATAAGAAACTCAATCTGTCTAGCGATATCAAGTGGTTTAAACAATGGGGGAATACTACTTTAAAGGATATAAAAGATCTCAATCAGAAGGGAGTATGGATAAAACTTTACTTGCTCGACGATAAATCTTTAAAGCAATTTTTAGACCGGGATGATATCCAGGTGGTTGGCAAGTTAAACGGCTTAAATCAGGTTGTTTTACTAACAAAATGTGCCGATGAAGGACTACCGGAATTGGAAGAACTTCCTTTTCCTCAATTGGAATTAGAGGATGCAAAAGAACTGTTAAAAGCTACAAACAAAGCTTTGGAAAGTAACAAAAAGCTTTTGTCTCAATTGTACGCACAAAAAGCTGTTTTAGAGGATGGTTTAAAAGAAAGATTGCGGCGTTTTAGTGTTCGCAATGTGCAGTTTGGAGGTTTGTCTGTCGATAAGCAAGTACGTTTCTGGAAAGGATACATTCCAATTGAATATGTTGAGCAGTTTGTCAAAGCAGCTGAAAAACACCACTGGGGATATGTAATTGAGGACCCTTTACCCGAGGAAATGGAAGAAGTTCCTACCCTTGTACGTACTCCGCGTTGGGCACAACGTATTCAACCAGTGATGGATTTTATGGGACTTGTTCCCGGCTATAAAGAAATGGATGTATCCAGAGTATTTATGGTATTTTTTACCTTTTTCACGGGAATCCTTGTAGGAGATGCCGGCTATGGATTGGTGTTTTTATTGCTGACGTTTTTGGTGCACCGAAAGAAGAAGTTTGTTAAACAAATTGAGTTTGGTTTGATTTACACTCTTTCTTTGTCTATTCTTTTTTGGGGGGTGTTAACCGGAACATATTTTGGGTCGGAAGTGATTGCTGATCTTCCCGTATTGCGTCATTTAAGAATCGAAAAACTTTCCAGTTTTGGTGGCGATAGTATTGTTGTACAGAAACTTATGTTTTTGGTTGGCGCAGTTCACCTTAGCGTTGGACATCTGCAGGTGGCTTGGAAGTTTAACAATAGTGTAAGAGCCCTGGCTCAATTCGGCTGGATTGCAATTATTTGGGGCTTGTACCTTATCGTAAATCAGATGGTTTTAGGAATCGAAACTCCACCAATAATGCTTTGGCTGTTTGTTGGAGGAACATTGTTTATTGCTTTGTTTTCAAAACCCGGGAAAAATTTCTTTAAAGGCATGCTTAGCTCAATAGGTAATTTGCCTCTAAGTATAATCAACGGCTTTTCCGACATTATTTCATACATCCGGCTTTATGCGGTTGGTTTATCTACCGTATTAATGGCTGCGAGTTTTAATCAAATGGCCATTGGCGATGGTGTTACAACTCTGGTTTCCGGAATTGGAGCGGTACTGGTTCTAATTTTGGGGCATGGGTTAAATATGGTTTTGGCTGCAATGGCCGTATTGGTTCATGGTGTTCGCTTAAATATGCTGGAATATTCCGGGCATGCAGGAGTCGAATTCTCAGGAAATGAATATACCCCTTTTAATTTGAAGGACAATTAATAATAAATTTTTAACAGTATAAAAATGACTTTAACAACAATTTTAGCAACAACAGTTACCGGCTTTGGCGGACACGCCATTGCACTGGGAATAGCAGGTGTAGGTTCCGCAATTGGAACCGGTATCGCAGGCATGGGAGCCGTAGGGCTTTGGAAACAATCAATCAGAGAAAAGAAAAAACTTCCTTCGCTGGCTTTGGCCATGGTTGGAATGCCTTTGAGTCAGGTAATTTACGGAATGATTTTTATGACTTCGATGATTGGAGCCAATCTTAATCCTGACAGTTATACGAATCAGATGATTTGGGCCTTTTTTATCGGTATTGCTATTGCCGCTTCAGCTATTATGCAAGGCAGAGTGGGGGCTGCTGCTTGCGCCAATTTAGCTGTGGATGCTAAACAAGGTTCAGGTATGTACATTGCAGCAATGGGTATTATCGAAACCGTTGCTCTTTTGGCCATGGTGTTTGGTATGGGAGGTATTCCAGGTGCTTAATAAAACTAAAACCATTCTCCCGCAGAATAACTGCGGGGGATTTATCCCCAAAATCTAATACAATTGAATATCTTTAACAAAGAAATTATTCAATTTATAAAATGAGTTTAAAAATTGTTTTTAGAGGAAAGGTCTTATTGGCAGTCATTATTTTTACCACAATTACCTGTACAGGAATTATTTATATCTCCGTAAAAAGTTTGCAACTGGATCGAGAGCACCTTCTGTTATTGAAACTTTCTAAAAACATCGATCTTGAGATATCACACAGCAGAATTTTTTTTAATGACTATTTTTTATTTAACGACTCCTTAAAAAAAACAACAGTCTTAAATTCTTTTACAAACACAAATAAATCGATAACCTCCCTCGACTCTCTAATTGGAAAAAAATACAAAGGTAATACGGAATTTGATCTTCGCAAGTCACTTGAGACTGTTACCAAAGAAGTAAAAGAATTAGAGAATGAAGTAACAGCGGCACTGCTAAACAAAGCAAAAGATTATGATGTTGCCATTTTAAACAATTATCGCCATTTTCAGCTTGCCTTTCAGGAATTGGAAAAGAGGATTGCTCAATACATTCTTCATGAAAATATTAAGTTCAAACAACGTGTCGTTACACTTGTTCTTCTAACTTTTTTTCTGCTATTATTTTGTATATTTTTGATTTACAGAATAATCAATTCTTATAATGCTATTGAGAAACAACAGGCTGTCAGGGCTCTTGAGGTTGAATACAAAGAACGTAAGAGAATAGCGGCAGACTTGCACGACGGATTGGGCTCGATTTTGTCGAGTATTGCACTTTTTATTAAATTAATTGAAAAAGATTGCAACAATAAAGCCGAGAACAAAAGTCTGATTCAGGTTAAAGAGTTATCGGGAATAGCTTTAGAAAACCTCGAAGCAATAATAAACAACCTAAATCCTTCAATTTTAAATAGATATGGTCTGGTAAAATCGCTGGAGATCCTATGCGACAGAATAAATGAGACCGGAAAAATTACCTGTATTGTTAATTCAAACAATACGGAACTGAAATTAGAGCCAAACATCGAATTAAATATTTACCGCATTTGTAATGAGTTAATTAATAACACGCTTAAACACGCTGATGCAACCGAACTTTTCCTCGACATTCAGCAAATAAAAAGGACACTTACTATTTTTTATCGAGATAACGGTAAAGGATTCGATACCAGCCTTATTTATACCTCTGACGAAGAGAAAATGGGACTGCGCAACATTGTCAACCGATTGGAGTCGTATGGAGGCAGATATACAATCAATAGCGGAGAAGGAAAAGGTGTGGAAATTATGTTAATTTTTAATCTGTAATACACAAACATGAAAAAAACAACTATTATTATTGTTGACGACCATAAAATCTTCAGAGATGGTTTGATAATGTTATTAAATAATTTTGATTTTGTGTCAGTTGTTGGACAGGCATCAAATGGCGAAGAATTTTTGGAAATTCTCAATAACGTAGCTCCGGATATTGTTTTAATGGATATTAATATGCCAAAAATGAACGGTATTGAAGCTACAAAACAAGCGCTAAACAAGTACTCCGAAATAAAAGTAATTGCATTAACTACTTTTGCCGATGACGAATATATTGAACAAATGATATCTGCCGGGGTAGAAGGATATATGCTAAAACGCTCAGATATTGAAGATTTTGAAAGAGCCATAAAAAAAGTTGCCGGAGGAGGTAGTTATTTTTCTCCCGAAATCATAAAAGTAATCTCTCGCAATTTATATAAAGATAAAAAATGGAAGTCTGGTGAGGAAAAACTTACCAGGTTTACATCACGCGAAAAAGAGGTTTTAGGCCTGATTTGTAAAGGGCTAAATAACGAGCAAATTGCCGATTTAATTCATTTAAGTCCTAAAACCGTAGAAAAACATAAAAGCAATCTCTTCCAAAAAACAGATACTTTTAACACTGTTAATCTGGTTATTTATGCGTTTAAAAATCAACTTATTTCGCTATAGTTTATATTTTGATTTTTGCTCGTTTTTTATGTCGATTCCCTGCACAGGAATCTGCTTTCAGTTGAATTGTCTTGTAGGTTTTTATTCTCTATTGCATCTTCCGCAGGATGGGCTTTGAGCAAACCACGTGGATTTCTTTGATAGGTTTACCCGATTTACTAAAAGGGAAACAGTTTGCGAATTTCTTCATCAGACGGTCTTCTGCCATATTCACAAATTTCAAATGCTTCTGCCTGTTTTACTGAACTACTTTTACCTTCTCCATACCATTTAATAAGGCCTTTTCTGACATTTTCTTTAACATGTGGATTTCTCCATTTAGCCAGCCATTTTAACCTTTCCTCTTTATTCTCAGGAACCTGCTCCAGTGTTCCGTTTGTCCACGGGAGCCACTCAAAGAACTGCGATTCGTGGGCAGACATAGCATATATTTTTTGATCAAAAACTTCTGTTATATCGATTACTATATCAGGTTCAAACGGATATGGTTTTTGAAAGTTGTCCTCAGTATATAAAAACACAGGATTCTTTTTTAGAGGAGGAGTGTCGGGCGCAACATTAGGAACAATCACCATATAAGCTGCATCCTGAATTAGTGTTGCAGTATTTCTGTGATCAGGGTGATAATCGTTTGGACGAGGGCCGATAACCACATCGGCATTCCATGCTCTTATCAACCTTATGAGTTCTAAGCGCACTGGGAGGGTTGGCATCAGTTCCCCATCGTGATTATCAAGCACAATATATTCCACTCCAAATCTCTTTCCGGCTTCTTTTGCTTCAGCCCGCCTTATTTTAGCAAGTGCTCCGCCTCCTTTTTCATGATGACCCGCGTCTCCGTTTGTAACCGAAATAAAAAGCACATTATGTCCCGCTTTGGCAAATTTTATAGCTGTCCCTCCTGCATCAATATCACAGTCGTCAGGATGTGCACCAATAATCACTACATTAATTTTTTCTCCCGAAAAAGCGTACAAAGAGAACACACAAACAAGGAAAATGTGGATGAAAAATTTTTTCATAAATGAATCGGATTAAATTTCTAACATAAATTTAAGAATTCAGTTCGAAATTTAAAAAATAGTTAAAATATTATCCAATTAGCAACTAGTTTTTAATCTTTTAGGACTACCTCTTATTTTGTTTTAACTTTCTGGAAATAAGACAATTTTTTAAATTGTGTTTTAATTGGTGTGACAAAAATCACATGAATGTTGCAACGGTCGTTTATTTTTGCAAATTTTTAAAAAGTTAAGCGAATTATTGTGTTAAATAGTCGAATAATTGTGAAAAAATGTTAATTGCTCGATTTTTTTAATATTTTCGTACAGTGAATTTATTGTCTGTTTTAGTTAATTAATTTTAATTATTAAAAATTTATCTATGAAAAAAATTGCGCTAATGCTGTTTGGCATTGCCATGTTTGGCATGCTAGTAGTTGAAGCTCAGGTAAAGAGTATCTCCGGAACTGTAACAAGTTCAGAGGATGGTACTGGGATTCCTGGAGTTTCAATTGTTGTAAAAGGTACCACTATCGGTACAACTACCAACATGGACGGAGAATATCAGTTAAGTGTCCCCAATGATGCACAAACATTGGTTTTCTCATTTGTTGGAATGAAAAGTATTGAAGCACCGATTACCGGAACAACTGTTAGTGTTTCGATGGAATCTGATTATATTGGTGTTGATGAAGTTATCGTAATGGGGTATGGAACCCAGGGAAAAAGTGAAATAACAGGCTCCACCGTCCAGGTTGGTGGAGAACAATTGGAAAATATGCCGGTTGCAACAATCGAACAGGCCTTGCAGGGTAAAGTTGCCGGAGTTTCTATTACAGCCTCTTCCGGTACTCCCGGTTCGGTTCAGGATATTCGAATAAGGGGTAGAAGTTCTATCACTGCTGGTAATGAACCTTTATATGTAATTGATGGTGTTCCAGTTGTAAACTCTGACGTTTCCCTTGCCACTTCAGGTTCAAATTTATCTGCTTTGGCCAGTTTAAATAGTAACGATATCGAAAGTCTTACTGTACTTAAAGATGCTTCGGCAACTGCTGCCTATGGTGCTCGCGGAGCAAACGGTGTTATCGTTATTACCACAAAAAGCGGGAAATCAGGTGAAGCTAAAATTAATTTTAGCGCCACTTATGGTTTTTCAAACGATGCAACAGATGGTCCTGATGTATTAACAGGTGCTCAAAGAGAAGAATTGTTTTATGAAGCAATTTATAATACGTACGGTTCTGCGTATGATTTTGATGAAGCCGGTGCAAAAGATTTTTATGAAAGTTACCCAAATACATTTGGTTCCGATTATGTAGTATGGAATGAAGCCGGGCGCCCTGAAACTAACTGGCAGGATGTTATTACCAATAAAAATGCGCCAATGCAGGAATATAATCTATCTGCAAGTGGCGGTATAGATGCAATGAGTTATTATGCTTCTTTTGGATATTTTGACCAAGAAGCGACCGTTATTGGTTCCGATTTCAAACGTCTTTCAGGAGCTTTAAACCTTACGGCTGATATTAAACCAACACTCACTTTTTCTACAAGAAATAATGCTTCTCATTCCTATCAGGATGGATTGCTTGAAACAAGTGCATATTTCTCTAATCCGCGTACAACAAAATATTTTATGCCTCCGATTGAGCAACCTTATCTGGAAGATGGCTCTATAAATATCTTTGGAACTTCTATGCCAAACCCATTGTGGATTGCCCAGGAAGACATTGATGACTCAAAGTTGACACGGATAATATCCAATAACTCTTTAACCTGGGATACTCCGGTAGAAAACTTAATTTTTACTTCAAGGGTTAATATTGATTACCAGGTATACAACTACAAACGTTACCGTAATCCGGTAAGAGGAGATGGTGATAGTTCTTTTGGATATGGTTGGGTAGCAAATCGTAACAGAGCAAATTATGTATTCCAGAATTCATTGGATTATTCTTTTGACATTGACGGTGGACATAATTTTGATGTTAAAGTACTACAAGAGTTCCAAAAAAACAGATTGTTGTTCATGGAAACCGATGGAGATAATTTTTCTGATATAGGCTTAACAAATTTAAATTCAGCAGGTAATCCTACCGCTGCAAATTCATGGTTTACAGATTGGTCAATTGCTTCGTATTTAGGTATGGTTCATTATTCATACAATGGGAAATATATTGCCGATGCTACTATTCGTCAGGAAGGAAGTTCACGTTTTAGCGATGATAATCGTTGGGGTACTTTCTGGTCTGTAGGAGGTGCATGGAATATTCACCGGGAATCATTCATGTCTGATATAGAAGTGATTAATAATCTGAAATTGAGAGCTTCATATGGTGTTACAGGTAATGCCAATATTGATTTAAATCAGTATCAGGAGTTACTTAATTTTGATTCTGACTATGCAGGTGAAGGAGCTTCGTATCCAGGAAACTTTGGAAACCCCGATTTAACCTGGGAGACCTCGCATACAGTTGATATAGGTATTGACTTTGGTATTTTGAAAAACAGAATTACTGGTTCTGTTGGTTACTTCAGAAGAGAATCAAAAGATCTCTTGCTGGATGTTCCTCTTTCTTTAACTACCGGCTTTGAAGAGCAAACCTTAAATATTGGTAGAATGGAGAATAAAGGTTTTGAGGCCGAATTGATGATTGATGTTGTGCGTATGAATGATTTCAATATTTCAATAGGTGGTAATATTGGAACTGTTGAGAATAAGGTGCAAGAATTGGCTGAGGATATCAACGGAGATGAGATCAATATTACCGATCAAACACAGCGTGTTGAAACAGGACATCCTGCATACGGATGGTATATGCCAACCTGGGCAGGAGTAGATCCTCAAACAGGTGATGAGTTGTGGTATGTTGATGGCGAAGGAAGTGAAACTACTTCTAACTTTAATGATGCCAATCAGGTTTGGCAGGGAGGAAGTGCGATTCCAACGTTGACTGCTGGACTTAACTTACATATTGATTTTAAAGGTGTATTTCTTGATTTGAATGGGTATTTTGCAGGAGGACATAAAGTATATGAAGAATGGCACCGTTATACACATGGTACAGATGTTTATTCTGTAGCATATTATCAGGGTGTTGCTGCTTTGATGGATAGATGGCAGGAACCTGGTGACGAAGGAACACGATATGGTAAAATTGAATATACAGGAAGACCCTGGCAGCGCCATTCAAAATTCCTGTACGACGGCGATTATTTCCGTTTAAAAGACGTTACTTTAGGATATGACTTACCTCAAAGTGTTACCAGTATGATAAACGTTGATGGGTTGAGAGTATTTGTCAGAGGTACAAATATGTTTACATGGGTTAAAGACGAGTACTTGGAATATGACCCGGAAGTTGATGTGTCTGGATATACAGAACTGACACAACCACCAATTAAATCAGTTATTTTTGGACTTAATTTAAATTTTTAGGAAATTATGAAAACAGTAAATATATTAGCTAGGATAACAATGGTGTTTGTGCTTTTGGTTTCCATTAACGCATGCACCACAGACGATCTGGATCCATCCTTGGAACAGAATAAGCTTATACAAGGGGGAATTACTTCTGTCGACAACCTTTATGCAATTTTGAAAGGTTCTCTAAGCAGAATGACAGAAGTTAACTATTACGGAAGAGACTATGTTATTAATAACGAGGTTCGTACGGACAATTGTTTTTCGAATGGAAACTCAGGTCGTTTTATAACTCAGGCTACTTTTAGCTATAACGCCAACACTGGTTACTTTTGGGACGAAGCATATGAAGCAATCGCGGGCTTAAATATCATCATAAATGGTGTGGATTTAAACGAACTTGAAGGAGATATGGATTATGGAACTCACCTGCAAGGGCAGGCTTATGCTTTAAGAGCTCTTATTCATTTTGATCTTTTAAAACAATATGGCCAGCAACATGTAGGTGGTACACTTGGAGTTCCATATGTTACAGAATTTAAAGGAGAAGACCTCTTACCGGCACGTAAATCTGTAGAGGAAACTAAACAGTTAATTCTTGGTGATTTGGAAACTGCATTTAACATGATGAGTGAGGACTACTCGTCAAAAGTATTGCCTTCCAAATATTTGGCAAAAGCAATAGAATCAAATGTTGCAGTTTATTTTGGTATGTGGGACAGGGCAATTACTGCTTCTGAAGCTGTTATAAATTCAGGTTTATATGATATCATTTCAGCTAATAGCTTTGCTTCTTCATGGGAAAATGGTCTTGCAGCTAATTCCATTTTTGAACTTGCTTTTAATGAAACAGATAACCGTGGAAGTGATGCGATAGCCTATATATATCGAGGTGGTAGTTATGGTGATGTGCAGGTTATTGATGAGATTGCGGATCTTTATGAAGCGGGTGATGTGAGAGCTGACATCCTGGGGTATGAAGATGATATGTTGAGAAATATGGGTAAATTCCCTGAAATCCAGGGATATGATAATGTTCCTGTGGTTAGATACGAAGAGATTATTTTGAATTATGCTGAAGCGCTTCTGGAAACAGGAGGTGATGCATTAACTGAAATCAATAAGATTACTTCGAACAGAGGAGCTTCTGCTTACGAAACGGTTACAAAAGATGATATCTTAAATGAACGAAGAAAAGAGTTCATTTTCGAAGGAAAACGTTATGATGATTTATTAAGAACCGGAAGTGACATAGAAAAGGTTTATATGCAACAAAATATTGCAGCTACAATTTCTTACGGAGATCACAGATTGGCATGGCCAGTGCCAAAAGCTGAAACTGATGCCAACTCTAATATGATTCAAAACGAAGGTTATTAAAATAACTTCGTTATAAAAAAAGGTTTGCCAAATTACGGCAAACCTTTTTTTGTATATATCCGGTGCAAACTTCTAATCTTCTTTCCATTTCTTTTTTAATTCCTCCATCTCTTTTTTGTGTTTTTCCATCAATTTCTGCCACTCTTTTTGCTGCTCCTCGTTTTTAAAATGTGGCGTTTCAAAATCTTCAGGAGGAAAAATGCTGAAGTGTTCGTTTAACTGCTTTTCAAATTCTTCAAAACCTGGAAAATTGAATTCCGGCGACAGGTTTCCGGGGTCATTAAAATAGAAATATTGCGTCAATGAGTCTGTGTCAAAAGGAATAGTTCCCATCATTGTCGAATCAGGAAAATGCCTCTCGAACTTTCTAAAAAACTCTTCGTCATCAAATGGAATGTGCCCCCAATGATCAGGAAAACTAAACCCTCTCATAGCTGAGTCCCCCATAAAATTTTTAAAAAAATCATCGATATTCGGAAAGTCATTTCCTGCAAAAAAATCGTTCTCGGGAAATGAGAATTGGAAAGTGCTGTCGGATGACCATTGGTGGACGTACGTGGAATCAAACTGAATCAGATTTCCGTTTTTATCATACTTTTTGTTGACAATTATTTGTTTATCCGGATTCTTCTTATCCGTATTAACCTGCGCAAAAAGTTGCCAGGAGAACAATAAAAATCCAATTGTAATTATTCCTAACTTTTTCATGGCAATTTTTTTCACAAAATTAATTCAGCGAATGGTAAATAAGTTCTAAAAAGTTTTAAAAGGCGTTAAGGAAAACAGAGATGATAAATTTAACGAAATGTAATAAAGAGAGGCAGCCCTTTTGGGGACTGCCTCTTTTAAGCAATGTTTCATAAATAGTGTAAGCAGATATAACTGAGCAAAAATGCCTTTATTTTATTTAAAGAGGCGCTGAGAAAAATCTGAAAGATAGTTTCTCCAGTTTGCCCAGGTATGCCCACCTTCAGTTTCATTATAAATGTACTCGAAGTTGTGTTCATCCAGTTTTTCTCTAAGCAGTTCCACTCCTTTGTATACAAAATCTTCTTTTCCAACTCCGATGTAAAAGAGTTTAAAACCATTCTGTTTCAATACATTCATATTGGTATCATATGCTTTTAACAGGTCAGTGGTCGTGTCTCCAAATTCCGTTTGTAACCCGATGCTGAAAACCCCCAAATAATTGAACAGATTCGGATTATTCATTCCTGTAATCTGGGTTTGAAGAGCTCCCATAGACAAGCCTGCCAGGGCACGGTTCTCTTTGTCAGATAAAACTCTGTAGTTTTTTTCGATGTAAGGAATAACATCGTTTACAATACTGTTTGGAAATGCTTTTGAACCCATTGTTATTGGACCGCCACCTGCAGGAGATTCATTTGCCCGTTCTGTTTTTTTGTCGGATATAGCTACCGTTTGATTCGGGTTTCCATTTGTCATTACAACGATCATGGGTTTTGCTTTCCCCTGTGCGATAAGGTTGTCGAGAATATAATTGGCACGTCCCAATGATGTCCAGGCATCTTCATCGCCGCCGCCACCATGAAGAAGGTATAACACAGGGTATTTTTCCTTGCTGTCCTGGTATCCGGGAGGAGTATAAACATACATTCTGCGTGTAAGTTCAAGTGTTGGCGAATTGTACCAAACTTTGGAAAGCGCACCGTGTGGAACGTCATTCACCTCAACAAACTCAGAACCTTCTCCGGGTATAATTAACGTACTCGAATATCTTTTTCCGTCGCGCATCGCCTGCGGATTGGTTGGATCAAGAATACTAACGCCATCAATTATAAAATTGTAATGGTACATTGAGGGCTTAAGCGGTTCCGTTTTCGCCGACCAAACCCCATCGGCACTTTTCCCCATTTCAAGTGTTGCTCCCCTGTTCATCCAGCTGCCATTTACAACTACCGATTGTGCTTTTTCAGAATAAAGACGAAAAGTAACACTGTTATTTTGGGCAATTTCGGGTGATATCACCTGTGAGCCTCGTTGTCGCTGAATTTCCTGTGCTTGACTTATGCTGAGAACAAACAACCCCGCGAGCATTATAATAAACTTTTTGAATAATTTATAATGTTTCATAATTTTGAATTTATGGTATTGATTTGAAAACTCTCCCGTCTAATTGACTTATAATTCGAGTTTATTTTCACCGCTTTTTAAATCATAGCTTTTACCTTTCCACAAAAATGTACCGGTAATTGCTGCTGGTAAATTAATTTTAGCTTTTAATCCATTTCCGGAGTTATCGTAGTCAACCACAATTTTTCCATCAGGATGAGGCATTTCCCCGCTTATTTTTTCAAACGAACCCAGATTTGGTTCTATTTTTACTTTTTTAAAATAAGGAGCAGCGCTCTCGATACCAAGGATAAGCCGGTAAGCTTCGATGTTTGGACTTGCACCCCAGGCATGACAATCGGAGCGGGTAGTCTCTACTTCCGAAGTTTCTCCCCAGGTAGTGAGGCCAAGGTCAATATTTTTACGCCATATATCCAGCCAACCGAGGAAATCGTCGCCCATGCCGGCTTTAGCCAGTGCGAGATGCAAATAATATTTAAAATAAATGGTTGCTTGTGTTAATGACTCGTCGGCTAACATTTGCTCAGCAATTTTACCGGCTTGTTCTTCGGTTGTGAGGCCGGCAAGAATGGCCATCGAGTTTGTCTGTTGTGAAAAATTTTGTTTATCGGGCGTGTCTGCAAACAAGTTACGCGAAGCATCCCAGTATTTACTTTTAATGGTTTCTGCCATTTTTTTTGCAAGGCTTGTATACATAGTTGCGTATTCCTGGCTTCCTTCAATTTGTTCCAGTTCAATTCCAGCCTGTAAGGCAAGTAACAATTGTAAATCAAGCAATGCTGTGCTTCCGTCTTCATCTGTAGGTGCTGTTCCCATTCGCCAATCGGTTGCCCAGTCGGTAAAGTTCCAGCCCGGCAGATTTTTAAGCGAGCCATCGTCATCCACAAAACTGATAAAATAATTCAAAATTTGCCTAGAGCCCAGCAACTTATCATTCAAAAATTCAGGATCGCTTCCATACATCAGGTAATCGTGTAACATGCAAACAAACCACATAGAGTAAGTTGCAATAACCTGGTTTTGTGTATCCGGATAGCGGCTTAAAGTATAGCCGTCTTTTTGCCGGGAATTATCCATCAGGTTCAGCGCGTTTTTTGCCAAACGGTCGTCACCGCTATTAAAATAGGAAACAAATAGCTGAATCCTTGCATCACCGATGTATTGCAGCCTTTCGTAATACGGACAATCCATATATGTTTCCACAGCACAGGAGCGGGCCGTACGCCAGCCGATTTCCAGAATTTTATCCAGCTCGGCATCATCGGCATTTAGTTTTGCATTCATTTCAAATGGGTAACCGGTAAAAGTTCCGTAAAAATCTTTAATGGTAAGCGGGGAGTCTTTGGTTTCTACTTTTAATTGTATATAACGAAAACCACGGATATTGTCTGATTTATCGATTTTTGAACACAAAACCCCTTACCCATGAAAAGTGAGGATAAGGGTGTTGTC
>NZ_JAIKLE010000059.1 GCF_022267315.1 Maribellus maritimus
GATTTTCTTTTGTGAAAATCAAACATTTTACACGTTTTTCTCCTGATAAACTTGTTTGTTTTTTTAATAAGCTCTCAAGTTCTTTTAAATCCTCTCTTATATTGAATTTGCTTTGTCTTCCCATGCTTCAAAGATAATAAAGCGGCACTATATACTCAAATTGGTATTATTACCGGTGGTTTAGCCAAGGTCCTTCTAAGCGCGCTGTGGAGCGTAGTTTGTTTGCAGATTTAATTAAGACGGAATTTGATGCAAGTCATGCTACTTATGGATCTACCCGCATTACAGAGCGGTTGAAACGCAAACACTATAAAATCTCAAGACGCAGGGTAGCCAAAATAATGAGAGAAAATGGTTTGGTCAGTAAATACAAAAAGAAGTTTAAAGTCACTACTGACAGCGATTATAGTTATCCCGTATGTAGGAATTTACTGGACCGCAACTTTAGGTCAAATAAATTAAACCAAGCCTGGGTATCAGATATTACCTATATCAAAACTCAAAAAGGATGGTTGTACTTAACCACTATCATGGATTTATACGATAGGCAAATCATCGGTTGGTCATTAAGTACAAGTTTATATACCCAGAAAACTATTATTCCGGCCTGGAGAATGGCTATAGGGAAAAGAAAAATAACACAACCGGTACTTTTCCATTCTGATAGGGGCATACAATATGCTTCCAGGGAATTTAGAAAGCTGTTAAAGACCAATTCTTTCATCTCTCAATCGATGAGCAGGAAAGCCAATTGCTGGGATAACGCTGTAGCAGAATCCTTCTTCAAAACCTTGAAAACAGAATTAGTATATGGCAATACGTTCGAATCTATTGAGGATGCTAAATCAAAAGTCTTTGAATGGATAGAAATATGGTATAACAAAAAGCGGTTGCATTCTTCATTGGGATACAAAACCCCTTATGAGATGGAACAGGAATTTTATCAGAAAATTAATCTTGCGGCATAGTCTTTAAAAAATTGTCCGACTTTTTGTTGCAAGTCCAATAATTGTTAGTCAATTGCCTGTAGCTAATTGGTTTGACGTGATCAGTGAAGCAACAATTGCTGATGCTATTTTGGACCGGCTGGTTCATACATCATATCGCGTTGAATTAAAAGGAGAAAGTTTAAGAAGAAAAATGTAATTTTGTCAGACATCGGTCATTCCGAAACCTAAAATCAGAGGGGGGCAATATCACCGGAATGAGGGGCAACATCACCGGAATTTCCACGAACTTAATCGATTCAAATCGTCACGCTCAAAAAAGCCGCGTAAAGTATAGATTTACAATTGTTTCAAAGAACGTTATTTAATTTTTAGTGGACATTAATGAGCTAATGTAACAAATTACGCCAAAAGGAATTACTATAAAGAAATCAAGTCTTTTAAGTTTTAAAAAAAACATAGTAATTGCAGCAATGGAAGAATATATTTCCAATTCTGTAATTATGGTTTTTTTGATTTCAAGTTTTTTCATTCCAATTCGGTTTTGTGTCGGTCTGTTTTAATTTGTGAAAAGGTTACACGTGTCAGCAGCTGGGTTCTTATTTCTCTTTTTTACTAATCCATTTTTTTTAACGTAAACAACACTCATTAAGAAAAAGAATATTATACATAGCCATGCAAAATAATTTCCTAAAACTGAATAAACCGTTTTTTGTCCTTTTACAGGCACATCTGAATATAAAATTACTTCGTCTGTCTTAAAAAAGTCGTTGAACGATATAAGCTGTCCCTTATAATTAAAGGAAGCAGAAAATCCTTTGAATGTTGACCTAACCAAGTTAAAACCATTTTCAATCCCCCTTACTGATGCAACATAGGTATGATAAGGAGAAATCTCATCCCAATCACTACCTGGCACTAACATAATGTCGATATCCATTTTACCAGTTTGATTTATCAAAAAAGGGAAATCCATATCGAAGCAAATAGCTGAACCAATTCTTCCATAAGGCGAATCAAAATATTTTATAACTCCATCTCCATAGTCACATTCGCCCGGATAAGTCGGCTTTGCTTTATGATATGTAAATAATATTTCTCCTGTTGGAGAAATCCAAATTATTTTGTTTTCAGGATTTTCAT
Source organism: Maribellus maritimus (assembly GCF_022267315.1). Classification (GTDB taxonomy): domain Bacteria; phylum Bacteroidota; class Bacteroidia; order Bacteroidales; family Prolixibacteraceae; genus Draconibacterium; species Draconibacterium maritimum. The sequence goes on from NZ_JAIKLE010000059.1 coordinate 2,091, forward strand.
TGGAGTTTTTTTTAGGTATTACATGCATTGGAGTTCCAATGTAAATACTGTCTCGTAATGCAATTGTTTTAGCTTTTTCGATGAAGTCATTTTCTTTATTAACGGGCAAACTGATGATTGTTTCTCGTCCAAATATTATTTTAGCACCTGAAGAAGCTGCTGTTTCACAATTTTCTAAAAATCCTTGGTTTGCCTTTTCAACTAAAGAGTCAAAATTTGTTGTCATGCGATGATAATACTCTGTTTTAGTGCTGTTTATTGAAGCTATTCTTACAGTTGGTGAATCAATGGTTGTTGACAATTTTATTTGCCCCCATAAAATTATTGCGAGAAAAGGAATACCAAATTTCCAAAACGCTGAATAAACTTTATTTTTCTCAAAATGATTGTCCCAAAGCCAATTTATAATTGATGCCGTCCACGTAATTAAAAATATTACTCCCCAAATGCCAGTAATTGAGACAAGCTGTAATAAAGGCAATGAAGATTGGGTGTGAACCAAAGTTCCGTATGACCCAGAAGGATTGGTCAATATGTTAATATAATCCATTATCACATAAACAGACGGAAATATGAATGTCGAAACGATTCCCTTAAATTTTTGAGTGTAAATTCGGTCTAACAAAAATGTCAGCGAAGTAAATACGCTCATCATAAAAGAAACCAAGTAGTAGAAAAACCCAGACATAGGCAACATTCCCTTCCAGACGAATATGTTTGACACCCAACCCGCAAGAACAATTATCAGAAATCCTATGAATGGTTTTTGAAACCGTAAAAAGCGAATGAGAAATATCGGTGCGACAAAAGCAGCAATTGGTAAAATCCACTTGCCGTTAAAAAAGAAAAGGAAAATAAATCCAATCAATAAATAGATGTAAGAAATTTTAATTCTTTTTTTATTTAAAATTTTTTTATTACTCATTTTATTCATCTGTCAGTTTAGATTTAAGTTTTAGATTGATGCACTTTCAACTTCCGACTAACGTCAAACTTACAAGTCATAAAATCAGTTAGTTGTAAATCTGAGTTGTTCAGGTTTTATTTCAAATTTAGTTATTTGTTTTTTTAATCTCTTTACCAAACCCAATCTTCTTTTTTCGTCGAGGAACATATATTGAGTTGGTGAATTATAGTTTTGTCCTTTTACAAGCATATTTCAAATTATTATTGCAGGCTTTCTGACAGTAGCATTAATGGCAGTTGGCCGTCCTTTTTTGTAATTGATTCTTTTAAAGAAATCAGTAAGGTGCTCATCTTTTAAATTTCAATTACATTAGCCGCATTACGTAAGGCAATTTTTAATCTGCTGCAACCTTTTGGGATGTGATGACTTAACACCTTTCCTTCGATAATTTTATTATTAGAAGCTAACCTGAGCCATGCCGTAAATTGTTTTCCGGATTTAAACTTCCTGATACCAGTCAGTCTTATTTCGCTGATTAGTGTCATTATTGTTGCATCACATACTTGGAAAGCCAATTGCTTGGATAATGCAGTGGCAGAATCCTTCTTTAAAACCTTGAAAACAGAATTAGTATATGGCAATAAGTTCGAATCTATTGAGCAGGCTAAATCAAAAATCTTTGAATGGATAGAAATATGGTATAACAAAAGGCGATTGCATTCTTCATTGGGGTACAAAACTCCTTATGAGGTGGAACAGGAATTTTAACTGAAAATTAATAATGCCGCATAGTCTTTAAAAAATTGTCCGACTTTTTGTTGCAAGTCCAGATAGCACTGAGTACACCCTCACGGGCAAGAATCTTGTTGTAATGAGGGATTGAACTGTGCTGTCGTTGGCTATTCTATTGTTTAAGCCAAAAACTCTTTCCCAAAAAACATTTTTCGTTCTTTGAACAAAACAACAATGGATACGATTAACAAAATACCCGTTTGTATCACTTTACTATCGGGGTGAGTGGCGAACAACTCGTTTGAAATGTTTGCCGAAAGATGAAATAAAATGGTAATCAGTATATTGCGATTTGTCTTCAAATAGAGCCAGTTCATCAGGATGACAAAAACAAACAGGCTGAGTATGAAATTGAGGGAATAGAGCCAGCCTTCTTCCACGATATTACTGTGATAGTAGCCTTCTATAAAAGAAAGGGGTAAATGCCAGAATACCCAGTAAATCGCGAATACAATAGAGCTGGTAAACAGCTTGAACTTACGGAGTAATGTGTCAGTGCCGTATGAGTGCCACGCCAATTCTTCAACAACTGGGGCAAAAATTAGGATAAACCAGGGCGAGAATAAAACGGACGTAAACTTCGGATGCCCGGAAATGAAAAACTGGTCTATGCTGTGCCCAAACAAGACAGAAGTGAGTTGCGCCATTATTATTGACACAAATATGAGCAGGACAGAAAATGCCGTGTAAAGCGGGTTAAAGCCTTTCATACGGAAAATCCGCGTTTTCAGGTCGGAAAGCAATTCGCGGTCCGATAAAAACAGGTAGGCGGCTACAAATACCGGGGCAACCAAGCCCAAAATTCCCAAAATGCCCTGCATTATCGCTAAATAACGATTACTGACGGCTAAGCGGCTAATGTACGCGGCGGCGAACCATAGTACCCAGGGAATAAATAAGGATAATCCATAAAACAGGATAGGTTTGTTATATTTTTCTATCATTTTAATTTTCATTTTTTGTGAATGTTATTTTTAATATTACCTCCAATATTTTTTGCAATAATTAAGGTTAAAATTCTATCTTATAGCTTATTACAGGAAGCGTATAAACCGTTGAAGCCCTTACAAAATCTTTTTCCTTATAATTATATTCGTATTTGTCGTATTGCGCTTCGCCAAGCAGATTGTTGATTTGCAGCGAGAAAACGCTCGAATACCGGGCTTTATTGATACGGTATGTTACCGTGAGGTTGACGAATTTGCTTATCCCGTCTTGTTCGGAAAAAGCGTTTGGCTCGTCATAAACAGGGAATCCGGCTGCCAGCGATGCAGCTTTATTGAGCGGGGTATAGTATTCGCCACCGGAAATAACGCCGCGTAAATTAACCCCCAACAGGTTGTTGTTTTTCCCGATTGAAAACTCTTTTCCTGCCAGAAAATTTGCCACAAAATGCTTGTTATAACGGGTATCGCGCCATACGCCATCGTCGGCTTTGTACTTTGAGTCGAATGCCGAAGCGGTGAACAAATAGTAGAAATTATTTTTAAGAAAACGCTCTAAGGTAATGTCTATTCCCAGGTTTGTAGCTACGCTGTTGTTGGCAAGCACCGACTGAAACGTTAAATCCTGTTTGAAATTTATCATAGAAAATGAGCTTCCTTCAATTCCCGGGACATTATAAAGGTATTGATAATATGGCTCAATTTTCAGGCGAAGGTTTTCATTGATACGATAATTATAGCCGAGTACAAAATGGTGCGCGTGCGAAAAATCAAGTTCCTGATTGGTGTAATTCATTTGTCCGTTAGCCTCTGTTTTTATAAAATAAACGTTCAAATCTTCCAACTGGCTGTGTTTGCCGTAGCCAAGGCTGATTGACTGCGATGGCGAAAAATCCCAGTTTACAGCGAAACGCGGGTCTATGGCAAACTTTCCGGTGAGCGCAAAATATTCAGCCTGCACGCCGGCGTTAAAACTTAGCGCATCGCTCAGGTAATATTTCATTTGTGTAAATGCTTGAATATGATAGCTTTTCCCTGATTTATTCACATAATTGCGGTACGTGTCGGGGTTCTCACTTTCAGTTCCGTTCAAATTATATTTATACAACAAGGTGTTCAGGTTAAAACCGCTACGTGTATTTAGGCGCGGGTTAAACTTGTGATTTACAAAGCTGTTCAGGCTGATTTTCCCGGTATTCAGGTTTAAATCCATATCGTTTTGCAACGCCAGTGTATCGTTGAGCCTTTGCTGAACAAGTTCTTTAAAGTTTCCGGTGGCTGCCACGCTTGTGTGGATATATGTTTTGAAACTAAGGGAATATTTATTGTTGAAGCCAACAGCGCCGAATGATTCGTCCCAACGGTTTTTAATCCTGTCGTAATCCGTTTCCCATTGGGTAGAATCCGATTCTTCACCGTCTATCATATAGTCAATGCCGCCCATTCCCCAAAATGTAAAAACACCTGCTTTTGGAGTTGGAAATACGAGTTTGAATGATAAGTCCTGATAAATGGGGGTTTGGTCGGTAGGGATTATACTGAGTTTTGACAGCAGCCCCAAAGTTGAATAACGGTAATTGAACAAATAAGACGATTTTCCACCTTTTTTGAAAGGACCTTCTGCCGAAAAATCAAGCCCCATTACGCCTGCCTGAATGGTTTTTTCGTGTTTTTCATTGTTCCCCTGACGAAGTTTTATATCGAACACGCCGCCAAGCACGTTGCCATATTCGGCAGGAAAAGCACCGGTATAAAAATCGGAATTGCTAAGCATTTGACTGCTGATAATGGACGTGAAACTGCCCCCGGCTACATTACCGCCCGAAAAGTGCCCCGGGTTTACCACGTCCACACCCTCGATACGCCACAAGACGGTTTTGGGCGGATTACCCCGTATAACAATGGCATTATCCTGCGTATTTCCGCCGGAAGAAACCCCGGCAAAAGCAGTAACTAAACGTGCGGGGTCATCAATTCCGCCCGCGTAACGGCGGGTTTCTTCTACATTAAAAGAGCGGGCGCTCACGGAAGCCATGCTGTTCATCGGCTTGCTTTTGTCGGCGTGGGCTTTTATTACTACCTCTCCAAGCCCGATAACCGACTCGGTCATTTCAATATTCAGCACCACTTCTTTTCCGCTCCCTACAAGCACTTCGGGAAGTGTAATTGTTGCATAGCCGACACTTCTTATTTCTAAATTATACCGTCCTAACGGAACATTTTCAATCCGAAAATCGCCTTCGCTATTGGTAGTTGTGCCCAATAAAGGATTTGTTCCACTTATCATAACGGTAGAACCCGGCAAGGGCGTTTGGCTTATTTTATCCAGTATGCTTCCTCTGACAGTTTGTGTCAGATTTTGAGATTTTACGTCGATCGAAATGACGACTAAAAAAACGATTAAATAACATGTAAGACATTTCATACTTTTTGCATATTAAAATTTCGTGCAAAAGTAATGTCCATACACAGGCAAATCGTCCAGGCATATAGGGGCGGACAAGTTTGTTGTTCGGTTTTATGGGATAGGACGAATGGGAGTTCAAATTACTATTTGTTTTCCCTGATAAATTGCGAGGGCGTTATTCCGGTGTGTTTTTTAAAAGCTAAGTTGAAAGAAGATTTGGAGTTGAAGCCTGAATCGAAGGCAATGGCAAGAATGTTTAAACGCCGGTTTTCAGATAGCGTGGCGCGTTTTTTAAATTCGTGTATCCTGTATTGGTTTACAAAATCGTAAAAATTTTGTTCCCTGTACTGGTTGATAATCTGCGAAAGATAATTGGGAGAGGTACTCAACTCCTCGGACAGTAAATTCAAGGTGAGTTTGGGTTCAAGATAGGGTTTCTTGTCGTCCATTAATTGCAACAATTGCTGGTGAATCTGTTCGGCTTCTCCTTTTTTTAGTCCCGATTTTCGATATTCTGCTGGTTTTTTTGTGTCGTCGTCGGTGTTTGCAATCGAGGCTGTCCTCTTTTTATCGTCCGAAAAAATACTTTCGTGCCGAATTCCAAAATACCCCACGAAAAATACAAACAGGATTATTTCCGAGAAATAAATAAAATCGACATTAAACGAAAATTGAATGCTTAATATATACTGTAGGAAAGAAAAAATGCCTACGGTCGCAAATATAAGCCCAATGCCGCTAATGCAATAGCGCAACCAGTGGAGGCTGATTTTTTCGTCGAACGAAAAGTTATCGTGAACGAGTTTTTCGTATTTTCCAATCAGGCGATAAGCCAATACCGCGTAAGCTATTCCCGAAATAATGAACCCTGCCAACGAAATGAGCATAAATACCCGATAATCATTTGTTTGCCCGTGGTCAATCATTCTTTTTTGTTCTGTTGTATAAAAAAAGAAATAGGGAACCATATAGAGATATGCTAAAAAGGCGGGGAGAAAATGGGCGTAATGTTTTAGCCTGAAACGCGGCTCTTTTTGCAATGAAAAAACCACGTACAGGTACAGCAAAGGCCCGTGCAAAAACGGAAAGGGATGGGTAATCCCAATCAAATGCGGGTATTTTTCCCAAAAGCCAAGGCTATACAGGCAGTAGCTGAAAAGGTGAAGCCCGATCACCAACATCCATACAGTCAGGATTTTGTCGGGGAGTATCTTATTATTTTTCAAAAAAAGGAGTAATGATAGAAAAAGCGACAGAAATATGCCTATGATAAAAAGGGTGTTCATTTTAATTTTTAACTACTTTACAAGGCACAAAGGTACAATAAATCGGAAAGCCATTTAGTATTTCAGTTTTATTAACCGTTCTTTTGAGACGGATTTTCTGAATTGATTATAAATTGTTTTTTATCAGCTGTGTGCGTAGGCAAAAACTGCACTCTTTTACAAATTTTGGTTGGTGTGTTAGCCGATGCTATTTGCAAATGAGTGCGATGAGGGAGGGGGCTTTTTTTGACAGTCTGACGGCTGGTGTAAGTTTAGTAGCGGATTTACGTGCGGTAATCCGTCCAAAAGGAACGGATAATTGGGTGGGAATCCAGTGTTGGTATACCCACCGAACAAGACATATGATTCTGATTATGTGTTTGGAAAAAAGTAAATTGCAGAAATAATTTCGCGGACAGGTAACGATTTAGAAATGAGCGAATTTCTGTTTATTTCTTCTTTTTGTTCAATATAACAAAGAGTGACTTTTGATTATAAAGGTACGAGATTCTCCAATTTGTTTGATTGATTTAATAAATTTCTAATTTTTTTTTAATCGAATGATTACTGATTTTATCATAATTTACGTTATACTGTTTTAATACGTAAAACGGAACGTGTAAGTATTTGTGTGTCTCTACAACATGACGTGCACAAAAGGCCATAATTTATTTTTCTCTATTTTTTGAAAAGAAAGCAAATAAAAAAAGGTTTTGAAGTTTGATTCCAAAACCTTTTATAATAATCCGGGGCATATATGTTAGCGGGTTAGCAGAACCCGGAAACATTGTATTTTATTGTCAATATTTACTTTCAGGATGTATGTCCCTTTTGAAAGCGAAGAGAAGTTAACCAGTTCAGTTTGCGATGCCAGCTTACGGATAGCTAATTTTTGCCCGTTTAAACTATATATTTCGTAATATGAACCTCGTTCAGGAATTTTATCTGATTTTATATATACAATTCCATCTGTTGGGTTTGGATAAACCTTAACATTTTCTGAAATGCCTCCTACAACTTGATTTCCCGTATTAAAATTAACGGATACAGAAATCTCATGGCTAATCGCGGGGGAACCTTCGTTGTCCTGTGTATACAGCGTGAAATTGAATTTCTTTCCACCCCTGTCACTTTCGCCCTTTTCCGGAGTTCCGCTTAACAATGCATTTCCATTTCCGTAGTCAGTCAGGCTTAACCAGGATGGCAAATCATCCGACCAAATCTGTAATTTATCATCAACATTCGGATCATTTACTTTTACCAGGTAACTAAATTCGTCGCCAGCGTTTATTGAAGTATCCGGTATTTGAACAAATACGGGGAAATAATTCACGTGAAGGTTAAAATTCTGAATTACCGGAGCTGCAATAATACTATCGGTTGCCCATACTTTCACATTAAAATCTTCTTCAGTAAAATCAAATCCGGAAGAAACAGAACCTGAAAGAATACCGGTCCCATTTTCGCCGTCTGTAAAATTCAACCAGTCGGGTGTATTCTGTATACTTAAATAAACCCTGTCATTTTTGTCATCATCGATAGCCACGATGTTGTAAATGTAAGTTTGATCTTCCTGCATTATCAATTCCGGAGCGGATATAAAATAAGGAACATTATCGTTAACTACCGTCAACTCAAACGTTGTTTCGTCGGTAAGGTTATTTTGGTCTTTCACCCTCACTGTAAGCAATGAAGTTCCTTCATAATTTAATTCCGGTTCAACCAACAGATATGTTTGACCATCCTCTGAAACAACCGAAGTGGAAAGATCCGTTTCATTTGTATTGCCAATTGTCCATGCCAATTGTTCCGGATTAGAATCTGCATCATCCACATTTAAAAGGATTTTTGCATTCTGGTTCATCCTTACAAACTGAGCTGCAATTGGCTGGACAGAAGGAGCCACTTCCCGTGCAATAATATTCACCACAATTGTCCCTTCTGCTGTGTTGCCGTTTCCATCGGAAAAACTGAACCCAATTTTGTCAACGCCATCTTCATTATCCAAAGGTTGATATTCACACTGATAGGTTGTAAGAATATTTCCGTTGTAATTTTTCAGTCCAACATTTGAGATAAGCCCCTTTTCCGGTTCGCCGGTAATTTCTCCACTGAGTTTTTTGAACGGGTACTGTGTATTTACACCAAGAAGCTCAATGGATGCGGCCTGTGCGAAATAAACATCGATGGTATCGTTCAGAACCAAAACAGGAGGACGGACAGCTGCGCTTTTTGTTGTTGGAAGGTTATATATCCTTACAACATCGGTGGAAGAGTTGTCTTCTCCGTCGCTAACTTTGTAAACAATATAATCATAATCATTAACCGGTTCAGGGTTATTGTATTGAAAAACGTTGTTGCCCTGAGCAGTCAACTCCCCTCCAAACAAACAGGGATTTTTATTGTCAAAGGTTGCAAATTTGACTTCTAAATCGCCTGCCGGTGTTTCAACATCAAAAATGGATGGTTTAAAATCAACTTCTACGACGTTATTTTGATTAGCATCAAGTTCTACTATCGCAGCTTCCGGAATATCATTAACCGGTTCTACTGTAACGTGAATAACACCCGATCCGGAATATTCCCCAAATTCATCTTTTACCTGAATAATCAAAGAGTCCTCGCCAAAATAGTTTTCTTCGGGCAGATAGGAGAATCGCCCCAAAGAAAAATCGTAATTACCAGCATGAAGAGGCTTTTTAATTACTGAAGGCGTTAATTTATATACAGGATCGTGATCATCTTCACAACTTAGAACAAACTCGCCAGGCTCATCTTCCCGGACTACAAAACTCATGGGGTTAATAACAGGCGCTTTGTTGTCTTTAACAATGGTTACCTTAACCGTATCTCTTACCGGCGGGTTGATTTCGTCATCAACGGTAAGAATAAAAGAAAGGATACTTTCAGAGTCAACAAGAGGCGCTTCAGCGTAAGCGATAAGTTGGTTGCTGTTTCTCATTTCAAAGACCTCTTCCGATGTCCATGAAATAATTAAACTATTATCGGCAAGTTCTGAATCCACCTGTCCGATTAACCGAATAGTTGTTCCTTCAGAAACGGGAAAATCTTCTCCCGCGTAAACAAGCGGTGCCTTAACAACTTGTTTTACAGTAATGTTTACAGTATCAGGGGCAGAATCGTACTTCCCGTCATTAACCATTAATACAAACTTAAATGTTGAGTCTTTACTTACTTCGGGCGCAGTAAAAACAGGTTTGGCCACGGTGTTCAAATTTAATGCTATACCTTCCGGGGCCAGCCAGCTATAACTAATTGGACTTTGGTCGGCATCGGTTGATCCGGAACCGTCGAGCGTTACCTGTGTGTTTTCATTTACGGTTTGATCTTTCCCTGCATCGGCCAACGGAACATTTGCGTTGGCATCAGTATGCAATACAACAGAAACGGTTTCGCCAGGTGTAAACGGAACCGCTGAAATATCCTGCCTCGTTTCAGAATCAACAAACTGGACTGTTACATCGGCATACGACTCGTCGTTTTCTTTGTCCCAAAATCTAAATGAAACAGAATTCCCCATTTTATAGCCATTTCCCGAACCGTCGTCGGCTGAAGCTATTATCTCAAGAGCATACGTGGTAGAAACCGGTTCTCTTATAACACCGGCGCCTACGCAAAGATCTCCGTCAAATATCCCGATTTCATCACCTTCACTTAAAGATTCCCCGTCAATTTTTGCTGAAACCACCCTGATATTCATCAGGTCTGTTCCATTTCCTGACCAAACAGGGGCAAAGTGTGTTTCCTCAATAGCCCCCGCCTGCTGTGTTACGGTTATTGGCTGTGGCTCAACCTCATTCGACAGCACTTCAACTGTAGCTGTCCGTTCTGTCGAATTGGGATTATCAGTGGCGGTAAGGGTGATTGTTCCTGTTCCTTCAGAAGATTCCGGGCTAACCGTTAACCACGGTTCAGAGGAGCTAACATTCCATGATATATTTGAAACAACATCGATAGAAACAGAGCCTCCATTTCCCGGAATACTTGCCGTGTTTGATGAAAGGTCGATGTACGGGATTTCATTAATGTTGAAAAAGTCTTTCCATTGATCGGCATTCCGGTAAGCGCTTTGTGAACCGGAGGGAACAGTTAAAATGCAGGTATTTTTATCCACCCCGGCAAAAACCGAACTTCCTAATTTCACAGGTGTATCGGCATAGCAGTAAATTGAACTCAACTGGTCACATCCATTAAATGCATCTGTGTCGATAAGAGCCAACCCTGAAGGAAGGATAACCGAAGTTAACCTGGAACGATAAAAGCAGCCTGCCCCGATTGATGTAACCGATGACGGAAGCTCTACAGAGGTTAGACCGCTTTGGGCAAATGCCCCCTCTCCGATAGTGGTCACAGATGACGGTATACTAACTGAATTTAAGCTGGTACACCCTCCAAAACAACTGTTTTCAATCTTTTGAATTTGGGCAAGTATATTTACCGATTCAAGAAATTGACAATTAGAAAAACAATTATTGCCCATTGATTCAACCGAAGAAGGAATGGTAACAGATGTCAGGCCGGAGCCGTAAAAGCAATATTGCCCGATAGAAGTAAATGAATCCGGGATTTCTATTGTTGTTAAACTTTCACAGTTATAAAAACACCCGTCTCCCAGGGAATTAGCCTGAGGTAAGGTAACCGTGGTTAAAACCCGGCATCCATAAAACGCATTTTTCCTAATATCGGTAACCGAAGAAGGAAGAGTAATTTTATTTAATACAAGATTCGAATAAAAGGCAAAGTCAGGTACAGCATCGGCCGGATACTCTGTGATATTTGGTCTTGGCCCTTCCGTACCACTATAGGCCACAACGGTTGCCTCGCTTAAATCAAGCAAAATAAGCACTGACATTTCCTGTGACATAATTCTAAAGTCGCGGGCATCGATATTCCCTGTTACTTTAAGGTTGGTAATTGTCTCTTTTTCACCGGCGCTAAGTAAAGAACCAAGCGTCCCGGCGGTCTCTACATTTACCGTCACTAATTGTTGTCCCAATTGGGTTACGGTGATAACATGAGAAGCAAATCCTTCCGCTATAATGGTTACATGCCCGATACGGTCTGTGTCGCCTGTATTTTCCGTAACCTCATAGTGAAGGTAGCCTTCAACAATATTTGGTGTTACTGTTAACCAATCCACATCTGACCATGCATTCCATGCAACATTCGCAAATACTTCTTTATAATCATAGTTAACAGGTTGATCTATCGGAGTAAAAGTTATTTCGTACCCACCAAGAGCATTTCCTATATCATCGATATAAGAAAATTCATCCCATTCAATTGCATCCTGATAAGCCTGTACAGCCTCAGCAGGAACAAAAAGTGTGCATTGCGATTTAGTGACTTCCTCAAAAACCGGCGAATCTAACACGGCGGGCTCCGAAGAATGAACATAAATGGATCTTAACCCGGAGCAACCTTCAAAAGCGCCCATTCCGATTGAAGTTACTGTTGAAGGAATATTTATTGACGATAAGTTTTGACATCCCTGGAAAGCAGATCTTCCAATGGTTGTAACCGATGGGCTCAAGGTAACTGAAGTCAGCCATAGTCTCTCTGCAAAAGCTGCATCGCCAATGGAAACCAAATTGAACGGAAGGATTACATTTGTAATTTCATAACATGTGTTAAAAGCCAGAGGCGGGAGTTCATTTGCCGGATAATTTTCTATAGCTGAGTACGTGCCTTCAGTTCCGTTATATTCGACTATATTTGCCCTTCTTAAATCTACTTCTTTGAGAAATTGTGGTAGCACAACAAAATCACGGGCATCGATGTTTCCTATTATCGTAAGTTTAACCAAATCGTCGATTGGAAAATCCGCCAAAAGCGAAGCTAGTGTTCCTGCAACATCTACCTGAATAGTTAGTTCTGTAATTTTCCCGGCCTGGATAACCGTTATCACTTTGGAAACGGCATCATCTGCCGACGATACTTTTATTTTCCCCGTTCTGGGTTCTGTCCCGGAGTTCGCCTGGGCGTTGATGGTTAATTGTGTATTATTATTCCCTCCCGACGGACTAAATGTTAGCCAGCTATCCCCGGTACCCACATACCATGCTGTGTTGGTTTCCAACTCAACCTGCTTTTGTCCCGATTTTTCAAACCTGATTGTATCAGCCGAAAGCGTAAAACCTGGCATCTCTTGCATATATACGAATTCCTTCCATTGTAAAGCTTCTTCGTAAAGCGACATAGAACCAAACGGAACAAATAATGTACAGGAAGAGATATTTACTCCCGAGAAAGTGTAATTTTCAAGATTTGCCGGTTGAGTGGGATAAGCATAAAGTGAAGTCAGGTTTCCACATCCTTCAAAAGCGCCTTCATTGATAGTTACAACCGAACCAGGAATACTTAAAGACACTAAACTTGTACAGGCCTGAAGAGCATAAGCATCGATAGTTGTCACCGATTTGGGAAGAAGCAGGGAAAGCAATGTGTTTTTATTATAAAATGCTCTTTCGGGAATTACATTTGAGGGATAGTTTGACATACTAACCCCGGTTCCTTCCGTTCCATTGTATGCCATAATTGTGGCTTCACTTAGATCTACTTCAGTAAGACCGGCCATTTCATCACGCATGGTTTTAAAATCGCGGGCATCGATATTTCCTGTTACTGTAAATTTAGCCACTTTGTTTTTTTGAGCTGTTGTTAGCAACGAGGATAATGTTCCGGCTGTATTAACTGCGATTGTTAATTCTTTTTGTCCTGTCTGGGCTACTTTTATCACCTGTGGTTCCACGCCTTCGGCTGAAACCGTAATTTGTCCCAAACGGCCGTCATCCGCAGTATTTTCTGTAACTTCACATTGAATATAATTTTCTGCTGTATTTGTGGTCACAATCATCCAGTCGGTATTGGAACTTGCAGACCAGGCGATATTGGCCGATACTTCAATTTTAAGGGTCTGAGCAGACGAATTAATCGTTACCGAATCACCCTCAGAGAAGTAAAATTCCGACATTTCTTCAATATTGGCAAATTCACTCCAGTACTCCGTCTCCTGATAGTTGCTCTTCAAACCCGGAAGAACATATAGCGTTCCCGAAGCTGTGGTGTTCTCTGAAAAGCTATAAGGAGAATCTAAAGCAGGCGGCAGCTGAGAATAAACATAAACCGCTTCCAGTTTTTCACATCCACTAAAAGCTTCTTCAATTGTAGCTACAGAAGCCGGAATTGTTACTGTATTCAGGTTCTCACAATATCTGAAGGCTCCATATTTAATAGTGGTAACAGAACCGGGGATATCTACACTGGTTAATCCATAACAAGAATCAAATGCTTTTCTCCCAATTGAAATTAATGAGTTGGAGAGTTTTACTGATAGTAATCCCTCACAATTTGAAAAAGCTCCCTCGCCCATGTTAATAACAGAATTTGGAATGGTTATGCCAGTTAATCCGGAACAAAACTCAAACGCCCAATCGCCTATTGACCTTACTGAACCGGGAATACTAATACTGGTTAAGCCGGAACAACCGTTTATTGCATCTTTCCCGATTGAAGTAATTGAATTGGGCAAAACAAGCGAGGTTAAATTACTGCTGCCGTCAAGGGCAGCTTCGGGAATTTCATTTTCATAATAGACATCTGTATTATAGCTTGTCCCTTCTGAGCCTGAATATGCTAGTATATTGACACCACTCAAATCCAGTTCTTTTAATTCCGGCATATCATCGCGCATGGTTTTAAAATCCCGGGCATTGATGTTACCGGTTACTGTAAGACTGGTAACGCTGCTTTTTTCATCATTTGTTAGCAGCGTACTGAGGTTACCTGCTGTTTGAACAATTATCGTTTTGGCTATTTGTGCCTGCAATATAGATGAGAAAAGCACGCAAAGAGAAAAAATAATAATTCGTTTCATATTGATTTTTTTTAAACTGTTTCTTATGATTTTTGTCAAATTTATTTCTGTTTACAGACTTGGTATTTTAATGTTGAAGCTGTTGATAAAAGCAGGGTTTTGGTCAGTTCCCCGGAATATAACAAGGTATTTCATCATAAATGCGTCTGTAATTCATGTTTGTTTATACTTTCTCATGAGCTTCTATCGTCCCTAATTTTCCAATACTTGTATATTTTATTGTCTTTTCTCCGGTTATCGAGATTTTCCACTCCCGTTCCTGTTTCAGTAACTTTTGAATTTCCTGAAGATCGGAGAAATCAAGCCCCATCTCCGATTCAGACAAACCGGTTTCATATGTGGTTAACTGCCCGTCCTGATTTTGTTCCAGAACAAGATGTTCCTTTTCCAATGTGATTTTCATTCGATGACTTTTGGTTTTACCACAAAATTAAATTGAAAAAAATTGTAAAAGAGAGCTGTAAAAAAGCCTTTGCAGACCGGAAGAAAGTTTCCGCAGACGGATGGTCGGAAATGATTTACAGAAGGTAAAAAAATACTTTATAATCCCATTTTTTCCCTGAATTCCTTCAGGCTACGGCGCGACATCTGCACGCGGACCTCAAAATTACCTTTTTTCAAGATACAGTCTTTATTGTATATGGCCAGTTCTTTTAAGTACCGGGTGTTAATAATCAATTCTCGCTTTATCTGAAAAAAATCGGATGGGGGAAGTTGTTCCAGCAAGTGTGCCAATGTATAATTTATGGGCAGGATAAGTTTGTCATTTTCACCAAAAACAATTTCAATACGTTTGGTTTGCGCATTGCGCCAAAAATAAACAATATCGGCAGCGTTCACCGAACGGTACCCTGTATTTGAAGGCAGAAACAATTGTTTCCCTCCGGAGATGTAATTTAGAATGTAGTCAAGTTTTTGAAGCTGTTCGTCTTTTTCAAAAGCTGCCAAAGCCTTATCTACTGCGTTATGAAGTTCTATTTCGTCAGCTGGTTTTAAAATATAATCCAGAGCCCCTTCTTTTAAAGCCTTAAGAACAAATTTATCGTGCCCGGTAACAAAAATAATGTAAGGTGTTTTTTCCAAATTGTTTTTTAACCAGTAAAGCAGGTCGAAGCCATTTTTTTCAGGCATTTCGATATCAAGAAATAATACATCCGGTATATTTTTCTTAATTTGTTTTATTGCCTCCTCAAAAGACTGAGCTGTTGCTTTTAATTCAATGGAAGAAATTTTTTGCAACTTTTTAGTCAGGTCTTTTGCTGCAGAAGCGCTGTCATCAACGATAATTGCTTTAATTGTATTCATTGTAAAGTATATTGGTAGTTTTTAGGAATTTCAATAGTTACTTTTGTTCCGACAGGTTCAGAGGCTTCTCCGGCAAGGTCGGTTATTTTCCATTTCATTGAATCTCTGTTGAGTGCATTCAAATGATCGGTTATTTTTTCCAGAATAAAAAATCCCATACCTGTTCCGCCGGTCCTCATTTTCCGGGCTTTTTCCCTGCCAATTCCATTGTCGGTAATTTCAATACACAAACTATTTCTAATAAAGTAGCTTCTGATGTTTAGAAAACGGTCGCCACTTTTATTTAATAAGCCGTGTTTTATTGCGTTTTCAACAAATAACTGGATAATCATGGAAGGCACATTAATTTCAAGGGCTTCTTCCGAAACTTTTATTTGGTAAGAAAACGTTGTTTCCAATGCCATTTTTCTCACCTCAATATAATTTTTCACAAATTCAAGTTCCTTTCGCAAAGAAACCATGATAGAATCGGTGTGTGTGTAGGTATATACCACCAGTCTGGAAATGGAATCGAGCAAATGCAAAGATGCCTGTCTTTCACCGGTTTCAACAAGTTGGCGGAGATCGAGAAACAGATTTGCAACCAAATGTGGCGACAAACGATTCCGTATAAGCATAAGTTGCATTTGCAGCGTCGATTTTTCATGTTCCTCAGCCATAATTCTTTTCTGTGCCTCAAAAAGCTGTTTTTCTTTTTTCCTCCGGTAAGCCAGTGCCCAAAACAGGAGTAAAAGAAAAATGAACACAATAGACGCAACAAGAATAATGCGGTAATTATGGTTCCTGGAAATTAAAAGTTCCTGCTCCTTTTTAGCCAACTGCCGTTCTTTCACCGATGTCATCAGGCGACTTTCCAATTCATTGATTCGCCATGATGTTAAGTTATCTTTCAGGCTATCTTGTAGGGTTTGGTATTTTTCCAGGTAATCCAACGCCTGCTTTGTTGCGTTCTGCTTCTTTTTTATTTCATAACTTCGCTTGTAAAAATCGGTAAGCAACGACGGGTCTACAATTGTATTTTTCAAAACCCCTTCCGCCTTTTTCTGATAGCTGTTACATAACCTTTGCTCATTCTTTTTAGAACAAACATAAGCCATTAAGTTATAAGCCTGGAATTGCCCCAATTCAAAACCCAGTTTATCAAAAAGTGGAATAGCCTCTCTTAATTGAATTTCAGCATCAGCATATTTTTTCTGCTTAATTAATATTTCACCTTTGTTGCATTGTATAATTGCCGCCAGATAACCAATATTTTGTTTTGTTGCTTCATTCTGCGCCATATCGAAATAAACGATGGCAGAATCATATTCTTCCTTGTAATTATACATTCGGCCAATGTCGTTGTAAAGATTAGGGCGGGCATACATATCTGTCACTGAATCCAAAACAGAAAGCGCTATTTGAAAATATTTCTTAGCATAATGAAAATTTTTATAATCGACCATAACTGTTGCAATGTAATCGGCGCATCCCAACTTACCCTCATAATCGTTACTTTTATCATAAATCTGAAATGCATCGTTAATATATTCCAGCCCCTGTTCCACCTGTCCGGTTCTGATATACACCAATCCTAAATTCTGAAAAAAATAAGAGCGGAATGGTTCGTTTGGCCGATTATCGGTAAGGGACAATGATCTTTTAAACAAACCGATACATTCCGAATAGTTGTATTGTGCTGACCTAAGTGCCCCCAGGTTACTACATGCACGGGCAACATAAAATGAGTCGGTACCGGTTTGGGGTACTATATGAGGAAGAAGCATAGCAACCGTATCGCTGTAGTTCCTCGAACCGGCAAAATCGCCCAGCCTACGCGCCAACAGAACTTGTCTGTCGTAATAGGCAAGCCATAATACAGAGTCGGTTTTCGTTTTTAGTTCTTTCTGAAGAACAGTTAGATAGCAAATAGCAGAATCTATTTGATTGGCTATGGTTAACGAATCAATCTTTTCTAAGATTTCTTTTTTCTCATTCTCAGAAAAAACATAGAATGGGACAAACAACACACAACAAAGAATACATATTAGGCGGCTCATTTGGAAATCATTTTGTTTTTCTACAATATTAACATGTTTTCAATTCCATTATTTCTACATTACTTTTTAAAAACAATTATATAACCAGCACATAACGTTTTGGTAAGATTACAGGTGGTAGTCCCCAAACTATCCAGATTTATAATATAAATCAAATCAAGAATAAACATTCATTCTAAGTAGAAAGTATATTGCTGCGATATCATTTCATAACAGAAAGAGAGGATGTCTACATAATGATAAGACAGTATAATTCATTAAAAAATATCCTGTAAAAATGTCTGTACGGCTGATATCAGTACTTTTGCTTCAATTCTTATTTCTTTCCAAAAGAATGCCTGACTCCCCACATATATCTGAGATTAATTCTACTTTAACAGATTAAAAAATCTTTGGACCAAAGGATTAATTGTTTATAAATCAGTATAATAAATGTTATGTTTAGATACAATAGAGAAACAAACAAGGAGATCACTAAATTGGTTAGTACAAGTTAGAAATAGCGATAGATATGGAGAAACACTACACCCTATGCTGGGTCGGTTTGATTCTTATTTGTCTGACTACAAGGAGTTTTTCAAGAAAAGAATGAAACGTTTTTTTCGATAAAGCATAAATTTACTGCCAGGGGATTTTTATGAGTGAACTTAGTAACATTGAAAGGATAAGCGAAGAGATGTTTGCCAATTACCATCAAATGCAACATTTCATAACCGAATCCACCTGGGATTACAGGGCATTGATGGATCGGATCAAGTATCCAAAGATGTAAGCAATAGTCTGCCCCCAAAAGAAATTGACAGGCCTGATTATTGATGAAAGTGGTTGGGAAAAGAAAGGGGACAAAAGCGTAGGTGTAAGCGCTCAATATTGTGGCAATGCAGGAAAAATATGCAACTCACAGAGCCGTATTCGGAGCATTGAGCAATGGGGATTTTGCCTCTATGGCAGATGCTCGGTTGTTTTTACCGGAATCCTGGTGCAATAACGATTCCCGTTGTCAGGAAGCTGGCATCCCAAGGGGGGGCAGGGTTTTTAAACCCAAATGGGAAATTGCTGTTGATATTATCGGCCACCAAAAAGAATTGGGGGTTGACTTTGATTATGTTGGTGCAGATGGTTATTATGAGCATAGAACTTGCAGAATCCACTGATAGTATGGGGCTTGTCTATATGCTTGATATTCATTCCAATTTAATTGTTTATTTGGAAAAATGTGAGATAGGTATCCCACCCTTTACCGGTAAAAGCCGCAAACCGGTCAAAGAAAAACCTTTATCAGAAGGCATCAGGGGAGACAGGTATATGTCAGGGCTTTACGACAAAGATTGTCAGCTTATAGATGTACGCAACACAACAAAAGGCAAATTAATTGCCAATTATCATTTTCGTACGGTGTACCTTTGGGATAAAGTGAACAACCGTATGTTGCGCCGCTTGTTGGTAATACGCCGAAATCAAACGTCCAAAGGTGATTACGAGTATAAATACTCTTTCACCAATGCCAATTTGGGACAATACACAGGGAAAGGTGTTGCTTATATGCAGGCACAACGTTTCTTTGTGGAATATTGCATCAAGGAAAACAAACAAATTTTGGGTATGGACAAATATCAGACACGCAAGTGGTTGGCATGGCACCATCAAATAGCCCTTAATTTTTTGCTGTCAACTTTTGTCCTAAAGGAGAAACTGTTATGCTTTGACAATATCCCCTTATTATCGGCCCGTGATATTAAGCAGTGGATCATTTTCAAGCTATACCGGCAGATGTCGGAAGATGATATGATTCATCAAATGTTTGAACGGCATTGCCGAGGGCAAAACGATATAAACTTAGCTCATGATAAACAATCGGAAATCTGTTAAAGTAGACAATTATAAAAATAGCTGTCTGATTATAATTCGTCAAACCGAAAAAATACAATAGTCTATTGATAATCAGATTATAATAAATTCCAGTTCGTTTCTAAAACAGCAAACAAATAAGTAATTTAGTAAAAAGCTTGCAGATATGGTTGGCAAACAAGACAAAGCACCGCAGTTGAGTATTTTTGACACTCCGCTAAAGAGGTTCATCAACTTAAAGCATGAACTGTGTATTTTACCAGAACAAATAAATTTGGATTCAATCGAGAAAGAATTTTCTGTTTACTATTCAGAAACAGGACATCCATCCGTTCCTATTCGCAGGACCGTTGGGCTATTGTTGTTAAAACATATTTATAACTTAAGCAATGATGCCATGGTTGAAATATCGAAACGTTATCAGATACATTTTTTAGAGATTGGTATAATAATAATCATGTTCATTTTTTGTTACAGAGCTTTCCTACGTATAGTTGTACCCAAATAATTACGATAATAAAAATCATAACAGCTAAGGAGGTATTCCGTCAATACCCAGAAGTGAAGAAGCAACTTTAGGGTGGGGGAGTTGGATAGATGGATACTTTGTTCATTTAGTAAGCCGATGTGGAGATGAAACAACAATATCAAAATACGTCAAAGAACAAAGGATCGAGAAAGAATATAAGATGCTCCATAAAGGTAGTCAACTAACTATATGGTAGGTTATTAAGAACTGTATGAATAGATAATTTGATCTCGAGTCTATTCGGGAGGTTCTTATGTGGGGAATTTGCTTAAAATCGGATATTTAATTACATTCATCCTTTTCTGTCATTTAAAGGATTGACAAAAAAATACGGTTTACCGCGAAGGAGTTTTAGTCCAAGTTTTTTATGTTGCCGCACAAATAATGTGTTGGACTTTTATTATTCGATACGCCGATAATTTGGGTATTAATAAAGAACAGTACAAATGTATAACATCGTGATAATAATTTAATTTCCAAAATAAAAGCTTTTATATAGTAGTGATATAATTTATGTCAAGTACCCGTTTCGGTTCCATCAATTTCAACTTTTATTTTGCCCGTTTTTTTAAAGTCCAATGAAAATAATTTAAAAGCACCATCTATTTTCTTTCATTTGTAATAAAAGACATCTTTCATTATAGTGAAAGATATGTTATATTTGCAATGAGAGATATGTTATATAAAGGTTAGAGATATGATCAGACAAGAAGAAATAGCTTTAGTTATAGATTCACAGAGAGATACCTTTTTGAACCAGGACCCTGGTTTAATACGCGATGTTCTTTCTGAAATTCCTGTAGTAGATTCGTTTGCCACTATAATAACCGGAATCCGTCGTTGTGGTAAAAGCACTTTGCTTTTACAATTACTTCAACGGGATTACCAGGATGCTGTTTACCTGAATTTTGATGATATCCGTCTTTCCGGTTTTGAAACAGGAGACTTTACACGTCTCCACCGGGAAATTGAAAAGAGGGGATTAAAAGTAATCTTCTTTGATGAGATACAAATCATTGAAGAATGGGAAAAATATATCAATCAACTTTTACGGGAAGGTTACAAGGTATTCATAACTGGCTCCAATGCTTCCATGCTGAGCGTTGAATTGGGGACCCACCTGACCGGAAGGCATTTGTCTATGGAGCTGTTTCCATTCTCCTATTTGGAGTTCATCCGGTTTAAAGAAATTGATAATGCTGATAATGCTATTATGGATTATCTTAAAACAGGGGGGATACCTGAATATGTCAGGAATGGGATACCTGTTGTTTTAAATAGTCTTGTTGATGATATATTAATGAGGGATATAGCAGTCAGGCATTCTGTTCGCGACGTAGTTTCTCTGCGTCAGTTGACAGCATTCCTGGTAACGAATATCGGAAACCTTGTTTCGGCAAATAGGTTGGTTGGGATGTTTGATATAAAATCTCCGGCTACCTTTTTGGAATATTTTTCATTTCTGAAAGATGCTTACTTGTTTGAATTTATACCCATGTTTAGCCATTCCCTGAAGGTACAGGCCCGTAACCCCAAAAAAGTATATGTTATGGATACAGGGATTTATACGGAAAACTCAATATCGACAAGTGACAATATGGGAAGACGCTTGGAGAATCTTGTGTTCTTGCATTTACGCCGGAAGTATAAACATATTTTCTATTACAAAAACCGGGGCGAATGTGATTTTATCACCATGGAAAAGAACGCAGTAAAAGAAGTTGTACAGGTATGTTTAACCATAAACGATGAAAACTTTGCCAGGGAATACAATGGTCTGCTGGAAGCTATGCAGAATATTGGTATAGAAGAAGGAAGTATCGTGACCTTTAACCAGAGTGATACATTTGAAAAAGAGGGTATGATTATTAAGATGTTCCCTGTACGTGAATTTCTTGAAAAATAGGAGTTTGGCTGACAATAGAACCGATATGGTAGAATGAAAATACCATTAACGATGGATTGGATTCCTTATTAACGCAGGAAATAATAAGAAATTAAGAGAACACCAAATTCTGATATGATATAAATATCAGATATTAGAATAAATATGAATTACCAAATTCTCATAAATGAGAATACCTTCAAAATACTAACAGTTTTATTGTATCAAATGATATGATTTTGTACATTTGAAGTTATATTAACTCATTTCAAACTGATTCAAATAAAATCAATTTTCAGGTGAGTTAAACGGTGAGTTTTTTCTGAAATATTATTGATATTGAATTGATAATAATATACTTACAGGTAGCCGGTTTCATCCTGCTACCCCGACTTTAAGGGAATTCAAAGGATATCAAAAGTCTGCAAACGCCAGTGTTTGTGGGCTTTTTTGATTTTTTAACATATCATTTTAGACCATTAAAAACCAGTTCCCACGTGAACTAAAAGGTGACCTAAA
>NZ_JAIKLE010000005.1 GCF_022267315.1 Maribellus maritimus
CCAGCTCCGGCAATGGCTTCCAAATCAGCAGTAATCCCTTCCTTTGCTACATTTCCACCAATAAAATGAAACCAGGTCTCCGGGTGATAAATTTTGGGCGGAGACAAAAAAAGTTCTTCATCATGCGTTCCAAACGGTCTCATTATTTCACTTTTGGAAGGGAGA
The DNA here is from genome assembly GCF_022267315.1 of Maribellus maritimus. Taxonomy (GTDB): domain Bacteria; phylum Bacteroidota; class Bacteroidia; order Bacteroidales; family Prolixibacteraceae; genus Draconibacterium; species Draconibacterium maritimum. The sequence goes on from NZ_JAIKLE010000005.1 coordinate 166, forward strand.
ACAAAATTTTCTTCTTCCGGCTGATTTGAACAAGAACAAAAGAAGGAAAATACAACAAACAAAATGAACAAATTTTTACCGGCCATGACTTTATTATTTTCTTTTCAAAGTTCCTTTATTTCCTGATTACTCATATTAATAATTTCAGTTTCAAAACCTACAGGAACATTCAGCGAATATTCGATTGTACCATTTTGTTTCTTCCAACTAAATTCAATCGCATCATCCTCAACCGGAAGGACACCGCTGCATTCATCCAAATCGATATCGGAAAAACGAATGGTAACCCTTTTGTTTAAATAATCCACATTTTTAATTCCTAGAATATCTCGATACAGCACATGTCCCAGGTAGGAAGCAAAACCGTGATTACAACTGGCACTGGATTTCATGTGCTCCCATAAAGTACCGGTTTGTTTGGCCATTTCGTAAAAATAATCTTCAACCTCGCTTAGCAATTGTACCTGCAAATCATAACGGGAAAGGATGTCCATTCGGAGATAATTTCCGATAAATGCATTGGCTTGAAAAACTTTCGGATAAGTATCATTAACATCTCTGTTTGGACCAAACTCTGTGGTTAATTTTTTCCAAAGTTCGGGATGTGTTTCAGGCGTGGCAATACCGAAAAAGAATGCATAATATTGACAGACCCCGGTTGTGTTATTCGTTACTTGAAGTTTTCCATTTTTATCGCGAACAGCATTGTCAACAAAAAAATCACCGTTAAACGATTGTTCCAAAATGGTTTGTTTAATTTGCTTTGCTTTATTTAACCATATTTTGTTGTTATACAAATACCCGGCTTTTTCAAGTGCGGCACTGTAAAGCATATTGGAAGGATAATTTACATCCTGCACAAAATTGTTGGCCTCCGACCACTCCACAAAAACCCACTTTTCCAGTTTTTCCAACAGGCCATCTTCGTTTTCAAACGCCTCAAAATATTTTAATAAATCAGCAATCCGGGGTTCTATTTTTGCCACTAATTCTGAATCTCCTCCCCGCTTTTTATAATCATCTATCTGAACGATAAACCACATTGCCCAGTTGGGAATAAAATTGCCGTTGTATTGATCAGCCGGGTAACACATGGGCAACATTCCCGCGGGCAAATATTTAAAACTGTCAGGCAGGGCATAATTCTCATAGAAATTGTGTGCTACCGCAGATCTCCCCGTAAAATCTTTTTCGGTGATTGCCGAAAAATAACTGTCGCAGAGCCACCCGGCCCGTTCGCGTGAAGGACAATCCATAAAAATATCTACGGCATTTTGCCGGTATGTCTGTCGGGCAGCCTTGTAGACCGCATTTAATTTTTCGTCGCTACATAAAAATGCAGCCCGTGGGTTTTCAGGATAGGCATATTCCCGCAGGTATATATCTTCAACTTCACAGGCTCCTTTCAGAACAATGGCTTTCAGAAATTTGAATGTATAAGACTCAAAGGTCTCCAGATTATAACTACCTGGTTGCAGTTCATAAACAACCTGATTATTCACATCTGCCATTCGTTTTTTTGTATTTACATCTCCGTTGGTAAGTAATTCATCAAAATAAAAAAGAATTGTACTTGGCTCTTTGCAAACAATGCTACTACCAATAAATCCTGACAGATTGGTTCCAAAATCAAGAGTTACAAAATCATTCGCGTTTAAAGAAAAAGACTGCTTGTTATAATTTTGTTCTACTTTTTTAAACGTTTTGTTGGCAACCTCCTGAATTAATTGAGACGGTAAAACTTCCAGTTCTTCCTCTTTATAACCTTTAAATTCGCTGTTTATATTTACTAAGGAGCGATCTTTATAATATTTCTCCGGTTTTTGAAATTGAATCGTTCCCTCAGCGTAAACTACTAACGGATGAACAATGTTGAAATCAGGTAGCAAAAGATTTCTAGTGAGAAGCTTAGCTTTTTCCTGCTCGACCAGTTCAATTTTCGCCACTGGCTTTTTTGTCGAGGTTTTCCATGAATCAAAGTCCGCATTCAGTCGGTAATATTCGGTAAACGGACGCTGAAAACTATACCGTTCCACTTTTTGCAAACGTTCATTTATTTGAAAGGCATCAAACCCCGAATCTGCGCCTGTTGCCAATAGAATATTGTTACCCGCTTCAACTTCGGCTTGCAGAAAAGAAGGTTCATCGATGGTATAAAAGCTGTTTACATTGTAGCCAACCACCTCAATTGCGAGCACATTTTCACCGTCCTTCACCAATTGTCCCAAACCATATTCATCAACACGATAAAAATCATGTGCAGCTCTTGCGGGACCATATCCCAGGAATTTTCCATTCAAAAAAACACGATAAAGTGTGGAAGCGGTAATTTTCAATTTTATATCCTGATTTGTTTTTGCCTGAAAAATGCCTTGAAAAGCTAAAGTCATGTTCATCTCAGTTTCGCGGCCTTCAGCCCAAACCGGAACTGCTTTTTTTAATAATTCATCTTTCTCTGTTTTTGGTGTTTCACATGATATGATAAATGGAAAAACAAAAATTAAAATAACTGCCAAATATTTAAAAAAATCTGATATAAAAGAGTTCTTCATTTTTCAGGTTGATTTAGGTTTTGTTCGATTTATACTATTTAGTTTTTTATTTTATTTCCAATATGGTTCCGGCAATGTAACGCGTTCCTTTGTTTTTATTAAAATAATACACCACCAGCACCCGATTTTCGTCGATTAGAACGGGCCAGGTATACCCCAAATCGGAATTTCCTCCGTCGTCACGCAGAACAAATTCTGGAGCAGTAGCAAAATCGGTGCATTCAGCATTTAAGATACGAGCTCTGATTCCATAAGGTTCATGTCGGTAACCATAAGTAAGCAAAACACGATTATCAGGCAAGCGAAGTGTATTTAAAGGATGTCCCTGAAAGCCCATTTTTTTCCAGGGGCTGAAAGTTTTTCCACCATCTTTTGAACGGGCAATACATGCCTGATCATTCATTCCCGACGTACGAAGAAAGGCTACCAAATCGCCTTTTGGTGTTTCATAAATGGAGGTTTCGTTAAACGAAGCTTTATTATCGGTAGCAACCACAGACTGATATTCCCATGTCAGCCCTTTATCATCGGAAACGAGCAAATGCGTCGAAGACTTTCTCGGTTCTTCATTATCGAAGGCAGCAACCACCCAATAAATTCTTCCGTTTTCTCCCTCGCAAAGAGCACCCCGATTGTATGCAGGCAAGGGTTCTCCCGTGGGACTTAGATTTAATTCCGGCAGAATATGCGGGGGATAAATCGGTCCGTTCCAGTTTTTTCCACCGTCCGTTGAACGTATGAGATACCCCCCTAAAAAAACAAAATCATTATTTTCTCCGTAAGGTTTTTGAAGTGTAGCCCGTTCTTCTTCCGACAAAGGTGCCCAGCCGTAGCTGGCACATAGAATTGTTCCGTCCTCTAATTGCAACATACACGGATCCTGTGAACCGCCAAAAGGATGTGCGTAAATTAATTCCGGTTCTTTTGTCCAATTTTCAGCATCGGTTGAACAAACTTTTACGAGGTAACTGTTGGCATCAACATGATGGTTTCCTTTGGCTCCGTATATACGACGATCGGGAGCCCGCCGAAAAGCGACAATCATCTCACCATCGGGACGTTTAATCACAGAAGGAAAGCTGGAATAAAAAAAGGTGTCTTTATAAATGACCACATCTTTTATTTTTATTAAACCAGTTTTGGGTTTATCTGCTTCTTGTTTCTCTGTCTGTTCCTTAGCAAAAACAGAATAAAAACCAAGCATTATAAAAAAACTGAGTACTGCTTTCATTCAGTTAAGATTTAGTTCCAATATTACTTTAAATAATTATGTTATGCATCCCGTGGAATCCTTCCTGTAAATAACGAGCGAACTATAACCCTTCCAATATTGTTTCCAAATAACCGGAAGTATGGGCAATATCGTTTACCAAGGGGAAATCGACTCCATATTCGAGCAACTGTTTTAGTTCTTCAGGTGAGTCAGTTCCAAAATAATTTATTCGGATTCCGTTCTTTTTCAAAGCCCTCGTATAATCAGCAAAATCGGGCGTAACTTCTCCTTTTAACTGAATAAAATCGGCTTTCATTTTAATGGTTGAATTAACATAATCCCAATTCGAATCCTGTCGCTCCATGTTACAAATTAAAATTCCGGGAACAAATTCTTTTGCAGCCTTCGCGGCTTTTTCACTGCAAGCTAAAAAAGCCTGATTCAAACGATTTTCTTCTTGCAACTTTTTGGCAACCATTACCGGGGTTTCACCTTCGCCTTTTATATGAACATTGATCCATATATTTCGGGGAAGGATATCCAGGGCTTCTTTAAAAGTTGGTACTTTCTCACCTTGAAAATCCTGCGACTTCCAGCTCCCGGCATCTAGTTTTTTTATTTCATCCAGTGTAAAATCTGAAATTCTTCCCGATCCATTTGTTGTTCGGTCAACCGTTTTATCGTGCATAATCACCATTTTTCCATCTTTGGTTAACCACACGTCCATCTCCACCATTTGCGCACCGGCTTCGACAGCGGCTTTAAAAGCCACAATTGTATTTTCAGGATGAGTAACCATTGCTCCACGGTGTGCACAAAAACCTCTATCCGGCAATAAATTTTGTTCTTCTGTTTTACTGCTTAGTGTTTGAGCATGACTAATTTCATTATCAAAAAAAAACAGGCAAAGAGCCAGGGCAAAAAATAGAATAAGTTTCATTGTCTTTTGTTCTTGTTTATTATTATCTGTATTTCTTTTTCTATGTTTCCGGATTTCATCTTTTCTACTAATTCAACATTTAAACTAATTCAATTCTTTCGCCTTTCTGCGCATCACCGAGAAAGTTACAGAAATATGTGCTAAATAGTAAGTAGGCAAAATCAAAAAGTTTAATTCTTTGTAACCCACAAATTCTTTTAATGAAATAATTGTGTCGGAAAAAAGAATCAAAAAAATTCCAAAAATATAAGCCCATTTTTCGGCTCCGGAAGCACGAATTCCAACAGCAGTTCCCAGCGAAATACACGAAATTACCAGATAAACCAAAACCGCCATCGTTAATACCGGATTATCCATTGAAGGGAATAACACCCACATAAAAAACACAAAAAAACCAAACAATAAAAACAGCGTAAAAATTTTGTTTATGTGTCCGTTAAGCCACGCATAAAGAAGATATCCCACATGTGCAAAAAAGAAAAAGACAATGCCGTAAACAAACATAAAAGCATCATCTTGCTTATTCGACAAAAACCAGTCGCCAACGATGGAAAACAGAAATGCCGACATCAGAAAAAGGATATCTTTTGCTTTTGGTAGTTTGGAAAAATAAAGTATCAAAAGAATTATGATTCCGGCACCTGCGGTTCCCGATTTAAAGAAAAATCCGAAATGGTTAAGCGCCAAAACAGCAGAAACCGTTGGAACAATTAACAGGAGATATAACCAGCTTGCATTAAACTGTTTTGTTTTCATTGCAGAATAGCTTTTGTTTATATTAAAGGTCAATCTGCATTTCTTTCTGCTGACTTCCGGGCAGAGAAATACAGATGTTATTTTCAGTAAGTTTTATTTGTCGCCAACTCGTTGTGTCTTGAGCAAATGCCCCCGTTCTTACTTGGATAATTTCGTTTCCTTCTTTATTAGCAAATGATTGAATATCATTTTTATGATTATGCCCGGCAAGTATCATTTTCACGGAAGAATATTTTGCCAAAACAGAAAACAATTCTCCTCCTGTTTCAACAACGTTACTTTTTAGCGGGATATGCATCAAAATAATTTCCACATCATCATCGGATTGGTTTATTTGTCCCTCCAACCAATGCAACTGAGGCGTATCCACGTAGGGAAGCAATACATTCTCTTCATCGGAAAAATCATAATAGCCATCATCGAGAAAAATAAACCGAAAGGATGTTTCCCCAACTTTGAAAATTTTACTGTAGTGTGTACCTTCGCTAAAACACGAAGCGTTTTTTATCCACGCAGCACGGGCTTTTTCAGCATTGTTTTGGGTTGAGATACGTTCACCTTCTCCCCACGAATAAGAAATAATATCGTGATTTCCGAGTGTAAAATAAAAAGGCACCTGACTTTTCCCCATTAGCTGCACCAACTGTTCCAGTTGAAATTCCAGCATTTTTCCGTTGCTGTTTTCGCCTTCAAAAAAATCGACTAAATCGCCGGTAGCAATTACAAAATTACTTTGGGTTTTTCGCGGCATATTTTCAACAAAATTTTTCAGAGGTTTTACACCATCTTTATAACCACTTCTATTTTCAGCCAACTCAGGCTGAAAAAAATCCAAATCGAAAATTACATGCGTGTCCGTAATATGAAGGAAAGAGAGTGTATCATTTTGCCCGAATAAACCTCCGCGAATCAGAATAATTAACCCCAACACCAAAAGTATCTTGTAAAAATTATTTTCGATATCATTCATTTGAATAAATTTGTTTCCTGTTTGTACATCATCATTCTGTCTGTTGTAATGTATGGTATACAATTACGGTAAATTAAACTGAACTTATTTAAGCATCAATCTATTTAAAACAGTTCCCCGGAAATTCTAATAATTATAGGGACGAACGACGAAGATACATAATAAAGGGTGTTTTGACATCAGTCGATTGTATATCTGACATTGTATTTTCCACTCTTAATGTTCACCAACGAATTGGCATTTTGAAAAGTATATTTTTTCCCCTCCAATGAATATTCCTCAATGCCTTCGGGAATTACAACTTCTGCTTCAACGCCCACGGGAATTTCTATTTCCATATCCATTTTCCCTGCTTCAATTTTCCAGTTTACCGACAGTTTTCCCCACGGCGTTTCTTTAAAGGTTTTTGCCCATGTAACTCCTTCGGGAATTTGTGGCTGAATGCGTACTTTTCGGTAGGCCGGGAAATCTTCCAGCGGAAAAATTCCACCAACAGCCTGATAAAACCAGGAGCCGGTTCCGTTGTAACAGTTATGAATCCTGCTCCGGGCACCGTCCCAATGTTCCCAGGTAGTTGTAGCACCATTATCAATCATATACAAGTAACCCGGGTAATCGCGCTTTTTCATCATTGAATACATTAAACCGGATTTTTGGTTTTTAGTTGCCCACTCGCTTAAAACCGGAAGACCTACTAACCCACAGGCAAAATGCCCCTCACGATTTACATTGATTTCAGTATATAAAGCTTCTTTTACATTATCTAATTCTTTTTCAGGAACCACACCGGCTATCAACGGGAAAGCCAAATCGATTTGTGTTCCTGTTCCATAGGTGTTATTTGATTCGTCAAAAAATGTTTCATGAATCATTTTCTGCAACTGATCTTTTTTCCGGGCATACATTTTTTCATCATTCGCTTTTCCGAGAATTCCGGCTATTTTCTGCATATTATCGTAACAAACAGCAACAAAAGAATTATTTACCACATCCACCGAAGCCTCAGCAGTCTGGTCGATTCCTTCCGGTGTAGCCCAGTCGCCCAGATACCATCCGCGGTAATCTGTGTCGGGCCATCGTTTCAAAAGTCCGTCAACCGAATATCTATCGACATAGTCTAACCATTTCTGCATTACGGGATAATATTTTTTCAGTATCAACGTATCGCCATAATTCAGAAAAGTATTCCAGGTACCCGTGATAATAAAACCACACCAATAGGGACCACCGCCAGCTCTGTATGGATTTGGCGCAGTGTGCGGCATTCCACCGTCTTCTCGAACTACATCGGCCCACGCCTGCAGCCAGTTGGAATATAAAGGGCCTAAGTTGTACATTGTTTGAGCTGTTACCGTTGAAGCATTTCCATCTCCGCCATAACCCAGGCGTTCAATTTGAGGACAATCGACCAAATCTCCGCCTATACTTATACACTGAAGCGTATAATGCAACATATCATGAATCGCATTTAAATCCGGATCGGAACATTCAAATCCGGAAGCCTCTTCATAATCGGTCCGGATAAGGTAGGCCTGAACAGAATCAACATCCGGTATTTCAGGGAGTCCGGTGACCTGCACATACCTAAATCCGTGATAGTTAAATTTATTGATAAAAGTTTCGGGTGCTGTACCGGATGCTATATAAAGATCGTATTGATTGCGGTAGTTAAACTTCCCCTCTTTGGTTAGATGATCACAATATTCCAGTTTTATCTCCTGCCCGGATTTTAAATCCTGAAAATGAAACTCAAGCCATCCCGTTAAATTCTTTCCCATATCCACCAGAAATGTATCTGCTGCAATTTGAATAATTGCTGCCGGTTGAATAGTATCCTGAATGGTATTTAATTCTGTCATCTGAGGGCTTATAGCATGATGCGGAATATTTACAACCGAAACCGGCTTCCACTCCCGGCCAGGCTCATCCGTTTTTAAATCGTTTTTTGTTAGCATGCCGTTTATGATCTCACCCCCAAACTGATTTGGCCTCCAGTTTCCATGACGGGTGTAACCACTTGCTCTGCCTTTCCAACCAGCGTTGGTAACAGCGATGGTTTGTTTTTTCTCTCCATGCACTTTTTCCAACTGCGCCCGAACTACCGGGCCATCGTTTACCACACCGGGAAGTCCGGAGGTGTACCATCCGCTCCCCAACCAAATCAACAAATCATTCCGGCCTTTTTTAACCAAAGCTGAAACATCGTAGGTATTTATTAACGAACGTTTATTCAACTGTGAAACTGCCGGAGTTAAAACACCGTTGCCCGCTTTTTTTCCGTTTATATAAACCTCATGGTATCCCAAAGAATTTACATGCAATAAATATTTTGAATCAGTATCCTCCACATCAAATGATTTAAAAAACTGGGGACACTCGCTAAAACCGGCACTGGTATTATATGCAATGTATTCCGCCTGCCAGTTATCTTCAGTTAACAAGCCTATTCCAAACATAGCGGGTACACTCCATTCCGATACATTTTCATTATTATCCCAAACACGTATTTTCCAAAAGGCAGCTATTCCCGGCAACAGTTTCTTTCCCTCGTATGGAACAAAAATATCCGAGACGGATTCGATTTTCCCGGAGTCCCAAAAATCAGATTTTTCTTCTTCAAGCAAATCAACATCGCTGGCAACCAGAATCTGAAAAGCTTTTTGCTCTGTACCATTTTGTAAGCTCTGAATTTTCCAGCTAAAACGGGGTACTATTTTGTCAATCGCTGTCGGATTTGTTAAATTTTCACATTTAAGGTCGTAAACAACAAGATGATTTTTTGAGCTACAACTCAATAAAATGAATAAAACAGCAGGGATAAAAAAGACAGGTAGTCGGTTCATTTATCAACAGTTTAAAATTTGGATTATCAATCCCGGCAAAGTTATTAAAGTTTTTATAAATATTAGGCTTCAAAGTACGAGTATGCTTTCTCTGCAAAAGTTAATGTTTTCCGGCACTCGCTTTTTCAAACCCTTGGGAATATATTTAATCAAGACCGTAAAAGTACCTCCAAGAATTATATTCTGCTTCAAATTCAGCAACCGTCCTCTTTTACAAAAAAACCGCTACCAAAAATTTGATAGCGGTTATTATTCTTAAAATCCAATTTCCGTCCAGAACGAACTTCTCCGGGGCATCCCTGAAAGACTTCTTTTTACTAAAATTACACTACCTTCTGCGGCGATGTTACTCCTTTCAAAATAGCTGAAATACCAAAGAAAAAATGCGGACATGGAAACTTATGAGAAAAAACCGGTAGTAAAACCAGATGTTTCTTACCGGCTTTGTTTTAAAGAAGTAACCAAAGTTTTATTTTCAGTTATTGTTTATCATATACCATCATTTCCGACATGTCTCCATACGATGATGAAGCGGAAGCTTCAATTACCATATTTTCACCATCCATTTTGTATACTTCTACAATAGTCATCGTTTCGCCTTGCATCGGAATTTTTGAAGTTACAGTCAGCATCTTTTTGTCATCGGACCAAACAGCAGTAGATTTCTTTTCAGTGTCCATAAAACCAACATTAACACATTCTTTTCCATCAAGTGTAAGTTTATCCTTTGTTGTAAAATTCTGTCCTTGAAAACTCGAATGTTTCTCAACACTCATATCGTTTGTTTTATGAACGACAACGATTTCGTTCGGAGCCATGCTAAACTGGTCGCCAAGTTTACTTTTTGAACTGTTCAATTTCCAGGTTCCGGAGAAATCCATGCTCTGAGCTGATACCAATGTTGCACCAAGCAACATCACTAAAAGGTAGATAATTTTTTTCATGATAGTTAGGTTTATTGTTAATAATTACAATATATAGAACTCTCTAATTTAAAAAGGTTTATTCAAAATAAAAAAGATTATTTATTGGAATTTCAATCTTTTGATTCGATATTTATTTACACAGCACTTTAAAGTTGTCCCGGGCATTATCTTCTATGCCAACTGCCTTGTTTCACGAATAAAAAAAACATTTGATTTCAATAAAAAAAACCCTCCCTCTGTAATACTTTCATGTAATACAAAAAAATGAATAGAGCAAAAAAGACAATGTTACGCTTTTTACCTAAAAAAGCACTTTGTGAATTTTATTTTACATAAAAAATATCAACTACTTACAAAAATTCAAACAAACATAATATCAAAACAAAACAAACAAATGGCTAAAACAAGAAATTTTATATCTATAAAATCCATTTGTATTAAAAACCTGAATGAATCAAATTATTTTATTGCAAAGAAAAACTCACCTCTACCACGCATCACATTTCCTGACTTTTATCATGTTATATAACTATTTGTTAACTAATCATTAATAAAAGTGACATTTTTACACTAAAAAAATAAAAAAGAGAACTAATATCCACGATTTATACACTATTTTAACATTACAATTTCTGCAAAAACAATAATAATTAAATCACTTTTTATGAATACACGTCTGTTTCTTTTACGTTTTAAAGGAGTTATTTTATTCCTGTTATTTGTAAATTATTTAAGCACTGCACAAGAGAAAAAACCGGTTTTTAGTGGAGTTGAGAGGGTTAAAATGTTCAGCAAACAAAAAGAACTCGTCCAATCTTCTGCGTATAAAGATCTACACTGGAGTTATATTGGTCCGACAAACATAAGTGGAAGGTGTACAGATGTTGAGGCAATATCTCCGCGAGGGCAGCAATACTCCATATGGATTGGTTCTGCAACCGGAGGGGTTTGGAAATCAACCAACGAAGGAACTACTTTTGAACCTGTATTTGATGAAATGCCAACTGCATCAATCGGCGATATTGCTATAGATCCTCAAAATCCCGATGTTGTATGGGTTGGAACCGGAGAAGCAAATATATTCCGGAGTTCAAATGCAGGATGTGGCGTTTTTAAAACCTCCGACGGTGGTAAAAACTGGGAGCTGATGGGGCTGGAGAAAACACACACAATCGGAAGAATCAGAATTCATCCTGAAAACAGTAATATTATTTACGTCGCTGCTACAGGACATGAATGGACAACCAATGAAGAAAGAGGCCTTTACAAAACGACTGACGGCGGAAAAACATGGGATAAAATTCTTAAAATCAACGACAAAACAGGTGTTTTTGATGTTGTTTTAGACCCGTCTGATCCTGAAACAATTTATGCAACCTCCTGGGAAAGGATGAGATTAAAATGGAATGATCCACGGACATTTGAAGACACCAGGAATTGTGGCATCTGGAAATCTACAGATGGTGGGAAAAATTGGAAAAAAATAAACCAGGGACTTCCGGACGCAAGCCACAGAGGCAGAATTGGGATTGATATTTCCCATTCAAATCCGAAAGTATTGTATGCACTGTTGGATAATTACGAAATAGCCTATGAAGCGGAAGAAGGAGAAGTTGATTCTTATGGAAGACCTAAAGAAGACGTTATAAAAGGAGCCACCGTTTATAAAACTACAGATGGAGGTGAAAGCTGGGTACAAGTAAGTGGACTGACACCGGAAACAAAAACATATATGGAGCGCCATTCAGGAACATATGGCTGGGTTTTTGGGCAAATACGAGTCGATCCAAAAGATGAAAACACCATTTATACACTTGGAATATGGTTACATAAATCTACTGATGGGGGAAAAACATTTACAACCATTCGTGACCCGCATGCCGACCATCATGGCTTCTGGATTGATCCAAATAACTCTAATTACCTGCTTGATGTACAGGATGGCGGTTTATCTATTTCGTATGATCAGGGAGCAACATGGAAACATCCGATAGCCCCTCTGCCATTGGCACAATTCTACAATATTGCTTTCGACTACAACACTCCTTTCAGAGTTTTTGGCTCAATACAGGATCATCACAGCTTTTACGGCACAGTAGACATTTCAAGAGGAAAAGACAGAATAGAGCCTGTTGAGTTTGAACATACACTGGGCGCCGAAGGCAGTATTCATGTAATAGACCCACGGGATAATAATACTGTTTTTGCTAGTGTTTTTTACGGGAATCTTGCTCGTGCCAAGGTAGATAGCTATCCGGAAAGTACAGAACGAATTTTGCCACCAAATTATCCGGACGAACCGGCTTTGCGTGGACAATGGGTTTCTCCCATCGTAATGTCTCCCCACAACAACGATATTATTTATTTTGGTACTCAGTATGTAATGAAATCGACAGACAAAGGAAGTACCTGGGAAAAAATCAGTCCGGATTTATCATTTAACGATCCCAATAAATTCGGAGATATAAATTACCAAACCATACAAACACTTGACGAATCACCTTTACGTGCTGGGTTACTTTACGCCGGCACAGACGATGGAAGGATTTGGCGTACAAAAGATGCCGGTAAAACATGGGAAGAAATCAGAAGTGGAGCCGTACCGCAACGATGGGTGTCCCGAATGGTTGCATCAAAATATGAGCTGGGAACGGTTTACATGACACAAACCGGAAGACGCGACGATGACTTTCAGGTTTACATCTGGAAATCAACTGACTTTGGCAAGACATGGGAAGACATTTCCGGTAACATTCCGGTGGGACCAGTAAATGTAATAAGAGAAGATCCAATTAACCCTGATATCCTTTACGTTGGCACCGATGCTTCGGTATACATAAGTAAAAACAAAGGCGAAAGCTGGGACGTGTTGGGTGACTTACCATTTGCCTATGTACACGATCTTCAAATCCACCCACGAGAAAATATGATTATTATAGCTACACACGGGCGGGGAATGTTTGTTATGGATGCCGACCCTGTAAATGATAAAGAAGAATTACTTAGACAACGCAGACGATACAGAGCTACAGAGATGGAGACCGAAAATTAATTATTCATTAATCAAATTTTTAAATTATTCTCTATGAAAAAAATCACGACGCTGCTAATTGCACTGATTTTGTTGTCAACAATTTCAGTGCTTGCCCAAACAGTGGAAATCAGGGGAGTTGTTACCTCTGAGGATGATGGTATGGCTATACCAGGCGTTACTGTCAGTGTAAAAGGAACTACTATGGGAACAACGACCGACATGGACGGGAATTATTCAATTAAGGTTCCATCCGAAACAAAAACGCTGGTCTTTAGTTACATCGGGATGAAGACACTGGAAATTGAAGTCTCAGGACGTACTCAGATCAATGTCACCCTTAAATCAGACATTCAAGACATTGATGAGATTGTAGTTACTGCACTAGGCATAAAAAGTGAAAAAAAGGCGCTTGGTTATTCCACAAGCGAAGTGGAATCCGACGAACTGATCGCGACCCGCACTGATAACTTTGCAACAGCACTCGGAGGGAAAGTGGCAGGGCTTAATATCACGAATACTTCCAGCCAGGGGGGATCAGGAACACGTATTGTTCTTCGCGGGGGTTCTTCTATTACCGGTTCAAACGAACCACTTTTTGTTGTTAACGGTGTACCTTTTGACGCCGACAACCGGGGAACTTCTTCCGGACTGGCTGACATTGACCCGAATTCCATCGAATCATTAAGTGTTTTAAAAGGTGCTGCGGCTTCTGCTCTTTATGGCAGCCGAGCTGCTAACGGTGTAATTCTCATTACATTAAAAACCGGAGCAATGGATTCAAAACCTACCGTAACGTTTAAACACACCTCAACGTTTGATGAACCATACGAGATTCCTCTTCAAAAATCATGGTCGCAGGGAGTTTTTGACTTTGGGGCACAGGACTGGAATTATATTGATGGAGACAACCAATATACTTCATCTTCATGGGGGCCAAAAATCTCCGATCTTAATGGTGTAGATTATTACGATCGCTGGCAGGTTTTCAAAACCGGGTATACTGCCGACAATACATTCAGTGTTAACGGTGGTAATGACAAAGCTTCGTATTTTGTATCGTATACCAATACAATTAACAATGGAGTACTCGATCCGCTCAGTTACAAACGAAATTCAGTAAACGCGAACACTTCATTTAAATTTACGAAAAAGCTTACTGTTTCATCCAACGCTCTGTATTCAAGTCAGGATATCGACCGTTTTGAAGAAAGCAATAGCAACTATACGTTTATGAACACTTTCCTCGCCTCTCCTCCTTCGTGGAACCCTAATCCCATTTACCGGGAAGACGGAACATTACGCCTATACAGAGGAGGTGGTCGTGAACCCTATCTTTATATGATGGAAAACACAGGTAACAACATCAAACGTGAAAGATTTGCAGGTTCGGTTACTGTTGAATATGAAATTATGGAACACCTGAATTTCAGATCTGTAACCGGTGTAAGTACCAACAACCGAAGTTACGAAAACTACAAAAACAAAGGCGGTTTGGTAAATACTGAAGGCACCTATGAAAGAGGAACACGGTTTGCTAAGGATATTGAATCTACTGAAATGATAACTTATGACAACCGTATCGGAGATTTTTCATTCGATGTAATGGTTGGGCACAACATCGTACAGAATTATTGGGAAAGGATGGTTTTTGAAGGAACAGGGCTTGTAGTTGCCAATATATACAACTCAGCGAATGTGTCCAATTACACAGCTTTCTCTGAATGGGAAAAATTCCGTTCATGGTCACTTTTCGGAAAAGCCAGCATTGGATACAAAAGCATGTTGTATTATTCTGTTACCGGAAGAAACGACTGGGCTTCAAGTATTAAAAACGACTATTTCTATCCAAGCCACAGTTTTAGTTTTGTTTTCAGTGAACTTATTTCTGAAAATGAGATTCTCGACTTTGGTAAATTGAGGCTTAGTTATGCAAAGGTTGGGGCTCCGGCAAATCCTTACGCAACAAATATTGTTCTTGACCAGGCTGAATCATCTGATTGGCTGGGATATTCATGGCCTTTCAACGGACAAAACAGCTACCTGCCAAGTTCTGATTACCCAAATGAAGACCTTCAGAATGAGTTTAAAAGTGAAATTGAAGGTGGATTGGAAATGAAATTCTTTGATAACAGGTTGGGAATCGACCTTGCGGTTTATAAAAACTGGAGTGATAACCAGATACTTTGGCAACAACTTTTAAACTCAACCGGATACGAAGGTGGATATATTAATATTGGCGGAATCACACACAAAGGTATAGAACTCGTGTTAACAGGTACACCAGTTAAAACATCAAATTTCAGTTGGGACATTACGTTTAACTGGGCGAAAGACAATTCAAAAGTCGACGATCTGGGAGAAAACGATGAACCTATTGATTTAGGATCTTCAGGATGGGCAATTGTTGGTCAACCGTTTCCGGTAATTTACGATGACGGATTCCTTCGCGACGATGACGGAAACCTGGTTTTGAGCGATGAAGGCGACCAATCAGACAACAGGACAACCTATGGCCGACCAATGATTGATCCCCGCGGAAGAAAAATTCTTGGCAAAATTGAACCCGATTGGATTGGAGGACTTCGCAACTCATTTAATTACAAAAATCTTACTCTTACTACTCAAATCGATTTTCAAAAAGGTGGCCTTGTTGTAAATTTTGACGAACACTACCTCACCTACTATGGAATGTCGTCACTTCAGGAAGATCGTCCGGAAGACAACCGAATTGTTTTCGATGGAGTTATGGGGCATTATGACTATGATACGCAAGAAGTGGTTGTTACCAATCCGAACAATACTGAGTGGACTCATTACAGCAGTTATTACCAAACGGTCTGTCAGTCCACCCCCGAGGAAAATATCCAACCCCGTGATTTTATCAAACTCAGAGAAGTATCGCTAACCTACAGTATGCCATCTTCGATTACCCAAAAACTCCACGTAAAAGGAATCGATTTAACTTTTTCAGGAAGAAACCTTTGGAGAAAATTTAAAGACGAGTTTACCGGACCTGATGTAGAAACCAATACTAATGGTATTGACAATGGAAACGCATGGTTTAACTATAGTTTCCCTGCAATGAAAACATATTCATTTACACTTGGTTTAACGCTTTAATTAAGATAAAAGATGAAAAAGATATATTCAAAAATATGTATTGTATTCTCGCTGTTAATTCTCTTTTCAGCGTGTGATAACTGGCTCGACGTTGATGAAGATCCAAATGCCATTACTGATTCACCTTCTATTAACGAAGGGATTTACCTAACCGGAGTTGAGGCAGAATGGACTCAGCAGGCTGTAACCTTCTTTGTTTGGTGGAATGGTATGAAAGATTGGTTGCTTTGGTACGCAGCCGATGGGACTCAAGGTTATGAAACCCGTTTTGAAATAGCAACTGACTATGGAATTGAAATCTGGAATGCATACACCGGAGCCCTAATGCACTCAAATGCTTTGTATGAAAAAGCAAAAGAAAACGGCAATAACCGTTTCCAGGCTATCGGAGCAACAATTTCAGCCTGGCACTGGTTTAACATGGCCGATTATTACGACCAGGCACCGCTTGATGAAGCTCTGAACGGAGCTGAATTCCCTTACCCTAATGTCAATTCACTCGAAGAAATTTATACTCATGCCAACGCGCTTCTCGACGAAGCAATTCAACTGTTTAATGCTTCTGATCCGGGAGAATTAGTGCCATCTGCGTCACAAGATTATATTTTTGGCGCCGATTACAGCAAATGGACAAAGCTTTGTTATTCTTTAAAGGCACGATATGCTATGCGACTTACATATTTGCCCGGAAAAACTGCAACAGGCCAGGCCGATCTCGCTTTACAATATCTCGAAAACGGAATGACCTCAAATGATGATATGTGTGCATGGGATCATCTGGACAACCTTACTTTCGACAGTTACATTTATGAAGAATCGTTATATGATTACTCCGCCGAAGGAATGACACCTTCAACATACATTGTTAATTTACTTAATGATTTGAACGATCCAAGAAGACCAATTTTTTGGACCGAAGCGGAACAGGGAGGATACATCGGACATAATAGTGGCTCATCTTCGGTTTCTGGCGAAAAACCTAGCAGGTGGTCGATGAGCTATTGTACCCAATCATACCCCGATATGATTATGATGTACTCTGAATGTCTTTTCCTGGAAGCAGAAGCTTATGCGTTAAAAGGAGAATATGCAGCTGCGCAAACGGCTCTTAAAGCAGCGGTTAGAGCTGACATGGAATATCATGGTGTTGCAGAACAAGATATTGTAGCTTATCTTGCTCAATCAGAACTTAGTGTTCCTTCAAACGTTGAAGCCGCACAGGAATTGGTTATGACCCAAAAATACATTGCCAACACTTTTGAAACAACTGAATCTTACTTTGATTTTATTCGCACCGGATATCCAAAACTTGATTTTAGTATTATCAATCAGGTGATCAATACGAATACATTTCCTCGACGAAATCCATATCCACCAGATGAACTTGAAAAAAATCCATCAATTGCAGCAATCGGTCAACCCGACTACTTTAAAAAAGGAGTTGCCTGGGATACAAAATCTTTTTCATGGAGATAAAAGGATGTAATAATTAAAATTGTGTTTAGGTCGCCTTGTTTTTTAATAAGGCGACCTTATTTTTATACAAAATTACCTGAGGGAGTTAGATTATAAAAACAAAACTGAAAAATAATGTTGTTTCAAAATACATACTAAAATGAATTTACTAACCAAATCTTTCGCAGTTATTCTACTCACAACAGTTTTCACGTCTCTGCTTTTCGGACAAAATGAGTCATCGCCAAACTATGATGCATTTCAGTACCGAAATCTGGGAGCCTACAGGATAAGCGCCTGGGTTGGTTCATTAGCTGTTCCTGAAAATCCCGGAGACAAACACAAATATACGTGGTATGTTGGTCCTCGAAGTGGAGGAATATGGAAAACAGTGAATAACGGAACTACTTTCGAATGCGTATCTGATGCTTTTGGCACCTCATCTATCGGAGATTTTGCAGTCGCCCCTTCCGATCCGGAAGTAATTTGGGCCGGGACAGGAGAAGCTTTTAATGCACGCAGTTCGTATTACGGAAACGGAATATGGAAATCGACTGATGCCGGGAAAACCTGGAAAAACATGGGACTTGAAGATTCTCATCACATCGCAAAAGTAGTAATTCACCCTACAAATCCAGACATAGTTTGGGTTGCCTCCATGGGACATTTATTTTCAGAAAATGAAGAACGTGGAATTTTCAAAACAGCAGACGGCGGAAAAACCTGGAAAAGAGTATTGTATATTAATAGTGAAACAGGCGTAACGGATATCGTTGTTAATCACTCAAATCCTAAAATTTTATACGCGGCAACCTACCAAAAAAGGAGAACTGCATGGACTTTTGAGCCTGGTGGAGAAAAAAGCCGTATTTACAAATCGACCGACGGTGGGAATTCATGGAAAATGGTTGAAGGCGGGCTACCAACTGGTCCGCTCGGACGAATCGGATTAGATATCCACCGTGCAAATCCTGATATTGTTGTAGCAGTCATTCAAAACCTGAATGTAAAACCAGGTGTTGATCCGAACGAGCCGGTTCCTTTTGATGAATTTACCGACCATTCTTTTGACAATTTAATTGGCGGTGAAGTTTACCTTACAAAAAACGGCGGCACAAGCTGGAAACGAATAAACGATCCTGAAACCAACGATGTAAGCGGAAAAGCAGCTTACAGTTTTAACCGGATTTCAATCGACCCAATTAATCCAGACAAAATCTACATCATCGGAGTTGGTATGTATTATACACTTGACGGGGGAAAAACCTGGCCGGGCTTTAGAGAACAGAACTTGTTCCAGACCAACTTTGGCGATAATCGTATATTCTGGATCGACCCAGAAGACCCGCGTCATATGATGCTGGGGTCCGACGGTGGAATTTATTCCACTTTCGATGGCGGCTTAACCATGAATCACTACTACCATTTACCATTGGGTGAAGTCTACGACGTTGAAGCAGACAACGAAACGCCATACAATATATACATCGGATTACAGGACCACGAAACATGGAAAGCACCTTCCAATGGCTGGTCGAGGCAAATTACTCCGGCCGACTGGGTAATTACGGGAATGTGGGACGGAATGTACTCGAAAATAGATCCGGAGGACAACAAGTACATTTATATCACCACGCAATTTGGTTCACATCAGCGGGTTGACCAGTCAAAAGGAGAACGGGTCTCCATTCTTCCAGAGGCAAAAGAAGGAGAACGCTACCGTTACACATGGACAACACCACTGGCGATTTCTCCTCACAACAGTGCCATTATTTACACTGGGGCAGAAAAAGTTTTGCGCTCGCTAAACAGGGGTGAAACCTGGGAGGAAATAAGTCCGGATTTAACAGACAATGACCCCAAAAAGACATGGGGTAAAGGGCATATCCAATATTGTACAATATCAACACTTGACGAATCTCCTGTAAAAGCAGGAATCATCTGGGCCGGCACCGACGACGGACATGTTCAGTTAACAACAGACTTTGGTCACACATGGACCGATCTCACCCCAAATCTCGTAAAAGCAGGAGCACCAGCTTCTATGTGGGTAAGTAAAGTTTTTCCATCAAACCATGACTCCGCAACCGCTTATATTTCAAAATGCGGACTTACAGATGATATAATGGATGCTCACATCTATATTACACGTGATTTTGGAAAGACCTGGAAAAAAATAACAAACGGATTACCAGGCTCCCCGGTTAATGTGGTGATTGAAGACAATAAAAATCCAAATTTACTTTTTGCCGGAAACGATTTGGGAGTCTATGTTTCTACAAACGGGGGTGAAAACTGGCTGCCGTTTAAGGCAAACATGCCCAATGTAGTTGTTCGGGATATAATGATTCACCCGCGTGAAAATGACTTGATCGTAGGTACCTATGGCCGTGCCGCATGGATAACTGACATCAGCCCTCTTCAACAAATTACTGCTGAAATTAAATCAAAAAAAATCCATCTGTTTGATATTGAACCGAAGCCCCAACTGAATTTTTCGCAACAAGCCCGATGGGGAGGATACCAAATGACCGGAAGTAATCATTTAAATTCTCCAAATGAACCAAACGGACTGGAAATATGGTATTCAATGGGAAAAGATCTGACAGGCGGAACCAAACTTAGCATTGCAAATAAAGCCGGAGAAACCGTTTTTGAAAAAGAACTTCCAAATAAAGAAGGAATAAATAAAATTTACTGGAATACATTCAGAGCTGAACCAGGCGAATATAAAGTAACCATAGAAAATGGTGATTTTTCTGAAAATAAAACCGGCATTGTTCAGGAAAAATGGATTTGGCCAGTTCTAAATTATTCAGGAAAAAACTGAACCATATTTTTGGCAGGACTATTTGCTGACTATTAGTCGGAATTTCAAAACTCTTCATGATGGCAAACTTCTCAGTTTACCAGCCATTATGAAGAGTTCATTTATGACATTCGGAATACTTACCTTGATTGCAAGCCCAAATATTTTGTATATTTTCTAAGCTCAAACAAACAACTGTGCTGAACTGTGCTGAAGCTATCCTTGCCACGAAACATGTTTTCTAACAGTTGATTAATTCGTATTTTTCGGCAAAATATTTCACATCACTCAATAACTTTATAGAAATGAAAAACTTAGCCAACATCATTTTATTAATTTTCCTATCTGTTAATACTTTATTTGCACAATCAGATTACAATCCTACAGATAAAAATATTAAAAACCGCGAATGGTTTCAGGATGCAAAATTCGGACTTTTCATCCACTGGGGTGTTTATAGTATTCTGGGTGACGGAGAGTGGGTTATGAATAATCAAAAAATTCCTGTTCACCAGTATGAAAAGCTTCCATCGTTTTTTAATCCAACACAGTTTGATCCTGCCGAATGGGTTTCGATGGTAAAAAAAGCCGGGATGAAATACATTACCATTACCAGCAAGCACCACGACGGTTTTGCAATGTACGATTCAAAAGTGAGCGATTACAATATTGTTGACCGTACTCCGTATGGAAAGGACGTTTTGAAAATGCTAAAAGATGAATGTGACAAACAAGGAATCAAATTATTCTTTTATCACTCTCAACTCGACTGGCATCATCCCGACTATTTTCCGCTGGGCAGAACAGGACAAGGTTTCACCGGCAGACCAGACAAAGGAAATTGGAATGATTACATCGATTACATGAATACGCAGCTTACTGAATTACTGACCAATTATGGCGAAGTTGGTGGAATTTGGTTTGACGGGATGTGGGACAAACCAAATGCAGATTGGCGACTGGACGAAACGTATTCGCTTATTCATAAATTGCAGCCGGGAACACTAGTTGGAAGCAACCACCACATTTCTCCCATTCCGGGTGAAGATTTCCAAATGTTTGAACGCGATCTTCCTGGAGAAAACACCATGGGCTTTAACCAAACCGGAACCATTTCCGAGCTTCCTCTCGAAATGTGCGAAACCATGAATGGTTCTTGGGGTTTTAATCTTCAGGATAAAAATTACAAGTCGTCAAAACGGTTAATCCAAACCATGGTAAAAGCAGCAGGTTACGGTGCAAATTTTTTGTTAAACACCGGTCCAATGCCAAACGGAAAAATCCAAACAGAAAATATAGACACTCTAGTGGTTATGGGAAAATGGTTAGATAAATATGGCGAAACCATTTATAACACACGAAGAGGCCCTATTAAGCCGCAGGATTGGGGAGCAACAACCATTGCAAAAGACGGCACTGTATTTATTCATCTGCTCGAAATGAAGGATGAAAACCTTCTTATTCCTGCACTTCCCGGCAAAATAAAATCGGCTACCTATTGGGCTAACGGCGAGAAAGTAAAATACAAAGAAACAGATTATGGAATTTTATTACACATTCCAAAAAGCAAGCAGGATAATGTGGATACGATATTAAGAATAAAGATGTAGTAACATAAAAAAGGAAAGCCATTCTGCGGCTTTCCTTTTATCTTGAATTCGGTTGGTTCTACTCACATAAAATCCATGTCACTACTTTTTGGGTTCCGGTCCCATTTCGAAACTAATTTCGCCACCACTTGCCAGATCAAAATGATTCAGTGAATTTGATTGATATTCTTTCCCGTTAAATGTTATTTGCTGAATATAAATATTCTCTTTGCTGTACTCAGGGGCATTTATTCCCAATGTTTTTCCTGATTCCATTGTAATTGTAACCTTATTAAACTTAGAGCCACAAATTTGATACTCCGGCAATGCCGGACAAACCGGATAAAAACCGAGTGCTCCAAATACGTACCAAACCGACATTTCTCCTGCATCATCATTTCCACTTAATCCTCCAGGACCGGTTCCATATTCTTCATTCATAACATCGGCCACAATCTTTTGTGTTTTCCATGGCTGCCCTGAATAATTGTATAGAAATGGAATCTGATGTCCCGGCTCATTTCCATGCCAATACTGACCAACTTCAAAGAATTTGTCGAGGTCGGCATTGAAGGCATTCTTCCCTCCCATCAACTCAATTAATCCATCTACATCATGCGGAACATACCAATTGTATTGCCATGGTGTTCCTTCGGTTATAAAAGATGTATGTTGGTCGCGCGTAAAATCTTTGGTAAAAGTTCCATCGGCATGTCTCCCATTCATATTGTTTACCTCAGGGTCGAACACATTCCGGTAATTCTGCGCCCGTTTCATATAATAATTGTAATCTTCTGTTTTTCCCATTTTTTTTGCAATCTGCGCCAAAGCAAAATCATCATACGCATATTCAAGCGTACGCGAAACCTGTTCCCGTTTATGGAAGGCCTCCATTACTGAATCTTCCAATGGAATGTAGCCATATTTTAAATAAGATTTCAGTGCACGTCTTCCCTTGCCATCGGTATATTCAGCAAAACTTTCCGGAGATTCATTCGCATTATGTTTTAATATTTCATAATCTTCCTCCGTTAAATCAACCACTCCTTTGGTATAAGCCTCTGCCACAATAGAAGTAACATGATCGCCAATCATGGCTGAAGTATAACTGTTCCATTTAGGGAAAATAGGCATCCACCCGCCTACCTGAGCCATGGTTAGAAGCGAGCGCACCATATCGGCATTTGCTTCCGGAACAATAAGACTGTAAAATGCATGCATTGCCCTATAGGTATCCCAAACAGAAAAATCGCAGTAATAGTTTCCGTCACAAATGGTATCAGTCTGTGCATTGCCGTCGAAACGCGGATAAGTACCACTTACATCATTGTAAATACGGGGTTGCTGGAAACAATGGTACAGTGCGGTATAAAACTTCACTTTATCGTCGTGGTCATCTCCCTGCACTGCCACTCTGGAAAGCAAATCGTTCCATGTTTTTTTAAGACTTTCTTTTGTCTTTTCAAAATCAAAATCCGGGATTTCTTCGTTCAAATTATTACGAGCTTCTTCAACACTCACAAACGAAGTACCTATTTTTACCCGAAGCACTTCTCCTTTTTTTACATCAAAAGAAAAATAAGCCCCAAGATTGGGCAGATTTTCAATGATTAACTGCTTCTGATGAATATCGTCGCCGGAATAAACCCCGTAAGAAACAGGCACTTTTTCAACCTGCATAACAAAATAGCCGGAAAAACCTGCATGTTTCCCCCAGCCCTGATAAATCCGATGAACGGGGTTGTAGCCTACTATTTCATTATTATCGGCATTTACTTTCACAAAACCTTCTCCCTCATCGCTGTTCGGATTGATAACCAAATGCGCCGGACCTTCATTTCCAAAAGTAAACCGGAGCAAACCACAGCGCGTTGTAGCCGTCATTTCTGCGGAGATATGATAATCAGCAAGACTAACTTTATAACAGTAAGGAGTTGCTGTTTCATTATCGTGGGAATACGCAGAACCACGTTTATCCGGATTACAAACCAAATCGCCAAAAACGGGCATAATTGCGCAAGAACCATATTCCTGAGTACAGGAGCCACTTAACCAGTGCGATCCACGAAAGCCGGTGATTATACTGTCTTTATAATAATATGCCGACATACATTTTGTTTCAACATTATTGGTTTGAGCCGACCAGTTGGTCATTCCAAACGGAACTGTTACAGAAGGTTGAACCTGTGCATTGTGTTCACTACCGCCACCATGGCGAAGCCCGGCAATGGTAGTTGTTTTTGCAGTTCCAATCATTGGGTTTACAAACTGGGTAAAATCAGACGGGGCATTCACATTTTGTTTTGTTGAACACCCAAACCCTATTCCCAGAATAAAAGCTGACAAATAAATTTTAATACGCATTTTTATTTTTGTTTAGTTGTATTTAAATTTCCCCTTACAATTTTCCCCAGTCAGTATTTGGAGTGCTACCTAAAGTTAATTCCAGCGTTCCGCCATTTTGTATATCCTGGTAATCAATCCAGGACTTTGAAAATGGTTCTCCGTTTAATGTAGCGCTTTCAATATAAATATCATCGGATGAATTTCGCCTGTTAATAATTTTAAATGATTTTTTATCTGCAAGCCGGATACCCACCTCTTCAAAAACAGAAGGAAGAATCCAGTATGAGGTTTCACCAATATTCCGGGGATACAATCCCATGGAAGACAAAACAAACCATGCCGACATGGTTCCCGCATCATCGTCCATTTCTTCAATATACCCTTCCGGTTCAGCTTTAAATACTTTTCCGATGTATGGATTTTTCCATTTTTCATGAGTACCGTAATGGTTTACGGTGGGTTCCAAAAGAATTTGCCTTACTAACTTCTGCGATTTCCATGGTTCACCAAATTCATAATACAGAAACGGAACATGAATATCAGGTTGGTTTCCCACGTTAAATAAGTTATTTTCAAAAAAGTAATCCAACTGCGAAACACTTGCTTTTTTGCCGCCCATGGCATCTTCAATCCACGGGTAATCATAAGGAACAAACCAGCGGTACTGCCACAATGTTCCTTCATATAAACCGTCTCCGTGCATAACATCTGCATTCGCTCCCATAACTTTGAATTTATCGTACCAAATTTTCCGATAATTTATTGATTTCTCGTAAAACTCTTTTTGAAGTGCAACATCACCCAATTCACCTGCAATTTCGGAAAACGCCCACCAGTCATAACAAGCTTCCAGAATTTTGTCAGGAGAATCAACCGAAAGGTTTTCAGCCTCCTTTTTCATTAAATGTAATACATCAGCCAACGGCTCATCCAGCAAATCTTTCCGGTAAGCATCAAGTAGAACAGGAATACTGTGCTCATTGCGAATCAATATAAAAGACTCGGTATCGGTTGGATCATCCGATTTTCCCTGTTTATAAAGCTGATACATGGAACGCATCATATTTTTATATTTTTCAGGATACAAAATGGAAAGCAGTGGCATTTTTGAACGAAAAGTATCCCAAAGCGACCATCCGGAGTAATAACTACCATTATCAGAATGGTAGGTATTTCCATCGCTTCCACCATAAGAACCTGATTCATCAATAATATTGTACGGAGTTTGCGACGCGTGGTATAAATGAGTATAAAAAAGCGTTTTTAGCGTGTCGTTATCTGTTGTAACATTTACCCGGCCTAAATATTCCCGCCAGTTTTTTGCAGCAATTGCACGCATTTGATCAAAATTAATTTCTGCCGCTTCACTGTTCAGATTCTTTTCAGCTTCAGCTGTGCTTACCGATGACAGTCCAACTTTTATGATCTGTGTTTGAGAACTGTTCGCACTAAAATAGATATCAGCAATCCCTTTTGATTCCTTAATTTCGGTCGGTTTTTCTGCCAATTCTACAAAATAGTAAAACTTATAACTCCCCATTTTACAATTTCCCCTGCACTGAATCCAACCTTTTAAAAACCGATCGTTTTGAAATATGTGCTTTTCATCAATAAAACCGGAGTAAGAGGTTTCAAAATGAATTCGGAAACCTGTTTTTTCTGTTTTGGGAAAGACAAAACGATAAATCCCTGCTGTTCTTGCAGCAGTTGCTTCGGCAATTATTCCGTTTCTCAACTTTACGGAATAGAAACCTGGCTCAGCCTTTTCTGTATTTTTATCCATTTCTGCACTTTCCTTTAAATTGTTTATAAAAGGAAAAATACGCAGGTTTCCACCTGTTCCGCTACATCCAACTCCTGATGCACGATTTTGCGAGAAACCCAAAAATTTCGTTGCATTATAATCGTATCCACAATGATTTCCGGGGTCGGTATCGGGGCCGGCTTTAATCATTCCAAACGGGATATTCGCTGAAGGATCGGTTTGCCCGTAATCACCGGCTGTTCCGATAAAAGGATTTACAAACTTGTTGTTCTCTCTTATAAAGAGCCTGCAGCTATTACATGAAATTAATGCCAGTGTGGTAAGTAATATAATGCAATACCTTTTCATAAAAATCAATTTTTAAAAATGTTATCTCCTCAAAGGAACCGACAAATAAACAAGCATCGATCTTTCAGTTGCTTTTGATAATTCACTGGCTCCATAACATTCACAACAGTCAAAGTTGAAATAAATAATGATTCTGTTCGATAAAAAAATGTAAACATACTGCTTTAGATAGTTCTGTTATGCGGTATTTCTAATCCTTTGAGTTCTATTCAGCGTGCAAACAAAACAACACAAACAAATATTCAGATAACGACATCTTAAGCTTTTTTAATGCCCTTCCCATTTGTACTTCCACGGTATTAACCGATAGATTTAATTGCTCGGCTATTTCTTTATATTTCAATCCATGCTTACGATTTAACAAGAATATAGTTTTGCAGGCATCGGGTAACTGGTCAATAGCATCCTCAATCGTTTGTTCCAGTTCTTTCAACTCCAGAGGATCGGTTGTATCAAAATAAGCTGAACTTGCCTTTAAAGAATTTAATTCAAAAGCCTTTTCTATTTCTATTTCGAAATATCTCTTTTTTTGCCTTAAATGATCGATGCATTTATTGCGGACGGAACGGAACAAGTAATTACGTACACTCTCTTTCACAAAAATTTTTTCTCTCTCTTCCCAGAGTCTCTCGAAACACTCGATAACTAAATCTTCTGCGTAATTTTTGTCTTTTATTATGGATTCTGCATAAAGGCAAGCCGAATCAAAATAGAAATAAAAGATTTCTTTCAATTTATTCAGGTCATTGCCGGCAGCGTGATCTTCAAAGCCAATTTTTCTTTCAGAAAGACTCATTTATACAAAAATGCGAAAATATTTAGGCCATAATACAAAGAATTGAACTTTCAATCATAAAAAACAAAAGAAAAAGCCAATCCTGAAGGATACAGGATTGGCTCAAAACAGTATAATGTGTTAATTGTAAGCTTGATTCTGGTCTTGTTCCGACTGTGGAACCTGCCAGTAGCATGCTGAATACGGAGGTTGTATGGATGAAAAGTTTGATGCATCCCGATCGCCGATATACAGTGGTAATTGTTGTCCTATTAGATAATAGTTTCTGTCACCATTTTCAGTAGCCAGTTCTTTTATTCGTTCGTTATCAATAGCAGCTTTTGTAATGTCAGCCGCTGCGATATCATCCAAACCAGCCCTGTTTCGAACCACATTTAAATCGGCAGCTGCCCCTTGAGAATCGTTATTATTCAAACGTATAAGAGCGCGGGTAAGATAAATCTCGGCCAAACGAATCAATGGTCTGTTTGAGCGGCGCGCATCCGATGCCCTGAAGTATTTATAACTCCAAACCAACGGAGGAACCAGATCCGAACGTGGATCCACATCGTATCTATAATACAACTGGTTGTACCTTTTGTCGTTTCGTGCTTCTTCCGTTTCTGCATGATTTTCATCCATCCATCCAACCTGTATCATTGAACTAAATGACATAGCCTGACTTGACCATGAAGACTGGGCATCTCTGGCATAATGATTTCTTGAGAAGATGGATTCGATGCGCCCGTAAGCTCCGGATGTTTCTTCGCAGGCAGTTTGCCAAATTACTTCTTTTCCCCAACCATCAGCTCCGTTTTTATTAAAAGCTTCAATCGGATCTTCTGTCAAATCATATATGCTGCTGCCGTTGCTAATAATATAATTGCATTCCGCCTCTGCCTTGGCGTGCTCTCCTTTTATAAAATAGAGCCGCATCAACATTGCCGAAGCTGCAAATTTATTGGCCCGTGCCCTTGCATTTGATTCATTTATAACAGAGGTGTTATCTTCATAAAGCAATTCTTTTGCATTTGTCCAATCATTCTCTATGGCTTCATAAACTTCTGCAACAGTTCCCAGTGTTGGATTTTTCAATTCTTCAGAAGAATTTGAAAACTCAAGTCGTAAAGTAAAGAAACGACCATCGTTGCTGCCGTTGGGATCATATGGAGGTGCATACATGCGGGCGAGATACCAATAGGCGAGTCCGCGCATAAATAGTAATTCCCCTTTTAATTGGTTCACTTTATTCTTATCTGTCTGTGTCATGCCGGGGAAAGGTTCCTCACCATTTTCTTCGGCATCACTTAACATTTGCAAAGGGCCATTGCAGGCAGTTATTATTTCGTAACATTTTAAAAAAACTCCCTCCATTTCATTGATGCAAGCTGCTTCGCTGAAATCACGATTGTAATAAGCAGCCGAGTTACTTGCCCCCACAAACTGTGGTATGTATAAAGCCAGATCCGATTCAGTGAAATTTTTTAGCGCGATGGTTCCAAACGGGTTGTCCCAAGGGCCTTTATTCAGTAAATAATAGGGTTCTCTTACACCCAGTTCCAGCTCGCTCACGTTTGTCCATGGGAATTGGTTGGGTCTTTCTAATTCGAAGAAAGAATCCTGATCGCAGGAAATTCCTGCAAGGGTAATAAATACCAGTATTAAATATTTCTTTATATTATTCATTGTGATAATTCTTTGCATGATTTAAAAATTAATATTTAATCCCAGGCTGTAAGTTCGTGCCTGCGGTATAGAGGAATAACTAACCAGGCTCGCTCCGGTTGTTTGGTCTATTCCTACTTCCGGATCGTAACCAGAGAATTTGGTCAAAGTAAAAAGGTTGGTTACATTCAGAGCCACACGCATTGATTGCATTTTCATTTTTGAGGCAATTTTTACCGGCAAAGTATAACCTACCGATAAATTTTTCAGCTTGAGATAATCACCTTTTTCAAGGTACATGGAAGAAATAAATTTTTCTTCGCTACCATATGTAACCGGCTCTTCAGTGGGGTTTCCTTCGTTATCGTAAAAATGCTGAACATTCATAACTACACGCGGCCACTTTGCATTATCCCCCGGGTTCTGCCAGGCATCTGTAAGCAATTTGTTTGAAAGAGCACGTACCCCGCGGTTAGGTGTAAGAGTACTTTGAAGCAAACGGTTGTATATATAATTGCCAGCAGCAAAACTAAAATTCATGGCCACATCGAAACTTTTATATGCAAAACGGCTGTTAAAGCCACCAACAAATTTCGGCAACGACGTTTTCCCGTCAAGAATCATACGGTTATTGGCCAGATTATCACTTGTTGCGGGAATAATATTCCCGGTATGCGAAGTTGTTCCATCCTCGTTTTCCTGTACTTCATAAATCATTGGAATCCCTTTTTCCGGGTCAACTCCTGCTGACTCCGCCATATACCAATTTCCAAGAGGAAGGCCGGTTTTAAAAATAGTTATTACCTGGTCTTCGCTGCTCTCCATCTGAGTAATTCCAACATTATTGGCATCTGATTCCGGATCCAGCGCTTTAATTTTGTTTTTGTTATACGACGCATTAAAAGCCAAATCCCACTTAAAAACGCCATTCAAAATATTGGCATCTACATTAAATTCTACACCACGGTTTTCCATGTCTCCCACATTTTGCCAAATAATATTTCCACCGGAAATCCCAGCAGAGTATGGAAGGGCAACTGCTAAAAGCATATCTTCTACCGTTTGTACATAATAAGCCAAAGATCCGTTTATCCGGTTGTTAAACAGGCCATAATCTACGCCAAAATCCAGCGTACTGGTTGTTTCCCACTTGATATCTGAGTTTCCAACACTTACAAATTCGGTACTTGGAATTCCCAGTGTATTGCTGGTCCGCACAGAATAATAGTCGGAAGTAATACCACTTGGGATATTCGTATTACCGGTTTGGCCATAACTTCCCCGTAGTTTTAACATGCTAACTGTTTCGGATTTAAAAAAATCTTCTTCGGAGATAATCCATCCGGCGGAACCGGAAGCAAACGTTGCCCACCTATTTTCTGAAGTGAATTTAGAGATCCCGTCGCGACGAATACTTCCTCCGACAATATACTTGTCTTTAAATTTGTAGTTCGCCCGGCCAAAATAACCCCTCAAATAGCTTTCATCTCCTAAATAGCTGTACCCTTTTATTGATTCAGGTTTTCCAACTTCGTGAAAACTGCCCACCAATGCTTCACTTTCCAAATAAGTATAATGACTGGAAGAGCGTGTATTCTCAACTCCTGCGACAACATTCAACCAGTGGTCTTCACCAAAAGTTTTATCATAATTAAAGAATGTATTATAATTTAATACTGTTGTACGGTCTTTGCTTTCTTTAGCTATTGCCCCGTCAATACGGATACCATCACCTCTCCATGATCTTCCCTTGTTATACAAAAGGTTGGCGCCAAATTCTCCTTTCACTGTTAAACCTTCCACTATTTGAAGAGTTCCATTCAATCCCTGCAGAACATTTAAGGTTTGAAGGTTACTCTCGCTGTTGAGTGGTGAAATCCCCGCCAGAGCATTTGCTCCCGATAAAGGATTCCAAAAACCATTCACGCCGGTATCGGTATCATCGTATACTTTCATCCATGGCAAAGAATAGGCATTTACCTGTGCCCAGCCACCGGCAGCTCCTTTCCCATCTTTTGACTTTACACGGTTATTGTCCGCAAAAGAAACAAATCCGCGGTAATTCAACTTAAATGCATCAAAAAGATTATAATTCAGATTTGAGTTAACTGATATTGTTTCTAAATCGCTGTATTTTATGATACTATTATCTTTTCTGTATCGTAAGGATAAATACGAATTTCCTTTTTCCGTTCCCTGGGTTGCTGAAACATTTGCTTCAACAAATGAACCTGTCCGGCTAACCAAATCGCCCCAATCGGTATCGGTTGCCAATGCCTCATCCCTTGTCATAGCAGCCACCATTCCATCCAATTGATTCAAGGATATTTGAGGATCAAAAACTCCCGAAAGTCCGCTGTTTGCATACGCCCTGTCCATTATTTCAATATACTCGCTTCCCGAAGCCAGGCCAATATCCCGGTTAGCCCAGTTACTAACACCCGATTTCAAATCTACATTAAAAGACATCTTTCCTTTCTTACCCGATTTCGTGGTTACCAGAATTACCCCGTTGGAACCACGCGAACCATAAATTGAAGTTGCGGCTGCGTCTTTTAAAACCTGTATCGATTCAATGTCTGACGGGTTTATCAACGACATTACATTTTGTGATGTTTCACCATCATATGCACGACCGGCTGAACCACTTACAATAGGAATTCCATCTACAATCCATAAGGGATCGGTTCCCGAAGAAATGGAGCTTACTCCGCGAATCTTTATCTGAACCGGAGCTCCGGGAACTCCCGACTCGCTGGATACCATCAAGCCCGGAGCCATACCCTGCAGTGCTGCATCAAATGAAGATGCATCAGTAGTTTTTAAAATTTCGTCGCTGGTAATGGTTGATATTGACCCAATAATATCACGTTTTTTCTGTGTTCCGTATCCAATTGCAATTACTTCCTCCAATCCAACTACTGATGGCTGCAATTTTACACTAATCGCTGTACGGTTCCCTACTTCCACTTCCGTCGACTCAAACCCGACAAATGAAAAGACCAGGACAGAAGAGGCGTCATCAACGTTTATATTAAAATTGCCATCTCCGTTGGTTACAGTACCCTTCATTGTACCTTTCAAAAGAACTGTTACCCCAGGCAGCGGTTCTCCTTTTTCATCAACAACATTTCCTTTAATTGCCTTCCCCGACTGTTCTCCCGGGAGAAATACAATTAGATTATCTTCCAGAATTTTATACGAAACTTCATCGTTTGGAAAAATCTGATGCAAAATCTCTTCGATGTTTCGCTCCTTTGCCCTGAGCGTTACAATTTTTTCGTCATTAAACAATTTATCATCATAAACAAACCGAAAATAGGTTTGATTTTCGATTACATTAAAAGCCTCAGTAATGGTAACATCTTTTAAGTCGAGACTAATTTTTGTGCTTTGTGAATAAACCGATGCACTTGCAGTTAGCACCGAAAACAAAATCAAGATTAAACTTAACCTCATAATCAAAATGGTTTTTTTGAAACAACCGCCAGGCCATGCCCAACGTTCGTTAATACGTTTTTTTTTCATACTTTTAAACTGTTATAATGTTATTAACAAAATTGCCCCTTACGGGCGATTGACCTGCCGGGGAATGTGGCGTTTCCCGGCATTTCATTTAATTTACTTTGATTGCATTTTATTTGGTTTATAGCGAATAGATATTTGATTCAGGCTTATTTCGTAGTCGATGGATGAAGTGAGGCTTAAGGCATAAAGAACCTGCTCAATGGTTTCATTTTTAAAATTTGCATTGATCAATACTTCTTTTGCCATTTCATCTTCAATACGAATGTTTACGTTGAAATGTCTTTCAAGACTTAACGCAATATCCTCCAACCGATCTTTTCGAAAAATCAGCTTACCATCTTTCCATGATGAATAATCAGCAGGATTTACTTTTCTCGCAATTAGGTAATTTGACTCCTGGTAGCGCACCTCTTCATCTTTTTCTACCGTTTTTTTATACTCTCTTTTTAAATTTTCCGAAGAAATTTTCCCGGTCCCTTTCACATAAGTAACTTTCTGATTGGGCGAAAGTGTTACAATTTGTCTGTTTTCATTTTTACCGATTTCGTAAATATTTATTTTTCCTTCTTTTAATGTCGTTTCAATTACATCGTCAGTTTCATAAGATTTTACATTGAATTGCGTTCCCAATACACGAATAAAAATATTGGAAGAATAAACATTGAAGTATTTATCTTTACTTTTTGAAACATCAAAAAACGCTTCGCCATTGAGAAAAACATCTCTCGATTTCTTATTGAAATCTTCAGCCAGAGTAAGCTTACTCCCTCCGTTTAGCCATACCTTTGTACTGTCACTCAAAACAGCAAAAGTGCGCGCACC
Organism: Maribellus maritimus; assembly: GCF_022267315.1. Lineage (GTDB taxonomy): Bacteria > Bacteroidota > Bacteroidia > Bacteroidales > Prolixibacteraceae > Draconibacterium > Draconibacterium maritimum. Next base: position 33,622 of record NZ_JAIKLE010000005.1, read on the forward strand.
TTTTGCTGCAGATATCTCACAAACAGGAGATGATATATCATCAGCACGCAACTGTAACAGATAATTGACAAAAAAGCCGGAAAGAAACGCGAACAAAATTACAGCAGCCCAACGAAGTATTTTAACTCCCAGGAGATGATGGTCTTTACGGGGTGCGGGTGCAGTAATATTTTTTTGCAGACGAAACCAATTTTCATCTTTATTAAAATCAGGATTTAAAGCACCAGACAAGAGATAATTATCTTTTATCTGTCTGAAAAATTCCTTATTCTCCTGAGTTGCTTCAATAAATGCGAGTAACTGTTTGTTTTCCTCTACCGAAGTATCACCTGCTAAATATCTGGCAATTAATCGTTCTAGCTCATCATTCATATCAAAGTTATGTCTGGTTACATATAAATGACGAAATCTGTTAAAAAAACCATTACATTCAGTATGTTTTTTTGAAATTATTTTTCACAAAAAAGCATACCTCCAACATATAATACTATTTTCCAGAGAACTACAAGAAGAAAAAAAACTATGCAAACCACTTTCGCTCTCTTTTCAGAGAAGAGTTTAAAGTATCATGAACAATGTTTGCATTTTCGATAACCTGAAAATCAAACATTCCCACACAGGTAAAATCCGCTCCGTTTTCATAAGCGAACCGTATTCCATCCTGCGGTTTTATTGCTCCTGCAGCCAAAACTTTGTAAGCAATCCACGGCACTTTGCAGTTATCAAAAAAAGCTTTTGTTTCATCTGCGGACACGCACCAAAGGTTATCATGAAATTTATCATGTTGTGTATAATTCTCCTTCTCTTCTACAATTTGTCTTCTGTTTTCAACAGGGTGAGCCGACCAGTAGTTGTCGTGATGGAATGTTTTCATAAAAAAATCAACTTCAATATTCTGTTCCATACAGGTTTGCGGTACTTTGAGATAGTGAGCGGCAACTCCGCCAATCAGCCCGTTTTTACGAATATATTCTATGGGAAGAACTAAATCTTCCAGGCGGTTTTCGTAAACAATCAGGTCTGCAATATTTCCCATCACAAAAGCACCAACGGCACCATTGTCAATAGCCAATTGTATATTCGACAAATCCTTCCCTTTTGGATAAGTTTGAGCCAGCCACTGAATTTTTCCACCTCGTCTTCGGTACTCTTTTAAAACCCGTATCGTATTTTCATCCGTCCGCATAATTGTTGCATTAATTCCACAAGCTTCATAAATCCAAAGGGTTTCAATAATTTTTTCATCAGTAAAATAGGTTTTGATGAGCGGAGAAACATATACCAGGTCACGCGAATGGGCAAAACCACTAACCAAATTTCCTCCGGGAATTATTCTGCTTAACTCTAAATGTTTTATTTTTCCCTTTGGAACTTCACCTTTCAATTGCGATAAGTCAATATTCTTTGCAGTAAGCATTGAAGCGCTGGTAACTGCATCAACATTAGCCAAATTTTTTTCTTCAAAACTTAACCAACCTTGTTTCTTCGCCATCCCAAAAAAGGCACCTCCCATAAAAGGAATAACTGCCAGATTCTTTATCATTTCGCGACGGGAACTCACAAGTTGTTCAGGAATTTCATGATTCATTTCTTTGGGAAATTTCTGTTCCTTTCTCTTTACCCAAATTATTTCCAGATAATTATCCAAACCATACATCGTATCTTTCTGTAATGTAGCTATCAACAACAGCATAGCTGCTTCAATCAGATTTTTGTTTATTATAAAATAATGCCCGTCAACAACTCCTTTTGAAAAAACAAATGGAGGGCTGGCAACATAATACAGCAGCAACAATAATATTCCGCTAATACTGGCTATTCGCGTAAAAAGCCCAAGAAACAATCCCACTCCAATCAAAATTAATCCCCATACATTCAAAAAATCGACCACAGCCAAAGCGGATGGATTTCCGATAATTTGATGGAAGATACCTGAAAACAACCATTTCGAATCCATTAAATAGGAAGCTGAAGACCAGCCTGGAGTAGCCAGTTTCGAAATCCCTTCGTAAAAAAAATGCCACCCGATTAATATTCGAATTAAACTTATAATTATCTGTATTTGCAAAGGATAAGTTCTCTTTGATTCTTTCATCGGAGTATCTTGTTTAGTTAAATTTGTCTCGAAGTTACATTTTTTGATATAAAAACAATTTTCGAACAGGAACAAAAAAGACACAAAACACAAAATGAAATTCGTAAAATATACCGGCGTTTACCTGTCGAAAAAAAACGGAATTAAAAAAGCTTTTCATAAAATGGCCGAACGAACTCTTTTTTGGAATATTTTTATACTTCTCTTAATAGTTTGTCAAACTTTTGGGAAAAACCGGATCTAATGGATAATTTAGTAATTAAACCACTGACTCACAAACCAGTAAAATTGATAAACCAAGTATTTAATGACGCTTTTTCCGATTACGAAGTTCAAATTGCAATGCCTTTGGAAAGACTTTTGGAAATGATAAAGACGAGAGATCTCAAACCTGAATATTCAATGGGCTGCTTTAAAGGCGACCGTTTAGTTGGATTTATTTTAACCGGATTTCGCGAAATTGATGGTAAAAAATATGCTTACGACGGAGGCACCGGTGTTGTCAAAAACTTCAGGAGAAAAGGAATCGGTGAGAAGCTATTGTTTGAACTGATTGGATTTCTGAAGAAAAAACAATTCAGTTGTCTTGTTTTGGAAGTATTGGAAAACAACACGCCGGCAATAAAACTCTACACTAAACATGGCTTTGTAAAAACACGTCGTCTGGAATGTTTTGAAATCCCCAAAAAGAAATTACCGGAACCAACTCCCGGAAAGTTTCTGTTTAGTCATGACATTTCTCTTTTGCAGCAACTCACATCCCCACACTATTCTCTATTTGAACCGACATGGCAAAACAGTTTCAAATCCATTCTGAATGTCAGCGAGAATTATCAATTCTCTGCTCTAACAAAAGATAACCATGTTCTCGCTTTTGGATTTATTCATAAAATCAAGGGGGATATTCCTCAAATTGGGATCCTTAATAACTGGAAAAACAAAGGATTGGAAAAGTCTTTAATCACAGATTTGGCTCAATTTACCTTGAGTGAAAAAATTCGAATGCTGAATGTGGAAGAAAACAATTACCTGACAAAAAAGTTACCGGAAATAAATTTTGAAAATATGATTAACCAATTTGAAATGATTTTTAGATTTTAAGTTGCAGCCCGTTTTACATAACTTCGGAACAACAATCCAATATGATTTAAATCATTCTTTTTTAAACTCATTCTATATTAGCTTATTTTCATTTTAACATATTTAATTATCTATATATTTAACCTCCTTTTTAGAAAAATACTTTAACTAGAATGCAACTTTTACGGAATTTTTTTGTTAAATTTTGTGACGAATCATCAGGGAATTCAATTAAAAAAACTATATAACATATGTTTGATTTAGACCTTATAAAAAGTGTATACTCCGGACTAGCCGGAAAAATCGAAAAAAGTAAAAAAACTTTAAACCGGCCGATGACTTATGCCGAAAAAATCCTTTATGCACATTTATATGAAACACAGGAACTTGACGCCTTTAAAAGAGGAGCAGACTATGTAGATTTTGCCCCCGACAGAGTGGCTATGCAGGATGCTACCGCTCAGATGGCGTTGCTTCAGTTTATGAATTCAGGGAAAAACACTACGGCTGTTCCGTCAACCGTTCATTGCGATCATCTTATTCAGGCGCAGGTAGAAGGAAAAACCGACTTGAATGTGGCCCAAAATGCCAATAAAGAGGTTTTTGATTTTCTGGAATCTGTATCAAACAAATACGGAATTGGTTTCTGGAAACCAGGTGCCGGAATTATTCATCAGGTTGTTTTGGAAAACTACGCTTTCCCGGGCGGAATGATGATTGGAACTGACTCGCACACACCGAATGCCGGCGGACTTGGAATGGTTGCCATTGGTGTTGGCGGAGCTGACGCAGTTGATGTGATGGCCGGAATGCCCTGGGAATTGAAAATGCCAAAACTAATTGGTGTAAAATTAACCGGGAAACTGAACGGATGGTCAGCACCTAAAGATATTATATTAAAAGTTGCAGGTATTTTAACTGTAAAAGGTGGCACCGGTGCAATTATTGAATATTTTGGCGAAGGTGCCAGATCTTTGTCGGCAACAGGAAAAGGAACCATTTGTAATATGGGGGCTGAAGTGGGCGCTACAACCAGTTTATTTGCTTTCGATGAAAGTATGGCGCGCTATTTAAAAGCTACCGGCAGAGAAGAAGTGGCGGAGCTGGCGAACGATATAAAAGAGTATTTGAAAGCCGATCCGGAAGTATATGAAAATCCGGAGGTGTATTACGATGAATTAATCGAAATTGATCTTTCAGAGCTTACTCCTCACGTAAACGGGCCATTTACACCCGACCGTGCAACGCCAATTTCGGAAATGGGAAAAACCGCACGTGAAAACGGCTGGCCCCTGAATGTTTCTGTTGGCTTAATCGGTAGTTGTACCAATTCATCTTACGAAGATATTTCAAGAGCTGCTTCAATTGCAAAACAGGCAGTTGATAAAGGGTTAAAAGTAAAATCAGAGTTTACAATTACCCCGGGCTCTGAACAAGTGCGCTACACTATAGAACGCGACGGTTTTATCAGTACTTTTGAAAATATGGGTGGAAAGGTATTTGCCAATGCATGTGGTCCCTGTATCGGTCAGTGGGCTCGCCCGGGTGCCGACAAGCAGGAGAAAAATACAATCGTTCACTCTTTTAACCGGAACTTTTCAAAGCGTGCCGATGGAAACCCGAATACACACGCATTTGTTACATCGCCTGAATTGGTGACAGCGCTTGCCATTGCTGGCACACTGGACTTTAATCCGGTTACCGATTCCCTTACCAATGAAAGGGGAGAACAGGTAAAACTCGACCCGCCTACAGGATTTGAATTGCCTTCCAATGGTTTTGCTGTAGAAGATGCGGGTTATCAGGCACCGGCAGAAGATGGCTCAAAAGTCGAAGTGAATGTAGCTCCGGATTCAAACCGTTTGCAATTGCTCTCTCCCTTTAAAGCCTGGGACGGAAAAAATATTGAAGGAGCAAAACTTCTCATAAAAGCGCTTGGCAAATGCACAACCGATCATATTTCAATGGCAGGTCCCTGGTTACGATTCCGAGGACACCTGGATAATATTTCCAACAACATGCTGATTGGAGCTGTAAACGCATTTAACAGCGACACCAATTCTATAAAAAATCAACTCACCGGTGAATATGAACAGGTTCCGAAGGTTCAAAGGGAATACAAAGAGAAAGGTATCTCAACCGTTGTAGTTGGCGACCATAATTACGGCGAAGGTTCATCGCGGGAACATGCTGCAATGGAACCACGACACCTGGGAGTTCGTGCAGTAATTGTAAAATCATTTGCCAGGATTCATGAAACCAATCTCAAAAAACAGGGAATGCTGGCTTTGACATTTGTAAATGAAGAAGATTACGATGTGATTCAGGAAGACGATACCTTCAATTTTACTGATTTGGTAGGCTTTGCACCGGGAAAAAACTTAAATATTGAAGTTATTCATTCTGATGGCGCGAAAGATATGATTGAAGTAAGTCATACCTACAATACACAACAGATTGAGTGGTTCAAAGCGGGGTCAGCACTGAACTTAATTCGAAAACAAAATAATTAAGGAATATTCGCCTAAAATTGAATAAACGGAATAGTGAGGGGTGATAACTACGCGTTTTTCACTCCTAAAAATTATTCAACAAATATAATTCATAAAAAAACGAAAATATGCAGAAAATTAAGGTTCAAAATCCGGTAGTAGAACTGGATGGTGATGAAATGACCCGGGTAATCTGGGATTTTATTAAGCAAAAATTGATTCTTCCTTATCTCGATGTCGATTTAAAATATTACGACCTTGGAATGGAACACCGCGACGCCACAGATGACCAGGTAACTATTGATGCAGCGTTGGCTATAAAAAAATATGGAGTAGGTGTAAAATGTGCAACCATTACTCCCGATGAAGCACGCGTTGAAGAATTTGACCTGAAAAAAATGTGGAAATCGCCCAACGGCACCATTCGTAATATTTTAGGAGGAACTGTTTTTCGTGAACCTATAATGATAAAAAATGTGCCACGTCTTGTTCCGGGATGGAAACAGCCAATTTGTATCGGCCGCCATGCTTTTGGAGACCAGTACAAGGCAACAGATTTTTTGACAAAAGGAAAAGGTAAACTAACCATTACTTTTACACCTGAAGACGGAAGTGAGCCGGTTTCACACGAAGTTTTTGATTTCGAGGGCGACGGTTTGGCAATGGCAATGTACAATACGGATGATTCAATTCGCGGGTTCGCACGTTCTTGTATGAACCAGGCCTTAGACAAAAAGTGGCCTCTGTACATGTCGACAAAAAATACCATCCTGAAAGCTTACGACGGAAGATTTAAAGATCTTTTCCAGGAAATTTTTGAAACTGAATTCAAAGAACAGTTTGAAGAGGCTGGAATAACATATGAACATCGGTTAATTGATGACATGGTTGCTGCAGCCCTAAAATGGGAAGGCGGATTTGTTTGGGCTTGTAAGAATTATGATGGCGATGTGCAAAGTGATACCGTTGCGCAAGGTTTTGGCTCCCTTGGTCTAATGACATCAACTTTGGTCACCCCCGACGGAGAAACAATGGAAGCCGAAGCAGCTCATGGTACCGTTACCCGTCATTTTCGTCAGCATCAACAAGGAAAACCAACATCAACCAACCCCATTGCATCGATTTTTGCGTGGACCCGAGGTTTGGCTTTCCGGGGAAAACTGGATGACAATAAAGAACTTATTGATTTTGCTCACGCGCTTGAACAGGTTTGTATTGAAACCGTAGAGAGTGGAAAGATGACCAAAGATTTGGCTTTAATTATTCACGGCAAAGATTTAAAGGAAGAACATTACCTGACAACAGAGGAATTTCTTTCAGCACTGGATGAAAACCTGCAGATTAAACTAAATCAATAGCTTAAGAAAATAAAACAAATTTCTTATCTTAGAATAATTTGATAGTTAAGAATGACAGACACTACAAAAATACAAAACGGACAACTGCAAGTACCCGGCAAGCCTGTAATTCCTTTTATTGAAGGAGATGGGATTGGCAAAGATATTTCATTGCCTTCGCAAAAAGTACTTGATGCCGCCGTTGAAAAAGCATACGGAAATTCGAGAAAGATTATTTGGAAAGAAGTTTTAGCAGGCGAGAAAGCGTTTCGAAAAACCGGAAATTACCTGCCTGATGAAACGATTGAAGCTTTTAGAGAACACTTAATCGGTATTAAAGGTCCATTACAAACACCCGTCGGCGAAGGAATCCGCTCACTAAATGTAGCACTTCGGCAAACACTTGATCTTTTTGTTTGTCTCCGCCCGGTGCGTTGGTTTAAAGGAGTACCTTCACCGGTGCGTTTCCCATCCCTGGTGGATATGCATATTTTCCGTGAAAATACAGAGGATATCTATGCCGGCATTGAATACATGACCGGTGAGCTGGATGCAAAAAAATTCAGAGACTTTTTAGTTAATGAAATGGGAGTGGACAAGATTCGTTTCCCCGAATCTTCGTCTTTTGGTATAAAACCGGTTTCAAAAGAAGGTTCGGAAAGATTAATCAGGGCTGCCATCAAATATGCAATTCAAAGGCAACTTCCTTCTGTTACCCTTGTTCACAAAGGGAATATTATGAAATTTACCGAAGGGGCTTTTAAAATTTGGGGATATGATTTGGCCGAAAACGAATTTGCCAACCACACTTTTACGTGGAGACAATTCGAAAACATCAAAAAAGAAAAAGGTCAGATGGACGCAGAAAAGGCGTTGAATACAGCAAAGAAAGCAGGAAAAGTGATTGTAAAAGACGTAATTACTGATGCTTTCCTTCAGGAGTCATTGTTACGCCCCTACGACCATTCGGTGATTGCAACAATGAACTTAAATGGTGATTACATTTCTGACCAACTTGCAGCTATGGTTGGGGGAATCGGAATTTCTCCGGGTGCCAATATCAATTACAAAAATGGATATGCCATTTTTGAAGCAACACATGGCACCGCTCCTAATATTGCCGGAACCGGCAATGCAAATCCAAGCTCACTTATTCTTTCCGGAGTAATGATGCTGGAATATATGGGATGGGATGAAGCAGCTGAACATGTTTACGATGCAATGGAACACACGTTTGCAAAACGTAGAGTTACATCTGATTTATACGCTCAAATGGAAGGAGCGGCATTGATGACCACTTCTGAGTTTGCCGAAGAGATAATCAAAAATATGCATTGACATTCACGATAATTAATAACAAATACAAATACAATGGAATATATTAAGTACAGATTTTATCAAAAAGCCAGCAGATGCTCCAAGGAATTCCAGCGTCTAAAAAGCGAACACGCCGATGTTGTTTTGGGCCAGGTAACACTTGGACAAGTTCTAACAGGAATGAAAGGAATTCCTTTACTGGTTACCGACACTTCAAAATTAGACCCGGAAGAAGGTATTCGTTTTAAGGGATATTCAATTCCTGAATTACAGCAAAAATTACCCAAAATTAATCCGGAAGGGGAACCTATTCCGGAAGGATTGTTTTACCTGATGTTAATTGGCGAGATCCCGTCGCAGGAAGATGCCTTAAATCTTTCAAAAGACTGGGCTACACGTTCACACGTGCCACAGCATGTCTTTGATGTTATTGATGCCATGCCAAAAACTTCGAAACCAATGACTCAGTTTAGTGCTGCGATAGTTTCAATGGCTACGGAATCAATCTTCCAAAAAGCATATCGGGCAGGAGTTGGTAAAAAATTCTATTGGGATGCTACCTACGAAGATGTTATGAACCTTATTGCACGATTGCCTCGTATAGCAGCCTATATTTATCGTCGTCAATTTCACAACAGCGACCATATCGAACCAAATCCAAGGATGGACTGGGCAGGAAACCTGGCACATATGATGGGGTTTGATTCCGAGGATATTCGTCGTTTGTTCCGCCTGTATATGATAATTCACGCCGACCACGAAGGTGGAAACGTTTCGGCACACACAGCACATCTTGTGGGTTCTGCATTAAGTAATCCGTATTATGCCTACTCTGCAGCAATGAACGGGCTTGCAGGCCCTCTGCATGGTTTTGCCAACCAGGATGTCATTTTCTGGATGTTCGAAATGCTTGAAGATTTGGATACCGATACGCCAACCGACGAACAAGTTGAAGCATATTGCAAAAAAACATTGGAAGAAGGAAGAGTTATTCCAGGATACGGACATGCTGTTCTTCGTAAAACTGACCCAAGATTTACAGCCCAGCAGGAGTTTGCGAACAAGTACATCAAAGACGACAAAATGGTAAACCTTGCCAATCAATTGTACAAGGTTGTTCCTCCAATTCTGGGTTCTATTGGTAAAATAAAAAACCCATGGCCTAATGTTGATGCCTACAGTGGTTCACTACTTTACCATTACGGAATCAAAGAATATACCTTTTACACCGTATTATTTGGTGTATCAAGAGCCTTAGGTGTGCTTGCATCCTTGGTTAACGATCGCATTTACGGTATGCCTATTGAACGCCCAACATCTCATCCCTTAAGCTGGTTCATGGAACAAGCTCAGGGTGAAAAAGGAAGTTGCTAAAAAATAAAATAACTCAGAAAAGCCGGTAATGCCGGCTTTTTTTATGCGTGAATGGAAAGCCATACGAAATTCCAACATTTGTCTAAACTCTGCTGAAGTTGTCATTTTTAATTGGAATTTTTACTTATTAATAAAGGTGCTCGGCAAACCATTATCCACTTAAACTAATTTGAAAGTTAGACAACAGGCTGATAACTACAGAAGCAAAAACCACAAACTTCTATACCTACCAGATTGATTAAGTCAGAGTAATTTTGTAGCTAAACCAATCACGTCCTGATTTGTTAGAAAAAGTATTCAGAAAATATGTAATATGCAATTAAATAAAGCGATACAAAACAGATGGAGCCCGCGCGGATTTAGTAAAACTCCTGTTTCCGATGAAATGATAAAATTGCTATTTGAAGCTGCTCGTTGGGCCCCTTCTTCCAGAAATGAGCAACCCTGGACTTATTTTTTTGCTCAGCGGGAAAACTCAAAAATATTTGATGAATTTGTCGGGCTTTTAACCGGAAATAACCCGTTATGGGCAAAAGATGCACAGATTTTAATAATATCGGTAATGAGCAAAATATCAAGTTATAACAACCAGCCAAATGGAAAAGCGCTTCATGATATGGGTGCAGCAAGTGTTTCAATGGCTATACAGGCTGCTGAAATGGGAATACAAATCCACCAAATGGGAGGATTCGACAAACAAAAAGCATCGGAGTATTTACAACTCGACACGCAACGTTTTGAACCGGTAACAATGATTGCCGTTGGTTACCCTATAGAAGAAAAACCACACTCGGAAGATCAGAAAAACAGAAAAGCTCAGCACGAAACCAGGAAAGAACTCAGTGAATTTGTATTTCAAAAAACAAATTAATCGTACTCGAAAGACAAAAGTTATAAAGCAAACGGAACAAAGTAAAATAGCGACACAAAATTTCTATTCCAATACAAGTAACTTTGATTGGAATAGAAATTATCCAACCCAAAACCGATATCCAGAGCTGTAAATATTAAAATGAAAGAGTTCTCTCAAAAACATAAAAATGAAAAAGTATTTTCTTCACAGTAAACTGACAGCCAAAAACGGAAAGAGTGAGCAGCTATTTAAAGCATCGGAAAACATGAAAGCAACATAAGGTTGCCACCTATATGTGATCAGCATGTGCAATGATGAAAAAGATAACATTTGGATCACCGAATTTGGGACAGCAAATATGACCGCGACAATTCTAAAAAAAATAAGAAAAACAGAGAACGAATAATACAAGCTATCCCACTTCCGAAAAGTAGCCAGGCAAGGGGACAGGAGCTAAAATTCTTAGGTGGATTTAGAATTTAATATACTTTTAGTCATTTAAACATATCCTGCTTAACATTCCTAAAACGTTTAATACCACCCACAAAGAACAACCTTTCCTAAATGATAATTTTAAAGGCACACTTTCAAAAACCAACCAGATTCTTTGAGCACGAATTAATACGAAACACGCAACCTTTATATTAAAAAGTAATCTTATGCTATAACTTTTACAATTAAACAAACAGAAAATGAAAAATATGGTTCTTGTGTGTGCATTCATTTTAACAATGAATCTGCTCTTTCCTCTTTCAACAGAAGGGCAACAATTCTGGGACACGACAAATGAATTTTGGGGTGGTCCAAAAACCGGAATAACAATAACACATGATTCGGTTATTATAGTCAGCACCAACAGCGCAGTTATGAAAAGTACCAACGAATGTGAACAGCTCGAAAAGGTTTTGAGCGCATCAGAAATTTACTCTGTATTCTCCACAAAAGAAGGTAAAATTTTTGCCGGTGGTCTTGGAAAAATTTTCTTTTCGTCTGATTTTGGAATAAATTGGGACTCTGTTTCAATCCATTCAAACTATCCTGTAATAGAATTTGCTGAAAACTCAACAGCCGATATATTTGCAATAACCAGCGATTACGATGAAGGTGACGGAGTTTATTATTCTGGTGATCATGGAGTAAACTGGGAAAAGCGAAACAGCGGCCTGGGAACTCACTTAGGTTGCAGCAATATAGCAGTAGATAAAAATGACTTGCTCTATCTCACCATATCCGATGAACAAAATGTTGGTTTCGGAGGCCTTTTTGTTTCAGACGACGACGGCCTGACGTGGGAAAAAATCTCAGTTAGTGTAAATCTTTTAAGTAATCCGATAAGAATTGGAACGACCACCGGCTTGTCGGTTTTGCCAAACGATAGTATTTATCTTAGCTTTTATGGTTTGGCAAGTAATTACCTCATTTAATTGAATATTTATAAAAGCATTGATGATGTCAGAATAAACAATTCATGGGAAGTTCTTCAACTTATGGGTTTTCAAAACTGGTGGGAAGATTTTGTATTAAACGATATAAAAATTACACAGAGTGGTGATTGGTATTCATCAACCAGCGGCACTGTAAGCAATGGAGGGACTTGTTATTCAACTGACGGGGAAAACTGGGAAATACTGGACTTTGGACTTGGAACAGATATTCTGGGTACTCGCAGTGAACAGTTCTTTGCCGAAAAAGAAAACGGGAGAGTCTTCATGATTCAAATGCTCGACGAAAGAATATACAAAACAAATAAGAGTTTGTATACAGGAATCCGGGATCCGGTACAAATTTCAAAGCCTATAAGCGTTTATCCAAACCCCGTTACAAACGGACGGAAGATAACGGTTCAGCTACAAAGTAACTCTCATAATAATTTTGTTACCCTTTACGACATAACTGGAAAAACAATTTATTCCTCTCCTGTTACAAGTACCGAAAACAAAATAGATGCTCCGGGACAGAAAGGTCTTTATATTGTCGAAGTCGTTTCAGATAGCCAAAAATATTCTTCCAAACTTTTCGTTCAATAAAATAATTTTCATCTCCGCGAATTCAACTATCTTTATGGTTCAAAAAGCAGATTCATGGGAAAATACAATGCGGACGTAGTTTTTGAGAATGAAGATTTTACAACTTTTGATTTTGTAAAAGCCGAATTTGAGGAGTGCCGGTTTATAAATTGTAATTTTTCAAATACCAATCTTTCAGATGCTGCTTTTTCGGAATGTGAATTTGAAAACTGTGACCTGAGCATGGCTCAATTGCGAAATACAGCTTTTCAGAATGTAAATTTCAAAAATTGTAAGTTGATAGGACTTCCGTTTGATGAATGTAACTCTTTTTTACTTTCGTTTAACTTCGATTCCTGTATTCTTAGCTTTTCGTCGTTTCATAAATTAAAAATAAAAAATACGAGTTTTATAAAATGTAAAATGGAAGAAGTTGATTTTTCGGCGGCAAACCTGTCTAAAACAATTTTCAGCGAAAGTGATTTACCGGGTGCCATTTTTGATAATACCATTCTTGAGGAAGCCAATTTTAGTTCAGCATATCATTTTTCTATCGACCCTGATTTAAATAACATCAAAAAAGCAAAATTCTCTATTCAAAATGTTTCCGGGTTGCTTGATAAATTCAACATTATCATCGAATAAAATCTGTATTTTTAGGCTTCAAAATAATAAAATTTACCATGAGCAACCAACCACTGGCAGAACGATTACGGCCCAAAACACTGGACGATTACATTGGACAGGAACACCTGGTGGGAAAAAATTCTGTGTTGCGAAAAATGATTGAATCTGGAAATATTTCCTCTTTGATTTTATGGGGGCCTCCGGGCGTTGGCAAAACGACATTGGCAAAAATTATTGCCAATACACTGGAGAGACCTTTTTATACTTTGAGTGCCATAAATTCAGGAGTAAAAGATGTTCGTGAAGTAATTGAAAAAGCAAAAAAGCAACAGTTCTTTAACCGGCCAAATCCGATTCTTTTTATCGACGAAATTCACCGCTTTAGTAAATCGCAGCAGGATTCGCTTTTGGGAGCAGTTGAAGACGGAACAATCACATTGATTGGTGCAACTACTGAAAACCCTTCGTTTGAGGTTATCTCCCCTCTCCTTTCGCGTTGCCAGGTCTATATTCTGGAACATTTGGATAAAAAAGGACTTTTACAAATTGTTGATCTGGCCATAAAAAAGGATACTGTTTTAAAAAAGAAAAAAATTACCATTAAGGAAGAACAGGCCCTGTTAAGGTTCTCGGGCGGCGATGCAAGAAAGTTGCTAAATGTACTTGAGCTGGTTGTTCTGGCCGAAGAAGCTGACGAAGTTGAAATCACTGATAAAAAGGTGACCAGCCGCCTTCAGAAAAATCTTGCAACCTACGACAAAAAGGGTGAAATGCACTATGATATTATTTCTGCATTTATAAAAAGTATTCGTGGCAGCGATCCGGATGCGGCAGTTTATTGGCTGGCCCGCATGCTTGAAGGTGGAGAAGATATAAAATTTATTGCCCGGAGATTGTTAATTCTTGCTGCAGAAGATGTTGGACTGGCGAATCCGAACGCCTTGCTTTTGGCACAGAGCACGTTTGATGCTGTCCATAAAATTGGTCCACCAGAATCGCGGATAATCCTTTCGGAGTGTACCATTTATCTGGCGACTTCGCCCAAGAGTAATTCTGCATATTCTGCTATCGACTCAGCCATCTCATTGGTTAGAAAAACCGGAGACTTGCCTGTTCCGCTTCATATCAGAAATGCACCGACCAAACTGATGAAAGAAATTGGATACGGTAAGAATTATAAATATGCTCACTCGTACGAAGGAAATTTTGCTGAACAAGATTTTCTTCCCGGTGAGATAAAAAATGAAAGAATATACCACCCTCAAAATAATCCTACAGAGGCGAAAATACTTGAACGATTAAAAAAATGGTGGGGGAAAAGATTTTAGCCATTAGCCATTGGTTATCAGGAAAATTCTATAATAACAAATGGCTAATGACAATGGCTTTTTTCTATGCTAAAATATTTTTACAATATTGTACACATTTAGTTACTTCTTTCTGTGCATCCGAATCATCCGGAACCGGATATTCGAGTTCTATATCAAAATAAATCGGCCATTTATTTTTCTGAACCAGTTTTAACATATCGCCAATTGGTGTATCTCCTTGTCCCCATGGCATATTTGTATTTGCCGGATTGGCATTCTTACCCGTTTTATCTTTTAAATGAATACTAAAAATACGATCGTGCAAACGTTCAATAACTTCATTCGGATGATTTCCGGTTGCACCAAAATAATGCCCTGCGTCAAAATTTAACATGTTTTTAGGTGAATAGGCGAGAAATTTATCAAAACTAAACCCTGGTTCTCCCGGTTGTAAATGATTGTGATAAATCGCATACATATTATGTTTATCGGCAAACTTGCCCAAACGTTTACAAGCATCTTCACCTATTTCGTTGGTTATTCCTTTTGCTCCTAAAACTTTCGCAGCTTTAAAAGCATAATCAATCTCATCGTCGCTCCAATTGGCAGGCGCAAATTTTACGATATGAATGTCTATTCCTGCTTTGTTGAACATCTTGCGTAATGCTTTATATTTGTCCATCGAAACAGAAAGCCTCCACTGCTTTTGCTTTTCAATAGCCTCTTCTCTTGCCTTTTGAAGTTTCTTCTGTTCGTCGTCGTTTAGTTCCACTCCCCTCGGAGGACGGGCTGGTCCTTCCGGTATCCCTGCATAGGCTTCGGCAACATTTCCCATTAACTCAACCGAACTGATTCCGGCTTCAATACAATATTTAATAATATCTTCTGCTGTGCTTGGCATGCTTCTCCAACTGTAGGTTATAGCACCAATCTGAACTCCTCCGAATTTGGAATTTGGTTTCGCCGGGGCAAATCCAAAATTAAAAGGTGTTAGCGACACGGCGGCAACTGCTGCAGTTGTTGTGCCTAAAAATTTTCTACGGGAAAATGAGCCGGATGAATTGTTTTGATTTTCCATGTTTATTTAATTGGTTATAGATTTTAGCTTTTAAAAGTAAAGATTTTAAGGATTCAAATCAACTTCAAAAGGAAAATAATGTTCTTACTCTAAAAAAATTGATACATAAAAAAAGCCGGTCAAATAAAACCGGCTTTTCCTGTATTATCTCAAAAAAGATTGTTATTCTTCTTTCTTTTCTTCGTCTGAAGAATCTTCCTCATTTACTTTGGTTTCTTCTCCTGTTTCTTCAGCTTTTCCTTCGGTTTCTTCTGATGCAACCTCTGTTTCTTCAACAGGTTTAACATCTTCAACAACTTCAACCTTTTTTTCAGCTTTCTGCTTTTCGGCTACCGGGGTAGATGAATCAGATTTATTACTGCTTCCTCCACGACGTGAACGACGACGTTTTGGTTTTGCAGTTTCTTCTTTTGCTGCCAACATGGTTTCGTTGTAATCAACCAATTCAATAATACACATCTCTGCATTGTCTCCCAAACGGTTACCTGTTTTCAAAATACGGGTATATCCTCCCGGGCGATCGGCAATTTTCTCTGCTACTTCTCTAAAAAGAACTGAAACAGCATCTTTATTTTGCAAGTAGCTAAAAACTACTCTGCGTGAATGTGTTGTATCATTTTTTGCCTTCGTAATTAAAGGCTCAACATACATTCGTAATGCTTTCGCTTTAGCAACCGTGGTAGAAATTCTCTTATTCTCGATAAGTGAACTTGCCATGTTTGCCAACATCGCTTTCCGATGTGCACTTTTTCGGCCTAAATGATTAAATTTTTTATTATGTCTCATTGCCTTTTATTCCTTATCCAATTTATACTTCGTGATGTCCATTCCAAAATTCAGTCCCATATTGTCTAAAAGGTCATCTAATTCGGTAAGCGACTTTTTACCAAAATTTCTAAACTTGAGTAAATCGTTACGATTGTATGTTACCAAATCACCCAATGTATCAACATCGGCTGCTTTCAGACAGTTCAATGCACGAACCGACAAATCCATGTCAACCAATTTAGTTTTCAGGAGCTGACGCATATGAAGTACTTCTTCATCAAATTCTTCATTTGCAAATTTTTCATCCGAATCGAGCGTAATTTTCTCGTCAGAGAACAACATGAAATGATAAATAAGAATTTTAGCGGCTTCTTTTAGCGCATCTTTGGGATGAATAGAACCATCGGTAACAATATCCAGTACTAATTTTTCGTAGTCTGTTTTTTGTTCAACACGATAGTTTTCAACAGCATATTTTACTTTTTTGATTGGAGTAAAAATTGAATCAATTGGGATAACTCCAAACTCAGCCTCTACCGGTTTATTCTCAATAGCCGGAACATATCCACGTCCTTTGCTGATTGAGATTTCCATTTGAAGTTTTACATCCGGCTCCATTCTGCAAATAACTAATTCAGGATTCAATACCCTGAAACCAGTCATAAACTTATTAATATCGCCTGCTGTAAATTCTTCCTGTCCGGTAATGCTGATGGTAACTTTCTCACTGTCGAAATCTTCCACTTCGTTTTTTAACCGAATTTGCTTCAGATTAAGGATAATATCTGTTACATCTTCAATAACCCCTTTAATCGTAGAAAATTCATGGTCAACACCTTCAATTTTTACAGTTGTGATTGCATACCCTTCCAGCGATGATAAAAGAATTCGTCGTAACGCGTTACCAATTGTAATACCATATCCGGGTTCCAACGGACGAAATTCGAATTTTCCGACTTGATTATCGGATTCAATCATTATCACCTTGTCAGGCTTTTGGAATGCTAATATTGCCATAATAACCTTAAGTAATTTTTTATTTTGAATACAACTCTACGATAAGCTGCTCTTTGATGTTTTCAGGTATTTCTTCACGTTCCGGGCGGTTCAGGAATTTACCCACCATTTGGTCGGCATCCCATTCCAGCCACTCGTATCTTGAGCTTCGGCGTGAATGCAATGAGTCTGTAATTTCTTCCAACGATTTTGATTTTTCCCGAACGCCAACAATGTCGCCAGGTTTAACTGTATACGAAGGAATATTTACTACGTTTCCATTTACTGTAATATGTTTGTGCGAAACAAACTGACGAGCAGCTGCCCGTGTTTTAGCAATACCCATGCGGAAAACTACATTGTCAAGTCTTGATTCAAGTAACTGAAGCAAAACTTCACCGGTAATCCCTTTTGCTGCTGAAGCTTTTTCAAAAAGATTACGGAATTGTTTTTCCAATACCCCATAGGTATATTTAGCTTTTTGTTTTTCTTTTAACTGAAGCCCGTATTCAGATTTTTTTCTTCTTTTTGCGGACAAACCGTGCATTCCGGGAGGGTAATTCTTATGTTCAAATACTTTATCCGGGCCGAAAATTGGTTCACCAAATTTACGAGCTATTTTAGATTTTGGTCCTCTATATCTTGCCATGCCTTTATTCGTTTAAATATTATACACGTCTTCTTTTTGCCGGTCTGCAACCGTTATGCGGCAGTGGTGTAACATCAACAATTTCAGTAATCTGAATGCCAACGCTAGCCAAAGCTCTCATCGCTGATTCACGACCATTTCCCGGCCCTTTAACGAATACTTTTACTTTACGAAGTCCTAGATCATAAGCAGTTTTAGCACACTCTTCAGCAGCAACCTGTGCGGCATAAGGAGTATTCTTTTTAGAACCGCGAAATCCTTTTTTTCCAGCCGACGACCACGAAATAACTTCTCCGTTCATATTCGTCAGCGTAACGATAATATTGTTGAAAGAGGAGTGAACGTGAGCCATTCCATTGGCTTCAACAACCACAGTTCTCTTCCTACTTGTTCCCGTCTTTTTTGCCATAACTTAATTTCCTTATTTAGTGGCCATTTTTTTATTCGCAACAGTTTTACGTTTCCCTTTACGAGTACGGGCATTATTTTTTGTACTCTGCCCACGCACAGGTAAACCAATACGGTGACGGATACCACGGTAACTACCAATATCCATCAAACGCTTAATATTCATCTGAACTTCAGAACGAAGTTCGCCCTCAACTTTAAAACTTTCGTTGATAACTTTACGAATTGCTCCAAACTGGTCATCATCCCAGTCTTTCACTTTTAAATCTTTATCAACTCCGGCTTCTTCAAGGATACTTGTTGCCCTGCTACGGCCAATACCGTAAATATAAGTGAGTGCAACCTCACCTCTTTTATTATCTGGAATATCAACACCAACAATACGTGCCATAAATTTTAATTTACAAGATTAATTTATCCCTGACGTTGTTTAAACTTCGGGTTCTTTTTATTAATCACATACAAACGTCCCTTCCTGCGTATAATTTTGCAGTCGGAACTACGTTTTTTAACTGAAACACGAGTTTTCATTATACCAATTCTTTAATTTTTGTATCTAAACGTAATTCTACCTTTAGTTAAATCATAGGGAGACATTTCTACTTTCACCTTATCTCCGGGCAAAATCTTTATATAGTGCATTCTCATTTTTCCTGAAATATGAGCAGTAATAATGTGCCCATTTTCTAATTCAACACGAAACATTGCATTTGATAATGCCTCTATAATTTTTCCATCTTGTTCTATAGAAGGCTGTTTTGCCATAAAAAATTATTTTTTTCTATTTGTTCTTCAATAATTTCAAAAGTAGATAGAACCTCTGCCTTATCCTCCCTCACCAAAACAGTGTGTTCAAAATGAGCAGCGGGCTTCCCATCGATCGTTTTAACAGTCCATCCATCCTCCATTTGATAAATCTTCCTACTTCCTGCATTCACCATTGGCTCAATAGCAATTACCATCCCACTGTGTAATTTTTCTCCTCTCCACGGTTTGCCATAGTTCCTAACTTCAGGTTCTTCATGCAAGTCTCTGCCGATACCGTGCCCGTTTAATTCACGAACAACAGAAAAACCATATTCCTCAACATGATTTTGGATTACGTTCCCAAGAGTTCCAAGCCTGTTTCCTTCAACTGCTTTTTCAATGCCCAAAGTTAACGCTTCTTTTGCAATTTTGCATAATAACTTTTTTTGTTCAGAAACATCTCCAATTTCAAAAGTATAGCAGGAATCGCCATAAAAACCGTTTTTAAGCACTCCGCAGTCTACAGAAACGATATCACCGTCTTTAATTTTATAATCGGACGGGATACCGTGTACAACCACATCGTTTACCGATACACACAAGGTATTCGGAAACCCTTCAAAACCTTTAAACGCAGGTACTCCATCATTATTTCGAATGAACGTTTCGGCTACCCGGTCCAACTCAAGCGTTGAAACTCCCGGCCGAATTTTACTGGCAACTAAAGCCAGAGTTTTGCTTACCAATAAGCTACTTTCTCGTATCAGTTTAATCTCTTCCTTTGTTTTAAGGTAGATCATAAACCGATTTTACATCACCCCTGGTCTGCCTTTTATACGGCCCGATTTCATCAAACCGTCGTAGTGGCGCATTAAAAGGTGACTTTCTATTTGCTGCAGGGTATCCAACACAACTCCAACAAGAATCAACAAAGATGTTCCCCCGTAAAAATAAGCGAACGATTGTTGAATTCCCATCATCATAGCAAATGCAGGAAGGATAGTTACCAATCCGAGAAAAATTGACCCCGGAAGCGTAATTCTCGACATCACAGTATCGAGAAACTCAACGGTCTTCTTCCCTGGTTTAACACCAGGTATAAAACCGCCGTTTTTCTTCATATCCTCTGCCATTTGAGTAGGATTAATGGTAATTGCTGTATAAAAATATGTAAAAGCAACTACCAGTATAAACTGTGTAAAGTTATACCAAAATCCAGTGATGTTTGATAATGCAGCCGCAACACCACTTAAACTTTCAGAGTTGGCAACACCAACAATTGTAATGGGTACCATCATTATTGCCTGAGCAAAAATGATAGGCATTACACCTGCAGCATTCACTTTTAACGGAATGTACTGACGCACACCTCCATATTGTTTGTTACCCACAATGCGCTTTGCATACTGCACGGGTATTCTGCGCGTTCCCTGAACCAACAGAATAGATGCCACAAAAACAAAGAAAAGGATAACAAACTCAACAAGGAACATTACCAGTCCACCCCCCTGCTGTGTAATACGTGCACCAAATTCCTGCACTACAGACATAGGTAAACGGGCAATAATACCAATCATAATGATTAAAGAGATACCATTACCAATTCCTTTATCGGTAATTCTTTCCCCTAACCAAAGTACGAACATCGATCCAGCAGTTAAAATGATTATCGAAGGTATATTAAACATTACACCTGAAACCGCAAATGCTGAATCGGGTAACTGATAATGAAGATTTGTCAGATACGCCGATGCCTGAGGAATCAGAATTAACACAGTTAGATAACGTGTTATCTGATTTATTTTCCTTCTTCCTGACTCTCCCTCTTTCTGCAACCTCTGGAAATAGGGTACTGCAATTCCAAGTAACTGGATTACAATTGAGGCGGAAATATACGGCATGATACCTAAAGCAAAAATTGAAGCCTGTGCGAAAGCACCTCCTGAAAACATGTTAATTAACCCAAGCAAGCCGTCGGATGTTTGGTTCTGCAAATTTCCCAACTGAGCCGGGTCAATACCAGGCAGAGAAACAAAAGATCCCAACCGGTAAATTAACAAAAAGAATAAGGTGGTTCCGATTCGCAACCTTAAATCTTCAATCTTATAAATATTCTTTAGGGTTTCAATAAATCGTTTCATTACAGTTTAAAGTATTTCAGTGGTTCCTTCTAGTTTTTCAATTGCTTCTTTTGCGCTTTTCGAAAAAGCGTGTGCCTTTACATCGAGTTTAGCGCTTAAGGTACCTCCCCCAAGAATTTTAACTTTTTCGTTTTTTGACATAAAACCTGCATTAATTAATGCAGCAACATCAATGGTAGTTACCTTCTTCTTGTCAGCCAATTGCTGTAATACATCCAGGTTTATCGCTTTATATTCAACCCGGTTTATATTTTTAAATCCTGATTTCGGAACTACACGTTGCAAAGGCATCTGTCCACCTTCGAAACCAATTTTTCTTGAGTATCCTGATCTGGATTTCTGTCCTTTATGACCACGAGTAGATGTACCTCCACGTCCTGAACCCTGTCCGCGGCCAATACGTCTGTCGCTTTTTGTTGAACCTGGTGCAGGTTGTAAGTTACTTAAATTCATAATTTCAGATATTTGAAATATTATTTAACTTCTTCAACACTAATCAAATGCCTCATTTTATTGACCATGCCCATAACCTGAGGAGTATCATCGTGTTCAACTGTCTGATTCATTTTTTTTAGCCCAAGAGCTTTCATGATCGCTTTCTGACGTTTAGTTGAACCGATAACGCTTTTTACTTGTGTAATTCTTATTTTAGCCATAATTGTGTTATCCTTTAAAAACTTTTTCAATTGAAACACCTCTATGCTGGGCTACTGTATAAGCATCTCTCAATTCGAGTAAAGCTTCCATTGTTGCTTTAACCAAATTGTGCGGGTTTGATGAACCTTTTGATTTTGCAAGTATGTCGTGAATACCTACACTCTCAAGTACGGCACGCATTGCACCCCCTGCTTTCACTCCGGTACCCGAAGAAGCCGGTTTAAGCAACACATTTGCTCCACCAAATTTAGCAGCTTGTTCGTGAGGAATAGTTCCATTAATAACCGGAATTTTCACGAGATTCTTTTTAGCTGCTTCAACACCTTTTCCAATAGCCGTAGTTACCTCGCTTGCTTTTCCCAGGCCCCAACCTACAATACCGTCTTCGTTACCTACTACTACGATGGCGGAAAAGCTGAAAGTTCTCCCTCCTTTTGTAACTTTAGTAACACGGTTAATGGCTACCAACCTGTCTTTTAATTCAAGGTCGCTTGTTTTAACTTTTTTAATATTTTGCGCCATAATGTATTAGAATTTAAGGCCACCTTCGCGGGCAGCATCAGCTAATTGTTTTACTCTTCCATGATATAAATATCCGCCTCTGTCGAAAACAATTTCTGTAATTCCGGCAGCCAATGCTTTTTCGGCAACTTTTTTACCTACCATTGCTGCTTTATCAGATTTTGTTCCTTCGCTAGACTCTATATCTTTCAATTTTGATGAAACAGCTAACAATGTTGTTCCCTGAATATCATCAACCAATTGAGCATATATCTGTTTGTTACTTCTAAAAATACTCAAACGCGGGCGGTCAGCTGTTCCTGATACTATCTTGCGCACCCGATTCTTAATCCTTGTACGCCTTTCTACTTTTGTTAATGCCATAATAATTACTGTTATAAATTATTTAGCAGCTGCTTTACCAGCTTTACGCCTTAATTGTTCGCCAACAAACTTAATACCTTTTCCTTTGTATGGTTCTGGCTTACGGAACGACCTGATTTTAGCAGCAACCTGACCAATCAATTGCTTATCAATACTTTTCAAAGTAATAATTGGATTACTTCTTTTGTCAGACACGGCCTCAACCTTCACTTCCGAGGGTAGTTGTAAATAAGTATGGTGAGCAAAACCCAGTACAAGGTCGAGTACGTTGTCTGGCAATACTTCAGCCCTGTAACCTACACCTACCAATTCAAGTTTTATTTCGTACCCTTTCGATACACCTTCAACCATATTATTTACCAAAGCCCGGTACAGTCCATGCATTGATTTATGGCGTTTTGTTTCGCCTGTTCTGTTAAAGCTGACATTATTATCTTCGACAGATACTTCAATTTCAGCGTTTACTAGTTGTGATAATTCACCAAGAGGTCCTTTTACTGAAACGATATTTTCATCGTTTACACTAACTTGTACTCCTGATGGAATTTCAATGGGTAATTTACCTATTCTTGACATGACTGTTCCTCCTTTAATACACGTAACATAAAACTTCTCCACCAATATTCATTTCGCGTGCTTCCTTGTCGGTAATTACGCCTTTTGAAGTGGAGATAATTGCTATGCCCAAACCATTTAGTACACGTGGAATATCGCTTGAATTACAATACTGACGTAAACCTGGTTTACTTATGCGTTCTAACGCTTTTATTGCAGATACCTTTGTTTCAGGATTATATTTCAATGCTATTTTAATATTTCCCTGGTATCCAGCTTCGTCTTCAAATTTATAGTTAAGGATATAACCTTTTTCTTTTAACAATTTGGTCATTTCCTTTTTTATGTTTGAAGCCGGGATATCAACCACACGGTGTTTTGCCATAATTGCATTACGCACCCTGGTTAAATAATCTGCTATCGGATCTGTTACTTTACTCATTTTTCAAGTTTCTTTAAACGATTACCAACTTGCCTTTTTTACACCTGGAATTAAACCTGCAGAAGCCATTTCTCTGAAATTAATCCTGCTGATTCCAAACTGGCGCATGTACCCTTTTGGTCTCCCAGTTAGTTTGCAACGGTTGTGCAAACGTATCTTGGAAGAGTTTTTAGGTAATTTCTGCAACCCAACCCAGTCGCCTTCGGCTTTTAGCCTGGCTCTTTTTTCGGCATACTTGTCAACTAATTTTGCGCGCTTAACTTCGCGGGCTTTCATTGATTCCTTAGCCATTTCTTAGTTCTTTTTAACGTTTTTAAATGGTAAACCTAATTCTTTCAACAAAGCAAAACCTTCTTCGTCGGTACTTGCAGAAGTAACAAAGGTAATGTTCATCCCATTGATTTTGCTCACTTTGTCAAGCACAATCTCCGGGAAAATTATCTGTTCCGGAACACCTAAGGTATAATTTCCTCTCCCGTCCATTTTGCTTTCAATTCCGCGGAAATCGCGAATACGTGGCAAGGCCACTGCAATTAAACGATCAAGAAATTCATACATTTGGTCGCGACGCAGTGTAACGCGCACGCCAATAGGCATTTTTTTCCTTAACTTAAAATTAGAAATGTCCTTTTTTGACATCGTTTGTACGGCTTTTTGGCCGGCGATTGCTGTCATTTCGTTTGTAGCAACTTCGATAATCTTTTTATCGGCGATAGCTGCTCCAACACCTTGGTTAAGAACAATTTTTTCTAATTTCGGAACCTGCATGACAGAAGAATAATCGAATTCTTTCTTCAATGCAGGAATAATTTCTTCCTGATATTTCTTTTTAAGAGTTGGTACGTAAGCCATTACTTAATCTCCTCTCCAGATTTTTTGGAAAAACGAACTAATTTACCTTTGTCGTTCAATTTTCTCCCAATACGTGTAGCTCCCATTTTAGGATCTTCAAGCATTAAATTCGAGATATGAACAGGTGCTTCTCTTTCAACAATACCACCCTGCGGATTTTCAGCATTGGGTTTAGTATGTTTTTTAATCATATTAACACCTTCTACAATTGCTCTGTCGGTTTTTCTGATTACTTCTAAAACACGGCCTTTCTGACCTTTATTATTACCAGTAATCACAACCACAGTGTCACCTTTCTTTATGTGTAATTTTTTCTGCATTTTGAGCTTTTTTCTAAATTACAGTACTTCGGGTGCGAGTGAAATAATTTTCATATTCTTCTCACGTAATTCACGTGCAACCGGACCAAAAATACGGGTTCCCCGCATTTCACCAGCGTTGTTTAACAAAACAACTGCATTATCGTCGAAACGAATATAAGAACCGTCGCCACGGCGAACTTCTTTTTTCGTACGAACAACTATTGCACGCGATACCGCACCTTTTTTAACATCGCTACCAGGTATGGCACTTTTTACAGTAACCACAACAGTATCTCCCAATGAAGCATAACGTTTTCTGGTTCCGCCTAATACACGGATACACAGTACTTCTTTTGCTCCACTGTTATCGGCTACTGAACATCTTGATTCTTGTTGTATCATGATTACTTAGCTCTTTCAATTACTTCAACTAATCTCCAACATTTGCTTTTACTGAGCGGACGTGTTTCCATAATCCTTACAGTGTCGCCAATGTTGCAGGTATTACTCTCATCGTGAACATGGAATTTGGTTGTTTTATTAACGAACTTACCATAAATTGGATGCTTTACTTTACGTTTTTCAGCAACCACAATGGTTTTTTCCATTTTATTGCTAACAACCACCCCGATTCTTTCTTTCCTGAGATTTCTCACTTTATTTTCCATCGCTGAATTAATTCAATTTTTCGTTTAATTCCCTATCGCGAAGAACCGTTTTTAACCGGGCAATATTTCTCTTGCTTTCTGTTAACTTGTTAGGGTTATCAAGCGGAGAAACTGCGTGATTTAAACGAAGGCGAACCAGGTTTTCCTGTTCAGTCTGTATTCTTTCGACGATCTCTTTGGTCGTCAGTTCTTTAATTTCAGATGTTTTCATTATTCACCTCTCTTTTATTCTTCGACAAAATCGCGTCTTACTACAAATTTTGTTGTAACCGGCAATTTCTGGGCTGCTAATCTTAAAGCTTCTTTGGCAAGTGCGAATGGCACGCCATCGGCCTCAATAATTATGCGTCCCGGAGAAACCGGAGCAACAAATGCTTCAGGAGCACCTTTACCTTTACCCATCCTTACTTCGGCTGGTTTTTTGGTAATAGGTTTATCGGGAAATATCCGTATCCATATTTGACCTTGACGTTGCATGTGGCGGGTTACCGCAACCCTTGCTGCCTCAATTTGGCGACCGGTAATCCAGGCCTCTTCCAACGACTTTATTCCAAATGAACCGAATGCTAACTGGTTGCCTCTTTGGGCATTTCCTTTCATTCGGCCTTTCTGTACTCTTCTAAATTTTACCTTTTTTGGCTGTAACATCCTTGTAAATTTCTGAGTGTTAAACCACTATTTTCTTCTTCTTCCACGGTTTCCACCGCCACCTTTACCGCCTCTGCCCGGTTTTTGACCGATGTTGGGCGAAAGATCACGATTTCCGTAAACCATACCTTTACAAATCCAGACTTTTACACCGATAAGTCCGGTTTTGGTCAACGCTTCAGCCAATGCGTAGTCGATATCGGCACGCAAAGTATGCAGCGGAGTACGGCCATCTTTATACATTTCAGAACGAGCCATTTCTGCTCCGTTTAACCTTCCTGAAACCAATACTTTGATTCCTTCAGATCCCATTCTCATGGTTGAAGCAATGGCCATCTTAACTGCCCTGCGGTAAGCAATTTTACCTTCGATCTGACGCGCAATGTTTGTTGCAACGATTTTAGCATCGAGTTCCGGGCGTTTGATCTCAAAAATGTTGATCTGAACTTCTTTATTGGTAATTTTCTTCAACTCTTCTTTCAGTTTATCAACTTCCTGACCTCCCTTACCAATAATAATACCTGGGCGTGACGAGTGCACGGTAATGGTGATAAGTTTCAAGGTACGTTCAATTACGATTCTTGAAATACTGGCTTTAGCCAAACGTGCGTTCAGGTATTCCCTGATCTTTTGGTCTTCTACCAGTTTATCACCATAATCATCGCCGCCGAACCAGTTTGAGTCCCATCCTTTGATGAACCCCAAACGATTTGCAATCGGATTTACTTTTTGTCCCATGTACTATTAATTAAGATTTTCTTCAACAACACTTTCTTTACTATCTACGTAAATAGTAACGTGGTTGGAACGTTTTCTGATTCGGTGTGCACGACCCTGGGGAGCCGGACGTAACCTTTTCAGAATACGGCCTGAATCAACCATAATTTGTTTTACGTAAAGTTCACTTTCTTCTAAACGAACTCCTTCGTTTTTCGCCTGCCAATTGGCAATAGCTGAAAGAAGAAGTTTTTCTACCCTGCGGGAAGCTTCTTTTGATGAATATTTCAAAACATCCAGCGCTTTATTTACCTCCATGCCGCGGATCATATCAGCTACAAGCCTCATTTTCCTTGGAGATGTTGGGCAGTTTCTCAAAACAGCAAAATATTGTTGTTTTTTTTCTTCTTTTCTTTTTTCAGCTGCTAGTCTTTTTCTGGCACCCATTTCTTTTTCTTTTAAAATTAATTATGCCTTATCTTTTATTACCAGCATGCCCCCTGAATGTACGCGTAGGTGCGAATTCACCCAAACGGTGGCCAACCATATTCTCGGTAATGTAAACCGGAATGAACTTGTTTCCGTTATGTACTGCAACAGTATGGCCTACAAAATCAGGAGAAATTACTGATGCCCTGGCCCATGTTTTAACAACCGATTTTTTCCCCGACTCATTCATAGCCAGAACTTTTCTTTCAAGTTTAAAATCGATAAAAGGACCTTTTTTTAATGAACGACTCATAATTTATTCCTCTTTAACTATTTTTTCCTACGTTCTACAATATACTTGTTGGATGCTTTCTTTTTAGAACGGGTTTTATACCCTTTAGCAAGAACGCCTTTACGTGATCTTGGGTGTCCTCCTGATGAACGGCCTTCTCCACCACCCATTGGGTGATCAACCGGGTTCATAACAACACCACGTACACGAGGCCTTCTGCCCAACCATCTTGAACGACCGGCTTTACCCGATTTTTCAATGTTGTGTTCTGTATTTCCAACTGTACCTACTGTAGCCCTGCAAGATGTAAGTACCATACGAGATTCGCCTGAAGGCAATTTCAAAATTGCATATTTGCCTTCACGTGAGGTCAATTGCGCATATGCGCCTGCACTACGAGCCATAACGCCACCCTGCCCAGGATGGAGTTCAATGTTGTGAACCAAAGTACCCAGAGGTATTTCACTAAGTGGTAATGTATTTCCAATTTCAGGTTCCACACCGCTACCGCTCTTTACCGTTTGGCCAACTTGCAACCCGTTAGGCGCTACGATATATCTTTTTTCGCCGTCTTCGTATTGAAGAAGGGCGATGCGAGCAGTACGGTTTGGATCGTACTGAATGGAATCGACAACAGCTGCAACACCGTCTTTATCGCGTTTAAAATCGATAATACGGTATTTGCGTTTGTGTCCCCCACCTATATACCTCATCGTCATGCGGCCCTGGTTGTTTCTACCTCCAGATTTCCGCAGGGGCTCCAACAATGATTTCTCAGGTGTAGATGCAGTAATGGTATCAAAAGCACCTATAATCTTGTGCCTTTGACCCGGAGTTACTGGTTTTAGTTTTCTTACTGCCATTTTATATTAAATATTACTATAAAAGTCAATACTATCACCTTCTACCAAAGTAACAATTGCTTTTTTGTAAGAAGCAGTTTTACCGGTAATGATACCGCCTTTGGTATATCTTGATTTCATTTTTCCACCATAAACTATGGTATTTACGCTGTCAACCGAAACATTATAAAGGTTTTCAACAGCCTTTTTAATTTGAGGTTTGGTTGCTCTGCGATCAACGACAAAACCGTAACGGTTAAACCGCTCAGCCTGGTCTGTCATTTTTTCTGTTACTAATGGTTTTATTAATATTTCCATTTTTTACAAGCCTTATAGGTTAAACGCCTCTTCTATTTTTTTCACAGACCCCTCAACAAGAACAACAGTTTTTGCGTTTAAAATCTGATAAGTATTTAACTCAGAAGCAGTTACAACCGAAACATCCTTCAAATTTCTGGAGGACAAATATATATTATTATTTTCGACTGGTAAAACGAAAAGTGACTTTTTATCAGCGATTTGCAAATTTGCTTTAATCGTCACCAATTCCTTTGTTTTAGGCGCTTCCAAATTAAAATCTTCGAGAACTACAATACTTTTTTCGTTTGCCTTATAAGTCAACGCTGATTTTCTGGCCAACTGTTTTACTTTCTTGTTCAGTTTAAAGCCATAATTGCGCGGACGTGGTCCAAAAACAGTACCACCACCACGGAAAACAGGAGACTTGATACTACCGGCACGAGCTGTACCTGTACCTTTTTGTCTTTTAATTTTCTTGGTACTTCCTGCAATCTCAGCACGTTCTTTTGCTTTATGCGTTCCCTGACGCTGATTTGCCAAATATTGTTTTACATCGAGATAAATGGCATGGTCGCTGGGTTCAATACCGAAAATCTGGTCGTTTAAAGCGACCTTTCTTCCGGTTTCTTTT
This sequence comes from Maribellus maritimus, assembly GCF_022267315.1. GTDB lineage: Bacteria > Bacteroidota > Bacteroidia > Bacteroidales > Prolixibacteraceae > Draconibacterium > Draconibacterium maritimum. The sequence goes on from NZ_JAIKLE010000005.1 coordinate 63,120, forward strand.
CCTTCTATATTCAGTACACTTAGTTCCATTGTTTCCTAATAATTATGTATGAACCTTTGGCGCCAGGCACTGAACCTTTCACCACAATTAAATTCTTTTCAGGAATAATTTTCACTACTTCCAGGTTTTCAATAGTGATGGTTTTACCACCATCTCTACCTGCCATTCGCATTCCTTTAAAAACACGTGAAGGCCACGAGGAGGCTCCGATAGAACCCGGTGCTCTCAGCCTGTTGTGCTGTCCGTGTGTTGCATCATTCACACCACGGAAATTGTGTCTTTTTACTACACCCTGGAATCCTTTTCCTTTTGAAACTCCGATTACGTCAACGTAATCTCTTTCATGGAAAATTGAAACATCGATTTCCTGTCCCAACTCAAATTCTTCCTGGTAAGTGTTATGAAACTCAACTACTTTACGCTTTGGTGAAACACCAGCCTTTTTAAAGTGGCCATACTCGGCTTTTGTGGCGTGTTTTTCTTTCTTATCGCCATAAGCCAGCTGAAGCGCTTCGTAGCCGTCGGTTTTGGTGGTTTTCACTTGTGTAACTACACAAGGACCAGCCTCAATCACAGTGCATGGGATATTTTTCCCCTCAACACTGAATACGGATGTCATTCCGATTTTTTTTCCAATAATACCAGCCATTTTTCGACTACTTTTTAATTATCAAACTTTAATTTCAACTTCAACGCCACTGGGTAATTCCAGCTTCATTAAGGCGTCAATTGTTTTTGCGGTAGAGCTGTAAATATCAATCAAACGTTTGTATGACGACAACTGAAACTGCTCTCTCGATTTTTTATTCACGAAAGTGGAACGCAAAACTGTAAAAACTCTTCTGTGCGTTGGTAGCGGAATAGGACCACTTACAACAGCTCCGGTAGTTTTTACCGTTTTAACGATCTTCTCAGCCGATTTGTCAACAAGGTTGTGATCGTAAGATTTCAGCTTAATCCTGATCTTTTGACTCATAATGAGAAAATTGTTATAAATTATTTTAATAAATCAACTCTTCCCTGTACACTTTCCAATACTTTCTCTGCCAACTGACGCGGTACTTCCTGGTAGTCGTTAAACTCCATTGATGAAGTAGCACGTCCGGACGAGAGCGTACGCAATACCGTCACATAACCAAACTGTTCTGATAGCGGAACTTTTGCGTTTATTACTTTTGCACCGCCTTTGGTTTCCATTCCTGCAATATCTCCACGACGACGGTTCAAATCTCCAATAATATCACCCATATATTCTTCCGGAGTAACAATCTCCAGTTTCATAATAGGTTCAAGCAATTTGGGACTAGCCTTAGAGGCTGCATTCTTAAATGCTTGTCTCGCACAAATTTCAAACGACAACTGGTCTGAATCCACCGGGTGAAATGAACCGTCAAGCAAAGTCACTTTAAGGCTGTCGACCGGATATCCTGCAAGCGGTCCGTTTGACAGTGCTTCCTGAAATCCTTTTTGTACGGAAGGAATATATTCACGTGGAATTCTTCCACCTTTTACTTCGTCAACAAATTGTAAACCCTGTACCCCTTCGTCTGCGGGTTCAACCCGAACAATGATATCAGCAAATTTACCGCGTCCACCGGTTTGTTTTTTGAATACTTCACGTAACTCAACCGATTGGCTAATTGCTTCTTTGTATGCTACCTGGGGAGCTCCCTGATTACACTCAACTTTAAATTCACGTCTCAGCCTGTCAATCAGAATTTCGAGGTGAAGTTCTCCCATACCGCGAATAACAGTTTGGCCTGAGTCAGGGTCGGTATTTACCTGGAATGTCGGATCTTCTTCTGCTAATTTGGCTAAACCGTTTCCAAGACGATCCAAATCTTTTTGTGATTTTGGTTCTACCGCAATACCAATAACCGGTTCCGGAAATTCCATACTTTCCAGTTCGATCGGATTTTTAATATCACAAAGGGTATCACCTGTACGAATATCTTTGAATCCAACTGCAGCGCAGATATCTCCTGCTTCAATTACATCCTTTGGATTTTGTTTATTGGAGTGCATCTGGTATAAACGTGAAATACGCTCTTTTTTACCTGTTCTTGAGTTTAATACCTGCGAACCGGATTCAATTTTACCTGAATACACTCTGATATATGCCAAACGACCAACAAACGGGTCGGTAGCAATCTTAAATGCCAAAGCAGCAAGTGGTTCATCAACATCAGCTGTCCGGGTAACTTCTTTATCAATTACCGGATTTTTACCTGTTACATCTCCTTTATCAAGCGGGCTTGGAAGGAAAGCACATACTGAATCGAGCAAACGCTGAACTCCTTTATTTTTAAATGCTGATCCACACATCATTGGGATAATAACTCCATCGATGGTGGCACGGCGAATAACCGTAAGCATCTCTTCTTTTGTTATAGAATCCGGGTCCTCGAAGTAACGTTCCAAAATTGCATCGTCAACTTCGGCAACCGATTCTACCAGTTTTTCTTTCCATTCTTCAGCCTGTTCCATCAATTCTTCTGGAATATCTTCAAGGCTGTAGTTGGTTCCCATATTTTCATCGTCGAACCAGCGAATGGCTTTCATTTCAATAAGATCGATAACCCCTTCAAATCTTTCTTCTGCACCGATCGGAATTTGAACCGGCACCGGGTTCGCTCGTAATTTTTCTTTAATATCATTATATACATTAAAGAAATCAGCCCCCTGACGGTCCATTTTATTTACAAAAGCTATTCTCGGAACACCATATTTTTCTGCCTGACGCCATACAGTTTCCGACTGAGCTTCAACGCCACCTACTGCACAAAAAAGTGCAACGGTACCATCCAATACACGTAATGAGCGTTCGACTTCAACGGTGAAATCAACGTGCCCGGGAGTATCAATGATGTTGATCTTATGTTCAGCATCTTTATATTTCCAGAAAGTGGTTGTAGCAGCAGAAGTAATTGTAATACCTCTTTCCTGCTCCTGTTCCATCCAGTCCATGGTAGCAGCGCCATCGTGCACTTCACCAATACGATGCGTTAATCCCGTGTAAAAGAGAATTCGCTCAGTTACTGTGGTCTTACCCGCATCAATGTGCGCCATAATACCAATGTTTCTTGTATTTTTCAGATCTTGTTTAGCCATTTTTTAAACCAATTTTCTTAATCCTATTTTTACTAATCTTAAAAACTAAACTATACCATTTTCTAAACTAAAATCTGAAATGTGCAAACGCACGGTTTGCTTCGGCCATTCTGTGGGTATCTTCTTTCTTTTTGAAAGCTCCACCTTCTTCGTTAAATGCAGCTACAATTTCTGCAGATAATTTATCGGCCATTGATTTACCCGAACGCTTCCGGGCAAACAATATCATATTTTTAATACTGATTGCGGTTTTTCTTTCCGGTCTGATTTCCATAGGAACCTGAAAGGTAGCACCACCTACACGGCGGCTTTTAACTTCAACAGCCGGAGTAATATTTTCCAATGCTTTTTTCCAAACATCAAGAGGCGAAAGTTCTGTATCCTTCACTCTTTTTTCAACCATATCCAATGTTTGATAGAAAATGGCATAAGCAGTAGATTTTTTACCATCTACCATTAAATCGTTGACAAACCGGGTTACCAAAGTATCGTTGAATTTTGGATCCGGAAGCAAAATCCGCTTTTTTGGTTTCGTCTTTCTCATTTTAAAACTTTTAAGTGTTATTTAAATTGGCTGCCCGTAGGCGGTCTTCAGTGTTTTCTTCGGAAGACATTTTGAAAGAAAACCTTACTCAACCAAACCACTGCAAATAACGTTGTTAAATACTAATTTTTACTTTTTTGGTTTTTTAGCACCATATTTTGAACGACGTTGTAAACGTCCTTCTACACCTGCTGTATCAAGAGCACCACGAATTAAGTGATAACGTACACCTGGCAAGTCTTTTACCCTGCCGCCACGTACCAATACAATGGAGTGTTCCTGCAAATTGTGTCCTTCACCGGGAATATACGCATTTACCTCTTTCCCATTGGTCAACCTCACCCTTGCTACTTTACGCATCGCTGAGTTAGGTTTTTTTGGAGTTGTGGTATAAACACGCACACATACACCGCGACGTTGCGGGCATGAATCTAAAGCCGGAGATTTACTCTTCTCAACTTTAGTTTGTCTTCCTTTTCTAACTAACTGTTGAATAGTTGGCATAAATACCTGTTTTTTTATAACGTTAATAATACTTTTTCAAAACGGACTGCAAAAGTATGCAAAAATCCTTAAAAACAATACGTTTCGGGGGAAAAATGCATAGCACCCCCTTAAAACGGCACGCAAAAGTACAAATTCTTACCAAAGAACAATAACATTTTACTTCTTTTTTCCAAAAATTAAGATTGAAATTTGGGGAATAAAAGATACCTACAGAGAAAAGTTAATTATTTACCCTTTCTTTCCATAACGCTTTGAGCGGATTAAATATACGCTGTATCAGTTTCAGGTCTTCCGTTATAATTTCGGCCTGCCCCATTAACTGATTTTGAAACTCAAGAGACTTCCCGTAATTGGTAACCAATCCCTCAGGAAAAACAACTTCTACCATATAAAAGTTATCTTCTGCCGGAACGAGAGAAACATTGCTTACTTTTCCCCTGACCAAACCATATTCCATATAGGGATAATTATCAAATTTTATATTAACGTCCAATCCCTGTTTTACTTTTCCTGAACCGCGAATAGGAAGTTCTACTTTCCCAACAAGCTCACCAACGTTTTCGGGAACAATAGTAAATACCCTGTCGCCCTGAGTAACATTTTGATTAACACTCCAAAATTTATTAAAGGTGATAACTCCATCGATTGGAGATCGCATCAGATAGGTTAACTCCCAATTACTTACTTCGCTTTTTAATATATTGAATGCCTCCTGAAGCTCTGATTTAAATTTGTTTTTCTGGTCGGAATACAACTTTTCGTTTTCAATTATCTTCTGTTCCAGTTCACTGATTTCAATTTCACGTTCAGCAAGCTGAGACCGCAAACCGTCGAGTTCCCCTTTTTTACTCAACATCTCAGCTTCAGCCAATTCCAGGTCCGTGGAAGCAATCACCTGCCGGTCTTTTAATCCTTGTTGCCGCTCAAAATTTCTTTTTCTTATTTTGTACTCGTTGTTTACTGCATTTTTCTGCTCCCACAGCCTGTCGTATAAAATACGGGCCATATTGCGCTGCTGTTTTAACGATTCATTCATTCGGGGATAGTAATTCTGTTCAACAAACAGAAGCAGCTCATCATATTTTTTTAAAAACAGTGAATAGTATTCCTGGATTGTTCCGAGCTGAAGGTTTTTATCAAAAACAGGACGAATTGAAAAACCCAGGCTATCAAAAACAGGTTGAACAGAATCAATCTGCACATCCAGTTTTTGCACATCACGGTATTCAGCGGGGTTTTGAATAAGCGCAATTACCTGCCCTGCTTTTACCCTGTCGTTGTCGGCAACGGGCAATTGTTCTATTTTACCGGTAGAACGGGCGACCAGAGTAGCCGGGGGATTTTCGGTTGTGATGATAATGTTTGAACGTAAAACTTCAGGATATTTAAAAACAAACGCAGATATAATGATAACGGCAAACACAGCAAGAAAGATATAGATACCAAAACGCACAATACGTGCAGGAACTCCACCCAGAATTTCCTGCACCTCGCCTGAACGAATTTCTACAACGCCTCCTTTACCAGCGGTTAGCGTTTTTCTTTCCCGGGGTGAATTGGTTGCGTTTGTTGTATTTCCTGTATTATCCGGCATATTTACCTTTTCTGTTTCTCTTTCCCTTTTGAAAGAGCCTTTAACTTCCTAATTCCAACTGGTTTTTTACCAGTCTGTAATATTTTCCTTTTTTATCAATTAATTCCTGATGTTTCCCTATTTCAACAATTTGTCCTTTTTCAAGAACCACAATCTGATCGGCATTTTTCACGGTGCTCAAACGGTGCGCAACAACCACTACTGTTTTTCCTCTTGAAAACTCATCCATGTTTTCCATGATGAGTTTTTCGTTGTTTGCATCAAGTGCATTTGTTGCCTCGTCAAAAAACAAATAGCTTGGATTTTTGTATATGGCCCGGGCAATTAAAATCCGTTGCTTTTGCCCCTGGCTCAGCCCCGAGCCTTCCTGCCCGATAACGGTATTGTAACTTAAGGGCAACGATTCAATATAATTCTGAATATTCGCCATCTTTACTGCATGCAAAAACAGCTGTTCATCAATTGCTCCCTCGCTTACCACAATATTCCGCGCTATGGAATCGGAAAAAATAAAACCGTCCTGCATAACCACACCACATTTGTCGCGCCACATGGGCTGGTAATAGTTCGCCAGCCGAACACCGCCAATTTTTATTTCGCCCTCCACCGGCTGGTAAAATCCGAGCATTAATTTTATTAATGTAGTCTTTCCGCTTCCACTGGTTCCGACTATAGCAGTTGTTTTATTTTCCGGAATTTCAAGATTGATGTTGTTTAATACTTTGGGTGACCGTGGCCCCTCATATTGAAATACAAGATTGAAAATAGATATGCTTTTATTTTCAGGAAGCATTTTAACTTTTGTTCCTGCAAATTCCTGCTCATCTTTTTTCTCATGTATCTCGGCCAAACGTTCGAGACTTATTTTTGCATCCTGTGCCTGATGCATAAAATATATTAACTGCCGGAGCGGACTGTTTAGTTGCCCTAATATATATTGTATGGCCAACATCATCCCAAGGGTTAATTCGCCGTTGATAACCCCGGTGGCGGCAATTACAATTATCAGAATGTTTTTTGTTTCGTTAATAAATACAGAACCGGCGTTTTGGTATTGTTCCAGGGCCAGACTTTTTACACTTACTTTAAACAACCCGGCTTGTATACGCTCCCACTCCCAGCGCTTTTCTTTTTCGTAGTTGTTAAGCTTTATTTCCTGCATCCCGTTAATAATCTGGATGAGTTTGCTTTGGTTCTCCGACAATTTTCTGAACCGTTTATAATCGAGCTCCCGTCTTCGTTTCATAAAAATATAAACCCATACAAAATAAAGTACTGAGCCCACAATAAAAATCAGGAGTATCTTCAAGCTGTATATAGCGAGCACAACAGCAAAAATTACCAGGCTGAACATTGAAAACAAAATACCGATGGACTGTGCCGTGAGAAAACGTTCTATTCTGCCATGATCTTCAATACGTTGTAAGATATCTCCGATCATTTTTGAATCGAAAAATCCGAGCGGAAGTTTCATCAATTTTATCAGGAAGTCGGAAATAATTGAAATATTTATTCGTGTTGAAATATGAAGCAAAATCCATGACCGAATAAAATCGACCGACATACGACTGATAAACAAAACCATTTGTGCAGCCAGAACCAGATAGATAAAACCAATGTCCTGGTTACTGATACCGACGTCGACAATACTTTGTGTAAGAAATGGCAAGACCAACTGAATTAGACTGCCAAGAAAAAAACCAAGAAGCAATTGAATCACCAGTTTTCGGTAGGGTTTCAAATAGTTTAACACAAACCTGAAACCCGTCCGTTTTACTTTTTCGTCGGCTTCCTGGTAAAAGTCGGGAGTTGGCTGTAACAACAAACAAATCCCTTTTTCTTCGCCCTCTTTTACTGTAGAGAGCCATTTTTGTCTGAACTCGCTTTCAGAATACTCAAGCCGCCCAAAAGCCGGATCGGCGACAAAAACTTTTCCTTTTTTGAATTTGTAAACAACCACAAAATGGTTTTGCCCCCAGTGAACAATACACGGAAGCGGAGCCTCTTTTTTTAACTGTTCAAATGAAATTTTCACCCCCATCGAACGCAAACCGATTCCTTCGGCGGCGTCGCTAATCCCAAGTAAAGAAACCCCCTCGCGGGTAATAAATGATTTCTCCCGTAAAAATTCAGTAGAAAAATGTTTCCCGTAATATTTTGCGACCATTCGCAAACAACTTGGGCCGCAGTCCATTGCATCGTATTGCTGATAAAACGGGAATTTTGGCATGCCGGTTTTTTTGATTTCGAAAGATAAGAAAAAAATATATTGGGTTCTAAAAACAATAATTGCAAAATACAAATGCTGGTGATACGGATAAAAACTATTCTGAATTCTTAAAACGAATGATGCGGCGGTTTAATTTATGAAGCAATATTCATTTTTTAACCTTTGAAACAATTTTAAACAAGTCAGGAATACAATCACCAAACAAAACTACGCTGAAAATCAAACCGGAACAAAAACTATCGCTTAACTTTCCCTTATTCCGGTTAACATTTCTTTCGCTTAAATAAGAAATATTAGATTGGACAAAAATTCTTTTCCCATTACCTTGCCAAAAAAATAACCGGCAAAAAAACATGGAAATAAATGATACTTCCGGCAACTTTTCCGCAGTTTTATCCATCTACCTTTTGGGAAAAAGCAAAAAAACAGTTTTTTACCAAATTTAAATACTTGCCTGTAGTAACAAATACGAACCTAAAATTTGTGCGGAAAACAAAATATATTCAAACAACAATGTGTGTGAAAATTAAAAGAAAAAGTCAGAGTTATGAGGTGCATTGTTATTAAAAAACCGTCAGAACAAATTAATCTCCTCGGGTTTATAAAAACAGTTCCGTATTTTGATTTGGTTGCCAATTGTACTTCGGTTTTTGAAGCTTACGAAATATTACAAAAACAGCCCATTGACCTTATTTTTATTGATACCGATTTATCAAAAATATCCGGGCTTGATTTTATAAGGAGCCTTGATGATAAACCCCTTTTTATTTTTTATTCCTCAAACGCCAATCTTGCCATTGAAGGTTTTAACCTGAATGCCATTGACTTTTTGTTAAAACCATTTTCTTTCGACCGCTTCTTAAAGGCGGCCAATAAAGCCCTTCTTCATTATACCTTTCGTGAGAAAAAAGCGGGGCACGAAAAAGAAAAAGAAAATGTGGAAAACAACAGCCAGTCGAATGAGTTTGTGCTGGTAAAAACCGATTACCAGACCATTTTGGTGCGGATCGACCACATTCTTTACATTGAAGGATTAAAAGATTACATCAAAATATATACCTCGCAAAATGCCAAACCAATTATTACATTAAACTCATTAAAACGACTCCAGCAAAATCTCCCGTCGGAAAAGTTTTCGCGGATTCATAAGTCATATATCGTCGGGCTCGATCACATAAAAGCAATCAACAAAACCCAGGTGGTTATAAACGATAAATACATTCCGATTGGAGAAAGCTACAAAAGCATTTTTTTAAGCCGGATGGAAGAACTGAGGATTTGATGACCCAAAATCCCGGATACATTGTTCCGTTTTTATGTTTGCTTGTGCGCATCTTCTCTGTCTTTTGCTGCATTCATACAAAAGCCCGGGCAGTATTATCTTAAACCAGCTTATGGAAAAAAACGATTTGACAAGGACGGGATATTATTTTCTCTGTTGGTATTGAAAAATGGATTGTTTCAAAAGAAACACGGGTTTTATCATTATAGCCGACTAATCACCTCATTACTATGTTAGTAAACATACTGCGGCGTTTCAAAGCAAAAAAATTTTATATTTACTGATATACAATATAAAAACCCAAATATTTGTACAAAAAATGATTCTGAAAACTCCAGTAACGATCGCTTTATTATTGCTGCAAACCTGTAAGTCCGGTTGGACTTTTTTTATGTATAACACTCAAATTTAAAATTATGTCAGTAAAATTTAAAGTTATTGAGAGAGGCGAGCCCGGAGTATCCGGAGGCGGCCAAAAGAAGTACTATGCAAACGCGGTATCGTCGGGTGAAATGACGCTGACCAAACTTACCAAAAGCATTGAAAAAGTAAGTACGGTGAGCGGCGCCGACATTCGCGCGGTGGTATATGCAATGGTTGATGTAATGAAAGATGCCCTGGAAGACGGACAAATTGTTCGGTTAGGTGAATTGGGCAGCTTGCGGATCAGTATTTCGAGCAAAGGCGAAGATTCGGCCGACGATGTAAATGCAGCATCGGTAAAAGCGGCAAAAACTATTTTTACACCCGGTGGCGAACTGCGAAAAATGCTCAAAACACTCGATTTCGAAAAAGCAGAGTAATCAGGCATTTACAACAGCTACAGAAATCATGCCCGTGAAATAAAAAAATCATAGGCATGATTTTTCTTAAACATAGTGAAGATTTTATAATTTCATAACTAAGTTTTTACAAAAAAGCGGAGAAGCCCCCGTACCCTGAAACATAACTTTGAGAATTTTAAACCTACCGGATGAGCTACCGAAATAAAAAACTCCATATCCCCACCCCTAAAAGGGCTAAAAACCAAAACAACAATAAAGAGATAAATGAAAGTTGGGGTACACAGCTTTTATATGCAATCCTCCTACGGGTTGTAAAACAGTTGAGTTTTTGTACTAACGTCCAGTTGATAGCAAATGTTAAATGAGAAAATGAATACAAAGTACATCCTTCTAATTTCTTTGGTTTTAATCTTTTTCGGATGTAAAAGGTATCACAAAATTAAAGGTAGTCATCATGCTCCTTATCAAATTGCTTTTCAAAGGAATTCTTTAAAAAGGGTTAAACATTTGATACAAAAAGAGTTTGAAAGATATTATCGTTCTATAAATTCATTTGACTCTCTTTCAATTATATCATATGTAAACCAAAATGAAGATGTAGAAGTTGATTCAATCTCTATCAATGTTTTCAATAAATCAATAGAAATATCAAAGCTATCTGACGGAATGTTTGATGTAACTTGCGATTTATTCAATTTGTATGGACAAAAGGTTGTTAAAATTGAAAATGGAAAGTTTATCAATGAAACAGATATTGAATAATAAATAAAACACTGCGCATAACTATGATTTGTGGGAACTACTTAAAAAAAGAATAATATTAAAATCTCAGGGGCTTAATTTTATTATTTAGCCAGACTGTCGTCAGGCAACATTAAATTAGACGGATTCATTAATTTACATTAAAAATTATTACAATTATAAGATAGGTATGAAGAGAAATAATCAAAAAATTGAGAAACTCAAGATAACAAGTAATGCTGTTATTATTTTTGTAATTCTTCTGATTTCATTAGCATGTTCGAAAGAGAAACATACTTGGGAGGGTGTCTGGCAAACAAATATTGAGTTTTACCCGGGATTCACAGTAGCCAGTGAATTTGAATTATATCAAGATTCCATTGATAAAACATGGAGTGCAAATTGGGAAATTCCGGAGTTAATGAGTTTTGGAGTGTATAAAGATGTAAAAGTAACTCCTTCCTACATCGAAGTTGATTTGGAATCCGGCTGGACTTTAAAAGGTATTTTATTAGAGGATAAAAAATCTATGAACGTAATACGCTATTCACCGACTCTGGGAAGTGATACAATAATGTACCATATGGTTGAAAATGGGACATCTAAGATGCCTGCAAGGCTTGATAATAAAGGCCAGAAAGTGAAATCATGGAATTACACTGCTCCTGATTTAATGAAGGATGATTGGACAATCGGAGCACTATGTGATTCCAATAATAATTGCCAACCATTAGAAGGACTTTTCCAGAAGATTCTTGATGGTAAATATCAAGGATTAGATGCAATACTTGTAGCGCAAAATGGCAAATTGGTACTTGAAGAGTATTTCCATTTAGGCAGAAGAGATAGGGTCCACAGTATTCAATCCGCAACGAAAAGTGTAACTTCTCTCTTGGTTGGTATCGCATATGACAATGGCTTTATAAGTAACCTGGACAAACCATTGCAGGATTGTTTCCCAAAGTACAGAGATTCCTTTAGTCAAAAACCTTGGTCTGTCAGCCTTAAGCACGCCCTAATGATGTCTGGAGGTTTAGACTGGCAAGAGAAAATTCCATATACTGATCCACTTAATGACGCTATAGTTATGAATAATAGCGGTGATATGTACAATTATGTCTTGTCTCGTGATATTAGGCAAGGTGAACAACCGGGTGAAAAGTTTGAATACAACAGTGGACTTTCCGTATTACTTGGTGGTGTGGTTCTGGACGCAACTGGTGTACCGATTGATGAACATGCTGAACAAAACTTGTTTAGTAAACTTGGAATAAAACATTATATCTGGAGTTCAAACAATGGTCAGGTTCATACAGGAGGTGGATTGTATATGCAACCCAGAGATATATTAAAAATTGGACAATTAGTACTTAACAATGGGCAATGGAATGGACAGCAAGTCGTTTCACAATCCTGGGTTAAAGAATCAACAGCATTCCATTTACCTATAAATAGTTCAAAAAATCTTGTGGGGTATGGATATCAGTGGTGGAGAGGCATATTTGAGGTTAACCAAACGAAATACAATACAATTTATGCCGAAGGTTATGGGATACAATATTTATGGATAATTCCCAAATTAGATTTGGTTGTGTTGGTACTTCACCATAATCCAACCGACATTGTTGGCAATCACAGTATCATCTGGAAAGAAATGGAAAGATTTATAATCCCTTCATTTCTTCAGGAAGAAATGACGATAGATTCTAAAGATGAGAATAAAATTACTCCTAATGTGAAAAAAATAAATGAGTGACAGTAAAGTACATATTTCAGAGCGGGGTTGGTGCGGGTTGTAACTGCGGATTGTCGCATCATCGTTCCGTTCCGCCGGACAAGAACGAAGCTCCGAAATCTGCAACATGTACCAACCGCTACCTACAAAACCACGAACCATTGAAAAAAATACAAATTATAATATTGGCATTGTTCTTAATTGGCTGCCAGACTAAAAACACTTCATTTAAAGCTGATTTAGATAAAGAGTTTGATTCAGGCTCAAATACCGAAATGCCGGAATTAACAAATGAGCTAACTGACAATCTGGCCTTATTGGGCAAGATTTGGGGTTTTTTAAAGTATCATCACCCTGAAGTTGGAAAAGGGATATATGATTGGGATGATGAACTGTTTCGGTTTCTACCGGAATACATGAACGTAAACAATACCAGACAGCGGGACAAATTACTACTTCGATGGATAGAAAACTACGGTGAAGTGCCTGAATGTATAACCTGTAAGGAAACAGCTGCCGATGCTTATCAAAAACCTGATTTTTCGTGGCTTGAAAACGGAAATATGAGCGCTGCTTTAAAAGAAAAGATAAAAGAAATCTATCAGAACAGGCACCAGGGAACTCATTATTATATTAAAAAGGTGTATCGTGGTGATAATCCCGAATTTTTAAACGAACAAGCTTATCCAACTTCTTATCCCGCCAAAGATCTTCGTTTATTGGCCTTGTACCGGTACTGGAACATCATCCACTATTTTTTCCCATATAAGTATTTAACAGACAATAATTGGAATGAGGTACTGAGAGAATACATCCCCGTATTTATTAATGCAAAAACAGCATTGGAATATCAATTGGCCGTACTTCAACTTGCAGGCGAAACCAGTGATACGCACGCAAGACTTCTTATGGGAGCAAATGAAACAGGCTTCTTGAGAGGAACAAGGTATGCGCCTCTTCGGACAAAAGAAATAGACTCATTGAGAGGAACAAAGTATGCGCCTTTCCGGGTTCGGTTTATTGAAAATAAATTAACGGTTATTGATTATTTCAAGCCGAAATTGAAAGAAACTGCAGGTTTGGAAATTGGCGACTTCATAACCCATATAAACGGTAAAAAAATTGAATATATCATTGATAGTATCAAAACATATTATCCGGCATCGAACGAAGCAGCACGAAGGTATTACATGGCAACCGATTTGATGCGTTCGAATAGTAATTCAATTCATATCGTCTATAATTCTTACGGGACAATAAAACAAAAAGAATTAACAATGGTTGAAAGGTCTGATTTGAATATGGACGAACCCAATAGTAAATTGTCTTATGACAGTATTATGATCGGTAACGATTCCGGGGTTATCGGATACATTACACTTGAAACCATTAAAGACACGGAAATATCGGATATTAAAAAGTCTTTTAAGAATGCGAAAGGAATCATCATTGATATTCGGAATTATCCTGCCACTTTTGTGCCTTTTGTTTTGGGTGAGTTTTTTACTTCGACAAGAAAGCCTTTTGCGAGAATAACAACAGGAAATTTAAATAATCCGGGAGAATTTAATTTTAGGCCTTATCCGAATTCACTAAATTATAAAGCAGGAACCCGTGATAACTTAAATGATTCTAAAAATCTTAAATCAGAAAATTCAATTAATTCGGAAGGGTTTAAATTGAATCATAGTATGCCGTTTTTAAGCAATAACACAGGAAACCGTGATAGCTTAAAAAATTTTGAACAACCTACATCAGAAAATTATTTCCAGGGAAAGCTAATCGTCATTGTGAATGAAGCAACCATAAGTCTGGCTGAATATACTGCTATGGCACTCAGGGCGGGAGATAATACGACTATAATTGGCAGCCAGACCCAGGGAGCTGACGGAGATGTTTCATTAATCCCGTTACCGGGAGGAATAAAAGCCGGGTTTTCGGGTATTGGTATTTATTATCCGGATGGGAAAGAAACTCAGCGTATTGGCATCGTTCCGGATATTGAAGTAAAACCTACCATTCAAGGGATTCGGGAGGGACGAGATGAACTCCTGGAAAAAGCAATTGAATTAATACTAAAAGAATATGATATTGAGATTTCAGAAAATTAAATATATTTTACAGAGACTGTCGTTGTGTGCCATTTAAGAAACATCGTATATATGAAACAAACTTTGATAATTATAGGATATTTACTGGTAATTACACGGTTGGTGCATGCACAAGATGAGCTATGTGAGAACTGTATTGAATATACATTGGAATTCACCGACAATAAATTACAGGGAAGTAGTCTTCAGTTTTCGGGATATGATGTTTCGATGCTATTACCCTCTGATTTTTCAGATGATAGTTTAACCATAAATGGTTTGTTTGAGACTATTCAAAATCATGATATTAAAGGAGAATTCATTTTCCCAAATGGTAATACCACTGAAATAGAATATTCATTGATACCTTATAATGATTCAATAACTATTTTTATGAAAACATCCAATGGTTGGTATCCATGGGATAAGTTGAGAATTGAGAATAAAAAATTAATATTTTCCTACGATTATTGGTATTGTCCTCCAGCTGCTAAAGCTGACTTAGAAATTTTGGACATATGCTTTGACTACCTTAAAAATCCAGCATATTGGAATCGAAATGATGATAGAAAGTGTGAAGCTGATGAATCCGATAAATTATGGAGCCTGTTTTGTGCTATAAAAATTGCTTCGATTAAAAAATATGGAGAATACAACCACCGAGGACATGTAATTCAAACAGCCCGATTTGTGATCGACGAACTTTATCCGAACCGAGAATATGCTCACACTTTAATGGATTTTAATAATGATTCATCAACAAAGTACGACGATATAATTAAAGTACTGGCAATCGTGAAAGACAGGGCCGAGAAGGAATTAAAATAAAGAGACAAATAAACGGCGAACAACAAGTGCGTTTTGAAAACCAAAACACACCTGGAAAAGCGTTCCTGCGAACTAATTGATTATTAAAATCGCTTTCATTTGTATACTAAATAGTTTTTGACAGACTATAGCAATAATTCGAAGTAAATTGTGTTAGTGAATTAGAACAAAATCAAATAGTCAACCCAAAATCTAAAATTATGAAATCAAACTTATTTCAGATAATCAGCTTATTGGTTGTTTGCTTAAGTCTTGTTTATTGCGACAGACCTCAGTGCACTAACAACAATCCGATTTTTGAACAAAATCAACCCGATTCCAAAATATATAAAGAAGAACTCGCTCGAAAACTTAAGGAAGTTGACCAAACTAAACTTCGTTATTGGCTTCAAAAGTACGAAGAAAAAAATGGGAAGGAGTACTTATATTTTTATGTTCAAGGAGATGGTTTATGTGCAAAAATTATGTTGACTATGAATAACTGGGAGAGACTTGAAGACCTGAGAAAAAAGAAAGGAGTGACCTACCGTGGCGCGAAGTTTACAAATCTCAAATATGAAATCAGACAGAGTGCAGGCAATACCGAGTTCATTTACAAGTCTTATCGAGAAATAATTGATTAAGAGCGGCACTATAAAACACGGTGTAAAATATTGAAATATCAAGAGTTTAATGTTACTTTTTAGCCATACTTTCTTTGTGCATGAATCTGCAAAATGATGAAAAAACTGCTCACGGTACTGAATACTTTCGTTATTATTAACTCCATCCTTGCATCTGGTATTAAGACCGATGATATTAGAGGTAAGTGGTATTTAAAATCAATAGTAATTGATGGCGTATCCAGAAGTCCTGATGAAAATATTTCACCATATATTTATTTTGGATTTGATTCAAGCAATAAATTTTATCACAATGGCTCTTTTCTTATCGTTAATGGAAAAGATAACTTCAGCGAATCTTATTCCTTTCAAAACTTTTATCAACTAAAAAGCGACTCAGTAAAACTTGTTGGCCCAAGATTAATAGGTTATTATGGAACTAACGGTACCACATTTGATTTACGTAATGAGTTATATGGAGCATTTAAGTATAGTATCTCGAGTAACAACCTGATGCTTGAAAACGAGAAAATATCTCTGTATTACGAAAAGGATTCTGTAATCAATTATGGGCTCGAAAAAGCAGTAAATTCTCCTGACTTCGGTTTTGATAAGAAATTAATAGGCAGTTGGCGGTTAGTAAAAATGAATGTTCCGGACTCTTTGGTTGAAGAAATCAACAGCAGCATAGAAAAAGCGTACAAACTAAAAAGCAACCGTGGACTTCCACAAAAAAAGCGACCTGAAAAATTGATTGAGATGGCTAAACAAGAAGTTCAACGGTTTTTAAAGGATGGAGGCTGGACTGTAAATATTGGTGATTTTCTTGAAAATACCAGCTCTTATGATACTTTAAGCTATGGCAACTTTATTAGTTACAGTGATGGGTGCAATCGTTGTGGAGGGTATATCAAACTTTTTAACGACACTTTAAAAACAAACAATATTATGTGTAAGTCGATAGATTGTTTTCCCAATTTTACAGGTACTTTTAAAAGCTCCAGTGTATTTAACAACGCTACTTATCATTTTAATACTGATACCTTAATAGTTGAAGCTAACGACAGAGCAAGTTTTTTTATCCCGTCAGAACAGGCACCATCAATAAAAAAATATGATTTTAAGAATTTGAACAAGTTCTACCAGCTCGTAAATTTGAATATTGAAAATAAAGAGTTGGAAAGAATTGTTTTGAGCCTGATACCGGAAAATGAAATATATTTCCACCTCAAGAGCGGCAGTGGAGTCAACCCAGAAAATCACGACTGTTCAGGAAAAAATATGAAAATATATCTTTATAATAATGAGAATTACTACATGCAAGAGTTAATGTCGGTAATTCATGAGAACCTCAGAGATTTTCAAAATACGTTTAACTATCACTGTGTTTTTGTCAGGAAGAAACATGGAATAAATAAATACTTAAATATGAAAGAATTATTAGGCGAAAAATACATTTTCAATATAGAAGGAAACAATCTCACTTTCCGCTCTCCAAACGGTCGGAACTTTTTGTACCTTAAGTCCAATTACTAAAAAAGAAACAAATCATAAGTCCATAATCAAATAAAAACCAGGATAATCGTAAATTTAAGTGTTGTATTTCATGTTAAAAAACCAAAAATCGAAATAACCTGACATGGAAAAAAGACCCAGAATCCTCATTAACTTAACTTTAATTGACTATTTCTTTGAGATAATCGGAGCAATCGGAATGGTCTGTCTGATTCTCTTACCTGTTTATTACTTTAATGACTTGCAGAGCCAAATGCCAAAGCATTTTAATACTCTTGGACAAGTTGATTCATATAGAAACAGGGGAATAATTTGGTTATTACCGGCAATTGGAATGTTTTTATATGTCGGTCTCTCAATTTTAAATAAATTTCCTTTTGCTTTTAATTACCCAACAAAAGTGACAAACGAGAATGCGGAAAAGTTATACACTCCTGGAACAAGGACAATAAGACTTTTAAAACTAATTGTAATCCTTTTGTTTGCTTTTCTAAATTTTAAAACCCTAGAAACCGGGTTAAACAGAGCAACAGAGGTTGGAAAATATTTCCTGGCAATTTTTCTAATTGTATTTACAATCTTGATGGTAACAATGATTTATAAAATGACTAAAAAATAAAATGACCAATTTTCAAGAATCAAAAGACAGGCTGGAAAAGATTGAAAGAATCAAAAATATTCTTACAAATTGGAATCCATTAGGAGAACAGGCAAAAAGTATAAGTGACCTTGATAATTATGATACCGAGGCAAATGATATTTACTTCCATTTTGTAAGCGAAATAGATTTTCAAAAAAGTAAAAACCCGTTAAAAAGAATCCAAACAATAACAAAGGAAGTATTAAACGAGGCATTCAATCTTTGGTTAAGTGACAAAGAATGTGAAAAACCAGCTAAAAATATAATGGAAATACTAAAATAAAACACCAACGCACAAACCACTGCACATCACAGGGCGGGATTGGTCGTAACAAACAGTTAATCAATGAGAAACCGGATATTAATATTAGTCATTCTAATCTTCGTTCCGTATAGCAATAAAGGACAAGAGAGAGAATGGCTGTTAAACAAAGACTCTGTTTTTACATTAGTATCTTCTGAACATTTTAAACTATATTCTTTTGATGGTCATCTTACTACAGAAACAAAATTAGATATTCTCAAAGAAAGGGAAGTAGCTTTTCAGAAGATTTCCGATTTTTTTGAGATTAAACCAAATCTATCAGTCAATATTTTTCTTTTCAGGAATGAGCAATTAAAGTATAATCTTACTGGTCACAGAGGTTTGGGATGGGGCTTTGATAGTACCATCGTCGAAGTATTTAATGATTCATTTCGTATGGACCCCTACCATGAACTGGTACATATTCTCGGATATACAATTCATAAAACTCCGGCGTTGATTGATGAAGGTACAGCTGTTTATCTGTCTCAATTATATGGCGACAACGCTTTTTCAAAAATGATTGGTTACCCGACAAAAAGTATCAATGAAATTCTTTTATTGCATCGCAAAACAGAAGGATTGATAAATATCTCAACTCTGCTTTTATATGATAAAATTGGAAATTCAAACAATTTTGTCTTAGAATATTGCACATCAGCATCTTTTGTTGAGTTCTTAATCAGGAAATTTGGCAAACAAAAATTTCTTGAATTGTATAAATCAATATCAACTGTAAATAATGCCGGGAATGAAATGATATTTGAAAAAATTTACGGCGCAGAATTTAATCAAATCGAAAATGCATGGACAAAACAAATAAGGATTAACAAATTATAAGGGAGCATATTTTTTTTGTTTAACAAACTACTTTTATCTTATTTATTGAAAAGCAAACCACGATATAAAAAAGGCATAAAAGCGATACAGAGCGTGTATAAAATCTGACGAAATTTATATAAACTAAAACGCGAAAGGTACATGACAAAAAAATTGATCAAAATATTATTGCTCTTATTGACTTTTTATCCAGCCGTTGGACAAACCAGCTTTTACAATCAACTTGCTGATTCTGCATTAACACTGACAAAACAAAAAGTAACTTACGACCCAGGATACTTTCAAATTGAATACCCAAACGGAGATATCCCGGCAAACAAAGGTGTTTGTACCGACCTTGTAATTCGAGCTTACAGAAAACTCGGAATTGACTTACAAAAAGAAGTACACGAGGATATGCTTGGCAACTTTGACAAATACCCGAAAAATTGGGGTCTAAGTTATACTGACAAAAATATCGACCACAGACGAGTTCCAAATCTAATGACATTTTTCTCCAGACATGGAATTGAAAAAGAGATTACAGGCAATTCCACAGATTATCAGCCGGGAGATATTGTTTGCTGGAATTTGGATCGGGGAATTACTCATATTGGAATTGTATGCAGAAAAAAATCAAAAGATGAATTACGATATTTAATTGTACACAATATTGGCAGAGGACAGGTTGTTGAGGACTGTTTATTTCGTTTCAAAATAATCGGGCATTACCGTTACAAAAGGTAGAAAACAAAAATAACCAATAAATTTCCGGAGAACAAAAAGGATTAAAACCGTACATTTTATAATAAAAACATAAAATCCCGATGACCTATTTTAATAAAAAAACCAAAACAACCGCGTCAGCAATGGGAGTGTTGCTTGGCATGGCAGGCGTTATTAATCACGGAGTATTTGAGATTCTTCAGGGCTTTACTCCTACCAACGGATTTTATATTGAAGCCATTGGCGAAGTCCATCGATTTTGGGTTTATGGAACGGAAGGAGCCTTTACAATAATTCATAATTTTCTGATTACAGGTATTTTTGCAGTCTTGACAAGCTTAGCCATAATTATTTGGTCTCTGAAGTATATACATACAAAACATGGCACAACCATATTCCTGTTATTAACTGTTTTATTAATTCTTGTTGGCGGTGGGATCGGTTTTATTATCGTCTTCATTCCCACATGGGCTTTTGCCAGCCAAATAAACAAAGCGCTGAGTTGGTGGAAAAAAATATTTCCCTTCGGTTTAAGAAAGATATTGTCTTCGTTTTGGATCTTCAGTTTAGCTACAGCAATGATTTCGTGGTTGATTGTTATGGAACTGGGAATTTTTGGTTATATCCCGGGGCAAAACAACCCCGATATCATCTTAAACATTGTTTTCATATTACTATTTTCTTCAGCAATTTTAACATGTATAAGCTTTATTTGTGCATATTCAGGAGATATCAATGACAGAAAATTAAATCGCGAATTGCAGTAACAAATTGCTATACGCTTCTGGCATATCATATTAAAACAAAACATTTTCAGCAGTGAATCAGTGCCTTTTATTAAAACTTCCCGAGGCTTCTATAATCTCCGTATATCTTGTAGAAACTGGTTCCTCAAGCAGATTTTTGTTGCCCAATTTAGTTCTCACAGAAATATAAAAAGAAAAAAACACTTATCAATCGACAGGCGGGTGAGAAAACGGATCCCGCTTCTCTCAAGTTAGTTTGAAAACAAATTAAGTTGTACATGACTGGCTCATTTTTTGTTAAATATCAATAAGGTTGAGTTTCTTTTAAGCTAATTCTCAAAACTAAAATATGGAGTCATGAAAGTAAAAATGTTTTTGTTCACCGTTATTCAATTATTTGTTGTACATATTTATGCCCAAAGTCTGAGTGAATCTCTGGGAGGCGTTAAAACCAACTTCCATTTTTTTTCCAACAATACTGATTTGAATGTAACTGACCAGTTCATAATTAAGAGAGCAGAAAAGAAGGCGTCAGCGAGTACCAACTACTCATTCCATTCCGCATATGGTTACGGTTATGGATATCAGTCTTTTCACCTTGAATTTATCACAAGGGAATATTATGTAACAGAAGAAGTTGAACATAAAGGCAAATACAGTGATAAAATAGAGCTGACATTTTATAACTCGGATGATATTGCTCTGGCAACCCATACTTTAGATTATTCGGTTGTGGACTTGTCCTACAATATATCATCCGATGAAATTCAGTTTTTTTATTCGGTAGACCTTTTAGGTATACCAATTGTTCTGTTAAACAAAACTGCGAAAATCAATTTTATAAAAAAGGTATCCAACAAAAAATAGTAAATACAATCCACCAATAATTTAATCAAATTCTTATTTTCAGCAGTAAATCAACGCCTTTTGTTCTTTGCCATTCATTAAAACTGTCAGGGGTTCTTTAAACTCAACATGTTTAATAAATTCTGTTTCCTCAACCAAATTTTTGTCGGTAAGTTTCTCCATTTTCAACTTTGAACTGCGGGAATTATGCGGCACCGAGAAGTAGCCCACATTCATTGACGTTACGTTGTGGAAAAAATGTGAACCAAGAGAGGCATCCAGTGGAAAATCGGGCAGCCCCATTTCTACAATAATACGCGCTTTTGAAATGTGCGCCCACAAAACAGGAATCCCGGTGTATGGATCCCGCGAGCCCCAGCGCCCGGGTCCTATCAGAATATATTCTTTTCCCTGTGCTTCAAAACGGAGGTTTAGTTTGCGAATCTCTTCCGCCATTTGTTTGGTCTTCATTTTATTAAATTTTACAGGATCGACAAAAACCACATCTTTAATATCGTTTATCTTTCCGTTTCCCATTCCCCTTTCGGCGTACATAAGTATTTTGTCCTCATCAACAGCACCCATATCAATCTCCACTTTTTCCTCTATACGGATCAATGGTTTTATCTGTAAAAGATAAAATGTAGGCAATCCATTCTCAGCCTTTTCCAAATCGATGGCATATTCAATTTCAACCGGTGAGCCCATCGCTTCTTTAAAAAGCTTTAATAGCACTTGTAAGGTTTCAGCCAGTGGCAAGTAACCGTATTTTAAGATATTTGCAAAATCGACAACACGCGGTCCCTTCATCTGGATTCCCGGGATCAAATCATCATTTTCCATTATATAAGTGGAAGTAGAATGTTCGAGAGTTTCATCTTCTTCAGCATCTTTTATCCGGAACCGTTTTATAGCGGCATCTTCTCCGTCGGTAATTAAATCAAAATTGTCTTTGGTAAGGTCGATAGCATAAAAATGCTTCTGCGAGTCTCTGAGCTGATCTTTAACAGAAGTTGGATTAATGTTTGGATAAAGCGGACAAAACCTGTAGGAATTTTCGCCGCCAACCACGTACATTCCCAAACCAACGGCAGCTACAGAAAAACCATCCTCCGGCTTCATATATGATATGGGATAGTAGTTAAACGACTGTGCCACACCCGAAACACTTGGATAATATTTATCGTTGTAATTGTGCCCAATTACCTCCTGGATAACCACTGCCATTTTCTCTTCTTCTATTTTATAGTTCACCGCATCAAAATAAGCTTGTGCCGAATCGGTAAAAATACTGGCATACACTAATTTAATCGCCGTTTCCAATTGCTGGTAACGAATTAAAATATCTGTATGGTTATTGGGAATAAGATAAGTTGAATAAACCCCCGAGAAAGGCTGCAGCAAAGAGTCTTCAAATAAACCGGAAGAACGAACCGCCAGTGGCTTTTTCATTTTTTCGAGGTATTTTATTAGTCGTTTTCGGATTTTTTCGTCAAACTCTGATTCCAGAAAATGCTGGCGAATCGATTCAAAATCATTTAATGAATAAATATCATCGTACAGATTATTCATTTCGATGAATTTATCAAACTCCAGGGCTCCTAAAACTGCTGTAGCAGGTATACGAATATTCATACCCTTGATATAATTCTGAAAATCTATATTTTCGATAATGTGGCAAATAAAAGCGATTCCGCGGCCCTTTCCCCCTAAAGACCCCTTCGCCAGCCTAACGACAAAACGATTATGATCAACCAGAACCGGGTCAAAGTTTACAATCGTTCCCTTTAATTTTTCGTATCGAACCGAGCGAAAAACATTGAGACAAAAATTTCTCAACTCCTCTGCAGATTCAAAATCTTCTGTTTTTATGGGACGTAATCTTTCGGCCATATTTATTTCACCGCGCGCCATTAACCAGGTGGAAAAAGAATTTCGTTTTCCGTGATAGAGCATTGCCTCAGCCGGAATGGTACTAAATTTTTCCTGAAACTCCTGCAGATTTTCTGCTTCGGCCAGGGGTTTACCATCCATACCCTTAAATACAAAATTCCCAAATCCAAGCCTCCTGTAAAGAAAATTAAGAATGTCCATCGACAAACTTTCTGAATTTTTATTGATAAAATCGGCACCTACACTTTTGGCGCGTTCCGCATTTGAAATATCATGCGATTGTAACAACGATGGAATCGGATATTTAAAAGTTTGTTTGGCATATTTTAGTAATTCAATTCCGGCATCTTCGTTATCCACGCCATCCTTCTCAAACTTAACATCGGAAATAACACACAAAATATACCGGCGGTAAGCGTTAATTAAACGAACTGCCTCTTCGTAAGTATCAACCAGCAATACTTTCGGACGTGCCCTCATTTTTAAAATTTTATGCAGTTCGTCGGTAGCATCCTCCTGAACCAAAATCTGGGTTTGTGTCATCACTGTAGTGTAAAGCATCGGCAAATACCTTGAATAGTATTGAATGCTATCCTCCACCAAAAGAATAACCCGTACATTTCCGTTTTGTGTATCGCGGGCCACGTTTTTTTTATCCTCGATATATTTTATCATGGCAAGAAAAACATTCGAGTTTCCATTCCAGACAAAAATACGGTCGATTGAATCCAGCTTTCTCCCTTCCGCCTGAAAATACCGTAAATCGGCATTGTTGTTTACAAGTAACAAAAGCGGAACCCTGGGACGAATGGCTCTTATTTCTTTTGACGTTTGAACAGGTGTATTCTTGTCAACTCCGGCCATAACAATAATTAAATCAAAATCTTTATGCTTTAGCGTTAAAAGCGCATCTTCCTGTGAGTTAACACTTGTAAAGCGCGGTGCTGCATATAAATTTAGCTGTAAGTATTCTCCAAAAATCTTGTCGCTAAACTGTCCTTCACGCACAATGGAATACGAGTCGTAAAGTGTAGCAATCAGGAGCACCTCTTTCACTTTAGTGGGCATCAATTCCTGAAAAATATCACGATCAGTTTTTTTCCGTTTGTAAATGTTTGCCAGTGAAATATTTTCAAGTTCCATAAATATCTGTTTTGAACGATGAAATTAAGAAAAATTCAGGCTTGTTTTTGAATTGGGAATATGCTGAAAAAAAGGTAATTGTTAAATTAAGGACAAAAAAATCCCGGAGTTTTCTCCCCGGGACATTTGATTTGTTTTATCAGTCGAGTTTATGAATAACCAGGCCTGAGCGTAGTTTGGGTTCAAACCAGGTGGTTTTGGGCGGCATAATGTTTCCGCTGTCGGCAATATTTATCAACTGCTGCATAGAAACCGGATATAAAGCAAAAGCGGCTTTCATTTCCCCTGAATCGACTCTTCGTTTTAATTCAGCCAAACCACGAATTCCGCCAACGAAATCAACTCTTTTTGAAGTTCTTAAATCTTTGATATCCAATACCGGATCTAAAATCTGTTTTGAAAGAATGGTTACATCCAAAACACCAATCGGGTCTTCATCATCATACGTTCCTTCTTTTGCTGTAAGTTTATACCAGCTTCCGGAAAGATAAAGACTGAACTCATGTAATTTTGAAGGTTTATAGATTTCCTCTCCCATATTTACTACTTCAAATCCTTTTGAACATTCTGCCAGAAAATCAACATCTGACAAACCATTTAAATCGGCAACCACACGATTGTAATCGATAATCTGCAACTGATCATCAGGAAAATGAACTGCCATAAAAAAATTATATTCCTCGTCTCCTGAATGATTGGGATTTTGTGCTGTTTTTTCCAGCCCGATTCGGGCTGCTGCTGCCGTGCGGTGATGACCGTCGGCAACATAGGTAAAAGGTACTTTCTCTGCAAAAAGCCTTTCAATTTTTTTATTTGTTTCCGCGGAATCAATCGTCCAGAAATGATGTCCGAAACCATCTTCTGCGGTAAAATCATATTCCGGGGGATTATTTTTAACGATTTCTGCTACAATTTTGTCAATTTCAGGAACAGCTTTGTATGCAAAAAATACAGGCTCGATATTGGCATTTAAATAACGGGTCAGTACCATCCGGTCTTCCTCTTTTTCCGGCCGGGTTAACTCGTGCTTCTTGATGATTCCATTTTCATAATCGGCACAGGCCGCGGCACCTACAATTCCATACTGCGTTTTTCCATTCATAGTTTGCGCATAAATGTAATATTTTGCCTGTCCATCCTGTTGCAGCCAACTTTTTTCCTGGAAAGCTTTAAAATTTTCAACCGCTTTGTTGTACACTGTTTCAGAATGAATATCATCTACATCGGGGCATTCAATTTCAGCTTTTGTAATCCGCAACAGCGATTTTTCTTTTCCTTCAGCCATTTGAGCTGCTTCTTCCGAATTCATTACATCGTAGGGAAGACATGCCAGTTCTTCAACAATTTCTTTTGGTGGCCGCAGCCCTTTAAATGGTTTTATTTTTGCCATTTGAAATAGATTTTGAATATTGATACAAATAGATTTTAGACCGTCAAAAATAAAAATCTAAAATCCAATAGCGATAACAATTAGAATAATCTTTTCCTAAAAAATTCCTCCTCTTTGGGAAGGCCGGGTGGGTCTCTATTTATTCACCTGGTATGTTTTATCTCCTTTTTCAAAAAAACCGACGATTTGTTCTGCAGCTGCAACTCCGGCATTAATATTTGCCTCTGCAGTTTGTGCTCCTGCTTTTTTGGGTGTAAAGAAATAACGTCCGTCAAATCTTTCAGCAAAATCTGCTTCACAGTCGGGAGTAATATCCGACATGTATTTTAAGCCTGGCTTTTCTTCCATAATCTTCAGCAAATCCGGTTCATTTATTACTTCTTTTCGGGCAGTATTTACCAAAATACTACCGTCTTTTAAGTGTTTCAACACTTCGTAACTTACCGATTTTATGTGTTCTCCCCTGGCCGGAACATGAATGGATACGATGTCGCTCTTTTCATACAACTGTTCCAGCGAATTGGTTACTTTTAGCCCGATAGCAGCAGCTGCATGTTTACTGTAGCGTGTATAAACAATTACTTTCATTCCCATGGCACGTGCAATACGAAAAACATTTCGTGCCACAAAACCAAATCCGTGCAGTCCGAGTGTGCGACCACGAAGTTCTCCACCAGGTTTGCCGCTAAACATTTCACGAATTCCAAAAATGGCCAGACCGATTGCAAGTTCAGCAACTGCGTTGGAGTTCTGGCCGGGAGTATTCATTACTACTATACCTCTTTGGGTTGCTGCACTCAGGTCAACATTATCGTAACCGGCGCCGGCGCGAACCACAATCTTTAAGTTCCTTGCAGCGTCCAGAACTTCTGCATCAAATTTATCGCTTCTGATAATGGCTGCATCAACATCAGAAATACGCTTTAGAAGCTCTTCTTTCGAACTGTATTTTTCAAGTAATAATAAATCATAACCCTCCTTTTTTAAAATTTTACCTATTTTTTTTATTGCTGCGGGAGCAAAAGGTTTTTCAGTAGCAATTAAGATTTTTCTCATAACTCAAATTTTTAGTGCAGAAAAAAAGATGCAGGGTGAAAGTCCTGCATTTTTTTTTATTTTATTTTTTCAAATTCCTGCATGGTTTCGACCAGCGCCTTAACACTGTCGGTGGGCATCGCATTGTAGATTGAAGCCCTGAATCCTCCAACCGACCGGTGTCCCTTGATACCAATCATTCCTCTTGCTGTTGCAAATTCAAGGAATTCTTTTTCAACTTCACCATATTCAGGCGCCATAACAAAAGTTACATTCATTCTTGAACGATCTTCCGGCTCAGCGACTGTAGGAACAAATAATTTATTACGGTCGAGTTCATCATAAAGAATAGATGCTTTTTCCACATTTACTTTTTCAATGGCTTCTACTCCACCCTGGTCTTTTAGCCAGATTAAAGTTTGCAAGCAACCAAAAACTGCCAATGTTGAAGGTGTATTAAACATCGATCCTTTATCAGCATGGATTTTATAATCAAGCATTGTTGGAATCGTCCGTTCAACTTTCCCCAGAGCATCGTCTTTTACAATAACCAAAGTCGCACCTGAAGGGCCAAGGTTTTTTTGCGCGCCGGCATAAATCACAGCATATTTTGACACGTCAAGCGGGCGGCTGAAAATATCTGATGACATATCGGCAACCAGTGGCATAGCAACTTCCGGTTCTTTCAGAATTTCTGTTCCGTAAATGGTATTGTTTGTTGTGTAATGAAAATATTCAGCATCGGCCGGAACTTCATATCCTTTTGGAATATAATTAAAATTTGCATCCTTTGATGATGCAACTTCAACCACTTCTCCAAACAGTTTTGCTTCTTTAATTGCTTTTGAAGCCCAGGAACCTGTGTTCAGGTAAGCAGCTTTTTTGTTCATCAGATTATAAGGAACCATTAAAAACTGTGTACTCGCACCTCCCTGTAAAAACAGTACAGAATAACCGTCGGGAACATGCAGTAACTCTTTTACCAATGCTTGTGCTTCGTCCATTACGGCAACAAACTCTTTGCTTCGGTGTGAAACTTCCATTACAGAAAGCCCTGTTCCTGCAAAATTAACCGCTGCTTCCGCTGTTTTTTCCTTTGTAAATTCGGGCAAAATTGAAGGCCCTGCATAAAAATTGTGCTTTTTCATTATTACAACAAATTAAAAAGGTGAATTAATTAAAACCATTTCGTTGCAAACTTTACTTCAAAGTTCGTTATAAGTTAAAGGTTTGCAGATGAGAAAAATCAATATATCTAATAAAAATTTGAGTTTTAAAACATTAATAAACAACACAAAACCAAATGACAGAAATCATATTTTCTTCCAGATGATTTATAATCGGATAAAGCCCAACTGTTTGTTTAGCATACAAATTTATCGGAATCTAAATAAGAAATCCATTTTTTAAAACATTAATCTTCTACAATAATAATTATTTAAAAAAGTTATAAATTACCGCTTTACAAAATTGTTTGAAAGAATTACTGACAATTTCTGCCAAATCAAATTGACATAAAATGAAAAACACCAAATTCAAGCGGTTACTAATCCTTCTGTTGGTCATACTGGCTTATTCGTGCAAGACAAATCAGGAAGACAAACCGGTTAATTTTATTTTTATTTTAGCTGACGACCTGGGATACGCTCAATCCGGTTGTTACGGCAGTGAATATTATACAACTCCCAACATTGACAAGCTCGCCCGTGAAGGCATGCGGTTTACCAATGCTTATGCTGCGTGCCCGGTATGCTCCCCAACAAGGGCAAGCATAATTACAGGCAAATACCCGGCACGTTTGCACATCACTGATTTTATTGCAGGAAATAAGCGTGATGATTATCCGCTCTCCCAGCCCGACTGGCAGAAGTTTCTTCCTCTTGAAGAAGTTACGTTTGCTGAACTACTGAAGCAAAACGGCTATCAAACAGCGCTGTTTGGGAAATGGCATTTAAGCAAAGAAAAAACACCGCCGGAGAGTTTACCTTTTAATCCGGACAAACAGGGATTTGATGAAACTTTTGTTACTTACAAACCTTCCGGAAATATGGAGCAGCCCTGGCAACAGCCGGAAATTGACGGGCACAATGTAGATACCATTACCCGTTTGGCAACAGAATTTCTGGAAAGAAACCAAACAAAGCCGTTTTTCCTGTTTGTGTCGCATAACTCCATTCATGATCCTTTAATGGAAAAACAGGAAACCATTGAAAAATACAAAAAACGGAAGGGAGTCGATAAACGGGAAAACCACGCTGTAATTGCTGCCATGATTGAACGGCTTGATAAAAGCTGTGGCACCATCTTTAATAAAGTGAACGAACTGGGACTTGAAGAGAATACTGTGATTATTTTCTTCTCTGATAATGGCGGCAGAGATTTGTATGCCAAACAAACACCGCTTCGTTCCGGCAAAGGATGGATTTACGAAGGAGGAATACGCGAACCGCTGATTGTAAAATGGAAAGATAAGTTTCGAGCGGGCACCCTCTCGGAATCATTGATCAGTTCAATTGATTTTTATCCAACATTTCTTGATTTAGCGGGAATAAACGAAAACCCTGAAAATATAGACGGAAAAAGTTTTCTTCCGGTTTTAAACAATCCGAAAATAGAAATACACGATAATCTTTTCTGGCACTATCCACATTACCACGCTGGTTCAGGGATGATGCCTGCAAGCGCTGTTCGCTCAGGGAGATATAAACTAATTGAATGGCATGAACCTTTGTTGATTGAAAACCAAAATGCGTGGGAGCTTTTCGATTTGGAGAATGATATCGGAGAAAAACAAAATCTTTGCGACAGCCTTCCAGAAAAAGTAAAGGAACTGAAACTTGTCTTAACCACCTGGAGAAGCGAAGTGAATGCCCAGATGCCTCAAATAAATAAAAATGCCACTCCAAAAAATTGAAGCGGCAACAATATTGTATGAACGAGATTTAAATAAAGGGCAACTTTACAATCTCTGCGGGAATATTTTTATTCCTGATTTTTACAAAAATCTGCGTTCCAAATGCAGAATACTCTTTGGCAACATATCCCATACCAATTCCTTTGTTTAAAACGGGCGACATGGTACCCGAAGTTACCTTCCCAATAACACTCCCTTCCGAATTTACCAACTCATAGTCATGTCTCGGAATACCACGCTCCTGCATAATAAAACCGCGCAGTCTGCGTGTAATGCCTTCGGTCTTTTGCATCATCAGAAAATCACGATCGATAAATTTCCGGCCGTTGTTAAATTTGGTAATCCATCCTAATCCGGCTTCAATCGGAGACGTAGTGTCATCAATATCATTTCCATATAAACAGTATCCCATTTCCAAACGTAAAGTATCGCGCGCACCTAAACCAATAGGTTTTATTCCAAATTCTTCGCCCGCTTCAAAAATAGCATTCCACATTTCGTCAGCAACTTCATTTCTGAAATAGAGCTCAAAACCACCCGCACCGGTATAACCAGTAGCTGAAATAATTACATCATCTATACCAGCCATTTTGCCTGTAACAAATGTGTAGAATTTTATTTCGGAAAGATTTATGTCTGTTAATTTCTGTAAAGTGGCATTTGCTTTGGGCCCCTGAATTGCAAGCTGGCTAATTCTGTCGGAAGCATTCTCAAGCTCCGCGCCAACATCATTCTGACTCACAACCCAATTCCAGTCCTTTTCAATATTTGCAGCATTTACAACCAACATGTATTTTTCGGGTTCATAAAAATAAACCAGCAGATCATCAACAATTCCACCTTTACCGTTTGGGAAACATGAATATTGCGCCTGCCCTGGAGTTAAAATGATTGGGTCATTTGAAGTAATCTTTTTTACCAAATCCAGCGCTTGTGGTCCTTTGATCCAAAACTCGCCCATGTGCGAAACATCAAAAACTCCTACAGACTCACGAACAGTCATGTGTTCATCTTTAATTCCGCTGTATTCTATAGGCATTTCAAAGCCTGCAAACTCAACCAATTTACCACCCGCTTCTTTATGAATTTTGTTAAATGCTGTAATTTTCATTTCAATATTTTTAGTTCATCCAATCCACAATAACCATCGAATTGGAAACATATTTAACTGATATAACGTTCAAAATAAAAAACTCAAAATATAAGTAATTATTACGCAAAGCTATCAATTCAAATATAGCTGACACATGAAATTTATCAGAAAAAATAACAAGTAGAATGTATCAGATATTTCGTTAAATTGCGAATTATTAAAATTTCAAGATGGAAAAGGAAAATTATCCCTTGGATTTGGGTTACCTCGACGATGTTGCCGGAGGTGATATCGATTTCAAAAAAGAACTGGTAAAAATTTTTCTGCAACAAGTGCCGGTTTTTATTGAAAACATGAAAAAATTTCAGGAAGAAAAAGATCTTGAGAATCTTGCAAAAGAGGCACACACTGCAAAATCATCGGTTTTAATTTTTGGGATGGAAGAAACCGGAGCCAATTTAAAAAAAATTCAACTTCTGGCAGAAGAAAATCAAACGCAACAGATCCCGATGTTATTGGAAAAGTCTATCCGTGACATGGAGGAAATAATACTTCCGTTACAGCATTTTATGGAATCCTGACTTCATACCTTTTAAAAGTGAATATGTTGAATGAAATGATTGGCTGGACAGGAAATATCCTTTTCGCCATTTGTGGTATTCCACAGGTTATTAAAACCTATAAAACCAAGAGTGCAAAAGATTTAAGCATTCTGTTTTTATGGTTATGGCTTGCTGGCGAAGTTCTGACCTTTATCTATATTATCAATGGAGATCTGGAAACAGGCTCCATACATTGGCCGTTGTATTTTAATTACATCGTCAATATTTTTATGGCCTGTTTCCTGATCTACGCAAAATATATCTACCCAAAAAAATACGTTTCCGCTCCTTAATTTCTGAAAATTAATCCGTTGCTATCAAAATCAATTACAATTGTTTTATCTTTTTGAACCTTCCCTCCGATAATCTTTTTTGATAACTCATTTAACACGTGTTTTTGTAATATACGTTTTACCGGACGTGCTCCAAAATGAGGATCAAAACCAGCACTCGCCAACCATTCCACAGCCGAATCAGTAATTTCTATTTTTATGTCTGCTCCCGCCACTCTCTTTAATACCTGCTCAAATTGGAGTCGAACAATTTCTGTAATATCCTCTTTTGAAAGTGGAGTAAACACAATTGTTTCATCAATCCGGTTCAAAAACTCCGGCCGAATGGTTTGTCTCAGCATTTCCATCAAACGGTTTTTTGTTTCTTCCAAAATAAACTCCTGATTCTCCTCATTCATACGCTCAAAACTTTCCTGAATGATTTGTGAACCGAGATTGGAGGTCATTATGATAATGGTATTTTTAAAATTTACAGTCCTCCCCTTATTGTCTGTTAATCTTCCGTCGTCGAGCACCTGAAGCAGCACATTAAAAACGTCGGGGTGTGCTTTTTCAATTTCGTCAAACAACACTACAGAATACGGTTTGTGACGGACTGCTTCAGTCAATTGTCCACCTTCATCATACCCTACATATCCGGGGGGACTACCGATGAGACGCGTGACTGAAAATTTCTCCTGGTATTCCGACATGTCAATCCGCGTAATCATATTTTCGTCATCAAAAAGATACTCCGCCAGTGCTTTTGCCAATTCTGTTTTTCCTACACCTGTCGATCCCAAAAAAATGAAAGAACCGATGGGTCTTTTCTCATCCTGCAAGCCAGCCCTGCTTCTACGCACCGCGTCTGAAACAGCAACGATTGCCTCATTTTGTCCAACAACGCGTTTATGCAGCTCATCTTCCATAAGAAGTAGTTTTTCACGCTCGCTTTGTAACATTTTTGATACCGGAATTCCCGTCCAGCGAGCTACGACTTCGGCTATGTCTTCTGCATCAACCTCCTCTTTAATCAGATTTTCACCTTCTTTTAATTTTTGCAGTTCTTCCTGGTATTTCTGAATCTCATTTTCGGCCTCTTTAACCCGACCATAACGAAGCTCTGCTACGCGCTCATAATTTCCCTGGCGTTCTGCTTCTTCTGCTTCACGTTTAAAATCTTCAATTTCCGATTTCTTTTTCTGAATATTATCAATAACTGCTTTTTCGGACTGCCATTTGGCTCGCAACCGCGATTGTTCTTCTTTCAGATTTGAAATTTCTTCGTGCAGTTGTGCCAACTTTCTGTCGTCTCTTTCCCGTTTTATTGCTTCACGTTCTATTTCGAGCTGTTTTACCCGACGTTCAATTTCATCCAGCTCTTCCGGGACTGAATCCATCTCCAAACGTAATTTTGCTGCAGCCTCATCCATTAAATCAATAGCTTTATCAGGTAAGAACCGGTCGGAAATATAGCGTTGCGACAGCTCTACCGAAGCAATAATTGCGTCGTCTTTTATTCGTACCTTATGGTGGTTCTCATACCTTTCTTTTATTCCTCGTAAAATAGAAATGGCACTCAGCGTATCCGGCTCTTCCACCTGCACTACCTGAAACCTTCTTTCCAGCGCTTTGTCTTTTTCAAAATATTTTTGATACTCGGCATAGGTTGTCGCTCCAATTGCACGAAGTTCACCACGAGCGAGTGCGGGTTTTAAAATATTGGCTGCATCCATTGCACCTTCTCCTTTTCCCGCTCCAACCAAAGTATGAATCTCATCGATAAACAACACCACTTCATCATTCGACTGAACAACTTCATTCACCACAGCCTTTAAACGTTCCTCAAATTCTCCTTTGTATTTTGCACCTGCAATCAGCGCTCCCATGTCGAGAGAATAAACCTGTTTTGTTTTCAGGTTTTCGGGAACATCACCGCGAACAATTCGATGTGCCAGGCCTTCTGCAATAGCAGTTTTCCCTGTACCGGGTTCACCAATTAAAATAGGATTATTTTTTGTCCTGCGGGATAAAATCTGAAGAATTCGGCGAATTTCGTCATCACGTCCGATCACCGGATCCAACTTTCCACTTCTCGCTCTTTCATTTAAATTCAAAGCGAAACGGCTTAACGAATTAAATCTGTCTTCAGCAGTCTGACTATCGACATTGGAACCTTTTCTTAACTCTTGAATAGCTAATTTTAATTCTTTTTTTGCAATACCATTGTCCTTCATCAAATGGCTTACAGAATCTCCAGCTTCAAGCAATGCCAACAAAATATGTTCTACGGAGACAAACTGATCCCCCATCTCCTGAGCCAACGCAAGTGATTTTTGCAAAACCTTGTTGGCCGATGAAGAGAGATACTGTTCCCCTCCGGTAACTTTCGGGTATGATTCGATTATCTTATCAAGTGCCTGTTGAAAAATTGCGGTATTAACTCCTAATTTTTTTAAAAGAAAATTCACCACATTCTCTGCAGAATGTAAAAGTCCTTTTAACAAATGGCCTGTTTCTATACTTTGCTGATTATAGCCTTGTGCTATTTGAAAACCATGTTGAATGGCCTCCTGCGCTTTTATTGTAAAATTGTTTAAATTCATATCTCTCCTGTTTTAACAAACATTCAGCCACAAGCAAAAAAAGAACCATAACTACCTAACAGACAGCCTGTCATATTTATACAATTTGAAAATGAAATTATTTCTGAAAATGAAATTATGATATGAATATTTGGCAGAAAACAAAAAAACAAGGATGAAATCTCACCCTTGTTTTCTTAACCTAACCAAATCTATTCTCTATGAAAAAACACTTTTTTTGTCTAACTTCTTGTACAAAAATAAGCCAGAAAAGAGTTAATACATCTCAAGCAAAGTTAAAGAATGTTAAACCTTAATTCTCAAATCAATAAACAACATTCTATTAACATTTACTCCTTCTATATTTCCTATTTTTAAAGTGCTTACGAAATTTTATTTTAACTGAATCAGAGTTGAACAATCAACCACAAAATTCAATTATTTTATTCATAAGCCTGCAAATATGTACATAAATAAATATTATATGAATTATAACCCACTGAAAATAATGCAATATGCATCTATAACAGCTTTGTAATGTCCTATAAAAGTTTCTATTATGAAAAAATAGAGTTACTTTAGCAGTCCGAATTTTTCGAGATATTTTTAATCTAATTATAACTAAAAAAAATACATTTTATGGCAAAGTACGTTTATACCTTTGGAGCAGGTAAAGCTGAAGGTAAAGCTGACATGAAAAATCTCCTTGGTGGAAAAGGAGCCAATCTCGCAGAAATGAATCTCATCGGAGTTCCGGTTCCTCCCGGATTTACAATTACTACCGAGGTTTGTACCATGTATAATGAGCAAGGGCAAAAAAGTACGTTTGAACTTATAAAACCGGAAGTAGAAGCTGCCGTAGCCATGGTAGAAGAACTTACCGAAACAAAATTTGGCGATAAAGAAAATCCATGTTTGGTTTCAGTTCGTTCGGGAGCAAGAGCTTCAATGCCCGGAATGATGGACACCGTACTAAACCTTGGTATGAATGAAGATGCGGTTGAAGGCATTTCAAAAAAATCAGGAAACCCAAGATTTGCTTGGGATTCATATCGTCGTTTTGTTCAAATGTACGGCGATGTGGTAATGGAAATGAAACCTGCCAGCAAAGAAGAAATTGATCCTTTTGAAGAAATCATAGAAGAATTAAAAGAAGAAAAAGGCATCCAGCTTGACACCGAATTTACTACTGAAGATTTAAAAGAGTTAGTAGTACGTTTTAAAGCCGCCGTAAAAAAAGAAACAGGAAAAGATTTTCCTGTTGATCCCTGGGAACAACTTTGGGGAGCTGTGGCCGCAGTATTTAACAGCTGGAACAATCCACGGGCTATTCTTTACCGTCGTTTGGAACAAATTCCTGACGAATGGGGAACTGCGGTGAATGTTCAGGCTATGGTATTTGGCAATATGGGGGGTAACTCAGGTACAGGAGTTGCTTTTACCCGCGATGCGGCTACCGGTGAAGACATTTTTAATGGTGAATATTTGATCGATGCACAGGGAGAAGATGTGGTAGCAGGTATTCGTACTCCACAGCAAATTACACTGGAAGGATCCAAAAGATGGGCTATTTTACAAGGAATCAGTGAAGAAGACAGAGCTGCTAAATACCCTTCGCTGGAGGAAGCGATGCCTGAAATGTATAAGCAGTTGAATGACACTCAGCAAAAACTGGAAGATCACTACAGCGATATGCAGGATCTTGAATTTACCATCCAGGAAGGTAAACTGTGGTTATTACAAACCCGTAACGGAAAACGTACAGGTGCAGCCATGGTAAAAATTGCTGTTGATATGCTCGAAGAAGGTCGAATTGATGAAAAAACTGCCCTTTCAAGAATAGACCCAAACAAGCTGGACGAATTACTGCACCCTGTTTTCGAAACTGAAGCGATAAAATCGGCAAATGTATTAACAAAAGGGTTACCGGCATCTCCGGGAGCAGCGACCGGCCAGATTGTTTTCTTTGCTGATGAAGCAAGTAAATATCCTGCTTCAATTCTTATCCGGGTTGAGACTTCTCCTGAGGATTTGGAAGGTATGCACATCGCCAAAGGCATCTTAACCGCACGCGGAGGTATGACATCGCATGCAGCAGTTGTTGCCCGCGGAATGGGAAAATGTTGTGTATCAGGAGCCGGAATGGTAAAAATAAACTACAAAACCCGGATTATGACCATTGACGGAAAAGAATTCAGAGAAGGTGACTGGGTTTCATTAAACGGGACTACAGGTGAAGTTTATGAAGGTAAAGTTGCAACCATGGACCCGGATTTAAGTGGTGATTTTGGTAAAGTAATGGATTGGGCTGACAAATTCACAAGAATGAAAGTCCGCACCAATGCAGACACACCAAATGATGCAAAAGTTGCCCGCGAATTTGGCGCTGAAGGAATTGGTCTCTGCCGCACAGAACACATGTTCTTTGAAGGTGAACGAATTAAAGCTATGCGCGAAATGATTCTGGCTAAAACAGAAGAAAAAAGACGCAAAGCTCTTGACAAACTATTGCCTTACCAAAGAGAAGACTTTGAAGGTATTCTCGAAGCGATGGCCGGTTATGGTGTAACTATCCGTCTTCTCGATCCGCCATTACATGAATTTGTTCCTCACGAAGAAGAAAACCAGAAAGAGATGGCAGATGAAATGGGGATCTCAGTTGAAGAAGTAAAAGCTTTGGTTGAAGATTTACATGAATTCAATCCAATGTTGGGACATCGTGGTTGCCGTCTTGGAAACACCTATCCAGAAATTACTGAAATGCAGGCGCGCGCCATTATTGAAGCAGCTGTCAACCTGAAACAAAAAGGTGTTGATGCACGCCCAGAAATAATGGTTCCTTTAATCGGTACTGTTAAAGAATTAAAACTCCAGGCAGATATTATTCACTCAACCGCTAAAAAAGTTTTTGAAGAAAAAGGTGCTGAGTGTGAATATATGGTTGGAACAATGATTGAAATACCAAGAGCTGCTGTTACTGCCGATCAGGTAGCTGAAGTTGCTGAATTCTTCTCGTTTGGTACAAACGACCTTACACAGATGACTTTTGGATACTCACGAGACGATGCCGGCAAATTCCTGCCAGTTTATATCGAAAAAGGAATACTGAAAAATGATCCATTCCAGGTTCTTGATCAGGAAGGTGTTGGACAGGTAGTTAGAATGGGAGTTGAAAAAGGCCGAAGTGTAAAACCCGGGTTAAAAGTAGGAATCTGTGGTGAACATGGTGGCGAACCTTCATCTGTTATGTTCTGCGATAGCGTGGGAATGGACTATGTAAGTTGTTCTCCATATCGCGTTCCAATTGCCCGCGTTGCTGCAGCTCAGGCAAATACAAAATAATCAGATACTTACTCACAATATCACTAAAAGCCGTTCAGTTGAGCGGCTTTTTTTATGTTTGCCATTAGGTATTTTTACCTAATATAAAAACAGGTATAAATACTCTTTCACAGATAAATTAATTATAAGACATTTGCTGGTGAGATTTAGAATACGAAAAGACATAAAACAACATTTAAGATATTCCCCGCACATTAGTTAGTAGTTATTCTTAGTCACACACAGCGTTCCTTTTTGTATCGTAAAGGTTTTCAGTTCAAACTCTCTAACTTTGGAATCCCTTCCGTACTGAAAAATTCTAAGCTAAAATGGGGAACAACTAGAAATTTCTATTTAAAAGGCCGCAAAATAGCGGCCTTTTTTTTATATATGAACTATCTTATTTTTAAAAGCAAAAACAACTAATCCTGCCATATTTTTTGTTTCTGTTTTTTCCAAAAGCCTTTTTTTGTGGCCCTCGACAGTTCTTTTGCTGATAGATAAAACCTCTGCTATTTCCTGTGCTGTATTTTCTTTGCAAATAAGCTCCAGAACCTGAATTTCTCTTTCCGACAATTCCGGATTCAAAGAAATCTCTTTTCTGCTTCCATTGTGAATATTCCGTAAAACCAAATTTGAAATATCAGATGGAAAATAAAATTCTTTCTCGATTAGTTGAGAAAGGGCAAGTTCCAACTCATCGGGGTCGGCATTTTTTAATAAATATCCGTTTACTCCCTTGT
This sequence comes from Maribellus maritimus, assembly GCF_022267315.1. Taxonomy (GTDB): domain Bacteria; phylum Bacteroidota; class Bacteroidia; order Bacteroidales; family Prolixibacteraceae; genus Draconibacterium; species Draconibacterium maritimum. The sequence goes on from NZ_JAIKLE010000005.1 coordinate 101,756, forward strand.
TTATCATGTAAAGTATAATCTGCTCGTCGTCTTCCATGGTCAGAATCAAAATTTTCACATCTGGAAATTGCTCCTTTATTTTCTGTGTAGCTTCAATGCCATCCATTACGGGCATTTTTATATCAAGCAAAACGACATCAGGCTTAACCTCTAAATCATGAAGCAATTTAATCAGTTCCAAACCATTTTCTGCTTCGTATATCTCATTTACAAACTCAAAATCTTTAACAATCGAATGAATACCTTTTCGGAATAATCGGTGATCGTCGGTAATTACTACGTTTATTTTCTCCATAGAAAGAATGATTCTAAAAATTGGCAAAAATAATAGCTAACGTTCCTTTTCCCGGGATCGATCTCATTTTAAATTTGGCGCCTATTGTTCCGGAACGACTCTCCAAATTTTTTAATCCCAGGCCTGTTTCCAGTTTTTCATTCAAGTCAAATCCTTTCCCATCATCGCTGATGGAAACTGCTAGAGAGGAGTTTAAAAACCTTGTTTTTATTTGAATTCGAGATGGCTCTGCATGTTTCAACGCATTGTTTACAATTTCCTGAACAATACGAAAAACGGCCAGTTCCTTCTTTATTTCAAACCGAACAGGCTCTCCGGTGCTCCAATATTCAATTTCGATTTTCCCTGATTTATTGATCCAGTTGACTAATTCCTGTATTGCAAAACTTAACCCCAGTTTTTCAAGTGAAGGAGGTAACAAATCCCTTGAAATACGCCTTACCTGTGTAATAACCTCATCTAAATAGGATTTTGTTTCTCCTGCAAGTGTTTTTGCTTTTTCTGATTCCGATTTTTTTTCAATCTGCCCCACATTCAGTTTTACAACCGACAGCATCGCTCCAACTTCATCGTGTAAATCGCGTGCAATTCTCTTTCTTTCTTTTTCCTGAGCAGAAATTGTATTTCGTAATATTTCTTCCTGTTGGTCCGATTTCACTTTAGTTAATTCCAACTCTTTTTTCAGAAGCCTTTTTTGATAAGCAACAAAAAAGAAAAAGATGGCCACTGCAAGAATGATCATTCCGAGTGAACCAATATAATAAACGGTTGTAATATCGGTAATTCCGGTTTCCGGCATCAAACAAACATTTAAGAAATCCCTTAGGGAAGCTAAAATTAAAACAATTTCATAAACTTTTATCTGAAATCATTTATTTATTGAACACCGGAATCAATTTATTAACCGACTGTTTTTCGTTTACCAGCCTTCAAAAAACCAACAGCTATCAGAATATAAAATAAAGCCATCAAAGCGGAATAATAATACACAGTAATTTTTGAAAATTCCCTTGAAACTGCCAGAATATTGTTAAACAAAATGTAAAAAAACAGGTTTCCTGTATAGTAAATTAAAATAGCTGTATTGATCCATATCAAAGGTTCGTCGGCAAGTTTAACAATTTTTGCTTCCATCATCACTTTATAAAAATACATGATGGATAATAAAATTATTAATATGTCTCCCAACGAACTCGGTAAAGACGGATACTCATAAATACTTTGAATAAACAACGAATTGACTACCCAATATACGATAAAAACAAAACTCAAGATTAAATAAATCCTCTTATCTATAAGACCTCTTAAAACATAAAAATAGAATGTAAAAAGCAATCCAAGGGAAACAGCTCCATACAAATGCAATACTGGCATCGCATTTCTAACATCAGCGAGCAAAAAAAGTAGTCTGGTAAATACTTCGTTAGCCGTCCCGTAACAAACAAAAATGAATATTATTTTCAGATTTTTGTCAAAACTTTTAAAAACAAATAATCCAACAATAAACGGAATTAGAATGGAAGTCCAGTTTAGATAAATAAAATTCACAGGAACAATCAGTGTTATGTATTGTAAATACTCCTCTCATCGCAAAATGGAGGGCAGAAGCCACTTCCGTCAAACACTTCCATATCGTCATCCTCTGCTCTCATCTCGGTCGGCTCCGGATAAATCATCACATCCATCGCTTTTTTGACACCAAAATCCAATTCAGCTTCTGTTTGACTTTGAGTAATAAATATCTCGTGTAATTCGAACTTGGTGAGCAGATAGGCATTGGGGTAAATATACCTTCGTACTTTTGCCTCTGCATCTTCAGCATCAATTTCCCCCGACCGCCATTTCCGGTATCTCCTGATACTACCGATAACAGCCTGTGTGTTATTGGAATAATCCACATTCTTTTCCTCCAGTTTAAAAACCGGTGTTTCATAATCGGCATAAACATCGCCGCTTCCCAGCAAAAATGCAGAAACGGCATATGCACACAATACATTTTTGCCATTTTGTTTTTCTTCTTCTAACGCCAGGTAGATTCGAACCCGGTTTTCGTTCTCACCGGCCAACTTTAAATAGGTATCCTTTTCAAGTATAATTTGGGGAACAATAAGGTTAAATGTTTTTTCTTTTTCTTCGTTAAAATTTTTTCTCCAGTTCCTTGCTTCAACTGGTGGAATTTGATCTCGCTTTAATTTTGAACTCATTGTATTTCTAATTGGTTAAGTAAAAATAACTAAAATCTACCATTTGAAATCAGGTCTAAAAACATATTTATCTACAATTTAGTTAAATCTGTTTATAAAATACAAATCAACTGCATGGTGTTTACATAATATATATAACGTAATAAGGCCAAGTTTATTTACACTTTTAAAATAAAGACAAAAAAAGACTACCACAGAGGTAGCCTTTTTCAAAATTATAAACAAGAATTATATCAGTAGTAAAGGTCGTCTTCAAAATAATAGCCATCATTCCGGTAACCGTCATCAAAAGAGTAATATCTTTCGGGATAATGCACTAAACGAAAACCAAAATCTGTAAACTCAAAGAATAAATTACCGACTCTGAAGTAAAGATATCCGTTAATATACACTCTTTCATATTCGTGAGGCAGTGCGTCAAAAACAACTCCGAAAGGCACATCCACCAAAACATATCCAACACCTCTGAAGAATCTGAAGAAATGCCCGTCGTAGCAATAATACCTGTTATGGTTATATACAAATATGTTCGGACTGTAAACAAACCTGCGGATTACGTGACCATATACAGGATGGTGATAATAATGTTTGTGGTATCTGTATGAATAGGGATTGTATCCATGATAATAGTCTCTCCAGCTATAGAAATTCCAACGATACCTTTCCCAACTTCTGTCCCAATGTTTGTGATTACTGTAATTGTATTTCTTGTAATATCCCCTATCTCTGTGGTTATAGTTCATATTACCTGGCCTTCTGCTTTTATTCCAAACCTGTTTGCTTCCCCTGTAATCTCTGTTTGGAGTGTATCTTTTGTCATTGGTATCCAGCCGGTATTTTTCGCGCGAATTTATTCCAGTTGTGCGACGCACGTTGTTATTTGTATTCCGCGTTGAATTAAAATGGTAAGTTGCACTCTTTTCCCGGCCCGACGGTCTACGATCGTTTCTGTTTAAATTAACGGCAGAGGAAGAATTTCTATTTCTTTCAACCTGTCTGTTTACACTACTGTTGCGTTGGTTTCCAGTCTGAGTATTTCTGGTTGCATCCTTAAATTTAGGAGAGCTTTTCCCTGAGTTGGCTGTCCCCCTGTTTGAAGCAGACCTGTTTTCACGATTATTCTTCTGCTGTTGTGAACGACTTGATTTATTTACACTGCTCCTTGAGATATCATTTGATCTGCTTGACGAATTTCGATTAACTGTACTTTTTGAAGTACTCTTTTTAGATTCAAATTTCCTGGAGTCCGATTGTTTCGTTTTTTTGCCACTGCTTCGTCTGTTATCGCTTTTTTGTACCCGCGTTTCAGTTTTGTTTGTCTTACTTTGTTGGCGTTGAGCTGTTGCAGGAATTGCTGTGCTTATTACAACTGCTGCAAGAGTAACCATCGTAGCAAGCAGTTTTATTTTATTTGTTTTCATGATTTTGTTTTTTAGTAAATTCTACAACGTTTTTTGCTATGCTCTAATGGCGCCTTTATTCATATCGATATGTTATGAAATAAAGCAAAGCCTGTGCCAAAACATTTTTTAACATTTCGTTAAAAACACAAAACCCTCATCGATAAAGCCTTATAATCTGTTTTTTATTCTATAAAATCTATCTAATTTTACGCCGAAATATTATGGGAAGAATTTTAGCTATCGATTACGGAAGGAAAAGAGTGGGAATAGCAGTTACCGATCCGCAACAAATAATTGCCAATCGTTTAACCACAATTGCAACACACACCATCTGGGAGTTTTTAAATAAATATTTTCAGGATGAAAAAGTTGACGGAGTTGTTGTCGGCTATCCAATGACACTGAACAACCAACCCTCGGAAGCTGTTAATTATATTAATCCTTTTTTAAAAAAATTCGAGAAAAAATATCCCGAAATAAAACTGGAAACATTTGACGAAAGATTTACTTCGAGAATGGCTTTTCAGACAATGATTGACGGAGGAGTAAAAAAACAAAAAAGAAGAGACAAAGCTATGGTTGATGCAATAAGTGCAACCATTATTTTGCAAAACTATTTAGAATACAAAAGAAATAAAATATAATTCCTGTTCTTTCAGGTAATTTCACACCAAATAAAAACAGAATATAAATGAAATACCCGGTAACAGTATACGGCGATCCTTTATTAAGAAAAACAGCAAAAAATATTGACAAAGATTTTGAAGGATTAAACGAGATAATTGAAAATATGTGGGAAACCATGTATACCTCGGATGGAGTTGGTTTGGCAGCGCCACAGATTGGTAAATCCATTCGGATTTTTATTGTTGATGCTTCATCGGGAGCTGACGAAGAGCCGGAACTGGCCGATTTTAAAAAGGTATTTATTAATCCTGAAATAATTGAAACATATGGGGACGAGTGGATTATGAATGAAGGTTGTCTCAGTTTACCTGAAATAAGAGAAGATGTTTCAAGACCCGATAATGTGCGTATAAAATATTTTGACGAAAACTTTGTTGAACATGAAGAAACGTTTAAAGGATATGCGGGAAGAATTGTTCAACATGAATACGATCATCTTGAAGGTAAGTTATTTATAGACTATTTATCGCCATTGAAAAAAAGATTGCTTAAAGGTAAACTTACAAATATTGCCCGAGGAAAGGTTCAGCCACACTACAGAATAAAAGCTCCTGTTAAATAAAACATAACCTTTTTTCAAAATTTCCGTTTGAAATAACAAATCCTTCAAACTGAAATTTTGGACCAAACAGTACAAAAAATTCCCTTTCTCCGATTGACCATTGCCCTGGCACTGGGGATAATCATTTGTGCGCAAGCTGCAATCCCGGCACTGCTAATTCTTCCTCTAGTAATTACGGTACTTTTTTTACTCATTTTTCTTCATAAAAATTATTCATTTAACCGCCGAACCCTATTTGGCGTTTTAGTACACTTTCTATTTTTCTCTGTCGGCGTGCTTACTTTTCATTTGTATAACAAAAAGCCAACATTTTATAAAGAGGGGAAATTTCTGGCAACCGTTTTTGAAACTCCTCAAGAAAGAGAAAATTCATATAAATCAGCACTTTTAATACGCGCTTTTTCAAGCTCGGGAGATAACAAATACACTAAAACAAAAGAAAAAATTATTGTTTATTTTGAACCTGATAAAAGAATGTCATCACTCTCCCCCGGAGATCAAATCATCTTTTCTCAATCACCCCAAATAATCCAAAACAATGGAAATCCGTTTGAATTTGATTACAAAAGCTACCTCGCGAGAAAAAAAATCTACCGACAAATTTATTTACCGTCTGACGAATGGACAAAAACCGACTTGAAACCAAAATTGTCGTTAATTATTCTTGCCGAAAAAACACGCGATAAACTGCTAAAAAAGTACAGGGAGCAAAACATCGGAGAAAACGAATTTGAGATCCTGTCAGCACTGACGCTTGGTTACAAACGGGAGCTCGACCCGGAAATTAAAAGAGTATTCTCTTCAGCGGGTGCCATGCACGTACTTGCGGTGTCGGGTCTGCATGTTGGTATCATATACTGGGTTCTTATCACTTCTTTGGGTTTTATCAAACGAAAAAAAACGGGCCGCTTACTTTTTGCATTGCTTGCCATATTTTGCCTGTGGACATACGCTTTTGTTACCGGCCTGTCTCCATCGGTACTGAGAGCTACAACGATGTTCTCCTTTTTTGTTATTGGCGATAGTATCAAACGCAAAGGAAATATATACAATTCCCTGGCTGCTTCTGCCCTGTTCCTGTTATTAATTAACCCGAATAATTTGTTCGAAGTTGGCTTTCAACTTTCCTTCTCTGCTGTTTTTGGCATTGTGTACCTTCAACCAAAAATAAGTGGATTACTTCCAATTAAATATAAACTCCCTAACTATTTCTGGACACTTTTAACCGTATCTGTTGCAGCTCAAATTGCCACTTTCCCAATTTCTACCTTTTATTTCAACCAGTTTCCGAGCTACTTTTTTATTTCGAACCTCTTTGTTATACCGGCGGTTTTTGTTTTAATTCCCCTGGGAATTTTGCTTCTTGTTTTTTCATCAGTTCCAATACTTTCAAACAGTATCTCTTTCGCAATCAATTGGGTACTCAATAACATCTATTTTCTGCTTAAAGAAATTGAGAATTTACCATTTGCTGTTCAGAAAATTTCGTTCACAACACCGGAACTTATTTTTGTTGTTACTATTTTAGTTTCATTCCTTTTAATCCTGAAAACGCCTCGCACGTTATATATCAAAATCACATTAATTTCAATTTTACTGCTTGTTTGCAATTCTCTGATTCAAAAAATTCAATCAAGAAACACAAATCAACTTATTGTATACAACAGTGCGGAGAATCTTATTTTGCAGCTTATCTCCGGCAAATCAAACTATGTAATTTCAGACAACGAAATACACAACGAAGATTATGAAAAAACCTTTATTGAGAATACCACAGTAAAAATGAATCTGAACCCGGCTCGTTATTTAAATCCAAACAAAACGTTTAAAAACGAAGAGTTATTTATCAAAAACGGACTTATATTCTTTAAAGGTAAAATTATTGCAGAAAACGAAAATGCAAATAAACTCCCTCCCAACATTATCGCCGACTTTGTCATAAATCCTGTTTATTTCACTAAAGAAAAACAAAACCACATCAACAAATCTTCAATTATTATTACAAACAAAAGATTTATTCCAAAAAGCAATCCCTTTTCAAATCAAATTTTCAATGTAACAAAACAAGGTGCTTACCAAAAAAAATGGTAACTTTTCACATTAAAAGAATATTTTTTTATATAATATTCGTCCATTATTTTCTGGAAATTTAGAACTTAATGGTTTATTTTGTCGCGGATTAGAAAAAGACAGAAAAACAGACTCACAATCTGAAAAGAGATGGATAACAAAATAGTTTTTGGGAAGACTATTAAGATTGATAAAAAATTGAATTCATGAAAGTTGTAATTGCAGGTGCCGGAGAGGTTGGAACTCATTTAGCAAGAATGTTAAGTAACGAAAACCACGACATTGTTCTGTTGGACGACTCACCCGAAAAATTATCTAAAATAAGCAGCGATGTCGATTTAATGACCGTTACTGGTTCCGCCCATTCCTTTCAGGATTTGAAACAAACAGGACTGGCCAAAGCCGATCTGTTTATCGCGGTTACACCTTTCGAGGAACGAAATGTTCTCGCCTGCTCAATGGCTTCCTACCTTGGAGTTGCAAGAACGATAGCAAGGATTAACAATTCAGAATATTTACAGGAACGTTACCGTGCTAAACTCAACAACCTTGGAATTCACGAACTTATTTATCCTGAAAGTCTGGCTGCCAAAGAGATTGTTGCGTCGGTAAAACAAACCGGAACCCGACAAATGATTGAATTCTCGAATGGAAAATTAATTTTACTCGGAATAAAAGTAAGAGAAGGTGCTAAAATTCTAAATAAAACTTTTGAGGAACTGTCGCAGGAAAATGATCATATCCTGGTAGTTGCCATAAACCGTGGAAACGAGACACTTATTCCTAAAGGTACCGATTTTATTAAAGATGGCGACATTGTATTTTTTATCACCACGCGAGCCGAACAACAGCATGTATTTGATCTAACCGCGAAAAAAACGTTCGACGTAAAAAACATTATGTTCCTTGGCGGAAGCCGGATTGCACAAAAAGCAGTTGAAAAGTTGGGCGACCAGTACCGGATAAAAATAATTGAAATTAACCGCGAAAAATGCGAAAAAATTGCCGACCGCTTTGAAAATGCATTGGTAATTAATGGTGACGGTAGAAATCTGAATCTTCTCAAGGAAGAAGGAATTGAAAAAATGGATGCCTTTGTAGCCACAACCGGAAACTCGGAAACAAATATTTTAAACTGTCACCTTGCAAAATTCTTCGGAGTCAGAAGAACAGTTGCCGAGGTTGAGAACCTGGCTTTTATGGGGCTGGCAGAAAATATGGACATTGGAACAATTGTAAATAAAAAACTGAATGCGGCAAGTTATATCTATCGTTTTACGTTAAATGCTGAAATTTCGAAAGTAAAATGTTTGACTGCATCCGACGCCGAGGTTTTCGAATTTATTGCAAAACCCAATGCAAAAATTACCCAACGTGCCATCAAATTTCTGGATTTTCCTGATGAAGCAAAAATCGGTGGGATAATCAGAGGAGACAAGGCTTTCATAGCCCACGGAGACAGCGAAATAAGGGAAGGCGATAAAGTAGTAGTATTTACACTCCCCTCCGGCATAAAAAAATTAGAGAAATTTTTTAAGTAGATTTGGGAGAATTTTCGAAAACAAATGAATTTAAAACTTATATTTCGTGTTCTTGGTTTTTTGTCTTTAGTTGAAGGAATTGCCATGTTACTTGCATTGGCTGTTTCAGTCATTTTCGGAGAACATGATATTACCGCTTTTATTATTTCTTCAGGAATATCGGTACTTACAGGCGGACTAATTCTTTTACTAACAAAAAATGCTTCCCGGGATATTGGAAAAAGAGAAGGTTTTATTATTGTTTCATTTGCCTGGATTATCTTCTCATTTTTTGGCAGCTTGCCTTACATACTTAGCGGCTCAATTCCAAACTTTACCAATGCTTTTTTTGAAACCATATCAGGTTTTACCACAACAGGCTCATCCATTTTAGCCGATATTGAAGCTTTGCCACATGGAATCTTATTCTGGAGAAGTTTAACCCAATGGCTTGGCGGTATGGGAATTATTGTTTTATCACTGGCCATATTACCTGTTTTTGGAATTGGAGGAATGCAGCTTTTTATGGCAGAAGTTCCCGGGCCGACACCCGACAAAATTAGTCCCCGTATACGTCAAACAGCTAAAACACTTTGGATTATATACCTTGGTTTTACCGTTGCCGAAACAATTTTGCTTTGGGTTGGCGGAATGACGTTTTACGATGCAATCTGTCATTCATTTACAACAATGGCAACAGGTGGTTTTTCAACGAAACAAGCCAGCATTGCACATTGGAGTTCTCCTTTTATACAATATGTCATTATTCTTTTTATGTTCTTTGCCGGAACAAATTTCACATTGTCATATATCGCTTTAAAAGGAAGAGTAGGTAGAGTGCTGAAAGATGAAGAATTTAAATATTACAGTCTTTTTATCCTGGGATTTACTGCTGTTATTTTTTTAGGATTGGTGTTAACCTCTTCCTTAGGTGTAGAACAGGCGTTCAGAGATGCTCTTTTTCAAGTGGTTTCAATAATTACTACCACAGGTTTTGCCACATCCGATTACCTACTTTGGCCTCCGATACTTACCATTCTGATCTTTGTTTTGTTCTTTTTTGGAGGGTCGGCGGGTTCGACAGGCGGAGGAATAAAAATAATGCGTATTGTAATATTGTTTAAAAACAGTTATTATGAACTGCGCAGAATGATTCATCCGAAAGCTGTCATACCCGTAAAGTTTAACAAGCATTCCGTAGATGCCAAAATTGTTACTAATGTTCTGGCGTTTTTTATGTTATACTTTATTATTTTCGGCTTTAGTGTGGTAATCTTTACATTTATCGAACCCGATCTGGATTCAGCAATGGGAGCAGTTGCTACATGTTTGGGAAATATCGGGCCTGGTCTGGGACGTGTTGGTCCGGCAGAAAATTTTGCTCATGTTGCCCCTGCCGGTAAATGGTTTCTCTCTTTTTTAATGCTTCTTGGAAGATTGGAATTGTTTACTGTTTTGGTTTTATTCTCACCCACTTTCTGGAAGGAATAAAAATTATCGCAGAATATCTTCAGAACTCCAAAACACCTTTCCCTTCACGTAAAATTACAAGTTCGTTTTGTGAACAATCAACAATAGTAGAAGGCACCAACTCTCCATACCCACCATCTATTACTGCATCAACCATGTCTTTGTATTTTTCGTAAATAAGTTCCGGATCGGTTGTGTATTCCAAAATCTCATCCTCATCGTAAATAGAGGTCGAAACAATCGGATTGCCCAGTTCGCTTACTATTTCATGAATAATATTATTAGCGGGAACCCTGATTCCAACTGTCTTTTTCTTTCCTTTAAAATATTTTGGTACGTTATTATTGGCTTCAAGAATAAATGTAAAAGGACCGGGAAGATTTTTTTTCATCAATTTGAAAACAGTATTGGAAATTGGTCTTGTGTAATCAGATAAATGACTCAGGTCACTGCAAATAAATGAAAAGTTAGCCTTTTCAATTTTAACACCTTTTATCCGTGCTACTTTTTCAACCGCCTTATTGTTTGTAATATCACAGCCTAATCCGTACACCGTGTCTGTTGGGTATATAATAAGCCCTCCTTCGCGCAAAATATCCACAATTTTTCGCACTTCCCTCTGATTTGGATTTTCATTATATAATTTTACAAACATGCTTTTTATTGATCTGAAAATATTATGACCACACGAAACAATTCACCCAGCAGTTTTCCTAAATTTGCCGCGTAAAAATAATTTTTTTGTACGAATTCAAGGCTAAATTCGCCTTTTAATAAAAATGAAACACCAAATAATACAAACTGCTGATGGCTCAAAAACTATATATATTCCGGGCATGGACGAGCAGTACCATTCTGTAAATGGAGCACTTACAGAGTCAAATTACGTCTATATTGAAAAAGGCTACTCTTTTTGTAAAAAAGAATCTCCCGTGGTTTTTGAAGTTGGTTTTGGTACCGGATTAAATTGTATTTTAACTGCTCTTGAAGCAGAAAGGCAAAAAAAAATGACCTACTATTACAGTATTGATAATTTTCCGTTGGACAAACTTACTTTGGAGCAACTAGACCACGAATCCTTATTTTCAGAAAAAGAAAAAGCCATTTTCAAAAAAATACACTCCTGCAAGTGGAATAAATTAATCCCTGTTTCAGAATATTTTTACCTGAATAAGATACACTCAGATATCCGGGAATTTGATTTGTCTCTGCTTAAAAAATTTGATGTGGTCTATTTTGATGCATTTGGCCCCGACAAGCAACCTGAAATGTGGACCCAACAAATATTTGATCCCATTTATCGCCAGTGTTCGGAAGGAGCCATTCTTGTAACCTACAGTGCAAAAGGCGAAATAAGGCGGAATTTAGCTCAAATTGGTTACGTAATGGAAAGGCTTCCCGGCCCACCAGGGAAAAAACAAATGCTACGCGGAATAAAAAAAGATTAAAAGTTTAATTGCCAAAAAATTACGTTATCTTCGCAACTCTTAAACAAAAAAAGGAATTTTAATGACAGAAAAAAAGATTAAAGGAGAATTAGAACAGTTTAGTTATGCGTTAGGAATGAGTGTTGCCGGGAACCTGATCAATTCAGGGGTAACCACCATTAATCCGGAAATATTTTTAGAAGCTTTAAAAGATACTTTTTCGGGTGATGAGCCCAAATTAACGGTTGAAGAAGCCAACCATATTCTTGAAAATTTTATGGCTCAAACCGGCCAGGAACAAGGAAGCGAAAACCTTGAAAAAGGGAAGCAATTTTTGGCTGAGAACGCGAAAGAAAATGGAGTAACAGAACTGCCAAGCGGACTACAGTATAAAATTCTAAATGAAGGAGCAGGAGATATTCCAACTGCAAAAGACCAGGTAAAATGTCACTACCACGGAACACTTATTGACGGAACGGTTTTCGACAGTTCGGTTCAGAGAGGACAACCAGCTGTTTTCCCCGTTAACGGTGTAATAAAAGGCTGGGTTGAAGCACTTCAGTTGATGTCAACAGGTTCCAAATGGCGTCTTTTTATTCCTCCCTCGCTGGCATACGGAGAAAGAGGTGCTGGTGGTGCAATCGGTCCTAATGCTACCTTGATTTTTGATGTTGAACTATTGGAAATCGTTTAATTTAATGATAATCATGAGAAACAAAATTATTTATCTTTTGGCAATTGTATTGGGAATTGCCGGAACATCTTGTCAGCAAAACGGGGCTGTACAAAATGCAAAACTGGAAACCTCGGCAGATTCAGCAAGTTATGCTATTGGCTTTTTGGTTGGTGCAAACAACAAACAACAACTAAAATCAGCACCTGGTGGCGACGAAATGAACATTGAAACAATGGCTGCAGCCTTTCGTACAGCTTCTCTTGGTGAAGAAGGTGTGATAACTGAAGAAGAGGCAAATGAAATTGTTCGTAAGTTTTTTACGTCAGCCGGAGAAAAAGAAGCTCAGTCAAATCTGGAAGAAGGATATGCATTTCTGGAACAAAATAAATCACGCGAAGGTGTGCAAGTAACTGAAAGTGGACTCCAATATGAAGTTTTAACAGAAGGAACAGGAGACAAACCAGCTGCAGAAGATCAGGTACGTGTTCATTATCACGGAACGCTTATCGATGGAACTGTTTTTGACAGCTCTGTTGAACGTGGAGAACCCACTGTTTTCAGAGTAAATCAGGTAATTCCGGGATGGACTGAAGCCCTTCAATTGATGTCTGTTGGCTCAAAATGGAAAATATATATTCCTGCCAGCCTTGCATACGGAGAACGTGGTGCCGGTGCTGACATCGGTCCGAATTCAACATTGATTTTCGAAGTAGAATTACTTGAAATAGTAAAATAAGAAACGTTAATTTCTTTTGAATAAAAACCCTTTGTAATATTTTTTTGCAAAGGGTTTCTTTTTTATTTTCGCTTTATGAGTTTACAGGTAAAAGGAAAAGTCCAACAGATATTAAAGGCCGAATCGGGTGTAAGCCGTGCAGGCAAAGAGTGGAAAAAACAAGAGTTTGTAATCGAAACCGACGAACAATTCCCAAAGAAAATCTGCTTCACACTTTTTAACGATAAAACTTCATTAATTGAAGGACTGTCGACAGGTGAAGAAATTGAAGTTTCGTTTAATGTTGAATCGAGGGAATATAACGGCAGGTGGTTTCACAACATTAATGCTTGGAAAATTGAAAAACCGGCTTCAGAGAATCTACCGGAACCGCCGCCGGAATTCTCTGTTGGAGATATTCCTCCGGAACCGGCAGATGACGAAACAAATGATTTGCCTTTTTAAAACCGATTGAGTTAATCGCACACTAAGATGGCCATTTGCTTTTTTCTAATCAGCAAATGGCTTTTTATTCCTTATCCCGTGTAAAAACCGGGGTTCCGGGTTTCGATAAATCAGAATTAAATAGGTACCCCTCGTAATCAAATGCCTGCAGGTTTTCAGGTTCAGTAATATCGTTATCCAGAATAAAACGAGTCATAAGTCCGCGGGCTTTCTTTGCAAAAAACGAAATCATTTTATACTGCCCGTTTTTTAAATCTTTAAATTCAGGAGTAATAATTTTCGCTTTCAGTTTCTTCTTGTCAATACTTTTAAAATATTCGTTTGAAGCAAGATTTATTAAAAAATCAGTTCCCGACTCAGCAACGGCTTCATTTATTTTCCTGGTAATAATAGGATTCCAAAAAGAGTACAAATCATCTGATTTATAATATTTTAATTTGGTCCCCATTTCCAAACGATAGGCCTGAATTAAATCCAACGGTTTTAAAACTCCATATAATCCTGAGAGTATTCGCATTCGTTTTTGCGCCAATTCCAATTTTTCTTCAGAGAGTGTGGCTGCACTCAGCCCTTGATAAACATCGCCATTAAAAGCAAGTACCGCCTGTTTAGCGTTTTCAGTATTAAACGGGAGAATCCAATTTTGATAACGTTCATAATTCAATTCACCCAAATCTTTCGAAATATTCATTAATTTGGATAATTGCCCGGGACTCATTTTTTTTAGTTTCCCGATTAATTTTTCAGATTGCTCCAAAAGTTCGGGTATACTATAATTCGCAACCGTGGCAGGTGTTTCAAAATTCAATGATTTTGCCGGTGATACAACTATTAACATGACTTTTTCTGATTTTTTTATGTTTATCAAAAATAACAGAAAAAGTGCAGATTAGTTTACAAAAACAGTTACAAACCAAACAAAATATAATGCCACAGCGTTCCCGACAAAGAATCCTAAATAATCGAAAAACTTTCTCCTTTAATTGAAAATAAAACCAGAATAAAAATGGCTCAAACTTCAACAGGATAAAACTTAGAAATAATTTCCTCCAGTTTTTCCAATGTGAGAGGCTTATACAGATAAGCGGGAAGTTCATATTTTTCGAGTGCCGTATTTACATCGTCATCGTTGTTGCTCGATGTCAACATGGCAATTACGATGTCGGCTTTCTTGTTACTGTCAAGTTTGCTATACTCTTCCACAAACTCCCAACCATTCATTCTCGGCATGTTGATGTCAAGAAATATTAATCCTGGTTTTGGGAACCCATTGTTACCACTGTACTTTCCGGTAGATGTAAGATACTCCAATGCAATTTCTCCATTTAAGGCTACTTCTACATGAACATCGATCCCACTTTTTTTTATAAGCACCTTATTCAAATAATTTGTAACCTCATCATCATCAACCAACAAAATACAATCTAGTCCTTTAAACTTTTTCATTTTTATTACTTTAAGGGGATGAAAAAATAGAATGTACTACCTTTTTCGGGTTCGGACTCCACCCAAATTTTACCGTCATGTAATTCTACAATCTTCCGGCAATGTGCCAATCCGACTCCGATACCTTCATATTCATTGCGTCCATGCAATCGTTGAAATATGACGAAAATTTTTTCCTGTTGACTTTTCGGGATACCGATGCCATTATCGCTAACGGCAAACTCCCATCCACTTTCAACTTTTTGCGCCGATATTTCAATCTTTGGTTTTCTATATTTTGAACTATATTTTATCGCGTTACTAATTAGGTTTTGAAACAGTGAATGTACTTCAACTTCCAGCGCAGCCATTACAGGAAGTCTTTTAACATTGATTTCTGCTTCCGAATTTTTCACCAACAATTCAAGATCATTAACAACAATTGCTGCAACCTCATTAAAATCGACAATCCCAAATTCAGAATTCTTTCCAAGCCTTGCGTAGTCAAGCAATCCTTTAACAAGATCTTTCATGCGGGAGGAAGACTTTGCGATGTAGTCGAGTCGTTTTAACATTTCAGCGTCCACCTTTCCAGCATCTTCTTCCAGCAATAGATCAATTAAACTCGTAATTGAATTCAATGGCTCCCTCAAATCGTGTGAGGCAATAAAAGAAAATTGTTCCAATTCCTTATTTTTTGCTTCAATTCGTTTTGTATATAATCGTATGGCCTCTTCGTTCTTTTTCCGCTCGGTTATGTCAATTATCGAAGCCAAAACAAATTGAGACTCATTTTTTTCCAGCGGATTCAAACCTATTTCAATAGGAATTTCGGTTCCGTCTTTTCGGAGACCAAACAAATCTCTTCCAACTCCCATCGGCCGGGCCTGAGGCTTTGTATAAAATTTATCACGAAGCTGTGGATGATACCGTTTAACTGTTCCGGGAACCAATAATTCCACTTTTTGTCCAACCAACTCATCTCTTTCATATCCGAAAAGAATTTCAGTTTGCTTATTAATCATAACGATTGTCCCTGAATAATCAGCTAAAATCATAGCATTTGGAGCCGATTCTACTACCAGGCGAAATTGTTCGTTCGCTTTTTTCCTTTCTGTAATATCTATTATTGCCGCTAAAACAAGCGTGCCTTCAACGGTAACGATAGGATTTAAGCCTATCTCTACAGGAAATTCAACATTATCTTTTTTTAAGGCGTACAAATCTCTGTTCTCTCCCATTTGCCTTGTAACCGGATTGGTAAAATAGTCCTTTAGCAAATCAGGGTGGTGAGAACGATATTTTTGAGGCAACAAAATACTCAGATCCCTCCCTATGAGTTCATTTTTATTATATAAAAATAATTTTTCTGCATAACTGTTTAAATACGCTATTTTTCCATAACTGTTGACCAATACAAGTGAAATTGGAGAAGCTTCAACCATCAGCTGAAAGCTTAATTCTTTATGTTTTACATTCAAGGTGTTTGTAATTTGGCAATAAAGATAAAAATGTCTTTTATTTTTTCAAACCTTTATTTTATAAATTATTTCACATCCAGAAAAGAGGTGGATAATCCGTAACTACGCTTCTGATTATTTTAAACAGAAATAACAAAAAAGTACATCGTTTTTAAATAGATATAGTCAAGTTCGCGAACCTTAAATTTCTAACAACTCTCTCAAAACCTATATACTTTTCTGAATAGATACTATAGCCTGTTGAATTCCGGCTTTGTCCTGATCTGAAACACCTTCTGTTTTTAAAGTTTTCTCATACAGTTTGATTGCATCCTGTTTTTTGCCATCGCGCAGATAAATCTCAGCAAGAAAACTCACAGCTGTATAATAAAGGGGATTTTTATCGAGCAATGCTTTTAATGTAGCAACGGCCTGCTTTTTATTATTATTTTCCATCTGATAATAAGCCAAAGTATAAGCATACTTGGGCTCATCGGGTCGCGCATCAGCAGCGATTTTCGCGTATTGAAGAGCAGCATTCAAATCACGCGGTGCAGTTATAACACTTAGGTTGTATGCGGCAACTGCTTGCTCAGGATTTACCTTAAGTGCATTTTTTAATGCTTTTTCTGCTTCACCCATTTTGCCTTTTTCGGCAAGTAAAAGTCCAAGATTCAGATTAGCTGCCTCATTCTCCGGATCCACCTCAACAGCTTTTTTCAGATTTTCCTCTGCCTTCTCAGTATTACCAACATATGAATACAATACACTGCTATTGATTAGTGGCATCATCGATTCGGGATACAACCGGGCGGCTGTTTCGTAGGAATTGAGCGCCTCATCAACATTTCCCTTGTTTTGATAATAAATTCCAAGGTTGTAGTGATTGCTCCAATTGTCCAACCGCGAAGTCATTGATGTTACATATTCCTTTTCAGTTTTTTGAACTATCGACAACTCTTCTGCAGTAAAACTATTTTCAGGAAATGCTAATATGGCATTAACAGCCTGAATACGCACTAATCTAATTTCATCTTCGCATGCTTTTAGCAATGCGTCTTTTACTTTCGCTGTTTGAATTCCTCCCAAACCACCAGCTGCTGATGACCGAACCAACTCTGATTTGTTATTGAGAGCTTCCAGCAATACATTTGTTTTTGAGTCGAGCGTACAATTCGCAAGCAAACGAATTAAAGAATTTGCAACCACCTCATTGGTCTCTGAATCAGCAATGTATTTATACATTTTATCTACGTTGGTCCAGTCGTTGTCGCGGGCTTCTTTAATCAGCTGTGCCCATCTTAATGTTTCTTCCTGGTAATTACCGTTAGGGCGAGCTTTAACAATCTTATTCGCCCATTCGGGTGACTTATCAGTGTGGCACTGATTACACGCGTTTGGTGAACCAAACCGAATTGTTGCCTCGGGCATTGGTGGCCGAAATGAATGGTCGCTACGAAGGAAACGCCCAACAAATTGCCTTTTGGGCATGTGACAACTCAAACAAGTAAGCCCGTCTTCCGTTTTATGCCCCGTATGCGCCTGAATATTTTCAGCCTTATCAGTATGACATTGTAAACATGAATTGTCGGGATTATCCTTGTTCCTGTCACGACCGCTTGATGTATGACACGTCACGCAGTTCAAATCGCTTTCCTCTAAACAAGGGTTCATCTTCCATCCGGTCAGGGTATAATTTTCGCCAAGTGAACGACCGTCGGGATAAAAGTCAAGATCTTCGAGCGTTGTAAGATTATAATTGTCAAAATATTTATCACCGGGCATATAGCTCGGTGTAATCGGATTCATTTTTGAATGACAGGTAGCACACGCATCCGTATTTTGCTCGGGGGTAAAAGTACTGGTAACAATCAAACCAATGTCTTTTACCTCTTCCCCTTCTTTCAGATTTTTAAAGATGCGAATATGTTCACCTCCTGGTCCGTGACAAGTTTCACAGTTTATACCTGCTTCTCGCCAGGTAGTGTGATAGGTTTCAGTTGACAAATCAAAATTGCTACTCAACTGGCTGATATGACAACTGTAACAACCGGTATTAAAAGCGTACATGGCATCCTTCCACGGCAAAGCCTCATCTTCCGGGTATTCATCGCCAAAATGACGGACACCTGATTCGGGATAATTAAACCATGTTTTACCGTTTGCATCATAAGCCAGAGGGATATTCTGTAGTTTACCCTTTTCAAATGGCGTTAAAAAACAGTAGACATTGTGCCCCCCCATCGCCCATAAAACTTCATAAGTTTTAATTAACTTATCTCCATCTTTTTCATACATCATCATTGTTGAATCCTGAAATTCGACAGTAAACATATGACCTTCCACTTCGATGGGCTGACTGTTCGGCAACTGATGTTTCGCAATAAAACCTGAATTAACCGGCATCATTGCCTGACCGTGATAGGAAGGCTGCCAGAGTTTATAAAACTTGTCGTGACATTCGATACAGCTTTCCGAACCTGAATATTCGCCGGCAACTTGAGAATTGTTCCGCTGTGTGCATGAATATGTAAAAATCACCAATACGGTAGCAACAATTAGATTTATCCCTCTTCCCAACATATCATTTAATTTATATATGCAAATATTAGTATTATTTAACTAAGAATGAATAAAATTTATTTGTCTTTTTAAATTAACAGAAAATTTCAAGTTTGATTGTTACTAATGGATGAACTATATTTATCGATAATTACAAATTAATATTTATGAGAGTTGGAATTCTCCGTGAAAGCAAAACTCCACCCGACAAAAGAGTTCCTTTAACACCCGAACAATGTATTGAGGTTCAAAATAAATTTCCTCATGTAAAAATAATCGTGCAGCCAAGTCCGGTGCGAAGTTTTAAAGATGAAGAATACAGATTACTTGGAATTCATTTACAGGAGGATTTAAGTGAATGTGACATTTTATTGGGCGTAAAAGAAGTTCGGATTGAAAATTTTATTCCGGGAAAGATTTACCTTTTCTTTTCACACACCATAAAAAAACAGGAATACAATCGAAAATTGCTACAAACCGTGTTGGAGAAAAATATCCAGTTGGTTGATTACGAGGTCCTGACAAACAAAGAAGGATTCCGAATTATTGGTTTTGGGCGATTTGCAGGCTTGGTTGGAGCTTACAGTGGATTGCGTGCTTTTGGGCTTCGCAATCAGGCTTTTGATGTAAAACCGGCACACCTTTGTGCTGATTTAGGAGAAATGTTGACCATCCTCGATTCAGTAAAACTACCGCCGATAAAAATTGCAGTAACCGGCGATGGCCGTGTGGCTCAAGGTGTTCTCGAAATTCTGAATCATATGAAAATAATGCGTGTTTCGCCGGAAGCCTATTTGAAGGAAACCAAAATTCAACAACCGGTTTTTACTCAATTGCTTCCTGTAAATTATGCAAAACAAAAAGACGGTGAGCGTTCCGAGTTGATGCACTTTTTTAATCACCCGGAAATGTACGAAAATGCATTTCTTCCTTTTGCTAAAGTTACCGATATTTTGGTCGCTGCTGCCTTTTGGGATCCGAAAGCGCCGGTACTTTTTACTGCGGGGAATATGAAACAGCCCGATTTCAAAATCAGTATTATTTCTGATATTACCTGCGATATTGAAGGCTCAATTCCCTCTACAAAAAAGGCGGCAACCATTAACGAACCGTTTTATGATTATAATCCAGAAACGGAAGATTTGGAGAAGCCCTTTAATTCTGCAAAAAATGTAACGGTGCAGGCAGTAGATAATTTACCCTGCGAACTTCCCAAAGATGCCTCGCTCGACTTTGGCAGAAATCTAATTGACAAAGTATTTCCAAGTCTTTTCAATGAAGATGCTGATGAAATTATTGAACGCGCCTCCATAACGAAAGACGGAAAATTAACCGAGCGTTTTGCTTATTTGCAGGACTTTGCCAAGGGCAAATAACTTCAATCTCAGATTTAAATAAACATTAACTCCTTCAAAAAAACAAATACATCGCTTGCGATATAAACTAATTTTATTCATATTTGTATCGCGAACGATATAGTCGGAAAAGACAAAATGAATTCAAGAAATATTTTCAGAATCGTATTAGGTTTATTATTAGCCTTTTCAGGAACAGGACATTTAACGTGGTCGAGGGTGGAATTTTTGACACAAGTTCCGCCGTGGGTTCCTTTGAATCCAGATTTGACAGTTGTGCTTTCAGGAGTTGCAGAAATCATGCTTGGATTGGCGCTCATTTTTCTTTGGAAATGGAAAACCCTGGTTGGATGGGCAACCGCGATATTTTTCATTTTAATATTTCCGGGAAATATTTCGCAATATGTAAACGGAGTTGACGGTTTCGGGCTCGACACCGACAAAGCTCGTCTAATCAGATTGTTTTTTCAGCCATTGCTGGTTCTGTGGTCATTATGGGCAACCGGTGCCTGGAAAGCATGGAAAAACAGAAACAAATAGAGTTTAAAACACAAAATAATAGAAATCATGGAAACAAATTTTTATCAATTCTCAGCAAAAAGTCTCCAGGGAAACGAAATAAACATGGAAGACTACAAAGGAAAAACTGTTTTAGTAGTGAATACAGCAAGTAAATGCGGGCTGACTCCGCAATACGAAGGATTGGAAAAACTGTACGAAAAATACAAAGACAAAGGACTGGTGATTCTTGGGTTTCCTTGCAACCAGTTTGCCAATCAGGAACCCGGCGACGAAAAATCAATTTCGGAAGGATGCCTTATTAATTACGGAGTAACTTTCCCGATGTTTTCAAAAGTAGATGTGAACGGTGAAACAGCACATCCTATTTTTAAATATTTGAAAAGCGAATTGACAGGAACTTTGGGAAGCAAAATCAAATGGAACTTTACCAAATTTCTTGTTGACAAAGATGGAAAACCTGTAAAACGGTTTGCGCCAACAACAAAGCCTGAAAAAATTGACACCTATCTGGAAAGTTTTTTGAATTAATTGATCAATGTTTAGTAAGTCAGGTATATTTTTGTAGAATTACAAAGATATACCCGATTCATTTTTAAAAATTCAGATGATGGTATATGAACAATTAAAATTAGAAAATCAACTATGTTTCCCGGTGTATGCGGCATCACGCCTGATTACGCGCGAGTATCAACCTTATCTTGACAAACTGGGAATCACCTACCCGCAATACCTTGTTTTGATGGTGCTTTGGGAAAACGACGGTTTAACAGTAAACGACATTTCGCAAAAACTTATTCTGAATACCAACACCATTACACCACTTTTAAAACGGATGGAGACGATGGGAATAATTGTACGAAAACGTTCGGAAACAGACGAACGAAAAGTAATGATTACTCTCACCGAGAAAGGAGTTGCCATGCGTGACGAAGCGGCAGAAATCCCGGAAAAACTGGTTTCGGCATTACTATCAATAAATTTAACGCTGAATGATCTAATCGATTTAAAAGCAAAACTTCATGTAATTATCGATTATCTTTCCGACAAAGAAAAAAATGGGCACGCCAATATTTCCGACAGATAAAAAAACGCCACCCGCTTTTTAGCAGATGGCGCACGAAATAAATCACTTTCCCTCGTGTTTATTTAATTAATTCTACACTTCGTTTTACAAATTTATCCAAATCAGCTCCTTTTAACATGCCGTTGGCCAACAAAGCCAAATCGACCATTTGTTTTGCCAGTTTATTCTTTTTCCCAAAGTCAGACAATTTATTTCTTTTTGCTTCTTCCAGTTCCGCCAGCTTACTGTTCAATTCATCCAGCTTTTCTTTGTCAGACTGCGGCACTTCCTCCTCTTTTTTCCCTTCTTTGGCCTTTTCCAACGCTGAAACTTCTTCTTTTTGAGCAGCTATTTCAGTTCCTATCTTTTCCAATTGAGAACCTAATTTTTTATCCTTTGACTCCAACACTTTCTTCACCAGCGGATGAGAAGTGTTCACCACCAAATTCAAACTTTCAGGCATATCGCCATACATACTCATACCGCCTTGTGCTGCACTCATATCTTTCATTCTGCGCATAAATTCGCTTCGTGTAATTACCATTGGCGCCCCGGCTTCACCCAAATCCTGAAAATCAACGATAAAAGAAAGGTCTTTGTTTTCCGGGCAAACCGCCTGGAAAACCGGTGATAAATCTTGTTTTTGTTCCCAGCTCAATTCTTCTTTGGCTGAATCTTCCTTTTTTATTAAATTTTCAACCACATCCGAATCAACACGCACAAAACGTTTGTCAGATTGTTTTTGCTCAAACTTGTTAATTAAGTGAGGGGCCAAAACATCATCGAGCACCAAAATATCGTAACCTTTATCTTTTGCAGCTTCAATAAATGAATACTGTTCTTCCGTATTGGTTGTGTATAAATAAATCAGGTTTTTGTCTTTGTCCGTCTGATTGTCTTTAATCAGTTTTTCATATTCCTCGTAAGTGAAATATTTTCCTTCAACATTTTTAAACATAAAGAAATTCATCGCACGGTCGTAGAATTTCTCTTCTGTCAACATTCCGTATTCGATAAAAATTTTCAGGTCATCCCATTTTTTCTCAAAATCTTCGCGATTATCTTTAAAAATCTGATTCAACCGATCGGCCACTTTTTTATTGATGTGACTACTAATTTTTTTCACATTTGAGTCGCTTTGCAGGTACGAACGGGAAACGTTCAACGGAATATCCGGTGAATCAAGCACTCCGTGTAACAGCGTCAAAAATTCAGGTACAATCCCCTCAACCGAATCAGTTACAAAAACCTGGTTAGAATAAAGTTGAATTTTATTTTTCTGAACTTCAAAATTGTTTTTGATTTTTGGGAAATACAAAATTCCCGTTAAAGTAAACGGATAATCCACGTTGAGGTGGATATTAAACAAAGGCTCATCCCCCATCGGATAAAGCTGACGATAGAAATTTTTGTAATCTTCATCTTTTAAATCAGCTGGCATTTTTGTCCATGCAGGTTCCGTTTCGTTTATCTGATTATCCTCATCTGTATCTACTTGCTGGCCGTCTTTCCAGTCTTTCTTTTTACCGTATATTACCGGGATCGGCAAAAATTTACAGTATCGATTTAAAATTTCGCCCAGTTTGTTTTCTTCTAAAAACTCTTTTGAGTCTTCGTTGATGTGCATTACGATATCAGTTCCCACATCTTCTTTTTCCACATCCTCAATTGTAAACTCAGGATTCCCGTCGCAGCTCCATTTTACAGCCTGCGAACCTTCCTTGTGTGATTTTGTAATAACATCCACCCTTTCGGAAACCATAAAAGAGCTATAAAAACCCAAGCCAAAATGACCGATGATTGCATTTGCGTCGTCTTTGTACTTTTCAAGAAATTCGTTTGCGCCTGAAAATGCAATCTGGTTGATGTACTTTTCAATCTCCTCGGCAGTCATCCCAATACCATTGTCGGAAACGGTAATTGTTTTTGCATCTTTATCCAGCTTCACCTCAACTCTTGCTGCAGAAACATCCCCCTTGTATTCGCCTTTAGAAGCGAGTGTTTTTAACTTTTGAGTGGCATCAACTGCATTTGAAACAATTTCCCTTAGGAAAATGTCGTGGTCGGAATAAAGAAATTTTTTAATGATTGGAAAAAGATTTTCACTGGTTACACCAATTTTTCCTGTCTGCATTTTTATACGGTTTTAATTAAACATTTTCAAACTTTGTCCGCCAAAAATCAAATGCCATGCCAAGCCTTTTTTATGACGAATTGTCATTCCCCAACCCTACCCTCCACTAATTCTGTCTCAAAAAATGATATTTACCTTTATTTTATTCAAGGAAAGTCGTTTAATTTGTGTGCGCTAAAAAGTTAACGATGGGGAGTTTGCAGAACTATTTTGAAAAATTCAGAAAAAACATTGTTGGAATAAACCAGGAATTTGAATCGCCATTTGGCCAACAAAGAATTATTTATGGAGACTGGATTGCCAGTGGAAGGTTGTACCAGCCGATTGAAGACAAAATTTCAAAAACAATCGGCCCGTTTGTGGGAAATACGCATACCGAAACCAGTGAAACAGGAATGCGAATGACACACGCCTATCATAAATCACACCAATTAATAAAACAACATGTAAATGCGGGACCTGAAGATATTATCATAACTTCTGGTTTTGGAATGACAGCGGTGATTAACAAATTTCAACGCATTCTCGGATTAAAATACTGTGGAAAAGTTGCCCATAGAAATTGCCTGCAGGAACGTGAGCGCCCGGTAGTTTTTATTACGCATTTGGAACACCACTCCAACCAAACATCATGGTATGAAACCAATGCTGATGTTGTTATTGTGGAGCCGGGCCAAGGACTTTTGGTGGAACCGGAGAACCTCAGAAAAGCGCTTGTAGAATACAAAGACAGACCGTTTAAAATTGGTTCTTTTACTGCTTGTTCGAATGTTACCGGATACAGAACTCCCTATAAACAACTGGCCAGAATTATGCACGAGTATGGCGGGGTTTGTTTTATCGACTTTGCCGCTTCTGCTCCTTACGACGAAATTGACATGCACCCTGAAGATCCAATGGAAAAACTTGATGCCGTGATGTTTTCACCTCACAAATTTTTAGGCGGCCCCGGCGCTTCCGGAGTGCTGGTTTTTGATGCGACAATGTATAAAAACGAAGTACCGGATCAACCTGGCGGCGGAACGGTTGACTGGACCAACCCGTGGGGAAAATACAAATATGTTGATAACATTGAAGCGCGCGAAGACGGCGGAACCCCCGGTTTTTTGCAATCGATAAAAACCGCACTTTGTTTCGAATTAAAAGATCAGATGGGCACCGACAATATCAAAAAACGCGAAGAAGAATTGCTTGAGATTGCGTTTAATGGTATGGATGAGATTCCGGAAATAAAAATTCTGGCAGACAATGTCCGCGACAGGCTTGGCGTAATTTCATTTTATATCGAGGGAATTCATTACAACCTGGTTGTTCGAATTCTGAACGACAAATACGGTATTCAAACTCGTGGTGGTTGCGCGTGTGCAGGAACTTACGGTCACTATTTGCTGGAAGTTTCGGTAGAACAGTCAGAAGAAATTACAGAAAAAATAAACCTCGGCGATTTATCTGACAAACCGGGCTGGGTGCGTTGGTCTCTCCATCCAACAATGACAAACGAAGAAGTTCATGTAATGATTACTGCGTTAAAAGACATTGTTAAAAATATTGAGACCTACAAAAAAGAATACATTTACGAAAACCGCACAAACGTTTTCTGGCATAAAAAAGAAGTGAGTGACCAGGATTTAATGTTACGCTGGTTTTCGCTCGATTCATAAAAAACATACCCAAAACTCCATCCTTAATTTGTACTTTTGTTTTCATAAAATAATTGAATGAAAAAGTACAAAACAGGACTGGTTTTGAGCGGCGGAGGAACACGCGGGTTTGCTCATCTTGGAATTATTGCAGCACTTTACGAAAAAGGAATTGTTCCCGATGTAATTTCAGGGACCAGTGCTGGATCGATTGTTGGTGCTTTTATTGCCAGTGGAAAATCGCCCAAAGAAATTCTTTCCATTTTCAAAAAAGGATGGCTTTTTCAATATACCAAACTTCACATTCCTGTTAACGGGCTTTTAAAACTCGACGGTCTGAAAGAAGTAATTCAGAAAGAAATAGCTGCAAAAAATATTGAAGATTTGCAAATACCGTTCTTTATTTGTGTTTCAAACTTAAATAAAGGCGTTGTAGAATATAAAAACAGCGGCCCGTTGGGAGAAACAGTACTGGCATCCTCGTCGATTCCAATTTTGTTTTCGCCGGTAAAACTTGGAAATGATTTGTTTGCTGACGGTGGTGTTGTCGACAATATTCCGGCTGCTCCCATAAAAAAAGATTGCGAAAAATTAATTGTGTGCAACATAAGTCCGATAACTCCGAAGGAGAAAGTAAAAAACCTCATCCAAATTACATCACGAACCTTTTATATGAATGTGAATGCACGAACCAATGAAATTGCAAATTCAGCCAACATATACATTGAACCGGAAGGAATTAACAAATATGATTTTTTAAATTTGAGTCACGCGGATGAATTATACGAACTGGGATACAAATCAACGATAAAAGCCATTGAAAGCCAGCTTGTGGAATAATTTTTTTTCTCTTATTTTATTGATTTCTCTCGTTAACCACAAAAACCCGACGAGTCAAACTATTTCCCAATTGGTCGGTAACATTTAAAATATGCCAGCCACTTTCCGGCCGTGCAGCAAACTGGTGAATTCCTGATGTTGTCCCCAAAAACTTTTCATCCAGCTGCCAGAAAACCTTCGCGTTTTGCTGTCGGTGAACGAGTTCGAAGATCAACTGTCCGGGCGTCCCATCCAAATCGGTAGGAATAAACAAATTATTCCACTCACGTGGATATACAAATTCCATGTTTTCAATGTCATCCTCGCAGTCCGATTTTAACGGTGGCAAGATGGCATACATCGGATTTCTGGGTTTGTAATAATATTCCATTGCCGGCGGCAACACAAACCAATTTTTATGCTGCATTTTCGAAACCGGATAACAATTGGCATTTACACGTTGCGTTCCGTTTTCATTTAAATGAATTTTTTGATGCCATGGACAAACGTCCACTTTTAAACCACGGGGTAACCAAACCATTTTTATTGAATCACAATTTACTCCCGGGCGATAACCACTTTTGACACAAATTTCAACCTGCTCCATTTCATCCACCGGCATTTGAAACCAGCCAGCCCCTGGTAGCAAATCAAACACATCAAAAATCAACGGAGCGGCAGCTGTAACTCCCGTCAATCCGGGGCGACCTTCGCCATCTGCATTTCCTGCCCAAACAGCCACTACATAGTCACGCGTCATTCCAACTGCCCACGCATCACGAAAACCAAAACTGGTACCTGTTTTCCATGCAATATTTCGCGCCGAAGCAAATTCCTGCCAGCCCGCTTCCGAATCGGGTCGTTTTACTTTTAACAAAGCCTCCAATGTCAAGTAAACTGAGGCTGCCCTTATTTCAGGCTGAATAGCCATTTCTCCTTCATTTTGCACCTGAATGCCGTCTTTCTCCCACTTCAATCCTGAAAATGGATGTGAAGAATAGAAACCATCATTTTCATCGTAATTCCGTACAACGGAAACCATTGAAGTGTACATTCCCGATAAATCCCACAACGAAACTTCTGCTCCTCCCAAAATCAGCGAAAGACCGTAATAGTCCGGCGGATGAACAAGCGTTTTCATGCCTGCTTTTTTCAAAAAAGAATAAAACGGCGGAACTCCGTAATCCTGCAACATTCTCACTGCAGGAATATTTAATGAGCGAGCCAGTGCTTCGGCTGAGGAAACCGCGCCATTGTATTCCTGGTCAAAATTCATTGGCGTAAAACCGCCAAAACGGGTTGGGATGTCGGGAACCAACATTTGGGGTGCAAGCAAACCATCGTCTAACATTTTGCTGTAAAGAAACGGTTTCAAAATACTTCCTGTACTTCGCGGCGACTGAATAACATCAACACTGTTTCCGTGCTCTGTTTCTTTTCCATCGAAATAATTTCCCACATAAGCTTTTACTTCTTTTGTTGAGACCTTGGTAACGAGGACAGCGATATTATAAATGTGATTTGCCGCCAGCGTTTTCCGATGCCGTGTAACTAAAGAATTAACCCGTTCCTGCAAATTTCCATCAATGGTTGACCGAACCCGCTGCCCATTTTCTTCCAACGCCGCTTTTTCCACTAAATGATAAGCTTTCATCGGAAGGGAATGTACTTTTTCTGGAATCGATTCGGCAATAGAAAGCTGATAAGTTAAAGAATCAATTTCATCTGAATTCAATAATTTTTCCAGAAGTCGGTCGCGTTTTTGTTTAAGCCGTTCATCGAGCCGTCCCGGATAAATCAAAGATGGAGCATTGGGCAAAACCGCCAAAGTTGCCGACTCTGACCACGATAATTCAGAAACAGGTCGCGCAAAATAGCGCCAGGCAGCGGCATCCAGTCCAACAACATTTCCGCCAAACGGAGCGTGAGATGCATACATATTCAGAATTTCCTCTTTTGAAAAACGCAGTTCGAGGTTCAGAGCCCAAATCATCTCAATGATTTTATTTTTAACGGAACGCGGCCTCTCTCCTCGAGCCATCCGACAAACCTGCATGGTAATTGTACTTCCACCACTGACGATCTTTCCCGACTTAATATTTTGAAA
Organism: Maribellus maritimus; assembly: GCF_022267315.1. Lineage (GTDB taxonomy): Bacteria > Bacteroidota > Bacteroidia > Bacteroidales > Prolixibacteraceae > Draconibacterium > Draconibacterium maritimum. Next base: position 130,337 of record NZ_JAIKLE010000005.1, read on the forward strand.
AAGCGCCCGAGCTAATGCAACGGGATTAATACCGGGATGCACATAAAAATATTGATCCTCGAATTGAAGCAGACATTTTTCATATTTTTCAGGAACAGAATCCAAAGCAGGAAAGCGCCATTGTTCATCGGCCGCTATTCTCGCTCCAAGCAAACTACCGTCGCTAGCCTCAACAACAGTAGAAAACGGCTGGTTAAAAAGAGGGCGTGGAACAACAAAAAAGAAAGCGATGAAAAGAATCGCAGCAAGACTACCAATTATGACAAGCTTCCTTTTCACCAATTCAAAATTATTTCCCAGCTACAACTTCCACCCAATTTCCACGTTCCTGCGCCCGGATGCTATTATCATACATCGCTTCACAGTTTACTGGAGGTTGGTAAAAACGTCCTCCGTAGGCAGCATTCAGATAAAACACAAAGGTTTTCTGCTGATTCATTGCTAAATCAAAATAAGTATAAACCCGGTCGTCGCGAATATCCTGGTATTCGTAACTTGAGTTTTTATCTTCAGGAATATCATTCAGTCGTTTATTAATAATCTCCCAACCTGACGGGAACACAGTATTCAGCACCATTTCTTCATAATCTCTTTCTTTGCCCGGATTTTTCACCGTTACTATCATTTTAAAATCTTCGCCTTGTTTTAATGATTTGGGATTTACCTCCCGGTTTCCAGAATCAATATATTTTACATTCAAGACTAAGTTATTCGACAAGGAAGTTGAATCGACTCCCAAAGGAATTCCCCGCGCCAAAATTCGAACATAATTTGTATTCTCTCCTTTATTGGTAAAATTCACATTCACTTTCCCATCTGATTTTACCTTCACCGGGATTTTCAACACAGGAATTTCTGTCCGTAAACTTGATTTTTCGCCATTCGTATTCAACTCAAACTGAGTTTCAGAATCACCTTTGTAAAATGCCTTGGCAAAAGTTCCTGCTGAATTCAAACACCAGGCAGCTGTTTGCGTACTTAACCAATCGCGTTTATTTACTTCATCGGAAATATTTTGCAGCATCCGAAATGCTTCCTTTTTATCTTTTAGTAAAACCAGCGTCTCCAAAATCATTGCTTTGTCTCGCAATGCAGAACCAAAAGTTCCTCCCATTTCCTGATAGTCAGAAACCTCCGTAGTTAAACTATTTATCAGCTTGCGGGCCGCTTCCGGCTGACCGGCCAACACATAAGCGGCAGCTAAACGCCAGGATACTTCAGCAGTTTTCTCACCTTTTTCGCGCAGGCGGTTCATTGCGCCCAAATCAGGCGAGCCTGCCAGCGCCAGGGTGTATAAACGATACGCCTGGATAAAATCGTAACCACGGTAGTAAATTCCATTTCTATAACTCCCGGAAGAATTCCAGTTTCGCGCAGCCGTACGTTGAAAATTCAGCCATTTGTCTTTCAAACCTATGGGCAACGGATATCCTTCGCTTTCCGCTTTCAACATAAAATGTCCGGCATAATTTGTACCCCACTCATTCACCACCGCCGAACCGGGCCAGTATCCAAATCCGCCGTTGTCAATCTGATACGAAGGTAATTTTTGCAACGTACTGCGGATATGATCTTCTGTGCTTTGTTTCTCTTCATCTGAGAACTTTGTGAGATTGGCTAAAAACAATTGAGGAAAAGCACCGGAAGTTACCTGCTCAATACAACCATGCGGATACGAAATCAAATACTCCAGATGTTTGGTCAAATTCAAAGGTGGAAACCCTGAAATTTCAACCCACGCCTCAGCATCGGCCGGAACTCCGGGAACTGTCAACTCCTCCGACCAACTTTTTTGTCCGTCAACCGCGGCCGATTTTTCAACAGTAACAGCTGAGTTTGGATTTCTTATTTCCAGCTCAACTTCATAAGTAGCTCTTTCGCTTCCACTTTTTGCTTCTATTTCAATTTTTGCAACTCCCGTTCTTGACTTCGCTTTCAATTTGAAATGAACCATTTTGTCACCTAAGGCAACAAACTCGACATTTTTCTGGCTTTCGCCTGTAACTTCAATAAAATCGTTTGTCTTTACCGAGATAGTTGCATTCTTCACATTCTCTTTCATTGCAAAAACATCAACCGGAAGACTTACTTCCTCATCGGGAGCCAGCACACGCGGAAGTGTTGCCAGCAACATCAAACCTTTTCGCACCGGAACTTCCTTTTCGTTATTTCCATAAGCGCCATCTTTTCCGGCAACAACCATCACCCGAACCGAACCCACATAATTTGGCATTGTAAATTTATGCTTGTTCGTTTGTCCTTTTTTTAGTGTGAAGGGTCCGGCAAACTGCACTACCGGTTTAAACCGGTTTGCTTCCTTTTTCCCTTTATTTGCCATATCGGCATCACCTCCCACGGCAAATGCTTTTTCCAGCCGCGCACCGTAAGCACCGGCAACCAAATCATATAAATCCCAGGTTTTCACACCCAATGCTTCGCGGGCATAAAAAGCAGCATGAGGATCAGGTGTCCTAAAATTGGTCAAGCCCAGCAAACCTTCATCCACAACAGCGAGTGTGTAAGTCATTTCCTTTTGATTTGCTTCGGAAACTTTTATAGTGTATTTCTTTTCCGGTTCAATTTCTGCAGGTGCTTCAATTACTGGTTTTAAAATCGTTTCCGGATTTTCAACCGAAACCGGAATCACCCCGTAAAGTCGTAACGGCGCATCATTTTCTGTTTGTCCGTAGGCTTGAATCAAGCTCACATGAATATAAAAGTTGGGCGCCATTTCCGGCTTTGTTTCAATCGTAAATTTTGTTTGTTTATCCTGAGTTTCCACCCAAAACCAATCCATAACTTCCGTTCCATTTTCGAGGCTTACCAATGCTTTTCCCGTTTTCGAAGAAGGAATAGAGACTTCAATTTTTTCGCCAACTTTATATTTCTCTTTATCTGTTTTGAGCGTTAACAAAGTTGCGCCATCCGCCATTCCTTCAGAACGCCAGCTTCCCCATTTCGACATGTAAAAAGTAACACCGGAAGCATGCCCGCTGGTTTCATCCTTTACCCACAAAAGGTAACGACCATTGTCTTCCCAGCTTTTATATTTTACATTCAGTTTTATTCTATTTTTTTGCTGTGCTTTTTCAATATTCCATCGGCTCACCGGCTTGTAATAATTTCCTGAAACGTAATGCGCCAGGTTTTCCGAACCAGATTCCCACCACCAACGCCAGTCAATTTTATACAAACGCACCTGCAAATCATCCCCCGAAACCGGTTTCCCATTGGCATCCACCAATACAATCTCCGGCGAATAATCGGTATCCGTTGTAAACCAATCATCTTCCGAATCAGGCATTTTTACTCCCACAAAAGTTTCAAAGGGCGCCAGGCGAGCTTGTTTCACATTAATACTAAAATCGCCGCCTTCTTCAAAAACGCGTGAAGTAAACCAGGCCTTTAACATTCCCGGTGCATTTTCAAGCGAAGAAAAATCAACAGGAATTGTAGCCTTTCCATTGTCATCCAAACGACCTTCAAAAACGGTTTGTTCTTCCGGCGCAAACTGCGAAGCCGGATCAGTGAAAGAATATTTCTCAAACCCTTCAAATTCTGCTTTATCTTTTACAAAAAGCACGTCAACTTTTGCTTTTAATGACCGAGCTGGCGAACCAAACAACCACATTGATTCCATGGGAATTGATTCCGTATCCAATGTCATTGCCTTTTGCGGAAGTTTTAAATCCACTTTCAAACGATTGGGTTTTACCGTTTCAATTTTTACACGTTTTGAAAACGTCGCATTTCCTACTTTTACTTCGGCTCGCCAATTTCCAGTGGGGGCATCGCTTTCTGTTTTTATTTTGAAAGAATAAAACCCGTTTATATTTTCAGTTTGAACACGCTTTTCAACCACTTGTCCGTTGGGATTTACCAATTGAAAAACAACGGGATAATTATCCGGCAATTCTGCATTCTCTTTTTCCACAATAAAATTCAGAAAAAGGGTATCGCCCGGTCGCCAAACGCCGCGCTCGCCATAAATAAACCCTTTCAATCCGTCGGTAATAACTTCGCCCAAAATATTAAAATTACTTGTAGAAAGCGCACTTCCATCATCCAAACGCAGGTACCCGAACTGTTTTCCCTTTTGCGCCACCAGTAAAAACGGCTTTTTCTTCATATCCACTTTAGCAAAACCTCTGTTGTCGGTTGTCACTGTTTCAATCAGCTGATTCTGGTAATTAAATAATTTGAGCTCAACTCCCGATTCAGGTTCAGTGGTAAGCAAATTCGTTACTGCAAAATCCATCACGTGATTCCGGCCTTCTTTGGCAATAATCCCCAGTTCCGAAGCAAAAATATTTCGCGAAACAAAATGCGAATAGTTGTAATAAGAAACATCACAAGGATTATCCCGTTCATCCCAATCGTAACCGTCAGGATAATAATAATCGGAGTACCACCCAGGTTGATCCCACGCCGTTTGATAAGGCTCTTCTTCCGAAATTTGAGTCTGCTCCAAATTTGAATTTTCTTTTTTCTCTTCGCCACAACTGTAAAGCGAAAACTCCTTGTGAAAGCGGAATTGCACATTATAAATAGCGCCGGGTTCAATGGTTACAAAATCAGAGAGATTTACCTTGTATGTATTCCATTTCAACAAATCCTCCGGTGTTTGACCTTTTAAAGGGACCTTCCCCGAATAAACCAAACGCCCTACTTTTTTTAATTCGGAGTCGCCCTCCAATCTATTTTCCTGAAAAAACTGAAGTACATTATTTTTGAAAATCTGAATTACCCGAATTTCAACCGCATTCAAACTCACTGCCTCAAATGGCATTTCGAGTGTTCCTTTTTGCGAAACAATTACACCCTTTCCGATCAGACGCACAGCAGGTTTCAAGCTGCTAAACTGCAAGCGGAATGTTTGCGGCGATTTTATTTTTGCATAATTTACATTTTCAATTCCTTCAAAAACGGTTAAATCAATTTCTCCTGAAAGCATCTTTTCCGGCCAGGCTTTTATAATATTTCCTTCAGTAACAAGCCGCAAACTTGTAACATCTGACAGAGTAACCAAACCCGTTAAATCCTGCGACTTTTGTAAAGGATCTGAAAAGCGGATTTCTACATGCTGCTCAGGTTCCTGCAAAACTTTCGCTTCCAAAACATTAAAAACATTTAATGCCGGAACATCCACCTTTTCCTGTCCCTTTTTATCTACATTCAGCGGTTTCCCATCCCAAGAAATAATAAGTTCCTGCGTATTTATTTCGTCGCGTAACAAACTATCGATAGTAAAAAAATGCTTTCTACGGTCGGAGGCATGCGTCCAGTTCAAGGTTATTTCATTTCCCTTATATGAAGCTGCAATCACTTTTTCGGTTTCTATAGGATTGGCAACATCAGCTGTTAGCAGGTAGCCCGAAAATTTCATTTGTTCGGGAACGTCACTTTCATAGTTTTTAAGTCCGTCAAGCGTAACCGAAAACGATTGTTTAATCGTGGAAAAACTGAAAGGCATCTTCTCCAAACCTTTTTCCGTTTCCAATATTTTCCCCAAATAAAATTCAGCAGAATATTTTATACCTGATTTTAGCTGTTCTGAAGGACGGAATTCAACAATCCGGTTTCCAACTAAAACGGTTTTCCCTTTTATTTCAGGCGAAAACTGAAAAAGTTGTTGTTCCGGATTTACATCAGAAGTAAACGGTTTTGTCAGATAAACCGAAATTACCGGCTCTGTTGAAATCGTTCCGCTGGTGAATGCCTGTACATATTTTCCAAATGCGGCGTCAGTATCAACTGTTTTATTATCTGAATTGCAAGCAATTAAAAACAAAAACAGCCAAACCAATAAAGGGGATATACTTTTTTTCACGACGTTGATTTTTAAAAGTGTATTACTGAAAATCAAAAGTACAAAATATAAAGAGGGATATCACGGAACATTTATCATCAAATTCTAAACGAAAAAAACTATTTTTATGAAACAAAAAACCCGTTTACCCAAAATTAAAAATGAAGAGAATACTCGTAATATTTGCCCATCCTGCCATTCAAAAATCACGAATCAATCAACAGATGATTCGGGCCTTACGCGGTTTAGAATGGGTTACTGTAAATGATTTGTATGATAATTATCCTGATTTTTATATCGACGTTATAAAAGAACAGCAGCTTTTAATGCTCCATGATATAATTGTGTGGCATCATCCTTTTTACTGGTACAGTTGCCCATCTTTGTTAAAAGAATGGTTTGATTTGGTTCTGGAGCATGATTTTGCGTATGGAAAAAAAGGAACCTCGCTGGAGGAGAAAGATGCTATTTCTGTTTTAACAACCGGTGCGCGCAAAGAAGTTTATTCAGAAAAAGGCCGGAATCGTTATACCATCAATCAGTTCTTAATTCCTTTTCAGCAATCAGCTGCTTTATGTAAAATGAATTATCTTCCGCCATTTGTTGTACATGGCTCCTACACAATTCCTCCGGAAGAAATAAACAATTATGCAGAGCAATACAAAAAACTGATTTTGAGCCTTAGAGACGAAAAGCTCGATAGAAAAAAGATAAATTCCGTTGAATATCTAAATGAATTAATAGAAAACAATGCATAATCAAGATTTCTTTTTTCAGGCGTTAATTTATTTGGGAGCGGCAGTAATTTCAGTTCCCATCGCAAAAAAAATGGGACTGGGCTCTGTGCTCGGCTACCTTTTGGCAGGAGTTATTATTGGCCCGTTTATTTTAGGCCTTGTAGGAAATGAAGCCGACGAGGTGATGCATTTTGCTGAATTTGGTGTTGTATTAATGCTTTTTGTTATCGGCCTCGAACTCCAACCTTCGCTTTTATGGAAAATGCGAAAATCGATTTTTGGATTAGGCGGCCTCCAAGTATTGATAACTTCCGTGGTTATCGCAGCGGTCGCCGTCCTTTTTGGTTTCCGATTGAATAATGCCATTGCGATTGGATTAATTTTAGCACTTTCTTCTACCGCAATCGTTATTCAAACTTTAACTGAAAAAGGATTATTGCGAAATGTTGCAGGAAAATCAGCTTTTTCAGTTTTGCTTTTTCAGGATATGGCTGTTATTCCCATTCTTGCGTTGCTTCCTATTCTTGCAACCTGGGGTAGTAACATCAACCTGGCAGAATCGAATCTGGATAAAGTTACCGGAGTTTCTTCAATGCCGGGATGGGCGCAACTCCTGTTAATAATAGGTGTAATTGCTGCAATAATTTTTATTGGTCGTTTTATCGCCCGCCATGTTTTTCGACTAGTTGCAGAAACCGGTCTGCACGAAATATTTACGGCACTCGGACTTCTGCTGGTAATAGGCATTGCACTGGCCATGGATGCAATTGGCCTTTCACCTGCTCTTGGAACTTTTATAGCAGGAGTAGTTTTGGCTGAAAATGAATACCGTCATGAGCTAGAATCAACGATTGACCCATTCAAAGGACTCCTACTGGGTTTATTTTTTATTTCTGTGGGTGCAAGTATCAATTTCAATTTATTTGTTGAGCAGCCCTTCAAAATCCTGGTTTATGTACTTTTATTGATCTTTTTAAAATTTATCGTTCTTTTTATCCTCGGGCGAATCTTTAAACTCAGAAAAGGCTACGATTTTCTATTTGCATTTTTACTCGCGCAGTCCAGTGAATTCAGTTTTGTTCTTATTTCTTTTTCCATTCAAAACCAACTTTTTGAAACACAAACTGCCGGAATTTTGTTATTGGTTGTTACACTATCAATGACAATTTCTCCCCTTCTTCTGATTTTTAACGACAAAGCTGTTAGGCCTATTCTTTCCCGACGGGAGAATAAACAGGATTTCGATGAATTTGACGAAATAAATCCGGTAATAATAGCTGGTTTTGGGAGGTTTGGTCTGGCTTTAGGTAGATTTCTGCTCGCAAATAAAATCCAGGTAACCATTATTGATAGTAATCCTGCAAATGTGGAAATCCTCAGAAAATATGGGTTTAAGCTCTTTTATGGTGATGTTACCCGTCCGCAGGTGCTCGAGAAAGCCGGTATTGAAAAAGCAAAAATGTTGATATTAAGTATGGCAGAACATGAAGATGCTTTAAAAATAGCTAAGCACGTGCGGAAAAACTATCCCAGATTGCGAATTCTGGCAAGGGCAAAAGACATTTTTCATGTTTTTGAATTTTACAAACTACATGTTAGAATCACTCAGCGCGAAATGTTTAATTCTGCCACCGAGCTCGGTGTAAAAGCTTTGGTACAGTTAGGATTTACCAGGTATGAAGCATACAGAGCCGGCCGTATTTTCAAACATCATGAAGAACAAGTACTTGAAGAATTATACTCAACCTGGAAAGAGGACGAAAAAGAATTCATCAGGGAAACTCAACGCTTTTCAAAACAACTTTCAGAAACTCTGCTAACAGAAAGAAATTATACAATTCATGAGTCGGATGACGCATGGGATGTTGACTCGGCAAGAAAGGAATCAATCGAAAGTTCATCATCTAAAGAATAAGCTGGAAAATTCCTTAAATTAGACTTTTTATAAATAGCATTTTTTCAAATAAAACTGAATTTTGACATGTGTATGTATACATAAATATATAAATTTGCAATCTGTAAATTACAAAATTTTCAGTTACGGGAACAGATATCAGACATAGGGGCTTCGTCAAAGAGACAAGAGGTAATTCACTGATTGTAAACATCATAAATAAATCAGCTTGTTCAGCATGTCATGCAAAAGGTGCTTGTACTGTGGCAGATTACCAGGACAAAGAAATTGAAATCACCAATTTTCAAAAAAAATATTCTCCGGGACAGGAAGTAACCGTAATCTTTCAGGAATCAAAAGGTTTTACAGCACTTTTTTATGGTTATGTTCTACCTTTTATAATTGTACTTTTAACGCTCATTGTAACAAATTCTGTAACAAATGATGAATTATTGAGTGGTTTGATTTCACTCGGAATTTTAATACCATACTATATAACATTATTTTTTTTTCGTCATTTATTAAAAAAAGTTTTCAAATTCGAAGTTGAAGAAACGATCTAACCTATGAGTATTACCGTTATATATACGATTGCCACATTAAGTGTAATTGGAACTTCGGCAGCAGTAATCCTTTTTTTTGTAGCACAAAAGTTTAAGGTAAACGAAGACCCGCGGATTGACCAGGTAGAGGAAGTTTTACCCAGTGCCAACTGTGGAGGGTGTGGTTTTGCCGGTTGCCGGGCATTTGCCGAAGCCTGCGTAAAAAATGGTGAACTGGCCGATTTATATTGCCCGGTAGGCGGCAATGAAACCATGAACACAGTTGCTTCCATCTTAGGACTGGAGGCTGTAAAAAAAGATCCAAGAGTAGCTTTTATAAGGTGTAACGGAACTTGCGACCACAGACCAAAAACAAGTCATTTTGACGGCGCAACAACATGTGCCATCGCATCATCCGTTTACAGTGGCGAATCTGATTGCCAATATGGTTGTTTGGGTTACGGCGACTGTTATGATGCATGCGATTTTGATGCCATTGACCTGCGGGAAGGAATGGGGGTCCCGTTAATTCTTGACGATAAGTGCGTAGCCTGCGGAGCTTGTGTTGACGCTTGCCCGAAAGATTTGATCGAGCTGCGTAAAAAGTTCCCAAAAGACAGGAAAGTTGTTGTTGCATGCCGCAACGAGGATAAGGGTGGAGTTGCACGGAAAGCATGTAGCACAGCATGTATAGGTTGCGGAAAATGTCAAAAAGAGTGCAAATTCGATGCGATTACCATCGAAAACAATCTGGCATACATTGATTCAGATAAATGTAAACTTTGCCGGAAATGTCCACCTGTTTGTCCAACAAATGCAATCCTCGAACTGAATTTTCCACCGAGGAAAATAAAAAAGGAAGAAAAAGAAGAGTGTAATACAGCTAAATAGACCAGAATGTTAAAAACGTTCAAACTGGGAGGAGTTCACCCTCCTGAGAATAAGCTTTCAGCCGATAAAGAGATACAGGTTCTTCCTCTCCCGAAATCGGTGTTTATTCCGGTAGCTCAGCATATTGGAGCTCCGGCAACACCAACGGTAAAACGTGGGGATGAAGTAAAAGTGGGACAGGTTATTGCCAAAAGCAGCAGTTTTGTCTCCACCAATATTCATTCATCGGTTTCAGGAAAAGTTAAAAAAGTTGATTTTTCAGAAGATAGTTCGGGATATCCTAAGCAGGGAGTTTTTATCGATGTTGCCGGCGATGAATGGATAGATGAGATCGATCGCTCAGAAGAGTTGGCCAGAGAATTTGATATTGACGGAGCAGAAATCATCAAAAAGATTCAGGAAGCAGGAATCGTTGGTTTGGGAGGAGCTACTTTCCCCACACATGTAAAACTGGTTCCGCCAAAGGGAATGAAAGCCGAAGTATTATTAATTAACGGTGTAGAATGTGAACCTTACCTCACTTCTGACCACCGTTTAATGCTGGAAAAAGCTGATGAAATTTTAGTCGGCATACAACTTTTAATGAAGGCATTAAATGTGGAAAAGGCTGTAATCGGAATCGAAAACAATAAACCCAATGCGATTCAATTGCTTTCAGAAAAAACAAAAAACTACAAGGGTATTTTGGTTCAGCCTTTAAAAGTGAAATATCCGCAAGGTGGCGAAAAACAACTTATCAAAGCAGTTACGGGAAAAGAAGTTCCCTCAGGCGGGCTTCCAATTGCAGTAGGAGCCGTTGTGAGTAACGTAGGAACTGCTTTTGCAGTTTACGAAGCGGTTCAAAAAAACAAGCCTCTTTTTGAAAGAGTGGTTACTATAACCGGGAAAGGTGTTTCACAACCGTCAAATTTTAAAGTCAGGATTGGAACTTCAACTTCCGAACTGGTAGAATCTGCCGGAGGATTACCCGAAAGTACAGGAAAGGTTATTAGTGGTGGCCCTATGATGGGACGTGCCATTGCTTCGCTTGAAGTACCAGTTACAAAAGGCACTTCGGGAATTCTTATCATGAAAGAAGAGGAATCAAAACGTAAGGATTACATTGCCTGCATCCGTTGTTCGCGTTGTGTTTCAGTTTGCCCAATGGGACTGGAGCCTTATCTTTTAATGACACTTTCGCAGAAACAAATTTTCGACCGCGCAGAAAACGATCGCGTAATGGATTGTATTGAATGTGGATCGTGCAGTTACACCTGCCCTTCGGACAGGCCTTTACTCGACTATATACGTTTTGGAAAAGGGAAAGTGGGACAAATTATTCGTTCAAAAAAAAAATAATCAAATAATCTATACAACCGAAGATGAGCAAATTATTAATAGTATCACCTTCACCTCATGTTCATTCAGACGATTCAACCCAAAAAATAATGTACCGCGTTGTGCTGGCAATGATTCCGGCATTGGCATGGTCGGTTTTTGTTTTTGGTCTGGATGCTCTGCGGGTTACCATAATTGCAGTTCTGGCATGTCTGGCATTTGAATTTCTGATTCAAAAATACCTGATAAAAGTAAAGCCAACAGTAACTGATGGCTCTGCGCTGATTACCGGAATTTTGCTGGCTTTTAATGTTCCTTCAAATATTCCGTGGTGGATAATCGTTATCGGATCGCTGGCTGCTATCGGTATTGGTAAACTATCGTTTGGCGGGCTGGGACACAATATCTTTAACCCCGCGCTGGTTGGAAGGGTTTTTATGCTGATTTCCTTTCCGGTTCAAATGACGTCGTGGCCTGTAAACAGACAAAGCGGAATAGATGCTGTTACTTCGGCTACTCCTCTTGGAATCATAAAAGAAGGTATTTCAAACGGCACCCCTATTTCTGAAATCTCGCAAAGCCTTCCCTCCACCTTTGAACTGTTTTGGGGCGGAATTGGAGGTTCGCTGGGAGAAATCTCAGCTGTGCTTTTGGTAATTGGTGGTTTATACATGTTGTATAAAAAAGTAATTACCTGGCATATTCCAGTTTCTATTCTGGCAACCGTGGGAGTAATCGCCGGAATCTTTTGGATGGTCAATCCGGCAATTTATATCAACCCGCTTTATCATATTTTAACCGGAGGGTTAATGCTGGGCGCTATATTTATGGCAACTGATATGGTTTCGTCTCCCATGAACCCAAAAGGACAAGTTATTTATGGAGTTGGAATTGGTGTTATTACCATAAGCATCCGGTTATTTGGAGCTTACCCTGAGGGGATTTCATTTGCGATATTAATAATGAATGCTGTTACTCCTCTTATTAATTACTATGTGAAACCTGTAAGATTTGGAGGGAAATAACCATGGCAAAACGAGAATCGACATTTATAAATATGGTGGTAACACTTTTCCTGGTTACCGGAATTGCGGCCGCCGGCTTGGGTTTTGTTTATGATTTAACAAAAGGACCTATTGAAGTAGCAAGGCTAAAGGCACAGAGTGAAGCAATAAAACAGGTTCTTCCTGAATTTGATACACTGGGAACTTCATTTAAAACACTGGCCGAAGAAGGCGGAGACAGTCTGGAATTTTTCCCGGCATATAAAAATGGAAGACTGGTTGGCACAGCCGTACAGACATATACAAAAAAAGGATTCAACGGATTTATCTCCATTATGGCCGGAATCGATGAGGCTGGAAATTTTTCCGGATATTCAGTTTTGGAGCACGAAGAGACTCCCGGTTTGGGTTCAAAAATGGATGTTTGGTTTAACAACCCGGAGAAACCCAAACAATTTGTTATTGGAAAAAACCCGAACAATACAAATTTTACCGTTTCAAAAGACGGGGGCGACATTGATGCAATAACAGCATCTACAATCTCATCAAGAGCCTTTTTAGATGCGCTTACACGAGCGTATTCTTCTTACGAAAAAAATAGTGACGCAACTTCCGGATTAACCGGAAATTAAAAATAATACTATGAACCAGTGGAAAAACTTTTCAAAAGGATTTATTAAGGAAAACCCGGTTTTTGTTTTGCTTTTGGGAATGTGCCCTACGCTTGGAGTTACTTCGTCGGCGATTAACGGGCTTGGAATGGGACTGGCAACAACTTTTGTTTTACTGATGTCAAACATTGTAGTTTCGCTGGTTAAGAATCTTATTCCCGAAAAAGTTCGCATCCCGAGTTTTATAGTAATTATAGCGGCGTTTGTTACCATTGTGCAATTAGCTATGCAGGCCTATTTACCATCATTGTATAAAAGTCTGGGCTTGTTTATCCCGTTGATTGTTGTAAACTGTATTGTTCTCGGCCGTGCCGAAGCATTCGCATCAAAAAACACACTGGTTTCATCCGCAATTGACGGAGTTGGAATCGGACTTGGATTTAGCTTTGCTTTGGTTTTACTGGGAAGTATCCGAGAAATTTTGGGCAGTGGTAAAATATTCAACATCACCTTGTATTCTGAAAATTACGTAACCCTGCTATTTGTTTTGGCACCGGGCGCATTTATTGTTTTGGGTTATTTAATTGCCATCATCAACCGGATTAAAAAGAATTAGGAGGAAAAACAATGAACTACTTAGTAATTATCATAGGAGCAGTTTTAGTCAACAACATCGTACTGATGCAGTTTTTGGGGATTTGTCCGTTTTTGGGTGTTTCCAAAAGACTTTCAACTGCCATTGGAATGACAGGAGCCGTTGCTTTTGTAATGGTTCTTGCCACCATTGTAACTTATTTAATTCAAAAATATGTACTCGACAGTTTGGGATTGGCATTTCTGCAAACCATAGCATTTATTCTGGTTATTGCATCGCTGGTTCAGCTAGTCGAGATTATACTCAAAAAAGTAAGCCCGGCATTGTACCAGGCTCTCGGAATTTTTCTTCCTTTAATCACAACCAACTGTGCCATTTTGGGTGTTGCTATTCTAACCATTCAAAAAGAATTCAATTTACTTGAAGGTGTAGTGTATGCCATTGCCAATGCAGTGGGTTTTGGATTGGCACTGGTTCTATTTGCAGGTATTCGCGAACATCTCGACTTACAGGATGTACCTAAAGGTTTAAAAGGAACACCGATTGCTTTAATCACTGCAGGAATTCTGGCGATGGCCTTTATGGGATTTTCAGGATTAGTATAAAAACAAAGAAATAGAACAAAAGGATGGTGTCATTTCAGGGAGTGCCATCTTTTTTATATTCATACTTCCCCTTCTTTTATCCGTTTATAGTGGCAAAAAAGCAGGTTCCCCATTTCATCGCGAAGATGCATACCGCTCCCCTCGCAATATTTAAAATATTCGCAAAGCTCACACTCTCCCGTTTTTAACCATTCCCTGTTTCTAAATATGGAATAATTCTTTTCCCAGATTTCCCTGAAACTATCAGCGTAAATATTTCCCTGAACAAAGTTATCTTTTAAATTCGGGCATGCCGATATTGAGCCATCAATTAACACAGAAGCAATATTTATTCCTGCCCGGCAAAAAAACAGGTTATCTCTTACTTCGCTTTCATAATTTCCCAGAAAACCTTCGCAGCCATAATTTATTTTTATGTCTCCTTTTTTGCGCTCCGCAGCAATAAAATCAAAAAGCTGCCTGAATTGTTTTGGCGGCAGCTGTAATTCATTGTGAACTTTTGCCCTGCCAACAGGAAACACGGTAAACAAACGCCATTGTTTAACACCGTTTTCCAACAACACTTTTTTTAATAAAGGTAACTCGTCAAAATTCTTTTGATTTACACAAGTCACAACATCAAATCCCAAACCGTTTACCTTTGACAAAAGAGCAATACTTTTTACCGCTTGCTGAAAACTGTTCCGGTTGCCGCGTAACCAGTTATGTGAATTTTCCAAACCGTCTAAACTAATTGTAACGGCACGCATTCCCACATTTAACAACGACTCCAGGCGGTTTGCCGAAAGTTGTAATCCGTTGGAAACAATTCCCCACGGAAATTCTCTCTTGTAAAGTTGTTGTCCGCACACCTCCAAATCTTTTCGCAACAAGGGTTCGCCACCAGTAAATACAATCATTGTTTTATGCGGGTCAACAATTTCTTTAATATCGTCGATTGCATTAATAAAATCCTCAACCGGCATATCTTTTACCTGCGACTCCTTCTTACAATCGCTCCCGCAATGCAAACAATTCAGATTACATCTTAATGTGCATTCCCAAAAAATATAATTTAAACGGTGGAGTTTCTTTTCATTTTGTTTATAGCGGCGAAACAATTCCAACGCTATCTTTTTCCGAAAAGAGATATCTGAAATCATTAATTTTTGTCCTTCAGTTTTATGTCAAATTCCTTATTAGTCTCTCCATTGTACCAACCTCCGTCTCCTCCGTTAAACTCAGGATCAACAAATGCAACCACTGTATCAAGCTTTTGATATTCGCCATTTTCAGCATCATCTACGTCCTCAAAATAAATTGGAAACTCCTGGTCGGTAGGGAAATCGACTTTCCCCACTTCGTATTGCCCACTTTCATTGGTATAGGTTGAATCATAACTCATTTTTACCTTAATCCCTTTGATTCCGACGTCATTTTCATTTGTCACCTTTCCGGCAACAATAAATGTTGCACTTGGGGTACCATATTCTGCAACTGTGCCATATTCACACCCTCCAAAAGAGCAGGCAGTCCCTATTCCAAGAACGGATATAATAAATGCAATAATTCTATTTTGGCTTTTCAAAATTCGGTTTTTCATGTTGATTTTTTGGTTTACAGACTATTTTCTGCACAGAAAGGTTGCTTCGTTAAATCGTTTTTTCAAACTTAACAAAATATTTGCCACTTTTACATTCAAATTATTTAAATACAAAATGAAAACCATAGGATTAATTGGAGGTACCGGGTGGGTATCAACTCAGGAATACTATAAAATCATTAATGAAAAAGTTAATAAAAAACTTGGTGGGCTTCATTTCCCGCGAATAATTCTTTATTCGATCAACTACGGCGAGATTTATGCCTGTAACCAAAAAAACGATCGAGAGGGAGTATATAAAATCATAAAAGCCGGAGCTGAAACGTTACAACATACAGGTATTGATTTTCTGGCGCTTTGCGCAAACACCATTCATTTTACTTTCGAAAAATTAGTTACCGAAATTGACTTGCCATTTGTACACATTGCCGACGCAACCGGTAAAAAAATCAAAGAAAAGAAGTTAAAAAAGGTTGGGTTGCTGGGCACACAGGAAACCATGGAAATGGACTTTTACAAAACCAGGCTGGCAAAAATAGGAATTGAAGTCATTACACCTGAAAAAAACGACCGCAACTTCATACACCAATCGATTATGGAAGAATTACTTAAAGAACAGTTTCTTCCGGAAACCAAAAGTGGTTTTATTTCTGTTATGAATGATTTGAAAAGCAAAGGCGCTGAAGGTATTATTCTAGGTTGTACGGAGATACCTTTGCTGATAAAACAAAAAGATTATGATTTGCCCCTTTTTAGTACGCTTGAAATTCATGCTGATGCTATTGCAGAATTCTCTTTAACAAATTAAAAATTAGTCACAATCCCTACAATGCCCGGGATCATATTCAAACTGGATGGTAACATGCTCAATATCAAATTCATCGTGCAACATTCTTTGAACATTTCCAAACAATCTGTTGGTTTCCGAGACTTTTATGTCGTCTTTCAAAATAATATGGCATTCAAAATGAATCAGTTTATCCGTTAAATTCCACAAATGAATGTGGTGAACATCTTTTAAATCGTGTAACTCCATCAGCCTCTTTTCTATTTCATCAATATGTAAATCTGCAGGAGCCATTTGCATCAAAATAGTAACCGACTCTTTTAACAATTTAATGGTATGTACAAACAAATAAATGCTAATTAAAACAGTTACAACCGGATCGATCCAGTAAATTTCATAAAACCAAATCAGAACTGCTCCCAAAATCACGGCCAGCGAAGTAAGTGCATCTCCAAGCAAATGCAGGTAGGCTGCTTTAATATTAATACTCTTATTTTTCTCTTTTTCGAGAATTAGAACGGAAATCCCGTTTGCAACCAGACCGAGCAAACCAAGCCAAAACATCCATTTGGCATCAACCTCGGGCAATGTAGACAAACGCTCAATGGCCTCAAAAACCAAAAATATTGAGATTCCTATCAGTGCCAGCGCATTAATAAAAGCCGCAAGAATCTCAGCACGTTTGTATCCAAAAGTCGATTTTCTCGTACTTGGTTTCTGGCTAAGAAGCTGAGCAATATAGGCGAGAATAACTGAAACCATATCGCTCAAATTGTGCACAGCATCGGAAATTAAAGCGAGGCTTCCGGAAACTATTCCACCAACAATTTGGGCAGCCGTGATTATCCCGTTCAAAATAATTGTAAAAACCAATTTTGATGCTGATACCTGATGTATTTCGTGTGAGTGTGCCATATCGCTCTTAAAACATTATAATGTAAATTTGGTTTAAAAATTGTGGCAAGTGTTATATTTATCAAAAATTATTCAAAATATGAAAAAATATTATTTTCCCATCTTCGTATTGCTGCTGTTTGCCGAAATTTTAAATGCCCAAAATATTTTGGAAGTCAGACAGGCAGTTGATCTCTTTAACACGTCGAAAATGTTAAGGGGTGATATGACAAGAACACTTACCGAACGTGATATTGAAGGTTCACCTTTTCTGGAAGATGAATTTATTAAAGGTGTTGTTTATACCACATCGAATACAAAATATGTTGACGTTCCTTTGCGCTATAATATATACAATGATGCAATTGAATTTGACACGGGAAGCGGAGTGCAGGAACTTGCTGCACCTGAAATTGTAGATAAAGTTGAATTTGGCAGTTATACAATGGTATATGTTCCTTACAGTATCACAAAAAAAATACGACGTGGTTTTTTTATCGTTGAAGAGGAAGGGAAAGCCTCTCTGTTGGTAAAACCGGAAATTGCATTTGTGAAAGCAACAGAGCCAGGTGCTTACAAAGCAGCAGAACCGGCAAAATTTGACAGGAAGAACGATGAATATTACATTTGGATAAAAAAGAACGAAGCTAAAATGATTTCGGGAAAAAATGATATTGTGGATGTTTTCCCGGACAATCACGAGAAGATAGAAGCATTTATTAAAAAGAACAAAATAAAACACCGCAAACCGGAAGATCTAAAACAACTCGTTCAATATTACAATTCATTATAAAAATTATTCGTGATTCGGAACAATACTTAATCCGGGTATAAATTCATTTTATCCTGATTGAATCCTCAACACCCGAAAATGTCGGTGTGGCTCCCTGTATTTAAAACCATAGAATTCGCAAATCTGAAACGTGTAAATCCAAACGGATATTTAAACAGGCCTGCAGAATGGATGGCATACAAGTAAAACGATATACTGAAAAATACAAAGTTGAGAATTCTTTAAAAGAGGCTATTAATTGATATCGATTTTAAAATTGATGCTTTCGCGGGAAAAAAAGAATATTTCACGCTATCTAAACTGCCCGCTTTTATTATAAAAAAAGATACACTGAATACCCACTATATGTCTTTGCCCAAAAGGAAACAGCCTCAATAAATGAAGAGTTAAAACTTTAGGTTTTAGTTACTGCTGTTCTACCCCTCTTTAAACTAGGAGCAGGCTGTTTAATTAATATGAATTATCGAAACTTAACGATGTTGTTATGAAGAACAACAGAAGGAAATGAACTTAGATTGCTAACGCTAAAAAAATCGTTCTGCGAGACAACAGATCCAAAAAAAATACCAATATTTATCCCCTATTCTTTGAGCGATTGAACTTTCTCTGGAAGGACGATATTAACCTGCTACACTCGTTTTGTAATAAATACATCGAAAATAAAAATAATTCAGAAACGTATGCAACATTAATTTATTGCTGTCGTCATTGAATCAGAAATAAAAAAATTGGAAGCGTTATACAAAAACATACATCAGGAGATAATTGACCAGTGCAGGCAAGGAAATGAAAAAGCACAGTTTCAGTTGTATAAATTGTATTATAAGGCAATGTACAGTGTTTGTATACGAATCCTGAATGACGAAATGGAGGCGGAAGATGTTATGCAGGAAGCGTTTCTGAAGGCATTCAAAAAAATAGATACCTATAAAGGAGAAGTTAGTTTTGGTGCCTGGCTCAAAAAAATAGTTGTAAACCGTTCTTTGGATCAATTGAAAAAAAGAAAAGTTCAGTTTGAAGAAGTAAATGAAAGAAACTCTCAGATTGCTGAATACCAAATGGAAACAAAAGAAGTGAATGTAAACACAATTAAAAAAGCCATTCAAAAACTTCCGGACGGTTATCGTGTAGTTTTAAGCCTTTATCTGATTGAAGGTTATGATCACGATGAAATCAGCCAGATTTTGGGAATCAGTAATTCTTCTTCACGGACACAACTTTTGCGGGCCAAAAATAAATTGAGAGAACAGTTAAAGGACGAAGAAATATTTTCATACAATTAGCAATGAAAGAAAAAGACTACATAGAAGAAATTATTTTAAAAAACCTGGAAGAGTTAAACGACAACGAACCACAGGATGGGCATTTTGAACGTTTTGAAGCCAAGTTAAAAAACCAGAATAAAAAGAAAAAATTTACATTGAATGTGGCTTGGAAAGTGGCAGCGGCGGTTGTTTTTGTTTTGCTTGCAGTAAATCAGGTAGCAATTTATATGTCGCCCGATAAACTAACTACCAAAATCGCAAATGTAAAAAACGATATTTCACTAGGCTCTGTTTCAGAAGAATATGAAGAAGTTGAAATTTATTATACAAATGCCATTGACGCCGGATTGACACAATGGAACACATTAAACAATGAAGGCTTTATATCGGCGGAAGAACAGGAAATGATGGATACCGAACTTGCTGAATTTGAGATACGTTTTAAAGATCTTCAGGAAGATTTGGCTGCCAACCCCAACGACGAACGTGTGATAAATGCAATGCTGGAATATTATCAGACCAAGCTTGGAATTATAAATATGATTGTAAACAAATTAGAAGAAGTAAAACAACAACAAAAAAATACGGAACATGAAATCGAAATTTAAATTCTTCACCATTCTTTTTGTCCTCGGTATTTTCTCCACCGGACTAAAAGCATTTGCAGAAGAAAAAACAAAAGAGTATCACCAGGCATGGACGGTGAATAGTGTCCAAACCATGGAAATATCAAATAAATACGGAGAAATTAAAATCAATAGTTTTGGGGGAGACTCAATCACTATCGACGTTGTAATCACTGTAGAAGCTCCCAATGAAAAAAGAGCCAATGAGTTACTTGAGCAAATTAATATTGATTTTGGAAAATCAGGAAGTACGGCCAGCGCCGTAACCGAACTCGACAATAATTTTAAAAGTCGTCAAAAATTTAGTATCGATTACAGGGTAAATATCCCGTCGGATAAAAACCTGAAAGTTGTGAACAAATACGGAAATACCATTGTGAATGAGTTAAATGCCGATGGCGATTTTAATATTCAGTATGGTAATTTTACGGCCAACCAGTTAAACGCCCCTGTATCGGGAGGAGATATGAACCTGAATCTGGCCTATGGAAAGGCAGATATTGGTTCGTCTAACGACATGGATATAGAGGTAAAATACTCAACTATAAATCTTGGCGGCGCAGGAAATCTGAAAGTTGAGTCTAAATATTCAGTTTTAAATGTAGAAGAGTCAAAAGTTGTAAGTATCGAATCCAAATATGATACATTTGAATTTGAAGAAATTGAGGCACTTAGTGCGACGACAAAATACAGCCATTTTAAAATTGAAGAATTAAAGAAAAGATTAAAGATTGAAGCTGGTTATGGTGGAATCAGCGTTGATGAAATCGCTGATGATTTTGAATCCATTTCAATCGAAAACAGTTACGGACAAATCAAACTCGGACTTGATGAAGCGAGCTATTCGTTGGACGCAAGTTGCGATTACTGTGGAATTTCTTATCCTGAAGATGATTTTGTTGGAAACAGGATGAAAGAAAACCATTCGCAAACTGTAAAAGGAAAAGTAGGCTCAGGAGGAAGCGGAACAGTCTATATCAGAAGCCGCTACGGAGAAATAAAGTTACGCTAGAATATAATTACGATATTGCTGAACTAAAAACCGTGGACATTTTGTTCACGGTTTTTTATGGTTGAGAAAAAACTGAGTTTATATAAATCAAACCATTTTATCCGCGGATTTTGACTTTTCAGGTTTGCTTCAAGCGAAGAACAAAACACAGCATAAAACAAACGTAAAACAAACGTTGGAATCCACTTTGATATGGCATAAAACCTTTTAAGAAAATACACCTGATTTAAAAAGTCCGGATCGCTTTTCACCACTTCATCTGCAATGTAGTTCAAGTTTTTAAGTGCAGTTTTGCTTTTTCTGAGAAACATATCGGCATCTTCCAAACCAGTGTGCTCAACCGGATTATCGATATGCCATATTTCAACTCCCTTTTTAAATAAATCAAAACCAAGCACTGTGTCTTCATGACCATAGTTCCGAATATTTTCCCTAAAGTGAATAGCGCTAAAAACCTGCTTTGGAATCAAGAAATTATTTGAAGTAATAATAAATCCTTTTTTTCTGTTCCGTAAATCTGCAGAAACGGCTTCGCGTTCTGTTCCGTACTTCCAGCGCAGAACCTTCTCCTTCTCAACAGGTTTCTGCTTTTGATATGCAGTTCCTCCACACAAAACACGATTCGGCTTTGCATTTTTCAAAAAAACCGACAGATAATCTTCTTTTATAATTTTCGAATCTGCATCAATAAACAACAGGTTTTTATAGTTGGAATCAAAACCCATTCTATTCCGGATAGCAGCCCTGCCCTGGTTTGTTTCCATTTCAATGTATTTTACTTTTGGGAATTTTGCTAATGCCCGGTTTGCGCTTCTATAAACCTCCTCTGAGCCGTCATCGTAGATATTAATTTCATATAAATCGCTTATTTTTTTAGCCTGCTGAACAAGTTCTAAAACCAATTCGTTTACTTCAACGTTAAAAACCGGAATATTTATTGATAACATAAAACGACAAATGAATCAGGTTGAAATTACGGAAAGATTCCGTTTCAATTCTTTTTCTAACACTATTTTTGTAAAAAACTCTTAATAAAGTAAAATATTTTACTTTTAACATCAAATTTGGTTGCAATGCTAAAATACATTTTACCGATCCTATTTTTCATCACTACCGTTTCTTTTGCACAGGAACATCACATTGAAGTTCAGATAAATTCAGCTCCAAATCAAAAACTAAGTCTGGCATACTATTATTTGGGAAATATTTATATTAAAGATACAGTAGATCTGGATGAAAGAGGATTTGGTGCTTTTGAAGGGGACACCATCCTTCCTCAGGGTTTGTATAAAATGTATCTGGACGAAAAAAACCATTTTGATTTCTTGCTTGGAGCCGACCAAACTTTTTCAATAAAAAGTGATAGTTTTTCAGGTGAATACATAAACATAAACGGTGCAATTGAAAGTGAAGAGTTTGCAAAATATGTTGAATTTCTAAAAAACTTACAGGAAAAAAGTGCTCAACTAAAGCAGGAATTTCAGCAGGCAAGCGGTGAAGAGAAAGAAAAAATTCAGCAAGAACTGAACGAACTTACTCCACAACTTCATAATTACTGGAAAAACATTAAAAAGAAATATCCCAACTCGCTTGTATCGGCTTTTTTAATCGCAAACCTTGTTCCTGTGCTGGATATATCGACATTACCTGAAAATATACAAAATAACGATTCGTTGTTATTGGCAGCCAGGTTTAATTATCAAAAGGAACATTACTGGGATAATTTTGATTACACCGACGAACGATTGTTGTACACACCGCTTTACAAGCCTAAGCTGGAAAACTGGTTTACAAAAGTATTGTATCAAAATTATGACTCTGTAAAAATACCCGTTATTGAATTTATTAAAGAAACACGCCCGCATAAAAGGATATTTCAATATGTTACATCCTATTTCCTGAACAGCAGTATAAACAGCAACATTATGGGAATGGATGCTCTGTTTGTTGACATTGCCCGAAGATACTACCTCTCTGGTGAGGCTTTTTGGGCATCAGACGAAACCATTGAAAAAGTGAAGGAGAACGTAATGTTTTCTGAACATAACCTGATTGGGATGACTGCACCGGATCTAACACTTGAAAGTGTGGACGGAGATTTCTATAATCTTCACGGGATTAGTGCAAAATACACCGTTATCATCATATTCGAGCCCAACTGTTCGCATTGTAAGGTTTTTGTACCTGAATTCTATAAGGAAGTGTATTTACCCTTTCGCGACGAAGGTTTGGAAGTTTATTCTATTTACTCAATGGATGACAAAAATGAATGGACTGAGTTTTTAACGAAACATGATCTGTACGGCTGGATTAATGTTTGGGATGAACATAACGTGTCCCGTTTCAAAGTTTTGTATGATGCACGCAAAACACCAGGTGTTTATGTTTTGGATCGGGATAAAAAAATAGTAGCAAAAAAGCTCAGTGTCGAGCAGCTCAAAAAATTTATGGAAGACAACCTGTAGAACTAGTCAATCATCTTTTGTGCCTTTTGCAAGGCTTTATCAAACGATTCCAGAACAAACTCTTCGTCAATTAATTTGAAAATATTAGACTTCGCAAGGGCTTGTTTTACCTGAACATTCACACCGGAAAGAATTACTTTAATTCCCGAATCTTTTAAAATTTTCAGAGTCTGCGTTAAATTCTGTAAGCCCGTTGAATCGACAAAGGGAACGTGCCGCATCCGGATAATGATTATTTTACTTTTTAACCCGGTTGATTTTAAAACTTCACAATACTGCTTGGCTGAAGCAAAAAACAGCGGGCCACTAATTTCATAAATGCCTATTTCTCTGGGTAACGCTGAATAGTCCTCAATTACATCCGAGTCGACTACTGCCGGAATTGTTTTGCTCAAATCGGCCATTCTTTTCATAAAAAGCAAAGCTGAAAGTACAACACCAACTTCAATAGCAACTGTTAAATCAACCAAAACGGTTAAAAAGAAGGTGCTCAATAAAATTAAAATATCAAAAACAGACCCCTTTAGAATCGAACGGAATGTCCTCCATTCGCTCATATTATATGCAACCACAATCAAAATTCCCGCAAGGCACGACATGGGGATTAATTTTACCCATTTGCCAAAAAACAACATAATTAAAAGCAAAACTACCGCGTGTATCATTCCGGCTACTGGTGTACGGCCTCCGTTTTTAACATTGGTTGCCGTCCGGGCAATGGCTCCTGTTGCAGGAATTGCTCCAAAAAAAGGCGCAACAATGTTAGCAATCCCTTGCCCTATCAACTCAGTATTCGAACGGTGATGGCCACCTATCATTCCATCGGAAACAACCGCAGAAAGCAATGATTCGATGGCGCCGAGCAAAGCGATAGTTAAAGCCGGCTGAAAATAATACCCCAAATTGCTGAAATCAACTTTTGGAAATTGAAAATGAATTGAATTTGGGATCTCTCCAAAAAATGACTCAATCGTAGTAACAGGCAATTTAAAAACCTGCACCATTGCAGTTCCTATAATAATGGCTAGCAACGACCCCGGAATCTTCCTGATATAATTTTTTGAAAATACGACCATTAAAATGGTTGCCGCTGTAATGGAAACAGCATAAATATTTATACTATGTAAGTGTAAAAAATAAACTTTCCATTTCTCAACAAAAGTGCTGGGTACCGATTGAATATCGAGCCCAAAAGCATCGCGAATTTGGGTAGAAAAAATAACCAGAGCAATTCCGCTGGTAAAACCGACAATTAGAGGATGTGGGAAATATTTTAACAATGAACCCAATTTCAACAAACCAAAAACGACAAGAAATATGCCGGCTAAAATCGTTGAAATCAACAAACCATCAAATCCGTACTGAGAAAGAATACTATATACGATTACGATAAAAGCACCTGTAGGACCACCAATTTGGACCCTGCTTCCTCCCAACATGGAAATAATAAAACCGGCTATAACAGCAGTGACCAGGCCTTTCTCGGGAGAAACACCTGATGCAACAGCAAAAGCAACTGCCAATGGCAAAGCAACAACTCCAACTACAATCCCGGCCATAACATCGGATGAAAACTGTTTTCCCGAGTAGCCCTCTTTTACAATACTAAAAAACTTTGGTTTGAAAATTCTTTCCACGATTACTATAGTTAAAAACGACGCGCAAAAGTAATCGGAAAAGAAATCCTTTGTTCAAAATAGTTAAGAATAACTTTAATTCTTATGTAAATCTTAAGTCTTCCAAACAATTTATCTAAAAACACTCATTTTCAGCGCCCCCACAAAAAAACAAAAATAAACTGATGGTATTTTTTCTAAACCAAACTCTAGTGAAAATTTTGTATTTTTATAGATACCGGAAAAAAAGCAATTCAATCGGGAAACAACCTTTTCTTGAAACAGGTGTTTATAAAAACCGAACAACAAAAAATACAAATATGGTTCCAATAATTACCCGGGAAGAAATTCAGGAAATTCAGGAAAAATGGGCAAGTGGCCTTGTGGGAATCGGTAAGTCTTATATAGAAAAAAGGAATTTCCAAAAAGCAGCAGCCGAACATGTACAGAAATTGTACGGATATGGAGAGGAAACGGTTTTATTTAAACCAACAATGGCGAATAATAAACAGTTTCGTAAAACCTTTGAAGCCGCCCTGTCTTATTTTATTGGCGGAAATCCGGAATTTCCAAACGATGTTGGTTTTGCCTTAAAACCATGGAAAGATGTAAGATTTGAAAATTCAGATTTTATATTAAAAGAAAGATATGCGATTGCCATGGGTAACTATTTTTTTACAGATTATGAAGGCAGCGAAACCAAAGTTGAGTATACATTTGGCTTCTACCGCGATGAAAACCAAAAGTTAAAGATTCATCTGCATCATTCGTCGGTACCTTATAAACGAACTTAATAAGTTTAAAATTATCAGGAAGTTTTTATAGTTTTTTGACTGGTATGTTTTTTGCTTGCAACCGGGAATAATTCAAACCAAACAAAAATGAAAAGATTTACTTTCCTGTCCTTATCTTTCGTTTTCTATTCGACATTATCATTCTCTCAAAAATTAGTCACAGAACTAAACTTCAGTGATATAAGAAGTGCTTTAAAGCTGGCCAATATCGAAATTTACAAGTTTAATTTTTCAGAAGCCGATACAGTCCACAACCTGATTATTTATTTAGATGAAATAGCAGATGATTCAATTATTAACCATAAGGAATATAATTTTGGCAGGTGGAGTAACGACTTAACTAAAAGACAGTTGAAAATTATGTCAAAAATCGATTCGGCAAAAGACTCGGTTTATTTTATCACGCTTTCCCACCCCGGCATGCAACTCTCTGCAAGATTTGATATCTCTCCCGAATTTTGTAAAAATCACGCATGGATGGATGTGAAACAGGATGAGATACTTTACAACAAAAAAACACCATTACTTTTTTTCGGAATGTTTTGGGAAGATGAATTTAACGGGCAAAAAGTTTACCGGTTCTGCTGGGGAGAAGAAGTAACAAGGGAAATGAATAATGTGAGTCTCGAGCAAATTGACCACATGATTTTGGTTAGTTATGAACTAAAAGACTAAAATCAGACTTGTTCCAATCTTTCCAACACATCTTTTTTATAAGTGCGGCTGATGGGAATCTGTTTTTTCCCAATTTCAATTACTTCACTTGTAAAGGATTCAATTGCATTCCGGGCAACAATATATGAACGATGTGTGCGTATAAATTCCTTTTGTGGAAGTTTAGCTTCAATATTGATAATCGTTTCGCGCGTTACAACAGTTTTATCACTCAAATAAATCTTTATATAGTCACTTAAACTTTCGACAAATAAAATTTCGTTAAAACATATTTTTACCATTTTCCGATCGGAACGCACAAAAAAATAGTCACTTTTTTCCTCATCAACCTGAACAGCTTCAATCACTTTAACCGGCATATTCTCATTCATATACTTGTTCAAAGCCTGAAGCAAACGTTCAAAGGAAATGGGCTTTAACAAATAATCAACAGCCTGCAAATCAAAACCATCCACAGCGTACTCACGATAGGCAGTAGTAAAAACAACCTTGATGTTTTTATTGATGGATTTGGCAAATGACAAGCCCGATATTTCAGGCATATTAATGTCCAAGAAAATTAAATCAACATTCTGACTACTAATGATTCCAAAAGCCTCCAACGCATTTTTGCAACTTCCCAACACATTTATCCTGTCGATTTTTGAAAGATGTGTTTCCAAAATTTCCCGTGCAACAGGTTCATCATCAACAATAATACAATTGATTTGCTCAGTCATTTTTTTTGAAAGTTTAGGTTCGAAATGTTAAGCTCTGCCAAAAACCAACGCTCGCGTCTGGCTATATCTAAATTGTAATTTGTTTTATAATTCAACTCCAATCGCTTACGCACATTTTCCAATCCTATCCCGCCCTTTTGATTCGCTTCGTATTCAGAAGATGTATTCCGGACTAAAAAATTGAGACAGTTATTTTTTACTCTCACGTTTATTTCAATATGAAGAAATCCATCCACCAAACTACCGTGTTTAAAAGCATTTTCCACAAAGGGAATCAATAACATCGGCGCAATTTGAATGTTTTCGTCAATTTCATCCGAAATAAAAATAACCTTCAACGTGTCCTTAAACCTGATTTTCTCCAGCTCAATATATTCTTTGATGTGCAAAACCTCCTCTTTTAAAATCACCCGTGGTTTGTTTACCTGATACAAAATATAATCGAGCAGATTTGACAATCTTAGAATTATTTCCGGTGTTTGGAGCGACTGTTTCAAGGCAAAACCATAAATGGTATTCAGCGTGTTAAAAAGAAAATGCGGGTGAATTTGCATCTTCAGATAATGAAGCTCCTGCTCCTTCAATTGCAATTGTGTTTCTAAAATTTTATTTTGAAGCTCTTTGTTTTTTGAAAGGGTTGTAAAATTATGGTTTAGTAAAGTAATAAAACTAACTACACCCGAAACAAGGAAAACCAAAACCAGAATAAAAAAGAAGTTTTTACTCATGGGCGGCATTACCGCGACATTAAAACTAAGCAGAAAAATAAGACAACCATAAATTACCAACGCTATAATGTATGATGAAAATACGAGGGTATAAAAACTGTATAAGCCAAATAAAAAATATCGTTTAGTGAGCAGGTATTTGGGAATAAGGAAATAAACCAGAAAATAGGTCACCATCATGGTTATAGGAAGCAGGCAACTCGAAAAAGTGGTGATATAAACCGTATCACTGGAATTGTAGCTAAAAAAATAGTAAAAGAAAAACCAAACACTTATCCAGAATAAAAAATGAAAAAGGACAGTTTTGAGTTTTATTTTTTTCCGTCGGTTCATCAAACAATATTAATGAAAATTGATGTATTCGCTGCTATTTATCTACGAATTGCAGCTTTAGTCGGTGCCGTTGCAAATAAAACTC
Organism: Maribellus maritimus; assembly: GCF_022267315.1. Classification (GTDB taxonomy): domain Bacteria; phylum Bacteroidota; class Bacteroidia; order Bacteroidales; family Prolixibacteraceae; genus Draconibacterium; species Draconibacterium maritimum. The sequence continues at coordinate 158,716 of NZ_JAIKLE010000005.1, forward strand.
TTGTTTTAGTTTTCCGGTCTTTTTTCTGTGGAAACAGACAGAAAAAGCTCCATCCGTCGCAAATAAATGTTATGAGCTGTATTCAGTAATATCTTTGATTTGATGTTCATTAACCGGATAAAAAAATCGTATGATTCGACACCTAAATTTTATACTGGCAATTGTCCTTTTACTTTTTATAAGTTCTTGTAGGAAAACCAAAGAGACAATTTTGAAAGAAGCCTGGATTGAAAAACCGGTTTCTGAATGGCCCGACCTGGTAATGACAAATACGGTAGAATTTTCCGATACAACATACAGAAACATTGGTAACGCTTTCCTTGTGCACACAGGATCGGACACACTGGCTATAACCTGTAAACACATCTTTATGATTTTCAGAAATGAAACAAATAACAAAATTAATTTGAACGACAATTTCCGGAGCTGGAGCATTTATCCCAAGGAGGAAGTTGAAAAATCGATTCAATTGGGAAAGCTGATAAATCAGAACAGCAATGAAGAAACAGGGGAATTTAACACCTTAAAAAGCCGGGACTGGATACTATTCAAACTTAACAAAAAAACAGAATTTACCCCGTTAAAAATAAGAACACGTCCGGTGTCAGAAGGAGAAATTGTGTATGCTGTTGGCTGGGCATACAAACAGTACACCCAAAATCCATCTCTGGTAAAAATGAAGGTTTATAAAAACATGGGGAGTTATTTTTATATCAATACCATAACAGAAAATGTTGACCCGGCAGGCCGCAGCGGCTCTCCTGTAATCGACAAAAACGGATATCTTGTTGGAATAGTATCAGGTGCAGAAGGTAAACTTGGTGTTATTGGAGGAGTTTCGTACCTGAGCCGGCAGCTTGATGAATATAAAATTAATTCAATTTCTAAAAATGCTTACGAATCATGAATCTGATAATTCTAAAACTAGCCATTAAAAATTTGTTTGGCAGAGACCAAACATCGCTTTTAAGCATTTTGGGCTTAACCATTGCCCTGGTGTCAACGTTTTATATTTACTCCTATGTATCTTTCGAATTAAGCTACGACAGTCAGCATAAAAAAGCAAAACGGATATACCGGATCAGCGGAGACATTATTGCCGCTGAAAACACAGCTACACATGCGGTTTTGGGCCCACTTTTGAGCCCCGAACTAAAAAACCACTTCGCTGTGGTGGAAGCATTTACACGTTTGATTCCTATCCGTCAGCAGACTGTACTCGAATACCACAACCAACAATTTATTGTTGAAGAAGCCTATTCTGCTGACCCCGATGTTTTTAATATTTTTAGCCTTGAGTTTATTTATGGAAGCAATGACAATATTTTTAATAATCCGGACGAAATAGTAATCAATGAAAGCCTATATAAAAAAATATTTAACGATGTAAATCCAATAGGCAAGTCATTAATAAAAGATGGACAGCTTCTAAAAATAGCAGGTGTTGTAAAGGACTCTCCTGAAAATTCGCACCATAAATTAAATGTGCTGTTCTCGATTGACAACAGATGGAGCAAGCTGGAAAATTTATTACCGGTTCAAATTTCAGAAGGGTACTGGATGCCTTCTGCCTACCATTTTATTCTTTTGAAACCCAATACCAGTATCACATCAATAACTGATAACTTCGATTCATTTTATAAAAAATACATGGCTGAATTTGGCAATGCCATTAATGCAAAATTCAAACCTGTTGCGGTATCTCTAAAAGAATTACATTTTTCGCGTCATATGGATTACGATCTTCAAAAAGGGAATAAAACTTATATCTATTTACTGATAATGATTGGTCTTTTTATCCTTTCGGTTGCCGTTATCAATTATGCCAACCTGTTATTCACCCAAAATATAATACAATCAAAAAAAATTGGCATAAAAAAAATACTGGGAGCCTCGCACTTTACTCTATACAAACAATTTACAGCTAATTCCTTCTTTTTTATATTCACTTCATTCGTACTCGCTTATTTAATTTATTTTCTTAGCCTGTCTGCTTTAATATCGGTTACGAATATCGATAAAACGGTATTTAATATTCTAAAAATATTTAAACTTTCTGCTGTTCTTTTGGTAGCCCTTGTTCTGATTACTTCTTCCATTTCCTTTGTTAATCAGATGGGAAAAGAGGGCATAAAATTGCTCCACCCTTTTTCGTTAAAAATGCTCGCCCCAACAAATTATAGATTTGGAATATCTTCAACCGTAATACAATATACTTTATCGAGTATACTGATTATTTCGATGATAATTATTACCCGCCAAATTAACTTTTTACTGCAAAGCGATATGGGGTTTAATAAAGAGAATATTTTAATTATTGATTTAAACAACCTTGCCGGAACAGGAAAGAACATTAATCCGTTTTTAAACGAAATTCAGAGGAATCCGCAAATAAAAAATGTCGCCCTGTCAACAAATATTCCCGGCAATATTATGGGTACAAGCCACTTTCAGATACAACGCAATGGGGAAACCGTGACTAAAATCGTTAAGACAATGGGCGTTGATTATCAATATATTCCAACGCTGGATTTGCATTTAAAAGAAGGGCGAAATTTCGCAAAAACATTTAAAGACAGCAGCTTTAATTCAATAATCATTAATGAAGCATTTATTGATTTTTGTGGTTTTAACGGGGATATGATTGGCCAAAAACTGGCCGGAGATACCCAAGTTATCGGCGTATTGAAAAACGCCCGGTTCAACTCGCTACATAATCCAACCGAACCGATGGTGCTTTATTTAGGAAATAACAAAATGAAGTACTTAAACATAAAACTTCAAAGTAACGAATTAAAAAAGGCCGTTCAGTCAATTGAAAAAATCTGGTATAATATTTATCCCGAAGTTCTTTTTGACACCCAATTTCTTGATAACAGAATAGCTATGTTATACAACAAAGACCAGCAAATAAATACGTTAATAAAACTTTTTGCCTTTATCAGCCTTCTCATTTCAATTATGGGGCTGGTAAATCTTTCAACAATTCTAACAAAAAGCAAAACAAAAGAAATTGGCATTCGGAAAGCAAACGGAGCCAATACCCTTGGAATTTTATTATTGCTAAATACAAAATTTATTAAGTGGGTAACATTTGCGTTTATTCTGGCCATTCCTGCCGCCTATTTTATTATGAGTAACTGGCTTCACGGCTTTGCAAATAAAATTAATCTGAGTTGGTGGATTTTTGGACTCGCCGGAATACTTGTTTTCGGAATTGCCTTGCTAACTGTAAATTTAAACAGCTGGAATGCGGCAAGAAGAAATCCTGTTGAAGCATTGAGATATGAATAAAATTTAAGTAACCTGATAATTTACATAAACGATGAAAACAAAACTCATTTATCTGATCTTAATGACGTTAGTTATTTGCTTTAATGCAACTGCACAATTGGAAGGCAAAAAGTTTAGTACAAAAGTGGAAGGAATTGGAGAAATCAACCTGGAATTCAAAAATAATGTATATGAATTATCCACCTCTGCAAGTGTTATTGTTGTAAAAGGTAATTATGAAATCAATAAAAATACAATAAACTTTACCGATACAGAGGGGCCGATGGCCTGCCCCGAAGACATAACCGGAAAATATGAGTTTGTGTTTAACAATGAAGATTTAATGCTTAAAGCAATACAGGATGCTTGCCCGGGCAGAAACACAATGGCAGGAACGCTGTGGAAAGAAGTGACCAAAAATCGACAATAAAAATTGTATTTAAACAAAAGCAGGAATTGTCTTTTCAATCCTTTCAAATCCGATATCGATAAATTAAGAGTCTGTCAAGAAATAAAAAACAAAAATGGAAAGATACTTTTAGTCTGTTTGTATCACGTAGTAAAATTTCTTTACAATTCTAATCAGGAGTAATTGTAAATATTATTCAATACAACTAATTTTAAAACATAAATTATGAAATCAATTATCGGAAAATTTATTGACGGAGGCCCAGTTTTTACTGTCGTTATCTTTATCTGCCTTCTTGTAATTCTGGCCTTGTTTTTTCTTGCGCTGGTAAAAAAAGGCGACAATCAGAAATCGAAAGAACTGATGACACACATTGGCTGGTTTGCTGTTGCCTGGGGATTTATGGGGCGTACTTTTGGACTTATCAGTGCATTTAATGCTGTTGAAGCAAGTGGAGAACTCACCCCAAAACTACTTGCCGGAGGTTTAAAAATGGCACTTGTTGATCCGCTTTTCGGAATATTTGTTTTTGTTGTGGCGCGTCTGGCTATAATTATACTAGTTTCACTGCAGAAAAAATAAGATTTTAATTCTTCTAAAAGGCTCACGTCAACCTCACAAAATCATTGCCTGACAAAATATCAAAGAATCCGGTTTTTGCCGGATTTACTTATTTCCATTCAACTCTTTCATTCATAAACTGTTTACATTCAAAAGAATTCAAAAAAAAGAATTTTAAAGCGGATGAATCGGGAATTTATACAAACCATCGACGATGTAATATCGGTACTGGAAACGATTATCAACGAAACTGCAAAAAATGAAAATCCATTGGGCTATTTTGCCGTTCTGTATAAAAAAGTAACCGTCAACGTCAAAAAGGGAATAGAGAATAATTATTTTGATGATGGAAAACGAATGGAAAAACTGGATATAATTTTTGCCAAACGATACATTGATGCTTATTTCGCATGGAATCAAAAACAATGGGTTACACACTCCTGGGGAAAAACGTTCGAATTGGAAAAGAACAATAAAATGTTGGTTCTGCAGCACCTTTTGATGGGTATGAATGCACACATTAACCTCGATCTGGGCATTGCTGCAGCAAAAATTTCGGCAAACAAAAATATTCAGGAATTAGAAACTGATTTTAATAAAATAAACGAAATCCTTTCGTCTTTGGTAGATGAAGTTCAATTTGGTCTTTCATCCATTTGGCCGGCATTAAAATGGATACTTTCGAAATCGGGAAAACTTGATAATTACCTGGTTGATTTTAGCATGGAAATTGCCCGCGACGGAGCCTGGAATTTTGCAAATACAGTTGCCGGTCAGGAATCAGACAAATGGCCCTATGAAATAAAGCTAAGAGACGCTACAGTTGCTGAGAAATCTAAAATTATTACCCATTCAAAAAAATGGATTCAATTTCTTTTATGGATAATTCGTCTGGGAGAAAGAGGCACTGTTTCTGAAAAGATGAAAAAACTAAGCGGAATAGTTTAAAAATTCTGTGATTTACGCTGCAATAAAATCAGTATATCCGGAAAAACACATCTGCGGCAAAATTGCTTTTCACCATTTTAATGTATCCTCTGTACTGACATCTTACATCGCCCCCAAAAGTAAATCGGTGATGGAATCGAAGCAAGTAAACAACAAAATGCGACTTCGTTTTTTCGAAATTATGTTTATTTTTAAAAAGTCAAAAACCAAAATTTAATAAAATGCTTCTTTCCAATAAAAACCGAAAACAATGCGATCTTCTCAATCTGTAACAAAATCAAAATATTCTGACAATTAGGAATCCGGCGGATTCTTTCAGTATTGTATATCCCTTTGCGTGAATGCTCTCCACGACATGACGATTTTTTAGACTACCCACTGTCATAAAATAAAAGCAAGTCTGGAATTGTAGGCGAGGCTCTGGAAAAAGAAGAACACTCACACAAAAAAATTGACAAACGAGAATGATAAAAAAAGTTACATTTCAACTTATTTTTTTAAACCTCATTAGCGTTGTGGTATATTCTCAAAATGGTATAGTGAGCATCGAGAAGAACTATTTTAATGTAGATACAAACAAAAAAATAGTATTGATTAATCAAAATATCGAAGAGCTTAACTCAATATACAACGGAGCAAAAGAAAAAGTGCTCTCTGGCGGTATCAGTTATACTCTCATCTCTCCGGTATCCGAATTTAAAACAAGTCTGGCATACAAAGCTGTCAATGTTTATAATGAGCTTTTTGATTTATACTTCACTCGGCTACCTGTAATAACTATTACCACAAACAATACAATTGTTGACGAACCGAGAGTGTATGCCCATTTCTCAATGAGTGAAAGCAATGGAAATCTCACGGAGAACGCGATAGGGATAGAATACAGAGGAGGCTGGACTCAATCGTTACCAAAAAAATCGTTAAGAATTGAGTTTTGGAATGACACACTTGGTTATGATACGAAAGATGTTTGTATGCTTGGTATGAGAAGTGATGACGATTGGAATCTACAAGCGATGTATAATGAACCGCTCAGAATTCGTAGTAAAGTAAGTTTTGACTTGTGGAAAAAAATCGATGCACTATATTACGCAGACGCTGAACCGGAAGCCGTAAACGGTGTAAATATGGAATTTATTGAACTGTTTATAAACAAGGAATACCGGGGATTATACACTCTAAGCGAAAGAGTTGACAGAAAACAGCTCAAACTAAAAAAATTCAAAAACAATAAAATCAGAGGTGAATTATACAAAGGCATTAGTTGGGGGGCTTCTACATTTACATCTTTACCTCAATATTCCAATTCCAATACTTTGTGGAGCGGATTTGAATATATATATCCCGAAGAAGAAATAAACTGGGCAAACATTTATGATTTTGTTGATTTTGTAGTAAATGAAGACAGCATATCATTTTACAACATTTACAGAAACAAATTTAATCTTGATAACGCAGTAAATTACTTCTTGTTTCTAAATTTACTAAGGGCAACAGACAACACGGGAAAAAACATATTTATTGCAAAATACGCCGATGGCGAACCTTTTTTTTATATCCCCTGGGATCTAGACGGTACCTTTGGGATAATATGGAACGGAACGCAAGAAAATATTACAAATGATGTTTTAACAAATGGTTTCTACAAAAGACTACTATCTGATAACAGCGAAAACGGATTTGTAAAAAAGCTACAAAGCAGATGGACAGAATTAAGAAGCAACATATTTTCATTAGATAATTTAATAGGAGCATTTAATACACAGTTTTGTTATTTAACAACAAACGGAGTATATGAACGGGAATTGAAGGCATGGGAAAACTGCGATTTTTTTGATTATAACAATATTGAATATACATATGGTTGGTTAGAAAATCGTTTAAATTATTTGGATAAAGTTTTTAATAATCCAGCACTTATTACACACATAGCAAAACACAAATTGGTTAATAAAACAGAAGAGTTAAAAATATACCCTAATCCGGCAAGTTGGTACTTCCATTTCGAAGCTGTAAAAGATGATTGTTTTATTGAAAAAATATCGATATTCAATTTTTTGGGACAATCGTCGATTATAAAAATGCCGCACAAAAACAGCGGAAAAATTGATATTTCAACCTTAAATGAAGGAATATATTTGATTGTTACTGATTTCAATGATGGCTCCAGAGAAGTAAAAAAACTAATTATTAAAAAATAGCAGGAAAGCTCAAACACCAAAGCCGGGACTCTATATTTAACTATAACTTGCAGACAGATACTTATTACAAAAAATATCTATTTTTAACTTTCAAAATACAACTCATATTATGAAAAATCCTTCAACACTTATTTGTTTTATTCTTGTTCTTCTTACTTCTTTTAGCTGTACAAAAACAGAAAAAAAATCACAAAACATCCTGTACTTTGATTTAACGCAAAACTACGATGATATAGAAATTGATTTAGATAAATATGTTTCGGACATCCGGGTAATTCAGCTTGAAACCGATACAAATACATTGCTTCGGAGTTTTAATGGCTTTGTTGGTGAAAAATACATCGTTTCGATTGATTTTGACAAGTTGCTTTTATTTTCCGAAGATGGAAACTACATTACAACTATGGCAAAAAAAGGAAAAGGACCGAATGAATTTACACAAATTGACGCCTGGACAGTGGATGAAAATGAAACCTGTTTTTACTTTCATGATTACAATAAGGATTATATCTACAGGTATCACCTAGAAAACAAAGAATATCTAAAAAAAATACCATTTGAATCAAAAGGATATCTGCAAAATATTGAACTGTTTAACGATTCTGTGTTCGCCATTCTTCCCGGAATGTTTTCCATATATGGTTATCTATATTTTTTTCAGGAGTTGAATGGCAAAATCTTAGACGGGATAAAAAAAGAACCAGTATCTCATCCCGGAACGTGGGCCGGGGCATCGCCTGCCTTTTCAAAATGGGGAAAAAACTCGATTGTTTTTCAACCTTCAGGCTCCGACACGGTATTCCAGATCAGTCAATCTAAAAAGAATCCCTGGTTGATCTTCGACTTAGAAAAAGCACAAAAAACGGGTAACAAAACCGTATTTACAACCGGGAGCGTTCTTTTTAGCGACAATGAAAAACTTTTTCTGGAAAAGAATAAATTCGAAAAAACAGTGACTGAATTTTCTGCCAGTATGAGAAGGCTGGACACGGAACAGTTTATTTTTAATATAAAAAGTAGGGAGATACATGGTATCAACAAAATAACGATGCAGTTCAACAAAATTGAAATACCACTAAATACGGTTCGTTTTCAAAATAACAACCGTTTTGCGGTGTCAATTCAGGCAGCGTCTTTTAAATCGTTACTAAAAGAAGCCAAAAAAAATAAAAATCTTACCGAAACAGAAATTCAAAAACTAAATACATTTGACCAAAATTTATCTATAGACGATAATCCAATTATTATTACAGGAGTATGTAAACAGGATATAGAGATATGAGATTTGAAATCTATCTAATTAATTTTACTGTTCACAGTTTCCAGAATTTCTTTTTCTTTTTCCCTTGCTGAACGGAGCAAATTCTCCGCTTGCGTTAATACTTGGGAAAGCCAGTTTTTGTCCTCATAACCCGAAGCATTTATTTTAACATTCAGGAAAGCACCTTCAACGGCGGTACGAGCGCAAAGTGCTCCCACCCCGGCATCAGACACGGAGTTGGGATTTCCTGCTTCTGCCATTGCTTTTATTACTTCCATTGAATCAAAGGAAAGCTGCATAACTTTAAACGGAACTTCAATTGCATTTTTTGTTGCCTCCTGAATAGCTCTTTTCCGGTTTGTCTTTTCCTCTTCAGTTGATTTTGGCATAGCAAATGCAGCGATAATTTGATTAAAAGCATCGGTATCTTTATCCACACAATTGAGCAATGCCGAATGAAAATTCTTCCCTTTTTCTGCCCAATCGGAGAATTCTTCCCAACCTTCGTCCCACCCCCTTTTGTGCGCAGAAAGGTTAGCCACCATTGTTCCCAATGCAGCGCCCAGCGAACCAACATAAGCTGAAATTGAACCCCCTCCGGGAGCCGGAGACTCAGAAGCCGTTTCTTCGGAAAACTGTTTCAAGGTTTGCTCCACCAGCCTTTCTCCGGTGTTTTCCGCAATTACATATTCAATAATCTTTTTCTTCGGTTCAAAAGGCCCAAGCTCATCGAGGCCAAGCGACTTAACAGCAATTTTTATAATTTCTTCATCCGAAATTCCAAGCGAACGTTGTTGTTTTCCAAGGAAATATTTTCCTGCATCAAGCATGGCGCTGAGTGGAATCAATCCAACCAACTCCGAACCGGTCACTCGTAATCCACGTTCGCGGGCACGTTCACAAACTTCATCAAAAGCAACGTGAACTGGTGTAACTGTTATGTCGGTTAGATTAATTGAAATTTGCGCAACTCCGTATTCCTCAATATACCAACCAATTGCACGAGTTTTTTTTAAACTTCCCGGTATACGTACCGGTTCACCATTTTCATCGGTAACAATTTTACCTGTTAAGGGATTTCCTTCACGTTTTACCCGACCTGCTTCACGAATATCAAATGCAATTGCATTTGCCCTGCGGGTAGATGTTGTATTTAAATTTATATTGTAGGCCACCAAAAAATTACGAGCACCAATAGCAGTGGCTCCGCTCCCCGCCACTTGTTCCAACCATTTATCGGGGCCAAAATCAGGTTTCCATCTTTCTGTTGAGATTCGATCTTTTAATCCCTCATATTCTCCTGAGCGACAATTTGCCAAACTTCTTCGTTCGCTTTTAAAAGCAGCAAATTCATAACAAAACACGGGAATTCCCAACTCCGTTCCTACCCTTTGGGCAAGCTCCCGGGCAAACTCTACGGCTTCCTCCATATTAACGTTAGCAACAGGCACCAACGGACAAACATCGGTGGCTCCAAAACGGGGATGCTCGCCTTTGTGTTTGCTCATATCTATGATTTCGGCAGCCTTCTTTATGCCGCGAAAAGCAGCTTCAATCACAAATTCCGGCTCGCCAACAAAAGTTACAACGGTTCGGTTGGTTGCTTTTCCCGGGTCAACGTCCAGCAATTTTACTTCTGAAACACTCTCAATGGCATCGGTAATTTGTTTAATTTTATTTAAATCCCTACCTTCAGAAAAATTCGGCACACACTCTATTAGTTTATTCATGAAACAAATTTTTTCGTCAACGATTTAAGCCCGAAAATAATCAACCCTTCAGGAAATGCATATGATATTTTTCATCTGAATTTATAAGGTTTGTACTTCTCCGTTCAGAATAACAGTTTCAATAAGATTTGAACCAAAACTGTAGGGTATGTATTCAATCCCCGGAATTTCAGAAGTAATAAAAAGATTGGCTGTCTTTCCCCGGGCAACACTCCCCAACCTGTCTGAAATTCCCATGGCATAGGCAGAATTAATGGTAGTTGCATTGATTACTTCTTCCGGCAACATATTGTATTTAATACACCCCAGTGAAGAAATAAAATTCATATTTCCGCTTGGCGAAGACCCCGGATTGTAATCAGAGGCCAATGCAACCGGCAAGCCAGCATTAATCATTTCACGAACCGGAGACAGTTTCATATTTAGAAAAAATGCTGCTCCCGGCAAAACGGTTGGCATTGTTTCCGTATCTTTTAATGCGTCCAATTCATCTGTTCCCATGTGTTCCAGATGGTCAACAGAAATTGCTCCGTACTTAACCCCGGCCTGAACACCTCCGGTTTTTCCCAATTCATTGGCATGAATCTTTGGTTTTAATCCATATTTTATTCCGGCCATTAAAATCCGTTCGGTATCTTCAACTGAGAAGAATCCACGATCGCAAAATACATCAATAAAATCAGCCAAATCTTCACCGGCAACCTGGGGAATCATTTCATTGATAACCAAATCAACATAATCAGACTTTCTGTTTTTAAACTGTGCAGGAATAGCGTGAGCGCCCAAAAATGTTGCCCTTATGCATAAAGGTGTTGTTTCCCTTAACCAACGAATCACACGGAGCATTTTTAATTCATCTTCAGTATTTAAACCATAGCCGCTTTTAATTTCTACTGCCCCCGTACCCATTTTAATAATTTCAATTACCCTCTCCATCGCACCGTTATATAACTCCTGCTCCGACTTTTCGTGCAGTAATTTTGCTGAATTTAAAATTCCGCCGCCACGTTTTGCTATTTCTTCATAGGAAAGGCCACTGATTCTGTCCACAAATTCTTTCTCTCTGGAACCGGGATAAACCAAATGAGTATGCGAATCGCAATAACTTGGATATACCAACCGGTCAGAACAATCTATTTCAATCAGCATATCATCATCCATATAAACATCTTTTAAATGTTCCATCGGACCAAATTCTTCAATAATCTCATCGCGGATAATTAAAAAAGCGTTAGGTATATTGATTAACTTTGACATCTCTTCTCCGGCCCTGAATAAAACAGGATTGTCTTCCGTCTGAACAAGAAGTTTTATGTTTTCAAGTAATATCTTCATCTGTAAATCTTTAATATCTATATAAAAGTTACAAAAAGGTTTTCACAAATCATAAAGTCCGTTTTGTAATTATATGGTAATTGAAAATATAAATGGATACCAAAAATCATGAAGAGGATTCTAATTCCTCTTTTTCACAAAGATTTCTCAGGCAAACTTGAAAAATCTTATTGGAGAAAAACAAAATGTAAACTCATTTTAGCTTTTATTAAAAAAATAAAAGAATGAAGAGAGGCTGTTGGATTTCTTCTGCTCTTCTACTTTTAAAAAAATCACCGGTTATTCCTGTCACTTTTGAATTAAAATTAAATAAAACAAAAAAAGCCTATTCATCTTATGAACAGGCTTCAATGTTTTATGTTGACCGGATCTTACTCGTCTATCGAAATAGCTTCTACCGGGCAAACTTCCGCGCATGAACCACAGTCGGTGCAAAGGTCAGCATCAATTACATAGATATCACCTTCAGAAATAGCATCAACCGGGCATTCATCAATACACGTTCCGCATGCAATACATTCATCAGAAACTTTATATGCCATAGCAATTCATTTTATAAATTAAACATGTATGTTTCAGCAAATGTACGAAGTTTCATATAAAATCAAATAACCATGCGTATTAATTTACACACATCCCGACACCTCACCCATAAAATACTAAAAACAAACAACTTAAACCTTAACAAAACACTAATATAGAATTAATCTATTTTTGCTACTTTTGTAATACATGTCATCAACATATGATAATTATCGAAAAGATTTTACAAATCACCAATCTTAAAATTGATGAGGGTTTTCAAAAAAATAATTTTGAAAAAGATAAATAACAATACTCAAATTTTACAATTTTGCCTGACACTTTAAAAAAAATTCTGTGATAATAACTTTCAACCAAATTAAACATATATTTAACCTTAAAAAATGCATTACAAAACACTTTTAGAAATAAACCCAATTCTACTTGCGCTTTTTGCGGCTTTGTTTACCTGGGGGGTGACGGCATTGGGGGCATCTATGGTTTTTTTCTTTAAGAAAATAAATCAGAAAGTATTAAACTCGATGCTTGGTTTTGCGGCCGGAGTTATGATTGCAGCCAGTTTTTGGTCGCTTTTAGCACCGGCCATCGAAATGTCGGAAGAGCAGGGAGGAATCTCCTGGATTCCCGCAGTAGTAGGGTTTCTTGCTGGCGGAGCCTTCTTATTAGCGATAGATAAAATCCTTCCTCACCTCCATCTTGGTCAAAAACTGGACAAAGCAGAAGGGATAAAAACATCTTGGAAAAGAAGTGTTTTACTGGTATTGGCAATAACTCTCCATAACATTCCGGAAGGTCTGGCGGTTGGCGTCGCGTTTGGGGCTCTCTCCAATAACCCCGATACTGGTGCACTGGCGGGAGCAATTGCTTTAGCTTTAGGAATTGGTCTGCAAAACTTCCCCGAAGGAGCTGCCGTGTCAATCCCGCTTCGGCGAGAAGGCTTTCCGAGACTAAAAGCTTTTAATTACGGGCAACTATCGGGAATTGTAGAGCCTATTGCAGCGGTAATTGGAGCTTACCTTGTTTTAATTATGACACCAATTCTCCCTTACGCGTTGTCTTTTGCTGCCGGGGCGATGATTTTTGTTGTTGTGGAAGAATTAATTCCGGAATCGCAAACCGGTAACGAATCCGATCTTTCAACAATAGGTGCAATGCTGGGATTTGCAACAATGATGCTTCTGGATGTAGCCCTGGGTTAAACAGTGTTTATTTTCGCTTTGTTCTGCTGAGCATAATATTTACAGACCTCGGTGAGCCCACATTTTTCACATTTTGGTTTCCGTGCAATACAAACATAACGCCCGTGCAGAATAAGCCAATGGTGCGCTTTTGGAACCAATTCTTCAGGAATATATTTCATTAACTGGAGTTCGGTTGCCAAAGGTGTTTTTGCATTTGTACTCAAACCAATGCGGGCAGCCACTCTGAAAACATGTGTATCGACTGCCAATGTAGGCTTATTGTACACCACCGATGCGATAACATTTGCTGTCTTTCTGCCAACTCCGGGGAGTTTTTGCAAATCGTCAACGTCGCTTGGCACTTCTCCTTCAAATAACTCGATAAGTTTCCGGGCCATTCCAACCAGATGTTTGGATTTATTGTTTGGATAAGAGCAACTTCTTATATAATCAAAAACTTCAGCAGGTTCTGCTTCAGCCATTTTTTGAGGAGTGGGAAAACGTTTTAAAAGATCCGGGGTAATTTGGTTTACACGCTTATCGGTACACTGGGCAGATAAAATAACTGCTACGATCAGATCAAACGGATTCGTATACTCCAGTTCTGTTTCGGCAATCGGGATTGCCTTTTCAAAATAACGGATAACATATTCGAAAAGCTCTTTTTTACGCATATTTCTGAGTTTTTCTCAAAATAATTGAAATTTCGTGAATTTATGTGTAACAAAACACGATTTATTCAGTCCTATTAACAGATATTGTAACTACAATACCGTTTCTCCCCCCTTTTGTAGAAATGGTTTTAAGTTAACAAATTAAACAGACGTTAAAAAAGCCGGTGCTGACCGGCTTTTTATTTTTAACAATTTGCAGTTTCATCTCTGAAGTTCATTTCATTTTCTATTTTTACCAAAATTTTGAAAAATGAGACCTTTTTTGCAAGTTGAAAATCTTTCAAAGAGATGGGGAGAAGTCATGCTCTTCGAAAATATTTCGTTTACGATTTTCGAAGGACAGAAAGTTGCGTTAATTGCAAAAAACGGAACCGGAAAATCAACACTTCTCAATCTTCTCGCAGACGAAGATTCGCCGGATTCGGGAATAATCACCCTTACAAACGATATAAACATTGGCTATTTTGAACAAATACCAAACTTAAATCCTGAGAATACCGTTCTGGAGGAAATTTTTGAATCGGATAACCTAAAACTAAAAACAATAAAAGAGTTTGAGCTCGCCGTAGCAAAAAACAATCAGAATGCAATTGCCAGCATTTCGGCTAAAATGGACGAATTAAATGCCTGGGACTTTGAAGTTGAAATTAAACAAATTCTTACCGAGCTAAAAATCAATATTCATGACAAACTCGTGAGAGAATTATCAGGCGGACAGCAAAAACGGTTGTCGCTTGCCAAAGTCTTGGTAAACAAACCCGACCTGTTGATATTGGATGAACCTACAAACCACCTTGATTTGGAAATGATTGAATGGTTGGAGGCTTACCTTGAAAAAACAAAATCGACACTTTTAATGGTCACACACGACCGCTATTTTCTTGACCGTGTTTGTAATGAAATCATAGAAATGGAAGACAACCAGATTTACAGGTATCTGGGAAACTATTCCTATTTTCTTCAGAAACGAGATGAGCGCATTGAAATTCAACAAGCTACGGTTTCAAAAGCTAAAAACCTGTTACGCACTGAAATGGAATGGATGCGTCGAATGCCCAAAGCCCGCAGCCACAAAGCAAAATACAGGATCGATTCGTTTTATGATTTAAAAGACAAGGCATCACAAAAAATAAAAGAAGAGAATGTAAATCTGAATGTAAAATCAGCTCGGCTTGGAAAAAAAATTATCGAAATCGAAAATGTTTCCAAATCTTTCCCGGGGGTTAAGCTGATTGAAAATTTCAGTTACAAATTTTCACGCTTTGAAAAAGTTGGGATTGTAGGAAATAACGGTACAGGAAAATCTACATTTTTAAACCTGATAACCAACAGCCTAAAACCTGATTCGGGAGCAATTGAAATAGGGCAAACAATAAAATTTGGTTACTACAGACAGGAAGGAATTCAGTTTGATCCCAAAGACCGGGTTATTGATGCGGTAAACAAAATTGCAGAGTATATTTATTTTGAAGATGGAACTAAAATGAGCGCTTCACAAATGCTGACTCATTTTCTATTTCCACCTGAAACGCAATACAACTATATTGAGAAACTCAGCGGAGGCGAACAAAGAAGGCTGTATTTGTGTACTGTTCTGATGCAAAATCCAAACTTTCTCATTCTTGACGAGCCAACAAACGATTTGGATATTATGACCCTTAATGTTCTGGAAGAATACCTACAGTCATTTGCAGGATGTGTAATTGTTGTTTCGCACGACCGTTTTTTTATGGACAAAATTGTTGATCACCTTTTTGTTTTTGAAGGGAACGGAGTTGTAACTGACTTTCCGGGAAACTATACCGTTTACAGAAACAAAACGCTGGAAGAAAAAGAAAAACAGGAAGCAAAAAAAGCTGCCAGTGTTTCCAAAGAAAAGCCCAAGAATATTTCAAATAAAGACACAGAAAAACGTAAACTCTCTTTCAAAGAAAAAAGAGAATTGGAGCAACTGGAAAAAGACATTGCTGAATTGGAGGATAAAATAAATACAATTGAAGAAGAACTGAATTCAGGTAATTTGCCGCACGATAAACTTTTTACAAAATCGGAAGAATTAACACAGATGAAAACTCAACTTGACGAAAAAGAATTTCGCTGGTTGGAATTAAGTGAGTGGGAACAATAAAAAAAATACTGATTTTTAGCTAAATATCTTCAAAATCAACATTTGTGTAGTCTTTGGCAGGCCCGTCAAGTACAACTTCTTCTTCCAAATCTACCTCCTCTGAAGCGGACTCCGGTTGATTTTTACGAATATACCCTATTATCTCCTCAAGGCTATCCGCAAACTTCTCAAAGTCCTCTTTATAAAGAAAGATTTTATGCTTTTCATAATGAAACTTACCATTATCAGCATACTTTCTTTTGCTTTCCGTAATGGTTAAATAATATTCATCATTACGTGTACTTTTTACATCGAAGAAATACGTTCTCTTGCCGGCTCTGATTACTTTAGAATGAATTTCCTGCCTAAAATTGCCTTCAGAATTTTTCATTCCATCCTTATTTTCAACGCTTTCCATTCTTTGTTGTTTTCGATTTTTTTTACCAATGTTAGTATTCCAAAAATAAAAAAATTATTTTAATATCCTTCTTATTGGCAATATTACCTCAACATTTACAGCACTTTGTACTAATTTATAATTATTCCACACAAACAAACAAATTCTTTGAAAAACAAACAGTTAAAGAAAAATTCAGTTTCTCAGGTTATTTGTAAATTGTTTTTTTTGACGCCAATAAAGTATTGTATAACAGTGAAACACGCGTCATAGGCCCAACGCCACCGGGAACCGGAGTGATGTACGAACACTTTTCAGCAACCTCTTCAAAAAGAACGTCTCCTTTTAATTTGAATCCGGATTTTGTTTTGTCTGATTTAACCCTTGTTGTTCCCACATCGATAACAACGGCACCTTCTTTTACCATATTCCCTTTTACAAATTCGGGAACTCCCATGGCAACTATCAGAATATCAGCGTTTCGGCAAACTTCTTCCAAGTCTTTTGTGCGGCTGTGTGCAACTGTAACGGTTGCATTAATAGCTTTTTGCGACATCAAAACACTCATTGGCCGGCCTACTATATTGCTTCTTCCCAGAACCACACAATTTTTCCCGCTGGTTTCAATATTATAGCGTTTCAATAATTCAACAATTCCAAACGGTGTTGCAGAAACAAATGACGGCAGCCCAATAACCATTCTGCCCACATTAATCGGATGAAATCCGTCTACATCTTTTTTGGGATCGATGGCTTCAATTACTTTTTGCTCCGAAATATGTTTTGGCAAAGGCAGCTGAACAATAAATCCGTCCAAATCTTCATCATTATTCAATTCATGAACTTTAGCCAGCAACTCATCTTCCGTAACATCCTCTTCATAACGAATAAGCGATGATTTAAAACCAACGGCCTCACAGTCTTTAATTTTGTATGCCACATAGGTTTCACTTCCACCGTCGTGGCCCACAAGAACAGCAGCAAGGTGAGGTGCTTTTTCACCGTTTTCTTTCATTATCGCTACTTCAGCAGCAATTTCCTGCTTCATCTCAGCAGAAATCTTTTTCCCGTCGATTAAAATCATTTAATTTTTTTTGAATTCCGGATATTTGCTAAACAATCAATTTAAAATCTTCTTCCTCCGCGCTGCATTCCGCTCATCACGCGTTGCATATTTTTACCCTGAGAAACCATTTTCATCATTTTCCGGGTTTCAGTAAATTGTTTCAAAAGGCGATTAACTTCCTGAATATTTGAACCAGAGCCGTCTGCAATTCGTTTTCTGCGGCTTCCGTTAATTAGTGAGGGGTTTTCACGCTCCTCATTTGTCATGGAAAAAATAATGGCCTCAATACTTTTAAAAGCATCATCATCCAAATCCATGTTCTTCATTGCTTTTCCCATTCCCGGAATCATGGACATCACATCTTTAAGATTTCCCATCTTTTTTATCTGGTTTATCTGCTTCAGGAAATCGTTAAAATTGAATGTATTTTTTGCAAGCTTATTCTGTAGTTTTTTCGCTTCTTCGGCATCAAACTGCTCCTGTGCTTTTTCTACCAAAGAAACAATGTCACCCATTCCTAAAATACGATCAGCCATACGGTCGGGGTGGAAAACATCAATGGCATCCACTTTTTCACCGGTACCTACAAATTTGATTGGCTTTTCAACTACCGATCGGATAGAAAGCGCAGCACCGCCACGGGTATCACCGTCGAGTTTGGTAAGAACAACACCGTCGAAATCCAAACGATCGTTAAATTCTTTGGCGGTATTTACTGCATCCTGGCCGGTCATTGAATCGACAACAAACAGAATTTCTTCCGGATCAACTGCTTTTTTTATCGCCGCAATTTCATTCATCATCTGCTCGTCAACTGCCAAACGACCTGCGGTGTCGACAATAACTACATCGTATCCTTTATTCTTGGCTTCTTTAATCGCAGCCTTTGCAATTTTTACAGGATCCATGTTCCCTTCTTCGGTATAAACCGGAACATTGATTTGCTCTCCCAGTACTTTTAACTGGTCGATTGCCGCCGGACGGTAAACATCGCCTGCTACCAAAAGCGGATGGCGTCCTTTTTTGCTTTTCAACAAATTGGCCAGCTTACCTGAGAATGTGGTTTTCCCTGAACCTTGTAATCCAGACATCAGAATTACGGTAGGATTACCGGTTAGATTCACATCTTCAAATTTACCTCCCATTAATGATGTCAACTCGTCTTTTACGATTTTCACCATCAACTGCCCCGGCTTAACCGCTGTAAGCACTTGTTGTCCGAGCGCTTTTTCTTTTACATCGTCGGTAAATTTTTTGGCAATTTTAAAGTTAACGTCGGCATCAAGCAACGCACGACGAATATCTTTTAACGTTTCAGCTACGTTAATTTCGGTAATCATTCCCTGGCCCTTCAGTATTTTGAAGGACTTCTCCAGCCTGTCACTTAAATTCTCAAACATGCTTTAAAACTTTTCTAAATGAGTTGCAAAAATAAAGTTTAAAGTTGAATGATAAAAGTTTAGAAAAAAAAGTTTATCGCATTTTATCAGCAATAGCTCTTTAATAATAATTGTTTCCCGAAAATACAAACAATAGTCCGGTAAAAACACAAGTTTCAAAAATTTTCTTTTACTAACTTTGTGTTCAGAAAACAAAACATATGAAAACTCAAATCATCGAAATTATAGCTCAGAACCTTGGTATAAGGAACAATCAGGTTTTGAACACCATAAATTTGTTTAATGAAGGCGCTACCGTTCCGTTTATTTCGCGTTACCGGAAAGAGCGCACCGGAAGTTTGGACGAAGTTCAGATTTCAGAAATAAAAGAGCAGAACGAGAAATTTACGGAACTGGAAAAACGTAAAGAGACCATTTTAAGAACCATTGACGAGCAGGAAAAACTTACGCCCGAGTTAAAAGTCAGAATTGAAAATTGTTTTGAAGCCGTTGAACTGGAAGATATTTACCTTCCGTACAAACCCAAACGCCGTACCAAAGCCACCATTGCCCGCGAAAAAGGATTGGAACCGCTGGCAAAAATTATAATGAAGCAAATGGAGCTTGACCCAATTTTTCGGGCCAATTCATTTCTGAATGAAGATGTGAAAACTGCGGAAGACGCGCTTTCCGGCGCCCGCGATATTATTGCGGAATGGATAAGCGAAAACGAGAAAGCAAGAAATATTGTTCGCCGTGGTTTTGATTTGGGTGCAGTTATTTCGTCGAAAGTGGTAAAAGGCAAAGAGGAGGAAGCTGCCAAATACCGCGATTATTTCGACTGGAACGAACCCTTGAAAAAATGCCCTTCGCACCGTTTACTGGCGATGCGTCGTGGCGAGAAAGAAGGATTCCTGCGGGTTTCTGTTACGCCCGATGAAGAGCGCGTTTTGGAAAATCTGGAACGTTTTTTTATTCGCGGGAATAATGAAAGCTCAGATCAGGTTGCGCTGGCAGTAAAAGACAGTATGAAACGATTGGTTCAACCGTCAATTGAAACTGAGTTTACCAATCTTTCAAAAGAAAAAGCCGACGAAGAGGCGATTAAAGTATTTGCCGAAAACCTGAAGCAACTTCTACTTGCACCTCCACTGGGTCAGAAACGAATATTGGCAATCGATCCCGGTTACCGCACGGGCTGTAAAGTGGTTTGTTTGGATGCTCAGGGAAACTTGTTGCACAACGAAACCATTTATCCGCACAAGCCGCAGGAAGAACGAAAAATGGCTGCGAAGAAAATCACATCAATGGTGGAAGTGTACCAAATTGATGCGGTTGCCATAGGAAACGGAACCGCCAGCCGCGAAACCGAAGCCTTTATAAAAAAATTACGCTACAACCGCGAAATTCGTGTGTATGTGGTTAGCGAAGATGGTGCGTCAGTGTATTCAGCGTCGTCGGTTGCACGAAAAGAATTTCCGCAATACGATGTTACCGTGCGAGGTGCGGTTTCTATTGGCCGAAGGTTAATGGACCCGCTGGCTGAATTGGTAAAAATAGATCCGAAAAGTATTGGCGTGGGGCAATATCAGCACGATGTAGATCAGAAAAAACTAAAAAGCAGTTTGGATACCGTTGTTGAACTTAGCGTAAACTCAGTGGGTGTGAACCTTAATACGGCCAGCCAGCATTTGCTAACCTACATCTCGGGTTTAGGTCCGCAACTGGCAGAAAACATTGTTGCTTTCAGAAAGGAGAACGGAGCTTTCACTTCCAGAAGCGAATTAAAGGATGTGCCTCGAATGGGGCCAAAAGCATTTGAGCAGGCCGCAGGATTCCTTCGAATTCCCGATGTGGAGAATCCACTCGATAATTCAGCCGTTCACCCGGAATCGTATAAAATTGTTCAGAAAATGGCCAAAGACATTCAATGCGAACTAAAAGATTTGGTGCGCAATGAAACGATGGTTGCAAAAATTAATTTCGAAAAATACCTGAGCAACGAAGTGGGCTGGCCAACGCTAAACGATATAAAAAACGAACTGCAAAAACCAGGGCGCGACCCGCGAAAACCCATTAAAGTATTCGAATTTGCCGAGGGAATTTTTTCGATTGAAGATTTAAGAGAGGGAACTGTTATTCCGGGCATTGTAAACAACATTACCAAATTTGGCGCCTTTGTAGATGTTGGCGTAAAACAGTCAGGACTGGTGCACATTTCGGAACTGGCCGACCGTTTTATTTCCGACCCGAATGAGGTAGTGAAACTGCACCAGCATGTGATGGTGAGAATAAAAGAAGTAGACCTAGCCCGCAAAAGGATTCAGCTTTCCATGCGGGGGGTAAATCAGGAATAAAGCGGCTTTTGAAACCGCTCTATTTCCCAGGTATGTAATTTTGATATATGGTGATTTACTCATTGCCATAATACGCAGTAATTCTGTCCCCAACATTCTTTTCCAAATTCCTATACCACATGGCGTAATCAAAACGATGATATACGCCTTCATTATATGGTCCTATCTTTAGATTTTCACCTTCCGGTATTGTTGTTGTCAGCGCTCCTTTTTCTGCGTTTATCTTAGCCCCGCAATAATGTTCAACTTCACGTATGAATTCACCGGTTTCATCGTTAAAAAACACCGCGCCCAAATTCTCTGATGATTCAGCATAGACATTGTCAGTTCTCCAGTTAAGCGGATTGATACAATTTGCGCCGTCCATTAGCATGGGGCCTCCTGTTGAAGTTATTGACTGAGTATTGTATGTTACAACCACACCTATATCAGTAGCATTTTGAGCGGCAGTTAAACCTGCTCTCGACAGATCGGCATCGGTTACTGTGTAGCCAATCAAATAGGCAGCTACTAAACGATTGCGGAGTTCGGCGTTATCGCCAAAACGTTTTTTCACCAACTCAATCAGTGCCATTGTTCCCTGGCTATGCCCGGCAATAATAAACGGACGATTATTATTGAAATTCTTGATGTAATAATCGAAAGCGTCCTGAACATCAACTGCCGCCTGCTTAAATTCTTTTGTATCTGTTGCGAGTCCTCCGCCCGACATATCAACTTTTGTCGACATCTGACGATAGTACGGTGCAAAAACATTGGCATTTGATTCATACACACTTGCCTGGGCTTTAAAAATCCCGATGGCTAAATCCCGCTCACCGGCATCGGTTATATCCATCGCTCCACTGGTGTTGCTGCTAACCGTAGGATACACATAAAACACATCTACACTTTCTGTTACGGTTGGAATCGACACCCAATTTTCCAAATCACTGTAATCAACTCCATGATTAATTTCGAAATCATCTTCGTTCTCTTCGCAATTGTATAACAACACTGAGCTCGTCAAAATAATAACCGGCATAAAAATGTAACTGTACATTTTCGTGTTTAATTTTTTCCGAGGTTTGTTTAATTTCATTTTTTAAGTTTTTACTGTTTGTAATTATTACTGCATCTGTTTATTATGTCGCTTACGTTCTCTCTGCAACCTACTCAACTATTAGCAATCATTGAAATTATCCCCCGCCAGGGCAAACCGATAAATAAAAAATATGCATTTATTAAAATTTAATTTTACAATGTAAAATCACAGACTGCGTCCTTTTAGTGTATCCGGAGAATCACCTTTTAAAGATTAGAATTACTCAGCTTTTTATCAATTTTCCAATGTCTCATTAAATAACATACATGTCTCACTAAGAATAACACCAACAATAACAAGCTGAATAAAAAGCACATAACAACCTATAATTTTAGACACAAAGGGGTAATATATAAATAGCTGAATTTAATTTTTACTTTTTGTCTTTTGAAATATTCTATTTTGTCTTTTTTGAGAACGAGTAAATGATACAAATTTCACGACTGCCCTTATTTTTATTTATTGTCAATCCAATTACACAAAAGTATCCTGCATCAACCTTTGATAATAACACCTCCAGGCCACTTTAAAGTCAGAAAAAAAGAATCATGAAACACTATTATCAACTTAATACCCAAGAGAATTTTTGATCCCGGGTATCTCGTCGGAGGCATCAGCTCTTCAACCTGGAATTTCAAATTATAAGCTTACTCTGTCAACAAAGAATGTCGCTTAGGATAACTTCTCCAATTTTACTATCAGCCATTGAAGAAGATTAATGTACGTGAGCAATTTTACAATCGGATAAAAATCCTCCTTTTGTAAAGAAAATAACAAACGTACCAAAGCATTGCCGCAACCAAAAGAGTTGAAAGAATGATAAGAGTAATCTCCCCTGTCCACCCAAAAATCCGATAAATAAACGGATCGACAAGACTGCTAAAAAAGCTTCTGAAGCTACCGGCCATTAAATAAATAAACAAAGGATTCATTCCGAATACAGCAAAAAACATAGGTACTTTCTTAATATTTAATACATCAATTATCCAATATGAAATGGCCATTCCAATCAGGCACCAGCCTCCACTTACAATGATAAATGAGCTGGTACAAATATGTTTAATTATCGGAATATTCGGGCTCACGGCAAAACCAATAATTACTCCGGCTGCCCCAACAGACAAAAGAACCATAATCTTCTTTTTAGGCAGCCAGTCATTTTTTAATATGTAGCCAACAATTACTCCCCAAATAGTGTGCGCCGAAGTGGGAATAGCATTAAACGGCACCCAGTTTCCATGTTCCAGACTTCCTGTAAGCATTAAATCGGTCCACGACCCAAAGTTTTGCCCTGCTGTAAAAGGATGATTAAATCCTTCAACAGGCCAAAAACGGTATAACAAATCTGAAATAAGAATTAAAATAAATGAAATAAGTAACTGCCACATGATTTTTTTTCTCATAATGAGAAAAGCAATCAGATAGGTGACAGAAAGCTGTGCCATTACATTATTAAAATTTGAAGTTGTGGGTCCCGAACTTATCGCCCAGCCAATAAGTAAAAGAAAAAGACATCGAAGCAATACATGTTTGAACGTTTTCATCCAGCTATCTCCCCTGTCCCATCTTTTCGAAATTGAAAATGGCATGGCAATACCAACTATAAACATAAAAAAGGGCTGTATGAGATCCCAGAAATGAAGGCCCTCCCACGGTACATGTTCCAATTGTTGTTGAAGGAAGCGTAAAACAGTGCCACTTTCTGATAAATCAATCTTACTAAATAATCCGCCAATGCCGCCAACAAGCATGAACATTGTAAAACCACGAAAAAAGTCAATTGAAAAAATTCGATCCTCTTCTTTAGATAAATTTGTTGTATTCATCGGTTTAGTTTTAAAAAGGTTTGGAAATTAAGTATAATATATATGGAATTTGGATTTTTCCGCTGGAAATATTTATCTGGTAAAAAATAAACAAAAAGAAGAATTCTTTCACAAAGGATGATCCTTCAGTTTGCAAGCGAGGCCAGCCAACGTCACACAAACTTTCACCGTGGATATTTGCCTTGCAGATTTGCATCAGGCAATATCTAAAGCAGACAAACATCTACATAAAACTTGAACAGAAACTCAATTTCGAAATTTTCAGGAGCATCACTAAAAACCCCTCATTGAGCGTTTGGCTCTATCAGCAGAGCAGATTGCAGATTTTCCAACGCTCTTTTATTCCTCGCTGTCATCCAGCAATTCCTCATTTTCAAACTCTTTTTCCAAAAAATCTTCTGCTTCCTCAACCAGTTGCGAAATTAGATCTTCATCTCCCGGTTCACCATCGATCCAGTGAATTTCCTGATTATTCCAAAAATCATCAATATCAGCTTCAATAATAAAACGGGGGTTTTCGGTATGAACCACAAAAATAGTATCCGGAGTTTCCAGAGAATTGTCGGCAAGTAAAAATCGCGGTAACATGGCTTTATCTTTTTATCGTTAAATAATTGAATAACTATAAACTATTGTTTTGTTATTTCACCAAAAACAAAAATAAGAGATTATATTGACATAAGACACACAAAATCAGCAATGAATATTAAAATGATGTAAAATAATACACTAAACTAACATTTAGAAATTTAAAAATCTGATTTTATTGACGACCTATATTGTTTCCAAAATAGAAAGAGATTACTATTTTTAGCACTCTTAATAAAAAAAACTGCCTGTAATGAACAAACTGAATGACATCCTTTCTCTCATCGATGGTTATATTGGCGGATCTCAATGGTTCGTATTTTTACTGTTGGGAACCGGAATATTTTTTACCATTTATTTAAAATTTCCTCAGTTTAGATATCTAAAACATTCCTTTCGAATTGTACGTGGAAAATTTGACAGAGAAGGAGATCAGGGCGACACATCTCATTTTCAGGCATTAACCACAGCCTTATCGGGAACGGTAGGGACAGGCAACATTGCAGGAGTTGCTTTGGCCATTCACCTGGGAGGACCGGCAGCATTGTTCTGGATGCTGGTAACTGCTGCTTTAGGTATGACCACTAAATTTGTTGAGGTTACGCTTTCGCACAAATACCGCGAAACAGCTGCAGATGGTTCCATCGCCGGCGGCCCCATGTATTATATGAAAAACAGGCTAAATCTAAAATGGCTGGCAGTAATTTTTGCTATCGCCACTATACTCTCCTCTTTCGGAACAGGAAACTTGCCGCAAATCAATAGCATTTCCAATTCGCTTTTCGAGACTTTTGGAATCAACCACATGCTTACAGGAGGAGTTTTAGCAGTTCTTCTTGGCTTTGTTATTATTGGCGGTATCAAACGAATTGCCAGTGTAACGTCAAGGCTCGTGCCTATTATGGCATTAGTATATTTTGTAGGTGCCATTGCAGTAATTATTTATAACTACGAAAATATTATTCCATCGCTTGTTTCCATTTTTGGCGATGTTTTTACAGGTTCAGCTGCAGCAGGTGGATTTTTAGGCGGAAGTATAGCATTTGCTTTTAACCGGGGCGTAAACCGCGGACTCTTTTCCAACGAAGCAGGCCAGGGGTCGGCTCCGATTGCCCACGCTGCAGCGCGCGCACATGAACCTGTTTCTGAAGGTTTGGTAGCACTTCTCGAACCTTTTATTGATACAATTATAATTTGCACCATAACGGGTTTGGTTTTGCTTTCGTCTGGTGTGTGGACCGAAAAAATGGAAAATACTTTTCAGGAAACAGATATGGTTGTTCTGGATGGAACCTATTCCGAAAGGAATAAAGACGATGTAGAACAACTACACAATTATCTGGTTGGAAAAGCTGACTTACCATTATTTACCGGAACACTGAATGTGACAAACGGAATTATTGAAAACCAACCAACCATTTTGCATGCACGCTCGGTAGCCGAAGAAATAAAAGTTTGGACAAATGATCAACCTTACTCCGGTAAAATAGAATTCAACGAGGGAAATATTGCAAGTGGCCAGGGTGTTACATTAACAGGGAAATCGTTGATGCACAGCGCCCCTCTTACTACTGTTGCTTTTACCAGGAGTTGGTTTGGCGATTACGGGAAATACATTGTCTCCATCGGTTTACTGATGTTTGCCTTTTCAACGGCAATAAGCTGGTCGTATTACGGCGACCGCGCGGTTACCTATCTCTGGGGCTCAAACAAAGTAATATATTACCATATCATTTATGTTATCGGATTTTTTCTGGCATCGTTTACCGATACAACCATTATTTGGACACTCTCCGGAATTACTATCGCCTTGATGACCATTCCCAATTTATTTGGAATTCTCTCGCTGGCAAAAGAAATGAAGAATGAGGTGAAATCGTTCTGGCAGGAATATGCAAACCGTTTCCCCGATGAAAAACTACCAAAGGGATAATATCCTCGTTTCTATGTATCAAAAATAAATCTGTTGTTATTTGGTAAAGACAGTTGTCTTTTTCATGTAGGTTTGGATGTAAATTATAAAATTCTCAAAAGACTCTTTCTAATAAACTAAAAACATTCTAAATTATAATCTTCCGGAATTTATAACAGAAATCTGGTTATTTTTATTTCCTCCTAAATAAACCAAATTTTCAATAAATGAGAGCCTCTTATAGCCCTATAGTTAATGTGAGATATTTACACCACACATCGCTTAATTATATCTTTCTTAAGTACCCAGAGATAATTGACCAGAAATTCAGACTATCTTCCAACGCCGTGCCCCCAAAGGCGAGCATCTGCTTTGGGAACTAAAAAAAACATTTATGAAAATTTAATCCTTTCTCAAATTAATAAAACCAAACATGAATACACTAAAATTAAAACTCTTAAAAAAAACAATTCTGCCACTGCTACTATTATTGCTCACTTATACTTTATTTGGACAAAGAGGATATCTTGTAACCGACAGCACCACGTTGAGTGGAATAAAAATAATGGATAAAGGAAAAACAGGAAACGCCTTGTGGTGTGAAATAAAAAAAGAAAATAAAACACAAAAATTTTCTCCCGATGATGCAAAAGAATATGGATTTCATGATGGACGAACCTATGTGTCAAAAGAAATACCATATTCCGATTCAACCAGGCGTTTCTTTCTTGAACAACTCGCAGAGGGAAAACTAACGCTGTTTTATCTTGCCGAAAAAAAACATCATACTTTTTTCATAGAAAAGGACAGTACTTCTTTTTCTGAACTTCGCAAAGGAAAGAAACATAAAGATTCATATTTCCAAAATCAGCTAGAGAAAATTACATCCGATTTCCCTGTAATTAAAGAGAATGCCCGTTTTGTTAATTATAATCCAGAGGACTTAGGAAGATTTATTACCGATTATAACAACCGTTTGTACCGTCCATTTCCTCGTATAAGGATAGGAATTGTTGTCGTCTCCGAAATGTCGAAATTTAAAGCATCCTCACCAAAAACAGATGGTTATAAATACATATTAGACTATAGTAAAGTAGATTTCAAATATCAAAATTCGTTGAGCGGTGGACTATTAATAGACCTACCGGTATCAGCGAGTTATTTTTCATCACACATGGAAATCCAATTTGTAAAACATAATTATTCATATTCAGTTGGAGTGAACGAAAAGACGATCGATATATCGACCAATCTTTCATCTATAAAAACGCCGGTATTATTGCGATATACTTACCCGTTAAAAAAAATAAGCCCGTTCATTAATGGCGGAGCTATTATTGCTTACAACACCGATAAAAAAACACAAATGTCAGGTGTGGAATCTTCGGAAAATTTAATCAGCGCTCCAACCATCTCATACCTTCAGGAGGGATTTGCTGCCGGAGGAGGTATAGAATACCGACTAAATTACAAACATTCGCTTTTTTTTGAAATAAGATATAATAAACTCTATAGCAATGACGCAACGTTAAACAACACAGATATCCAATTTTTAAGCGGTTTTAACTTCTAATTGAAATCTTCAAATTGTCTTAACCCCTGGCTATTTTCAAAACTAAAAAAGATAAAACGATGAAAACTTCAGTCTTTTATTACGCTCAAAAAAAACTCAGATTTAAAAATACAACAATTAAAAAATTCTTTTCTACAGTTTTGTTTCTCTTTCTGTCATATTTTATCGACGCACAAACTAATTTTCGTCCGGGGTATTACATCACCTGGGAAAATGATACTGTTTACGGATTTATCGATTACAGGGGCGAAATCAGAAATTCCAGTTTTTGTTCATTCAAAGAAAATGAAAAATCAGAATCTGTTAGGTTTGAACCATCAGAAATTAAGGCATACCGCTTTACCGACAGTAAATATTACATTTCAAAAGAGATAAAAATTGACGACAGAGAAAAGCAGGTTTTTGTAGAATTCCTGCTGAATGGAATTATTGATTTGTATTTCTATCGCGACATAAATAATTATATGTACCTGATTGAAGGAGAGAATGGACAACTCGTTGAACTCACCAATGAGAAAAATACTGAATATATTGCAGGAAAAGGCGAAACCGAAAGAAAAACACTAAAATATATCGGGCAGTTAAAAGCTACGCTGGCGGATTGTAAAGAAATTCAAAAGGATATTGAAAACGTAGCACTAGAACACGAATCGCTGATCAATATCACCAAAGAATATCACGATTATATGTGTGACGATGAACAATGCATCATTTATGAAAAACAGGTGCAAAAGAGTAAAATTAAAATCGCGCCGGTAATAGGTGGTGGAATTTCGTCACTGTATTTTGATAAAGGCGAATTTTCGAATTACAATTTTGACAACACGCAGTTTCCAATGATTGGTTTACTGATTAATATTTCTTTGCCCAAGTGGAACGAAAAATTATCGATGGAGATCGAAGCGGACTTTTCCAAGCTTGATTTTCAAGGCTCGTACATTGACGACCATTCGAGTTTTAAAACAGATTATTACAACGCACAAATTAATGTAATTTCATTTCAGCCGTCAGTAGCTTTAAAATATAAATTTGGAAATGGTAATATCAAGCCAACTTTAGCTGCCGGAATATATTCCAATTTTTTAGTTTCTCCCGATGAAAAAGTAGGCAAAAAAAGCATTCATACCGATGCTGAATATAACTCTGAAACTTACGAGACTCCTCTTGCATCGAATGTTTTCGGTGTGCTTTTGCAAGCAGGATGTAATTTCGAACTTAAAAACCGAACTCTATTTTCAAATATAAAAATTTGCCAAACTGCACTAAAAGAAGCTGGTGTTTCAACTTTTGTAAATTCAGCAAATTTGAGTGTTGGAATGTATCTTTCAAAAAATTAGTCCGCGACACAAAAAGCATAAAATCGAGTTTAAACCGGAGCTAACTTTTTTAATATCCCGTGTATTAAACGAGTAACTTCAATTTTGGCTCGTTTTTCTGTTGCTTTTCAGATGTAAGTGAAAGCAGCTCATTAACACTTGTCGTCCAGTTGTTACCAACAATTTCAAAATCGTTTGTTTTATTTAAAGTAAATAACCAATGATGTAAACGTCTTGTAATTCTATCCGGCGATTCCTGAAACCGATAGTTTGAATGCATATTTACTTCTACCGTTGCACCTTTAAATTTGTAGTTTATCCCAAAAGAACCGATTGAATATTTGTAAGTGGGATTACAAACATCTGCCTGGCTGATAAAAAGGGAACCACTCTTCTGTATCGTTCTATAACTTTGTTGTACAGAACTCTTCAATTTATTCAGAACCGTTTCGTTTTCAACAACAAGCTTCTGTGTGTCAACAACCATACTTTTTCCTTGTCCCCGAAAATAGTTTATCAAAAATTTTCTGGGTAGTTTGAACAAAGAAATGTATAACATCGCCAGAACAGAATTGAATTTTCTTTTAAAAAAATCTTCGCTTATTTTCGGCACAAAATGGTTCCACAGGTACAGGTCGATACTCATTAATAGTTTCATAACCAGAAGTATTTTATAATTTCAACAATCAAAACCACCATAATTTAATGTATATCCCGAAAAAAGAACACCACAAAACACAGTATGTTTTTAGAGAAATGTGAATAAATCTAAAAAAAGCAGACAACTCAAAACCAAAACATTAAATTTTAAACTTTCTACCTAAAAGCGATTTATTATTTTTGCGCTGAAAAACAAAGACAATGCAGAAAATTTATCCTGAAAATTTTGAAGTAAAAATCGGGTTCGACCGTATTCGTGAAATGCTACACAACAAATGCCTGAGTACCATGGGAAGCGAATGGGTAGATGAAATGCATTTTCAGGAAGAATTCGAAAATATTCAGAATCAGCTGGGAGAAGTTGATGAATTTTGTCGGATTATCCGCGAATTTGACAACTTCCCGGCCACTCATTTTTTCGATTTACGCAGTGCTCTGCAGAAAATAAAAACCGAAGGTCGTTTTTTGGAGATATCAGAACTGTTTGACTTGAAACGTTCGCTGGAATCGATTCGCGCCATTGTTTTCTTTTTCAACAAACAGGACGAAGAAGTATTTCCCCTGTTAAAAAAGAAAATTACTGCCGTTCAGATTTTTCCATACATCTACGATCGTATAGACAGTATCCTGAATAAATTTGGTAAAATCCGCGATAACGCTTCACCCGAACTGGCACAAATCAGAAAAGATATTATTTCAAGGCAATCGAGCATGTCGAAACGGCTGCACGCTATTTTAAAACAAGCGCAAAAAGACGGGTTAGTTGATGAAGAAGCAACCATTTCTATTCGCGACGGGCGCGCTGTAATTCCGGTTTCATCAGGCAATAAACGAAAATTACAGGGAATTATTTATGATGAATCGGCAACCGGAAAAACGTCGTATGTAGAGCCAAATGAAATCGTGGAGATGAACAACGAAATCCGCGAACTGGAATATGCCGAACGACGTGAAATCGTTAAAATCCTAACCGATTTTGCCAACGATATTCGCCCCTATCTGGACGAACTTTTTTATTCTTACGATTTTCTGGGTGAGATTGATTTTATTCGTGCCAAAGCAATGCTGGCAGTTGAGTTCGATGCCATTAAACCTGATGTACAAAACCAGCCGGTTGTTGACTGGTACCAGGCAATTCACCCGCTCCTTCAAAAAACGTTAAAAAAAGAAAACCGGAAAATCGTTCCTCTAAATATCCGCTTAACCGAAGAAAAACATATTTTGCTGATATCGGGGCCAAACGCCGGAGGAAAGTCTGTCTGCCTGAAAACCGTGGGATTACTGCAATACATGTTGCAGTGCGGACTTTTAGTTTCCATCAGCGAAGGAAGTAAAACCGGTATTTTCAGCCGCCTTTTTATTGACATCGGCGATGAGCAGTCGATGGAAAACGACCTGAGTACCTACAGTTCGCACCTGATGAACATGAAACATTTTGTGAAGTTCAGCGATGAAAAAACACTCATCCTCATCGACGAATTTGGAACAGGAACAGAACCCATGCTGGGAGGTGCAATTGCAGAAGCTATTCTGGATCAGCTCAACCAATTGCGAGCATTTGGTGTGATTACAACGCACTACACCAACCTGAAACATTTTGCTTCTTCAGCGGAAGGAATTGAAAACGGAGCGATGTTGTATGATTCGCAACATATGAACCCCTTGTTTCAACTGGAAATAGGGAAACCCGGGAGTTCTTTTGCTTTTGAAATCGCACGAAAAATTGGTTTGCCCGAAGATATTTTGGAAAAAGCGACCGAAAAAGTGGGGAAAAAGCATATCGATTTTGATCGTAACCTGCGACAAATCAATCGCGACAAACGCTACTGGGAAAGTAAACGGAAAAAAATTCGCCAGGTGGAAAAAATCCTGGATGAAATGGCGGCCAATTATGAAAGTGAATTACAGGAAACCAAAAAGCTGCGAAAAGAAGTGCTGGCTAAGGCCAAAGAAGATGCAGACGGATTGCTTTCAGGCGTAAACAAAAAAATTGAAAATACCATTCAGGAAATCAGGGATGCACAGGCAGAGAGAGAACGTACAAAAAAGGCGAGGGAAGAACTGGACGACCTGAAAAAACTTGTAAAACACAAGAGTGACAGCGACGATAAATTTATTCAGCAAAAAATTGACAAACTCCGTCAACGCGAAGACAAGCGGAATAAACGACGTCCGAAAGATGAAAAAAAACCAATTCCAAAAGAAAAACTGGAAGAACGAGTAGAATTAAAACCCGGTGATAAAGTTCAGATTAAAGGTCAGAATACAGTAGGCGACCTGATTGAATTAAATGATAAAAACGCGGTGGTTGCATTTGGACAACTGATTACAACATTACCCCGAAAACAGGTAGAACGCATCAGCAATAACGAAGCAAAAAAACTGGAAAAAGGAAAACGTACGGGGAATTCATCTCTAACCCAAAATTTCTCGCAACGGCGTTTAACATTTAAACCTGAAATTGATATTCGCGGACAACGTGTAGAAGAGGCCATTTCAAAAATTCAGGAATTTATTGATGAAGCCATTATGTTTGAAGTGGCGCAATTGCGGATTCTTCACGGAAAAGGCCACGGCATTTTAAAATCAACTATTCGCGACTATTTACGTTCGGAACCCATGGTACGCAGCTACAAAGACGAACATGTGGATTTTGGTGGTGCGGGAATTACAGTGGTGAATCTGGCTTTGTAACGAAACCTGCCCTATCCCCTCAAAGGACGTAAAAAAAGGGAGCGGAACTCCCGTAATTCTTACAATTCATCAATTTTTGCAGCCATAATAAAATCATTCTCTGACAGACCTCCGATGGCATGCGTGCTCAACTCTACATCAACACTTTTGTAGTGGACACAAAGGTCAGGATGGTGGTCCTCATTCTCGGCAATCCGCGCCACTTCCTGTGCAAAAGCCATACTTCGTTTAAAATTTTCAAATGGAAAACTGTACTTTATTGTTTTATTGTCGATCACTTTCCAATCGTTTTTTAACCTTTCCAAATATTTTTCAATCTTTTCGCTCTTTAATGGTTCTTCATTTCCGTTGCAGGGTTCACATTTTTGTTCTTTTAATAGTAACATAATATTTCAATTTTTATGATTCATAATTTACAGTTAAAGTCAGTGAAAAGAATATGCCATAAATTGTAAGCTGGCCGAATAACCGCTAGACAGCCGCAAAAACCGGTTTAAACCATTTAGATTTTAAAAAATTGTGGATTCGATGCACGGGAGATGGGAAAGCTGTTCCACACCAAACTTCAACACAAAAAGAAATAGACTCTGATTTTCAACAAAATAAAACACAGGAACGGCGTTTTCTCATAAAAAAGACATGTACTCCGAAATTTGGCATATTATTGGGACATTTACTTATGTTATTAAAAAAGAGGAGAAGTTATGGAAACACATGAAAAATTTAAAACAGAAATAAACCAAAAATTAAGTGAAGCAAACGCAAAAATTGTGGATTTAAGAAGGCGATCAAAAGAAAAAGGAAATACAGACGTAAAAAAGGATTTGTCAGTTATTTTACGACATCTGGAATCAGTACGCAACAACATCATGCTACAATATGAAAAAATCGACAAAACACAAAAGAAACAGGACGAGTTTCCCGAGTTGAAAAAAAATATTTACAGAAGTTTCGACTCATTTGAAGAGGCATTTTCACAGGCTGGTTCTTTGGTAAAACCGAGCAAATTCAGAACACGGGAGCGTTCAGTTGACTTTAATAATCCATTTGGAAACAGATAATATTCCTGATTCAGAGAGTCAAAAAGGGAAGCAAAATCCGGGAAACGGATACGCCTCCCTTTTTTATTTTTTTCTTTTTCTCAAAAAATTGATTAATCCTCCAGCTAGTAACAGATTCTTTTGCTGCTGCGTTAATTTACAAACGACCGGAAATTCCGCCCCTGAAATTTTGTTTACAACAAGGGCTGGTTTGCTCTCACGAATTGCTTCCCACACAAACTGAAATTCGAGAATATCACCGGAGTCTATTTTATCATAATCTCGCTGATCTTTAAAGAAAAAAGGAACAATACCGTAATTCACCAGATTTTGAAAGCCAATACGGGCATAATTTTTTGCAATAACTGCTTTTTGCCCCAAATAGCGAGGTGCAATTGCTGCATGCTCACGGCTGGAACCCTGTGCGTAATTTTCTCCTGCCACAACCACATGCCCGCCATCCGATTCTTTCATCGTCAAAGCTTTATCAAAAAATTCCTGATCGATTACATAATATGCGTATTTACTGATGGCTTCAATATTACTTCGTAACGGTAGAACTTCTGCCCCCGCTTTTAAAATTTCATCAGTAGAAATATTATCTTCCATTTTTAAAGCTACCGGCACTTTAAACGAATCTTCCACAGCTTCAAAATCGGGTAGCGACTTTATGTTTGGCCCTTTTTTCAATTCTATATCTTCATTTTTTTGTGCAGGAGGAACCAACATAAATGTATTTTTAGAAGCGTTTTCCGGCTCTTCATATTTGGGATATTTCATATACTTCCCATATTTTTTGGGATTGGTTATTTTCCCGAACAATGCAGAAACTGCCGCTGTTTCCGGACTACACAAAAACACCTGGTCGTCGGCAGTACCTGAACGGCCGGGAAAGTTACGCGGCATAGTGCGCAGGCTAATGGTATTGGAAGCAGGCGCCTGCCCCATTCCGATACATCCCATACAACCGGTTTGATGAAAACGTGCTCCGGCCTGCATCAATGCGTTTATCGCGCCCATTTTACTGAGATCTTCAATTTTTTGCCGGGAGGAAGGGTTGATATCCAGTGAAACTTCAGGAGGCATATCTTTTCCTTTTACGATTTCACTTACCATCCAAAAATCACGCAAGCCCGGGTTGGCAGAAGATCCAACAACCACCTGCGAAATCGGCTCCCCATCCACCTCATACACCGGCACTACTTTACCGGGGCTGCTGGGTTTGGCAATCAATGGCACCAAATCAGGAAGATGGATGTGGTCAGTTTTATCATATTTTGCCCCTGCATCGACCGTAATCTCCTGCCAGTCGTTTCCGCGATCTTCCTGTTTGAGCATCACCCAGGTCATATCATCCGACGGAAAAACGCTGGTTGTTGCCCCCAATTCTGCTCCCATGTTGGCAATCACGTGTCTGTCCCATGCCGAAAGTGTTTTTACCCCTTCTCCAAAATATTCAATAATGTACCCCACTCCACCTTTTACATCATAGCGTCGTAACATCTCCAGAATAATGTCTTTGGCGCTCACCCAGTCGGGCAATTCTCCTGTAAGTTCCACACCAAATATCTTAGGCATGGTAATGTAAAAGGGTTCGCCTGCAGCTGCGGTAGCCACGTCGAGTCCGCCGGCACCAATGGCCAGCATCCCCATACTTCCTGCAGAACAGGTGTGACTGTCGGAGCCAATCATTGATTTCCCCGGTTTTCCAAAACGCTCCATATGAACCACATGACTAATGCCATTTCCCGGCCGGCTAAACCAGTGTCCAAACTTTTTTGCTGCCGACTGTAAAAACAGATGATCGTCGGCATTCTTAAAATCAGTTTGTAAAAGGTTATGGTCTACATACTGAACTGCAACTTCTGCGGAAACTCTTTTGATGCCGATTTTTTCCAGCTCCAGCATAATCAAGGTTCCTGTTGCATCCTGTTGTAAAATGTGATCTATTTTTAACCCTATTTCTTCACCCGGAACCATTTCTCCGCTTAGCAGATGAGACTGAATGAGTTTTTGTGTGACATTTAATTTTTTCATCTTTTTATCCTTTTGCTTCGTTCATTTCCAATTCCATTTTCTCACTGATCTGATCCTTTTCCTTTGGAGAAGGTCTTAAAATCAAACGGATTCCGCGGTCGTAGGTAAAATAATTCCAAACCCAGTTGGCAAAAACCACTGCCTTATTTCTAAAACCAACCAAAAATAAAAGGTGAACAACCATCCACAGCAGCCACCCGGCAAAACCAAAGACTTTGATATTTCCAGGCAAATCGGCAATGGCTTTATTTTTTCCAACCGTAGCCATCACTCCTTTATTTTTGTATTTAAACTTTTTAGGCGAACGATTTTTCGCCATCCGTTTCAGGTTTCTTGCTATATGCTTTCCCTGTTGAATAGCAACCTGTGCAAGTCCGGGAAGACCTGCCTCATAGTTATCTGTTTTCATAAGAGAAACATCGCCAATGGCAAAAATCCGTTTAAAAACATCATTTGTCGATTTTCCTTTCTGAACCTGATGAAATTCATTTACAACAAGTTTTCCTTTTTTGATACTTCCGTTTTCAAAACCTTCCGGTACATTTCCTTTCACTCCGGCGGCCCAAATCAGCGTTTTTGTCGGAATTTTATTTCCGTTATTTAATGTTGCTGTTTGTCCGTCGTATTCTTCAATCATAGTGTTCAAAACGACCTGAACTCCCATCTTCTTCAAATACATGTGAGCCTTTTCTCCGGCTTTCTCCGACATGGCAGGAAGCACGCGATCCATGCCTTCAACCAAATAAATTTTAACTTTCCGAATGTCCAATTCCGGATAGTCTTTGCGCAATGCATGATATTTTAATTCGGCCAGAGCACCACAAACTTCAACACCTGTAGGTCCGGCGCCAACCACTACAAAATTGATGGGCGCACTGTTCTTTAGTCCTCGTCTTGAAACTTCCAATCGTTCAAACTGCTGAAAAATATGGCTTCGTAAATCGAGTGCATGTGTCACCTGTTTTAAGGGGAATGAATTTTTAGCAATACTTTTATTCCCAAAAAAGTTCATTTTAGCACCGGTTGCAATCACCAGGTAATCGTATTTTAAACTCCCGGCGTTGGTTTCAACTTCATTTTTTGTAGGAATTACCCGTTCAACCGTCACCATCCGAAAATAAACATCATTTTCCGGATCCATGATTTTTCTCAAAGGTCCCGCCACTGAATCGGGCTCCAATCCGGCGGTAGCTACCTGATATAAAAGTGGTTGAAAGGTGTGGTAGTTGTACCTGTCAAGTAAAACCACCTGGAAATCTTTTTTTGAGATACTCCGCAATAAATGAATCCCGCCAAAACCTCCTCCAACAATTATCAAGCGTGGTTTATCCGACTCGGGGATATTTAAAGTAAATTCTGAATGATGCTGCATAATATTTAACCTTTCCCTTTTTACTGAAAATAATATTCCACTTTTAGTGTAATCTGTAACTATTAGTTCCCGGAAAGATCATCCTACGCTATCATCGGCATTTAGGGCGCTTGGTTATAATCTTATCAATTATTTTTTGAAAAGAGCTTTTGCAAATCTGTAGAAATAAGTCTCATCTTATCCAAACATTTCCACAGGAAAACAATTACCATAATTCCCGGGAACCCGACTTAAACCAAAGCATTTCAACCAGTAAACCACCACTGCTTGTTTTTTGAAAAGTAAAGTTTTCTGTTGGAACGACTGTTGTCTCGCTTAAACTGAAAACCGACGGGAGAAAATTTTGCAGAAACAAAAAAGAAAAAAATATGGCAGTGGATACAAATGAAAAAAATAAAGTTACAGCGTTTGAAAACAGGGAGTGGCTGGATTCCATTGATTACGTCATCAAAAACAGTGACCCGGAACGTGTGGAGGAAATTTTTGAATTATTACGAAACAGAATCAGTGAAAATGGAATATCGTTAAATCACCAACTCAACACACTTTATATAAATACAATTCCCAAAAATGGAGAGTCAAAATATCCGGGAAACCGCGAGTTGGAGCGGAAAATTAAAAGTATTATCCGCTGGAACGCCATGGCAATGGTTGTTCAGGCCAACAGAAAAAAAGACGGAATTGGAGGCCATATTTCAACCTATGCTTCAGCTGCTACGCTTTACGAAGTTGGATTTAACCATTTTTTCAGGGGAGGTGATGACGACAAACCAGCCGATATTATTTATTTTCAGGGACACGCCTCTCCGGGAATATACGCTCGTTCGTTTCTGGAAGGAAGAATTTCAGAAAAGATGCTGGAAAATTTCCGGCGTGAATTAAATCCCGACGGAGGATTACCTTCTTACCCACACCCGCGATTAATGCAGGACTACTGGCAATTTCCAACTGTTTCAATGGGGCTGGCGCCAATTATGGCCATTTACCAGGCCCGGTTCAATAAGTATTTACAGGACAAAGGCTTGCTCAAAGCTCCAAATCAAAAAGTGTGGGCATTTTTGGGCGATGGTGAAATGGATGAGCCCGAGTCGATGGGGGCGCTTACACTGGCTTCACGTGAAGAACTGGACAACCTGATTTTTGTAATCAACTGCAATCTTCAGCGCCTCGACGGCCCGGTGCGCGGAAACGGATCGATTATCCAGGAACTGGAAGCAGCTTTTAAAGGAGCCGGCTGGAATGTGATAAAAGTTGCACAGGGAGAAAACTGGGACCCTCTGCTTGATAAAGACAAAAACGGCGCGCTTAAAAAACGCTTAGGCGAATTGGTTGACGGGGAAAGACAGAAATTCTCCATTTCAGGGGGGGATTATATTCGAAAAGAATTCTTTGGAAAAAGTGAGGAATTAAAAGCATTGGTGAAAAACATGAGCGACGAGGATTTGGAAAAACTTCGCCGAGGCGGCCATGATCCTCAAAAAGTATTTAATGCTTACAAAAAAGCGGTGAATACAAAAAATAAACCCACTGTAATTCTGGCACAAACCATAAAGGGTTACGGTTTAGGCGAAGCCGGTGAAGGAAGAAACATTACGCATCAGCAAAAAAAATTAAACGAAGAAGAGCTGATGCATTTTCGCGACAGATTTAACATTCCAATTTCAGATGAAGATGTGGCAAAAGCTCCGTTTTACAGACCAGACGAAAAAAGCGAAGAGATAAAATATTTAATCAAAAGACGAAAGGAATTACAAGGATTCCTTCCTAAAAGAAACCGGGGGA
Organism: Maribellus maritimus; assembly: GCF_022267315.1. Lineage (GTDB taxonomy): Bacteria > Bacteroidota > Bacteroidia > Bacteroidales > Prolixibacteraceae > Draconibacterium > Draconibacterium maritimum. The sequence goes on from NZ_JAIKLE010000005.1 coordinate 198,022, forward strand.
AAGCAAAATTTGAAATGCCGGAATCTAAGGTTTTTGAAGAATTTTTCAGAAGTTCAGGTAAACGCGAAGTAGCTACAACTCAGGCTGCTGTTCAGCTGCTTTCAAAACTTTTAAAAGATAAAAATATTGGAAAACTAGTCGTTCCAATCGTTCCCGATGAATCGAGAACATTTGGAATGGACGCGCTGTTTCGACAATCGGGGATTTACGCCCATAAAGGCCAGTTGTACGAACCGGTTGACAGGGAAAGTTTGCTGTATTACAAAGAGGCCAAAAACGGCGCAATTCTGGAAGAAGGAATCACCGAAGCTGGCTCCATGTCGTCGTTTATTGCTGCAGGCACAGCTTATTCAACGCATCAGATCAATTGCATTCCCTTTTATGTTTTCTACTCCATGTTTGGATTTCAGCGGGTTGGTGATTTTATGTGGGCCGCCGCTGATGCGCGGGCCAAAGGATTTTTGCTGGGAGGAACTGCCGGACGGTCTACGCTCGCAGGAGAAGGCCTTCAGCATCAGGACGGACACAGTCACCTGCTTGCCTTAACCATTCCCACAGTACGAGCCTACGACCCGGCATTTGCCTTTGAGCTGGCTGTAATTATTCGTGATGGGATAAAAAGAATGTATGACAACGGAGAAGAAATTTTCTACTACATCACAGTAATGAACGAAAAATATAAAATGCCGCCAATGCCTGCACGAAAAGAGATTGAAACGGGAATTATAAACGGAATGTACAAATACCGCAGCAGCCAGAAAAACAAACACAATATTCATTTGCTGGGAAGCGGCTCCATTCTGAACGAGGCACTAAAAGCCGCCGACATGCTCAAAAAAGAATACGATATTTTCCCGGAAGTGTGGAGTGTTACCAGTTATAAAATGTTGTATGACGATGCCGTGGAAACAGAACGTGTAAACCGCTTTAATGAAGAAAAACGGAAAAGTTATATCGAGGAATGTGTAGGCACCGATCTGGGGACCTTTATTGCAGCAAGCGATTATGTGAAAGCACTTCCACTTTCGGTTTCCAGGTGGTTTCCCGGAAAATTTACAGCACTTGGAACCGATGGATTTGGCCTTAGTGAACACCGCGATGAATTAAGAGAACACTTTGAAATCAATGCAAATCATATTGTTTGGGAGACTTTGTTGAATCTGTATTATCAGAAAAAAATCAACAAAACGGTTTTAAATCAGGCAAAAGAAAAACTGAACATCAACAGCGATAAAAAGTCGCCTGCAAACATCTGATAAAAAATCGAAAAATCTATCAAGTATTTGTTTTATAAAACTTTAAAAGAAATGAAAAAAGAAATTAGAATTCCCGATATAGCAGAAAATGTTGAAACCGGATTAATCGCCGGAATATTGGTTTCAGCAGGCGATAAAGTCTCGGAAGATCAAGCCCTGGTTGAGATAGAAACCGACAAAGCAACCACCGATATTCCTTCGCCTTTTGATGGCGTTGTTGACGAAATAAAAGTGGAAGAAGGTGATGAAGTAAAAGTAAACCAGGTTATTATAATTATTGAAACCGAAGGAGAAGCGAAAGGCGACACAGAAAGCGACGACAAAAACAAAGAAAAAAACGCTGGCTCGGAAGACGAAAAAGAGGAAAAGACAAAAGAAAAAGCTGAGGATGATGGCGAAGAGGCGGGAAGTAAAGATGACGAACAAAGAAAAAAAGAAAGTGACACAACTGAAAAAGATGAAAAAGAAACAAAGGATTTAAGTGATATTCCTGCATCACCATCAGTTCGAAGGCTGGCGCGTGAATTGGATGTAGATTTGACTCAGGTTGAGGGCAGTGGACCGGGGAAAAGAATTACTGCAGAAGATGTAAAAAGTTTTAGCAAAAGACCGGAGAAAACAGAAGAACAAAAAAAATCTGCTCATCTACCCGATTTTTCGCAGTGGGGACCGACATCCAAAAAATCAATGACAACCATTCGAAAAATTACCGCAAAAAATGTTTCAAAAGCATGGCAAACGATTCCGCATGTAACTCAATTTGATGAGGCCGACATTACCGGACTTGAAGATTTCAGGAAAAATTATGCAGGAAAAGTGGAAAAAGCCGGTGGAAAGCTTACCGTTACAGCTATCTTATTAAAAATCTTGGGATTCGCGCTTCAAAAATTCCCTCGTTTTAACTCCAGCCTTGATATCGAAAACGATCAAATTATAAACAAACATTATTACAATGTGGGAATTGCCGCAGATACGCCACAGGGTTTGCTGGTTCCGGTGGTTCGCGATGTGAATTCAAAATCGCTTACAGAGCTCTCTACAGAACTAAGCGAGCTGGCACAAAAAGCCCGCGACAAGAAACTTTCCACAGAGGAAATGCAGGGAGGCAATTTTACAATTTCGAATCTTGGTGGTATTGGCGGAACTGCATTCACACCTATTGTTTTGCCGCCTCAGGTGGCCATTCTGGGTGTATCAAGAGCAAAATACAAACCGGCTTATAAAGACAATGAGTTGAAAAAACGCTTAATCATCCCGTTATCGCTTTCATACGATCACCGGGTAATTGATGGTGCGGACGGCGCCCGCTTCCTGCGTTGGATTTGTGATGTGATTGAAGACCCTTATGCCATTTTGCAATAAAAAGAACAAATTATGAGTACATCAGAAAAACATAAATTGGTAATTATAGGTGCAGGCCCGGGGGGCTACCGAGCCGCTTTCATGGCGGCTGATCTGGGACTTGATGTTACGTTGATTGATTCGGAAGTCAACCCGGGAGGCGTTTGTCTGTACCGGGGATGTATTCCAACCAAAGCCCTGCTTCATCTGGCGAGAATAAAAGCCGATGCCGAACATGCAGGCGACCTTGGAATTCATTTTGATAAAGTGAGAGTAAATACAGAGGAAGTTGGAAAATGGAAAACCGGCGTAGTGAAAAAACTTACCGGTGGTTTGGGCCAGCTGGTAAAAGCACGAAAAATAAATTATGTCCGCGGGAAGGCAACATTTTTGGATTCGGAAACCATTCAGATCGAAACAAACGAAGGCGATAAAAAAGAGATAACATTCGAAAATGCAATCGTTGCAACCGGAGCCAAACCCATCGAACTGCCGGGAATTGATATGAGCAACCCGAAAATAATGCATTCGGCACAATCGCTCGAATTAAAAGACATTCCCAATAAAATGTTGGTTGTTGGCGGAGGTTACATCGGGTTGGAAATGGCGGTAATTTATAAATCGCTGGGAACGGAAATAACAGTCGTAGAACTGACTGACGATTTAATGCCGGGAATGGATAAAGATTTGGTCCATGAATTCAAAAAGGTCAATAAAAATACCTTTAAAGAAATTCTTCCGGAGACAAAACTAAAAACCCTCCGGGAAAAAGGTGAAGCAATTGAAGCCGACTTTGAAGACGCAAAAAAAAAGAAGTTTAGCAAAACATATGATAAAGTTCTCGTTTCGGTAGGGCAAAATCCGAACTCCCGAAATATAGGTCTGGAAAATACTTCAGTAGGAACCGATGAAAAAGGTTTTATTAAGGTGAACAAGCGAATGCAAACCACACAAAAAAATATTTATGCCATTGGCGATGTTGCCGGGCCGCCTCTGTTGGCGCATAAAGCAAGCTACGAAGGAAAAGTAGCCGCAGAAGTAATAGCGGGGAAAAAATCGGCAAACGATGCCAAAGCAATCCCGGCTGTAATATATACCGAACCCGAAATTGCAGTTTGCGGACTCAGCGAAAAAGAGGCAAAAGAAAAAGGAATCAGTTACAAAGTAGTAAAATTCCCGTGGCCCGCGTCGGGTAGGGCAATTGCAATGAATGAAAAATCGGGATTTACAAAACTTTTAGTAAACCCCGACAACGAACGAATTTTAGGAGCGGGAATCGTGGGCAGAAATGCAGGAGATATGATTGCTGAGATAGCACTTGCCATTGAAATGGCAGCTACTGCAGAAGATGTGGCATTAACCATTCACCCCCACCCTACGCTTTCGGAAACCATTATGGAAGCCGCCGAAATGTTCTACGGGCATCCGGCGCACACATTCATAAAAAAATAAAATTTATCATAATGAAAACAATTATTATCAGCGACATAAAAAGTAAAAAAGATTCAATAATAAAATTCGGATTACATCTTGCAAAACATTTGGAAACAGAAGTTGATGTTCTTCACCCAATCGATTCGCGGGTACATCAGGGGGAATACAGTGCGGTTTCCGATTCACAATCAGTTACACCCGGAAACACTCTTTCGCACGGAGAAATCATTTTCAGAGAAAAAGAGAGTGTAAAAAAAGATCTGGATAAATTACTCAGTGGCGAAGCATCGAGGCTAAATTATCCGCTGAAAATAAATGTAGCTGTTGAAGAAGAAAGTATTGATGATGCAATAAAAAACAGTTCAAATGATAGCGATGACAAGATTTTTGTTATCAGCGCTGAACCCGATGGAAATATTTTTCACTCAAAAAATGAGATACGAAGTACTGTAAAAAACAATAATGCGATTTGTTTGCTGGTTCCGCCGGGGACTTCATTCTCTTCGCTCCATAAAATTCTAATTCCGGTTGATTTCCACACCAGTCATGTAAATACATTTACCGGCCTTCATTCTTTTTTCAAAAAGATAAATCCGTATTTGATTGCTGCAGATGTTTCAGAAAACAGCGATTATGCGGAAAAAGAGCTTAAAAGTCAAACCTGGATGGAATTGGTAAAAGAAATCATACCCGCTTCAAAAATAAGTACCAGTACACTGGAAGGAAAAAATTACGCTGATACCATTGCCCGCTATTGTAACCGAAATAGACCAGATTTGTTACTGCTATCGCTGCAAAAACAAAATCCTGTAAAACAAATGTTTAGTAAAAATGACCTGGATAAACTAGCCGATAAGGTAAATGTCCCCGTTTTAATTCACTATTATTAACAATTGTAGAATTTTACGCAGAGATGAGGAAATGTTACACAAAACATTTAAAACACTCTCTGTCTCCATTTTATAAGTTAACTCCGAACCGCTGCACATAACCTGGGATTCAGCCCTAAAGCAAGATATAAAAAGCAGGCATCCGTGTTCTGGCACATTTTTATCACTAATAATTACTGAGAAAAATATAAAGTTATGAAACGCAGTATTAAAGAATTATTAGGATATACAATACAAGCTATTGATGGGCAAAAGGGAAAAGTAAATGATTTTTTGTTTGATGACGAAACATGGATAATTCGTTATCTGGAAGCTGAATTAGGAAATTTTTTTTCCGAGAAACGGGTGCTTATTCCCCGAAATCATTTAAAGGAACCTCATTGGGAAAACAAACATTTTACGGTTGATCTAACGGTTAAGAAAATAGAGAATTCGCCTGATTTGGAATTTGACCTACCTGTTTCGCGTACTTATGAAAAGGAACTGGCTAAACATTACGACCTAAAACCCTACTGGCCGGTAAACATGACAGTGCACAACGGAATTACGTCGCTTTATGATCCGCGGAGCCCTTTACAAATTCCAACAAAAATTGTAGACAAAGAAATAGAAGAAACTCATTTACGAAGTTTCAAAGAAATAAGCAGCTACAATATAAAATCCATTGATGACCGATTTGGACATATCCACGATCTGATTATCGACGACGATTTATGGCAAATTGTTTATGTAGTGGTCGACACAATAAATATTGTGCCCTGGAGCAAAAGAGTTCTTTTACCTATAGAGGTGATAAAGAGAATTAGTTATAAACATCAGCAAGCAGTAATTGATTTGCCCAAAGAAACCATTAAAGATGCTCCGGAATATGATCCTTCAATGGCTATTAACTCAGAGTTTGAGAAAGTCTTGTATGATTTCTACGGAAGAAAAGTAATTCACTAAACAGGAAACAATAAAAAAGGAATTGTTATATCATTAAAATTCATCATTATGAAAAAGATAAGTTTACCCTTTACCGGGCTACTGACAGCCCTTCTTTTTATGTCAGTACAATCATGTACAAACAGTACAAAAAACAATCAGGAGAGTGAAAAAGAAATACAGCCGGTGCTGGAAGAAAAGCATGCGGAAACAAATTTTACAAAAGCAATTTGTGTACTGCATCCTACCGAAGGCAACGATGTGAAAGGAACAGTAACATTCACTAAAACTACCTCGGGAGTTGACGTTGTTGCCGATCTGGAAGGTCTGACTCCGGGAAAACATGGTTTTCATATACACGAATATGGCGATTGTTCAAAACCCGACGGAACATCAGCTGGAGGACATTTTAATCCGGACCATAAAGACCACGGCGGACCGGCGGACATGGAAAGACATGTTGGAGACCTCGGAAATATTGAAGCAGGTGAAGATGGAAAAGCACATCTGGAATTGAATGACACAATGATTAAACTAAATGGTGAACATTCAATTATTGGCAGAGGAATTATTGTTCACGCGGGAGAAGACGATTTAACGTCTCAACCCACAGGAGCGGCCGGTGCCAGAGTCGCCTGCGGAGTTATTGGAATAGCAGGCACAGAATAAATTGATAAAAGAAAAAGAAAGCGATACTAAAAAGAGAGGCCAACCGGTCTCTCTTTTTTACATTTTACGAACGTCGAGAAATAAACCCGACTCGTAGTTTTTTAAACGCTCAATCTTCTTTGAAATATTTCCGGCTGCGTTTTCAGGGGTTGGCATTTGCTCTGTCCCTTTTGCACTTTTTAATCTTTTCATGGTAGGAAATTTTTCATTCTCCGGTAATCCATAAATATAATCCTGCATTTTTGTATCGATTAACCCGGGAGCAAGCGCACAAAAATGAATATCGGGAAACTCTTTGGCATACAAATTTATCAGCATATTTAATGTGGCTTTTGACAGGGAATATGCATTCCATCCGCGTGAACCGCTTACCGATGCTCCGGATGAAATAGCCACAATTTGTTTGATTTCTTTAACCGCATCAGTCAGAGCATCAATAAGTAATTTATTGGCCCACACATTTACATCCATCACTTTCTGTATCTCGTTGAGCTGAGTCTCTTTTAAATCTTTTATTTCACTCAACATTCCGGCATTTAAAATAACGAGGTCAAGTTGTTTTACTTCCTGTAGAAAAGAAAAAATATTTTGAGGTAAACGTTCAAAATCAGTCACATCCTGACTCAAAAAATGAAAATTTTCGTTCGAGTCTAATCCCTCATTTATTTTCCTGCTGATGCCGAAAACCGTGTTCCCATTTTCAAGATAATATTTTGCAAATCCAAAACCTAATCCTGAACTGGTACCTGTTATTAGAATATTCATAATTATTTTTTTTGTTCATTTTTTTCAAAAGGGAATCAACAAACCGCGCTGCAGAAAAGCTAATTCTGACGAAATTTTGAAGTATTTATAATTGAAAACAATCCGTATATCAACGCATAGATACCTATTAAAACCGTAATCATACGTGTACTCTCAAAAGGATTAAGAACGATAATCCCTCCGGTAACAACCGACAATATTCCTACGAGTAACATAATTGTATTTGTAAAACCTGCATTTCTGTTTCTAAAAAAAGAAAACATTAAAATTGCTCCGATTACCAAAGCCCAAATACCGATAATAGCGACCAAAAGAGTGGCAACCAACTCCGGTTTTGACAAAATCAACACTCCCAGTAAAAGTCCGATTATACCTTCCGGCAACAACAAATACCAACGCGAATTATTTTTTCTTAAACGAACAGCGCCGGCAACTGTTGCAATCCCGCCCACCAGGATAGTAAATGCAAAATAAACTCCAAGTGCAGCTAAAGTTATCCCGGGAAACAGGATGGCTACCAGTCCGAAAACAATGGCTAAAAAGCCATTTATATTGATAAAATAACGTTTAAACATCTTTTACAATTTTATTTATTTACAAATCGTTTAGAAATAATTGTACCAATTTAAAAAGTGTTGCTTTAAGAACATTCCTTAATTCTTCCTGCGAAGAAATTCTACAGTCACTCTACATAATTCCTCACACTGCGATTTTAATAAAGAATTCTCTGTTCAATCCTTTAAAACACGAGTCTTCCGGAAGACCAGACTCAGCTTGTTTTGAACAAATGATAAAACTACTTTGTTTTTATTTTTATTCTCTCCCCAAAAAAACACACAAAACACTCACAATCAAAACAATAAACAACAAACAAAACCATCTCATTTTGTCAGGGAACACTTTATTTTAAAAATTTCATTATCCTTTTTATCGCCCTCTGGCTCCATAACAAATTTGGTTACTTTCAATCAAAAATACTCGATTCATGGCATAGTATTTTCATCTTTTTATATAGAAATAAAGTTAAAAATTATTTAAGCATGAATGGGTTATTTTTGGGTATCATTTATTTGGTTTCAATTTCATTTTTTATAACTCTCTTTTTTATAATGTTATTAAAAAGGAGAGGCCCATGGGGAAGTTTTTGGACCTTTTTCGCCATTATACTTCTGTCGGTATTTGTTGCCGACACATGGGTTGGTCCGGTAGGCCCTATATTTTTCAACCATATTTATTGGGTACCTCCGCTGACTGTAGGATTGCTGATTGCACTTCTACTGGCAGCAACGACACCCAGCCCAAAGACAAAAAGTGAATTGGAGCTGCAGAAAAAAGAAATAACAGAAAACAAAAAAGCAACCATTACACTTGGAACCTTTTTTTGGTTCCTGTTTGCTGTAATGCTTATGCTCATAATAGCCGGTTCTGTTTTTAAATAGTGAATAGTTAATAACCACAAAAATTTGAAAAAGTTATGAGACAATTAAAAATGAAAAAAACGATTACAAGTTTATTTGCAGTTGTATTTGCAATGTTCTTCGTCTTTGGAGCTTCGGCGCAAAAACACATGCACCACAAAAACAATTACATGATAAGTGATTTAGAAAGAATGGAAGACGAAAACATGGATTATTTAAACCAGATTTACAAAATCGTAAAAGACTATCCTGCCTTTTCCTACACCTACCGCTTAGAAGATGGTAAAGTTAAAAACGTGGTAGTGGAAGGGGTTAATAATAATCTGGACAGAAAAAGACTTGAAATAGTACTGTTTGACCTGAAAACCAATAAAAACAGGATGAAAAACAAAGCCAACCGAATGGGTGTTTTTTATTCAGTTGACGAACAAGCTGAATATGAAGACGGTTGGGAATCATTAAAAACAGATATTTTAAGTAACCTGAATTATGCTGATGAAGCAAAAAACTGGGGTGTTGAAGGAACCGTTTTTGTAAAATTTGTTGTTGATGAAAATGGAGAAATTCCTTTTATTTCCACAAGTACAAACATGGAATCGCCAATAGACATGCATGTTGATAAACTCGAACAAGCAGCAGCAGAAGCTATTAAAGCAACATCAGGAGACTGGGAACCGAGTGAAGTTGAGAATGAAGAAGTAGCCTCACTCCTTATTATTCCGGTTACATTTGATGTAAAGAAAAGTCCATTTTTACCTACAATGATATTGTAGTTATAAAAACAAGCAAAAAAACGGATTGAATGAATTTTCAATCCGTTTTTTTAATTATGATTTGAGAAAAGAAACCCTGCTAACCAGGTGTTCCCATACTAATCGCCGTTCTTTTTTTATCTGTTCTGATATCCTGAAATTTGTCGATATAAACTGTTTTTACATTTACAAATTCGCGAATACCATTTAAGGCAAGCTCTCTTCCGTAGCCCGATTGTTTAGTCCCCCCAAAAGGCAAACGAGGATGAGATTTTACCAAAGCATTTACAAACACAGCTCCGTCCTCAAATTCAGGAATTAACTCTTCTGCTCTCTCAAGGTTATTGGTAAACAGTGAAACACCCAGACCATAATTTGAAAGATTACTTAAATAAATGGCCTCTTCTGTATCTTGTGCAATAATTATTGGCGCCACCGGACCAAAAACTTCCTCTTCAAAAAGTGGCATACCGGGCTTTACCCCAGTTACTAAAGTTGGTGGATACAAGGCTCCTTCGGGCATATCACCGGCAATAACTTTTGCCCCCATTTCAACCGATTTACGCACCTGTTGAATTACTACTTCCGCTTGTTTTTTACTTGAAAGCGGGCCAATATCGCTCTGCATGTTAAACGGATCGCCAAACGACAAGTTGTTTATTGCCTTTCTGAATTTTTCAATAAATTCCTCACTGATATTTTTATGAACAATAAATCGTTTTGCTGCAATGCAACTCTGACCGGCATTTTGCATACGGGCTTTTAACCCAATTTCAACGGCTTTATCAATCTCTGCATCTTTAAGTACGATAAAAGAATTATTTCCTCCCAGCTCAAGAACCGTTTTTTTAATATTTTTCCCTGCCAATTGAGCTACTTCCGCTCCGGTCTGTTCACTCCCGGTTAAAGAAATTGCTTTTACAACTTTGTGTTCAACAATATCTTTTACTTTCTCTGAACCAATTACTAAATTTTGAAAAACACCCGGAGGGAATCCTGCTTTTTCAAAAATACCCTGGATAGCCCGGGCAGAAATCTGAACATTAGAAGCATGTTTCAATACAATTACATTGCCTGCCATTAATGTTGGCGCAGCAAAACGAAAAACCTGCCAGAAGGGAAAGTTCCAGGGCATTACACCCAGAATTGTCCCCAGTGGTTCAAACTGTACAAAAGCCATATGCGCGTCTGTAGCCACAGCCTCACGATGCAACATCGATTCAGCATTTTCAGCATAATGTTCGCATACCCAAGCACATTTTTCTATTTCAGTTGTTGCTTCTGCTTTTGTTTTTCCCATTTCTTTTGTAATGGTTTGCGCAAGTAAACTGTTACTTTCCTTTAATAAATCTGCAACCTTTAACATCAGCTTCTTACGGTATTCAAAAGTGGTCCTTTTCCATTCATCAAATGCTTCATCCGATTTTTCCAGGGCCTCATTAATTTCAGTATCTGAAAACGTTTCAAACTCTTGAATCACTTTTCCTGTGTAAGGATTTATACTTTTTAATGTCATTATTATACTTTTAATTAAATATTTCTTTTCAGGCATATAGAATATCCAAAATTATTCCACGAAACTTCTGATGACAAAACACCAAAACAAAAACTAATAAGAAATTAATAATTAACACATTACGCAAAAAAACGAAACATTCAGAATTCCGTTAAACAAAAAATGTGTGTAAAAAATCTACAGGTAAAAATATTTATCTACCCCGAATAACATGAATTGCATTCGGAATAATCTCCAGTTTCAAGTTTTTAACTTTTCCGATTACTTCACCGTCGATTTGAAAATCCTGAGTTTTATCCAGCGTTATTTTTGCCTTTTCTGACCGATAAACCTTTACATACTCCATACGATGAAGATTACCGGTAAAACCCGCAAAAATAAAATTAAACACAAACCACCACGGGTAAGGTTTGATTGTTACAATTTCAAATTTTCCGTCACTAATATTTCCAGCCGGATTTATTTTTACTCCTGTTCCGTAGCTCTGAGCATTTGCAATTACAATCATTTCAGCCTTCAACCTCTTTTTTCTTCCTCCTGTTTCAATGTTATATGAAAAAAAAGATTTAGGTGAAAATAGTTCTTTAAAAAGCTGTTTCCCATAACCGATCATTCCCCTTGTATCCTCTTTTTCAAAACGTTTTACAATTCTTGCATTTATTCCTACATCGCTTAAATGGAAACAATAATATTTGTCATTCACCCGGATAACATCCATCGGCACGCCGCGCCCCTTTATACTTATTTCCAAAGCATCGAAAAAACGCGTTGGAATATCAAGGTTAAAAGCCAGTCCGTTTGCAGATCCCCCCGGAATGATGCCAAGTGCAGCTTTTTTGCCAATCATTTCTGCGGCTACCATATTAAATGTTCCATCTCCTCCAAACGCAATAACTTTATCAGGCCGGTAAATATTCAGCAACTCGCGGATATCTTTACTATCGTTTTCTCCCGTTGTTTTGTAAATTTTATACTCAAATCCTTCCGTTTTGGCAAAATCTAAGATTTGTGTTTCATAATCTCCTTTCCGGTTGTTTCCCGACTTGGGATTGATAACAAATAAAATTTTTTGTTTTGATTTCTTTTTCAATGTTCTTTGTTTTATGATGGCTTAAAACTTGTAACATCAATTATACCAAAGAAATTGAGCATAAAACATGAAGTATTTTAAACCTGTTTTTAGAGGAATAAAAAAGCCATTCAAATTCTTAAAAGTATTTTTAAAACAAAAAGCCGGATGGTTAGATGTACCCAAGATTCTTCCCTACAAAGGCTACGGAAATGAAACAGACGTTTTTATAGAAGGTATGGTAATAGAGGATAAAGGATTAACCAAACCAAAAGATAATCAGCAACTTTGGCAAAACATATTGGCAACCTTTAAACGTTTTTCGAGTGACGAAATCCCCGGCGTAAAGGTAAAGGCGGAATTCCTGCATGAAAAACAAATAGCAACTACTGATGAAAAGGGATTCTTTTCCTTTCACTTCTATTTACCTGATAAAAAAAATGAATTACTTACCAAAGAATGGCATACTGTGCACCTCAGCCTACTCGATCAAATTGTGGAAAATCAACCACAAATTTACACAACGGGTGAGGTCAGAATAACTTCCGGAAACCAGTCAAGAATCATTGTTTCGGATATTGATGACACTGTAATGATCTCTCATTCCACCCAAACACTGAGAAAATTGCGGTTGATGCTGTTAAAAAACGCTCTTACCCGTCTGCCATTTCCTGGCGTAGCTCAATTTTACCAATCGCTCAACCATGGAAAAGAAAAACAGGAAAACAATCCCTTTTTTTATGTTTCCAGCAGCGAATGGAATTTGTACGACCTCCTCGAAGATTTTTTCAGTTTTAACAAACTTCCCAAAGGGGTTTTTTTGTTGCGAAAACTAAACAACAGTATCTATAAATTTTGGAAATCAGGAGGAGGAAATCATGACCACAAGTATAAAAAAATAAAGGCGTTGCTAAAATTTTACCCGCAACAAAAATTTATTCTTATTGGCGACAGCGGTCAGCAGGATCCATCCATTTATTCAAAAATTGCATTTGAGTTTCCCGGTCGGATTGAAGCCATTTATATCAGAAGGATCAGGTCGAAAAGTTTTGCCGAAAAACAGGAAAACCTCGACGAAAAGTTACTGGAGGTACAAACGCTTTATACCGAAGTAAAGGACACGATTCAGGCCGCCCGGCACGCTTCAAAAAACGGTTTAATAAATGCGGGGGTACCGTCAGAAATCAAAAACTAAAACAGACAAAAAGGGTATAAAACAAACCAATTTCAAAGCAACTGTTTTGTTTCAAATACCCTTTATTTCATTCGTGCAATTCCGGTTTAATCAATTATCCAGTTCCTGGCTTCAGTAATATCCTCGTGAGAAAAATATTCTACCGCTCCTGAAACAAACGGAGTTGCCAGGTTTGACCACAATTTTTGCCATGCATTTTCGCCGACAACAGCTATCTTATCAATGTCGTCGAAATGCTTTACGTATGTTTTTAAATCTTCCCGGAATGCAGTGGGTGTGATACTTTTTACATTATCCAACTGGACGTAAAACTTTATTTTGCCAAATTTTTCTACCGATTTTTCGATAAGCGGCGTAATTTTGTCGTAATCATTTTTTGTAATGTTGCCATCCACCTTGATGGCAATCAAATCTTTTTGAGTAATATCTAAAACCTGGAACATAAAAGTTGATTTTACAGTTCACTAAACTATCTATTCTTTAAGGCTTGCTTCAAGTGTAATTTCAAGAGAAGAAAGCGCTTGTGAAACGGGGCAATTTTCTTTTGCTTTTGCTGCCAGCTCTTTAAAAATATTTTTATCAATATCTGGCACCACCGCCTCCGTTGTCAACTCACTTTTACTTATTTTAAAACCACTGTCCGCTTTCTCAATGGTCACTTTCGCGGTTGTGTCAATCGATTTGGCTTCGTAACCTTCTTCGGTAAGCAAGCCTGAAAATGCCATAGAAAAACAACCGGCATGTGCTGCCGCTATCAGTTCTTCAGGATTTGTACCTTTCCCATCTTCAAATCTTGATGAAAAATTATACGCAAACTCTTTTCCTGACTCATTAAGTTTTACTGTTCCAATGCCTTTTTTTAAATTTCCTTGCCAATTGGCATGAGCTTTATTTGTTTTCATATCTGTATAATTTAAATTAAACTTTCTTATTTATTTCGGGGATAAAATTTATAATGCGGCAATTGCTTTTTCAAGCTTTAGATTCACCAATCTTGCAAAACTTTTAAGGTCATCGTTTTGAACTGCCTGCATCGATGCAATTGGACTGATTGCTGCTACTTCAGTCTTGTCCGGGGACATTTCTTTTACGATGACGTTGCAAGGTAACATCGTGCCAATCTTGTCTTCCATTTCCAATGCATCGTAGGCAAGAGCAGGGTTGCAGGCCCCCAGAATCCTGTATTTATTATAATTTTCAACTCCCAACTTTTCCTTGAACTTTTCGTCAATGTTGATTTCGGTCAGAATACCAAAACCTTCTTTTTTTAATTCATTTTTTGCAGAAGAAACCGCTGTCTCAAAATCTGCATTCAACACCTTTTCTATATAATATTTCATAAGAATATTTTTAAGTGAAAATAACTTTGCTTTTTAAGCTGTTCTCATTTTCTTCTTTAACAGCTGTGCATTAATAGCAACAATTACAGTACTGAAACTCATTAAAACGGCGCCCAAAGCCGGGCTAATCATTATTCCCGCACTGATTAAAACACCTGCAGCCAAAGGAATAGCCACTATGTTATACCCGGTTGCCCAAATGAAATTCTGGATCATCTTTTTGTAAGTCTCCTGTCCAAAAACAATCAACGATGCGATGTCCCTGGGATTACTGTTTACAAGAATAATATCTGCTGTTTCGGCGGCAACATCGGTTCCTGATCCAACGGCAATACCAACATCTGCAGAGGCAAGAGCCGGAGCATCATTAATACCGTCACCTGTCATACATATAAATTCTCCATTTTTCTGTAATTCCTTAATTTTCTCCAATTTTTGGTCGGGCAAAAGTTCTGCGTAAAAATCATTGAGTCCAAGTTTTTCACTTACGCTTTTGGCCACCTTTTCATTGTCACCCGTCATCATCACCAGCTTTAAGCCATTATCTTTTAACATTTTAACAGCTTCAAATGCTTCATCTCTTATTTCGTCAGCGAGAGCAACAAATCCTACCGGTTTTTCATTTTTCAAAATAAAAACCACTGTTTCCTGTGCGTCTTTAAAATCTCCTTCCGGAATTTTTATATTATTTTCTTTTAAATATCCGGGGCTTACCACTTTTACCTTTTCTCCTGCAACTTCCCCTTTAATGCCCTTACCTGAAATACTTTCGAAGTTTTCAGCTTTATCCCAGTTCAGCTTTTCTTCTCTGGCTTTTCTTAAGATTCCTTCTGCCAGCGGATGTTCCGATTGCGATTCGAGTGACGCCGCCAACTTTATAACTTCTTTGTCTTCTGTCTTTTTTGAAAAACTGCCAAACCTCGTAACTCCAAAATTTCCCTTTGTTAATGTTCCCGTTTTATCAAAGACCACCACTGAAATTTTTCTTGCATTTTCAAAAGCCGTCCGGTTTCTGATTAACAAGCCTCGCTTTGCCGAAACAGAAGTAGAAATAGCAACTACAAGTGGTACTGCCAAACCCAAAGCATGTGGACAAGTTATTACCATTACACTGGCCATTCTTTCCAATGCGAAAACAAATGGTTTTCCAATAAGGAGCCAGGTAGTTAATGTTCCAAAACCAATAACAAGCGCGGCAATGGTTAACCAAAATGCAACTTTATCAGCCAGATATTGAGACTTTGACTTTTTATTCTGTGCCTCCCTTACCATTTTAATTACTTTATTTAAATACGCATCCTCTCCTACTCCTTTTACTTTTACTTTTACAGAGCTTTTTCCGTTGATAGTTCCACCAATAACTTTATCGCCTCTATTTTTCTTTACAGGTTTTGATTCGCCCGTTACCATCGATTCATTGATATTACTTTCACCTTCTTCAATGATACCATCCACCGGAATCTTTTCCCCCGGGCGTACCAAAACCAAATCCCCCGATTTCAACCTGCTCACTTTTATATCTTCTGAATCGCCATTTTTTAAAAGGTGAGCCTCAGAAGGCATCAACTCAACCAGGCTCTTCAATGCTCCCGAAGCGTTTACTACCGATTTCATCTCGATCCAGTGGCCCACCAACATGATATCAATTAATGATGCAAGCTCCCAGAAAAAAGAATCGCCTTCAACACCAAAAGTTGTTGCAGTACTGTATCCAAATGCTACGGAAATGGCTATTGCAATCAACGTCATCATTCCAGGCTGTCTTTTTTTGAATTCTTCTGCCAGTCCGGTAATAAATGGCCAGCCACCGTAGAAATAGATAAATGCTGACAGTACAAAAAGCAGGTATTTTGAAAAATCAAATTCGAAATTGTAGTTCAACAGGTTTTGAATAAACGGAGATAGGACAAGAATGGGAAGTGTTAGGCCCAACGAAATCCAAAACCGTTTTCTAAAATCTTTTATCATATGCCGGTGATGTTCCGTGTGGTCGTGGTGCTTGTGTCCATGATTTTTATGTGATTCATGCTCATGGTGCTGTGAAGCACTGTTGTCGTGCTGTTTATGCCCACCACTTCGCTTTTTAGTTGAGTGAGCCGGCTCACTATTTTGATGATTATGATTGTGCATTCTTTTTATAGAATTATGCCTGAATAATTGTATTGAGTTCGTCAGGCAGTTGTTTACGTTTTTTTCCGGTTTTTAACTGAAGATTATTCAGAAATTCGTCCTCATCAATATTGCTGTTGCTCAAATCTCCCGGATTTAACCACCGATAATAATACTGCAACTGCCCTTCTTTTTTTGCCCAGTTTCTGTTTACGACTGAATTCGGTTTCATTTCTTTTATTTTTGTTGATTTAAAACTTTAAAAGCCTGGCAGAAATCCACCAAGCTTTTTAATTTTATTTGTTCCTACGGCGTATTATATAATACAATCAAATCGTTTTCAACATCTTCGGCACCGCCTTCAATGGCGTTAATCTCAGCAAACAATTTCTCACGGCGCGTATCAACCGTACCTTCTAAAATTGCTGTACCATCTTCTACGGTAACGTCCACCTCATCTTCATTAACATAAGGCGACCACCATAACTGGCTTTGAATATCTTTTTCTATCTGAATATCCGACTTTTTTGCTTCTTCGATATCAATATGATAAGGTGGATAATAAGTATTCCACCCGTAATAGTCGGAATAACGCACATCATTCAAATCGTTTACCTTTAAATTGTTTCTTACATCAATTACACCTTTCACCTTTGATGCAACATCTTCGGCCTGTGCCTTTTCGAAATATGAATCAACTGTTCCGTTTAAATACAACATTCCATTGCTGGCGTTCACATCGAGTTCCCATTTTTCTACAATAGGATCTCTTTTGAAGGCCTCTGTCACATCAGCTTCCAGTTTTGTATCTTCCGGAATAAATTCAGGCACGACAATCAAATGGTTATTTACCCCCAAAACGCCAACAACATTCTTCGCATCTTGCTCCGCTGCTCGTTTGGCTTTTAAATTACTGACCTCGCCCGTTAAGGTTACAACACCCGCATTTACCCTGATCTCCGGATTAAAAGAGTATACTCTTGGGTCGTAAACAAAGGCATCTTCGACAGCTTCTTTAACTTCCGCATCAGAACGGGTTGCGTATTTATCTTTACGCAGATTCTCGTCTCTGGCCCACTGTTTAATGTCAAGCTCGTTACCATTTACCATTTTTACTCCCGTGACCCAGGCATCAGCTATGGCCAGACTTTGCTCGCTGGTGCTACCTACAATTCCGGATAAACTAACATATCCGTTGTTTACTTCCACATCAATCAATGCGTTATCAACCCGAATATCATTTTCCAAGGTGCCTTCAATGTCTTCCTCTATTTCATAATCGGGTCGTATTGTACGATATACAACGCCTACATTACTTTCAACCTTTTTAGCACCTCTTACTCCTTTGGCTACAAATTCGGAAAGTTTCTTTTCCTGCCACGATTCAACCGTTCCCTCCAGATTTACGACTCCATTATTCACAGTTACATCAATTTCATTCGAATCCGTTGCAGGATCATTAAGCAGTGCTTCATCAACTTTCTTCTGTAAAGTAATATCAGAAACATCTGGTGCGTCAACTTTTATTTTGTCAACAACACCACGAACTCCCTTTACAGTTTTGGCAATTTTAACTGCCCTGTCTTTTTCCAGTAAATTATCCACCGAGCCTGTCAGTGTTACAATTCCATTTTGACTTTCTGATTTAATTAAATATGCCGGTGTTGTGGCATTAAACATTAACTCGTTTTCTACTGCTATACTAATCTCACTATCTGTTGGTCCATTTTGTGCAAGGAGATTAGCAGAAGTAAAAAACAGCAACAATCCTGTAAGTAATACAGTTTGTGCAACTTTCATTCTTCTTAATTTCATACATCCTCCTACTTTTTGGGTTCAACAAAATATTATGTTTTAAGAAGATGAAAATCCTATGCCATTTTTTCCTGCATTTAGAAAGAGCACTGATAATGGTGTATGGAGACCTTTATAAAATTGTTTAGCAGATAATTGATGTTGAATGTTTCCACAAGTGAGAGCTTAATCCACATTCAAACCGACAAAAACAAATAATATAGTTTCGTTCTGTAAAAAACTAAAAATCAATATCATACTGATTTATTTTATTATACAATGTTTTCCGGTCGATATTAAGAATTTTAGCTGCTTTTGATTTATTATAATTTGATTCGATCAATGCATTGGTTATCACCTCTTTTTCTGTGATAAGTGTCGCCTCTTTTAACTCTTTCACATCGCGGTGACCATTATAATTGTTTTGCCTCCCTCCCGATTGGAGGTTATTAAACCTTATCTCATCAGGTAAGACATCAGCCTGAATAACATTGCTCTTTGATAACAACACTGCTCGATTTACAACATTTTGAAGCTCGCGAATGTTACCGTGCCAGTTGTATTTAAACATCAGCTTTTTTGCATCCTCATCAATTCCCTCAACCGATTTTTCGAAAGCCCTATTTGCCTGAGCAATAAAAAAAGAAGCAAATTCCAACATATCGTCCCCGCGTTCGCGCAAGGGTGGAAGATGTATTTTAAATCCGTTCAATCGATGATACAAATCCTCTCTGAATTCATTGGTATCAACCAGTTTTAACAAATCATCATTTGATGCGGTAATCACTCTCACATCAACTTTAATTACCTTGTTGTCACCTACTTTATTTATAAATCTTTCCTGTAAAGCACGCAGTAATTTAACCTGATTCTCATAAGAAAGATTCCCAACCTCATCAAGAAAAAGTGTACCACCTTTTGCCCGCTCAAAATAACCAACTTTGTTATTAATCGCTCCGGTAAATGCTCCTTTTATATGTCCGAAAAGTTCACTGTTTGCAAGGTCTTTTGGAATAGCTCCGCAATCAACCGCCACAAAAGGCTTTTTACTGCGCTTGCTTGCATAATGAATTGCTTTGGCAACATATTCTTTTCCTGAGCCCGTCTCTCCTTCAATCAAAACAGTCAGGTCCGTTGGAGCAACAACTTTTACATGTTGCATTACACCCTGAATTGCTTTGCTGTTTCCGGTAATAAATTTTTCTCTGAATGAATTGGAGGTTTCTCTTTCGTCGGTAGATTCCAGAGCCTTATTTATAATCCGCAAAAGTTCTTCCGGCTGGACCGGCTTCGTTATATAATCATAAGCTCCCGACTTTATCAACTTTACAGCCATACGCACCTCGGCATAAGCTGTCATAATAATAACCGGAAGTAGTGGCTTTTTGGATTTTAGTTCCTGTAAAATTTTAAACCCGTCGGTGTTGGGAAGACGATAGTCGCATAAAACAATATCAAAATTATTTTTTTCAATCAGTTTGATACCGTTTCTTCCTGTATAAGTACCCTTTGCCTCAAAATTGTTTTGTTTAAGGTGATTTACTATTAAGTCGCACATAAATGTATCATCGTCTATTACAAGTACTTTTTTCATATTTATCGGTATTTATCCAAATAACTATTGAAATTTACG
The DNA here is from genome assembly GCF_022267315.1 of Maribellus maritimus. Taxonomy (GTDB): domain Bacteria; phylum Bacteroidota; class Bacteroidia; order Bacteroidales; family Prolixibacteraceae; genus Draconibacterium; species Draconibacterium maritimum. The sequence continues at coordinate 218,127 of NZ_JAIKLE010000005.1, forward strand.
GATTTATCAAAAAATAAACATATGTTATCTAACAAAAAAATAATAACCCAACTTGCGCTGTACCAACATCGCACAGTTACAGAAATAAAAACGTTATTATTCGTCAATATGTTTAACAAAAAAATGCCTTCGGAAATTAACTTACTCTTGGGAATTAACCAGAACTATCTTAATAATCAGGCAGGCAGCCGTTTTGTGTTGTAGAAAATAAACAGGTCGGGATTAACATTTAGCGGATTGTGTTATCATTCTTACCTCTTGTTTGAAACCTTACAATTTATATCTCCTGACATGCGATTCCAAACAAATGCTTTAACGTGAATTTTTACTTTGAATATTTAAAAGTTAAATATTTAACAATAATCCAACAAACTTATTTTCATTGCAAAATAGGGCTCAAACGGTTTGCCAGCGTGTAGTTGCCTGATAGTTTTTCAGGTACTCTTCAACCTCCGTTTCATTCTCTACTGTTGTACTTTTCAGCACCTCTTCACACTCATGATAAAAGTCAGTTTTTTCTTTATTAGAGAAAATTTTCTTTAATAAACAGTTTACAACTTTCAAAATTTTAATTTCTCTTTTCATGATTTCCTTGTTTTTAATTTATTTTTCAGAATCATTCAGCCGTCTCAGCAAAACGGCAGCATAAGAACTCATCGATGTACTCTGAACAATTATATCATCGGGCAAATGTAAAATAGCCGATGTAAAATTCCAGATAGCTTTGATGCCGCAGTTCACCAGATCTTCTGCCACATCCTGGGCAACGCTATTGGGTGTGGTAAGTATTCCAATCTTCACATCCAAACGGTTTGAAAGACTAAACAACTTATTGTATTCCAGTATATGAATCCTCCCAACATGTGTCCCAATCTTCTTCTCGTCAACATCAAAAGCCGCAATAATTTTTAGTCCTAAAGACTGGTGTTCCTGATAAGCCATTAAGGCGGATCCTAAATTACCAGCCCCGACAATAAAAGCTTCATTTGTACGGTTAAACCCAAGATAATCCTCAAGTGCGTGAATTAATTCATAGGTATTATAACCAACCCTTGGCTTTCCTTTTATACCGGTAACAGCCAGATCTTTTACTACCTGAGTAGGATCACACTTTAAATCTTTTCCAATCATCGGAGCTGAAATATTGATGATTCCCTGCTCTTTAACTTTGTCCAGGTAATACAAATAACCGGGCAACCTTTTTAATGTTGGTTCCGGCACTTTCCGTTTCATTTTGTATTTTCCTGTTTCGTTCATCTATTACAACTTCAATTTGTATTTTTCACTATCAAATATAAACACAAACATATAAAGAAATAATTCTTTATTTTAATTTCATTGTTTTGTTAACTGAAATTTAAGATACACAAACAAAAAAAAATTAAAAATTCAAGATTGCAAAGTTCACATTACAAAAGATTAATGATAGTGCAATTGTCATTAAACTAAAAATTATAAATAATGTAAAATGCTGTTTTTATCAAAATGATATAGATTTGTTCCCAAAATACTTCCTGAGTCAAAATAAATTTGACTATTAATTGCCACAAAAAAAAAGAAAACCCTTAATTTTAGGGAACAAATTATTACAATCGATTATAAAAACAATTCAAACAAGCATGTGTTTCTTTTGAAAATTAAATAAACAAAAACAGATATGACAAAAATGCATAAACCGGATATGGAAGATAAAAAGCAAAGTGTTCAAAAACGAATTGAATCAAAATTATTGGAACAGCGAAAAGTATTTCTGTGGGGACAGGTTGATGACGAATCAGCGGAAGATATTGTAAGTAAACTTCTATACCTTGAGGCCGAAAAACCCGGAGAAAAGATTACCTTTTTTATTAACAGCCCGGGCGGAGTTGTTACCTCCGGACTTTCAATCCTCGATACAATGAAAATAATTTCATCGCCTGTTTCAACTGTTTGTATGGGGCTGGCTGCTTCAATGGGCTCGATTTTGTTGTCAGCAGGAGAAAAGAAACAACGATTTATTTATCCTCTCGGGAAAGTGTTGATTCATCAACCCAGTATCGGAATGTTGCAGGGAACAGCCAGCGACCTTGAAATTCACGCCAAACAAATCATTAAAACAAAAAAACTTTTGGCGGAAATATTGGCAAAAAACAGTAATCATAACGTTGAGCAAATTTTAAAAGATTTTGAGAGAGATTACTGGATGGATTCAAAGGAATCAATCGACTATGGGATTGTTGACGGAGTCTACAAAATGCAATAATACATTTATACTTAGCAAAATTTAAAGGCTCACTATTGAGCCTTTTTTATTGTTAAGATAACTATTTCAAACACAATACGTATCTGTTTTAACCGTTAATTTAAGCATAACTACAACCACAACCATGGAAAACAGAAAATTAAAAGGTTGGATAATTCAGACACTTTTTATCACAATAGCCGGACTTTTTATCATCTATTCCGGATTAAGAATCTGGATCTGGAGTGATGCCAACCAGTTTGCAAAAACCGCTTCGGAAAAATTCAATACAGATAAAACAGCGGCCCTGCTGATATATCTCGATTCTGACAAAATTACACTTAAAGAAAAGAATAAAGCCGTTTGGGCACTGGGTGTTTTAAAAGAAAAAGAAGCTTTACCTCAACTCGAAATGTTATATACAGGTGATACGTGCAAGCACGACGATGCCATTTGCCAATACGAATTATATAAGGCCATTCATAAAATCAAAGGAGATTTTCGGGGTTCATGGCAAGTAAAAAATTAGTTATTTATTTCATTTACCTCTGAAAAGATGGACAAAGCCGTTTTTTCTTCGGGACTCTCCGTCACGGCCACGACCTTCAACAACATAGTAATACACCCCGGGACTGGCATACCGTCCACCAATTTTCCCATTCCAAACCGATTCAACATAGGTATTTTCAAATCCACGAATATCGTTTTTGCTCCAATAATGAATACGTTTCCCCCAACGGTTGAAAATCGAAATTTTTAGACTTTTCATCGACCAGAACTTCACTATAAATTCATCGTTTGTGCCATCTCCATTAGGTGTAAAAACATTGGGGGCTTCAACAAATGAAGGATCAACATAGATATAATCTTCCATCATCGTGGTGTCAACGCATGTTAACGTGTCATTTGCAAAGTTTTTTGCAACCAGTTTTACCATGTATGTTCCGGTATTTTCATACGTATATACGGGATTCTCGTCATATGCTATAAGCAGGATACTGTCAATCTCGCTTTGCCCATTCTCTGCTTCTTCCTTAATTTCATTTAAATCACGATAAAAAAACCACTCATAACCAGTTGGGTCTGCATTTTCAGAAGTATTTGTAAATGTTACCTCAAGCGGCGCTTCTCCTGTCATCTCTTTTGTCCAATCTGCATCTACCTGAAAACTCGCTTTTGCGGCAATAGGTTCATAAGGTACATTGATGTTCGCCTCACATCCAAAACGATCGTAAACACGGAGTGTGTAGTCAACATTTGAAGTTGGTGGATCAAACAGTTCAGGATTGAGAACAGTGGAGAGAACAACGTCGCCCTCTTTCCATTGGACCTTCATATCCCTTGAAAGACTAACTTCCGCATTCGTAGACAAATCGTGATACCTTATTTCAGAAGAAGTGAAGCTGCCATCTAGCGCAAATGATTCGCAACTCGGATACAAAACCGTTCCTTCGGCTTGAATCCAGGAATTAAAAACCCATGCTCTGTAAACAGTTGATGTTTCTCCCTGCGAAACGGTTACCCGATAACATCCATCTGTAAGTCCTGTTATTGAAGATGTGCCGTTTTCCAAACTTTCTGAAAAATAAAAATCAAACGAAGCAGTTTCACTATTGTAAACTTCCCACAAAAATGTTTTAGTTCCCGCAAGTTCAGTACTTACACTTAACTCCCCTGCCGGCATAACCTCGTTATCAACACAAAAAACAAAAATACTGTCTGTTTCAGAAAATGACGGATAGTCGGTTTCTCCTCCCCCAGCAGCTCCAGGAGCCCATATTTGAGCCGTTAAAGATTGGACACCAAAAAAGAACAATAAAAAAAACATTACGGTTAAGCGACTTTGTCTCTTCATAAAAACAAAAAACTTTAAGCTACAATATTAACGTATAATTTTTATTTAATTGTCCGACAGTAACGAAAAATCATTTGTTGAAACTACAAATTCCGCAAATTTTAATATTGTTGATAAAAGCCAATCATTTTTTTAAAGGAAAACACTGAACATCTTTTACTTTTGTTCATTGAATTAGAAAACTGGTTTCATTGTGTTCGAATACTTAAAAGATTTAAATAAAGCGCAGCAAGATGCTGTTTTAAGTTCAGAAGGTCCGGCATTGGTAATTGCAGGTGCAGGTTCAGGAAAAACCCGGGTACTTACTTACCGGATTGCTCATTTGCTGAAACAGGGAGCTCGTCCGTCAACTATTTTGTCACTGACTTTTACAAACAAAGCAGCGCGCGAAATGAAAGAACGGATTGCAAAAGTGGTGGGAGAAAATGCTGCACGTTATCTATGGATGGGAACCTTTCACTCTATTTTTGCGCGCATCTTACGCATGGAACATGAGACAATTGGCTTTCCTTCGAACTTTACCATCTACGACAGTGCGGACAGCAAAAGTCTGATAAAAACCATCATCAAAAATTTTCAGCTTGATGACAAAGTATATAAACCGGGGGTGGTTTCCAGTCGTATTTCCATGGCTAAAAACAACCTGATTACCCCCAATATTTATGCACAACAAACCGAAATCAGGCTGGCCGACAAAAATATGAGAATGCCGGCAATTGCCGAAATTTATAAAGAATATGTAAAACGTTGCTTTTTATCCGGAGCAATGGATTTTGATGACCTCCTTTTAAAAACGAACCTGCTTTTTCGTGATAAGCCGGAGGTTTTGGAAAAATACCAGAAACGATTCGACTACGTCCTTGTTGATGAGTATCAGGACACCAATTATGCTCAATATCTTATTATAAAAAAACTGGCCGCCGCGCACAATAATATTTGCGTAGTTGGCGACGATGCACAAAGTATTTACTCATTCCGTGGTGCCCGAATTGAAAATATCCTGAACTTTAAAACCGATTACCCGACGCACAAAATATTTAAACTCGAACAAAATTATCGTTCTACCCAAACTATTGTTAATGCTGCAAACAGTATCATCGCAAAAAATAAAAAACAAATTCCAAAAACTGTTTTTTCTGAAAAAAAGGAAGGAAAACCCATTAAAGTTCTTTCGGCTTTAACCGACAATGAAGAAGGCTTTTTAGTTGCCCAGGAAATAGCAAAAACACAGTTAAACGATCATTATAAAAATTCCGATTATGCTATTCTTTACAGAACAAATGCGCAGTCGAGGATTTTTGAAGAGGCTCTGCGAAAAAGAAATATTCCATACAAAATTTATGGCGGGTTAAGTTTTTACCAACGGAAAGAGATTAAAGATCTGCTGGCATATTTTAGGTTAACGATAAACCCGGCTGACAATGAAGCGCTAAAAAGAGTCATCAATTTCCCTGCTCGTGGTATTGGAGGAACAACAGTTGCCAAACTCGAGACAGCAGCAATAAATAGCGAAACTTCAATCTGGAAAATAATCACCGGCCTTAGCCAAAGTAACCCGGCCAATCTGAATAAAGGGACCACTTCAAAAGTTTTGAACTTTGCAAAGCTTATTTTGAAATTCACTGAACTGACGCAAAATACAGAAGCGTTTGAGGCAGCAAAAACAATTGCGGAGGAAACCGGAATCTTAAAGGATTTATACAACGATAAATCTCCGGAAGGGCTAAGCAGACATGAAAATATTCAGGAACTGCTTAACGGGATTCAGGAATTCAGCATCAGCGCTAAGGAAGAAGGCAGGCCTGAGAAACTGGAAAATTACCTGGAAGATGTGGCGTTACTTACCGATCAGGATACAGAAAAAGACGAAGAACGGGATAAAGTAACTTTAATGACCGTTCATTCCGCAAAAGGACTTGAGTTTAAAAATGTTTTTGTAGTTGGGTTGGAAGAAAACCTTTTTCCATCCGGGCAGGCCGACGAAAAAAACAAACCGGAGGCGCTGGAGGAAGAGCGGCGTCTGTTTTATGTCGCACTTACCCGTGCGGAAGAAAATGTTTGGTTTTCATTTGCCAATCAACGGTATCGCTGGGGAAAACTGGATTTTTGCACCGCAAGCCGATTTTTGGAAGAAATGGATGAAAGATATATGGATGGATTTGACTTCAACAAAATGCCAAACCAGCGAAGACAACCGGAAAATCAATTGCAGCAGGAAACTTCAAGCCCATCTTTCAGAAGACAAACACAACATACTTCATTTAAAAGAAAAGATACGCAGAACATTTTTGACAAAAAACTCGTTAATCTGAGAGAAGCTGGTAAAACGCAGTCTAATTTTGAAGGAGATGATCCTTCAAAAATTTTTGCCGGAATGCAGGTTGAACATCAACGATTTGGAATTGGCAAGGTTTTAAAGGTTGAAGGTGTAGTTCCCAATTTAAAAGCCACTGTTTTTTTTCAGACTGCCGGACATAAACAACTGCTGCTAAAGTTTGCCAAGCTGAAAATAGTAAATTAAACAGCGTTAAAAAGAAAGAATAAAATTGCGTATTGAAAGGAAATCATTAGTTTTGCACAGTCAACCCCGTTAATTTCATAAGATTACCTGAAAATAAATTATTTATACCATAAAATTCATTCAATGGATTACAATTCAAAAAGAAAGAAACTTCCTTTACCAGAATATGGAAGAAACATACAAAACATGGTTGATCACGTCTCAACAATTGAAGACAGAGAAACCAGAAACCGTGCTGCAAAAACGGTTATCGACGTTATGGGAAATTTGTATCCTTATCTTAGAGACGTTGCTGAATTCAATCATAAATTATGGGATCATCTTGCGATAATGACTGATTTTAAACTTGACATCGATTATCCTTATGAACCGCCTTCTCCTGATATTTTGACAGAAAAACCCAACAAAGTTCCATATAACCAACACAGTATAAAATACAAACACTATGGTTTGGTTATGGAAAAAATGATACAAAAAATTTCCGAGTTTGAGGGTGAAGAAAAAGAAGTACTTACCAAACAACTGGCAAATCACATGAAAAAATCGTTTTTGGTATGGAATAAAGATGCTGTTGAAGACGACAAAATTCTTATGGACCTGAAAGAACTTTCGGGAGAAAAGCTGGAGATAAAAGAAGACATGCAACTCTCTGATATAAAATCGTTAATAGGAAAACCAAAAAAGAAAAAAAATATCGGTAAAAAAAGACATTAACAACCTGCAGAATGTCAACTTTTCAAATTGAAGGCGGTTACAAGCTTAATGGAACAATAGAACCACAGGGGGCAAAAAACGAAGCGCTACAGGTAATTTGTGCCACACTCCTTACAAATCAGGACGTCTATATCGAAAACATCCCGGAAATAAGAGATGTTTTAAAGCTGATTGAAATCCTCGGGAAATTGGGTGTCCAGACCGAACGAATAGAAAAAGGCAAATACCTTTTTAATGCGTCTGAAATAAATATTGATTTTCTGAAAACCAAAGAATATGCAGAATTGGCGGCCAGTTTGAGGGGTTCAATTATGATAATCGGCCCTTTGCTTGCACGCTTTGGGAGAGGATTTATTCCTCAACCGGGAGGAGACAAAATAGGCCGCAGAAGAGTTGACACACATTTTATCGGCTTTCAAAAGTTGGGTGCAAAATTCGAATTTGATGCTGACAACCACTGGTTCTCTATTTCTGCAAAAAAAATGAAAGGCACATACATGTTACTCGATGAAGCATCGGTAACAGGGACAGCCAATATTTTAATGGCTGCGGTTTTGGCAGATGGAACCACAACAATTTATAATGCCGCATGCGAGCCTTACCTTCAACAATTGTCAAAAATGCTGGTTTCCATGGGAGCAAAAATAACGGGCATTGGATCCAACCTGCTTACCATTAAAGGAACAACCGCGTTGAAAGGATGTTCCCATCGCATTTTACCGGACATGATTGAGGTGGGAAGTTTTATTGGATTGGCAGCCATGACGGCATCCGATATCACAATTAAAAATGTAGGATTGAAGCATTTGGGAATTATTCCGGCTTCCTTCCGCAGACTTGGAATAAATGTAGAACAGGAAAAGGATAACCTTGTTGTAAAAAACACCGAACATTACGAGATAGATTCTTATATTGACGGATCAATTATGACTATAGCCGATGCTCCCTGGCCGGGATTAACTCCCGACCTTTTGAGTGTTTTTCTTGTTGTTGCTACGCAGGCAAAAGGCAGTGTTCTTATCCATCAAAAAATGTTTGAAAGCCGTTTATTTTTTGTCGATAAATTGATCGACATGGGAGCTCAGATTATTCTGTGTGACCCCCATCGTGCTACCGTTATTGGCCTGGACAGAAAACACACTCTGCGGGCTACCAACATGACCTCACCCGACATTCGTGCAGGGATTGCCTTGCTTATTGCAGCTTTGTCTGCAAAAGGGGAAAGTTCCATCCATAACATTGAGCAAATCGACCGGGGATACGAAAACATTGATGCTCGTCTAAATTCTCTGGGAGCTAAAATCACCAGGCTATAAGTATCGAAATATTTATATGTATTCATTATTTATAAACTTTCAAAGTATAATTTTCGTTACATATTAAATCGAAATTTATATTTTTGAAAAAATTTGAACACAAAAGGAGTTTATTATGAAGAAATTGGTGTTATTCATTTTTGCTGTTGTTTTGGGAACAGGGATATCTTTGGCACAAGAGCCCAAAATTGGTATTAATATTGGGAATAAAGCACCTGAATTAATAGGAAAATCAGTGGACGGTTCAACGATGAAGCTTTCCGACACACAAGGGAAACTTGTTCTTCTCGACTTTTGGGCGGCCTGGTGTGGTCCATGCAGGAGAGAAAACCCGACAGTTGTTAGTGCCTATCAGAAATTTAAAGATAAAAAATTTGAAAACGGTGACGGATTTACTGTTTTTAGTGTCTCGCTGGACAGAACAGACGCTGCGTGGAAAAAAGCTATTGCCGACGACAAATTGGTATGGCCTTATCACATAAGTGATTTGCAATACTGGCAGTCAAAACATGCTGCCGTTTATGGAGTAAGAAGTATTCCAACAAATTTTCTGATTAACGAAGACGGTGTTATCGTAGCTCGAAACCTGCGTGGACCAGCTCTGGAATCAGCACTTGAGAAATATGTAAAATAAAAAGACATTTTAACACACCTCCATTTTAAAAATATTTCAAATCATTCAAATTGGCACTCTTTGATTAAAAGGAGTGTCAATTTGTCTTTTATATTTGCATGGCAAATTTTTTGATCAAAAAGGTAGCAAATTAAAAATCAGCAAAATGGCAGAAGAAGTCAAAAAAGAACAAGAAATGAATGCTCCGGAAGAGGTGCAGGACAAAAATACAACAGAAACGACAGAAGAAGAGAAGAACGAAAAAGAAGAGGCGAAGGAAAATAAAAAGAAGAAATCGAAAAAGGATAAAAAAGATGCTCAAATCGAAGAGTTAGCTGTTAAACTTGATGAGATTTCAGACAAACACCTGCGCCTTCAGGCTGAGTTTGATAACTTCCGACGTCGTACGATAAAAGAAAAAGCAGACCTGATAAAGTCTGGAGGAGAATCTGTTTTGGTAAGTATCCTGCCGGTGGTCGATGATTTTGAAAGAGCTCTTGATTCGCTCAAAAATATCGCCGACGACGATGCAGGCAAGCAGGGAACTTTAATTATATACAACAAGTTTAAAGAATTCCTGAAACAAAATAACGTAAAAGAAATCGAAGCCCATCATCAGGCGTTTGATGTTGATTTGCATGAAGCTATCACAAAAATTCCAGCTCCTGAAGAAAAACTTAAAGGGAAAGTAGTTGATGTGGTTCAAAAAGGCTATTTATTGAATGACAAGGTAATCCGGTTTGCCAAGGTAGTAATCGGAGAATAAAAATTACACAAGAGAAATGGCGAAAAGAGATTATTACGAAGTATTAGAGGTTGGGAAGAATGCTACACCGGAAGAAATAAAAAAGGCCTATCGGAAAAAGGCAATTCAGTATCACCCTGATAAGAATCCGGGAAACACCGAAGCGGAAGAAAAATTTAAAGAGGCTGCCGAGGCCTATGAAGTATTAAGCAATCCGGAAAAAAAACAGCGTTACGACCAGTTCGGCCATGCCGGAATGAGTGGATCTGCCGGAGGTGGATTTGGCGGCGGATTTTCCGATATCGAAGACATCTTTTCGGCTTTTGGTGATATTTTTGGTGGTCACTTCGGTGGTTTTGGCGGTTTTGGTGGAAGCAGCCGGAGCCGAGGAGGCAGAAGAGTAAGCCGGGGCTCTGACCTAAGGGTAAAAGTAAAACTTAACCTTAGTGAAGTTGTAAACGGTGTTGATAAAAAAATAAAGGTAAAAAAATATATCGCCTGTGAACATTGTAGTGGGACAGGTGCAAAAGATGGCTCATCCTACTCAACCTGCGGAACTTGTCGAGGAACAGGTCAGGTAACCAGAATAACCAATACTTTACTTGGCCAGATGCAAACAACTTCCACGTGTCCTACATGTCAGGGTGATGGGAAAATGATTACAGACCAGTGTAACCATTGTGCCGGTGAAGGAGTGATTCGCGACGAAGAAGTAATCAATATTAAAATTCCGGCCGGAGTTGGTGAAGGTATGCAACTTAATGTTACCGGAAAAGGAAATGCAGGAAGACGAGGAGGTATAAATGGAGACCTCCTGGTTGTAATTACAGAAGAAGAACATCCTGATCTGGTCCGTGACGGGAACAATCTTATTTACAACTTATTTGTTTCATTCCCCGAAATAACACTGGGTACAACGGCTGAAATCCCTACTGTTGAAGGGAAGGTAAAAGTAAAAATTGAGGCCGGCACCCAACCTGAAAAAATACTACGGTTAAGGGGCAAAGGAATTCCTGAGGTAAACGGCTACGGGAAAGGAGATCTTCTTGTCCGGGTTCATGTTTGGATCCCTAAAAAATTAAATGCCGAAGAAAAAAGAATGCTTGAAAAACTTCAAAATTCTCCTGGTTTTCAGGAAGGGCCTTCCTCCTCGGAAAAAACTTTTTTTGAAAAAATGAGGGATATGTTTGAATAAAACACCGCAAAATGAGGTAAATATTTTCAAGATTTTATCCGATTGTTGCTTTAATTCATTATTTTTAAAGTATTAACAATCCAATAAACTACAGATGATGAAAAAGATATTTATCTCGTTTTTTTTTGTGGTAATTACATTTTGTAGCTTTTCACAAAACGATTCAAAACAAATTTTGGGAAAATGGAGTTATTCCGTTGATGCCGGAGGAACAATATTGACAGGTGTTTTTCATTTTTATGAAAAAGATGGTCAGTTAGCGGGAGAAATATTGTCGGATGACGGGTATACAATACCATTCACAAAACTGGAGCAAAAAGAGGCAAATCAATTTTATTTTGAAGCCAAAACCGATTATGATTTGTATAAAATCACGTTAAATTTTGAAGGGGAAAAAATTTCAGGATCAGGCTCATCATACGAGGGAGATGCCCCCATTACAGGAAAAAGGAAGGAATAGTTTAGCTTCTATCATAATATTCAAAACATCTGTATCCTTTATTCAAAATCTTTATATTTTTTGCGGGTATATCTGGCGCAACATCATCTGAGCACATTTATTTGTGTTAAAACATTTCTGTGAATAATTTTAATATACAATATCAATTTCTCGAAAAGGAGCTGCAGGAAGAAATTCTAAATGTAGGTATCCAAAAAACTTTCCAGCCCAACGAAGTTCTTATTCGTGAAGGACAGTTCATCACAAGTTTCCCGCTGGTTTTAAAAGGATTAATAAGAATAACCCGGAACAACGACGACGGAAACGAGTTGCTCTTGTATTATTTAAAAGATAATGAAGTTTGTGCCATGTCACTGACTTGCTGTATGGCAAACTCAACCAGCAACGTACAAGCGATTACAGAAGAAGAAACTGAAGTTATTATGCTTCCCGTTTCGTTGTTGGATAGTTGGATGTGTAAATACCCGTCATGGAAACAATTTGTTATGCAAACATTTCAAAACCGCTTCAGGACGATGATTGACACAGTTGATACACTTGCTTTTTTGAAACTGGATGAAAGATTGGTTAAATTTTTTGTAGACAGGAAGGAAAAATCGGGTTTAAAAACGTTTAACGGAACACATCAGGATTTGGCGCTTCAGCTAAACACTTCACGGGAAGTCATTTCCAGGTTGTTAAAAAAACTGGAAAAAGGAGGTAAAATTCAACTTTCAAGAAATTTTATTGATTTTTCCGGACTTTTGTGACTTTTATTACAGTCCATTTTTTGAAGTCTTATTTTATTTGCAGCAGACAATTCAGAGTTAATAGTTCATAACTATTACTTCAAAATTTTTTGGGTTATAAAATCGGTTAGTAGTTGAAGGTTGTTAAGCCAGATTCAGTGGAATCTGGCTTTTTCGTTTAGCTATTTTCATCAATGCTTTACCAGGCTGCCTGAGTCTCCATCTAAAATCATTATAAATTAGTTAATGTTAATTTCATTTTAAAAACTTAACCCCGTTTTAACTTCGGGATTTTCAATAATTTGATGATATTTGTCACAATTCAGTTACAGAGTTAGACAACCTTTTAAATAATTAGCCAAATGTTTAAAATACAAACGTTAAATAAAATAGATCCGGAAGGACTAAAACTTTTCCCTCTTAGTAATTACGAAATAGCAAGTGAAATACCGAATGCTGACGCCGTTATATTAAGAAGTTTCAAAATGCATGATATGGAACTACCGTCATCTTTAAAAGCAGTAGCGCGGGCAGGTGCGGGTGTAAATAATATTCCAATTGAAAAGTGTACAGAAAAAGGAGTTGTTGTTTTTAATACTCCCGGGGCAAATGCAAACGGTGTAAAAGAACTGGTGATTGCTGGTATGCTACTTGCCTCACGCGATATTGTTGAGTCGGTTACCTGGGCAAAAACACTAATTGGCAAAGGCGATGAGGTACCGGCATTAATAGAACAGGGTAAAAAGAATTTTGCAGGACAGGAAATAAAAGGAAAAACCCTGGCAGTAATTGGATTGGGAGCCATTGGCGTGTTGGTTGCAAATGCTGCATCTGCACTCCGTATGAATGTAGTAGGCTACGATCCTTACATGTCAGTGAAACATGCGTTAAAATTAAGCCGCGAAGTTACCTGGATGGAAGGAGTTCAACCTTTGCTGGCACAAGCCGATTATGTAACCATCAATATTCCATTGACTCCGGAAACCAAAGGCTACATCAACAAAGAAAAATTCAGGATGATGAAGGACGGAGTCCGTATCTTAAACTTCGCCCGTGGAGGCCTGGTTGATACAGAAAGTCTGAGAGAAGCCATTGCATCAGGGAAAGTAGCGCGTTATATCACCGATTTTCCTGACGAAGAAATGCTAAAAATGGACAACGTTATTTCAATTCCTCACCTTGGAGCTTCAACAAAAGAATCTGAAACAAATTGTGCAATTATGGCGGTGGAACAGGTTCAGGATTTTCTTGAAAACGGAAACATTAAAAATTCAGTTAATTTCCCCGAGGCAGCAATGGAGCGCAACGGAGGAAGCAGAATTTTAATTGCCAACAAAAATATTCCCAATATGGTCAGCCAAATCTCAAGTGTTTTAGCTGCTGAAGGCATCAACATTGATAACATGTTAAACAAAAAAAGAGACGATATTGCATATAATATCATCGATGTTGCACAGAAAAATATTGATGAATCAGTAAGAACCAAACTCAAGAATATAGAAGGAGTTTTTATGGTTCGAATTATTCAAGATTAAGAAATTCTGAAATTAAAAGAGGGATCCAAGAGAGTTCCTCTTTTTTTTTAAATTTGCACTTTCCTGAACTTCCGTGAAATTTAGAACTAAAATTACAATCATGACAAAAAGTATCAAGACAAAAGCAGCCGACAATATTCGCATCTTAGCTGCAGCAATGGTAGAAAAGGCTAAATCAGGACATCCTGGAGGAGCTATGGGTGGAGCCGATTTTATCAACATTTTATATTCTGAATTTTTAAATTACGATCCTTCAGATATGACGTGGGCTAACCGCGATCGATTTTTCCTTGATCCAGGTCATATGTCACCCATGTTATATGCAGCTTTATCGTTGGCAGGATTTTACAGCATGGAAGACCTGGAAAACTTTCGCCAGTGGGGAAGTGTAACACCTGGTCACCCCGAAGTCGACGTAGAAAGAGGCGTGGAAAACACATCAGGCCCGTTGGGTCAGGGACATACAATGGCAGTAGGTGCTGCCATTACAGAACGGTTCCTGGCAGAACGTTTTGGGGAATGGTTGAGTCATAAAACCTACGCTTATATTTCTGACGGTGGAGTCCAGGAAGAGGTTTCGCAGGGTGCCGGACGAATTGCAGGACATTTAGGGCTAAGCAACCTCATTATGTTCTACGACTCAAACGACATCCAGCTTTCTACTGAAACAAATGTCGTTTCACTTGAAGATACAGCAAAAAAATATGAAGCATGGGGCTGGAGCGTTTCTATTATTGATGGAAATAATGAAGGTCAAATCAGAGAAGCGCTTACAAAAGCAAATGCAGAAACAGAAAAACCTTCGCTGATTATTGGGAAAACTATTATGGGAAAAGGCGCGCTGACCGACTCTGGCAGTAGTTATGAAAAACAGGTGGAAACCCATGGTATGCCATTATCAAATGCTGGCGCTTCCTTTGAAAAAACAATCAGCAATTTAGGTGGAGATCCTGAAAATCCTTTTGCAATTTTTGATGAAGTAAAAGAATTCTACGAAAATAGAAAAGCGGAATTAAAAGAGGCTGCTGCCGCCCAAAAAGCAAAACAGGCTGAATGGGAGAAAGCCAACCCGGAAATGGCAGAAAAGTTAAACGGTTTCTTTTCCGGAGAAGCTTCAAAATTCGACTTCGCTGCAATTGAACAAAAAGCAAATACAGCAACACGCGGAGCTTCCGGAACAGCACTGGCTTCTTTTGCCGGTAAAATAGAAAATATGATCGTGGCTTCAGCTGACCTTTCCAACTCTGACAAAACAGACGGATTTCTAAAAAAAACCACGCCGTTTAAAAAAGGCGATTTTAGTGGTTCCTTTCTGCAAGTCGGAGTAAGTGAATTAACCATGGCATGTATTGCAAATGGAATGGCTTTACACGGTGGTGTAATTCCGGTTTGCGGAACATTCTTTGTTTTCTCTGATTACATGAAGCCAGCAGTTCGATTGGCAGCATTGATGGAATTGCCTGTAAAATATGTTTGGACTCATGACGCATTCCGCGTGGGTGAAGACGGGCCAACGCACCAGCCAGTTGAACAGGAAGCGCAGATTCGCTTGCTGGAAAAACTCAAAAACCACAGCGGTGAAAACAGCATGCTTGTTCTTCGTCCGGCTGATGCCAATGAAACAACAGTAGCCTGGAAAATGGCTATTGAGAATACAAGTACACCAACTGCCCTGATTCTGTCCCGTCAGAATATCAACGACCTTCCGGTTGAAGGAAATGCGTACGAATCGGCTCTGCAAGCTGAAAAAGGCGCTTATATTGTTTTAAAACCGGAAACTAAACCTGATGTGGTTTTGGTTGCCAGCGGTTCAGAAGTAGCAACTTTGGTTGATGGGGCTAAGCTTCTCTCTGATAAAGACGGGCTAAAAGTTCAGGTGGTTTCCGCTCCCTCTGAAGGCTTATTCAGAAATCAGGCCGCAGACTACCAGGAAAGTGTACTTCCAACCGGAGTGCCTCGCTTTGGAATGACAGCGGGCTTACCTGTAACCTTAGCCGGGCTGGTTGGAGAAAATGGTAAAACCTGGGGGCTGGATTCCTTTGGTTTCTCTGCGCCTTACAAAGTACTTGATGAAAAACTCGGGTTCAATGAAGAAAATGTATACAACCAGGTAAAAGAATTACTTGCTTAAACCTTCTTTTAAAATATTTCAAAAATGCTCTGTAACTTTTGCAGGGCATTTTTTATATACTGCTTTTGCTCCGCCCCTAATGCATCAAATACAGTTATTTCATCAAAGAAAAAAGAGCTGATACTCAAGCTTTATTTTAACTCCCCTTATTTTTTGGATTTTCATTACATTAGCGAAAACAAAAGCCTGAAAAAAAAGGACACACAGAATAAATAAATGAACGATGAAATTTCTTACCCTTTCCATATTAATGATTCTCTCCGGCACGTTCTTAACAGCACAGCAACTTGATTCAACGGCTCTGATTATTATCGATATCCAGGATTTTTATTTCTCGGGAGGAGCATCAGAGTTGGTGGAACCCGAAAAGGCTGCCGACCAGGCTGCTGTCCTTCTTGACCATTTTCGAAAAAAAAACGGTTTGGTAATTCACATAAAACATCTTTTTGAACCGGGTGGTGATATCAATAAACGTGTAAAACCGGTCGATGGAGAAAAAATCTTCTCAAAAAAAGAAGTTAATGCGTTTTTAAATACGGGACTAAACGACTATCTCAAGGCAAACCATATTAAAAATGTAGTTTTGTGTGGCATGCAAACCCATATGTGTTTAGAAGCAGGAACCCGGGCGGCACACGATTATGGTTATGCCTGTACCGTAATAGAAGATGCCTGTGCTACACGGGATCTCACATTTGAAGATGTTACCGTAGAAGCGAAGGATGTTCACTTCTCTACTTTGACCACGTTAAGGAATTATGCGAAGATTATAAAATTGGAAGATTATTTGAAATAACCTCTTTTCCCGAATTTATTTATAATCTGCCCCGGTCAGACTTTTTAATACTGATTCCTGCCAGTTTCTCAACTCTTTTTGCATTTGCTCTACAATTTCAGGAAATTCAGAAGCAAGATTTATTGTTTCGCCCCGGTCTTTTTGGAGATCGTACAATTCAAAACCTGCATCACCGGGTGAGCCACCATCAGCAACCAGTTTAAAACGATCGTTTACCACTGTACGTTCGCCACCATAATCGGCCTCGGAAATAACGTCATATTTCAGATTTCTAAAAGTTCGCGTATATTTTCCGTTCATCATTTTCACCAGCGGCGTTGTTCCTTCCTGCAATTCGGGGTCAATATATGGTTCAGCTTCATCGTCAAACACTTTTCCGGATTCAAATTGCCAGAAAAAAATGGGTTCTCCACGCAGCTTTTCCGGCTCATTAAAAAACGAAACAAGACTTATGCCATCAAGAGGCCGGTCAGGAAGCAATTGCCCTGTAAGTTCCGCCAATGTTGGTAAAAAATCGCTGGTTACAGCCGAACTTTGAACAATTCCGTGTTTTTTTACTCCCTGCGGCCACTCCAACACACCGGGAACAAGAACACCTCCCTCGTATAACGAACCTTTCTGAGCACGGACTGTCATTCCGGTTCTGCCTGCACTTTGAGGAGTTCCGTTGTCACCACAATACCATACCAAAGTATTATCTTTCAATTTGTTTTCCTTCAGAAATTCCCTCAATGTTCCAATAGATCGGTCCATTGCTGTTATTTCGGCATAACGTTCTTTTAACACATCGCGAAGCGAACGTTCAACCCTTTCACCTGTTTTGTTGGAAGTAAGTTGAACAGTTAATCGATCTAAACTGTCGGGTAGATTTTCATAAAGAGCAATATCTTCTGGCAAACCACTGTATGGTTCATGCGGAGAACCAAACCATACCACAATAAAAAAAGGCTGTTTATTTTGATGACTATTTTTAATAAAGCGGATGGCTTCTTCAACAACTATTGCTGAACTTTCGCCCTCAATTTTCTCCGGTTTTCCTCCATTACGGGATAAAACCGGATCGATTTCAAAAAAATTATCGTGCGAGAGCCATTCATCAAATCCCATGGCCCCCGGACTCGTTGGCGAATCCTTTTTCACAGGTCCCAGATGCCATTTGCCATAATGGGCGCAAGCATAACCGGCATCACTTAATAGCTGAGCAATACTTATCTCTTCCGGACGAATAGACCAGTTGGGAGAAAAAGTTCCGTAACGATTAGGGTGTCTTCCGGTCATAAAACTTCCCCGTGTTGGTGAGCAACTGGGGTGGGCAGAGTAAAACCGGTCAAAACGCAGTCCACTGGCCGCCATTTCATCTAAAACCGGCGTTTTTACAAAAGGGTGACCGTTGTATCCAACCTCATCCCAACCATGATCATCTCCCATCAACAAAATGATATTGGGACCTTTGTCCAGCTCTGCGTACCCACTACTTTCTTTCTTGGTATTTGAACAGGCGCCAATGGCCAACAATACTACAATGACTAATGCAAAAAAAAATATTTTCATAACAAGAGAACAAAATCGGTTTTTAGTTACTGCCAAAGTATTTGGATTAAACAGATATTAAATTCAGCATAAGCCAATGTGCTCATTTTAAATAATCAGCAAAAAAGCAGTTAACATTTCAAACTATTTTCGTGCTTCAAATGTTCCTGCTTTTTTCTTCTGTAATTGAATTTCCTATTTCACAACCTGAAGCCAGGCTTCTGCCATAAGTTGTGCACCAGGCATTGCCGGGTGAACACCGTCGCCTGTCCAGTAGGTTTCGGGAGCATATTTTATTGCCTCGTCAAAAACATTTTGGAAAGGCACCCAAAATGCATCAAACTCTTTCGCTATTCTTTTTGCTGCAGCCTGATACTGTTTCATAGGCTCGACCCAGGTTTCATCAACTGACTTTGTATTCAAAACATAGAATGGCTCGCAGATCACGAGCCTGACTCCAGGCAAATTCTCTTTCGTACGTTTTAGCAGAGCACGATAATCGTTTTCATAGATTTCAATTGTACCGTCGTAACGCCCGTTTCGTTTGTGCCAGTAATCATTAACGCCAATCAGAATACTAAGGACATCGGGTTTTAGGTCAAGGCAATCTTTTTCCCAGCGGTCGGCCAATTGATAAACCTTGTTTCCACTTATCCCGCGGTTATATATTGTAAGTTGTTCTTCGGGTAAAGCATTTAACAAAGCTGAAGCAGCCAAAAAAGCATACCCATGCCCAAAAGAGCCGGGGTTATTTGGCAATTCTTTTTCCTTTTCCCGCCCCGCATCGGTAATTGAATCGCCCTGAAACAGAACGGTATTTCCTTTTCCAAACAATGAATATTTTTGTTTTGAGGTACTACCTTTTGCAGGCACTGCATTTGCTACAATCGACGGAATACTCGCCAACGCTGCGGTTCCGGCAGCGGTTCTGGTTATAAAATTTCTTCTTGAAAGGTTCATTGGTAATATTTTAATGAATTGAAAGCCTAAAATTATAAAGTTTTCCCTGCAAAAAGAACAAATAAAAAGAAAGGTTGGTTTTTACTTTGTTTTATACTGTTACTCATAAACTATCGAACAGTCGAAATGCTGCGCAACTAATTATTGTACATTTACATCTTTATGTAAACAGAATTATGAAAGCCGTAAAGTTAATACTTGGAACGATTGTTATCGGACTGTCATTTATTTGCTGTGAAAAAGAAACCGATAGCTTTTCTGAAATTTGCGAACGGTCAGTTATTATTAGTGAAGACCAGTATATTTCCGCTCCAAACCACCAGCTAACAATACTCAGTACGGAATTAAATAACCACTGTTTAAAAATAAGTTTTGCTTCAAGCGGATGCAGCGGAAGTTCATGGGAAGTGAAGTTAGTTGATTCCGGAGTTATTCTATATTCGAATCCACCTCAAAGAAATCTAAGATTGTCATTAAAAAATCAGGAACTATGTGATGCTTATATCGGGAAAGAAATAACATTCGATGTCAGAGCTCTGCAAATTAATGAAAACAAAGTCTTGCTAAATTTAACAAACTCAGGAGATCAGATTTTATACGAATATTAAATCAAACAAACCATTCAGAAAAGAAATCTGTATATAAATACAAATAAGAAAAAAGGTATCTAAATAACCATCGTCATTGCATATAAAGATGGTTAAACAGATAAGCAGGTGATTAAATCACAATTAACAATGAAAGACAATCATGGCAAATTCTCCGGCAAGAATCATTGACAGAAACAACAACCATTTAGCAACTCACCGGGAATCAATCGTGCTTTGTAACCGAACTCTGCCATAATCGGATAGCGATAGGTGTTAAAAATACATTTATTGAGAAAATTTCAACTCCAGTCCATGGAACTTTAGCAATATATTGTTTAATTTGAACTTCTAAAATACTTAATCATCCTTTCTTCAAAGTTCAAAAACAACTAAAAAGAATTTAATTATGAAAATGTGTAAACTGTTCGTTGGAATGATAATCAGCTTTTTTGTATTGGCCACAAATTCGGCATTTGCCCAAGGTGGAGATCAGATTTTAGACGGGATTGGAGAAACGGGATTAATTTCCCGCTATACCTTCGAAGGGAATGCAAAAGATTGGTCCCGTAATAATTTACACGGCAGCATTCATGGCTCCGGTTTTAAATTTAATGATGATGAGATGCTTGGCAAAGTACTTTCTTTACCGGGAAATGGTGAAGTATTTATTTCAATTCCGGGCGAGTCGGTAACAGGAGAGGAGTCATTGAGTATCACCGGATGGATTTACCTGCGTTCAGCAAAAAGCGGGCAGTTATTTTTCGATTTTGGAAAAAACGACCAGGCGCATTTTTTTGCTGCTCCCACAGGAACAGCAGACAATGAAGGTTTTCAAACCCAAATCATCGCTAACGCTAAAAGATATGCTGTAAATTCATCGGCAATTGAAGTTAATCGTTGGAATCATTTAGCCATTGTTTTTAATGCTCCATCCAAAACTTTGAGTACTTATATAAATGGAGAGCTGGCTGGTGAGTCAAAAGATGTTGAGGTCGAGCTGGAAAAACTATTCGATAACGATTCAGGTAAAAATAATAAACTTTACATTGGTAAATCGCTGGTGGCATCTGACAATACGTCTTTAAATGCCAAACTTTACGATTTCCGGATTTACAGAATTCCTTTAAGTGAGGGACAAATCTCCGGGATTCGTTTTAATCCTTTCAGGGATAGAGAAGGAGTTGCCAGAAGAAGAGAAAGACCAGACCCTGATCTTCCTACATTTCCCGAAACAACCCCCCAGTTGTATAATGCATATTTAACAAATGTCCCCGATATTCAGGTAGAAACGGTAGTGGGATATCTTCCCAATCTGCCTCGTTATGTAAAGGGAGAGTACAGTAATAAAACTGAAGGACCAGATGTCAGAGTACTTTGGCCTGCACCAGAAAACAACAATCAGGTACTTACCGCCGGCACCTACACCATAACAGGAAAAGTTGCCGGAACAAATATAAATCCCAAGGCAATAATCACGGTAAAAGAAACAAAGGCACCTGCTACCCCGAATCGTAAACTGGAAGCTTTTAACCTGGATCAGGTTGTATTAAACACCGATCCTCATCACCACGAAACAAAATTTATAGAGAACCGGGATAAATTTTTAAACGGTCTTGCTGAAACAAATCCGGACAATTTCCTTTATATGTTTCGCAATGCCTTTGGACAAGAACAGCCTGCCGGAGCAAATCCATTAGGCGGATGGGATAGCCAGGAGACAAAATTACGTGGTCATGCCACAGGCCATTATCTTAGTGCCATCGCTCAGGCTTATGCAAGTACCGGTTATGATGCCTCGCTCCAGGCTAATTTCGCCAACAAAATGGAATATATGGTGAATACGCTATATGAATTGTCGCAAATGTCGGGGCAGCCCAAAGCAACAGGAGGAGAAAGCGTGTCAGACCCATTGGCAGTGCCGCCCGGCCCGGGTAAATCTGGCTTTGATTCAAATCTGAGTACAGAAAAAATCAGAACTGATTACTGGAATTGGGGTAAAGGTTTTATTAGTGCCTATCCGCCAGACCAGTTTATTATGTTGGAAAATGGGGCAAGCTATGGAACCGATAGTACTAAAATTTGGGCGCCCTATTATACGCTGCATAAAATCCTAGCCGGCTTAATGGATATTTATGAAGTTGGTGGCAATGAAAAAGCTTTGGAAATCGTAAAGGGTATGGGTGACTGGGTCTATACCCGCCTGAGTCAGGTGCCAACCCAAACACTTATAAGCATGTGGAACAGATACATTGCCGGAGAATTTGGAGGAATGAACGAAGCAATGGCAAGACTATACCGGCTGACCAACGAACCTCGTTACCTGAAAGCGGCGCAATTATTTGACAATATCAGGGTGTTTTTTGGTGACGCCGAACACTCTCACGGACTGGCTAAAAATGTGGACATGTTCCGTGGGTTACATGCCAACCAGCACATCCCGCAAATTATGGGGGCGCTTGAAATCTATCGCGATTCTGATTCACCGGAGTATTATCATATAGCCGATAATTTCTGGAATATGGCTACAAACGATTATATGTACAGTATTGGAGGAGTTGCAGGGGCACGTAATCCTTCTAATGCGGAATGTTTCACCGGTCAACCCGCAACACTCTACGAAAATGGCTTTTCTGCCGGAGGCCAGAATGAAACCTGTGCTACTTATAATATGCTCAAATTAACCCGTAACCTTTTTCTCTTTGATCAGAGAGCCGAGTTAATGGACTACTATGAACGTGGACTTTACAACCATATTCTTGCCTCTGTAGCTGAGGACAGCCCGGCAAATACCTACCATGTGCCACTAAGGCCAGGTTCTGTAAAACGATTTGGGAACGCTGACATGGACGGCTTCTCCTGCTGCAACGGCACTGCCCTTGAGAGTAGTACAAAACTTCAGAACTCAATTTATTTCAAAAGTGCAGATGACCAGGCTTTATATGTAAATCTTTACGTACCTTCAACATTAAACTGGACGAAAAAAAATATAACTGTAACACAAACAACTGCTTTTCCAAAAGAAGACCACACCCAATTAATCATTAATGGTAGCGGCAATTTTGATCTTAATGTTCGTGTGCCGCACTGGGCAACAAAAGGATTTTTTGTGAAAATAAACGGGAAAGATGAAAAAAATGAAGCAACTCCGGGAAGCTATCTTACATTAAGCCGTAAATGGAAAGACGGAGATACAGTTGAGTTGAGTATGCCATTTGAGTTTCATTTGGAACCCGTCATGGACCAGCAAAATATTGCCAGTCTATTTTACGGACCGATTTTACTTGCCGCACAGGAAGATGAGCCAAGAAAAGAATGGCGGAAAATAACACTGGATGCAAAAGACATAGGTAAATCGATATCAGGCGATGCAGAGCAACTGCAATTTACCATCGACGGTGTTGTTTTTAAACCTTTTTATGAAACATATGGTCGGCATTCGGTTTATCTGGATGTTACTTTAAAATAGCAAAACATAATGAAAACCATCGACATCAAAAACTGGAACAGAAAAGAACATTTTCTGTTCTTTAGTCGGATGGATTATCCTCAATATAACATTTGTATGGATATTGATGTAACCAACTTTCTGGCTTTTATAAAAGCCAGAAGGTTATCCTTTTATTATTCAATGATTTATGTTACATCAACTGCTTTGAACAGGATAAAAAACTTCAGATACCGGATAAGAGACGGTAAAGTTGTTTTGCACGATCAGATACATCCTTCATTCACCGATATGGATGAAGATAAAAACGCCGAGTTGTTTAAATTCGTCACACTCGATTTGCAGGGTGATATTGAAACATTTGAAAAAAAAGCAAAAGAGGCGAACAAAAACCAAACGGAGTATTTTGAATTTGAAAAACTGGCCGGCCGGGATGATTTAATCTTTATTACCTGTATCCCGTGGATTTCCTTTACACATATTTCGCATACAATTTCCTTAAACAAAAACGATTCTGTCCCAAGAATTTCCTGGGGAAAATATTTTAAACGCGACGGAAAAGTTTGGTTGCCATTTTCTGTTCAGGTAAACCACGCTCTTGTTGACGGCTTGCATATCGGAAAATATATTGATGAATTGCAGCAATATATAGACAACTTAAAATAGTGTTTTGCGGAATATAAAACAAACTTAAGCGGTGAACCTTGGTCAAACAAATTTGTATCTTGCAAGAATGACCGACAATTTCATCGAATATCTGAAAAACTACATTCCTCTTGATAAAGAAGATATTTCAAAATTGTATACTTTTTCTGAAAAAAAAGTGTATGAAAAAAATGAAATGATTTTTTGTGAAGGTAAGATTTCTCACGACATATATTTTGTAGTAAAAGGCTGTGTACGGCTTTTTTATAATGTGCACGGGAAAGACCGTACAGCGTTTTTCTATACCGAAGGCCAGTTTATTTGCGCAGGCGAAAGCTACACCTTTCAGGTTCCTGCAAAAGAAAACTTTCAGGCCATTGAAGAGACTACGCTTATGATATTTAGTCGAAAAAATACAGATAAACTACTGGAAATTTCCCCGAAATTTGAGTTAATTGCACGGATAGCAACCGAAAATGAGTTGATAAGCTGTCAAAAAATTATTGCATCTTTTGTTACTCAATCTGCTGAAGAAAGATACAAGGAACTGCTAAACAACAACGGGAAGCTGTTTCAAAGGGTTCCCCAGCAGTATATCGCGTCGTTTCTGGGTGTATCTCCTGAAACGCTCAGCAGAATAAAAAAAAGAGTGCTGGGCTAATTCTTGACGAAGGTCAAGAAGATCTGTAAAAGACTAAATTACCTTTGTTAAAAAAACAATGAAAACAGAAAAAGTATTGATAGCCGGTGCAACGGGGTATTTGGGAAGACACATTACCAAACAAATAGTACACTCGGAATACGATTCCCGGCTGATAGTTCGCGACCTGAAAAAATCAGGATTTGATTTATCTGTTTATGATGTAGTTGAAGCAGAAGTAACAAAACCGGAAACCTTCAAAAACATTTTTAACGGTGTCGATTATGTTATCAGCACCGTAGGCATAACACGGCAGAAGGACGGGTTGACATATATGGATGTAGATTACCAGGCCAACGTAAATTTAATTGACGCTGCCAGGGCCGGCGGGGTCAAAAAATTCATTTATGTTTCTGTGCTTAACGGGCAGAAACTTCGCCACCTGAAAATTGGCGAAGCAAAAGAAAAACTGGTTGATTACCTGAAAAATTCAGGGATGGATTATTCAGTTATTCGCCCCAATGGTTTCTTTTCTGACATGGCTGATTTTTTAAAAATGGCAAAAAGCGGAAAAGTTTATCTTTTTGGCGACGGGAAGTTAAAACTCAATCCGATTCATGGCGACGACCTGGCAGAAGTTTGTATTAATGCCCTCCGCTCAACAGAAAAAGAAATTAATGTTGGAGGCCCTGATATCCTAAGCCAGAATGAAATTGCAGAACTTGCTCTGAAAGCCTGTTCAAAACCAGTAAAAATAGTACATTTGCCCGACTGGATAAGAAAAGTTACACTTTGGACAGTGAGAACATTTACGTCATCAAAAACATATGGCCCCATCGAATTTTTTCTTTCAACAATGGTTATGGAAATGGTGGCTCCCCGATACGGAACTAAAAAACTGGAAGATTTTTTTACTAAAAAAGTGAAAGATCAATAACCTTTAACCGAAGAACTTCCATTAGTACGACTACAATATCTTTTTATGTGAATTTTGGCTCCCGGCTTTCTCCTGAAAAAAAACAAACAAACTGAGTGATGAAAATTTCAACTGAAATAATTTCAGACAAAAAAGTTTTAAATTACCGGCGAGTCGGTTTATTTTATTATCTTACTAGAAACAAACAAAAGGATTGTATTATGAAATTAGGAGCGTTTTCTGTGAGTCTGAATGTGAAAGACATCAAAGTTTCAAAACAATTTTATGAAAACCTGGGATTCTCCGTTTTTGCAGGAGATGTAACACAAAATTACCTCATTATGAAAAATGAAAATTCATTGATTGGCTTATTCCAGGGAATGTTTGAAAATAATATCCTGACGTTCAATCCCGGCTGGGACGAGAATGCCAACACGCTCAAAAATTTTGACGATGTGCGTAACATTCAGAAAGATTTAAAAAGTAAAGGTATTAAACTGGAACGTGAAGCCGATAAAAACACCAGTGGTCCGGAAAATATCGTTTTATTTGATCCGGATGGTAATGCGATTCTGATTGACCAACATGTGTAAAACAAAAACGCCTCCGAAAAACCGGAAGCGCTCTGTTCTTTTATGTGGTGAAGTCTAATTTTCTACGAGTAATTTGTCAGCCATGGCGTTAGCCAGTTTTACCAATTCTGCTTTTTTATCGGTCTTTAATGCCCCCATTTCTTCAATTGGGTCATACACCATTTCCCATTTTATTTTTTCTGCAAATAATTTTAGATTTTTTACACCTCCGCCATTCCAGGAATAGTTTCCAAAAACTCCAAGGTAGTGGTCTTTGGGTGCCATATGTTCGATGGTAGAAAGCAAAATTTCAACATTCGGGAACAGTGAATTATTGTAAGCCGGGCTTCCGACAATAAATCCTTTATATTTGAAAATGTCGTTAATTATATATGAAGAGTGGGTTTTTGAGGCATCGTAAACCCGAATGTTTTTGATACCGCGAACTGCCAGCTGACGTGCAATTACTTCTGCCATCCGCTGGGTATTTCCATACATCGAGCCATAAACGATAACCACGCCGCAATCCAAATCATACGAGCTCCATTTGTTATAACGTGTAAGCACCCAATCCAAATCACTTCGCCAAACAGGCCCGTGTGTAGCGGCAATCATTTTTATATCAAGCGGAGCCAATTTTTTTATGGCGCGCTGGGTATGCGGACAATATTTCCCAACAATATTGGTGAAATAACGCATAACTTCCACTTCATAGAAATCGAGGTTTATCTCATCATCAAAAATACCACCATCCAGTGTTCCATAGCTACCAAACGCATCACCCGAGAATACAATTTTGGAAGTTTCCTCGTATGTAACCATGGTTTCGGGCCAATGAACCATTGGAATCATTTGGAATTGCAACTTGTGTTTTCCCAAATCAATTTTATAATCATCATACACTTCCACCACATTTTTAGGTGTCAGGTAAAAACTTTCTACAAAACCAAACGTCTTTTTATTTCCTACTAATTTAATATCCGGATACTTCTGAATAATACTTTTTAATGCACCCGAGTGGTCGGGTTCCATGTGGTTTATGATTAAATAATCAATGGCGCGATCTCCGATAATTTCTTCAATTTCATCCAAATACTCATCAATAAACGAGCGCTCAACCGTATCGACAAGTGCAATTTTTTCGTCAACAATTAAATAGGAGTTATATGAAATTCCATGCGGAATAGGCCAAATATTTTCAAAAAGATGGGTACGACGATCGTTAAACCCCAAAAAATAAATGTCTTCCGTAAGATTTACCTGTTGCATAATTCTGATGGTTTAAATTCAACTGTTTTGGCGCGAATTTAATCATTTTGAACCGAAAGCAATACATTCGCAAAAACCAGAAAGAGAATTAAAAACTATTAGATAATACAAAATCAGAAGCGGTTCGGAGCGATTTATAAAAATATCGTATTTTTGAAACGCAGATTTTGTAAAAACAACAAGGATGACCATTGACCAGAAAAACAAAATTATGATGTTCCCAAAAATAGGGAAGTTTATTATCATCTTTTTTTCTATCGCATTTATTGTTGCCGGGGTACGTGCGTATCAACTCTACAGATATGTTTTTGAAGAAAACATAAAAAATGAATATGTGCTGATTAGTCCTGAAAATGCGACCTACGGGCAAGTTACCGATAGCCTTATTACCAACGATATACTTATAAGTGTGAAAGCGTTTAAATGGGTGGCAAAAAAGAAAAATTACCCTATGACAATTAAGCCGGGCCGCTACCTTTTTGAAAAAGGGATGAACAGCAATGAGATTGTAAATATGCTTCGCGGGGGATTACAGAAACCTGTTGACGTAACTTTTAACAATGTACACTTTAAGGAAGATTTGGCTGGAAAAGTAAGCAAGTATATCCAGGCGGATTCTCTTTCAATTCTGAATCTTTTTTATGATGCCGAAAAGATTAAGGAATACGGGTTTTCACCTGAAACTTTCCGGGCCATGTTTATTCCGAATACCTATGAGTTTTACTGGACCACTTCGGCAGACGAATTTGCCGACCGGATGAAACAGGAGTACGAGCGTTTTTGGAATGAAGAACGCCGGGCAAAAGCAGCAGAAATAAATCTGACTCCGGTGGAAGTAATAACACTTGCTTCCATTGTTCAATCCGAAACATCAAAAAAAGAAGAGTTACCGGTTATTGCCGGATTGTATATCAACCGCTTAAAACGCGGTCAGCTTTTGCAGGCCGATCCGACTGTAAAATACGCCGTTGGCGATTTTTCGCTAAAAAGAATACTAAACAGACACCTTGAAATTGAATCGCCTTACAATACTTATAAATATGTGGGCTTACCACCGGGCCCTATTAATTTTCCTGAAACCGCTACAATTGATGCTGTTTTAAATTACGAAAAACACAACTATATATACATGTGTGCCAAACCCGATTTTTCCGGATATCATAATTTTTCGGCCACACTGGCACAACATAACCGGAACGCTGCTGCTTACAGGGCGTTTTTAAATGCCAATAAAATTTATCAGTAAAAATATCTTTCCCTTTGGAAGCGGGAATTAATTTGCGCGAATTTTCAATTTGAAACAAAAAGTATATTAAATGCAGTTAACTTCTCTTTCAAGTTCGACTCCAAACTTATTAAAAACCGATTGTTTAATTTTTTCAGAAAGTTCATAAATCTGTTTCCCGGTAGCCTTCCCGTAATTTACCAAAACCAGGGCCTGCTTTTCATGCACACCAACATCTCCGTCACGAAAACCTTTCCAACCAGCCTTTTCAACCAGCCAACCGGCAGCTATTTTCACCTTACCATCTCCAGACCGGTATACCGGAATCTCGCCAAACTCTTTCTCAATGTTTTCAGCCTTTTCCACTTCAACAAGCGGATTTTTAAAGAAACTTCCTGCACTCCCCAATTCTTTCACATCGGGTAATTTTGACGAACGAATTTCGTCTACTGCCTTTTTAATGTTTTCCAGACTGATTGCCCCTTTCTCGGAAACTCGTGCTTCCAGGTTACTGTAGTCAAGCCTGAATTCAGGAAACTTATCCAGTTTAAATACTACCGAGGTAATGATAAACCGGTTTTTTAGCCCTTGCTTAAAAATACTGTTACGATAAGAAAAACGGCATTCCTGGTTAGAATATTCAACTGTCTCGTTTTTTTCCAGATCGTATCCTTTTACTTTTTCGATAACTTCAGAGACTTCCTGCCCGTAGGCGCCAATATTTTGAACAGGAGCGGCCCCAACTGTTCCGGGAATAAGCGACAGATTTTCAACACCTCCCAACTGAGCATCGACACAATATTTTACAAACTCATCCCAAATTTCACCGGCACCAACCTCCATCCAAATATTTTGCCGGTCTTCGTTAATTGCATATACTCCGGGAATATTCGGGTGAATAACCAACCCGTCAAAATCTTCCAGAAATAAAATATTGCTCCCCTCTCCTATTACCAGTATTTTTTCTTCTTTCCAGCTTTCGTTGGATTGCAGGAAAACGGATAAATCAGCAATTTCTGTAAATTCAAAAAAATACTTTGCTTTTGCTTCTATGTTAAACGTGTTAAATGGCTGGAGAGAGTAATTTTCGAAAAACCGGATCATTGACTTTTTTTTTGTAAAGATAATTTTAATTGTTAAAATCCTCTGCTGAGCGTCCTATTTCTAGCGGTGATGAAACCATTATCGTAAAAAAAACTACAGTCATTCAACCGGCAATACCGATTCGCTTCAAAAGTGCCGCACATTGCCACTTTGCGCCATATATTTTTTTCTATCGGTATTACAAGCATTGTAATTTTTTTAATTTGCTACGCAGCAGTAAATAATACAGACGGTATAAGAAAACAAAATTTATTTTATTACACATAAGTTCCTTTTGCTTCCATAAAAAAGAATTCTTTTGTATTTTCACCGGGTATCCTAACATTCTAATTTCATTTCAATTTTATGTATTTTAATCATAAAAGAATATGCTTGTTCTCAATTACACTGATAGCTATTCTTTTGCCTGTTAAATCATTCTCCAAAGAAAAAAAAGAGTTAAAACGGGAACTTCCGGAAACGATTTCAAAAATACAATTTTACAAGGAGCCCACGAATTTGTCAGTTGATTCAGTTCATCGTCTGCATGAAAGTTTATTTAGAAAATTTACAAGTTATACCCTCCCAAAGAACAGGTTTTCTGGTTTAGAATTGAGATTGATAATCAACAAGCCACTGCCGGTGAATATTTTATTCAAAAAACTGTACTATTTTTGCCTTTGCTAATCCATTTTTCCTTTACCATAAATACATCTTAAACTGCAACTAATATCTGTAAACAATTGAGCACGGCGGATTAAAACAGAAGACGGTTAACAAAAAAGGTTATGAAACAGAAACAAGCTACAGCCGCACTTGGAACAGAAAATGTGTGGCGTTTATTGCTGCAATATGCTATTCCATCGGTTATTGCTATGACGGCAACCTCTCTTTACAATATTACCGACAGTATTTTTATTGGTCAGGGTGTTGGAGCATTGGCAATCTCCGGTTTGGCCATTACCTTTCCGTTGATGAATCTGGGAGCTGCTTTTGGTTCACTGGTAGGAGTTGGAGCGTCAACATTAATGTCCTTGCGCCTCGGCCAGAAAGATTACGACAGTGCAAACAGGATTTTAGGAAATGTGTTTGTACTGAATCTTATTCTTGGAATTGTTTACTCTATTATTGTATTAACTTTTCTCGATCCGATCTTATATTTTTTTGGAGCCAGCGAAAACACTCTTCCCTATGCACACGACTATATGATAATTATTTCGTTGGGTAACCTGGTTACACATTTATATCTGGGATTAAACGCCTTACTCCGGGCCACCGGCGAACCTAAAAAAGCAATGTTCACAACTATTTCCTCGGTAATCATCAACGCCATTTTGACTCCTGTTTTTATTTACGGGCTAAAACTGGGAATCAAGGGGGCGGCAATTGCAACTGTACTTTCGCAAACTTCTATGCTAATTTGGCAAATCAGGATATTCAGCAACAAAAAACATGTTGTTTATTTGCAAAAAGGCACATTCAGATTGAAACGTAAAATTGTACTTGACTCACTGGCAATTGGCGCTTCTCCTTTTGCCATGAACGTAGCATCCTCGGTAATTGTAATTATTATTAACCAAAGTCTTACGCGACACGGTGGCGATTTGGCTGTAGGCGCCTTTGGTATAATTAACCGGTTAATGTTTCTGTTCGCCATGGTAGTTATGGGATTAAACCAGGGGATGCAGCCAATTGCAGGGTATAACTATGGTGCCCGCCAAAACGACAGGGTAAACCTGGTATTGAAATATACAATTATACTTGCAACCGGAGTTATGACAATGGGATTCCTTGTCGGACAATTCTTCCCACGTGCAGTGGCTTCCATTTTCACAAAAGACGAGCAATTAATTAGCCTGGCCATTACCGGACTAACTCTCGTATTTATTACATTTCCGATAGACGGGTTTCAAATGGTAACTTCCAATTTTTTTCAAAGTATTGGAAAAGCAGGAAAAGCAATCTACCTGTCGCTTACCCGGCAGGTTCTTTTTTTACTTCCCTGTTTACTTATTTTCCCAGGTATTTGGGGAGTAAAGGGAGTGTGGTTGAGTCTTCCGGCATCTGATATCTTATCAAGTTTAAATGCCGGCTATTTACTGTACAGAGAATACAAAAAAAACAAAAATTAGATTGAAATTTTATTGCTAAAAAATACAGACGATGCAAGATAAATTTTATATAAACATTGGCAGACAAATAGGAAGTGGTGGTTTGGAAATTGGCAAAAAGCTGGCTACAAAACTTAACATTTCATTTTATGATAATGAACTGCTCCAAATTGCCGCTCGTGAAAGTGGTTTGGGAAAAGAATTTTTTGAACAGGCTGACGAGAAAGACAGTCATAGTATATTTGGAGGACTGTTTGGAATGCGCTCTTCATTAATGGATCAAATTTACACCGGATATTTTCTAAGTAACGAAAACCTCTTTCAAATTCAGAGCGATGTTATTCGAAAACTGGCAGACGAAAAATCATGTTTGTTTGTTGGCCGTTGTGCCGATTACATACTAAAAGAATATCCCCGATGTTTAAATATATTTATAAGTGCAGAGAAAAATGACCGCATAAAACGGATAGCAAAAATTCAAAATCTGTCAGAGGAAAAAGCATGCATTTTTGTAGAAAAGATTGATAAAAAGAGAGCCAATTATTACAACTACTACAGCAATAAAATATGGGGAGCAACAAATTCTTACCATCTCTGTATTAATTCATCGGTTTTGGGTATTGATGAAACGGTTAACATTATTCACAGTTTTGCCGAAAAAAAGTTTGGGCTGTAATAATTTACAGCGTATAAATCCGATTGATTCAAAACTATTTCATCCCATACCTTTCAACACTATCCTTTGCGCAGCAAAGTTTTTATCTTTACAGAAATTTTTTCATCCTTGACAAAACAAAGGCAAAAACGAATCATTGTTTCAGTAACCAGCGATTTGGTTTCGGATAACCGGGTGCATAAAGTTTGTACATCGCTTTATAACATGGGTTTTTCCGTTTTATTGGTCGGTCGCAAAAAAAGAGACAGTTTGCCCCTGCAATCCCGCAAATACAAAACCCGCCGGTTTAAATTACTTTTTGAAAAGGGACCGTTTTTTTATGCTTGTTTTAATTTGCGATTGTTTTGTTTCCTGCTGTTTTCAAAAAACGATGTTTTGCTTGCCAACGATCTGGATACGCTGCCCGCAAATTTTCTTGCTTCAAAAATCAAAGGAAAATCGCTGGTGTACGATAGCCACGAATATTTTACCGAAGTACCCGAACTGATAAACCGCCCGCAGGTACAAAAAACATGGAAACAACTGGAACAAAAAATGGTTCCCAAAATAAAACATGCCTACACGGTTTGCGATTCCATTGCAAAGGTTTATTCTGAAAAATACGGTACGGCCTTTAAAGTAGTAAGAAATGTTCCTTTTGCGGGTTCTGTTTCGGCGAATCTTCCAAAAAAACACAACGAAAAAACAGTTTTGTACCAGGGTGCTGTGAATGTAGGGCGTGGATTAAAACAGGCAATTTTAGCCATGCAGAAAATTGAAGGTGTAAAACTAATAATTGCAGGTGACGGTGATATAAAACCTGAATTGGAAAAACTGGTAAAAGAAAAAAAGCTGGAAAACAAAATTCAGTTTACCGGTCGTTTGAGTTTAGAAGAACTATCCAAAATTACTCCAGAGGCTGACCTGGGATTATCCATAGAAGAAGACCTCGGGTTAAATTACCGTTTTGCCTTGCCCAACAAACTGTTTGATTATATTCAGGCACTGGTTCCGATTTTGGTAACCAATTTGCCCGAAATGGCTGCTATTGTAAAACAATATGAAATTGGAAAAATTACTCCATCGCTGGAACCTAAGGTGTTGGCAGAAAAAATAAAAGAGGTTTTGTTGGATGAAGATGCCAGAAGAACATGGAAAAAAAACCTAACGATAGCGGCCAAAGATCTCACTTGGGAAAAGGAAGAAAAAGTTTTGCAGGATATTTTTAAAAATTTTCTTTAACCGGAAATCAATTGGCATCCAGCATGCTTTCAAAATCGACCATGGTTTTATTTGCTTCTGAATCATTCAACACTCCTGCAGCACATACTAAAGTACGGGTAGGTTTTTTGGCTATCACGGCATAATCATGAGTAGACATCAAAACTGTTTTTCCGGCTTCGTTAAGTTGAATAAACAAATCGAGTATTTCTTCTGAAGTTTCCGGATCGAGATTTCCTGTTGGTTCATCGGCCAGCAAAATCAAAGGATCATTTAAAATGGCACGGGCAATTACCACGCGTTGTTGCTCTCCGCCGCTCAGCAGGTGGGGCATTTTTTTTAATTTATCAGCCACGCCAACTTTTTCAAGTACTTCCTCAATACGCAATTCAATTTTGGTTTTGTCAGTCCAACCCGTTGCACGTAAAACAAAGGCCAGGTTTTCATAAACGTTCCTGTCTGTAAGCAATCTGAAATCCTGAAAAACAACCCCTAACTTCCGACGCAGCAAATACACTTCTTTGTTTTTCAAATTCTCAAGAGATATTCCTGCAACCATACCCAGCCCTTTTATCAAAGGAATTTCTGCATTTAACGTTTTTATCAAACTGGTTTTACCCGTTCCTACTTTCCCAATTATATAAACAAATTCGCCCTCGTTCACAGAAAGATTTACATCAGAAAGTATTTTGTTTTCTCTCTGATAAATATCCGCGCCAACCAATTCAATAACCTTACTTTTTTCCATAAAACCAAAATGTAACCGAATATAAATGTAAATTTCTGAACTAATAATATAATAAACGAAAGAAATAAACAGTTTCTTGTTAAGAAAATACAATCGTTTAAGAGACAGCAACCCAATGTTTATTTCTATTTTAGAAAAATAAATTTACCCAAAACAGAGTTTAATAAAAAAAAGATAAATCTTGACAATGGTTAAGATTTCATTTTAGGAAAAGAAACAAAAGGAACATGAAAACAATACCAATTCTAATTCTATTACCTTTACTGCTTTTTGCTCACAAACAGCTGTTTGCCCAGCAAACCGAGTATTTTACGGATATTCAAAAAGATATTGAACTAGGAAAAGAACTGTTTGAGCAGGAAAAGTACAACGCCGTTTTCCACCAATTTGAAAAAGTACAAAAGAGAGTAGAAGAGAAATCGGAACTCTATTCTGAAGCAGAATTTTACAAATCGGTAGCTGCACTTCGTGCCGGACATTCTGCCGGAGGGAAAATGGTTGATAACTTTATTGAAGAACACCCTGAGAGTCCGTATATCAACCGGGCCTGGCTCAATCTGGGCGACTACCAGTTTGGAAAACGCCAATATTTGGTCGCCCTGAGAAGTTTCTCAAATGTTGACAGGTCTGATATCACTCAGGAAGAACAAATCAAGCTTCATTATCAAACGGGATATTCTCATTTAATGACCGATAACCTTGAACAGGCTGCATCAGAATTTTACCAGATAAAAGATGCCAATAATTTTTACAGCAAACCGGCCTCCTACTACTGGGCTCATATTATGTACCTGGATGAAAATTACGAAGCAGCATTGCAGGGTTTTTCCAAACTCGACGGAGATCCGACCTATTCGCAAGTCATTCCTCTGTATGTAAGCCACATATATTATAAACAGGAAAAATACGACGAGGTAATTAATTATACCAGTTCGATTATTGATGATGTTGCAGAGGAACACAAAACGGAATTGTCAAAAATTCTGGGGGACTCTTATTTTCATTTAAATCAATATACTGAAGCTATCCCCTATCTGGAAACCTATTACAATTCCCCGGGGCCAAAAACCCGCGAAGACGGCTATATTTTAGGATTTTGCTATTATCATGCGGGCAGTTACGACAAAGCAGCTCCGCTTCTTGAAAAAGCTTCAAAAGGAAATGATGAAATGGCACAGAATGCCTATTATCACCTTGCCGATTCTTATATCCAACTGGATGAAAAAGAAAAGGCGCGTGTTGCTTTTGGAGCCGCTTCGGAGCTGGATTTTAACGACCGGATCAAAGAAGACGCCTTATTTAGTTATGCGAAACTAACCTACGAATTATCCTACTCTCCTTTTAATGAAACCATAAAAGCTTTTGACAAATACATCAGTTTATATCCGAATTCAGAACGAAACGCTGAAGCTTATCGCTATCTGGTTGAAGTTTTTATGGTAACACGGAATTACAGTGATGCAATCAATTCCATTGAAAAAATTCAAAATAAAACACCTGCTGTTTTGCGGGCCTATCAAAGAGTCACATTTTACCGCGGGCTTGAATTGTTTAACAATCTGGCCTACAATCAGGCGATCGATTATTTTGATATTTCTCTTCAAAACGGAAGTTATGACCGTGAATTAAATGCCCGGGCATTATTCTGGAAAGCTGAAGCACTGTATCGCGTGGGTGATTACAACAATTCAATTTCCGCCTACAACCAGTTTTTGCGAACAGCGGGGTCTTATTCACTCCCGGAGTTTCAAAATGCCGAGTACAACCAGGCTTACGCTTATTTTAAACTGGAAGATTACGAAGCGGCAGCGTCGCATTTCAGAAAATACATTAATGCGATGAAGGGGCAGCGAACTGCCAAACTGGCTGACGCATTAAACCGCGTTGGCGATTACTATTATTTGAATACCAATTATTCAACAGCCCTGCAATATTACCAGCAATCATACAATATGAAAATCTATGAGCCCGACTATGCTCTTTTTCAAATTGCTTTCTGCCAGGGGCTCGGCCGAAATCAGCAACAAAAAATTAGTAACCTGGAACGTTTGCTGGCCGATTATCCCGAATCAGAATATCAGGACGACGCCCTATATGAACTCGGACGCGCACACGAGCGGCTCGGGCATGGCTATGAGGCACAACAACAGTACCGGCAAATTATTGCCAACTACTCGCAGGGAAGCTATTACCGAAAAGCACAACTCCAGCTGGGCTTAATCAATTACAACAACGGAGACTATGCCCAGGCGCTTACCCATTATAAGGAAGTAGCTGAAAAATTTCCCGGAACAGAAGAAGCTCAAGCAGCTTTATCAGGAATCAGAAATTGTTATATAGAACTCAATAATGTAGATGAATATTTTTCTTACGCGCAACGTTTGGGAAGCGGTGCAAGTGTAACAACCTCCGAGCAGGATGAACTGAGTTACCAGGCAGCAGAAAGAGCATACATGGCAGGCGATTCCGGCTCTTCAACACAGCTGCAGCGTTATCTGCAGCAATTTCCAAACGGGAAATATACACTCAACGCTCATTTTTATCTTGCGGAATCGTTGTACAAAGAGGAGAAATATTCAGAAGCAAATGAACATTACACAACCGTAGCCATGCAACCCTCCAACATATTCAGTGAACAAGCGCTTTCGCGGGCTTCCGAGCTTACTTATAACGCTCAGAATTACGAACAGGCACTGGAAATGTTTAACCGTCTTGAAAATGTGGCGAACAGCAAATGGAACGTATTAAAAGCATATACCGGACAAATGCGTTGTTATTTCCGAATCAACCGCTTACCTGAAGCAATAACTGCTGCGGCAAAAGTTAAAAAATCTGATATCGCCAATGAGGCTTTAATACGGGAGGCAAACTATATAACAGGAAAAGCATATTACAAGCAGGATAATTTAAGCCAGGCACTGCCAGAACTCCGAAAAGTATCGCTGGATACAAAACTGGAAGAAGGAGCTGAAGCAAAATATCTGGTTGCTGAAATTTATTTTCATCAAAACAATAAGGTCGAAG
The DNA here is from genome assembly GCF_022267315.1 of Maribellus maritimus. Taxonomy (GTDB): domain Bacteria; phylum Bacteroidota; class Bacteroidia; order Bacteroidales; family Prolixibacteraceae; genus Draconibacterium; species Draconibacterium maritimum. The sequence continues at coordinate 255,591 of NZ_JAIKLE010000005.1, forward strand.
CTGAAAATCAAATCGACGACTTCATTTCAAAAGGAACTCCCTACTTATTCTGGCTTGGGAAAGCATTCCTTTTGCTATCAGACATCTATCTGGACAACAACCAGGAATTTGATGCAAAACACACATTACGAAGCCTGATTGAAAACTACAACAACGATACAGATGGAATAAAAGATGAAGCTTCCGGGAAACTGGCAACCATAGAAGCCAGCGAAAAACGTGAACAACAGGAAGCCATCGACAATTCGCTACAACTGGAGTTAAACAAAAAAGAAAACGAAAATTAAAAGCAGAAAAAATGAGAAGCGAAAATATAAAATACATCCTTTCAATTTTGTTAATTTTTGCCGTTACAGTCGCCCAAGCTCAGCGTGACACGACATTAACCCAGGAGGTGGAAGTTGTAAAAGCCTACAACCCTACAATTTCGGATGCCAACAAAATTAATGACATGCCCAAAATTGAGGAGGAGGAACATCAGAAACCAACATTTAACTACAGCATTTTCAGCCAACCCATCTTTAACGCATTCTCAGTAAATGAGTTGAAAGCAGCTACAGTTTCGATGCCACCGGAAGAAAATACAGGTCTGGGACTGGTACGTGCCGGTCTGGGAAATTATAACAAACCTTATGGTGAAGTCTTTTTTAACAGTCAAAACACAAAAAATACCATTTTCGGATTACACGGGAAACATTTGTCATCGCACGGAAAATTAAAACTGGAAGGTGGCGACAAAGTAAAAGCTCCATTTTCGGAGAATGAAGCTGAAATGTTTATAAAACACCTGTTCAGAAGTTCCATTTTGTCCGTAAATCTCGATTTTACGCACAACGGTTTTAATTACTATGGTTATCCGGTTGATTCCATCCCGGCTGTTCTTAAAGAGGAAGACCAGGAAATAAACTATTTGGGGCAACGGCAAACCTTTAGCAAAGGAGGAATAAACATCAGCCTTCAAAGCGAAAACAACAACCGGAAAGATTTTACTTTTGATTTCAATTTTCTTTACGACTATTTTGGTACCAAAACCGACCAGCGGGAACATTTTGGCGAATTCAGCGCCGATATAAATAAACCACTAAATACCGGCTCTGCAATACTTAACGCCGGAATTACTTTCGTAAAAGCGGATAACGTCTTTAATCGACACCTTGATACAATGGCAACAAGCCAACAGATGTGGTTTACAGTAAAACCAGCTTACTACTTGGGTGGCGACATGGCAAATATCACGATTGGATTTAACACCTGGATTGTCCAGGACAACAATGCAGATTTGGTAGCTAAAATTACACCCAATGTCCGGTTAAATTTTGCCCCGGTAAAAGAAATCATCAATATTTTTGCCGGTGTTGACGGAAACTATGTAAATAACCACTACTCAAAGATTGCCTATGAAAATCCGTTTATTGATCCGGAACATGATGTTATAAACAGTTTTGAAAGATTACATTTTTACGGTGGTTTTGACGGGAAATTTGCAACCAAAACCAACTTCAAGCTTTCGGTGGACTACTCAATGATAAACGAGCAGCCGCTTTATTATCTGTTTGAATATGTTTATCCGCTTGTTGACAACATAAATAATTCGCCCGATCCATCAATTGTTGACAATGACTTTAAAATTATGTACGACGACATGGATCTGCTAAAATTCAACGCTGAAATATTCCATACAGCTTCAGAGAAACTTGATCTTTTACTCACCGGAAACTACTATGTATACAAAATGAATGAGCAGGAACAAGCCTGGAATCTTCCCGACTGGGATGCGAAACTTTCGCTGGGATACAAAATCACCGATCAATTAAGTGTTTCATCCGATATTTATGCAATTGGTGCCAGAACAGCATTAATTCTGGAATCTCAGGGTTTTTCAGATTTAACAACAGTTGCACTCCCTCCGATTCAAAAATCATACAACCTGAACACCGTGATAGATATGAATTTTAACGCCAGTTACAAAATAACCCAAAACTTTTCACTGTTTGGCCAGCTTAATAATTTTGGTTTTCAGAAGTATGAAAGGTGGTTTGGTTACCCGGTACAAAGTTTTAATTTTCTGGCTGGTTTAAGCTACGCATTTTAAAATATAGAAAACGACCATAAACAAGGAGGGTTATTTTACCTCCTTTTTTAGTTTAAAACCCTCTGGTTTAATTACTCATTTTCAAGTTCATAAATTATTAAAAAAAACGCTTAACAAATGCCTTGAAACCAAGGCTTCTTCGTTAATTTTTGCTATATTTGGCCGATGATTTTACGATGATTGAAAAATCAAAATAAAAAATTGATAATCAACTAGTTTCCTATCAAAAGTAAACTGTACTTTTTGACATGGAAACTATTTTATTTTAATAGAAAAAGAGAAAATATAATTTAAGTAATACAAGAATGAGTGAATTAGAAAAAAACGGCCTTGCAAACGGAGGGAATGGAAATTATTCTGCGGACAGTATTCAGGTACTGGAAGGCCTTGAAGCGGTAAGAAAAAGACCGTCAATGTACATTGGCGATACCAACGAAAAAGGATTACACCACTTGGTTTACGAAGTTGTAGATAATTCAATTGATGAAGCTCTTGCCGGCTATTGCGATAAAATAGAAGTTATCATTCATGAAGACAATTCAATTACTGTAAAAGACAACGGGAGGGGAATTCCCACCGAAAAACATACAAAAGAAAATAAATCTGCACTGGAAGTTGTAATGACAGTATTGCATGCCGGTGGAAAGTTTGATAAAGACTCATACAAAGTTTCAGGAGGGTTGCACGGTGTTGGTGTTTCCTGTGTAAATGCGCTTTCAACACATTTAAAAGCAGAAATTCACCGCGACGGAAAAATCTGGGTTCAGGAATATTCAATTGGCAAACCAAAGTATGAAGCAAAAATAATAGGTGACACCGATATTACCGGAACAATTGTAACTTTCAAACCCGATGAAACAATATTCCAAACAACAACATACAAATACGAAATCCTTGCTGCCAGGTTAAGAGAACTCGCTTTTCTGAATGCAGGAATTAAGCTTGATATTATTGACGAAAGACAGCAGGACGAAAACGGAGATCCAAAGACGGATAATTATTTTTCGGAAGATGGATTGAAGGAATTTGTGCAGTATCTCGATGATACCAGAGTTCAGCTGACTCCTGAGGTAATCCATATCACTACAGAAAAAAATAACATTCCTGTTGAAATTGCATTACAATACAATACCTCCTTTTCGGAAAATATTCATTCTTATGTGAATAATATTAATACCATTGAGGGAGGTACGCATTTAACCGGTTTTCGACGTGGTTTAACAAGAACCCTGAAAAACTATGCCGATCATTCAGGAATGCTTACCAAATTAAAATTTGATATCAGTGGTGACGATTTTAGAGAAGGCCTGACTGCCGTTATTTCAGTAAAAGTTGCTGAGCCTCAATTCGAAGGACAAACAAAAACAAAGTTGGGGAATTCAGAAGTAAGTTTATCTGTAGACCAGGCCGTTAGCGAAGCATTGTCATTTTACCTGGAGGAAAATCCAAAATCTGCAAAAACCATTGTCAGCAAAGTAATTCTCGCTGCTCAGGCCAGACATGCAGCAAGAAAAGCCCGTGAAATGGTGCAGCGCAAGAATGCACTATCAGGCGGTGGCTTACCGGGAAAACTAAGTGACTGCTCCGAAAAGGATCCGGCAAAATGTGAAGTTTTTCTTGTTGAGGGAGATTCCGCGGGGGGTACTGCCAAACAAGGCCGCGACCGCAAAACACAGGCTATTCTTCCTCTTAGGGGTAAAATCCTGAATGTTGAAAAAGCAATGCAACATAAAATATTTGAAAACGAAGAGATTAAAAATATTTTCACAGCATTGGGGGTAAATATAGGAACAGAAGAAGATTCCAAGGCATTAAACATGGAAAAACTCCGTTACCATAAAATTGTGATTATGACCGATGCCGACGTGGATGGTAGTCATATTGCAACATTAATAATGACTTTTTTCTTCCGCTATATGCAGGATTTAATTAAAAAAGGATATTTATACATCGCAGCTCCTCCGCTTTTCCTTGTAAAAAAAGGAAAAAGAGAAGCTTACGCATGGTCAGAAAAACAACGCCTGGAAATAATTAATGACTGGGTTGATGGTAACGAAAGTGCAGTTCATACGCAACGTTACAAAGGTTTGGGTGAAATGAATGCCGAGCAGCTTTGGTCGACTACCATGAACCCGGAATCGCGTATGTTGCAGCAGGTAACCATTGAAAATGCGGCTGAGGCAGATCATATTTTCTCAATGTTAATGGGTGATGATGTTCCGCCCCGCCGTAAGTTTATTGAGGATCATGCTACCTATGCAAATATTGACGCTTAAGGCAATCGTTAACCCAAGTTGAAACACAATGAATATTTGCGTATTTTCTTCATCCAGCAACGCTATTTCCGACATTTATTTCAAGGAAGCTGAAAAATTGGGAAAGCTCATCGGAGAAGGCGGACATACATTAATAAACGGGGGAGCAAATGTAGGTTTGATGGAAGCTACAACAATAGCTGCCAAAAATGCAGGAGCAAAAACAGTGGGGATTATCCCGGAACGTTTAAATGGTTATTCACTTACTTCAGATCACGCCCAACAAGTTATTGTAACAACAGATATGCAGGAGCGAAAGGCAAAAATGCGTGAAATATCTGATGCCTTTGTAGCAATGCCGGGAGGCTTTGGAACTTTAGAAGAAATATTGGAAGTTATAACCTTACGACAGTTGTCGTATCATACAAAACCTATTGTTTTTTTAAATACAAACAATTTTTACAAATATCTGATCAAACAATTTGAGACATCATACTCAGAAATGTTTGCCAGAGAAATCAACAGAAAATCGTTCTATGTTGCAAAAACGGCAGAAGAAGTGATAGATTATTTGATTAACTATATTCCGGTTGAACTGGATAGAAAATGGTTTGTTGTACCTAAAAAGGAAGTTTAATAACTGACAAAATTACATGGTACAGATGTTTTGATTTTATCTTTTTAACAAAAGTTTACCTGTGTTGTTAAATAATGCAAAATGATATGGTTCTTATCACTACGTCTTTAAACAGTGGCAATATATTTGCGTTTTATGGAAATGCAAATAATTAAAGAATAAGTAAGAACTAATAATTGTTTTTAGCTATGAAAAAAATAAGTAGATATTCAGTTACACTATTATTGGTAGTTGCAGGAGCTTTCATTGCCGTTTGGACTTACAGTAAATTCTTCGACAAACAGGAAGTAGTAACTATAAAAGAGGAACAACCGTTAAAATATGCAGCTCTTCCGGGTGAAAGTAGCGCAGTATTGCCAGATCTGACATATGCTGCTGAGAATTCGATACACTCTGTGGTACATATTGCCACACAATCGGTTCGTGGTGGAGGCTGGTCAAGCGGAAATCCGTTTCTGGATGATTTTTTCGGATTACGAAGAAATCAACAACCGCAAATTGCACGAGGATTTGGTTCAGGTGTTATCCTGTCAGAGGATGGTTTTATTGTAACCAATAACCACGTAATTGAAGAAGCACAGAAAATTAAAGTGATTTTAAACGACAAAAGAGAGTTTGATGCCCGTTTGGTCGGGACAGACCCTTCCACCGATATTGCACTTTTAAAAGTAGATGCTGACGACTTACCATACTTAACCTATGGTGAATCCGATGATCTAAGACTGGGGGAATGGGTTTTAGCAGTTGGAAATCCGTTTAATCTTACGTCAACCGTTACAGCAGGTATTGTTAGCGCACGCGCCCGAAATCTTGGAATCAATACCGATCAAATGGCAATAGAATCATTTATTCAAACCGATGCTGCAGTGAACCCGGGCAACAGCGGTGGTGCACTCGTTAATCAGCAAGGCAAACTGGTGGGAATAAATACTGCCATTGCTTCAAGAACGGGTTCATATTCAGGTTACTCATTTGCAGTTCCTGTTTCAATTGTTAAAAAAGTGGTCGCTGACTTGAAAGAATTTGGTGAAGTTCAACGGGCACTGCTTGGGGTTAACATTGGAGATGTAAATGCAGAAATAGCAGAGGAATTAAACCTTGACAATGTTGATGGAGTCTATGTTGCAGGTGTTACAGAAAATGGTGCTGCCAGAGAAGCGGGGATAAAAGAAGAAGATGTAATTGTCAGCGTTCAGGGAGACAGAGTAAGATCATCTGCTGAGTTACAGGAAAAAATAAGCCAGTTCCGTCCGGGCGATGATGTAAAAATTGTTGTACTTCGGGACGGAGAAAGGAAACAATTTACAGTAACACTACGTAATAAACACGGTGACACACAAATTGTAAGAGACAGATCATCATATTTGGGAGCTGACTTTGAAGAAGTTAGCAATAACGAGAAAAATAATTTGGATATCGAATACGGTATCAAAATCAAAAATCTCAACAAAGGAAAATTACGAGATGCCGGCCTTAAAGAAGGATTTATTATCACAAACGTGAACAAAAAGCCCATTTATGAGGTCAATGATTTAAAAAGAGAGATTGGAAATGCGAGAGGAGGAATTTTAGTTGAAGGTATTTATCCGAACGGAGAATTAGCATATTTCGTTTTTGGAACGGATTAAAAAAAACTTTCGGAACTATCTTTAACTATTTATTATCAAATTTTTCTTTGATAAGTTTTCTCCTTGATCATTAAATTATAATGTTCTATATTTGCACGTTTTTTAAGGAGAGTTTATGAGACAGCTAAAGATCACAAAGTCAATTACTAATCGGGAGAGTGCCTCTTTAGACAAGTATCTTCAGGAGATAGGAAAAGAAGAGCTTATTACTGTAGAAGAAGAAGTCGAATTAGCACAAAGGATTAAAAAAGGAGATCAGGCTGCTTTAGAAAAATTGACCAGAGCCAATTTACGATTCGTAGTATCGGTTGCCAAGCAATACCAAAACCAAGGTTTAAGCTTGCCCGACTTAATTAATGAAGGTAATCTGGGATTAATCAAAGCAGCAGAAAAATTCGATGAAACCCGCGGTTTTAAGTTTATTTCCTATGCAGTATGGTGGATACGTCAGTCCATTCTTCAAGCGCTTGCTGAACAGTCGAGAATTGTTCGTTTACCATTGAACCAGGTAGGTTCGTTAAATAAGATTAACAAAGCATTCTCAAAATTTGAGCAAGAACACGAACGCAAGCCTTCACCTGAAGAATTAGCTGATTCACTTGAACTCCCTGCCGATAAAGTAGCAGATACACTAAGAGTTTCCGGAAGACATGTTTCTGTGGATGCTCCTTTTGTAGACGGAGAAGACAACAGCCTGCTTGACGTGCTGGTGAACAACGACTCACCAAACGCCGATAAAAGCCTGATTATGGAATCGCTTGCAAGAGAGATCCACCGTGCTTTAGCTACATTAACCGAAAGGGAAAGTGACATTATCCGATTATTCTTTGGCATCGGTTGCCAGGAAATGACTTTGGAAGAAATTGGGGAACGATTTGGCCTCACTCGTGAAAGAGTTCGTCAAATCAAAGAAAAAGCGATCAGGCGATTACGCCATACATCGCGAAGCAAATTATTGAAATCATATCTTGGTTAAGATATTTAAAGGTTGCTGTTGAGCAACCTTTTTTTTGCTCTTTTTTATCTCCTATTTCAACTCCATCAAAACAACGTTTTCCACATGATGTGTATGCGGAAACATGTCAACCGGCTGTACCTTTTGAATTTTATAATAGTCTGAAATCATCGCCAGATCGCGCGCCTGAGTTGCCGGGTTACAACTAACATAAACAATTCGTTCCGGTCTGATATTTAAAATGGTATGTACCACGTCGGCATGCATGCCGGCTCTTGGCGGATCCGTAATAATCACATCGGGCTTCCCCTGCTCTGACACAAAACCATCATTCAATACCATTTTCATGTCGCCTGCAAAAAACGAAGTATTTTTAATACCATTAATTTCTGAATTTACTTTTGCATCTTCGATAGCTTCCGGAACATATTCTATTCCAACTACTCTTTTTGCATTTGCAGCCAAAAAATTTGCAATTGTACCGGTCCCGGTATATAAATCATAAACGGTTTCAGCTCCTTTAAGCTTTGCAAAATCACGCGTAACTTTGTACAATTCATACGCCTGTTTTGAATTGGTCTGATAGAAACTCTTCGGTCCAATTTTAAACTTAAGTCCTTCCATCTCCTCCCAAATGTAATCGCGACCGTTAAAAATTTCTATCTCCTGGTCTGTTATCGTATCATTCCCTTTTTGATTAATTACATACATAAGCGAAGTTATTTCAGGAAACTGATTTCTCACAGCCTCAAGCAACTTCTCTCTCTTATCCACATCTTCATAAAAAAAAGATACAATCAGCATTAGTTCTCCGGTACTAGTAGTACGAATAATCATCGTTCTCAAAAATCCTTTCTGTTCTTTTATATCAAAAAAATCTAAAGAATTGGAAACCGCGTAATCGTATATAAAGTTTCTTATTTTATTTGACGGTTCAGGCTGTAACCAGCACTTTTTAATATTTATTACCTTGTCAAATAAACCCGGAACATGAAATCCAAGTGCATCTAAATTTTCAACTTCTGCTTTAGAATTAATTTCATCGTTCGAAAGCCATCTTTTATTGGAAAAAGTAAATTCCAGCTTGTTTCTATAAAAAGTATCAGTTGCAGATCCCCGAATTGGAGAAACACCGGGCAAATCAAGCTTTCCTATTCGTTTAAGCTGATCCCCTACCTGGCTTTCCTTGTAAAACAGTTGTTTCTTATAGGGTAAAAATTGCCATTTACATCCTCCACAAGTACCAAAGTGATCGCAAAAAGCATCCACTCTGTCTTTTGAATAATCATGAACCTTTGTTACAAAAGCCTCTTCATATCTTTTTCGCTTTTTGGTAACTTGTAAATCAACAATATCTCCGGGAACAACCAAGCGTGTAAAAACGACTTTATCTCCAACTCTCGCGAGAGCCTTACCTTCAGCTCCGATATCTTCTATTTTGACCTTTTCATAGAAAGGTTTTTTCCTTTTTCTTCCCACTTTCTTTTTTGGCAAATATAAGCTCTTTACCTCAATATCTTCTGAAATTATCCCCAATTTGATTCCCATATGAAAAATGACTTTCCCAAAATGAGAAAACCGCCCGACTTACTGTCATTTACACGTTTTTTAATTATGATTGATTTGTTCGTATGAAAGTTTTTTACTTATCTTTGAATTGATTTAATGGTTGGTTTTATTTTCAATAAATAAAACTTTATAGGGGAAAGCGACTTCTGTATTTATGATTGGTTTTGTGTTTAGGGGTTTGTAAATCATCAATCATCTTCAAAAAGCGTCCATAGTGCTTTCCCCTTCCTTCTTTTACCCGTAAGGGTATTTTTTTTGCCTTTTACATTCATCTCTCACAATTCATCTTTAATCATTATCTTTGGCAACTTTTCAATATTCTTTATGATTTCACTTGATAAAATATTTTTAAATTTTGGCGGTTTTGATCTGTTTAGAGAAATAAGTTTTCTAATCAATCCCAAAGACAGAATCGGACTGGTAGGTAAAAATGGTGCGGGTAAAACAACTTTACTCAAACTAATCACGGGAATTGAAAAACCTTCATCGGGAACAGTTGCTCTTCCCAAGGATACTACTCTCGGCTATTTACCTCAACAGATGCATATTACAGACACCCGAACATTAAAAGAAGAGACGACGCTCGCTTTTGACAGAATAATCAGCCTTGAAAAAGAAATAGCAAAAATAAACCAGGAGATTGCTGAGAGCGAAGACTACCATTCGCCGGAGTATTTAAGAAATTTAGATAAACTAACGGAACTCAACGAAAGATATTCAATACTTGGTGGAGAAAACTATGAAGCTGAATTGGAACAAACACTTCTGGGGCTCGGATTTGAAAGAAATGACTTTGACCGCCCAACTTCTGAATTTAGTGGTGGCTGGCGAATGCGCGTAGAGCTGGCAAAACTTCTGTTAAAAAAACCCGATGTATTTCTTCTGGATGAGCCAACCAACCACCTGGATATCGAATCGATTCAGTGGCTTGAAGATTTTTTAAAAAATTACAAAGGTGCAGTTGTTTTAGTCTCACATGATAAAGCATTTCTTGATGCTGTCTGTAATCGCACAATTGAAATAACACTGGGGAAAATAAATGATCAGAAAATGAACTATTCCTCTTTTGTAAAATGGAAAAGTGAGCAGAAAGAAATTCAACTGGCGGCATACAGAAACCAACAGAAGCTAATCGACGACACAGAAAAATTTATTGAGCGCTTTAGATACAAAGCAACTAAATCCGTTCAGGTTCAGTCCAGAATAAAACAACTTGAAAAACTCGACAGGATTGAAATTGAAGAGGAGGACAAATCAAAAATAAATATAAAATTTCCCCCAGCACCGCACTCAGGGAGAGATATTGTAAAAGCAAAAAACATCAGAAAAAGATATGACAACCATTTGGTTCTCGACGATGTGGATGTATACATCGAAAAAGGCGAAAAAGTAGCTTTTGTTGGACGAAACGGGGAAGGCAAAACCACGCTTGCCCGAATTATCATGAATGAATTGGAATACCAGGGAGACTTAAAATTGGGACACAATGTAAAAATAGGATATTTTGCACAGAACCAGGCCCAACTGTTAAATAATGAATTAACGGTTTTTGAAACCATTGATGAAATTGCCGTTGGAGATGTAAGAACAAAAATCAGAGATATCCTGGGTGCTTTTCTCTTTCCCGGCGAAGACGTTGATAAAAAAGTGAAAGTATTAAGCGGAGGTGAAAAATCGCGTTTGGCTATGATACGACTGATGTTGGAGCCTGTTAATTTTTTAATCCTTGATGAGCCGACCAATCATTTGGATATGAAATCAAAGGAAATCTTAAAAAACGCCCTTGCCGATTTTTCGGGAACAGTTTTGGTTGTTTCCCACGATCGCGATTTTCTGGATGGACTGGTCAATTGTGTATATGAATTCAGAAATAAAAAAATCAAACAACATCTTGGAGGCATCTATGATTTTCTTCAAAAAAAGAAAATAGAATCATTAAAAGAACTGGAACTAAAAAACAACTCCAATTCTAAAAGCACCGTACAGACAAATTCATCTGCTGATGAAATTAGTTTTGAAGACAAAAAAGAAATAAATAAAACCATCTCCAAGTTTGAAAAACAGGTGGAAAATACCGAAAATAAAATCACAGAGTTGGAAGAAGAAATTGCTAAATTAGATGCGCTTTTGTCACAACCGGAAAATCTGGATGATCATTCGGTTTTTGAAAAATATAATGATTTGAAAAGCGAGCTTGAAACTACAATGCAGAATTGGGAACAACAGCAAAAAGAACTGGAAAGCTGGCAGGCAAAAAAAATATGGTAATGAATAAAGATGAATTTGTTTTTGGAACCCGGGCGGTAATTGAAGCAATAAAAACCAATCGACACATTGACAAAATATTTTTAAAAAAAGGGCTAAATAACGAGCTTTCGCAGGAGCTTTTTCAGCTGATAAGAGAAGAGCAGATTCAATTTCAGTTTGTGCCTCTGGAAAAAATAAACCGGATTACCCGAAAAAACCATCAGGGTGTTTTGGCACTTTTATCCCCAATTGAATACCATAATATCGAAACATTGTTACCCGGCATTTACGAATCGGGGAAGGATCCTCTAATTTTAATTCTCGACCAGGTGACCGACGTCAGAAACTTTGGGGCGATTGTGCGATCGGCCGAATGCGCAGGAGTAAACGCAATTGTGATTCCGGAAAAGGGAACAGCAAGAATTGGAGGCGATGCAGTAAAAACGTCAGCCGGAGCTATCCACCATGTACCAATTTGTAAAGTACAGGGATTGGCAAAAACAATCAAATTCCTCAAGGACTCAGGAATAAAAATTATTGCCGCAACCGAAAAGGCAAATACCATTTATTCTGATTCAAAACTACATATGCCTCTGGCCATCGTTATGGGCTCAGAAGATACAGGAATTTCAAATTCAATTCTGCAACTTACCGACGAACAGTTAACGATACCAATCTTAGGCAAAATTGAATCACTCAACGTTTCTGTTGCAGCAGCAATTATAATGTACGAAGCTGTACGCCAACGCTCTCAACTATGAACAGGAATAGTCCTTTTGAATGATTCTTCCAAAGAAATAAAAGTTTCGGTGCTGGCCACACCTGGTATTTTTTGAATTTCTCCGCTCAAAATCGTCTTTAAATGTTCATTGTCTTTAGCATACACCTTAATAAAAATAGCATATGCGCCAGTGGTATAATGACATTCAACAATCTCGGGAATCAATTTTAACCGGTTTACTACTTCCGAAAAAAGTCCGCCCTTTTCCAAAAAAATTCCAATGTAAGTACAGGTTCTAAAATCAACCTTTTTGGGATTTATATGATACCCCGAACCTGTGATAACCTCTAGTTCAATCATTCTGTTTACGCGCTGATGAACAGCAGCTCTTGATATCCCTACTTCTTTGGCTACATCTTTAAATGGTATTCTCGCATTCTTGGTGATTATATCCAATATTTTCAAATCAACCTCGTCCAAATTATTCCTCAGTGTCATGTTTTTACAATTTTCCAACAAAAATACCAAAAAAGAAACAAAAATTCCATAAATAGGTCTACATGACAGCAAAATCTAACAATATGAAAATAATACCCTCTGAATGTTAAACCACTACTAACTTGTTATCAAATTGTTAACAAATACCTCGTTATTGTTTCAATTTTCTTTAAAATTATTGGTTTTATTTGTGGATTGATATTTTTACGAAAGTTTGAATATCAGACAGACAGCAATTTAAATTTATATTATAATGAAAAACAAAGTTAGTTGGTGGCTAATTCTTAGCCTCCTTGTTATTGCTGCGCTCTTGGGCGTAGTAATTCCTACCGGTGTGGGAGAACAAGACTATTCAAATCTGGTTGCGGGTGATACTGCCTGGATGTTAACCGCAACAGGTCTTGTGTTATTAATGACTCCGGGTCTCGCTTTCTTTTATGGCGGTATGGTGCAGCCCAGAAATATTATTTCTACCATGCTTCAAAGTTTTATAGCCATGGGTATCGTTAGTGTTTTATGGGTAATTGTGGGTTTTAGTATCGCTTTTGGTGACAGTATTGGCCCAGAAGGTTTTGGTCTCTTCGGTAATCCTGCGACTTTCTTTATGTTTAGAGGAGTGGGCGGAGGAACCGACCCGAATCTGGCTCCCACATTCCCGCTTGCAGTTTTTGCCATGTTTCAATTAAAATTTGCAATAATAACCCCGGCCTTAATTACTGGTTCTTTTGCAGGAAGGGTAAGATTCAGGGCTTATATGTTATTTATGTGTTTGTTTGTAATATTTATTTATGCGCCACTGGCACACTGGACCTGGCACCCAAATGGATTTCTCAGAAACTGGGGAGTACTTGATTTTGCAGGAGGTACTGTTGTACACATGTCAGCAGGTTTTGCAGCATTGGCCGGAGCCATGTTCTTGGGAAGGAGAAAAGATGCTCACAAAGAATTTAAGCCAGCCAATATCCCCTATATTTTGTTGGGGGCTGGTATGCTTTGGTTTGGTTGGTTTGGATTTAATGCCGGTTCTGCTCTTGCAGCTGACTCAGTTGCGGCAACAGCCCTGGTAAACACCAATACCGCATCGGCTGCTGCCATGCTAACCTGGATATTTTTTGATGCTGCAAAAGGAAAAAAACCATCGGCCGTTGGTGCAGCGATTGGCTTGGTAGTGGGGCTTGTAGCCATCACTCCGGCTGCTGGCTTTGTAAATGTTGGCTCAAGTATTTTTATTGGCGTTATTGCAGCGATAATTAGTAATTATGCTATCGCTCTCAGAACAAAATCAATGCTGGACGATACACTTGATGTATTCCCGGCACACGGAATGGGCGGTATCGTCGGGATGTTGGCTACTGCAATTTTTGCCAACGAAGTAGGATTAATACACGGGCACATTACAACATTCTTGTATCACTTGCTTGCCCTTGTTATAGTTGGTGTTTTTACTTTTGGAGGATCTATTTTAATGTATAAAATAACAGATTTAATCGTTCCGCTGAGAATTTCACCTCACGGCGAAAAAATTGGCCTTGATATCAGCCAGCATGATGAGTCTTATGATTTTGTTTATAAAGAAGAATAAGAATATAAACGAGAAAATAAGAAAGCCGGGCATTCCCCGGCTTTCTTATTTTATAGGAACTTGTCTTTTAAAATCCATTTCCAGCGAAATAAATGTTTCTGTTCGCGCTATCCCTTCAACATCTTGTAATTCCTGATCGATTAACTGCTTAAGATGTTTATTTGTTTTTGTTTGAATTTTTACAAATATAGCATATTGCCCCGTTACATAATGGCATTCAACTACTTCCGGAATATTACGTAATGCCTCAACTACCTGTGTATGAAACTTAGCCTTATCAAGATAAATTCCCATATAGGCGCAGGTATTGTATCCCAATTTCTGCGGGTTAACAACAAACTCACTTCCGGAAACAACCCCAATATTTAATAACCTTTGCACTCTTTGGTGAATAGCAGCACCAGAAACCCCACATTCTCTTGCCACCTCCAAAAAAGGAATTCTTGCATTTTTAGTTATTAACTTTAAAATCTTTTCATCCAATTCGTCAATATCCGCCGCCTGCTCAAGGTATTCTTTTGTATTCATTTCAACTTTCAGTAATTATCCGATTACAAATTATTAAACAAATGTAGAAATTTTTGGCAATTTATAAATTACAATGCTTTAAAACATGATAATTGTTACAAATTGTAATTTCCTGTACCAAATATAGTTAAAAGTTGTGCAATCTGATTTATATCCTGGAAATCGCTCTTGAAATATCTGCTCCGGTTGGTTCCTGAAAGACTTTGAGTTCAAACTCCGGCACAACAGCCAGAATATGATCAAAAATATCAGCCTGAATTGCTTCATAGTTTGCCCACACAATATCTTTGCTAAAAACATAAATCTCAATAGGCAATCCTTTACTGGTTGGGTGCAGCTGCCTAACCAGAAATGTGAGATCCTGACGAATCATTGGATGATTATGAAGATACACTTCCAAGTATTTCCTAAAAATACCGACATTGGTTTGACGGCGCCGGCTAATTACATCTTCTTCTGAAATATGCTTGCTTGTATTGTAATCTGTTATTTCCCTTTCTTTTTGCTTGACATAGTCTCGAATTATTTCAAATTTTTCAAACCGGTTTAACATATCTGTATCACAAAACCTGATGCTTGCCATGTCTATATTTACTGAACGCTTTATCCTTCGTCCACCTGACTCTTCCATCCCTTTCCAGTTGTTAAACGACTCGGCGACCAAAGAATAAGTTGGAATCGTTGAAATGGTTTTATCCCAGTTTTGCACCTTTACCGTATTCAGCGTGATATCAATCACCGTTCCATCTGCCCCCCTGCTTTTCATTTCAATCCAGTCTCCTATTTTCACCATGTCGTTTGCAGAAAGCTGAATGGAAGCCACAAATCCCAGAATGGTATCTTTAAACACCAGCAACAAAACAGCCGCCATGGCTCCAAGCCCGGCAAGTAAACCTGTTACATCTTTCTCCAGCAATACGGCAATGATTAAGATCCCTGACATAAAAAACACAAAAATCTTAACCAGTTGAATGTATCCTTTTATTGGGCGATGATGAGAATAATCGGTTGTATTGTAAATCTCCAAAACCGCATTTAAAAACGAATTGGACACAAAAACAATTATAAGTGTAAAATAAACCTGCGTTAATTTTAATAATATTCCGGCTAGCGACAAATAATAATCCTGAGAAAGAATGTCAACCACCGACGAATCCAGTTCGCTTAACTCCTGATGAAGCACCGGATGGGCAAAATTGGAGGTAAAATAAAAAATAAAAGCAGGTGCTAAATGAGCCAAACCTTTGAAAACCTTATTCTTTACAAGAATATCATCCCATGTTGTTTTTGTTCTTTTTGCTATTCTTGATACAATCTGCAATAAGATCTTTCGAGTAATAAGATGCGCCAGACCAGCAGCAAAAAAAATAATAATTAAACAGATTATTGCAGAAATGGGTTTGGCAAAAAAACTTAGGCCTTCCAGGTCTCTCAAATGATCCAACAAAAATTTATAGACAGTTCTCATGTTCTGGTCTGTTGATATTTCTTATTTTCACCCAAAAATAGTAAATGCATCCGACATGAAATTGAAGATTCTCCTTTTTATATTGTTTGTTCCTTTTTTTACCAATGCACAGGTAGATTATCAAAAGTATTTTATAAATAAGTCATTTCGTTTTGACTTTTTACTGGGAGGGAACAACAAAGAAGTAACTGTTTTCCCCCAACAAATGAAACAGGAATCTTTTTGGGCAGGTTCAAAAACAAACTTAATTGATCCGTTTAACTATGGCTCCTATCGTTTTCGAATTTTTGATATCAAATCAGACAGCCTTATTTTCTCCAAAGGATTTAGTACACTTTTTCAGGAATGGCAAACAACAGCTGAGGCCAAAACTACAACAAAAACATTCTACCAGGCTGCTATATTTCCTTTTCCAAAGAAAAATTTCAGAATTGATATTGACGCAAGACAGTGGGATGGAACTTTTAAAACACTTTATTCGTCAGAAATCGCTCCCGACAACTATTTTATTCAAAAAGAAACGCCAACGTCTTTCGAAATTTTTGATATTTTAAAAAACGGAAAATCATCGCAAAAAGTTGATTTGGTAATTCTAGCTGAAGGTTATGTAGAAAGCGAAATGAATAAATTTATCGAAGATGCGAAGCGGGTAAGCACCTATCTTTTGGATGAAGAGCCATTCAAATCAGAGAAAGAAAGCTTTAACATAAAAGCTGTTTTTACACCTTCGGCTGAATCAGGAACAGACATTCCCGGAGAAGGTGTTTATCATAACACATTCTTTAATTCCACCTTCTACACATTTGATCTGCCAAGATACCTGACCACCAGCGATATGAAAACCATTTATGATGCCGCCGCCCAGGTTCCTTACGATCAAATATACATATTGGTGAATACTGAAAGATATGGCGGAGGCGGATTTTACAACTTTATTACCGTTTGCACAGCAGACAATACACTAACAAAAGAAGTTTTTGTGCATGAATTTGGTCATGGCTTTGCTGGTCTGGGCGATGAATACTACACATCAACAGTCGCATATGAAGATTTCTACAACCTTGAAACTGAACCCTGGGAACCAAACCTTACTACGCTTGTTGATTTCGATTCGAAATGGAAAAAATTAATAGATAAATCAACACCGATACCAACACCCAGAGAGTCAAAATACAGGAATACTGTAGGAGTTTATGAAGGTGGTGGATATTTGAGTAAAGGAATTTACAGCCCGCACATTGATTGCAGGATGAAAAGTAATGAAGCCGGAAAGTTCTGCCCCGTTTGTTCTGAAGCGATAAAAAAAGTGATTAAATATTACACCGAATAAAAAAAGAGGCCGTCCCAAAAGGATTTTGTATTCGGGTAGGTATCTGAGAAATTTTTCAAATACTCAACTCTTCAAATACATAATCAGACTTTTGGGACAGCCTCTT
>NZ_JAIKLE010000060.1 GCF_022267315.1 Maribellus maritimus
AAGAACAAGAACGTTTAGAAGAGCAGCAAAGGCTCAACTTCGGCCCCTTATAGGGGCTTTCACAAGTCCACCTTCTTAGAAGGTGGTTTTTTAATGATTTAAAAATGATTTTTAGTTCTTGTAATTGACGAAAGCGTTTAGGACGGCTTTAAAATCAGTGGGCTTTCTGCCCAACAAATCTTCGAGATCATTTGACACGATTTCAAATTGTCTGTTTTTAATGTCTGCCACATAACCAGAAAGAAGAGTTACAAACCTTTCAGGCACTCCATTTTGTTTTAGCGCTTCGGAATACGCCAATTCGTTAATATCTGTATAGTCAACTGTTTTGCCTGATAATTTAGAAAGGATACTTGCAATATCTTCAAAGGAATACTGTTTCCCTCCCGTAAGTTCATATGTTTTATTTTCGTGCCCGTTTTGCAACAGTACATTAGCTGTTGCTTCAGCCAAATCCCTTCTTAAAACAAACGGCACTTTCCCGGTTCCGGCAGGAAGAAAAATCCCTGTTTCAATCGCCACTTCACCAATATGCATGGATATTGTATCGCTATATAGTGAATTGCGTAAAAATGTAAATGTTAAGCCATTTTCTTTAATGTAATCTTCTGTTTTGAAATTATCTTCCATAAGTGGAATGTTTAGCGAAGTGTTTACATCCTTGATTGCAATCCCGGTATAAATGATATGTTTTACCCCTGCTTTTTTTGATGCATCTACTACGTTTTTGTGTTGTTGCAACCTGTGTGGATCAGTTCCTGAAATAAGTAACACTTTGTCAATCCCTTTTAAAGCATTTGCTAAAGAATTATTGTCATCAAAATTACCTATCCTGACTTCTACTCCTTTTTCTATTAAGGAAGTTGCTTTTTCTACACTCCTTACCAACGCCACTATTTTATCTGCTGTTGTGTTTTTAAGCATGTGTTCAATAGTTGCAATCCCCAAATGCCCAGTTAATCCCGTAATCAGTATTCTTTCCATTACTTATTTTATTAATGTTTCCGTTTTACAGAAGAAATTATTGAATAGCTATATTTAATGTGATAAAAATACCTATATTCGATATACAAAAAGAACTAATATACTTTTGTATAGTGGTATCATCGGGTATAGTAACTGAACAAAAACCAAAATATTATGGGTGTAATTTCTGAAGTCAAAAGTGTTATGAGTGTAATCTCTGAAGTTAAAGTAAAAAGATGTCCGATTGCATATATTTTGGCTATAAAAGACGCAATAAATGTAATGCATGGGAAATGGAAGCTACATATCATCGGTTCATTGATTTTTGGGAAAAAACGTTTCAAAGAACTGGAAAGAGATATTCCTAATATTACTCCCAGGATGCTATCTAAAGAACTAAGGGATTTGGAAGGAAATGGTATCGTTAAAAGAACGGTATATGATACTATTCCCGTTAAAGTAGAATATGAATTAACAGAATCGGGACGTTCCTTTGAACAGGTTATGGATGTTATGGTAAAATGGGGTTTAGAGCACCGCGAAAATGTAATTGGAAAACAGGAATAAATTTTCCTGAGATGATATGCATTTGAAAGTTTTGAATTAACCTTTGATTGCTGAAAATAAGTGCCCCTTTGCTGTATCTGAATCTATAAAGCAAGCTGCGAACATATCGACAAAGAAAACTCCAATATAAAATGATTTTTATATTAATACGCAATTACAGGTTTTTTATGAATATATTCCGATGAATTCATCTGTTTAATGATAAAATCAGCAAGGTCTGCACGGCTTATTTTTCTGCCTCCCTTCGGACAATGTTTATGCTGAACTCTGTATTTTCCGGTGAATCCTTTATTCGTCAGATAAGGTGGTCTTACACAAATCCAATCAATATCTTTTGTCTCGTCTAAAATGGTTTCCCACCGGGTTTGGTCGTAATAAACTTTGTTGAAATTCGGACGAATTATACGATTCAGAAAAAAATTATCTGTAGATGGATCGCTCATATCAATCAATCCGGATGTTATTGTAATCAGCTTTCGAATTTGGTTCGCTCTCATTGCAGAAAGAATATTCCGGCCTCCTTGCGAATAAATTTCGGTATAATCATTATTCGTTCCTGTTCCCAACGCAGAAATAACCAAATCAGAATCTTTAAAATGTTCCTTGAGTTTATCTGATTCCAAAATACTCCCTTCTATTAACACTACCTTACCTTTAACTGATTGCTGAACTTCTGCGAGGTTCAGTTTGGCACGATTCCGAACAAGAACTTTAACCGTGTGGTTATCCTGAACTAACCTTTTTAATACCTCGTACCCGGTACTCCCTGTTGCTCCCAATAGAAATATTTTCATTTTACTTTATGCTATGTCTCGTTTATACAAAAACAACATATAGGATTTTGAATAGTTTTATAAAAGATTCTTCTTTTCTGCCTAATCAATTCTTGCAGTAATTCTCTGCCATATTTCTTTGCTTAAGAAACTCTCGTCAACCTGTGCTTCCAATTCCAGAAAGCGAGTATACGGAATGCCGAATGAAAGAACATCTTTGTCGATAAGTTTGCGCACCGATAGATCTGTTAAGCCAACAAAACAGGTGGAACCTCCCTTTTCCTCTTCGTATAGTGGAAATAATACGACCTGCTGACACCCTGCAGCAAAATCTATTTTAACATTGTTCTGGGTCTCTTTATCGTAGTTCGCAAGCAGCACCAGCGCCGAAAGCTGATCTGCGTTGGCCAGCAAAATAACAGCTTCAGGAGTTTCTCCTTCAGATAATTCAGAAAGAGGTTTAAAAACTATATATTTTTCGGTGAGAATTTGAGGCAATCCTGTTGCAAATTTCCCGGCAAGTTCAGGTGTTTTCAGATAATATTCGCCTTCCACTTTATCAGGGATCCCGGTTGACAAAAGATGTTTGATAAAATACATATCGTAACAACCAAGTCCCAGTCCAACCTGACCACCCATACAAGGTGTTGATTTTTCATCAAATATAGTAGTCCTCCCTTTTGCTGCAACATTTAGCAACGAAATAACACATCCCCATCTACCTTCTTTAAATCGGGTCGCACCTTCGGGTTTTTCTGTAGCTCGAAATACGGCAACCGGATGATACTTCGATTTTAACGCTTCTGCAATTTTACTCTTTGTTATCACACTCATAATTCCTGTTTTTTACTTGATTTTTGAATCTTTTTCCACGGTTTAAATACCGATAAAAAAAATATAAATATCAAAATACAGAACTGTAAACTTCCCCAAAATCTTGTCGATGCCTGGAAATCCAAGTATTCTTTGTTTGAATATACATTTAGTCCCTGGTCATGTACCATATAAACCGATTCATTTGTCCATTTACCCAACCAAAAAGTTCCAAGCAGAATTAGAGTTATCGTAAGCAATAATTTGACAATTACCCACCAATGTTTAAAAAATCCCCAGGGCGTTTTCCATGAAAGTGAAAGTCCTGTTAAAAAGCTACCTGTTGCCGAGCCAATTATAATCCAGTCATCAATTAACTTGTTTGCATGGCTATAAGCCAGCAATTCTGATGCATTCTGAGGATTTTTTGTGAACATCAGAATAATCATTGAGAGTGCTGCTCCTAACCACAGTGCAGAAAAAATGACATGAAAACTTACAATCGTGCGTCTAAGATCCTTACCGTAATATGCCATAATCTCAAAAGTAATTTTTATTTTCACAAAAGTATAATATTATACAATCAAATATGAAACAAATAGAAAGTAATTCTTTAGGATATTTGCTTAGCACCTGCAACAATCAATTAATCAAATCATTAAATAGGGAACTTGTTGGCGCTAAGCTGGAATTAACCAGAGAACAATATATTGTTTTAAGTATTTTATGGGAAAAAGATCTGGTAAATCAGCAGTTTCTTGCAGATACACTTGGTAAAGAAAGGTATAGTATTACCAAGTTAGTTGATGGATTAGAAAAGCGAAAATTGGTAAAACGTGTTCCTTCTGAAAATGACAGGAGAGCAAAATTGATCATCGTTACGTTGAAAGCACTTGAGATCCGCCCATTAGTCAGCAAAGTAGTTGATACGACGCTTCATAATGCCATATTGAATATACCTGAGAAAGATATAGAGATAACTAAATCAGTTCTTGAAAAGATTATTATGAATGTTAGCAGATTTAATGAGAACTGATTTAATGTGAAAAAATAGGAAATTATATTTTTGTGCATACTCTTTTTAAGCAGAGACAGGAGTTTACATCGTAACTCTATAATTATTTCTTCTAATTCATCCAGATTAATAGAAAAATATTAAATTTGTATACTATATAAACTAAATTAGTTTACTTTATGAAAGTTGGAGACATTGATATTGAGGAAACCATATTTGATATAACCAGCGAACTCCTAATTAAATATGGGGTAAAAGGATGGAATATGGACGATTTGGCAAAAGAAAGTAATATGTCAAAACGAACCTTATATAAAATTATTGGAAACAAAGAAGATCTTATATTAAAATGTATTTCAGATGGCCTTAAAAACAATATTAATTTAATTTCCAGTTTCTTATCAGGTTCGAAACCGTTTCCAAAACTCCTGGAACAATTTATTGATGTTATTACTGACAATTTTCAGGACTATGTTCTAAAAAGTATTACAGCAATCCGAATTGAGTATCCCAAAATTAAAATTGAAGAGGAGAAATTTCTAGCTAGACGTCAGCAGCTTCTCCTTTCATTCTTCAATAAAGGAAAAAAAGAAGGGCATCTACACCAATATGCCAATCCCGAGACTATTATAAAAATCGTTTATGCTTTAGTTGACCATAATATTTCGACATGTGACAATAAAACAGATTTTAAAAATGAAACGACTGAAACTCTGGGCCTTTTTTTTAAAGGACTTTTAAAGTAAAAAATTTAATCAAAAGTAAACTGCATAAACTAAATTGGTTTACATGGAGCATGAAATAAATACAATAATAATTATATAATTATGAGCACAAAAATTACCAACATTTTCTTTCTGGTGTCATTGTTGTTTATAATGGTAGCTTGTAAGGAAGCAAAAAAAGAACAAAATACCATTCGTCCGGTAAGAACAGCAAAACCTGTTTTACAATCCAATGAACAAGATAAATTGACACTACCGGCAAGCATCAATGAGTTAAGAGAGACAAAGCTTTCATTCAGGGTTGGTGGCCCTTTGCTTCAGCTTAACGATATACAGGGTGCTTATGTAAAAAAAGGCCAGCTTGTTGCAAAAATTGACCCAAGGGACTTCGAATTAGAAGTAGAGGCTACGAAATCTCAATACGAACTGGCACAAATAGAGTATGAACGGTACAAGAACCTGAAAGAAACAGAAACGGCTCCGAAAAGTGTTTTCGATAAGGTTGAAACAAGCTGGAAACTGGCAAAAACGAGTTATGAAAAAGCGGAAAATGCCCTGAAAGATGTAGATATTATCGCGCCCTTTTCAGGATATATCAATCATGTATTTGTCAATAATTATGAAATGGTGCAACCCGGGCAACCTATCCTGTCGCTTATTGACATGTCTCAATATGAAGTAAATGCATGGCTTCCTGTAGAAGATGCGGCAAAAGTAAATAAGAAAAGTTCATTCCAATGTGTTGTTTCATTACGAGACAAAAAGATATGGCTGGAGGGAAAACTAAAGGAGATTGGGACAAAAACCAGTATTTCAAAACAATCGTTGCCCATAACAGTGGTTATCAGTGCCCCCGACAGCATCAAGTTAAGTGCCGGAATGACTACGTTCCTGGAAATTTATAATAATGCGAATAACCTCAATACGTCTTTTTCAATCCCTTCATCTGCAATTTTTACCAGAGATAATAAACCTTATGTCTGGATTTTTGACAGTGGTTCTTCCACTGTTTCAGCCCGCGAAGTAACTACAGGAAAACTGACCGCAAATAATTTCATCGAAATTAAAAGTGGTATTGCTGCTGATGAAGATATTATTACTGCAGGGGCACATTATCTTTCTGAAGGACAAAGAGTTAAAAATATGGATGGTTTTACACCATCTAATATTGGGAATAAACTATGACAATAACAGAATACGCTTTTAAGAACAAAATAGTAATATATTTTATATTGCTATTGGTGCTGGTAGGAGGAATTACATCCTATTTCAGCATGGGCAAACTGGAAGATGCTGTTTTTACCATAAAAACCGCACTGGTGGTTACGGTATATCCCGGAGCATCTCCCCATGAGGTTGAACAGGAAGTAACCGAGGTTGTTGAACGCGCTGTTATGGAAATGGATAACATAAAAGAGATTTATTCAACTTCTTCTGCGGGGCTTTCTGTTGTACAGGTTGATATTGAACAAGCTTTAAAAAATAAGGATATGCCACAACAGTGGGATATTCTCCGAAAAAAGGTTAAAGATGCAACATCAGGCTTGCCCCGGGGAACGCATGAACCGATGGTGATAGACGATTTTGGTGACGTGTACGGAATGTTTTATGCTGTTACGTCTGACGGATTTTCACGTGAAGAGTTGCACGATTATGCCGAGTATCTGAAGCGGGAATTGCTCACCGTTGACCAGGTGGGAGAAATTACGCTTTTCGGAGATCGCCCGGAATGTGTTGATATTAAAATCGATGATGCAAAAATATCGGAGCTTGGGATAAACCCGGGATTAATCATTCAGGCGTTAAATGCCCAAACAAATGTCGCTCCCGCAGGAAATATAGAGCTTTCGGGGAAATATGCCAGGGTGGCAGGAAACATTGCCTCGCAAAATATTGATGAACTCAGGAAAACAATAATCCGGGTGGGGAATGAACAATTTTATCTCGGCGATATTGTTGAAATTAAAAAATCATTTATTGACCCGCCACAAAATTTAATGTACCACAATGGTTCTGAAGCCATAGGATTGGCTGTTTCTACCCAAAAAGGAGGAAACGTACTGGACCTGGGCGAAAACCTTACCCGTAAAATTGAACAATTAAAAACGAACCTGCCTGTTGGCATTGAACTGACTCAGGTATACAGCGAAGCAAAAGAAGCTGAAACGGCAAACAAAAAATTTATTACCAACCTAATTGAATCGGTAGGAATTGTGGTTCTGGTTCTGCTACTGTTTATGGGCTTGCGTTCCGGTTTACTTATAGGAAGCGGTCTAATCTTTTCCATATTGGGAACCATTCTTGTGATGAATTTGTGCGGTATTAGTATGCACCGGACTTCACTTTCTGCAATAATTGTTGCTATGGGAATGCTGGTTGATAATGCAATTGTTGTGACGGATGGTGCTTTGGTTAATATCCAGCGGGGCGTAAACCACAGAAAAGCAATTATTGATATCTCGCGAACAACCTCTTTCCCCCTTTTGGGTGCAACCTTAATTGCAGTCCTTGCCTTTTTACCGGTTTTTATAGCCAAAAGTAATTCTGCAGAAATCAACCACGATTTATTCCTGGTTTTAGCCATCTCTCTTTCGCTGAGTTGGTTTTTTGCAATGACCCAAACGGCCATAACCAATGAACGGTTTTTGAAGGTGAAGAAAATAAAGGAAGATCCGTATGATAATAGATTTTATGCATTTTTTAAGCGTTTTTTAGACGTTGTAATCAAACGCAAATGGTTATCCGTATCTGTGGTTGTTTTAACATTATTCCTCGCGGTAATGTTATTCGGGAAAGTGAAGAAAGCATTTTTTATGCCTCTTGATAAATCATACACGCTGATTGACTACTGGCTGCCGGAAGGAACGACTATCCATAAAGTGCAAACAGATCTGGCTATTGCAGAAAAAGATTTGTTTAAAAACCTGTCGGAAATAAAAAATATTACTACCAGTTTAAACAAAACCCCACCCCGGTATTTATTACCTGCACACAATGAAAATTACAATACAAGTTTCGGACAGTTGATGATAGAAACACATTCGGCAGAAGAAGCTGTTGAAATTAGACCTTATCTGCAAAAATACTTTACTGAAAATTTTCCCGATGCAAGGGTGCGGATAAAAGGCTACATTTCCGGTCCGCCTATAAAATACAAAGTAGAAGCCCGTTTTATGGGACCTAACCCAGCGGTATTACGTCGTTTGGCAGAACAGGCAGAAAACATTATGCACAACGAACCGATGGTTGGCGACATTACCGACAACTGGCGGAATCAGGTGCTCACCTGGGCTCCCGTTTATTCTCCAATAAAAGCAAAACGGGCAGGGATTACCCGCAGCGACCTTGGAAATGCCATCCAGCGTTCCACCAGTTCCGGGTTAATCATAGGTATGTACCGTGAAAACGATGAGAAACTGCCTCTTGTTCTGAAGGTTGATAATCATTCACTTAATAACATCGAAAGTATAGAAAATACCGGAGTGTGGTCGATGCAGGGACGAACATCGGTACCCTTAAAAGAGGTAGTTGACAGTATAACTATCGGCTGGGAAGATGGTTTAATCCAGCGCTATAATCAACAACGTGCCATTACCGTTCAGTGCGACCCTGCCGACCCGAATGTTACAGGGGCCACATTGCTCAGTTTGGTTCGCGATTCTATTGAATCAATTCCTCTTCCCGCCGGGTATTCGTTTATGTGGGCCGGGGAGTATAAAACATCAAATGAAGCCAATGCATCAACCCGGCAATTTATGCCCCTGGCAATGCTGCTTGTCATACTTATCATCATTATGTTGTTCAATAATGTACGGCAAACTATCGTGGTTTTGTTGATTATTCCGTTGTCCGTCATTGGGGTAGCCATAGGTTTATTTATTACCAACAGCGCTTTCGGTTTTATGGCTATAATCGGATTCATGGGGCTAATTGGTATGGTACTGAAGAATGCGATTGTAATGATGGACCAGATAAGAATAAATATGAGTAAAGAAGGGGTCGACCGTTACAAAGCTTTGCAGGATGCTGCGGTAAATCGTTTACGACCGGTATTTCTTGCCGCATTAACAACCATGTTGGGCATGTTGCCATTAGTTACCGACTCAATGTTTAGCTCGATGGCTGTTACTATAATCTTCGGATTATTATTCGCCACATTACTTACACTGGTGGTTTTGCCATTATTGTATGCAGCATTTTTTAAAATAGAAGTTCATAAATAAGAAAGGAATAAGGAATCATGGCAAAATATATAATTGTAATTTTCTGTAGCATCTTGTTTGCTGTAAACGTAGTTGCCCAGGAAGACACTCTTTCACTTGCGGAATGCAAGCAAAGAGCATTAGAACACAGTCAGGCGATAAAATCAGCCCGGGCAAATCTCCAGTCGGCTGAAATAAACCAGAAATTAAGCAAACGGTCGTCATTGCCAAATCTCAATCTTGATGCAGGGTATCATTACATGGCCGATCCTAAACTGATGGCGATACCCGGACATCCGCTACCAACCATTGACGGTGAGATCAGTAACATCTATTCTCCGCCCTATACGAAAGAACTGACATACCATAATTCCTACAATGCAACGATTGGATTGAGCCTCCCGCTATATCTCGGCGGGAAGTTAAACTATGCCCGGCAAATTACCGAAAACGTGAAGAATATTGCTGAATCGAATGTAGAGCTAAATAAAATAGGCATCTTGCTGCAAACCGAACAGCAATACTGGACATTGGTATCCTTACTCGAACAAAAAAAAGTAGCAAATAAATCGGTTGCATTTTTAAAGGAAGTCGTAACCGATGTAACCAATCTGTATAAGAATGGGATAGTTACCAAAAATGAAATACTGAAAGCACAGGTAGAGCTGAACAATGTAAAACTGTTTCTCATAACCATTAACGATAATATTGGAGTTTTGAAAATGGCTATCAACCAAAATATAGGAAATGAAATCGAAACACCTCTCTTTATTACTGATTCAATTATTGAAATTAATACTTTGGGAAATAGCCTTGCATTCGATCCTCAAAGCTTTGAAAACAGGCACGAGATTAAAATATTGGGGCAACAGGAGGAAATAAACAAAACAGAACAGAAAATAGTCCGCTCAGATTATTTTCCACAATTAGTTTCGTATGCCAACTATGGGGTGCAGAACCCTGACCATCTTAGCAACAATGAAAGTGAACTCACATGGAATGCCGGGTTAGCTTTAAGCATCCCGGTATTCCATTGGGGAGAACGTAAATTGAAAGAACAACAGGCAACCCTGAAAACGGAAACGACAGGATACACCCTCGACAAAACAAAAGAATTGCTGACCCTCGAAATAAAACAAGCTTTCTTCAAACTTGAAGAAGCATACTCAAAGCTCAATTTTACCAAAGAAGCGCTTGTTCAGTCGGAAGGAAATTTAAGCTTGGAGAAAAATAAGCTCAAGCAGGAGATAGTTACTACGACGGACCTTCTGAATGCCCAGATGCAATGGCAAAAATCTTATGCCGACTTTATTGCCGCCAAGGCAAATGTTAAAATCCAGGAGGTTTTATATAAAAAAGCGATTGGCGAATTATAATAGTTAATTTACCCTCACTATTAAAGCTTCTAAAAATTATACTTTTCAAGTATTCAAATATTTAAAGAACAGTGTCAAACGAAATAATCTTCTCAAACTCTTCTTGTGTTTATTCAATAACCATTTTTGATTAGTACTTCTTTTGTTTTGAGCATCCAAAAGTTTAAGTCCAATATGAAGCAGTGAAAAAACTATTGAGTATAAGAGACCAGAGTGATGGAAATGAATATAACGATGTAAGAACCATTTTATAAAGGCGCAAAAATCAAAAGCTATTGTGGTATAATGAAAACAAATGCAACCTTGAAAAATTAAAACCATTAAATTAAACATCCGTTCAGGACGTTTTTATGGTGTTAGATGTATTATATTTTGGATATTAGACACTAAAGAGAAGAATAAAAAAAGCTAATTTTTAGCTGATTTGTCCAAGAACTATCCTTATTAATCGCTACACTTTATTGGATTTACTGTGTTCTTTCTATTTCCATCAAATTACCAATGAAAAGAATCATAAACACTTTTTGCCACAATTCTATTCTTACAGGAAAAGAGAAAAAGAATCGAGACTTGTTTTCCAACTATGAGACCAATTCAAAATCAGCATTCTTCCTAAAATTACAGCTTAAACTATAATACAATACATTAACAGGGGCACGTTCAAAAGGAATACCAATAATATAAAAGTCAATATTATTTGAAATACTCAACGGGTGTTTAAAAATTAATTGGTGTGAAGATAGAATGAAGAAAAATTATTTGCGAAGGAACTATCCGGGAAAGTGAAAATCCTTATTAATGAGGATTGTGCCTCATTACCCGAAAATTTATTTTTGCCCACAGAAGAAAATTATAAAATGAATTGCTATTCAAAAAAGATAAAAAGACCCGATAGTATGCTTGAGAAAAATCAAATTTTAAAATAGTTGGAATGGGCAAATATTCCTTACTTTTATTAATCTTTTTGACCGTAATATCGGTATACGGCCAAAACACCAAAAACAGTTCGATTTTTGGTAAAATAATTTCTGAAGATGGTAGTCCGTTGGTATTTGCTACGGTAGTAATCGATGGTACAAAACTTGGGACACAGACTGACGAACAAGGAGAATTCGAAATTTATGCTCCCTATGGAAAACATGTAATTTCCGTTTCGTTCATCGGTTATGCCAAAGCTTCAGGAACCATTGAGACAAGCCCCGCCAACAAAAGGGTGAAACTTGATTTTGTCCTTAAGAAAAATACTGAAAATCTGGATGAGGTAATGGTCACCGGGAAGGCCAGGAAAACAGAGCTTGAGACCCAGGGATTTGCAGTGAATGCTGTAGAAACAAAAGAAGCAAGCCTGCGTAACATACAGGCAAACGAATTATTGAACACTACAGTAGGTGTAAAAATTCGTCAAAACGGAGGCTTGGGCTCCAATGTAGAATATTCATTGAACGGGTTATCCGGAAGTGCTGTACGCATCTTTATCGATGGTATTCCCATTTCAACATATGGATCTTCATTCAACTTAAACAGTATTCCCCCGTCAATGATCAGGCAAATTGACGTTTACAAAGGTGTAGTACCCGGTCACCTGGCAGATGATGCGTTGGGAGGAGCCATTAATATTCAGCTCCATAAAAAGGCAAGAACGAATTTCAATGCTTCTGTTTCCTACGGGTCTTTCAATACTTTTCAGGCAAGTGCTAACGGCACCTATCGCTTTGATAAATCAGGCTTTACTGTTAAAACCTCTCTTTTTCATAATTATTCCGATAACGACTATAAGGTTTCGGGCAGAAGTGTTGTGGTTACCGGTATAGGCGGTGTGCAAACACCTATTACTGCCAGAAGATTTAATGATGCCTATAGATCTACCGGAGGTATGGTTCAAATTGGTTTTACCGACGTAAAATGGGCCGATCAATTTTTTGTTGGAGCTACAGGCTCTGATGATTATAAAGAAGTACAACACGGAGCCTTTATGACCATCACTCCTTATAAGGATAGATTTATGGAGTCTGATGCTCTGTTAGCAAATCTGACCTATCAAAAAAAGGATCTTTTTATCAATGGATTGGAATTGAATGTGCACGGTTTGTATGGTAAACGTAACCGTGCTGTAAACGATACTGTAGCCTGGGCCTATAGTTGGAATGGGGAGAGGGCCATTGATTTCAGGGGTAACGAATACCAGTATTCCTGGGGATCCCAGCAGGAAGGAGGCCCTACGTTGGCAAAAATTAATAGAAACGTATCGTCCATTCGAACAGGCTTGTCTTACACCATTAATGATAATCACAGGATTTTGCTGAACCACGTTTTCAGCGGAATTGACAGGGAGGATAGTGATGAATTGAGATCGGTACTGGAGAATACATTCAGTGGAACAAGAGACTTACGCAAAAATATATATTCTTTGAGCTATGAGTTCAATGCTTTTGACGACAGACTAAAAGCCAGTTTGTTTGGAAAGCACTATCAGCAAAAAACAACCAGTGTTGATCCTGCTATTGAAACAGATGATGATGGAAACAAGCAGGTCATAGATGAAGTAGTAAGCAGCAATAAAAAACATAACGGATTTGGTTTTGCTTTGTCCTATGCCCTTATTCCAAACGTTACTCTGTTAACTTCGGCAGAAAAAGCGATACGACTTCCTAATGAAACCGAAATATTTGGTAATGATGGGGATAATGTAGTTGCTAATTCAAGTATCAATCCGGAACAAAGTAATAATTATAACCTGGGGTTTCGCCTGGGAACCTTTACTCTCCAAAAGCACAATTTTAGTGTTTCTACCAATTTCTTCACTCGAAATATTAAGGATAGGATTGGCTTACCCATTGAAACATCCCTTAATGTTGATGATGAACTGATACTTTATGTAAATCAGGGAAGTGGCACATCTAAAGGTGTAGACGCACAGTTGGATTACTCCTACAATAATAATTTTGGATTCAACTTTAATATTTCCCGCTTCGATTTGACCGTAGAAAACAGAGGCGTGGAAATTGACGTTCCCAACACGCCATTTTTTACTATGAATGCAAGCTTGAGATACTCCTTTAAGGATTTGATACAAAAAAATACAAGACTGAACCTCTTCTATACAATGTATTTTACTGAGGAATTTTCTTACCTGGTGCCCCAGGGATCGAATACTGTAGGTGATGACTTTTTTAAAGTGCCCGAACAATTGACTCAGGATGTTGGGATCAGTTATACATTCCCCAACAACAAATTTATTGTGAGCTCCGACGTCAAAAACATATTTGACAAACCTGTATACGACAATTTATCGGTACAAAAGGCAGGCAGAGCTATTTACCTGAAATTAAACTATATAATAAATTCTTTTTAATTACTTAAATATAAATAAAATGAAGTACAAATTTTTAGATATTCGAATTTTAGCCTTTGTATTTGTGATAGGCGGGCTGATTGCCTCTTGCAGTAGCGATGACGATGACGAAATTTTACCACCTGACCCTGAGCCGGAAGATACCAGATGGATTACCGTTGCTGCAGCCAGAATGGGAGAAAACCCCGGAGATGGAAACGGGGGAACATTAATTTATGCAATTGATAACGAAGAAGCTAAAGACCCCACAGTATCCATTGAACCTTTTGACGATGGATTCATTGTTCCTTCAAATAGAACAGCCAGATTACAATCATCTGAAGACGGTAGTACCATCTTTAATATCAGCTATGCCGGGGATACTGGTGGCAAGTATACCAAATATACTGTAGAGGGAGGACAAAACTTCGTTCAAACAGGTACTGAAATTAGTATTGCTCCTTATGTGGGATCTGCTCCCAGATGGATTAAACTATTTGATGGAGACCAAACGGGAGCCGCTGTGTACGTTTCTACAGAGCACCAATTTGATGATAATGATAACTATGTTCGTACCGAAGCTACCATGGGAGTTTTGACCCTGGATTTGGTTAATTCACAAATTGAAGAATTTCAGGAACACAGTATTGCTTTAAGTGAAGAAGAAGAAACCAATGGGTACTATATTTCCCGAATCGATATGCCGGTATTGAATGAAGCTGGTGACAAACTTTATATCGGAGCCCGTTTAAGCAAAGTAAACCCTGAAACTGCCGAGAGCGAAAGGGATTACGAAATTCTGGGATCAAAAACCATTGTATTGGATTATCCGTCTTTATTGAATCCTTCTGTAATAACTTCTACCGTAGGATATGGCAACACTAACGGTTACCGAAGCATCAATGCCTTCCTTTATAACGGAAGTGTTTATCAGGCAAACCAGGGCGACCCGCAAGGTTCGCACATACTTAAAATTGATGCGGACAACGAATATGACAATTCCTATGATTTTAGCCTGGACGAGGCCTTAGGTGAAGAAGATACTTACATTCTTGCCTGGAGGCCTGCATCGAACGGAAAAGCCGTTTTAGCCTACCGCTATGCCGGTTCTGAAGAAGGAGTAGCAGGAGCCCAGGGATTTTTTGCTTTAATTGACCTGGAAGCTCAAACAGCAGAACGTATTGCTGCTATTCCTTATGACCCCAATTTTTACTTGTTCCAGTACCAGGGATTTGCAGTTAATGGAACAGAAATATATGTAACCCAGGCTCCGGTAGGGGAAAACGGAAATATTTACGTAATAGACACAGAAACCAGTGACGTAACCAAAGGTGCTGAATTGGTTAATGTAGAAGGAAGTCATTTTATAGGTACATTCTAATCTTTTGGGAATTATTATATGGACTAAACTCTGTGGGAGATTTTCTCCTATGGAGTTTTCCACTACAAAAACATCTTATTCACGAAATTCAATAGAGTCAAAATGAAAAAACAAACAATAAAATTCTTCTTTCTTATTATGATTACCACCCTGGTTTCAGCAACAAGCATGGCACAAAGAGGAAATAGTGAAACGAATGAAAATCCATTCATGGACAGGGAGTATTGGGCTTCACACCCCAGCCTTGCCGATATTGATGCCAAGATTGCCGAAGGGTATTCCATAAACGAAGCCAACAGTGGTGGTTTTGACCCCGTCACCTTTGCAATTTTTGGCGGAAATCCGGTGGCCACAATCGACTTTCTTATTAATAAAGGAAACGATGTAAACAAACGCACACACGATTCACGGACCTATATTTTTTGGGCAGCTTCCCGGGGAAATTTAGAGGTCGTAAAGTATTTGATTAAGAAAGGAGCCAAGACCGATTTAAAGGATTCTCATGGATATTCTTTGGCTCAGTTTACTGCAGCTTCGGGCCAAAATAACCCTAAAATCTACGATTTGCTTATCGAAAATGGAACAGACTTAAAAAACGAAAAAGACCATGATGGTCGCAATGTACTTTTAGTGGCCGCTCCAAGGGTGAAAAATCTGGATTTAATTGATTATTTTATAAGCAAAGGGCTTAGTTTAAATGCTACTGACGATCATGGCAATGGCATATTCAATATTGCAGCCCAGGGAGGAAACATTGAAGTACTGAAAGCTTTGGTTGCCAGAGGAGTTTCTACGGATAAGAATCCCGGGACCAACGAAAATGCCATTCTTTTTGCCAGCAGAGGCGGAAGGGGAAGCAGCAATAGTATGGAAGTTTTTGAATATCTGGAAGGACTTGGGCTTGATGCTAATATTACTTCAAATAAAGGAGTTACGCCATTGCACAACATTGCCCGTTCTTCAGATAATCTTGCTCTATCCCAATATTTTATAGACAAAGGAGTAAATCCCAATTCAGTTGACAACGATGGGAATACACCTCTGTTAAACGCCGTATCACGCAATAAATTGGAAGTGATCAAATACTTAGTTGAAAAGACTGAAAATATCAATCATAGCAACATAGAGGGACACTCAGCATTAACGCTTGCCATTCAAAATAACAGTGGTTCGGTAGTAAATTATTTAATATCTGAAGGAGCCCAAACTGATATTTTAGACACAAAAGGAAATAATTTGGCCCATTATCTTTTTGCCACACGTGGCAATCCCCGTGATTTTGACGAGAAGGTAAAAGCATTACGAGAAGCAGGTTTTGATTTCAGGAAAAAGCAGCCAGACAATAGCACCATTTGGCATTTGGCCATTGCCAAAAATAATTTAGGTCTTCTAAAAAAAGTTGAAGATTTTGGTGCAGATATCAATGCAAAGGACAATCAGGGAAATACGGTTTTGCATTATGCCGCTATGAAATCAAACAATACAGAAACGCTTAAATTTTTGATTACTAACGGTGCCGACATCAAATCAACGACCGAATTTGGTGAAACAGCTTATGATTTAGCTCAGGAAAATGAACTCTTGAACCAGGACAACGTGAGTTTAGACTTTTTAAATTAATTGAAGACCTATGAATAAAATAATAAATCGCGCATTATCAATTTTGGGGCTTGCCCTGGTTCTTCTTAGCTCATTTTCTTTTGCTCAAGCGCCATCTGATGTGTCCTACAAATGTATGATACAAATGGCTAACTATTCAGGTGAAAAAGCCTATGTAGTTGTTTCACTAATGGATGCCAATGGGACTTATGTAAAAACCTTATATATGCAGGGGGATGATCCCGAATGGTTTCCGGATCTTAAAAATTGGTGGGCTTTTAGTCATAATATAAATGAAGATATTGATGCTGTTACCGGAGCAACAGTTGGAAATGGCGAAAGAAACATTATTTCTTTGGTTGTAAACTCTTCACAAATTGACAACGGATATAAGATCCGGTTTGAATCTGCTGTCGAAAATCAAGAGTATTACACTGTTGATGCAGAGATAGAGCTGAATTCAGCAACCATCAGAAATAAAACTGACGGAAAGGGGTATATCCGATATATCCGTATGATACCAAATTAGAAAAGTATGGTTCTTTCGATATGGCGCAATAGCCATTTAGTTCTTGCAGTAGTAGCCTCCTTGTTTTTGCTGATAGCGTCAATTACAGGGGGGATTTTGGCGGTTGAGCCTATATCGAACAAGGTTCGTCCATACAATATCGATCACGCGGACAAACTTACTTTGACCGAGACATTAACGAATTTGAATGCGAAATACGATGAAATCCTGTCTGTCTCAAGCGACCGCAACGGGTTTGTTAGCGTCTCGGTTATTATTAACGGAGAGAACGAGCAGTTTTATGTAGATCCTTTTACAGGTAACAAGTTGGGACCCCTGATTGAAAAAGCGCCCATTTTTAAGTTCAGCACCAGTTTGCACCGTTCATTGTTTCTTAAAACAACAGGGCGTTTTCTCATTGGTCTTGTATCCCAGCTACTATTTTTAATTGCTGTATCGGGTATTATACTCATTGCTAAACGGCAGGGCGGCTTCAAATACTTATTTGCTTCGGTGGTTCGTGAAAACTTTTCGCAGTTTAACCACGTTGTCTATGCCCGAATTACATTGTTGCCCATTATTGTTTTGTCATTGACAGGCATATACTTATCACTATTACGCTTCAATCTAATTCCGGAGGAACAGGTTGTTCACGAAATAGATTACGATTCGCTAACTGACAGTCCGAAAAAGCCACTTAAGGATTTTGAATTTTTCAACAGTACCACTTTAGGTGAACTTAAAGAACTGGAATATCCATTTTCAGAATTTATTGAAGATTTTTACACCATCAGGCTTAAAGATAAAGAGGTTATCTTGAATCAGTTTAATGGTGAGATTATCACTGAAAAAAAAAGTGCTTTGGTGGCGATTATTTCTTCCTGGGCTACTGTTTTACATACGGGAGAAGGAAGTATCGTTTGGAGTGCCATTTTAGGAATGGGAAGCCTTTCCATCCCCTTTTTGATGCTCACAGGCTTTATCATTTATTTTAAAAGACCTAAGATTCATATCAAAAATAAATATTCCCAAAATGAATGCAGCCATATTATACTGGTAGGAACCGAAGGAGCTACTACCTTACAATATGCACAGGAGTTTCATCGTCAACTGCAAAAAGTCGGGATAAAAAGTTATTTGGGATTAATGAACGAATATTGTCTGTTTAAAAAAATGGAACAACTCATTATTTTTACAGCCACCTACGGGCAGGGAGAATCTCCTGCCAGTGCCGATCGATTTAAGGAATTAGTGAAAAAGAATTACCAACCTCAACCGTTTTCCTTTTCGGTTATTGGATTTGGTTCTACCGCATATCCAAACTATTGCCAATTTGCTTATGAGACTTTTGAAATAGTAAAGAAACTCCCAAATGCAAATAGTCTGGGAAAAGTCCACACAGTGAACGACCAGTCTTTTGAAGCTTTCTCGAATTGGGCAAATCCTTGGGCCCGGGCTATAGGCCTGAAACTTCAACTTGAAAAACCTAAAATAACGCTTCCTAAAAACCACGTTTCTAATTTTGAAGTGTTAGACCGAATTGATTTTGAAAAAGAAGATACCTTTCTACTTACGTTAAAAAATATGAATGGAACAAGGGTTGTTTCGGGTGATCTATTGTCGGTTATACCGGAGCAAGATGAACGGGAACGACTTTATTCTATCGGAAACTTAGGGAACAACACCTTGGCCATAAGCGTAAAAAAACAGCCTAACGGGATTTGTTCAAATATGTTGGGACAACTTGAGAAAGGTAAAATACTATCCGCAGGAGTAGCCAAAAACCGACACTTTTATCTTCCAAAAAATACAAAAGATGTCGTGCTCATTGCTACCGGAACGGGTATCGGCCCTTTTTTGGGAATGATTGCTTCAAACGTTGCCAGACGAAAATTGCACCTATATTGGGGAGGCAGAACGCCAGAATCTCTTGCTCCTTACAAAGCTCATATAGATGAGGCTCTTTTCAAAAAAAGGCTTCACCTTTTTACACCTGCATACTCCCGAATGCAATCTGAAAAAATTTATGTGCAACACTTGATAAAAAGAGATGCAAATAAAATTGCCGGTATTTTCAGCAAAGGTGGTTGTGTAATGATTTGTGGCTCAATTGCGATGCAGCGTGAAGTAATGACAGAGCTTCAGGATATTTGCAGCACCTATTTAAAGAAAGACCTGAGCTATTACCAAAATCGTAAACAAATTAAGATGGATTGTTATTGAATATTCTAAAGATTTACTTGAGGATGTTAAAGAACCAGTTAATCAATAAATACAACCACTATATTTAACCGGCTGCAGAGTGAACTTTCGGGAATATTCAGATAAATAATTTTTTTAACATCCAGTTCAATAACTTCAGGAATAAGATAAATCTAGGGGAAAGTTTCTGTGGATTGTTTATATATTGAACTTACTAATCGGTCAATCAATTGCTGAATCTGTGTTTCCTCAACACCTTCAAATATCCCGTCGTCGATTACTCCCAAAAGCAAATGGCCACCCTTTTTATTCAGAAAAGCACAAATACTTTCAAATGCATTTTTGTTGAGCTCACTTCACGAGTTCTTAAACTCAACAGTTGTTCCTTCTCCTTCTTTCAATATCTGACGTATTTGCTCAATCATTTAACAAAAATAAGGATTTAAAATATATATTATTTCAAATAGACAGTCTGACGGTAAATTGTATGAGTAGTGGCAGATTGCGGTTTTTTTCCTATCAAACCGCTACGCGTTTAAGCGGGCCACAAACCTTGATATTTACCACTTCGCCTGCCTTACCATCTATTTTTTTGTTTTTCCCAGTCATATTCATATTTTTCAGATGTTATGTTTTTTACTCCTCTTTTTATTCCCAATTTGATTCATTATATATCTTAATATTATTCTTAAACAATAGGTCAGCAGTAAGTCCATTCCCCTCTACTAATTTACCATCAAATTTTCCACTATATATTTTACCAAAACCACACGAAGGACTTCTTGATTGTAAAATTGCAGTTGTGATCTTACGTTGTTTGCATATATCTAAAACTTTCGTAGCTCCTGTTTTAAATTCTTTGGTAAAATCAGAACCTGATTTAGACTTAACTTTAACACTTTGGAATTCAGTAATAATCTCACAAGATTCTCTAGGTATTGGAAGTCCCGCTAAGACTTCAGGACAGACAGATATAGCTTTGCCTCCTTCTATTAACTTTATCAAAGAAGCATCAGAAGTACTAGTCCCATTATATCTACAATTAACCCCAACCAAGCAAGAACTGATTAAATACATATCTTTCTCTTTACTTTATAATATGCTACTTATTCGTTTACTGTGCACAACCATTTGTCTATGATTCCGTTGCAGACAATATTCATTTAGAATATTCGGAGCAGAAATTATAGTTTATAAAAGTAGGGATTTTTCTTTCTCTTTACCATCATAGTATTGGATTATAGCTGTTGTTGGTAAATGTTTAATTCTTTATTTTTGTTTATGGAATACGAAATGGATATTTTCACATTTTTTGGTTTAGGAGTTTTTTTTATAGCTCTGTTTCTAGGTTTATTCTTTTTGTTTCAAAAGAAGTTCAAAAATGATGGATACCTTTTTTTGTACATTTCAATTTTAATTTTAGGGTGTGAGTTGTTTTACAAAACATTAATCCATAGTCGTTTAATGTATGATTTGTATATATTTTATCATCCGGGAAGATTTTATAATCTATTAATTTATCCCATCTTCCTCTTTTTTGTTTGGTATGTTATAAAGCCCGAATTTAAACTTAAGACTAGCCACAAATTTATTTTATTAGCATCTATCATCTATAGTTTATATGTGCTCACTACCGGTTTATTAATTCCTTCAAATGAAAAATTGGGCATGTTAAATGCGTTTTATAGTGATACCAGACCAGGTCCTTTTAACTATTGGCTTAATTTAAAATCTTTACTAAAATCAACCATAATTCCCTTATTATTTCTGGGTATTATCGGATATGATTTTTTAAAGTTTAAAAGGAAAAATATGACAAGTCGAAGCAAAAGGCTTATGCATATTCTTTCTGCTATTATTGTAGTTTACTTTTTATTCAGTCAGTTCTCAAACTTAATTTATAAATGGTTTTATAGAACAACTAAATTTTCAATGATAGAATGGCCGATTGATATTACTTTTTTGTCTATTCTTATAGTCTCACTTTCCGTAATAGCGTTATTGGTAAATACTGGAAGTGTGTTTTTGCCACCAACAAAATATATTGGAAGTTCTTTAGAAGGAAGCTCTTATGATTTAATAATTAATAGAGCTAAAGATTATGTCGAAAACAATGAGTTGTATAAAAAAAACAAGCTAACAATAACTGAACTATCAAAACAATTGGATACAAATCCAAAATATTTATCTCAGGCTATAAATCATCGTTTAAATTTAGGTTTTGTAGATTTTATTAATAACTATCGGGTTGAAGAAGCAAAAAAACAAATGCTCAATGTTGAAAACTCTCACTTAACCCTTGAAACTATTGGATTAATGGCTGGCTTTAAATCTAAATCGGCGTTTTTTAGAGCCTTCAAAAAGGTAACGAATTCTACTCCAAATCAGTTTTTGAAATCTAAAACAAGTACCAATTCTTGAATTGAACCTTTTTAAGACCTACTTTTATAATACTTTCTCAATTTTCATTTCGACTTTTGCAATATTAAGATTTAAAAAACAATCGAAATGAAGTTTTTTTATTTAGCCATAGCTACATCCTTGTTTTTATACTCCTGTCATTCAGTTAACAAAAAAGATATTGAAAATGAAGTGTCAGAATGCTTTACAGAATATTATTCAGCTATACCTCTTCGAGAGTCTCCTTACCCTAATTTTCAAGGAGTGGTTAGGTTGTCAAAGAAGGAAGCAATGACTCGAAATCATTATCGATTTACATATGATAAATCGTTTCGCTTAGTAAGTGTTTCCTTTTGGTTAGGTGAGAAATTAAGAGAGCCAAATCATACAGCAAATTATTTTTTCACAGCACCTATGCAAAAAATACAATATACAGACAATAAAGAAATCATTACGTATCAGGACAGATTTGGGAATCAAATCGCACAAAGAGGAGCATATAAAAGTATATATTTACTTGATAAGAATGGTAGACGAGTTGCACTACATTATGAGGATGATAAAGGGAATACTGTAGAAAACAGTTGGGGAATTTCTAATTATGAATGGAATCATCAAAATGACGGTTCTGTTATAGAATCAAGATATGACCTAAAAGGCAAATTACAATCATTAAGACCCCAATTTGATTTTTTTATAATCCGGTTATACTATGAGCAAAATGGTATCGTTGCATTGATGCAAAATGTTGATGAAAATAGTACTTTGATAGAAAACAGTTCAGGAGTGGCACAAGATAAATTACTGTTTGACAAAGAAGGGAAATGGTTAGGATGGAAAGTATTGAATGCTAAAAATCAACTTCATAGGGGGAATGGGCCTAATGTGGCAAAAGGTATAAATACTTCCAATAAATTTGGATACGAATCCAGTATCAGGTATGAGGATATTGATGGTTCCCGAATAATTAATGCGCATGGTTTTTGGGGAAGCAAACGGTTTTATGATAATAAAGGAAATTATACATACACTCAATTTATTGATAGTTTAGGAAACGCTGGAGTCAATGAGAAATCTGGTTATTGTTATGCAATTTACACATGGGACGAAAGCGGATATAACCTATTGAAAATTGAATTACAGGATACAAATAGACAGGCAGCAATTCACAAAAATGGGGGGTATTCTTCAATCGTTTATGAATATAACGAGTTTGCACAAAAAACCCAAATAAGCTATTTAGGAAAAAACGGTGAACCAATTAATAGGGCAGATAATGGAGTTTCATACATCAAATTTGATTATAATAAAAATCATACCTTAAAATCATCTAACTGTTATAATAATACCATTTTAAATACAAAATGCCGCATTGAAATTTTTTAGGTAGTGTTTGTTTCCGGTTATTGACATTATGGTTTCGGGTTGCATTTCTA
>NZ_JAIKLE010000061.1 GCF_022267315.1 Maribellus maritimus
TGTTCGAAGTTTCGATTCCTGGTAAATACTTCCGCTCAAATTTGCTAAGGCATTCATCGTAATCTTTTATCCGACCGGAAACATATTCAACGTTTTTAATTGGTTCGATTAGCTTTGTGAATAATGCCAACGCCGAATTGTAAAATTCAAGATTGGAATCGTAATAGCTTTTGAATTCATTTATTTTTAAATCGATATCTGACATAAAACGGGTTGACGTGTAAGCATGTATTCCCACTCAAAAGGGACTAAAATCTGTCATCAATTCAACCTCAAAACAGTTGAAAAAAACAAAAAATCCCGCATAACACGGGATTTGAATCTATGTGTATTGCGAATTAAACTCGTTTAACATTTACAGCATTTAATCCTCTTTGTCCCTGTTGTAACTCAAAGCTTACTTCATCGGTTTCCTTCACAAAATCTATCAGTCCTGATGAATGGACAAAATACTCTTTTTCAGAATTTGCATCTTTGATAAAACCAAATCCTTTTGTTTCATTAAAAAACTTAATTGTTCCTTTATTCATGTTATTCTTTTAAAATATTAATAACGTCTTCTATTAAATCCTCCGCCACCTCGATTGTTTTGACCGCCACTGTTTCTATCGGTTCTGGGACGGGCAACATTTACATTAATCGTTTTGCCTTCAAACTCGGTTTCGTTCAATTCTTCAATGGCCTTTTGTCCCTCAGTTTCATTAGGCATTTCGACAAACCCGAAACCACGAGAATCTCCTGTGAATTTGTCCATAATAACGTTTGCGGATGTTACTTCTCCAGATTCCGCAAATAATTCTTTTAAGCTTTCACTTGTTGTGTTGTAGCTTAGATTTGAAACATAAATATTCATTTTATTTTATTTAAATGTGAATAATAATCTATTATTGAACCGGCCTGATTGTTATAGCAATCGTTCCCCAGTCTCCACTATCCAGTTCAAAAGAAACGATGATTCCTTCGTTTATATCGGGAAAAGCATCGGTAACATAAAAAAAGTATTTTTCGCCACTGATGGTGTCTTTAATAAAGCCGTAACTTTTGTTTTTATTAAAATTCTCTACACGACCTTTCAACATTACCATCTTCTTTATTTTGTTTTTTATATAGAAACTGTAATATTCCATGTGGATTTCCGGTTTG
The DNA here is from genome assembly GCF_022267315.1 of Maribellus maritimus. Taxonomy (GTDB): domain Bacteria; phylum Bacteroidota; class Bacteroidia; order Bacteroidales; family Prolixibacteraceae; genus Draconibacterium; species Draconibacterium maritimum. The sequence goes on from NZ_JAIKLE010000061.1 coordinate 1,144, forward strand.
TTTTCCGGCCTTGGTAATTCTCAGGTAGTAATACCGTTTTCATCTATACAAGAGATAATCTCGCTCAAAGATCCGTGTCTTGTCTTTTCTTTCTTTTTTGTGCTCTTTTTATCTAGTTCTTTTTTGTTAAAAAATTAATGATCTACCCATTCATATTTTTATAGTGTTATGTCTTTTTATTTAAACCAATACCGGGTTTAATTTTTTCCCGGTTAGCCGTTGTATATTCCGAACCATTATATGTTCGTCCTGAGAATAAAATGAAAGTGCCGTTCCGCGTTGTCCTGCACGTCCGGTACGTCCGATTCTATGTACATATGTTTCGGGCACATCAGGCAAATCGTAATTTATTACGAGTTCCAGATTGGCAATGTCAATCCCCCTGGCAGCGATATCGGTCGCAACAATCACACTTGTTCGTCCTGATTTAAAATTCGATAATGCTCTTTGCCGTGCAACCTGCGATTTGTTTCCATGTATGGCTTCGCATTCAATACTGCTGTTGTTCAGTACTCTTGCAATTTTGTCAGCACCGCGTTTGGTACGCGAAAAAATTAAAACCGACTTGTTCAAATCCTGCTTTAATAGCGAAATCAAAAGTTGGTTCTTTTTCTGTCTTTCCACATAATACAAATGTTGCTCAATCATGTCGGTAGCAGAAGATACCGGAACAATTCTTACTGTAACCGGATTCTGCAAAATCGATTTCGAAAGTTTACTGATTGCCGACGGCATTGTAGCCGAGAAGAACTGTGTTTGTTTCTGTTTTGGCAACATTGGCAACAAACGTTTTATATCGTGAATAAAGCCCATGTCAAGCATGCGGTCGGCTTCATCCAACACAAAATGCCGGATGTGATCGAGCGAAATGTGCTTTTGGTTGATCAGGTCGAGTAGCCGTCCGGGGGTAGCTACCAAAATATCTACTCCGCGTCTTAGTTTATCTACCTGTTGTTTTTGGTTTACGCCACCAAAAATAACCGCTTGCCGAAGATTTGTATATTGCGAATAATCCCAAAAGCTTTCGCCAATTTGTATGGCTAATTCCCTGGTTGGAGTAAGTATTAATGCTTTTATCTCTCTTCTTCGCCCGCTAAACGGAGCTTCTTCTAACTGTTGTATAATCGGAATTGCAAAAGCTGCTGTTTTTCCCGTACCTGTTTGGGCAATTCCGAGCAAGTCTCCACCCTTTAGGGCAGTGGGAATGGCCTTCTCCTGGATAGGAGTAGGATTTTCGTATTTTTTGTTTGTCAGAGCTTTTAGTATTGGCTCTGAAATATTTAATTCTTTAAATGTCATACTTTAATTTGCTGTCTTCATTACAGCATTTATTATTAATTACTAATTCGAGTGAAATATGCGGGGCATCCTGGATCATGAGTCCGCCAAGATATCACGTATAGCAATAAAGCTATATTTCGTTAGTTGATAATCTTTTTTGCGCATCAGCAAACTCTTTTTTAAGTTGTTGTACCACTTCCTTAACACTACTGATTTTTTCTGCCAGGTAAGCGTTGGCTCCTGCAAATGCATAGCCTTTATTCATATTTCCTTTTGCTGCATTATAAAGTGCCATAATAATGCAATAAGGACTTTTTGTATAGTCGCATGTTTTTATGCACTGAAACGGGCATTTCTTTGGGCGTTCTTTTCCTTCGTTTACACTTCGGATAAAATTACCATTCAGGGCGCGACCGGGCATCCCTACCGGACTTTGAATGATCATTGTATCTTTTTGTGATGAGCTTACATAAGATTGCTTGAATAATTGTGACGCATCGCATTCCTGCGTGGGAACAAATAAACTGCCAATTTGCACTGCGGCAGCACCAAGTTTCATAATTTTCAATACATCTTTGCCTGTTGTGATTCCTCCTGCTGCTATAACCGGAATTACTTTTTTGTAATTGTACGCCGATGCAACTGATACTACCTCGGGAACCAACTTTTCGAGTGAATAGTTCTCGTCTTCAATCTGCTCCCTTTTAAATCCAAGATGTCCACCCGCTTTTGGCCCTTCTACCACAAGAGCATCCGGGAGATAATTATAATTGGACAACCATTTTTGGCAGATAATTTTGGCAGCCCGGGCTGACGAAACAATCGGAACCAGTAGTGTTCTACTTTCTTCAGTTAAATAGGATGGCAAGTCTAACGGCAAACCTGCTCCTGAGAATATTACATCTGCTTTTTCTGCGATTGAGGTTCGAACCATATCGGCAAAATTCGATAAGGCTACCATTATATTTACACCGATTGTTCCCTTAGTTAATTCACGTGCTTTTCGTATTTCTTCTTTTAAACCCCAAATACTATCTTTTAAATAATCAGCGGGCGATTGTTTGTATAGCAATCCCAAGCCGGCGCTTGATATTACGCCAATTCCTCCTTCGTCCGCAACTGCTGAAGCCAGTCCCGATAGAGAGATACCTACACCCATTCCCCCCTGAATAACAGGGAGCCGAATTTCTTTATCTCCCAAGAAAAATGATTTTATCATATATAATACAAGTGTGTCACGAACATTGTGAAGCACACTTCGCGACTTGTTAATCTAAACAAGAAAGTTGATTTTGATGTCGAATTGACGATGGGAAGGTTCGCCGACAGAGAGCGAAACAAAGCATTGCTTTAGACGATTTCAATAAAAACCTGATTGTCAAGGTTGCGAAGGTATGAAATAATATTGATACGGAAATACATTTTTGTTATTTTAACATGTGTTGTATACCAACAAGATAATAATCAAAAAATATTTTTACCAAGTTGGGAAAAGGTTGGGAAACAAAGTTTTTGAAAGGTGTAATCTTTGTTTCAAATACTTGAATTATGGAAGTAATTACATTTGAAAGTAAGGCTTATCAAGACCTTGTTCAGAAAATAGAAAACATTGCAGACTATGTTACTAAAAACAAATTGGATGCTACTCCGAAAACAGAAGTCTGGCTTAACAGCAATGAAGTGGCCGATTTATTAAATATTAGTATTAGAACCCTCCAAAGGTTAAGAGACGACAACATGATTAGTTATACCATGTTACGAGGCAGATGTCTTTATAAACTCACCGACATTGAAAAATCACTTCAGGAAAGAATAATTCCTACAGACCAAAGAACACTTGACAGATTACGGAATCAGCATGTGGCTGGAAGCATTTTCAATTGTCAGGACAAATAGCAAGACATGTATATTGACCAGAAATATTTCGATTCATGGATGCAACGTCTTCTTAGCCAGGTTGAGCTTATCCAAAGAAAAATTGATAAGTTGGGGAATAATGACAATGTCATCAACGATGAAGTTTTACTGGATAACCAGGATTTATGTCTTCTCCTGAAAGTCAGCAAAAGAACCCTTCAACGTTTTCGCAGCTCAGGAAAGCTCCCGTATAAAAGAATCGGGAAGAAAACTTATTATATAGAATCCGATGTACACAAATTCATTCAAAAAGGGTTCAGTTCATTTTCTGAATAAAGAAAATTCTTGAAGTTGACTATCCCCGTGGCAAAGCCTCGGGGAATTATTTAGATTAAATTGATTTTCAGAGAATCAATGGCCTTCAAAAACCATATCCTTATTAAAAATCCCGATAATGCCTCTTAATCTCCACCAACTTCGGGCATTCCTCATTTTTCTTTCCTGGCAAAGCCTGTGATGTTCTCTCAGTAAATCGAGTTCTTTTTCCGGTAAATCTTCAATTATTTGGATTTGTTTCTCGACGGAGGCTAATTTCCAGTATTCAACGAATGGGCAATCAGGTTCTACTTTTTTGAACGGGCATTTGGTGAAAGGGATAACTAAATCGGCGTATTTGATCTTTCTCTCTGTAAAATAAATATAACAAGTATTTTTCATCTTATTGATTTTAACCAAAAAGAATGCGTGGAACAACGCTAACTGTACCAAGGCATCGCCAGACGCCCATACCACAAATCAGAGTGCCCCACGCAAATACGCGGGCGCTCACTTAGTATTCCTGTGGTATTAAAAACTGGCGATTTTTGGTACAAGAATAAAAGCTTACGCTTATATCTTAATATTTTAGCCTCTAGGAGGAATCATTTCCGTTCCTCCCACAAAGATAGTTTAAAAATAAAAATGTGATTACCATCTCAATTTTAATAATTAATTCAACGCATCTAAATCATCCAGCCTGTTTATTAAGGCTGTTTTTAATTCGGTCAAGAACTTTGCCTTTTCTCTTTTTCTATCTTTTATATCAACAAATGCCCTATATGCCTTAAACAGCTTAATATCAAACATAAATTCGAAATATTCAATAAGTTCATTTATATGAACCCGCCCGTTATTAATACAGCTTAAACAGTGTAAAGCATATATCAACTCTACCAATGCAACTTTTGACGCAGTCCAGGTCATTTTAAAATTTATTCCATTGGGTTTAAGTGTTGCCCAAATGTTTCGTTCATCTTTTAGTAGGCTAATTTCATTCTCCAGATACTTTCCGTATTGTTCGTAAGCCATAAAGTATGCTACAGTTTCGTCTCTTATTGTTGCAAATTGAGGATCAGCCAAATATTGTATATTTTTGGACCCGATGAAAATGTAATTATCATTTCTGACAAAATATTTTTCATCCATGCAGGTTTGGTTTGTTGTATAATAATGGTAAAACTCCTTATTATTATTTATAAATTCATGAATTTTCCGAATTTCATTATTTAGCATTTTCAACATGAGTTTCCTGTGAGTCAAAAGCTTATAATCTTCCATCCTCAATAATTCATTATAAAAAATCAATTTGCTAAAAATTTGTGGCTTAATTGTTTTGAAAAAGTTTATCTCTTCTTCAACATTGTTAAAATCATTCTGAAGCACATATTTTCTCAATTCAAGGAATGCAAGTTGGCACAATCCAACTGATTTTTCGGCCATCGTCTTTTTGTCGAGCGATCGATTTTTTAAGGATTCCAGTTCTTCCTCAAGTTTCTCTAAAATTGTATCCGGGAAAAAAACATTCATGAAAATTTATAGTATCATTAAATTAAAATCATATAAAAGGCAGAATAACAGCACTTCTTAAAACTCAAAAAGGCATTTTATCTATCATTATATTTCATCTAAACTTTATTAACCATTTTAATTGTAACGTTGTATGTGTTTTTTGTATTAATTAATTTAGTATGCCTTTCTATTTTGTATGAGAATTGAGTTTTAGCATAACCTAATATTTCAATTTTAACCAACCTTTAAAATCACTTGCTCTTGCTTTACTTATTAATACCTTTTCTTTGGGGAAGGGAAAAAGTTTAACCAACAAACGACCATTGAAGTAGAATTCTATTTCTTTTATAGCTTTTCGGTTAATTAAATATTGCCTGTTTGCCCTGTAGAATGTGGCAGAATCCAAAACATCAGTAAGTTCTTCAAGACTTTTTTGCTCCATTATTAAACTTTTCTGGTCAAACTTCATTCCGGTTACAACGCTATCCGAAATTTCAAACCAAGCAAAATCATTTGTGGCTACAGGGACTAATTTATCTTTTACCGGAATCAAAAAATTACTGCTTATATGTTTTTCTTTTTCAAGCATTGAAGTTATCCTTTGAAATACAGATCTGTCAAAATTTGAGTTATTATGAAGCCGGTTATATTTTTGCAAAGCAGTATTGAGTTTTTCCAACCGTATAGGTTTAAGAAGATAATCAACACTGTTCAATTCGAAGGCTTGGATAGCATATTGGTCATAAGCAGTGGTAAAAATTACCGGGACATCAACTTTTACTTCCCTGAAAATTTCAAATGATGAGCCGTCTGAAAGATGAATATCTAAAAAGATCAAATCAATACTATGTTCTTCAGACAAAAATGTAACTGCATCTTCAATATTCTCAATAGTACCGAAAAATTTGGCATCATCAACCAGTTCACGAATCATATTGATTAGCTGAACAGCAGCTCTTTCTTCATCTTCAATTATTAATATCTTCATTGGAAATTAGTGGAATAATTACTGTAAAATTATTGTTTGAACGTTTTATTTCAAGGTTTCTTCCTGACAGATAGTTGCAACGCTGGTTTAAATTGTAAAGCCCTGTTCCTGTAGATGGTTGCTTTTCCTTTTTTTCCTGGAGATTATTGGTTATGGCTAAATTATTTTGTTGAACGTCAATAACTATTTCCAACTTTCTGTTATGTGAAATTACGTTATGTTTTACCGCATTTTCAACTACGACCTGCAGTCCCATCGAAGGCATTAGGTAAGCTAAATATTTCTCATCTATATTGATTTTAAATTTTATCTTATCTCCATATCTGTCTTCCAACATCTGAATATAAGACTCAATAAATGTTATTTCTTCTTTTACAGACGCCCTTTCTTTTTTATTACTTTCAAGAACATACCGAAAAACATCGGACATATTGTTTACGTATGTTGTGGCTTTGGTTTGATCACTTAGGATTAACGAATTAATGGTATTGAAGGAATTAAACAGAAAGTGAGGGTTGATCTGATTTTTAAGTGCTTCATACCGGGCTTCGGCATTGGCTTTTAAAAGAGACTCATTTTCTATTTTGACAAGGTAATTTTTATACAATAAAAAGTAAATATGTGAAATCAGAATCACAAAAATAAATTCCAGAATCAAGTTCAAATTAAATACAAATTGAAACAACCTTTCAAAGGAAAGGGGATCAAAGAGCATCATATGAAGTCTAACCAGCGGGACATCAATTAATACAAACAGAACAGCATTTAACAGAATTCTTTGATAAAATATTCCAAGATTTATAGTTAAAGAAAGGATTTTAATTTTTCGAAATTCCAGATTTAACGTAAAAAAGATTAGAGCGATTAAAAAACTGTAAATTGTTCGAAATCCATAATCCACTAGCCTGTTCTGAATATCAATGTTTGCCTGGCCCAGTTTTAACAATACAAGAGTTCGGGGCAACGTAAACAGTATCGTAATCGCAATAGAACTATATAAGATTAATTTCTTTTTTGACGGAATACTTATTTTATTCTTATATTTCATTGCACAATAATAAAGTCGTTTTTCTCATCGTATAACTAAACAAAAATAAGCAAATTACACCTGTTTACATGTTAGTTAAATATTCAGGGTAACTCATACTGTTGGAAAAAATTACAAATAATTTCGTTGGCATTAATTGCCTTAGAAGGCTCATCAGCCATTGACCTTACTTTTGAACTTCCCGGCCATGCATGGCCACCATCTTTGGTAAGATAATACTGAATAACAAAGTCATTCTCACAATTTGACCATTCTGTTAATGAATATCCTGAATTATCTTCAACAATTTGTGGGTTCATTTCGCAAGCATCGGCCAAAGACCAAACATTCAAAACTGAATCCACAGGTGGAAAATAGTAACCCCAAATTCCAATACCTCCCAGTGGGGGCACTTTTGTATCCAATGTAGAATGTATATGCAATACAGGAACCGGTCGTGAAGGATTGCATGATTGGTTAGTAAGCATTGTCCCGCTAACCACTGCAATTGCGGCAAATTTATCAGAAAGTTCACAAGCTAAGCGATATGTCAACATACCACCATTTGACATCCCGGTTACATAAATTCGTTTAGAATCAATTTTATATTTTGATTCTAAACGGTCAATTAATTCTTTGATAAATTCTACATCATCAATATTATTCTCCATTGCATAGTCACAACAGGTCCCGGCATTCCATGTACGGACTCCTAAAATCCCATCACTTCTTACACCTTCAGGATAAACAACAACGAACTGATTGTCATTAGCAGTCTTCGTAAAACCGTAGTCATTTTCAAATTGATATGCGTCGCCGCCCGTTCCATGTAATGCTATTACTAACGGAAAATTCCGGGATTCATAATAGTTGGGAGGAAGATTTAATAAGTATGTCCGTGCCTTCCTTTCAATACTAATATGATCATAAAACCTTAGTCCTTGTTCAGGAGTTGAGTAACCAGACTGCTCTTCTGAGCAATTAAGAAAAAGCAGTAAAATACATGACAAAAGAGGATAATTAATAAATCTTTTCATTTTACCAATACTAATTACGTCTGTTCTTTAGGAAATCCTCTTTTATTTCTTCCTGAAAATCAATATATATCTTGTACTGTTCTTTTGTCAATACTTGTTTCATTTTCTTATTTTTATCGGTTTTTAGATTTCTGAACGTTTTTAATTTGTCCAATCTGGACTTATTTGAATTCTTTAGTTCAGCCAGTGCTTCAAAATATTTTGTATTAATTTCCTGCACTTTGGGCTCTTGCTCAGCAGTTAAATTCAATTTTTCCTTATAAGCTTCATACCTTGCTTTAGCTTCTTCTTTTTGCTGTTCAGTCAATTTGGATTGAGCAAAGAGATTCATTGATAGTGTAACAAGTAATAATAAAGTTGTAAAAGCAATTTTCTTTTTCATTTTTCTGATTTTTAATTGTTTCCAAATGTTGGTTGAAAGTTACTCTTAAAACAAAAATTTTGTTGAAGAATTTTTTTTAAGAGACCTTTTTCACGGTTAAAGCTGTCAATCCTGAGGTTAAGAATTTAAAAGTCTGTAGATTCAGGACTAAAAGCAAATAGATGGCCATTAAAACTCGGTACATAAACATAACCGCTGCATCCGATTGTAGTACCTACTGTAAAAATGGTTGTTCCGGGTAAATGTTCCCGGTCAATTATTTTCCCGTTAGTTGTGTCAATTACTACTAAATCATTTTGGAAGTCCCTTGTTTTTACAGTTACATAAGCTAAATTACCTGCACATTGGGGAGCAACTCCGCGATTTTGCAAACTGTCGATTTTCCAAATTATCTCTGCATGATTTCCTTTATCGGCGACACATAGTATCGGTGCATTGTTACCTCCGGCAGGTATAATTATCCCATCCGGTGATGTAGACTGGCTTCCGCCTGGTTCATAGCCAATTTCAAAACGCCAGATATTTTCTCCAGTCAACGCATCAACAGCATATAACGCCCCAGCATTATCATTAACATATAATCGTCTGCCATCAAAAGAAAGATCAGGACTGGAGGCACTGCCACCGGGGAGAGATTTGTTTATCCATAACGATTTTAGTTCTGGAACTGGTGATTCAATATATTGCATGGCACGCAAACCTGCTTTATCAGATTCCGGTTCCCAGAATGTGAAAAAAAATCGCCCGGATTTATGATCAAAGGCTAATGTGTTGGCACATGGACAGTCTTTTGTTCCTCTCATACATGCCCTTACATCAGTTTTAATACTATCGGTCAACGAGGAAGTCAGATCAACAGGTTGTAAAATTTGTTCACCTGTTTCCCGGTCAAGAACATAAATACGGCCAATGTGGGTAATAAAAATTAAACGACCGGTTTGCGTAAATTGAGCAGAAAAAGGAAATCCAATGATGGGGGTCTGCCATAGTAGGTTTCCGGTATCATCAAACGCATACATAGCCTCATTGTCAGCAATAAAAATTCGTCCGTTACTGTCAAGTAAGGCTGAAGATGCAACCGCAAAGCGGTTTACCTTCTCTGTACACCAAACTGTTTCACCTGTTTTAAAGTCAATTGCATATAAGTGACAACCTTTCCCGTTGGTTGTAACATAAACCTGTCCCTTTAAATCACTTGTTGGGCCAAGATTGATTGCCCCTTCAAATTTACGCTGCCATGCCAGGTTTAATTTTTTTGCTCCCTGAATAGGCGAATAATCTGTATTTCCGCCATCCGAATGAGACGCGGACCAGCCAAACCCGTAAAACTGATTTCTTTCATTCTTTGTTTTTGATTCTGTTATACCGTCATTTTGTCCAAAAACACGACAAGCAGTAACAATAATTCCAATAACTATAAAAATACGTTTCTTCATCTTTTCTTTACATCAAAAAATATGGTTTTACTTGCAAATGCTGAAAAGATTCCTACTCCATTGGTAATATTGGAATACGGTTCGTTCAGGTTCCGGGAGTCCTGATTTAACGATTCGTACATTAATGCATATTCTTTATTAACATGATAAAGAGTGATTTGGTGCATCCCGTAATTGATAAAGTGCACTAACGGGCGGAGGATAAAATAGTTATCCTGAACAGGCCGCGAAACATATTCAAAGTCGAAATCCAAATTGTCGCTCAGTTCCAGCGGCTCCGGATTTTCTTCAAGGTTTTGGACTGTGATGTAATAATAATCTGAACTACTGTTTTCCCATTCCAGTGTAAGGATTTGAGAAATGTCGTTCAAAAAATCTGGCGTATCGTCCAAATTTTTCCATTGAGTAATAGCAATTTCATCATCGGAAAGTGATGAATTTTTAGGTGCTGATGGCACGGTGGTTTCTCCCCATACCTGCTCCCCATTGTAATTAAATACGAGTTTGTAAGTTTCTCCAGTGATTATCTGTAAATCGTCTCCCGGATAGGAATAGTAACCTGCTTTCCCCTCCACAGGAAGTAAGATGAATTGCTGCTCTCCGGTTTGCAGAAATACCTCGGCATCAGGAATAAATACTTCATCTCCGTCACTTTCAAATGGAATAAATTCTTTTAAAATAATGTCCTTTACAGGCTGGTTGTCAAACAAATAGCCTTCTACTACCGGAAGCGATTCTCCGGCATCATAATCGGGAATATTCTCACATGAAACCCCAAGCAGTACTATCCCTGCAATTAATATGTATTTCAATTTTTTCACAGCTTAAAATTTAAAATTGACAAAAATATTTGGTGTAAACCCGATAAGCGCCACATCAGTTTCCACCATCTCTTCCTCCTGAAACTGGTATTCCTTATACCAGATATTTTCACGGTTATATACGTTGAACAGCGACAACCCAACACTTCCTTCGGCATTGCCCAGCCGCAGGTTGTATTTGGCCGAAAGGTCGAGACGGTGGTAATCGGGGAGGCGGGCACCGTTTTTAGTACCCACATGAATAAATTCGTACATGTGCCCATCTAAGGTGGTAATTTGGTACTTCCCGTCAGGTGCTGTATAGGGTTTTCCGGTTCCGTAAACCCAGGTTCCTCCGAACTCCCATTTACCCACTTTATAGGTCGATACAAAATTTACTTCATGTCTTGAGTCGTGCAGTGCGTAAAATGGCGTATCACTGATAAGGGGAAAGGTATGGACTACCTCACTAAGTGTGTATCCAACCCAACCCGTTAACTTCCCGAATTTTTTCTGTATTAACAATTCCATACCCCGGGACACACCGGTGCCTTCAAAAAAGAACTGTTCGTTTTGTGCTGAACTGGAAGGATTGTTAAAACGAAGTGAAAATTCAGATAAGCCTTCCATATCTTTTTGGAATAAATCTATATTGAACAGCATTTTTGCAGTTTCATAGCTTAGTCCTGCAACGTAATGTTGAGAAAAACTTACCGGATTACTTTCATCATCAGCGAGTAACCAAAAGTCCCGGCTACCTTGCGTGACATCTTCCCGAACAATCCGATTAACAAACTGGTAATAGTGCCCCCAGGCCAGGTTAACCTTTAGTTTCTCTGAAAATTTATATTCCCCGGAAAGACGCGGTTCATAGTACGATTTGTTTGTAATATCATAAAAGCTATATCTAAGGCCTCCGGTTAAAGTAATTTTCGAAGCAATTTTCCACCTATCCTGTAAAAAGACGGCTGCTGTAATACCATCTTTATTCATTCTTATTAAATCCAATGTATCATTAATCAGGTAATTGTAATCGATTAGATTGTAGGTAACCTGAGTCCCAAATTCAAAAGTATGGGCATTGTTTAACTGGTATTTATTGTTAAATCGGAATGTCAAATCGGTTAAATGGTTATCTTCATTCGATCCAAGGACAGAGTTTCTTACAGTATCAGGACGACTGACCGAAATATCGCTTACCCGGTTCCTGTAACTAAAATATTCTGAACCGGAAATGACGAGATTAAAATAGTATTTTGGTGTCCATTGTCTTGCCCAGCGTAAACTTGTGCCTAAATTTCCCCACTTCAGTTCATCAGTTATATCCGTAACTAGCGTTGTTTGATTACCGTCTTTTCCTGTAAAACGGTTTTCGTCTTTCCGGGAGTTATCCAGATTGTCTTTCCCGTTGTAAAAAGAAAGAGAAACAAGATCTTTATCTGAAGGTTTATAACTAAGTTTTGCATTTAAATCATAAAAATAGAATGAAGGTTCCGTTCTGTTTCGTTTTAAAAAAGGTCGTTCATCTGTTTCTTCCTGTTGACCGGAAGATGATGAGTGATTATAAAGATCAAAAACATCATTATAAAATCCGCTTTGGATCATGTCGGTATAAGATCGTCTCCCTGCGATTACAAAATTTAATTTCTCATTGATTGGTACTTCCAGAAATGCATTTGCGCTAATCGCACTAATACCAAAACCACCGCTAATTTCTTTGCTATTTCCCGTTTTTCCGGTAAGTTCCATCACACTTGAAAGCCGTCCACCATATTTGGATTCGAAACCGCCTTTATATAGCTGGACATCTTTGATTGCGTCAGCGTTGAATGCACTGAAGAAACCATAAAAATGATCCACATGATAAACTGTGAAACCATCCAGAAGTACCAGGTTTTGATCCGGGGTTCCCCCTCTTACAAACAAGCCTGAAGAGGCTTCATTTGTTCCGCTTATACCAGGAAGTAATTGAAGAGCCCTGAAAATATCCCGCTCACCAATACCTGGAAGCGATGAAATCTGAGCCGGAGATAAACTAACCTGATTCATATTTTCCGCAACGTCCATCATGGGACTTACATCACCTTTAACAATAACGGCTTCTATTTCCGTAGTCGAAGGAATCATATAAATAGTAACCTGCTGTATGTCAAGGTTTGAATTGAGTTGGAATATCTGCGGATTATATCCTATACAACGGGCTACAAGTTGCAATGTATCTGAAGACACGTCGAACAGGGTAAAATAACCGTCTGCATTTGTAATAGTTCCATTATTACTGTTTTGAACCTGAACAGTTGCAAATGGTAACGTTTCTCCGCTTTCCCAATCTTTTAAAATCCCTGAAACAGTAAAACCGCTTTTTTCATTTTGGGCATATAAGAAAGAAATTCCCAAACTAAAGAAAGTTAAGAATAGTATTTTTTTCATAGTCGATTTTCAGAATTATTTTAGTTTAATTCGACAACCTTATAACCAATGCCATCTTTGTACAAGTCCGTTTTTATTTCTTCGTAACAGACATCATTTAGCACCAGATATTTGCTGTTGTTAATATGTTCAATTTTGTAACCTTCGGGAATGGCATCTACAATAATTCCAACCGGTGGTTTTACAACTATATATTCTTCTGTATTTGCCACAGAGCGATAAAATACTCCATAAAAGTAGAAATAGGGAGTACCTGCGACTACAATTCGAGAATAACCCGTTGGCAAAACACGGATGCGAAGTCCAATTGACGGATGTACAACCACAAAGCCACCAGGCCTCTGGACATAGTAAATTCCACGGTGGTAGTGATATACAGTTCCGCCATACCTGACAACTGTTGTGCGGCCTGGAGCTTTGGTTACCACATAGCCGTAACGTGGCGCATGATAATAAGTCCTTTTAACTACGCGGGGTGAATGTTTGGTTACTACCACTGTTCGTGGTGTAACAACAACCCTTTGGGCATGGGCGTGCATCGTGACACTACTTCCCAATAACCCAACAATGAAAGTCAGCAGACTTAATTTTACGTACTTTTTCATTTTAATTGTTTTCATGAATAAATTTTTAGTTCTGTTTTAAAACTTTTTGAACCTGCTTCGCTGAAAGCAAATCTGAACAGAATGATTTGTGGTATTCCCAAGGAATGCCCGTGAAATGTCGCTGCCTGCAATTTCCTGCAAGCCGTGATAGTAGCGAATTTCCAGAGGTCCGATTTTTACACCAGCAGCAATTCCGTAATCAAAATCATGGATATCCTCACGATAGAAACGGCCGTACCCATAAGCAAAGTCGCCTTCGAAATCAAAATTACCACCAGCTTCAATAGCCACATAAGGCCCAATTTCGATAGAAAAACGCGGTTTGGGTTTTATTCCGAGCATCATCGGAAATTCAAAGTAATTGATGCGATAGCGTACGTCGCCATCGAAATAACCGAAACCGGAATCGTAATTCATGCGGCCTCCTTTCATTGAAAAAGCAACTTCGGGTTTAAAATAAACCGAGGGAGAAAGCTGGAACGAAGGAGCGAGCCCTATATGAAAACCAGTTACAGGGATATGTTGTACCCCTAAACCAGAAGAGAAAAAACTAATGTCGGTTCCGATTTTTATTAGTCCACCCACCCCGGCCAGCCTGTTTTGAGCTTTCAATATTCCTGTACAACACAGGAATATCAGTGTAACAATAAGTTTCGTTTTCATTTTCTTTGTATTGTTTCCGTAACAAATGAAGCACAAAACCAATCGTTTGAAGGAAATTAAGACAGTGAAGCTGACTTATTGAACAGTGAAGCTTCCCCATAAAAGGATGAATCGTTTCAGGGTTAGTGTTCTTACCAAAAATATTTTGAGATAGTGAATACGTTCAAAGGACATGAGGGGTCAAACAACTTGAATATTGGATTATTACCAGTGCGATCTACTGTTATCCCTTAACACCTTTACACAGTTATAGCCTATTGGTTATTGATATTGACGATAATTTTTTCTAATGTATTTATTAATTCCAGATACTCCTTTTCCGAGATTCCTTTCATCGCTTGTTTCCTGAATTCCGTTTGCCTTGTCAGACATTTATGGTAAAGATTTTTTCCTTTTTCTGAAAGATATAAACTGTTTTGATTCTCAATTAAATCCTCCGATTTCAATTTTTGAATTCTGTTTCTTAATGAATCTTCAGATGAGAACTCTTTCATCAAGGCTATTAATTCAGTTTCTCTTTTTCCCGGTTTTGCATATATGGTATGCATGATTTGCCAATCGGTGCGGGTTATTCCAAAGTTTGAATGAATTTTATTGATGTTTTCCGTCAACAAATTATCTGTCTTTTTCAAATAATATCCAATTGGAAGTTTATCTGTCTCCATATTCATTTCACTTTTAGGTTTTGAACAGCTAAAAATTTATCATGCTTTAAATTACAACCTAAAAACATCTTTAGTAATTCGCTTGCTTTAAGGTGAGTTGTTGCCGACAGTTTTTTGTCATTTATTTTCGTCAAACCATTTTACAATCTCCAGCATATTCCTTTCAAACCCGCCCGGAGTGAAAAAATTCAATATGCCTGTTCTCTGGTCGGTTCTGTTGGCAAAATCGTGAATTGTCTTTGCCGGTATTCTGATAAATGTACCTTTATTGGCGTCTATCCATTTATTACCAACGAGTATAGAAGCGGTGCCTTCAAGAATATAAAATACCTCATCATTATCTTCGTGTTGGTGTTGTCCCGGACCATCAGAATTAGGTTCGAGCCACCATTCGGAGATGCTGTATTTTTCATCCGTTTCATTTTCGTCAGCTTTGAAAATAGCAGTCATTGTTCCGCAGTTATAGGTTCGTCCTTGTCCTGCTGATAAAATTAATGCATCACCTTTGTTGTGCTTATGTCTCATTGTTGAATCGTTATGTAATTCTAATCGCTTGTTGTTCTTTTAAGAATGTCAACAAGTCATTCAAAAAGTCACATAATGAAAAAATGTTTATTCATGAAGTTTTGTTCATTGAATTACCCCAAATCTGAAATAAGAACTCTATCTTAAAAATATTGAAACGACATTTTAAGAATTCAAGCTGCAAAAGAAGACATTAAATTTCATCTTACCCGGCAATGTTAGAAATATAGGCCCTGATATTGTTTTTATTGTTTTTTTGAGAAATAATCCCAGGCAGCTTTCGCTATGTCAGAAATAATTTCTTCATTCGTTTCTAAATCTTCCATTGACTGTGTCACAAAAACACTGATGAAAAAATATTTTCCGTCAGGCAGAAAAATAATTCCGATGTCATTCACAGCTGCAGTTATTCCCGTGCTTTCATTTTGTCCCGACCAACCTGTTTTGTGAGCAACAATAGTTTCTTCCGGTAGTTGTCCTTTTAGTCTGTTTTTTCCGGTTTGAGTTGCTTTCATCATCTTCCACACAAAATCATAACTCCTTTGTGAAAGCAAATTTTCTTTGTTTTCATAAAATACTTGCAGGATTCTGTTGGCTTCCTTTGGTGTTGTCCAATTCTGAAATTGTAAATCCCAGTTATTCTGCATTGTTTCTTCGTTGATTTTGATCGCAATGTCTTTAAAGTTGTTTTTTGAGAAATATGTTTCTACAGTTTGAGGTTTTCCGAGTTGTTTTAGCAGAATATCACAACCAACATTATCGCTTAGCGTAATTGTATACTTAAGAATTTCAGCAACTGTAAGAGTTGTACCTTCAGGATATTTTTCTCTTATAGGACTCCAAAGTCCGGGCAAAAGCTCATTCTTTTTGATGTCGATTTTTTGGTCAAAAGAAAAATGACCTTTGTCTATTTCGGCTAACATTGTTAGAGCAATCGGAAATTTGAATACGCTTTGCATTGGAAAATGTTTTGTTCCGTTAATGCTTAACATATCTTTATCATTGACTCCGTTGATCGCAACACCTACGATTGCATTTTTCGAATTTATGATTTGCTCTATGTTTTGTCGTAATGATTCAATAGTTTGTGAATATGTTTGTGTTGTAATCAATAAGACTGTCAGGAATATTGGTAGAATCTGTTTTCCCATTTTACTTTCTGTTAAGCATATTGTTTTGTCTGCAATAACGGCAATCTATCTAAAAAAGTTGTTTTGAGTTATAAATACAGTGGGGAATCTGTTCCCTGGGTGCCTCCACCGAAAAAAAATCACCCTTCCTGTAGCATTTTCTGTTTCCTGGGCGTACTGGTTAGAAATTTAAAATTCTAAAAAAATGAAAATGATGAAACGAATTTGTTTGTTCGCAGTTGTTGCAGGAATAATGCTCACAGGCGCTTCCTGCTCGAAAGACGAAACCAATGGGCCGGATGAATCCAAACTTACAATTGAAAAGGAAAATTACACTTTCCTGAAAAGCGGGAGTTTATATAACGAAGCTGAGAAAGACCGTTCAGAAAACTATTCTTCCCCTTTCGAAATTGAAAATGTTGAACGGACAGGTGATATCATGAATATTACGGTTTCCTTCCCAGCCGGATGTGAAATCAATAAATTTGAAGTTATCTGGGACGGGATGATTATGGAGTCATATCCTGTTCAAACCCGGATATTTATAAAAAGAAACGCCTCCGGCTGTCCCGGTTCAGATGAAATGGAGACCGAAGTCCTGTCGGTCGATTTGGAAGAATTAATTTTTGAAGGTAATGATGCACAGCTACAAGATGCAATTATAATTGTTTCCAATGCGTCGAAAAAGCCGGATACCCAGAATGCAGATGTTCCGGTATCCAACGATAACTAGTCAAAAAATAAAATAATGCCATAACCAACCTTAATTAGGGTTATGGCATCTTTCTGTGAAGAAATACAACTTGGTGTGAAGAACGACAGGAATGAAGAACTGAAGGAAATCATCCGGAATTGCTGCCGAAAGGATAAAAAATCGCAGGAAATGTTGTACAAACAATTTTTTGGGTATGCCCTGAGCATTGCGCTGATTTACACTAAACAGCGCGAAAATGCCATTGAAATTGTGAACGACAGCTTTCTGAAGGTGTTTTCTGACATTTCGAGCTTTGATTCCTCGAAGCCCTTTAAAGCCTGGTTCCGTAAAATTGTAGTCAACACCGCTATAGATAAGTTTCGCCGGGAACGCAAAAATGTATTTTTTGATGAAAAAGATTCGCTTCACATCGCTGACCATCAAACGAATATTATTAGCGACCTCACTGCAGATGATTTGATGAATCTGATGAACCAGCTACCTGATATACAGAAAATAATATTTATCCTGTACGAAATAGAAGGGTTTAGCCATGAAGAAATTAGCCAAAAGCTACATATACCAGCCAGCTCATCGAGAGTATATTTGACCCGTGCGAAAAAAAAACTACGAGACCTGTTTCAACTCTATTTTAACATACATCATGAACGATTGGGAAACAGATAAGAAAATAGCCGAATGGATTCGGGGTGTTATGGAAGAAAGGGAAGAAAAATATATTCCCGGTTCATGGGAAAATTTTGTCCGCTCCCGGAAAAAAAAGCAGCGAATAGTTTTTATGAGGTTCATATCAGGAGCGGCAGCGGGTTTATTGGGTATTTGGTTAATCTTTCAGTTTTTTGTTCCTGAAATGGAGCAAGATCTGGTTGAAACAAATTACAAAACACCTGAAGAATCTGAACATCTCAACGAATCAACTGAAAAAGGAATTACTTCAGTTCAGACTCCGTCTCTTTCCGGTCAAACAACTCGGAATATTGAACCCACTCAATCTGACAAATCAGGGGAAACCAAAACAGAGAGCGCTTCAGAGACGAGAGTCGACCATGTGGGAAAATTTCCGGAGATAGCTTTTGATGAAACTACTATTTTGCTGGATAGTGTACAAAGTGAGATTTATGAAGAACCTGATTTTTCTGATACTTTGTTTTTGGCAGACGAAAAAAACAGGCTCGATTCTGAAAAACACACTGCCGTTTTAACTAATGATACGGATATTGTGCAGACCAATCCGAAAAAACAACGGACAGGACATAAAGTGCGGTTTGGAATTTATTTTTCACCGGGATTTAATTCAATGTCAGGCAATTCGGCGTTGGCTTTTTCGGGGGGAATCAGTGCGGATTTTAGGCTGTCACGTGCGCTTTTTGTTTCCACGGGTATCCAGGCAGAACAACAGAATCTGCTCAGGCAGGAACCAAACTATGAATTCATGGGCATTGATAATCAAACTACAGCTAATCTGTTATGTCTCGATATTCCTTTGAACCTCACCTGGAAATTTTCCAAACAACAGTCGACCAGTTACTATGTTTCGGGAGGAATTTCATCGCTGGCTTATCTGGATGAGGATTATAAAAATAAAACAACAACTCAGGAACTGATTGAAGTAGTGAAAGAAGTAAACGGGCAGGAAACAGTGGAATACGAGGTGGTAACCAAAGAAACAGAAACCTGGAAGTCAGTACCGCCATTGCAGACTTTCAATTTTGCCGGCAGGCTCAACCTTATGGTTGGTATGGAACAAAAAATCACCCCAAAGTTGCACATTCACATAGAGCCCTATGTAAAAATCCCACTATCAGGGCTTGGTGCACAAAATCTCAGGTTTACTACCAGCGGCCTGCAATGCAAATTATCTTTTTAATGAAGAACATAGCATATAGCAGCTATATTTTGTAGTTATTTTTCGCTTCAGCCACTTCAACAACTTTCTTTTCTGTTTCGGATTGAAAATTCTGGGAGGTAACTGGATGGTTTTGTGTCTGTGCGGAATTCTCTCCAATTGTCATTTGAATTTTCCTGTCCAGGGCAGCCAAATCAGTTTTCAGTTTTCTGAGTTCATCTTCTTTCTTCCATCGGCTATTTACAACTTCTTCAAAAACTGGTATGTCTTTGGAAGTTTTTTCTATAAGTCTTTCGTGATTATCCATTAAAAATGGAATACGTTCCAGCGCCTTCAAGAAACTGGTTGACGCCAGTTTCAGGTCTTTGGCAATATGACCATTGTTGTATGTATATTTTATTCCACTCTCTCCTTCCACAAAAAAGCGGTTCTCTTTAAAATCAAAACCATCCTTCATACTCGCTTCTGTTTTAACAAGAATATTGAATCCATACAGGCCCCCGATTTTTCTGTATTCCTCATTGGTTCGGACTCTTTCGTTAATTTCATTCAATTTTGTTCCAATAGCTTTTGGTTCGAATCCTTTTACTCCATCCAGATGAACCGGATTTAAGATATTTCCAGTGTTATCAGTCTGAACTCTGTTGTTGAGTAAGTCCAAGTCCATTTGCATCCGGGAAACCGTTTCTTGATTTGTGTCAATACTCTGTTGAATATCCTCCAACCGGAATCGGGCTGATGATTTACTCCGGTTAAAAGCCTGCCGTTCGCTTTCCAGTGCAGTGATTTGTTTCTCCAGTTTAGCTTTTTCCAATAAATCAGTATTCCCGGAGAGAATAGCGACATATTCGGAGAAGTTCATGCCTGATTTTTCATCCAGACTGCCTTCGTCAATGGTTCTTTTTCCAAGGCTGTTTGTTTTTAGCTGACTAATGAATAACTGCTTATTTTGCAAAAGGTTGAATTTATAGGAATCCAGGCTCTTCTCAACAGCATAAATAATTACATCTACTTTATTATCAGCAAAGAACTTGGCAATCTCATTACCTTTCCGAATAGCCCTGCCTTCTCTTTGCTCCAAATCCGATGGTCGCCAGGGAGAATCCAGATGATGAATGGCAACTGCACGTTTTTGCGCATTTACTCCCGTTCCCAACATTTCAGTCGAACCGAACAGTACACGGATACGGCCTTCGTTCATCGCCTCAATAATGTTCTTCCTAGCCTTTTCGGTTTTAGCTTCCTGGATAAACCGTATTTCATGGGGCGGGACACGGTGGTCTTCAACAAGCTTTCGTTTTATTTCACTGTAGGGTGTCCACTCTCCGGGTTTGTAAGTTCCCAAATCAGAAAAGACAAACTGGGTTCCTTTGTAATCGTTGTACTGTTTGTAATAGGAAGCAATCCGGGCAGCGCAATGCGAAGCTTTGTTATCCAGGTGGTCGTCATAACGCGGGCTTATCATCCGCATGTCCAGGCTCATTTTTCGGGCATAATCAGTTGCAATCAGCATTTTTGCTTTTTCCTCTTGTTCGGAGAGTGGTGCCCTTCCCAGAATTGTTGCATCACCGTTTTTGGCAAATGCTACCAGTTTTTGTATAAAAGCTTCCTGTTGCGGTGTCGGTGGAATATTATGCAGAACCTCTGCCTTTTCTGGCCGGTCAATGCCAATATCTTTTGCTGTCCGGTAATCGGTAATTTCGTTGTAAAAGGCTGCCAGTTCCGGCACTTTAATAAAATACCGGAAGCGTTCTTTCTGTACGATTTCATTGGTTACTGAAAATTCATAGTCAGTGGTCTTTTTTGCATAAACGGCAGCCCAGGCATCAAAGGTTTTTATCTGCTGACGTTCCAATTCTTTTGGCCGGAGGTATTTAAACAAAAGAAATAGCTCTGTGAGAGAATTGGATATGGTTGTACCAGACAAAAAAGTCGCTCCCAAATCTTTGCCTGTCCGTTCCTGAATGGTACGAATAGCAAACAGCATATTCAGTGCACGCTGACTGCCCTGAGGATTTCCCATTCCTGCAACTCTGTCGTGACGGGTATTGAACATCAGGTTTTTAAACCGGTGGCTTTCATCCACAAAAAGATGGTCTATTCCCATCATTTTAAAATCCACAACATCGTCTTTCCTGTCTTCAATATCATGGGTGATGGATTTCAATTTTACTTCAAGATTTTGCTGCCGCTTAATCAATCCTTTCAGCATCCCTCGTGAAACTTCGCCTCCCTGCTTCCTGACAATATCCAGGTTTTCTTCCACGCTGTCCAGTTCTGCCTGTAAAATCTGCTTTTGTACTTCGGGTGATTGGGGTATCATTCCAAACTGTTCGTGGGTCAGAATGATGGCATCCCAGGAATTGTTTTTGATTTCATTGAAAATCTTTACCCGTTTTGCCGGGCTAAAATCCTGTTTCCCAGGATAAAGGATTTTGGCATGTGGATAAGCTGTTCTGAATGTCTGGGAGATTTCATGGATGTTGGCTTTTAATCCAACTATCATAGGCTTATTTGCCAGTTGCAAACGTTTCATTTCATAAGCGCCACAGCACATAATCAATGTTTTACCGGAACCAACTTCATGGTCGCAGATACCACCTCCGTTTTGTTTCAACATCCAGATAGCGTCTTTCTGGCTGGAATACAGGTTCGGTATTCCCAGTGCTTTCAAATCAAGTCTGGGAAATATCTGGTGTGAACCATCGTACTTTGGGCGCACATAACAGTTGTAGGTTGAATTGTACAAACTCGTCAGGTTTTGTTTGAACTCCGGACTTTGTTCATTCAGCCAGTCGGTAAAACCGTTTCGTATTTCATC